>CAVQJT010000013.1:0-168421 GCA_963712885.1 Calditrichia bacterium
ATACCTGATTTCATATAAATAAGGATATTTTGCCGACAATATAACCTATAAACAGGGAGAATAAACAATGAAAAAATTGACGATTTTAATCGGAATGCTCTTTATCATAACTGCTGCCGGTGTCCATGCACAGGATTTCTATATCGGTGCCGGGATCGGCAATACCTTTGTCGGAACCACGGTCCAGGATGTACAGAACCAGGCCAAGGAACTGAATGAAAATTCCACCGGCTATAAATTCTTTGGCGGTGTATCATTCCCGGCAATTTTTGGTATCGAAGGCGGTTACCGTAACCTGGGCACATTGAAGGTTGAAGAATACGAGTTCGAAACCCAAACGACCGGATGGGATGTTTACGGTATGGGGCGTCTGCAGGTCCTCGATCTGATCGACCTGTTCGCCAAGGCCGGGATGTTATTCTGGAAAACCGAGAATACACTGGTCCAGTCAGTTTTGGGGAAGACCGGATCTGATTTTGCCTGGGGTCTGGGTGCCGGTGTCCATCTCGGACCGATCGGCGTACGTCTTGAATATGAGAATTTTACCGTCGAAGATCCGGTTACGCTGTCCATGCTCTCGCTCAGCGCGACATATGGTTTCTAAGCCTGTAACGCTTCCGGATTAAAATGTTCGTTTAGGCTTAGAAACAAGGAAAAAGTAAAAAGGAAAAAGGCCACGCCTTCGGCGGGCGAGCAAAAGGTAAAAAGCACATTTACAGTCATCCCGTAGGGATCTTCCTTGTTGCGAGGCGGATTTAAAACCAGGAAGATGCTTATCTAAAGATCCCGTCTCGGGACAGCATGACGGATTTTTTACTTTTTCCTTTTACCTTTTGCCTTTGAAATCCTGGAGGATTTCATCCCGATTTATATCCTGGGGGGATATGTTTTTATCGGGATAATCTTTCATCGCTTCGACTTTGCTCAGCGCTGGCTTTAATCTTTTTTCATACCGCCAGAACACCCGTTCCACAACCGCATGGGCATAATGTGCGTAGAAATCGATCGGGCCCACCCAGGGGATTATGCCGTATTCCAATCCCCAATTCTTCATATCAGCTAAACACCGTTTAAGCAAAATACCGCCGATGCCTTTGCCGCGCAGGTCCGGATGGGTGCCCATGGGGCCGAACCAGCCGGTGCCGATATTGTTGCCGTTATGACCGGAAAAGGCCTTTACCTTTCCGTCGAGCAGGGCAATATGCATGGCAACCGGTTTGGATCTGAATGAGGCCTCCGCCTCCGCCCGCCACAACGGGAACTCGGCATCAATAAAACCCATTAATTCGTTTATATCTTCTTCCCTCGCCCGTTTTATTTCAATCCTTTGATCTTTTATCTTTAATCTTTCTTCTTCTCCTCCGGTGGACCAATTCTGCGTCTGCAATGCTACCTGCAGATTGCTGGTATCCGCAAACCGTTCAAAACCCATCCGCATGGCAAAGCAGAGCGCCGGGGTATAGCGGGGGTCGATGCCGGGCATGAAGTAATTGAACGGCACATCATAGATCCGCACCTTATCCGCATCCTGTTCACGGAAATGCTCTTCCAGTTTCAGGTACATTTCCCGCGCGATGCCTTTCCGCCGCACCGCTTCATCCACGGCCATCAGTTTGATATACCCGATGTTTTCACCATGAATTTGCCGCATCACACCCTGCATAAATCCGACAATGTTATCATCTTCTGTACAAACCCAAACAGTTTCCGGATCGTAATTGGGATCGTCAAAAATTTTTTCTTTCAGCAGGCTGGTTGTCATGTGATCGTAGGTAAAATTGGCATCCAGCAATCTGACCACGGGATCCAGATCGTTATCGGTAAAAAAGCGGATTTTCATTTCGACTCCATGTATATATGAAAATTTCTAAATATTGTCATCCTGAACTTGTTTCAGGATCTCGGACATGATGTTACTTTTTGAAAGCACCAAAAAGTAGCCAAAAAGCCCTGGCGACAATTAAACTCGTTCCGATATTATTAAGCCCGGTTTGCAGGTAATTTTATGACTAGGGCGCAATATCGGAACTCAAACAAAAATTGTCGCCGTTGCACCAATTGTGTGTTTCGTTATTCTGTAGGGAAATCTACCAGAACTTGTCCCTCGCTTTATTCGATTTGCCGCTATTCCCGTTTGTGGATAGACCAAATTAATTTTTTATCTCCAGCGGTCGTATTGCTGATCACCGCTATCAAACGATACTTGTCATACAGTTTCGGTCATGATAAATTAAGGGGAAATCTACGTGAACTTAGCCATCGCGTTATTCGCTTGGCCGCTATTCCCGTATGTGGATAGACCAAATTTATTTTTTATCTTCAGCGGTCGTACTACTGATCACGGCTATTATACTAGACATGTCTTAAATTTACTTTTAAAATAAATTAAGCATTAAACGGATATATTTTTTTTACCTTTTACCTTTTACCTTTTACCTTTTACCTTTTACCTTTTGCCTTTGTCGCTCTGTTTCTTTGTTGCTCTGTCACTTTCTATTCTTTGATCATTTTTCATTTTCTTCAAATTTAAAGTTTGCTCCGGCCATAAACAAAGTTGTCCGGGTAAAATTATTTCAATTGCCGACCCATGCTTGACTGAACTGGATGATATGGGTAAATTCATTTTTTAGAATAACTAATCTAAATATAATCCTGATGTTACATTTTGGATTAGTGATTTTAGATTTTTTTTTGGAGAGGTGGCCGAGCTGGCTGAAGGCGCTCGCCTGCTAAGTGAGTATAGGGGCAAAACCTCTATCGTGGGTTCGAATCCCACCCTCTCCGCGAAAGAAACCAGCGATGAGAAATGAGGGATCGGGGACCAAAAGTTTCAATACCCTCTTTTTTCACCTTTTACCTTGAGATCCCTGCTTTCACGATCTCTGGCCGACTATTTTATATCGATACAAAATCGCCCCTACTTTGTCGCTTTGTCGCTCTGTTGCTTTGTTACAGTATTCCTCCTTTAATCATAATTTAGACAATTCGAATAGGAGGACATTAACTTGGACAAGAGATCCCAACGACGTTTCACCACTGAAGAGAAGTTCAAGATTCTTCAGGAAGGCGAATACGGAAGCATGAGTATCAATGAAGTCTGTCGCAGACACGGAGTTACTACAGCAACCTATTACGCCTGGCGAAAGCAGGCCCAGACGGCCATGAAAGATGGCCTGAATAGTAAACACAAAAAGAGTGATCGTGAACATAAATTAGAAGAAGAGATTGCGCGTTTAAAAAATACGATCGTCGAGATCACTCAGGAAAATGTCAGTTTAAAAAAAAAGTATTTCGAGTAACAGAGAAAAGCCGGTTTACAGCAGAGGAGAAGCAGTCGATATTGGATTATGTCACTCTAACCAGCAACCGTAGTGGGCAGAAAATAAACTGGGTACTTTCCCATTTGGGTCTTTCGAGGTAATACTTATTACCGTTGGCGAAAAATGGAATCGTGCGGTAACCTGGAAGATCAATATACGACCTGTACCTAATTTGGATGCTACGTTAGGCTGGGAGATAGATACTGTCATTGATTATGCACTTGAGCATCCAAAGGAAGGCTACCAGCGTTTAAGTTACATGATGATCGATGAAGATGTGGTCCATTTATCTCCAAGTACTGTTTATCGCATACTCTCGGAACGTGACCTTCTAATGCGGTATAAAAAGTCTGACAGGAGTCCGGGAAGATATGACTTTAAACCAACCCGGCCTCACCAGCAATGGCATATTGATATCATGTATTTATGGGTAAAAAGTCGCTGGTACTTCTTTGTTGGTGTTTTAGATGCCTATAGCCGTTATATCGTTCACTGGGATTTACTTGAGACGGCATCTTCGAGTAACGATGCGAGCCGTAGTAGAATCCGCCTTGAAAAAATATCCTGGAGAAAAACCCAGAATAGTTACCGATAACGGTGTGCAATTTAAAAGCAAAGATTTTAGGCAATTAATCAAAGATTTCTCTCTGATAGATATCAAGATCCGAGTCAGACATCCGGAATCGAATGGTAAAATCGAACGATTCCACCGTAGTCTGCGAGAAGAAGGTCTAAGTGAAAAGCAAATTACAAAGACAAGTACAAGGCACTTGAAATAATCGATAACTGGGTCAATTATTATAACAATGAACGGCTTCATGCAGGCCTGAAATACTTAACCCCGAATGATTATCTTAGTGATCAAAGTCGAGGAAAGACTAGGCTGTTCGAAGAGAGAAATTGGCCCGCGGCAAAAAGAGACGCCGCGAGGCGAATAAGAATCTCTATAACCAAATTGTCAAAGAACAAAAAGTAATTGCAGAAATCAAGGTAGTTTAATCATGAGGAAACTGTCAAGATACTAACGTGCAGAAACTACCATTTCCTGTGAAGCAGAACACTTTGTCACTTCTATTCCTCCTCTTCTACTTATTTTCCGCTAAATTCACTTTTTTATTGCATGTTTCAGCCGAAAACATATATAATATATTTTCTATCGATTTAACCCCCATTTTGCAAGGACGCGGATTTGAAGAGAGACCACAACTGGAACTGGCAGATCGAAAACCAGGATTATCTGGACCGGACCATCAAACGATGCCGGGAAAAAAAGATATTGCTTCCCACCTTCAATCAGCAGCGAAATCCTGAGCAAATTCCAAAAACGATCACGGATCAGCTGCCAGAAATTGATCTGCAAGCGCTGCACCCGCTGAACCTCTTCCGGATCAACTGGCGCAACGACCCGAAAACCGGCATTCCCGGAAATATCAACTACCTGGAATTACCATCGCAGCTTACCGGTGTGCCGGCACGGATTGTCGGCCTGGTGGGAAAATTTTTCCCGACCGGTGCCCATAAGGTCGGTGCAACATACGGATGCCTTGCTCCATATCTGGTGACCGGCCGTTTCGATCCCGAATATCACAAAGCGGTCTGGCCATCAACGGGAAATTACTGTCGCGGAGGGGTGTTCAACTCGGCGCTGCTCGGGGTACATCCGGTGGCCATCCTGCCGGAGGAAATGAGCCGGGAGCGGTTCGACTGGCTGCGTGAGCGGGGGGCTGAGATCTATGCGACACCGGGTTGTGAAAGCAATGTCAAAGAGATCTATGACAAATGTCATGAACTGGAGGCCGAAAGTGATCAGTACCTCGTCCTGAACCAGTTTGACCAGTTTGGTAACGCAGTCTGGCATTACCAGGTTACCGGACCGACAATTGAAGATCTTTTCGGACAGATTGCCGGGCCGTTGCAACGGCCGGCCGCTTTTGTCAGCGCCACCGGTTCAGCGGGAACCATCGCTGCGGGCGATTATCTGACCGGAATCTATCCCGGTCTGAAAGTACTGGCCTGCGAGGCACTGCAATGCCCGACATTGCTGATGAACGGCTTCGGCGGTCATCGCATCGAAGGCATCGGCGATAAACATGTCCCCTGGATCCATAACATCAGAAACCTGAGCGCGGTCTGTGCCATCGATGATGATGATACCCTGCGCATGCTGCGTCTGTTCAATGAACCTACAGGTCACGCATGGCTGCAAAAACAGGGGATCGATCCCGGAACCATAACAAAACTGCCGTGGCTGGGTATTTCCTCGATCGCCAATATACTGGCCGCCATCAAACTCTCCCGATACTATGAATTAACCGAAAGAGATATCATTTTTACGGTCTTTACCGATTCTGCGGATCTCTATATCTCCCGCCTGAATGAGATGAAAGAGGATCGGGGCAAATATACGGTTCAGCAGGCCGGTGTGGATTGGCAAAGCGTGATCCGTAAACAGGGTATTGATAATTTTAAGGAACTGACCTATTATGAGCGTAAGGCCATACATAATCTGAAATACTTCACATGGGTGGAGCAGCAGGGTAAACAGGTAGAGGAACTCAATGCCCAGTGGTATGACGAAGATTACTGGCCGGAACGTTTTGATATCATCTCAGTGTGGGATGACCTGATAGAAGCCTTTAACCTGAGAGTCAGCAGCCGGGAAAAATGAATATGATGACAACCGTACTAATCAATACGTTGATATGTGACCGCGATAATTTTCTCAAAGTGGTGGATATCACATTTAATGAAAAAATACTTGAGATCAAACCCCGGTCACCCAATCCGGTCCTGTGGAAAAATATATCGGATCCGGAATATTGGCGGAAATATATTGCCGCATTACCGGAAAGTCAGATGCCTGAAGGTATCCGAGTGATCGATGCGGAAGGTCTTTTTCTGATGCCCGGTGCCATTGATCCCCATGTCCATTTCAATACCCCGGGATTTGAACAGCGCGATGACTTCGAACACGGTTCACTGGCAGCGGCCGTGGGCGGTGTTACGACCGTGATCGATATGCCGTGTACGTCCGTCCCAGCGGTCACAGCGGGGAAAAACTTTGAAAGAAAAAAAAAGGCTTTAGTGGGCCGGAGTTGCATCGATTATGCTCTTTGGGGGGGGGTATCGGGTACATCCTTTGATAAAATTGAAAAGCAGATTCAGGAGCTGGCCGCCGCGGGGAGCGTCGGTTTTAAAGCCTATCTTATCTCGGGTATGCCTGAATTCACGGCACTCACGCTGAGCCAGATGCTGACCGCGGCAGAATGGATAAAAAAAACGGGATTGCCGCTGGCGGTGCACGCAGAAGACAGGGAGTTGGTTACCTCGCGACAGGAACAGTCTATCAAAGAAGGAAAAAATAACTGGCAGGCCTATTGCGCGGCACATGATGTGCTTGCAGAGGCAACCGCTGTGGCGGAGATGCGTGAAATCTGCCGGCAAACAGATTGTCGAACACATATTGTTCACCTCAGTTCGAAGAGGGGATTATCTCTGATCCGGAAAGCAAGCGGAGAGCACCTGCCCCTTACAGCTGAAACCTGTCCGCACTATCTGATGTTCACACAGGAAGATTTTGACCGCCCTGAAATATCAGCCTATTTAAAAACAGCACCTCCGGTCAAAATGGATATCGACCGCATATCGCTGTGGGATGGACTCAGAGATGATACGCTTTCTTTCGTCAGTACCGATCATGCCGGTTGTGATCCTCTGAAAGAAAAAACTTCCCCGGATTTCTGGCAGGTGTACGGCGGTATTCCGGGGGTGGAACACCGGGTACCGTTTTTGTTCACCGAAGGATTTAAAAAAGAACGCCTCACCCTGGAGCAAACCATCGCCCATCTTTCCGGTAATGCGGCAAGATATTTTGGCCTGGCATCGCGAAAAGGCTCCCTCAATCCGGGCAAAGACGCTGATTTTGCCCTGATCAGCTTCTGGGAAAATCAGACCGTCAGCGCATCCGAAATGCACAGCAAAGGAAAATATACCCCGTTTGAAGGGGTAACCTTCGAAGCCGTAGTCAAAGGGACCTGGCTGCGGGGGAAGCCGTTGATCCGGGACGGAAAGGAAATAAAGATTGATTACACCTATGGCCAATGGTTGCGCCCGGCGTAGTATAAAGACTGGTTGAATTATACGTGAAGCGCCCTGAATACTGGTTCATAGATATATTAAACATTTTATAATACTACAACTGTCATCCTGTAAGGATCTTCCTTGTTGCTGAGCCAGGAGATAGAATCATGAAGATTCTTTTCCAATGGATCCCGTTCCAGGACAGAATGACCATCAATGAATTCTTTGATTGAAATCAGTTTAAAATGATATATTGTCTTTATTGGCGTCTTATCTCGGTTTCAAGTAGAAAAAATTAGTCAGGCAACACAAGCATACTATACTTAACATGATGCATCCATCTGCATATAAGATACTCAATACCTGGGTCTGCCGGATCGAAGGGATGAAAATCGTTCCACGGTTTGGTGATCTGGAGATCGTCGACGGCAGGATCGGGGATTTTTCGGAACGAAAATATCCTGAAATTATAAAAGTTGGCAGCAAAAAAGGCGTGATCGATGCCGGAGGACGGGTAGCCACTTTACCCCTGGTTAACTTTCATGATCATATCTATTCCCGTCTGGCCAAAGGGGTGCCGGCGACCGGCGCGATGGGCACTTTTCCCGAGATATTGGAGAATCTCTGGTGGCGGCTGGACCGGGCGCTCGACCGGGAGATGATCGCCGCCTGTACCGTTCTGGCGGTGCAGGAATCCATCCGAAACGGCGTCACTTATATCTTCGATCATCATGCCTCACCGGCGATGGCTGCAGGCAGTCTGACCCTTATTGCCGATATCCTTGAAAAAAATCGGATGCGTGGGGTTCTATGCTATGAGACCTCAGATCGAAACGGAATGTCTTCGGCCATCGAAGGCCTGGAGGAAAATACCCGTTTTATCGGTTCAGCCAACGGTCCCGATATCAAAGGGATGATGGGTCTGCACGCCCCGTTTACCCTGTCGGATAAGACTCTGACCGCTGCGGGAAACCGGGTAAAGAAATTGTCTACCGGGATCCATATCCATATTGCCGAAGACCGCCATGAGATCGGATTCAGCCGGGATAAATTTGGTATCTCACCCGCACAGCGGTTAAAGAACCATCATTTGCTCAACAATAAATCTATGCTGGTCCACGGAGTGCATCTCGAATCCGGGGATTTGGCCCTGATCGCTGAATCAGGCGGTGCACTTGTGTTTAATCCCGATTCCAATCTGAACAATGCAGTCGGTTTACCCGTATATGCATCGCTTCCGGAGGATATACCTGTCCTGACCGGCACCGACGGCATGCATGCCAATATCGCCCACAGCCTGAAGCAGCTGTTCCTGCTTTACCGGATGCAGGGCAACGGTTTTGACGATAGCTTCGCCTGGATAAGAAAGATATACTTTGATCAGCTGGCATTTGCCCGCCGGTGGTTCCCCGATTTTCCCGGGCTTTGCACCGATGACCGGGCGGATCTGATCCTCTGGGATTATGTGCCGCCGACACCCTTTTCTGCCGAAAATTTCTGGGGACATTTTGTCTACGGTATGCTTGAAAGCCGTGTGCATACGGTTATCCAGGAGGGACAACCATTGATGCTGAATTTTGCATTGGCTGAGGGTCTGAAGACAAATATATCTTCAATCTTCCGGCAGGGTGAGAAACTATTTAACCTAATGCAGACATAAACCACGGAAGGACACGGAAATATAGGGATTATTTTATAAATGATAATATTTGAAACTTCTGAAAAACTGATTTTAATATTATTCCGAGCAGAGCGAAGAAATGACTGTTAAAATGGAAATTTTTAAAAGATTAAACCTATGTCATTCCGTGTTTTTCCGTGGTAAAATTTTTAGGATATCCGAAAATTCAGCCAGATGAGCAAAAAAACCGATACTTTTAACCTCGTCGGCAAACCGGTGACCCGTATTGACGGCCTGGAAAAGGTAACCGGCACGGCAAAATTTGCCGATGATTATCATTTTCCGGGACAACTCGCCGCTGTCATGCTCCGCCTGCCCGTAGCCCATGCCCGTCTTGGCAAGACCGATTACAGCGCCATTCGTAATGATAAAAACATCATGGCTATCTGTGATCACACGGATGTGCCCGGTCAAAAAAAGGTGGGGCTGATCCGTCCGGATCAGCCGGTTTTCTGCTACGATAAGATCGTAACGCCCGGGGATGTCGTTGCGATGTTGTTGGGTGAATCGGAGGATACACTCAGGTCCGCCCTCGATAAAATAAAGGTTGAATACGAAGTGCTTCCGGTGTTAACCGATCCGGAGCACGCCCTCGATGCAGGTGTCCCGCTCATCCACCCGGAGACAAAATCAAATCTGATCGTCCATCATCCGCTGCGCAAAGGAGATGTAAAAAAAGGTTTTGCGTCCAGCGATCATATCCTTGAACAAACATATACGACCCAGCGGGTCGAACATGCTTATATCGAACCGGAGTGTGTGATTGCCATACCACTGGAAGGTAACAAAGGTATCCGGATCGTGGGCAGTATCCAGAACCCTTTCAGCACAAGACGTATTGTCGCTGCAGCGCTGGGTTGGCCGTTGAACCGTGTACATATCGTGCAGGCGGAACTGGGCGGATCATTCGGTGGCAAGGATGATTCGATGAATCTCATGGCGTCACGGGCCGCAATCGGGGCGCTCAAAGTCGGACGTCCTGTGAAAATCCGGTACACCCGTGAAGAATCGATCAAAGAATCCTATAAGCGGCATCCCTATATTATGCACTATAAGGTCGGTTTTATGCAGACCGGAAGAATAAAAGCGATGCAGATCGATATCCTGGCCGATGGCGGCGCCTATGCCTCTATGAGTCCGTTTGTCACCTGGCGATCGGTCGTTCAGGCCACCGGACCCTATGAGATCGAACATGTATCGACCGATGTACGGGCGGTCTATACCAACAATCCCTACACGGGAGCCATGCGCGGATTCGGCTCACCACAACCGATCTTTGCCCAGGAATCGCTAATGGATGAGATTGCCGCTGTCCTGAATTTGTCACCGGTTGTGATCAGACGAATCAATGCCTATCGGCAGGGCTCGGCCACAGCAACCGGTCATATTCTCAGAAAGCACGATGTCAATATACATACAGTTTTAAACCGGGCAGTAAAAGAAACGCAGTTTACCGGCAAATGGAAAAAATACCATAAGAAAAATCCGCTTGTCCGGACAGGATCACCGGATAACCTTCTGCTCAGCCGTGATCGGCTTATTGAAAGCAAGCATGCCTGGCAGAAAGGCATCGGTCTGGCGGTGAGTTTCCGTGGATGCTCGCTGGGGGCGGAGGGGATCGATGCCGCAGCGGCGTATTTGTCCGTCCAGGCCGATGGATCGGTTTATCTCCTGTCCGGTCTGGCGGAGAACGGGCAGGGCATGCGTACCACTTATGCGATTATCGCCGCCGAGGTCCTGGGCATCGACGTTTCGGATATCCGTTACCTCGACATGGATACGGGGAATATTCCCGACTCGGGACCAACGGTGGCATCCCGTGCCACGCTGATGGGGGGCGGGGCGGTAAAATCTGCCGCGGAAATCATCCGTGGTCGCCTGGAAGATGTTCTGCGAAAACAATGGGCATTGTCTAAAAAGTCAAAATTCATTTTTACCGATCACAGGGTCCGGGTTGCAGAAATATCCGGAAAATCGATCGAATATGCCGAATTGTGCCGGCTGGCCGGTCAAAGCGGTGTAAATCTTGCGGCTATCGGCTGGTATGAGGGACCAAAGGTCCACTGGGACGAGAAAAAAGGACAGGGGCCGGCGTATTTTACTTATGTCTATGGCTGCCAGGTGGCCGAAGTGCGGGTCAATATCACAACCGGGGAAGTATATATTGAACGGGTAACCGCGGTACATGACCCGGGAAAGGTGATCAATCTGCAGGGAGCACAGGGACAGGTCTATGGCGGGGTAACCCAGGGTGCCGGTTACGGGTTGTGGGAGGAGATCAGCGCCCATCAGGGGTTTATCCGGGAACTGAATTTTGATCAGTTCCTGATGCCGACCAGCAGGGATATCGGCAGGATCGTTCCGGTTTTTATCGAAGGAAAAGATCACTTTGGCCCCTGGGGAGCGAAGTCGCTCGGGGAGCCTACCCTGGAACTTACGGCGGCGGCGATTGCCAATGCGATCCGCAATGCGGCGGGTAAACGATTTTTCAATTTACCGGTAAACCTGGAAGAAATTATTCTGGGAAAAAAATTATATCCGGAAGATATATCCCGCGGGAGTCAGACATGATCCCTGCGATGGATTTTATCCGACCGGAGGATCTGCCGGAAACCCTGAAATTTCTGGCACAGCCGGGCAAAAGATCAAAAATCATTGCCGGCGGTACCGATATTATTCCCGGGCTGCATCAGGGATCGAAGCGATTCAGCGGGTTCGGCCGGCTGATCGCCATCGATCATCTCCGCGAACTAAACACCATTGTGAAAAGGAAAGGATATATGGAGATCGGAGCGGCGGTCACTTTTTCAAAACTCGCCGGTGATTCCGTAATCCGGTCGAACCTGCCTTTATTGGCAGAAGCGGCCGGACGGATCGGGTCGGTGCAGATCCGCAACCGCGCAACGATCGCAGGAAACTTTATCAACAACGCGCCGTGCGCCGACAGTGCCCCACCGCTGCTGGTATATGATGCCCGGATAAAAATCCGGTCCTTCAAAGGCGAACGTGAAATTCCGCTGGCAAAATTTTTAAGCGGACCCTATAAGACAGTGCTGAAGCCGAATGAACTGGTGACGGGTATTATACTCCCTGTACCTGAATCCGGTACCAAAGGTGTTTTCTATAAACTGGGCCGCCGCCGTGGTGTTGCGGTAAGCCGTATTTCCCTGGCGATACTCCTGAAAAGAAATGGTGTTAAAATACAGTTTTGCAGAATTGCCTGCGGTGCGGTTACCCCGATTGCGATACGTCTGTACGATCTTGAAAAAAAGTGCGCGGGGCAAAACCCGACACCGGAATTTCTGAAGGATCTTTCCCGCAGGGTGGGCGAGGAAATGCTGCATATCACGGGTCTCCGCTGGTCGACCCCGTATAAGTTGCCGGTAATTCAGCAGATCTTTTATCAATTGCTCCGGGATCTGACAGGAAGCAAAACATGATCGAATTCACGCTTAACGGAAAAAAACAGGCAGTTGAAACCATCAGCAGCCGGAGGCTGATTGACGTATTGCGCGATGATTTCCGTTTGACCGGAACTAAAGAAGGATGCGGTATCGGTGAATGCGGCGCCTGCACGGTATTGATCGACGGGAAAGCGGTAAATGCCTGTCTGGTCCTGATTGGACAGGTTGCCGGGACAAACGTGTTTACCGTTGAAGGTCTTACAGACAAAGGCTTGCTTCATCCCCTGCAGAATAATTTTCTTGAGCAGGGAGCGGTTCAGTGCGGGTTCTGCACACCGGGCATGCTGCTCTCCGCGGCAGCGCTGCTGGAGAAACATCCAGATCCGACGGAAGAGGAGATCACCGAGGCCATTGCCGGAAATCTCTGCCGGTGCACCGGCTATAAACAGATCATCGCGGCGATTAAATACACTATCGAAGAAATGAGAGAAAGTGAAACTTGAAGTTAGATATCGGGTGTTGACCCACCCCTTAATCCCCTCCCTAATCACATTAGGGAGGGGAAAGGACCGTCATAGGCGGGCCAGGGGAGGGTCAGCAGTGGCAAATCAGAAAATGGTCTAATTGAATCAGCATCAAACCTGAGAATCATAACAATTAGCAAGTAAATATAGAATATGGCGGATATCACAACAAAGATCTGTGGCATTGATTTTCCCAATCCGGTGTGGACCGCAGCGGGTCCGACCGGCGCCAATGCACAAATGCTGATCCTGGCAGCCGGATCCGGGGCAGGCGGCCTGGTGACAAAAACATTGAGTGTAAATCCGGCCCGGGTACCGATTCCAAATATCGCATCGCCGTTTCCGGGCAGTCTGCTCAACGCCGAAAAATGGTCGGAAATAAATTTTAAACAATTTATCGAAATGGAACTATCCATCGTCCGGAAGGCCGGTGTGCCGGTTATCGCTTCTGTGGGATATACACCCGAAGAGGCTTGGGATTTTGGGCAAGGCGCTCGACCGTTCCGGACTGGTGGATGCCATCGAGTTTTCGATCCACTATATCGATCAGGAGCCGGAAAATCTAAGGGTGACGGCACAGGCATTGAAGGATGTAACCGGATTGCCTGTATTGGCAAAACTCAGCCCGGCGATCGGCGATATTGCATCGGCCGTCCGGATCCTCGATCCGATTGTCGATGGCTATGTGGCGATCAACAGTCTCGGGCCCGCCCTGGATTTCAACATCGAAACGCTTGAACCGTTGCTGGGCAGCGAAGATGGGCGTGGCTGGTTGTCCGGGAGAGCGATCCTGACTGTTGGACTGCATTTTGTCGCCAGCATCGCCACGCTGACCGAAAAACCGGTGATCGGCGTAGGCGGTATCCGGACCGTGGAAGACATTGTCAAATATATCTTGTCCGGGGCGTCGGCGGTCCAGATATGTTCTGCCGCCATATTACAGGGAGAAAAGATCTACCGGCGGCTGACCGAAGGGTTGGAACGCTGGATGGATAAACATGGTTACCGCGATATCGAGCATATGCGCGGTGCCTTTCACAGAAGGCCCGAAAGAAAAATGTATTATCTCGGTCAGGGGCCGCAGTTGTATCCGGTATTTACAGCATCATCCTGCACCTATTGTGACTTATGTGCCCGGGCCTGCATGTATAAGGCGATCCGGTTCGAAGATAAATCATTCATACTTGAGAAAGGCCGGTGTGTCAGTTGCGGCCTGTGCACCACCGTTTGCGCGCCGGGCGCCTTAAAAATGATTGAGCGATAGGAGACGGAAAATTATGACAAATGACAAATGAAAAATGAAAAAAGAGCAAAGAATAGAAAGTGACAAAGCAACAAAGCAACAGAGCGACAAAGGTAATGAATAAAGAAAAATGAAAAATGACAAATAATCAAAGATCATCCCGATGAAAGCATATCCCCCGGTCCGAAGGACTCCGTTGGAGGAAATAAATCGGGATCGCGACCAGGATTTCAAAAGTAAAATATACATGTAGGGGCATGGCGTGCCATGCCCATGCCTATACGATGAAAAAATGCCACACCACAAAATAAAAGATTAAAGATCAAAGATTAAAAAGAGACAAAGCAATGAAGCAACAGAGCGGCAAAGGCCCGGGAAAAAGGTAAAAGGCCACGCCTTCGGCGGGCGAGCAAAAGGTAAAAGCATCAGGGTAAGATAAGTTGTATGGGTCTACAATTTTGAATTTTTTTTAAATTACCAATTACCAATTACCAATTACCAATTACCAATTACCAATTACCAATTCTGATGTCAATTTTACATTCTGAACAGGAGATATCGCGTGGAAAAGGATCTGATCGATAAAATTTTTAAACAGATAGAAGATAAACGCCCCCTATTATTCAGCCTTTTGCAGGATCTGATCCGGATACGCAGCTATAGCGGAGATGAAAAAAATATCGTCGAATTCATTATCCGTAACATGAAAGACCAGCTGTTTGAGGAAGCCTACATCGACAAATTCGGAAATGCGGTAGGGCGTATCGGCAATGGACCGGTTAAAATTCTCTACGATGCCCATGTGGATACGGTGGTGGTGACCGAGAATGAAAATTGGGTTCACCCCCCGTTTGAAGGTGTAATAAAAGATGGAAAGATATACGGGCGGGGTGCCGTCGACGAGAAACCGGCCATGGCCGGTTTTCTGATCGCCGCCGGTATCATCAAAACATTATACAATGAACCCCCGTTTACCTTGTATGTGGTCGGATCGGTTCTGGAAGAGGATTGTGATGGGTACCCGCTACTGCACCTGATCGGAGAAGAGGGTATCCGGCCCGACCATGTTCTTCTGGGAGAACCGACCGATCTGCGGGTCTATCGCGGCCAGCGCGGACGGATGGAGATCGATATCATCTCAACCGGTGTATCGGCCCATGGGGCCCACAGCCAGAAGGGGGTAAATGCCATCTATAAAATGGTCCCCTTGATCAGCGAAATCGAAAAACTGGATCAGAACCTGCCCGGGATTCCGCCGCTTGGCAAGGGGTCCCTGACCGTATCCAGGATCACCAGCAAGGCGCCCTCGCTCTGTTCGGTCGCGGATCAGTGCCAGATCCATATCGACCGTCGGTTGACCCAGGGGGAGACAAAGGAAAGTGCCAAAGCCGAACTGCAGAGTATCGCCCACCGTTTGCGCTTGGATGCGGATATTCAGATATCCGGTTATGAAGGTAAAGGCTGGACGGGATACAATTTCAGCCAGGAAGCCTATTTTCCGACCTGGATGACCGATGAAAATCATCCGCTTGTCCGGGGGGGCATGGAGGCCGCGAGATTAAGCGGCGGTAAAGCGGACCAGAGCGGATTCTGGCAGTTTTCCACCAACGGTGTGGCAACCGCCGGCAGGTTGGGGATCCCGACGATCGGTTTTGCACCGGGCCGGGAGGAACTGGCCCATACTTCAAAAGAGGAACTTGTATTGGATGATCTGATCATCGCCACACGGTTTTATTGTTTATTGCCATTTTTGCTTGCAGGCAGATAGCAGTGCAGATGAGGGATGAGAAATAAGAGATGAGAGATGCAGTAGGCATCAGGCAGTAACGGCGGGTTTGTGACCCGCCTGGTAACAAGGCGATAAACCATCAGAGCAATAAAGTAGGGTCATGGCGTGCCATGACCGGTTTTTGCCATAGATAAGATGAAAGATCAAAGATTGAGTCCCCTCCAATAAGTGTCGAATACGAAGTTGTCATCCCGAACTCGTTTCGGGATCTACTGTTTTTACTGGACTTAGAGATGCTGAAATGAATTCAGCATGACACTATTGTAATTATCGGAGTGGACACAAGACTAAAGATGAAAAAAACTACAAAGGTAAAAATAAAAAGCGAAATTCAGTCATGCTGTCCCGAGACGGGGTCTTTAGATAAGCATCTTCCTGGTTGGCAACAAGGAAGATCCCTACAGGATGACAATTCAAGAGACCTATCTTGTATTCTTCTACCTTTTACCTTTTACCTAATAAGTATACCAACATACATATCATAAAGGTCACCCATGCAAACAAAATTAAAAGGAAAACACTTTATTACCACCCAGGACTGGACGGTACAGGAACTGGAAACCATATTTGAACTGGCGGCCCAGTTAAAACGGGAGTACGCAGCCGGAAGACATCACGATTGGCTGGTCGGTAAATCGCTGGGAATGATCTTTTTCGATCCTTCAACCCGTACCCGGACATCCTTTGAAGTAGCGATGACCCAGTTGGGCGGCCACAGTATCTATTTTGCACCGGAAACGATGCAGATCGCTCACGGGGAAGCAGCCGTCGATACGGCAAAGGTACTTTCGGGGTATCTGCAGGGGATTGCGGTTCGTTTTTGCAAATACGGACAGGGCAACCGCTATTTGACCGATCTGAAAGCAGGCAGTGCTGTTCCGATCATCAACATGCAATGTGACCTGTATCATCCGGCCCAGATCCTGGCCGACTATTTTACCATACGGGAGCATTTCGGGCAGCATACCCGCGGCCTGAAACTAGGGGTCAGCTGGACCTATGCACCGAATTATCTCCGCCCGCTGTCGGTACCCCAGAGCCTGATCCTGATGATGCCGCGATTTGGAATCGATGTGACCCTGGCCTATCCGCCGGAATTTGGACTGATGCCGGATATTGTAGAACAGTCAAAAGCCAACGCTGAAGCAGCGGGCACGCAGTTCCATATCACCCATAAAATGGAAGATGCCTTTGCGGATGCGGATGTGGTTATTCCGAAATCCTGGGGTCCGCTGCTCACAACCAGCGATGATAAGCAGGGCCTGGCACTGATCGAAAAATATCCGGCCTGGGTATGCGATAAAAAAAGGATGGAGCTCACCCGGTCTCACTCGTTGTATATGCACCCCCTGCCGGCCGACCGGGGGAAGGAGGTTACGCCGGATGTCATCGATGGTCCCCATTCGGTCGTTTATCAGGAGGCCGAAAACCGGCTGCACGTACAAAAAGTCTCTGTTAGCATTGACTTTGTGACAATGGAAAAGACATAAGATCAAAGATTAAAGATGAAAGATTATCCCGATAAAAGCGTAATCCGCCGGTCCGAAGGTCTGAAGGACTCCATGGGAGACTCCGTTGGAGATAACAAATCGGGATGAAATCATCCCAGATTTCAAAGACAAAAGGTAAAAGGTAAAAGTAAAAAAAAGTAAAGTGGTGGCCAGTCAGAATGCAAGTATCTCAATGAGTTTAGTTGTAGCTGAATATATCCTGGAAGGTGCTTATCGAAGATACCGTGGGACAGCATGACAGGAAAAGTCATGATATCTGAGGGCCCAAGGTTACAGAGATATCTATTTTCCTATCCTGTACGAGTTCGCCGTTAGGCGAACGAAGTTGGCGACAATTTTTGTTTGAGCCCGATATTGCCCGGTGAAATGGTCGATGTTTAAAATCAGGATCAGTAATAGAGGGCGAGTTCAATTGTCGCAAGCACTTTTTGGTTACTTTTTGGTGCATTCAAAAAGTAACAGCATTGAGCAAAAAAACAACTCGATATTTTATAATATGCAGGATAATTTCAATGCGAGTTGAGACGCCAAGTCATTATATCTACCATTGTTTTTCCTGTGGGAAAGAGTATTCCCCGGCCGTATTTGAAGTCGAATATCGGTATCTTTGCCCGGCCTGCGGAAAAGCGCAGGACAACCTGCCGCTCACCGGGGTAATGCAGGTGATCTATGACTACGATCGATTAAGAAGACAATACTCAAGAGAAAAATTCCTCAAACTGTACATGGGGCGGCCCTGGCTGTATCCGGATCTCTGGCCACTCGGGGACATGGCAAAAATGATTCCGGAAAACCGGTTGGAGTGGCTTGCACTTCCGGATAACCTGTTGCTTGAAATATCTGATCATGATCAAAAGGTTTTAATTCTCGATGATACCCGCAATCCAACATTCTCTTTTAAAGACCGTGCTTCTATTCTTGTTGCCTTTAAGGCGATACAAATGGGGATCACCGACATTTCTGTGGCATCCACCGGAAATGCCGGTTCATCGCTGGCCGGGATATGTGCCCGTCTCGGTTTGAGGGCCCATGTATGGGTGCCCGAAAGGATCCCGCCACAGAAACTGCTGCAGATCCAGGGTTACGGCGCAGATATACACCTCGTAAGCGGATCCTACGATCAGGCCTTTGATCTCAACCGCAGGATTGCCGGTCAGAACAACTGGTATGATCGCAACACGGCCTATAATCCGCTCACCGTTGAGGGGAAAAAATCCGCGGCTTACGATATGTTTATCGCGATGGACGGAAATCTGCCCGGTTATATTTTTGTGCCGGTAGGCGATGGCGCTATTATGGGCGGTTTATTTAAAGGATTCACGGAAATGCTGGATCTCGGCTGGATAGAAGTTTTACCGAAACTGATCGGCGTTCAGGCAGGAGGCAGCGATGCCCTGGTTCGGTTTATGGAGTCAGGCAAATTTGAATTCCGGGAAGCATCGACTGTTGCCGACAGCATCTGTGCCGGTGCACCGCGTAATCTTTATATGGCGGCAGAGGCGATCCGGATCAGTGGTGGAGAAGCCATCCGCGTTAAGGATGAGGAGATATTTCAGGCCCAGTCGGAGATTGCCAGGAACTGGGGGTACTTGGTGGAACCGTCAGCGGCGGTAACATGGGCGGGATACAGGCAAATGCGGGCTCAGGAGAAAATAAATACGACCGAAAGAAGTCTGTTGATGTTTACCGGTAACGGGTTAAAAGACATGGCCGCGATAAAACAGTGGTGCCCGGAAGTGGAATCCAGATCGGCGGATGAGTGGATGGAGCATTATGGATTGGATTAAATTGCTGTCATCTTGTAAAGATCTTCCTGGTTGTTCAGCCCCGGGTTGGCACTCAGGAAGATTCTCCGAAGGAGTCCTTTGGACCTTCTGAATCACATCGCTAATTAACCATGGATCATTATAAATGCCCGCAAAAAAATCCGATATAAGAGTAGATGCCGCAGAAAAACTTACCGCCGAAACGCGCTATATCCGGGACATAAAAATTCCCGGCCTGTGGTTTGGCGATAACCATCCGCAGTCCGCATCCCCATGCCCGGATCAACCGTATCCAATTCGATCCCCGTTTCGATTGGGCCCCGATTGTCCGCGTCACCGCCCGGGATATCCCGAATAATATTGTGGCCATGCTGGAAAAGGATATGCCTTTTCTGGCGGAGGATGTGGTCAGATATGTGGGCGAACCGGTTGTATTGCTGGCCGCCGCGGATAAAATGCTATTGCGCGAGGCGGCAGAACATGTCCTGATTGATTATACACCCCTGCCGGCCGTGTTTGACATGCTGGCGTCTGAAAACAGCCCGGTCCGGATCTATGGTGATCATAATGTTTTCAAAGAAATCCTGATCACCCAAGGTGATCTGGAAACGGCCAGGAAAGCATCGGATAACATCGTTGAGATCGAAACGGAAACGGGATTTCAGGAGCATCTATACCTGGAACCACAGGGGATCATTGCGATTCCCAAAAAAGGGGGCATCGAAATCCATGGAACATTACAATGTCCCTATTACGTCAAAAATGCTCTGGTCAATATGTTTGCCGGAGTCAGCATATTACCGTGATCCAGTCACCGACCGGCGGGGCCTTTGGCGGTAAAGAGGATTATCCGTCATTATTGGCCGGTCATGCGGCAATTCTGGCCCATAAGGCGAAGCATCCGGTCGCGCTCTTTTACGACCGGGAGGAAGATGTCAAGGTCACCACCAAACGCCATCCTTCTCATCACCACGACCGGGCCTTTGTAAAAAAAGACGGGACCATTCTCGGTGCAGACCTGGTCATTCATCTGGACGGCGGTGCCTACTGTACCCTTTCACAGGTGGTACTGGCGCGAACGGCACTGACCGCCCTGGGTTCATACTATGTTCCCAATGTCCGGATCCTGGCCAAAGCCGTGGCGACCAACGGTGTTCCCAGTGGCGCTTTCCGAGGTTTTGGCGGTCCGCAGGCGGTTTTTGCCATCGAAATGCTCATCGAAAAAATTGCCGTGACACTCAACCTTACCCCGGATGAAGTCCGCCGCAGGAATCTGATCAAAGAGGGGCAGGAGACGGCAACCGGACAGGTTCTGCGCTATAGCGTATCCGCCGTGGAAACATTTGAGGATGTGATAAAGCACAGCCGATACCGGAAAAAGTATATAAAATACCAGGCGCAGAATATCCCCGATCCTGGAACGGCTGAAAGCGGGTCATTATCCCCGCTCAAAGCCGGGCGAAATGCTGCGGGGGATCGGTATTTGTGCTTTCCAGCACGGTGCCGGTTTCACCGGTACCGGCGAAAATAAGATCAAAGGCAAGATAACCGTCAGGCTGGAACCGGACGGATCCCTGCTGATCCTGAGTGCCGCCACCGAAATGGGGCAAGGCGAATCGACGGTTATGCGTACAATTCTGGCAGACGCGCTGCAGATAGAACGTAATTTTATCCATCTGGCGGAGGTCAATACCGATCTGGTGCCCGATTCGGGTCCGACGGTCGCCTCCCGGACGACCATGATCGTCGGATCGCTGCTGGTTGAAGCTGCGAAGGATATAATTTCTCTGCTGAGCGAAAGCTTGCACGAAAAATATAAGAGATTTTTCAGATATGACAATGGCTGTTTTTATGGCAACGGTAAGGAAATACCCTTTCGAAGCAGCGGTCCGGACGCGGACCGGCAGCAGTATAGAAAAAGAGTATCACCATCCGCCGTTGATCAAATTTGATGATGTGCACTGGCGCGGCGATGCCTACCCGGTGTTTTCCTGGGCGGCCGCGGTGGCCGAGATCGAAGTTGATCCGGTGTCCTTTGAAACGACGGTTACCAGATACACGACCACCCATGATGTCGGGAAAGCGATCAATTATGATCAGGTGGTGGCGCAGATCCAGGGCGGTTCGCTTCAGGGTATCGGATATGCCTTATATGAAAAAGTCCGGCTTGAAAACGGAAAATATGATATTACCGGCTTTACCGATTATATTATTCCAACGACCGCGGAGACGCCGGTATTTGACGTCCGGGTGATGGAAAATCCTTATCCATTCGGGCCATTTGGTGCCAAGGGGCTGGGAGAGTTGCCGTTTGTCGGTGCTGCCCCGGCGGTGGTCTCGGCATTGTGGATGATCTTTGGACATGAATTCAGACATATTCCGGTCGTACCGGAAGACCTCGCGGCACTTTTTGCACAGTAACGAAAGAATTTGATTTCTCTATTGAAATTACATTAAAATGTCATCCTTGGAGGATCTTCGTGGTTTTATACCTCCAAACCGGCACTCAGGAAGATTCCTGCGGAATGACCGCTGAGTGGGGATTTAATGAAGATTAAATTTACCGTTAACAAAAAACGGGTAACAATCGAGGCCGATCCGTTGAAACGGCTGCTTGATATTCTGCGTGAAGACCTCGATCTGATCGCTGCCAAGGAAGGGTGCGGAAAGGGGGAGTGCGGGTCCTGCACCGTGCTGATGAACGGCAAACGGATCAACGCCTGTCTGGTTCCGGCCTTGCAGGTGGACGGAAGCCGGATCTATACACTTGAAGGTGTACGGACCTGGCCATCATTCCGGGCAGTGGAGCAGGTGTTTATCGAGCAGGGTGCTGTGCAGTGTGGATTTTGTATGCCCGGGATGGTGATGTCAGCGCTGAGTGTGCTGAATGAGGTCAAACCGCCGTATTCGGAAAAACAGATCAAATCGACCATTGCCGGAAATATGTGCCGGTGTACGGGATACACAAAAATCATCGATACGATCAAAGAATTGGGGCAACAGTCGGAAATTGTCCGGCGGGTCAGGAGAGAATGGCCGGAGTGAATAACCTTCAACAGGTATTTCATCCGCAGAGTTTCGGTGAATTGGATGATGTCCTCGATGGGATCAGCGGAAAGGTAGTATATATCGCCGGTGCCACCGATCTGATGGTTCGTCAGGATGCCTGGCGGGAGAGCAATATATTTATTGACCTTTCAGGGCTCACGGAACTCACGCAGACCATTGCATTTGATACGGAAAAAGTAACGGTTGGTGCCGGTGTACCTATGCGTGTACTGATCAATCATCGAAAACTGGCTGCACGCTTTCCGATGCTTATCGAAGCCTGCCGCCAGATCGGCTCGGTTCAGATACAGAATCGTGCAACCCTGGGGGGCAATATTGCCAACGCATCACCGGCGGGTGATGCGTTACCGGTACTGGCGGTGTATAACAGTCTCTTGATGGTCGGCCCTCGTCAGGAAGAGGTGTTTCAGTCAAAGGCATTGGATGAGGTCATGATCGGACCGGGGCAGACCAGTCTCGAGGGGAACCGGTACATTGCGGCTATTGTGTTGCCCTTACCGGCAGAAAAAGGGCAATTCTGGTATTTCCGCAAGGTCGGTCCCCGGCATGCGATGGCAATCAGCAAGGTGTCGCTGGCGGTATCCGGACAAAAACTAGAGGATACCCTAACCGATATCCGGATCGCAGCCGGGAGTGTCACGCCGCGGATTCAAAGGGCCAGGGCCACCGAAAAGCTATTGTGTGGTAAGACTCTTACAGACCGGCTGATCAAAACGGCGGGGGAAAAGATTCAAACGGAGATCGATCCGATCACGGATATTCGCTCCACCCGTGAATACCGGCAAAACACCTGCCGCGCCCTGCTTGTCGAGGCGTTAACGCAGATCATGCGGCGTTGAATTTTAAGAATTGTATAGACTCATGACTTGATTGCCCGGCGATCAGGCGGTAAATTTAGGGCTGAACAATTTTGGTATCCGATATTCAAAATATAATATATTTTTAGATTTTGGGTTTTTGAGGATTTTCTGCCGGTATTTTTTATCTTATGCGGAATAATAGAATAGTAATTTACATTAAAACTGAAACACTAATCAGGATATCCATTTCATGTATATAAATAAAGAATATATAAACAGAGGCTGGCTATATCTGCGCAATAACACATTGGCGACAAACAAGAAATTGGCTACGTTGATGATATATGCGACGGATATGTGCGATTCACGGTGCAAACACTGCTATATCTGGAAGAAACGACCTGTAAAACATATGCCTGCGGAAAAGGTGATCGAGGTGATTCAGTCGGATTGTGTTACCCCGAGTACCACAATCGGCCTGGAGGGCGGTGAATTTTTACTTCATCCCCAGGCAGACGAAATTCTTGCCTGGCTGCAGGAAAATCATCCCAAGTATGATTTACTGTCCAACTGTCTGAAACCGGATCGTTTGATCGAGGCTACGCAAAAATATGCCCCGGCCCGTTTGTATATCTCGCTCGATGGTACCAAAGAAACCTATGAATATATGCGTGGTAAAAAAGGGTATGACAGCGTTTTGAAGGTTATCCGGGAATTAAAAGGCACTTTGCCGATTTCGGTCATGTTTACTTTAACCCCCTTTAACAGTACCGATGACCTGCAGCATGTTGCCGAAGTCTGTTCAGAACATGGCGTCGATCTGAGGGTAGGAATTTACAATAACATAGCGTTCTTTGATACCAAGGATGAAGCGCATATCAACCCCAACGGTCATGCCATTCCGGAAATCGTTAAGGAATTTAAAGAGAACTATGATTTTATGCTGCTTTACAACGAATGGAAAACCGGCAATTTAAAGATGAAATGCAACAGCATTCTTGACAGTCTTGTTGTACTGCCTAACGGCGATGTACCCATCTGCCAGAACCTGAGTGTCATGCTGGGCAATGTCAATACACATTCACTCGATGAGATCTACAACAGTGAAAATACCCGGAGACTGCATCATCATTACCAGAATAACTGCAACAAATGCTGGATAAACTTCCATCGAAAATATGATGTGGCACTTTACCGCAGTTTGGAAAAGTTTTTCCCGAAAATGCTCGTATCAAAAATGTTCGGCTACTACCAGTGGTGTGCAGATGCCGATAAAACCTACGATACATATATGAGCGAAGCGGGATTGAATAATTAGTATCAGGCACAAGTCCGCCAATTACACACCTCTCTGTATATTCAGTTGATTAAAATATCAGCTTTACTTAGATTTTATGCGCAAAGCATATAATCGGAGTAATCGCCATGGATCGCCTCATGAAATATGGCAGCAAAAAATTAGCGCAATATCAGAGCGGGGGTATGAGGGAAATCCTGAGTGGTAAACAAAAAGCGGTCAGATTGGGTATAATCGGCACCGGTCGCCATGCACGTACAAATTTATTTCCGGTTCTCCCGTTTCTGCCGGTCCGGATCAAGGCGGTGTGTGCAGCTCACAAAGAAAATGCCGAATTGTATGGGGCCAAATATGGGGCAGAAGCCTTCTATGAATCCAGCGATGAGATGCTGGCAAATGAAACACTTGACGCCATTATCTGCTGTGTCAATGCCGAAGTTCATGCCGCATTCCTGGCCAAGGCATTGAGTCAGGACATACCCGTATTCTGTGAAAAGCCGGCAGCCCCGTCGACTGCTGACCTGAAAAACCTGTGCGATTCCGATCCCGAAAACCTTGTGCAGGTTGGTTTTCAGAAACGGTTTGTACCCAATTATCAATTATTGAAGCAGGTTATTGCAGATAAAACGTATGGAAACCTGAATAATCTGCAAATGGAGTTTGGTGTCGGTGCCTATACCGGTTCGATAAAAGCGTTTATGTTGGAAGTTGGCATTCATTTTATCGACCTGCTGCGTTATCTGGTGCCTGCTGTTGATATAAAATTTGTGTTGAAACAAGCACATAAAACAGGAAAATATAATTATCTGATCGGCTTCGGCGGTGATCATGAGGTGATCGGCACGCTGTTGCTTTCATCCAATTTCGACTGGCAGAACGGTCATGAACGTGTTCTGGCCAATTTTGAAAAGACAAATGTGGTCATCGAAAATCTGGTCAATATCAGCAAGACGGCAAATTCACGTACTTTATTATCGATACCGCTGGAAAAAGTGACTAAGAAACGCATTTTACACCAAACCTGGCATCCGAACTATATTTCGGGTGAGATTCAGAACAGTTCTCTGCGGCACGCGGGCTTCCTGCCCGAGTTGGCACATTTTGCGGATTGGGTTCTTGGCCGGACCAGGAATAATATAAGCAACCTGGAAAATGCCTTAAAGACGCACAGTTTAATGGATATAATTCTCAGCAGTTAGGGTGGTACATACCAATCGGTTTTATGCTGACCGAACTTGATTAGCGCTGCAATTTGGTGTAATTTTTATCGTTGTTTTGGCTTTTGATTATATATTTGGTCTGTCAAAATCCGAAAGTCACAGCGTCATGTGTTATAAGTATTTAGAACATTTGTTATTTGAATTTATAATTTGTTTCGGATTTCGTACTTCGTGCTTAGAGTTTAGTCCCGGAGGATTAGGCTAACTGGTAAGTCAGCGGTCTTGAAAACCGCCGTCCGAAAGGACTTGGGGGTTCGAGTCCCTCATCCTCCGCAAAAAAAATCCGCCGGGTGGCGGATTTTTTTTAATTGGGAATTAGGTTGAAACCGGCTATTGTTCAGTTCGTTTATGAACATCCGAATCACCATTGTCATAATGGCCTGCGATTTCAATAACACGCCCTGAATCATCCCGCCTGAATTCAATCCTGAAATAATCCAGTTCCGCGAACATAAACCAGTCCTTTTTCATTGGAATCATATAAAACTCAGGACGGTTATCTCTTTGATAATAAAGGCCGTTTCTTTGAGTTGAATTTTCCGGGGACCGTAACTCCCGGTGTATGCCTGCATCGCTTCTTTTTCAAGATCAAAAGGTTTCTTTTTTGCCAATAGACCATCCAGATACCATTGAATTTTGGTCTTTTCCTGTTCATTTTCACTGTCATCCTTCAGTTTTTTAAGAATCTCCATATGTGCAACCAGAAGGGCATCTTCTGAAGGGACGGATATGTCCGGCTCCACGCCCGTACCTTCCCAGTTGGTTTTTGTGATTGGGTTTACCGCCCGCCCGTAAGGCACGGACAGTCCAACATTATAGGTTTCAAAGGCATGAAACTCTACCGGATGTGCACCGCCTCCGGTCGTCTCTCCCACGATGGTACCCCGTTTCAAATTTTTTAAATTATAGGTAAATTCTTCCGCTCCGGAAAATGTGAATTTACTGGTAAGGACATAGACCGGAATATCCGTCAATTTCGGACCCTCCACATTCGCCTGAGTCCAGAACTGTTTGGTCTCACCGGTCTTTCTTATATAAAAACTGTTCAAATGAACAGGTTCATCAAAAAGATAACTGCTGATAAGCTGGATCAATGAAGGGGATCCTCCTCCATTTTCCCGTAAATCAAAAATCAGAGCATCAGAATTGGCTAAGAAGTTCATCGCGGCAACGGCCGTTTTACCGGAAATTCCTGCATCTACAAAACTGTCAAATTTTAAATACCCCACATTGCCTGATAAAATTTCAATCTTTTTAAAATTAAAATTCCGTTTCTTTGCCTGGGCAATGTATTGCTGTTTCTCTTCTTCGGGTGATCGTCTCGTCTGACCTTCCGCCCTGGGAGGCAGCGGCCGTACGGATAGATGTTTATCTTTGCTAATGGAACGAAGATCCTCGGTTAACTGCTGTGTGAATTCGGGTAAGGTAGCCAGCGTTTCGTATTCTCCATTTTTATGTTTTTTCCGGATGAGCGCTTCCATTTCCTTGGCAACGTCGGGGAATACATAAATTTCATTCATGGCGTTTGAGATGGAATCGATAATTGCCCCCTGGTCCATTGAAGTCAGAGCCGACGGCTCATTTTCAGATACCGTTTGTGATATTCCAGCAGAGAAAAAAATGAAGATATAGAAAATGTAACCGGGACGTAGAGCTCTTTTTCAGAAATTTTTCCTGGTAGAGTGAAGACATCGAATTCTCCTTTTATTTATATTGAGTCACCTTATTGTGTCAGTTCTATAACAATGCTGGGTCTCTTGTTTCACAGCAATTATTCAAGTATGTCCAGAAAAGGTTTTCCATAATTGCGTTACTTCTATTTTTTTAATTTGATTAATATCTCCCTGGCGTTGGTGTTTTCAGGATTGATCTCAAGGGATTTTTTGTAATTTTGAATAGCCAGTTCACTTTCACCGCTTTTCATATGCGCTTCACCCAGACTGTCGTAAACATTGAATGACTCCGGATACAGCTCAATATTGAATTTAAAGATCTCAATCGCTTCACGCATATCACCTGATCTTAACAGTTCATAACCGAATGCGTTCACCAGGTTTTCATCATAATAAATTTCACTGCCCACATTCAATTGCTGTTTGAGCATTCGTAAAGCATCCGTCAAAGAGGTTTGCTTCATTTCCTTTTTAAGGAATTCCGTTGCCAAGTTCTTGCCCTGTAAGAAGAAGATATTGACATGGGCCTGGTGCTGCGGACGCACTCGTTCATCGCCGTTATCCAGGTAAACCTGCATCTGTCGTACAAAGCTAAATTCTGTATCAAGAGAGAGTTCACCCTGAATCCGCGCCAGTGATTTCCCGGCTGCGTCCGCTTCTCTTACATCTTTCCAGAGTTTTCGGATATAATACAGATGCATTGCCGCCCGCTCGTTTGCCCAGACCTGGTTGCCGCTGCAGATCACCTTTTCCACACGATCTTCGCCTTCAAAAAGTTCTTCGAAGATATGGATCCATCTGGGAACATCCAGTTCGGCGTACGTATTATGGGGATGCGGGGCAAGATGATGGGCGTGCAGAAGAAATCCGGGGATAATGGCGACCTTTTCTTCCGGGATCTTTATTACGGTCATTCCGTCATAACCGGCTTTGCCAAACCAGATCAGCTCCAGAGTTAGATCCCCGAGATCCAGAGTCTTCCGGTCATTATAAACGATGTCTGGCAATACCAGTGAAAAGCCCGCTTCAAGTTCATCCGCCCGTCGTTTGCAGGTGTTCATCCATTCTTCCTCGGAAAGTGCTTCCCTGGAGCCTTTCTTGTGTGTTGCCAAACGTTGACGTGACACATCCTCTTTCCAGCGCCACATCTCGATTAAGCGTTTGATCTCAGCTTGGACTTCGTCTTCTTTTCCTCTGTATTTAGTCACCAAATTGGCCTGGCCGATGATGGCCACGTTATGGTAAGCCGCATTACCGCCAAACATATCCAGCCGGTCTACCGTGTTGATCACACAGGCAAAATCATCGCGATTAAACGTTTGTTCAATTTCGTCTTTAAAATCCTTTGCCGGTATTTCAGACCATAATGTATTCAATACGACCAATCCCTTTTCCGACTTGATCACGACCTGGCTTTCACCAATGTCCGCATCGGATATGATGAATACATGATTGGTCACGGTCTTCATTTGAAAGTGCTGCGCGAGGATTGTATAGTGCAGAAATAATGATAAAACGATGATGCCAAGCGAAAGGGAACCTGTTTTCATTTGCTTTTCCTCCCAGTACATTAGCCATCTTACACCTTTAATCGGTAAGAGATACACAAGAGGTGTTTTGATCTTTAATAGTACGAGAGAGAAGGAAAGTGGTTACATTCTTTTATTTAGAATCCTAAAAATAAAACAAACACCAAAGCTGGCCCTGCTTAATAAGAATTTGCACAACCATTCTTTGATAGTCGCCGTTAATACTTAAATTCCTCAGATCTGGTCAGTCTCAAAGAGATGGAAGTCAGCAAGGTCTTTCGGGTTTCGGCAAATATTTGCCAACACTATCAATGACAGAACCGGACAATAGCGGAAAGTATTGGAAAAACAGAGGATTATAAAAACAGGAAGTAACGGGTAAAAATATTTATGTAAATCAATAAAAAACAGCAGTTTGCATGCATTAAATCCAGATAATTTAAAACTGCCGCAGGAAACCGCTTGGGGGTTCTCCCGATTCTCACAATCGCATAAACTAAGGAAATCGGGATCCCGACTCTGTCGGGAGAGTCCCCTATCCTCCGCCAAAAGGGGGATTTTTTGTTTGTCGTTAGTTGTGAGTGGTTAGCAGTGAGTGGTTAGCCGTGAAATTCACGCATATCGAGCTGAGTTTTAGTATGTATTGAAAATACAGTCAGAAACATTTAATAATCAATAATGATTAATACGCCAGTTTTATGACTACTCACCACTCACTACTAACTACTCACTGTATCTATCATGGCAGCCTTTTTCTTATTCATTGCCAAGAACATGGAAAATACGTTATATTAATTGTTATCCATATATTCCATTTCGATAAAATATTAGTTAACCTGTTGAAGTTTTTTAGAGATTTAAAAAATGGAGGTGATTATGAACAGACTCAATGCATCTATATTGGTATTATTTGTAATGCTTTCATTTACCGGTATTCATTCACAAACCGTTGCTGAGGGCTGGACAATTTCTGCGCAATTTCCTACGGGTGATAGCTTATGGGGTGGCTGGGATTTAATAGTTGACCTGGATCTGGATAATGATGGACAGATGGAATTTATTGTAAGCCGGGATCCGAGTATATCCGGTGTTTTATCCGACCGTTCTGCCGGCCAGTTGGTTTATTATTATGAAGTAACCGGAGATAACCAGTTCGAATTGCGCTGGACATTCCAGGCACCTATTTCGAATAATGCAAGTAATGTGTATACTTCAATTGCTGTAGGTGATCTTGATGCAGATGGCCTGAAAGAACTCTGGTTCGGCACGCCACTGGATGTTTCTGATGATCCTCCCAATCCCAAAGGCATGTATGTTTTTGAATTTGATGGGGCTAATTTCCCTTCCGTGCCCACAGAAATCTGGAACTATGGGAGACCTGATAACCACCTGTTTCTCAATTCCGGACTCGCTATCGCGGATATAGACAAAGACGATGAAGAGGAAATCGTAATCCAGTCCCGGGGAGATGATGGTCCTCCGGGTGCCGGACAGGGCAGAACAATGATGGTAGTTAATTCCGGTGGAATAGATATCGGAATAGGATTGGCAGCCTTTGGTATTGAGTTTGAAAATTCCCTGAATCATATTGGCGGCGTCGTATATGACCCGCGCGTTGTCGATTTTGACAATGATGGCAAAAACGAGATCTGGATATTTACCTGGGACTTTTTTAGTCTGGCAATTTATGAGGCGACGGGAACAAATACCTATAATCTGGAAGTGGAAATGGACAAAATCTTCGAACCTGAGGATTACGGACACCGGAGAGGAATGCGGTTTTATGATGCCGATGGTGATGGCAATCTCGAATTTTACACTTCAGGCATACAGCCGGACAATGGCCCAAACGCCCAGATTTTCTACATTGGCAGTACGGATGATGTGTCCGGTTTAACGCCTTCCGATGTAATAATCCTGGGCGGTGTTAATCAGCCTTCAGATGGATCGGCCGTCGGGGATCTGGATGGTGATAACCTGATGGACTTCATTTATATTGGCCGCGCTCCCGGAAATGATGAAGGTACGAGAATTTATCGTATGGAATACAGCGGCTCAGGTCCTCTCTCCGATTCAACCAGCTATGATTGGAGCTTGTTCTACGACAGTGACAATTTATTTGCCGATTTACGAAATCTGGCCATTACAGACCTGGATAATGACGGTAAAATGAATGTATTGGTAACCAGAGCAAACGCGCTTACGGCTGATGTTCCCTTTTTAGTTATTCTGGAAAATAGTGTAAGCACGGAAGTCGGTGAATCAGAACCGGTCATCATTGGACAGGATTATTCCCTGCATCAGAATTTTCCAAATCCCTTTAATCCGGTTACAAATATTGAATTTGAAACAAGAATTGCAGGCAATGTACAGATTTCGGTGTACAATGTAACCGGGGAAAAAGTAGCCACAATATTCAATCAGCATGTTACTCCTGGCAGGTATAATGTCCTGTTCGATGCTGGTAATCTGTCTTCGGGAACGTATTTTTATACGCTACAAACAGAGGAATTTCGTGCGACCAGAATGATGTCACTGATGAAATAGTAACAACAGGTGAAGATGATAGACTTTCCGAAAAAGATATAAAAGAACTGGTTAAAGATATTCTGGGAACGTCCCAGATTGATGATCGCGGTTTAGGACCGAGTTCAACGGTCATGCCCGCAGAGCATCTTAAACTGGTTCAGTTTGAAAATGTATTGGGCATATATATGGCATTAAACTCCACAGGCGATTGACGGCACCGGCATTTTGTACCGCCTAAAGAGCAAAATGGACTTATTGGAGTTATTATTTGAGTGGTACCTGTTGTGATAACCCGGCTGATGCAGCAATGGTAAGCGGGGGGAGTACTTCTGGCACATCATGGTGTTCTATTCCTTGATGAATTACCCGAATTTAAAAGGCCTGTCCTCGGAGCTCTGCGCCAACCAGTGAATGGACGACGATATAATCGTCGAGGTAGGGGGTATCAAATTTTATCGAAGATATGCGGTGAATACTGGTGTATACTTCAGTGGAATTCAATGGATTTGCTTGGAATTAAAAGATATTGTCGGAAATGTGATGTTTGGTAATATTTGTTGTTTTTATTGAAGTTACCAGTAAATTTGAGCGATTTGAAAATCGTCGTCCGAAAGGGCTCGTACCGTAGACATCCCTTCGAACTTTTATTAATGCTTCTCGCCATTATCAGCAGGATCAACTTCGTAATATGCTGTTTCCAGAATATATCCCTATTATTATTCCGCTACATCGCGAAACTACCCTGAGCCGCAGACAAAACTTTTGAACTGGGCATGACGAGACGGCCGGAAAGATCAACACCGGCCGCAATCTCTGATTCATCCAGCAGGACTGAATTCATAATATGAACGCCATCTTCAATCTTTAACACCCGGACATACAACTGAATTTGTTATTACCGCACGACCAATCCGGGCTGTATGGGCAATCGAAGATCGAACAACTTTATGATTCGTATTATAATATTTCCAGACAATATCCTTCTTAGAGAAAGGCAGTTGTCGCAAACCGGCAATCGGGGAGAAATTTAAAAGGTCGTTGTCATTTTCGATCAACTCCATTTGGGCTTGCCAGTAGGCTAATAAATCACCTACATCACGCCAATAGGGTGTTGTACTGATTATTTTCTCTATAGTGGAACGCCCTTGCCTCGCCATCTTCGACCATTCCAGGTATAATATCATGTCCAAAGTCATGTGAGCTCGCTTGCTGGTTTTGTGTCAAATATTCCATTAAAACAGTACTTTTAAAGATATAAATCCCCATAGATGCCATAAGGTAGTCTCTGCCTTTAGGTATTTCCGGGTCATTTGGTTTCTCCAGAAAGCCGGTGATGAATTGATCATGCATCGATGTTCATGATACCAAAGCGATGAGCCTGAAATGGATCACATTGTATACAACCCACGGTAGCGGCATTGCTTCCCGATAGGTGGAATGCAACCATTTTTCTGTAATCCATTCTATATATATGGTCGCCCGCCAGAACAACGACATGGTCAGGAAGTTTTTCAAGTGAAGATAAAACCCGATAGACGGCATCAGCAGTACCATCGTAAAAACCGTTATGCAGTGTTTTGGAACTGATCGCCTTAAGTTCTCTGCCTATATTCGAAAATGCTCCCGTCCAGTAAGCCTGGATATAATTATCTACCATATCAGACAGATATTGCGTTAGCACCAATACATCACCACCTCTGGAGACCAGACAGTTATACAGGGTATAGTCGATGAGACAACTCTGAGACCCGAAACGTACCAATGGTTTGGGTCTGGTGGCAGTCAGAGGCATCAGACGCTCTCCTTTTCCGCCGGCAAGCAGCAAATATAAGATATCTTTCATAATAACCTTCTAGATATTCCGTATTCAGCCTCAGAACCAAATACATAAGGAAAACCAAAGTTGAACATCGTTCCTAATTAATGATTCTGCACAAATTCGGCGTATGGTTTCACACTATTCATTATCAGGCTGTTGTATACATTTTTAAATTCAGAAATGATTATTTCTAGCGTCCCTTTAATTCCAATATCGACCATATTCAAAATAATATTATTATAATTATTCAGTTTGATCATTTTCACTAACATTTAGGTGTAGTACTAAAATCAGGTCAAAGATATTTAATCACGATAATATCAATAAATACAATTGGTTAGATGATAATATCAAATGAGCAGCAGAATAATGGATATACCACAGATATAAGCTTTAATAATATTATTGTCTGGTAAATACAGATTATACTAAAAAAAAACAAAATGGTATATATGCAGCTGGCAGCTGAAATGAAGCAATGAGGTGGCAACCTGCTGATGTGGCAGAGCTATAATCCCTCAGGGCAGCGGAATCAATCCCTCATCTTTCGCCGCGACCCGGGAAGACTTTCTTCCGGGTTTTTTATTTTATTCGCATTGCATCAATATTTTCGTTTATTCCAATTTGAAGGATTATCGCTAATGTATCGTCGGATTGCCCATACTGCATTTTGATCGCGAATAATCCGATCATAATATCCCCTCTGCCAGATTTTATGGCCGGGTGTTTTTCGGATCTGATTGATTTTTCGCGTGGTGACCGATGAAAAATTTTGTATTATGGCGGAAATGGATCCCGGTTTTGTCCCGTTGGGGGGTGATAAATTGGATGGTTGTTGGTAACGCAGAGTCGAAGCATTGCTAATAAATATTGGCCATTCAAGATCTTCATCCTGCCCGCAATGCTTCGACCGTACATTATCGGAATTATGTGTTAAAATGATAATCCCATGCAAATGATCGGGCATTATTTGAAAGACATCCAGATGTGCGTTTTTAAAATATCGGGGAATCCTGTTCCATTTTGAATGAACTATTTTGCCGTAAGTATTTAATATCATTTTTCCGTTGATAATTTTTCCAAATATATGATCACGACCCTTTACACACATGGTAATAAAATAAATTCCGGGTTGTGCATAATCATATCCCGGTAAACGTATTGACCGGCGCCGGTATCGCATGATAATTCCCGTATAATATTTCATATTTAAAGTCAAATATTATGCCAATTGCCGGGGATTTTGATGTGGGCAGCGATACGAGGGGCGAAGCATTGCCAGAAAATATTGGCCGTGCGGAATAATTATCCTGCCCGCAATGCTTCGCCCGTGCATTATCGGAATTATGCGTCAAAATAATAATTCCATGCAATTGCCAGAAAATATTGGCCATTCAAGATCTTCATCCTGCCCGCAATGCTTCGACCGTACATTATCGCCATCATTTTTTAAAATAATGATCCCATGCAAATGATCGGGCATGATTTGAAAAACATCCAGATGTGTGTTTTTAAAATACCAGAGGAATACCGTTCCATTTTGCTTGGACAATCAGGCAAATGGGAACCCGCAGCCGATTTCGAATATCACAATCAAACTGATGCCAATTTTTACGACCAATAAATGCCGGTTGTAACGATTGTATCAGTTCGGCTTCACTGATCAAGGATAAAGGCATATTCCATGGCAGTTCTTTTATAGCGGGCAAAACGACCCGAAGCCCCGCCATGCCCTGATGCCAGATCAACATCCAGAATCAGCAGATTGTGATCGGTTTTCATAGCCCGCAGTTTGGCCACCCATTTGGCGGGCTCAAAATACTGCACCTGTGAATCATGTAAGCCGGTTGTAACAAACATGGCCGGATAGGCCTTGGCTTCCACATGATCGTAGGGGGAATATGACAACATATACTCATAATACACCGGATCCTTTGGATTCCCCCATTCGTCAAATTCGGCTGTGGTAAGCGGAATGCTCTCATCAAGCATGGTTGTTACCACATCTACCCATGGAACGGAAGCAATGATGCCTTTAAATAGATCCGGGCGGGCATTGACCACGGCCCCCATAAGCAATCCGCCGGCACTGCCACCCTCGGCAAACAGATAATCCGGACTTGTATATTTCTGTGCAACCATGTATTCCGCACAGTCGATAAAATCATTAAATGTATTCTTCTTTTTTAGCAATTTGCCATCTTCATACCATTGTCGTCCCATTTCTGATCCGCCACGGATATGGGCAATGGCATAGATAAATCCCCGGTCGATCAGACTGAGCCGTGATGACCTGAAATAAGGATCCATACTGGAGCCGTAAGAACCATATCCGTAAAGCAGTAAAGGATTTTTGCCGCTTCTGACCATTCCCTTGCGATACACCATTGTCACAGGTACCCGAACACTATCCCGGGCGGTGGCCCAGATACGCTCACTCATATAATTGTTATGGTCAAATCCACCGCCTACTTCCTCTTCCTTGAGCAATTGTCTTTCCATGGTGGTCATGTTGTAATCAAAAACCGATTCCGGTGTGGTCATAGATTCATATGTAAATCTCAGTATGTCCGTATCAAATTGAAAATTATCTTTGGGAGATGCGAGAAAATTTGCTTCATCAAAGGCGATATAATGTTCAGCCCCGTTGTCAAAATTGATCACATGGATCTGATTCCTGCCCGCTGTACGCTCGCTGATCACCATATGATTTTTAAATGCGGTAACGTCCTCAAGCAGAACATCTTTATTATGCGGTATCAGTTCACGCCACTGATTTTTGCCTGTTTCTCCCGGGGTGGCCTCCATCAGCCGGAAATTCTTTGCCCGCCAGTTGGTCAGGACCAGAAAACGGTCTCCCTGGTCATATATATAATATTCATGATCTTTCTCGCGGGGCTGGAAGATGACGGCTTCCTTTTCCACATTATCCGGATCGATCAGGCGGTACTCGGTGGCCAGTGTCTGGATAGATGCCAGAACGATATATTGATCGGTATTGGTTTTATAAATATATAAATTGAAGGTCTTATCCGGCTCGTAGTAAAACTCCCGGTCCTCGGCAAGGTCGGTGCCGATATGGTGATGCCATGCGCGATCAGGACGCAGGGTGCTGTCCTTGGTGACATAGTAGATCGTGCGGTTATCATTGGCCCAGACGGCGCGGCCATTGGTGTTGGGAATTTCATCCGGCAACAATTCTCCGCTGTTCAGATCTTTGACATAAAGTGTATATTTCCTTCGGCTCACTGTATCCAGGCCAAAGACCAGGTAGCGGTTATTTTCACTGACACTCAATCCGGTTATATTAAAATAGTCATGACCACGGGCCATTGCCGGACCATCAAGCAGGATTTCCTCCGGTGCATCCGGTGCTGCCTTCTTCCGGGCATATATGGGATATTCCTGTCCCTCGTGAAAACGGTGATAGTAATAATATCCGTTATCCAGGTAAGGAACGCTCTCGTCCTCTTGTTTGATCCGGCCAACAATTTCGTCATAGAGCGTTTTCTGCAAATCTGCGGTTGGCGCCATCACGACATCGCGGTAAGCGTTCTCCGCAAGCAGGTAGTCCATTACGGCGGGATTGTCCCTTTCGTTCAGCCAATAATAATTATCGATCCTCTCATTATCATGGATCATTAGTTTCTTGGGTATCTTTTGTGCCTGGGGTGGGGCGATCTCACGGGTTTTTGCGCAACCGGCAAAAAGCGCTGATGTCAGGCAGATCAGACCGGCAACTCTGACAAAATTTCTATTTTTCATGCCGAACTCCTTTATTTATATAAAAAAAGCCTTTTTATCTACGTTTATAGAGAGCAAAAAAATAGCCGATAACAAATGTATTAAACAGGCTTTTCGGTGGTTTAGTATAAGGAATGTACAACAAAATAATATTTGAAAGAATAATATTAATAATGCAAAGAAGATATCCTGAAGGGACAGTAGCATATAGGTTTTGATGTCATAATTTTGGATTTACTTACCATGGGGCGGGACCGGCTCAGTCCCTTGTCCCCCATAACACAGATAAACTCCGTGAACAAATCGTTTGCAGGATTTTTTTATTTAGATTATTTTACTATACATAAAACTTCAACGATAATTAATTTCATTTGCCTGACTTCCGGAATTCCATGAATATAATTTTTTCTAAAACCATTTTATTCATCGCGGCTTTAACGGCCTTACTGTTTTTTAGTTGTTCTGAGGAGGCTTCAGGTCCCGTGAATCAGATCTCATTGGACCAGGGCTTTAAGTCCCCGCCGAACGAAGCGCGCCCCAATGTCATGTGGTGGTGGCTGAACAGTTATATCAGCGAAGAAGGGATTACCCGGGATCTGGAGGAAATGAAAAAACAGGGTATCGGCGGCGCCCTGATCTTTGATGCCGCACCCGTCGACCGCTGGAAACCAAAAGATGTGCAGCCGGCATCCCTGTCGGACCACCTTTTATGAGTGAACGGTGGCGGCAACTTTTCCGGCATGCGATCCGGGAAGCGGATCGTCTGGACATTGAACTGGGTGTCAGTATCACCAGCGGCTTTAATGCCGGCGGACCCTGGGTGACGCCCGAATACGGTCAACAGGAAATCGTCTGGTCCGAGATTATAGCCGATTCTTCAACCTCCCTGCCGATCACTCTGCCGCTCCCCGCCGGACCACTATATGGCGAGCAGGGGGAATTGCTCAGCTACAACGAAATGGACGTAAATAATGATCTCGAATTAAACACCTGACGGATATCCGGTACATTATCGTGATATTGCCATCCTGGCGATTCCAATAAAGAACTCATCGCCGCGTTCTGCCGGAGAAATACCGGACCTGAATACATCAGCCGGGCGCCTGAAAAACTGGTCCCTAAAATCGGTGCACAGTTTTAATTATCCGGAAGACAAGGGATTTGAATTTGAGACAGTCTATGTGAATGCCGATAGATGATTCCCGGTGAAACCAAAATAGCGAAGGATTCAATTGTCGACTGTATCCGGATTTCTGGATGCGAAGGGCATGCTTAACTGGCAGGTTCCGGTCGGAAAATGGATGATCCTGCGCTTTGGCCACACCCATACCGGTATCCGGTTGCAGGCCACCAATCCCCACAACGAAGGCCTGGCCATGGATCATCTCAGCAGAGAAGCCGCCGGGCGGCATTTTGAGGAGATCGCCAAAAAAATGCTGGAAGATAAACGAGCGGTGAACGGAAAAAATCCGGTCTACTTTTATCTGGACAGCTGGGAAGTGCGCATCGCCAACTGGACACCGGATTTTCGGGAGGAATTCCAGCGGCGTAAAGGCTATGATATGACACCCTATCTGCCGGTCCTGGCCGGCATGATCGTTGACAATCGTGATATTTCCAACCGTTTTCTCCATGATTACCGGATGACCATCGGCGACTGCATCGCCGATAATTATTACGGCACATTCAGCGACTTATCTCATCAGTACGGCATGCAATATCGCGCTGAAATGGCCACCACCCCGCTTCCGGTCGACATGCTCAAATGTCTCGGACGGGTTGACCTGCCCTTTGGTGAATTCTGGACCGAAACCGATCTGCCCGATGGCCGGAATGAACCCTGGGAACGTATGTTCGGCAAGCAGGCCGCCTCTGCCGCGCATATCTATGGTCTGCCATACGCAGCTGCGGAGGCCTTAACGGTGATCCAGAAGCACTGGGAACACAGCCCATTTCAACTCAAAAAGACGGTTGATCAGGCCTTTTGTTCAGGCGTTAACCGGCTGATGATCCATACCTTTACCCATTCACCGCCGGAGACCCGGGCACCCGGTTATGAATATTTTGCGGGTACACACTTTAATCCTCAGATCACATGGTGGGATCAGGCCCATGCATTTACAAATTATATCAGCCGCTGCCAGTATCTGTTGCAGCGGGGGCATTTTGTCGCTGATGTCTGTTATTACCAGGGCGATCAGATCCCTGCCTTTGTTCCCATGAAACAAGCCCAGCCCGGATTGGGTGTCGGATATGACTATGATATGATCAATACCGAAGCCCTCCTGACCCGCCTCGCGGTTGAAAATGGCCGGTTGGTGCTGCCTGACGGAATGTGCTATCGACTGCTGGTATTACCGGAAACCGACAGGATCAATCCGGCTGTACTGGAAAAAATCGCTGAACTGGTCGAACAGGGCGCGACGGTTTTGGGCCGGCGACCTTTGAGCGCCTATGGCCTGACGAATTTCCCCGGCAATGATTCGCTGGTCGTAAATCTTGGGAGGAAATTATGGGGGGATTGTGACGGTGTGACGGTCCATCAGAGATCTTACGGCGCAGGCGGCCGGATCATCTGCGGCAAACCGGCACGCCAGGTGCTTAATGAGGACAGTATTCTGCCTGATTTTGAATATATAAGCCGGCATAAAAAGGCAGAAATCGATTTTATTCACCGGCAGGTTGTGAATGGAAATCAAGCGATGGATATCTATTTTGTGATCAACTCCAAAGACAACTGGGAAGAAATCGATGGAATTTTCCGGGTGGATAATCGCCGGCCAGAACTATGGGATCCGGCGACCGGTGCGGAAAAGGCTCAATATATCTACAGTCTGGACAGTGGACGCGTAACCATGCCGCTTCGGCTCGCCCCATATGGATCGGCATTTGTGGTTTTCCGAAAACCGGCCGTTCCGGTCTCAGTGGCACGGATTAAGCGCGATAGTGAGACCGTCTTCCCGACCGGTAATGATCCGGTTAGTGATATACCGATACTTGATATCATCGCTATGGATGACAACCAACTTACACTGGAAGCCTGGAGGACCGGTGACTACCGGATTGAATTAAGCGATGGCCGGGCGGTTCCAACCGGACGGTTACAAATTGTTACACCGCTAAAAATTAAAGGACCGTGGAAGATTACATTCCCGGCAGGTCGGGGAGCACCTGATTCCGCCCGGTTTGATCAACTGATCTCCTGGACAAAATCTCAGATCGATGGGATCAAATATTTTTCCGGTACGGCGCAATATCGTCATGATTTTTATATAGAAGCATCTTTGATAGATCAGAATACACAGTATTATCTGGATCTCGGCAAGGTACGGGATCTGGCGGAGATTACGCTCAACGAACAGAACTTACCCGTACTCTGGAAGCCACCCTTCCGGGTAGATATCACCCCCTGGCTGCAAGCCGGACAAAACCGGCTTTTGGTAAAAATTACCAACCTTTGGCCCAACCGGCTGATCGGGGATCAGAAGCTTCCGCGGACTGAACGTATCGGTTTTACCAATATCGCAAAATTTACTAAAAATACGCCACTTTTTGAATCCGGGTTGCTCGGCCCGGTGCAGATTTACAGTATCCCGCGGCGAATACTACACTATTAAGCAGGATTGGTGATCTCCATTACATTTTGTTCTTTCGTCAATTATCAGAAATACTGGTAAATTATCCGCGCCATTTCGAATGCTCTTTGATCTCGTGGTGGCGCAGGACAGGCCTGGTTGCATATTATAAAATACTCATGGCTCTTTGGGGTGTTCCAAATCTATTATTAATACTTACTTTCTATAAATAAGGAAATATTTCCGTTTGGTAAGTATTTAATAATTTAACATTTAGAGTTAAATAGAATTATTATTCTTCGTTAATGATAGATCGTTTCTTAAATAATAAACACAGTATATGAGAATAATAAGAATATTGAGGGATCCGAAAATTAAAAAAGTTTGTAAATGAAGAAAAGCGCGATTAAGTTAATATGTATTTTTTCTAAAACCTCTTGACAGCTTACAGTATTTAAACGTTACTATACCAATCTTTTGAGGTGACCATGAAACTCCCTTCTGTCCAGCAAGTCATGCAGGATGCCACACGGACATTTCTGCGCTTTCCGTTTGTCCTGATCGATGCCGCGCTCGGAACATTCACGGCCGTGATCCTGCTCGACCATGAAGGTCCGCCGGAATCCACGATTCTGTTCAATATTCTTCTGGCAACGATTCTGGGAATTCCCCTGTTAGCCGGCTTTGCTCTTTTTTCCGAGCGGCGGAAGTGGGGCAAAGGGATGGCCATCGGTCTTCAACTCATTGGTATATTACTGCTGGCGGCGTATGCCTGTACGGTCCCGCCTGATCTGGCGGAAGCGCCGGCAATCCATATTCTGCGCATGTTATTTCTCGCGGCAGCTCTGCACCTGTTTGTCGCCTTTGCGCCATATACCGGTACTGGCGAGCATAACGGCTTCTGGCATTACAACAAAAGTCTGCTGTTGCGTCTGATCGTCACGATGGTCTATACGGTGGTGCTGTATGCCGGCCTGGCACTGGCCCTGGCCGCACTCGACAACCTCTTCGGCATGAATGTACCGGGTAAGCGTTATGCGGAATTGTGGTTTATTATCCTGGGAATGTTCAATACCTGGTCATTTCTGGCGGGGATACCGGAGAACCTGGATCAACTGGAAACAGCAACTGACTATCCTAAAGGGATTAAAATTTTTGCCCAATATATTCTACTTCCGATTGTTCTGGTTTATCTGGTTATTTTGTATGCCTATCTTACTAAAATTCTGATATCGTGGGATTGGCCGCAGGGGTGGGTAAGCAGACTTATCCTGGGATTTGCCACAACCGGAATTTTTTCCTTGCTGCTACTCTATCCGGTCCGTGACCGGGCCGAGAATATCTGGATTCAAAAGGCATCCCGCTGGTTTTATGTGGTCATGATCCCGCTGGTGGTCATGCTGCTGCTGGCCCTGTGGAGAAGGATCTCAGAATACGGAATTACCGAAGCACGGTATATCGGTATCGTCCTTGGAATTTGGTTGGGAGCAATTGTCATTTATTTCATTCTAAGTCGGACAAAAAGTATAAAAGCAATACCAATTTCATTGTGCTTACTTGCCCTGATAATTTCATTTGGCCCATGGGGCGCCTTCAGCGTATCAGAAAAAAGCCAGGTTGATCGGCTTCAGGAATTGTTAACCAAGGATGGCATTCTGGTGAATGGCCAGGTGCAAAAAGCGCAGGTTCCAGTTCCACAGGATGATGTCGGACAAATCAGTTCAATCCTTTCTTACTTACATGATATTCATGGATATGACCGGATACAGCCCTGGTTTCAGCAAAGTTTAAAAGAAGATTCGCTTGGTATACGCTTACGATTCAAGGACCCGGCACTGGTTGCCAGCATGATGGGTTTTGAGTATTTACATGTCTGGTATGGCTCTGCCGGAGGTGAAATCTTCTTAAGGTCAAACCAGACAAGTGGTATCGATGTGCAGGGATATGACCGGATGATTCGTGGACAATATTTTAGTATTGATCAGGATAAAAAAGTCTATACGGATCAGGAATTTCAGCTACCGTGTAAATTCAACATTAGACACGGTGAGCTGTATTATCACCTATGAGGGGGGCGTACCTGATTCCCTTCAAATTGATTTAAATCCGTTGGTAAATCAACTTTACTCTGAATATCAAAACATCAACGTCTCAAACTTACAACCTGAAAAAATGATGATTACAGCAGCGGAGCAGAATTTCAGGATCAAGATCTATTTCCGTTTTATTAAACTGCGCAGGGAAGATAGCCGGGTAAAACCGGTCGAATATGGTGCCGATGTGCTGTATCGGATAGAAAAAAGGTAACCTGCCCTTAATCGGTCCCTGAGTATCGGCCGAAGGCGGAGTATCGAAGGGATCGAAGCGACTGATCAGGTTATCGCAAAAGCAGAAGTTTCTTCGTGCTGACATACGAACCCGCCCGCAACTGGTAAAAATACACCCCGCTGGCAAGGCCGGAGCCTTCAAATTGCACCTTATGCTCACCGGCATTTTGTCTTTCCTTTACCAGCACGGCCACCTTCTGTCCGAGTAGGTTGAAAATGTTCAACTCAACATTGCTGATCACAGGCAACCGATAACCAATGACGGTGGTTGGATTGAAGGGATTGGGATAGTTCTGCAGAAGCCCGAATTCTTCCGGTTTATGCTGGGGATAATTATCCCCGGCAGAGACTATTTCACCAATTTTTTTTTCCTCAACGAGATCAAAATAGGAATCACTATTCAAAATCTGCGGCCCGGAGGTAGTACCGGGATCAAGTACGATAGCAACGCTGTCGCCTTCGTCAATCTTAAGCGTGTCGGTAACGGTCAATTTTACCCATTCTTCGGAAGTTGTGGTATCCACCGAAAGCGTGGTCGCTTCACCTTTTGCATGATATATTTTTAAATAGAGACTGGTGGGTGAATCTTTCAGTTTATCCTGTTTTGCCCAGGCGCTTACCTGGATGATGTCACCTTGGCGTACATCCGGAATGACCTGTTCAGCCCGGCTCGGGTAACACCCCTGATAATTGCCCATCGCCAATCGCAGGCACCAGACGCCCCCATCGTCGGGCGTATCCTGAATAGGAATTCCCTGGTCGCAGATGATGGTCCAATTATCCAATGATGGCTGCCCGTCTTTTTCAAAACTTCCGTTGAGAATTTGTGAATAACAGACCACCGGCAAAACAAACAAATACATGAGCCATCTCAGGTTTGTTGTGCTTTCCGGGTGCTGGTATGCTTGACGCATCGCTTTCCCTTCTATGTTAATCTATATTAAAAGTGTCGTACGGATTATATGACCTGATCCATTCACGAACCACGGAACAACACGGATTTCTGGGTTCATCCGTGCAATTCTGCCTGCCCGGCTCTGTCGGGTGGTAATTTTTCAGTCTAATCTATTGTATCTGAAATTTTGATAAAAGTTCAACCAAAATTCAAAAGGAAAGATAAAATAATAAAATCACGGCACAGTTAAGATCGGCATCAGGTATCATTTTAAGTGAAGAGCCGCCGGGCCGGTAACCCGGCCGCTCTTCAATATGTAACTCTCCTTTTACTATATTTATGCAAGTATTATATAACTGTCCGTGTCCTGATATCAGACAGGATAACAGGATTAACATGATAAATGATGTAAATTTGTTTTTTTTTTCCTTTATTCTGGTTATCCTGTAAATCCTGTCAAAAAATATTTATCCTTTGGTCACTGGAACCTATTTTACCAGGCTCATCTTTTTGACCTGTTTGAATTCACCCGCCTGTAATTCGTAGAAATAGGTACCGCTTGCCACCGCTTTCCCATGGTCATCCCTGCTGTCCCAGGAGATGGTGTGATTGCCGGCCTCGTAATGCCGGTCGGCCAGCTGGCGGATCTCCTGTCCCAGGCTGTTGAAGATCTTCACGGTTACCCGTCCGGCTTCCGGCAGCTGAAAGCGAATTTCGGTTGCGGGGTTGAACGGATTGGGTTCGTTTTGGGCAAGCGAATAGCTCTCAGGCAGCATATTGTCTGCGATGTCTTTCTTGAGTTTTTCATCGCCGCCTTTAAACCGGATCTGGAATATTTTGGTCGCCCAACCGGCGAGCTCTCCAAGTCTGGTATTAGGCTTGGCGTATTCCTGTGTGTACCAGAACGTGCCGTCAACCGGATCGACGGCCATGGCGCTATAGTCCCCCCAGCGTGCGCCCGAACCAGCCTGTACGTACTGAGCGGGATTGCCGTCGTAGACGACCTTTTCGCCCAGGTTCATAAAGCTGGCTTCGCCACGGCGACCAGACACACCGATACTCGTATAGGTGGTACTGCTGGAAATGCTGTATCCGAGACAGGTCTCACCCAGTGTGTTCATGGCAATGCTGCCCATCCAGCGGTGGTCGCTGTTGGGTGAAACGGTGTTTTCCTTAAACAGACTTCCAGCCCCTGTCCTTGTGATTACGGAATTCGTACCAGCGTTTACCTGCCAGACCGAAGCCATCGACGTCGACTGTGTGCGTGACCACAGCACGTATATCATTTCCGTAGTTGCGCAATTGCAAGCGGTGCATCAGGCGGTCGGAGATAGCTTCCAGACGGGGAGCATCTTCAGGCTGGTCGATACAACGTTCACGCGGAGCAGTGCAGAGATCAGTATCAAAGGGGGAAACGGGTATTCTGGCCACTTCATAGATGGTGGAATTGCTTGGTACGGCGAAGTCCGGCTGTATTTCCCAGAAGTCAATTCGGCTGCCGGAGCCGCCGTTATTGGTGGCAAATGTCGGCGGCATGTTATCAAAGACCGGTCCGTCATTGTCCCCGACGACATAACCCCACTCATTCGTACCCATCTTATAGAACAGCATCGTTGCAGGGCCACTGCTGAACGCTTCGGCCTTGTTTATCGCGCCAAGACCTGCTCCCTGGTAGGGTGAGAAAATATTGGCCATTACACCAATAGCGTTGGTGACAAAACCATACTTCGGATAATCGGGAAATCCAATGCCACTGAAACTGAACTCATGTTGATAATAACTGCCGGTTGGATCACCGGTCTCGGAACAGGCAATGCACAGGGACCACGGTGGACTCCCGGAAGAATTGAAGGCAAACTGGCTCACCAGCCAGCGGTCTGTCTCTTCGTCATAGAGTACGATGACATCACCGTTGTTTGTCTCCTCGCACAGGCCACCCAGTCCGGACCAAAAAATATTACCGGCGAAGGGGCCAAGGACTGTATTGCCGCTTTTGTCGAAGATGGTGGTCACCAGGTTGGTCATCTGCACATAGTGGTTGAGACCTACATCACCATCGGTATCGGGCGGATACAATAGGAAACCTACGATGTTATCATTATCATCGTTCTCCGCCCCGTCGATAACCTGCAGGACCTCTATTTTAGAAGAACGTTTGGCAAGTTGCATGTTGTCAGAGCTAAATTCCCGAACCATATCCGACTCATGTCCTGCAGCATCATTCATCATTCCTTCATTTCCCGGAACCTTTGATTTGTCGTTTTCCCTCATATACATCGGGACTTCCTCAACTGTTCCGCTCCCTTTGGCAGGCTTTGCGAGTGATTTTAGAAGACCACCTAGTGGCGGCGAGATTCCATCGCGAACGGACGTGAGAACAATCGGTTCTTTTTCCACGACCGTAAACACCAGATTACCACCACCTGCGCCATCAAAAAATTCTCCCACTTTTATATAATATGTTTCATTCGCCTCCGCTGAAAAGGTTAATACATCGGTAATACCATAATCCACACAATCCAGTGCAACCAGGTCACCACAATCACCGGTGAATATGCCATGGGCTGTATCGTAGTCGCTGCCATCCGTACTCAGTTCTACGGTGACATTATCCTGCGGCGTCCAGACATACCAGACGGTATTCCCGTCGGTCCGGGCACCGTCGTAGTTGCAGCTCAGCGAAGGATCTTCCGGATTGCTGGTTGCGGTTGTCGTGTTTACCATATCCGTAAACGGAATGGCAGTGATAACGGTGGCACCCGTGCACTCATCGTTGGCCGGCTGCGCATAGGCCTGCAGGCAGAATAGCAGCAATACCAGGGCGGTTACACATGTGTTAAAGCATTTTATTTGTACCGTGGAACGATTTATTACCTTTGGATGATACATTCTGTATTCCTCCAAATCACGAAAAGGGTTAAAAGATTAATGGTCAGGCCAGAACCCCGGAAACAACTGTTGCCAGATACAAAAATCAAATACCGATGCCGGGGTAAAGGCAATATTTATAAGGAAATGGGTTTACCGCTCAATAATTGTGTTGGGTCTTTATTATTGAATAAAAAAAACATCGGATTACGTTTCACACTTAAAAACATCAAATTAAAAAATAAGCTAAGCGTTTACTTCAAAATAAGGAGGAAGCGTAGTCAGGAATAAAAGCCTGGGATATTTGCCAGAGCAATCAAATAAATTCAGAACTCAGGTTCGAAGCACAACGGCAATAATATTTCAGAATTAAAAGAAATTCATATATTGAACAGCGTAATAATTATGTTCGGAAAACTTTTTGCGTTAACAGCATTCTTAAAATAACCTGACGGCCGGATCTCGATGTTCAGATAGCGAAAAATAAATATAGGAAGAGTAAACAGTATAGAAAAATAGGATGATGTAATATACATATTCTAATTTTCAAGTCAAGAAAAAAGATGGAGAACATACGCAAAATACATTAAGGTTATGCCCGGCAAAATACGTCAGCCACATTATCAAAGATTTGGGAGGATTAACAATCTCTGCCAGTTATGTGTCAAACCTAACGCTTTTAAAAAACGATGTCGTAAAGGAATTATGTAGCGTTAGTGCCCTGAATCTTAGGTATTCGTGATATTGATCATGGTGGTTATTAAGGCGGGAGGCAGCGTAATCATATACGCCCAACAGAAAGGATACTTAAGGAAATATTTTCTTATTTGAGTAGCAGCAATTTTCTTACAAATTGAACATGATCTGCCTGTAATCTGTAGAAATATAATCCGCTGGACATTCCGGCGGCATCCAGATGTATTTCGTGATAACCGGCTGGCTTTTCTTCTTTTAAAAGCACTTTTACCCGCTGACCACGTATATTAAAAAGTTCAATTATAACCTCAGTTGCTCCGGGCAAACCAAATTTTATGATGGTAACCGAATTAAACGGATTGGGATAATTCTGATAAAGGATATGATGATCAGGGATCTGAGATTGTCCATTATCGGTTACGGGCTTGACATATACCTGTAATGAATCATGAACCGAGGCTCCACTGTCGTCCGTTACGGTAATAAACAGGAAACCCTGGCCGCTAAAGTTTTCCAGGGCCGAGAGATTGAAGACGCCGCTCAATGTATCGAAAGTCCAATAGATTGAATCAATCGGGGAATCAAATCTGAATTGCATTAAACTATCCTCTGAATCAATATCTTCAATTTTTTCGCGGATGTTGAAAGAATAAGATGAATCCTGTGATAATACGATAGAATCAGGCATGTCGATAAAATATGGCGGATCATTTATATTGTTTACTGTAACAATAAAAGAGTCGCTGACGGCCATATTCGTTTCATCCGTGGCGGTGACAATCAGTCTGACCTGCACCATAGAAATTCGAATCGGCGATCATAAAAAGGCTGGAATCGTTTATTATCGCCTGGATCTGTGGATTTTGCGATACAACCATGTATGTAAGGGCTGCGCCGGAATCGGGATCGGAAAAGATATCATTCAGATTCCGGGCGATTAATTGCATACCGCTATCTTCCTTATAGGATGTATCGGAGATCATTGTGACAATGATGGGCTTTAGATCAATTTCTTTTAGGTAAATATTATCGAGATAAATTTCCTCTGTTGAATTACCCATATTGAAAACCAGTTTGGTTCGGATATCGCTGGGTGCTTCCATGGTAAATTCATAGTGAAAATTCTGCCATTCCTGTGTCAAAAGTACTGTACCTATGCGGCTGTAGTCGGTATTCGGATAAAAACTCATCTGCAGGCGAACATCAATAGTGCGCATGTTATCCGAACGTCCTTCAAAGGATAAACGGTATTTTCTGCCCTTTCTTAGTTCAATGCCATCCTGTCTTAATACGATCTGTGTGGCTTCAGTTCCTCCATCGTTAATCTGTACAGAATAATAACCATCAACGACACTTCCAACTGCCCTGGCTCCTCCTGAATAACCAAAATCCCAGTACTGTTGCTGTTGTGAAAAATTACCATTTAACAACAGATTGGAGCCCGGATTAACATAACGTACAAATAGGTTCACGGTATTGGAATAGTCCGTCTCCTGACCCTCTACGATTGCTTTTACGCGAAAGTAATAGATCTGATGATTCTCCAGATCAGTCAGGTTAGACCAGGTCGTGGTGGTCGTATCGATGACGGTCGTTGGTTGCAATGTCTGACCACCGTAAATGACATAATAATCAACTGCCTCATCACCAAATTTATTAAAAATCAATACAACCTTATCGGTATAAGCTTCTGCCAGCAGATAAGGTAATTTAGCGGAACCCCGCCACTTTGAACGAAAAGTGCGATAGACCCAGGTATCTTCGATAATATCCATTTCATAGACAATTTCTCCGGCAGGCGTGACCTCCGTCGCTTTGGGTAATATATAATATGCCCAGTTTATAAGCGTATTGCCATTGGGTAAACGCTGAACATTGCCGCGCCAGGGGGAGTACCGATCCGGTGTATGTCGATATTCCCAAATCTTCGTAACGCTCATATTCGCTGTATCAATAACTAATTCCAGGGCACGCGAGAATCTTGGTGAATGATAACTTCCATTATCAAAAACAGTATAATGATCCGGTTGATTCGGAACAGGACGGATATCATGTTGATAGGAAATACCATACGCATCGTTGGTCCAGAGAAATTGATTGTTATTGCCCCCTAAACGCCAGATGATGTCACCGGTCTGACGATTTATTTTTGTAATTTCACTCAGGTTGCGGCTGGAGATCAAAAAATGGCCGTCATAATCGATGGCAATGGCATTCATATGGACATAGTCAATGGATGATGCGGTTAGATCGATATTTAGAGCATCCAAAATATTGAAATGATCCCAACAGCGCCATTCAAATAAAACATTACCATCCCGGTCCAGTTCCTGCATGTGATAACCCCTTACATTGGCCCGTGGATTGCCGTCTTCTACCAGCTGACTCATATCAATTATTTGATAATCAACTGCAATAATTAAATAGTTTCCATTTGGGAGTAATTGTAGCTCATGATCATCTGTTGTATAACCATGTCCTGCCCGATACGTATTTATATATGTGTAATTTGAATCCAATTCTAAGAATTTGCTGGGCACCCATATTGTAAGCGTTCCTGTCGGTTGAACTTTGAAATCCTGTGCTGCCGAATAAGTCAGGCGCTGATAATAATAAGGGGTGCCGTTATTTTCAAAAATAACCATATATGGATTAGGAAAACCCATTCCATTCGCCAGAAAAATTTTACCCTCAGCCGTTTCCTGTAAGATGTCTACATTTATTCCAGGAAAATCACCGGGTACTGCTACGCCATTGATCACGTTCATTTCACCGCTTATCTTAAATGGTATATTCTCGCTGGTGATATCATTTATCGATGACTTTTTATGCGCAACCGCATGATCCGGATTTTGGCTTTTAGATGTTGAAATTGATAATTTATAGCCGGGCCATATGCAGGATAAGCCAGTGATATTTCCACCGATACGGTTTCACTTTCGGCAAAAGGTTGTGCCGGTTTAAATATGACTGTTTGCTGATCTGCGGCCAAAAAAAGTTTTCCCTGATGCGTTGCGCTTGATTCTCCAGTTACCTTAACCTGCATTTGATCAGGACCTATTATTCCCTGCCATCGATCGTGCAGACGAAAGATAAGTGTGGTTTGCGGTGAGACCAGTTCTGAACCGGATTTTGGGAATACGTATTGGAAAAAATCTTTGTCTTGTGCAGCCGTATCAAGAATAAAAAAACAAAAGATTATCGTAAATATTATTTTTTTCAATCCTTATATTCCTATTCCAAAGGTCATTTCCAAAAATAGTGGATGATTTCTCGGATTAACTTAAAGATAAATATAAAATAAACAATACCTATTGCAACAAAAATAGGTATAAATCAGATCAGGTCACGCCCCCCGCCGCATGATAGAAGGTTGAATGGTTACATCGCGTAGGCCAGGTAAAATCTTTTAAGTCAATGACGTATACAGACGATGCAACTCAGAATAAAATATTTGAAAAAAGAGAACCGTTTTAAAACTTTGACAATCTACCATATGAATATTGAGGGCTCACTTGAAATAACTGACGATTTGTCCGTGATGGCTTGACTTCATAAAAATCTTGCATGAGGTTTTTTGAGAATTTAGTTGAAAATTTATGTTTATCGTTGTTTGTTCTAAATATTATTCCTATAATACAACACTCCTACCTCTACCGTAAGTGTGAAATCAGATTTTAAGACTATAGATTATATTCAGCAGAGTGAAGTTTAAACGAAGCAGGTGCCCGAAAAGCACGATGATTTCCATGGGTTGGTCTTATCTTTTTCAAGTTCACAGGCCCGGATAAAAGTATTTTAAAAGAGATCGCTCAAAAATAGTGATTTAACAGGCTGGATACTGTACCACGAAATCGAATATTAACGGCATAAAATCATGACCACCGATAAAGATCATCGAAACAACAAATCCCCCCCCTTGATACGGGAAGAGCAGTTTTTTAAAATAATTAGAAAGTCTAAAGAAAGTCAATTAATTAGCTTTGGAAAATTCAGACTTGCGATAAAAATAGGAGTTCTTATGAAAGCGCAGTCAATCAAGATATTTTCACTTTTCCTTTGCCTGATTTCGTTAAATGCTTTCGCTCAAAAAGGGGGAGAAATGATTTTTTCTAACAAATCGATCAATCCTTCCAATCCGGGAGGACAAACGACTCAATTTAAATCGGGTGACAACATCTATTCGGTTGCATTTTTTGATAAAACCATCCAGGAATTAGGCGGATCTGGAACAAAAAAAAATGTGATTATGGAGATTTTTATCTACGAACTGAAACAACCGCTCTATGATTATCAAGAGCCGAGTGAAATGCAATTGGAAACGGCCTCCCTGACAATCTCCGGGAATGCGCTGCAGAATAAATATCTTCCTGTGGATATTATTCCCGGGACAGGTGATATGACCGCATACGGGAATCCGGATCTGATGTACAAAAAGTTTGGTCCAAAGTTTGATGGACCGGTAAAATTCGCCGAGCGATTCGGAAAACTCGAAGCAGGTGAACATGAAATAATTGTCAAAGTGAATTGTAATTATAATGTCGTCTCAGAAGGTAAATTCATGATTAAGGGGGATGATTACGCCGTGTATCAAAAAATGTCCGGCGGAATAAATGAATCGGCCTCCAATATAAAAACAAAAGATACGGTAATGCCGAAATCCGCACGTTCCGACAAAAAACTTGAATCTGAGATGCTGGCGGCGTTCAAAAATTCGCAAACATATAAGGATAGAGTTAAAGGGGAAGTTATACGGATTGTGATTATTGACCCAGATTGGATGACACGCAGACATCAGATCACCGGCGTGATTTTACACCGATATATAAGGGCTGCCATTGCCGTAAAGAACAGCGACGGCACATGCACACTCTGGAATCTCGTTACGTTTCAACAGGATTATGCAAGCAATGCCTTTCAGAAAACCAGGTTCGATGGCGTTGGGGATCCGGTGAAAATTCCCTGTGAGAATGTGAATAAATAGCTAAAATTAGTAGCGAGAATTTGCTGCATCTTGGCGAATTTACACACGATTACCCAAAATATGCGAACTTGTTCCCCCTTGGAAAAGGGAGTTAGGGGGTTGTAAATAAATAACTTAATAACCCATTTAATCCCCCTTTACCGAGGGGAAAACCGCCCACGCATGTTTTTAGGCATAAAAGAAAATCCCGTAGTAAACATTATTGATATTAACTTTTTTTATTGTCCGAACAAAGGATCCTGTCTCATTTTAATATGAGACAGGATTTTCCCAAAGGGACCAGATCATTTTGATTTTGGATTGGTTTACCGGGAAAATACCTCTGAGGCAACAATTTGCTTGATATTCCTGTTTATCTTGGCTAGCTTAATGTGTTTTTGAATTTGCCGGTCAGGATATCTTTAATAATACAGGAATATATCTGTTATGAAAAAATTTCGATTGTTTATTACCGTATTTTTCCTTTTAGCCTCATTCATCACCATTCTACTCTTTACGTTATTTGATAATGTATTGTTTTTCAAGGCAGCCGATGTGATCAAAAACAATATATGGCCGGCGGGCATAGCCCTGTTTGTCTTTCTGGTGCTTCTAACCACCGGGATTGTATCCAATCATGCCAAACCGGACGAATCACTGATCAACAACGGTTATTTTCAGTCTGGCCATCCTGGAATTATTTTTACTCACGGCCGGTCTGGGCTATTTCAGGTATTATCTTCAGCAGCCGGGCCAGATCGTTCTCAGGCTCCAAACTGAGGAACCCAGGAACACGATAAATCTGAGTCTAAAATATCTGACTCCCGAAGCAACAAAAATCGATACAGTTCGTGCGCCAGGTGTGCTGAGGAGGCAGCCTGCCGGGAAATATAGGGTTGAGACCATCGATCAGGATATCGTTCATTTTCAGGCTGATATTGTGCTCGAACCGGCGGAGACCGAAACACTGGTGGTCCCTGTTGTGCTGAAGACCAAAACCCTGATTGTACAGTCTGAACCAACAGACGCTGAGATCTGGATCGACGGCCTGTACGCTTCGCATACACCGCATACTTTTGAGATTTTAAATCGGGATACCGTCATTCTTGAACTAAAAATGCCGGGCTATCAGGTACATCTTGACACCATTATCCTGGATGAGAACCGGGATCTCGGGGTCATTACCCTGGTAAAATTATATACCCTGTGGGTTTCATGTCTTTACCCATATACGGATTATAAGATATACGATACGGATGGGCAGGTTGTATTTGCGTCAAGTGGATCCCGGAAACTGCAACTGGCCCAGGGGAAATACAGGATTGCTTTTGAAATCGGCGAGGGTCAGTTTGAGACACGATCATTTTCACTGAATTACAACTTTACAATATCAATTCCATAATGACGATATCATAAAGTTCCCCGGTAATCCGATTTGTAAAAGGCTGCTATTATCAAGGCCGTGAACTTTTGCTTGCCGTAGTGATCATATTTATTTATTCTGACTGGTCTGCCTTATCATCAGAGAATTAAAAAAGTCCCCGGGGAATTTTTTTTAATAAATACATATTTATATACGAAAATGTTAACAGAATCTAAAATAATGACAATGGATCCTATTGTAATTCATCTAAATTAGATTTATTTTGGAGATGATCCGGAGTCGTCGCCGGTTGACCTTTTACGTAGGATAAAGATCACAAATTCTCAGTATTAAATAGACAAATAAAATTCATAAATTGTGACTTTCCTCAATATTTTGATACGGTATTCGAATAAATTGTAGTATATTTTTTATCCGGGAATTTTTGCCCCCATCATGTCATGATCAATAATATCCATGGAAAGTGTGGAACATACTCTGTCTGATATGACTGTTAAGTGCTTCTGGTAAGAAGTTATATGTTAAATACTGTGGAACCGAAATTGTCTGACAAAAAAGCAACCGTGACATTGAGCGGCGTTCTTCTCATTTTTGTTCTGCTGCTGGCTCCAGGATACGTGCATGCCGACCAGGGAACCGCCGACACATTTGGATACATGTGGACCGATACGGATAATGAGATCCGGTTTAGTTATGGGTGGGTCGATATTCGTGGTACGGGAACGGTATTATCCGGTGTTTTTGACGATACGGTAACCAGTGCACAAACACTCCCTTTTGGTTTTGATTTCTATGGCAATACCAGAAATTCACTCTATATATCTTCAAACGGATGGATCAGTTTTAGCGATCCTTCCGGACTGTCATATCCGGATAATCAGACCATACCCACTGCCGCTGCACCGGCAGAGCTGGTCGCCCCATTTTGGGATGACCTTTCTAACGCATCCGCATCCGTAGGCGGTGTATATTATGATGTCGTTGGCTCTGCGCCTCATCGGCAAATTATCGTACAATGGTATCTAACCGACGGGGTAGAGGAAACGGAATTTCAAGTGATCCTCTTTGAGCAGCAAAATCTCATAAAATTTCAATACCGTACAATCGCATCGGGATATGGAAATGGTGATTCGGCATCGGTTGGTATACAGGCCAGCAGTTCTCTGGGTAACTCATACAGCACCAATCAGGCAACGCTCAGCGCTGCACTCGCCATTTTATTTCATAATAGCGCAATAACCGCCGTAAATGCCTCAATAAATCCGACAACCAGTAGTGTCGGCCTGACGGAAACATTTTCCTATACTATAGACAATATAACATCGCCTCTTGACACAAAATTGGGACGTCTGGATCAAATTACGATAAATAATCCTTTCTCCACCGTTCCGACAGTTACCGCGGTAAACATAAACGGAAATGCCGCATTTCTTCAGAACACAAGTTCAAAACCGACACAGGCCGGTTTTGCGACATGGTATTATAACGGCAGCGCCCTGATTATACAAACCAGTCATTTCGATATCAAAGGATCTGTTCAGGTTAATTATATCCAAACCATACCTGCCATTACAACAGGCAATTATCCTGTGTCAAGTTCCGCGGATGCTGTTCTGGATCTGTCTGCAGCGGTAGCCCCGTCGGTAATCCCTAATCTGACAATCACCACGGGAGGACTCGTCTCCCTGATCATACGGGATACTGCCGGTGGCTTAGGAAATCCGGTGACGACCCTTTCACTTACGACGGATCAATCGGTGACGCTTTATGCGGCCGGTTACGATGTCGGCGGAAATTTTATCGGTGACCAACCGGTTGACTGGACCCTGACCGGCACACTGGACGGCAGCGGCGTAACCAACAGCAGCAGTTTTACTTTTTCACCGGCACTGGCACCCAGATCGGGATCGATCATTGCCACCAGCGGCAGTATCAGCGATGCTACGGGAACGATCACGGTATCACCGGGAATACTGGCCTCGCTGACGATCCGTGACGGACCAAACAACGGGGGCTCAATCGTCAATACGGTCAGCCTGAACACCGATCAATCAATCACACTATACGCCGCCGGCTATGATGCCAAAAGTAATTATATCGCCGATCAGGCGGCCAACTGGTCACTTACCGGTACGCTGGACGGCAGTGGCGCAACCGGTGCGACCAGTTTTACTTTTGCCCCCAATACGGCCAACACATCCGGAACCATCAGAGCGGATGCGGGGGGCTTCTTTGACGTAACCGGCACAATCACGGTCACCGGCGGTACCCTCAGTGATCTGATCATCAAGAATGCACCGGCCAACGGGGGGACCGCGGTCACCACGCTGGCCCTGACGACGGATCAATCGGTGACGCTGTATGCGGCCGGCTACGATGTGGGGGACAACGACATCGGCGACCAGGCGGTTAACTGGACGCTGACCGGCACGCTGGACGGCAGCGGCGTAACCAACAGCAGCAGTTTTACTTTTTCACCGGCACTGGCACCCAGATCGGGATCGATCATTGCCACCAGCGGCAGTATCAGCGATGCCACGGGAACGATCACGGTATCACCGGGAACGCTGGCCTCGCTGACGATCCGTGACGGACCAAACAACGGGGGCTCAATCGTCAATACGGTCAGCCTGAACACCGACCAGTCGATCACACTATACGCCGCCGGCTATGATGCCGAAAGTAATTATATCGCCGATCAGGCGGCCAACTGGTCACTTACCGGTACGCTGGACGGCAGCGGCGCAACCGGTGCGACCAGTTTTACTTTCGCCCCCAATACGGCCAACACATCCGGAACCATCAGAGCGGATGCGGGGGGCTTCTTTGACGTAACCGGCACAATCACGGTCACCGGCGGTACCCTCAGCTGATCTGATCATCAAGAATGCACCGGCCAACGGGGGGACTGCGGTCACCACGCTGGCCCTGACGACGGATCAATCGGTGACGCTGTATGCGGCCGGCTACGATGTGGGGGACAACTACATCGGCGACCAGGCGGTTAACTGGACGCTGACCGGCACGCTGGACGGCAGCGGCGCAACCAACAGCAGCAGTTTTACTTTTTCACCGGCACTGGCACCCAGATCGGGATCGATCATTGCCACCAGCGGCAGTATCAGCGATGCCACGGGAACGATCACGGTATCACCGGGGGCGCTGGCCTCGCTGACGATCCGTGACGGACCAAACAACGGGGGCTCGATCGTCAATACGGTCAGCCTGAACACCGACCAGTCGATCACACTATACGCCGCCGGCTATGATGCCGAAAGCAATTATATCGCCGATCAGGCGGCCAACTGGTCACTTACCGGCACGCTGGAAGGCAGCGGCGCAACCGGCACGACCAGTTTTACCTTCGCACCCGATACGGCCAACACATCCGGAACCATCAGAGCGGATGCGGGGGGCTTCTTTGACGTAACCGGCACAATCACGGTCACCGGCGGTACCCTCAGCTGATCTGATCATCAAGAATGCACCGGCCAACGGGGGGACTGCGGTCACCACGCTGGCCCTGACGACGGATCAATCGGTGACGCTTTATGCGGCCGGTTACGATGTCGGCGGACAACTATATCGGCGACCAGGCGGTTAACTGGACCCTGACCGGCACGCTGGACGGCAGCGGCGCAACCAACAGCAGCAGTTTTACTTTTTCACCGGCACTGGCACCCAGATCGGGATCGATCATTGCCACCAGCGGCAGTATCAGCGATGCCACCGGAACGATCACGGTATCACCGGGGGCGCTGGCCTCGCTGACGATCCGTGACGGACCAAACAACGGGGGCTCGATCGTCAATACGGTCAGCCTGAACACCGACCAGTCGATCACACTATACGCCGCCGGCTATGATGCCGAAAGTAATTATATCGCCGATCAGGCGGCCGATTGGTCACTTACCGGTACGCTGGACGGCAGCGGAGCGATCGGCACGACCAGTTATACGTTCTCGCCAAATGTCGCCAACACATCCGGAACCATCAGAGCGGATGCGGGGGGCTTCTTTGACGTAACCGGCACGATCACGGTCACCGGCGGTACACTGAGCTGATCTGATAATCAAGAATGCACCGGCCAACGGGGGGACTGCGGTCACCACGCTGGCCCTGACGACGGATCAATCGGTGACGCTGTATGCGGCTGGTTATGATGTCGGAGACAACTACATCGGCGACCAGGCGGTAAACTGGACCCTGACCGGTACGCTGGACGGCAGTGGCGCAACCAACAGCAGCAGTTTTACTTTTTCACCGGCACTGGCACCCAGATCGGGATCGATCATTGCCACCAGCGGCAGTATCAGCAATGCCACCGGAACGATCAGCGTTTCACCGGGGGCATTGGCTTCTATGATCGTACGCAATTTACCTAACAACGGAGGCTCGATCGTCAATACGGTCAGCCTGAACACCGATCAATCGGTCACGTTTTATGCGGCCGGTTATGATGCCGAAAGCAACTATATCGCCGATCAGGCGGCCAACTGGGCGCTGACCGGCACGCTGGACGGCAGTGGAGCGATCGGCACGACCAGTTATACGTTCTCGCCAAATGTCGCCAATACATCCGGGACGATTGTCGCATCGGTGGGCGGGATCAATGATTCCACGGGTACGATTACGGTTACCGGGGGCGCTCTAAATTATCTGGTCATCCGTGATGCCGCAGGCGGAGCCGGAAATCCTGTCGGAAATCTTGGAATAACAACGGATCAATCGTTTATTTTTTATGCGGCCGGTTATGATGCCGGCGGAAATTTTATCGGCGACCAACCGGTCGACTGGACCCTGACCGGCACACTGGACGGTAGCGGCGCTACCGGAGTAACCAGTTTTACCTTTTCTCCTGCACTTGCACCCAGATCGGGATCGATCATTGCCACAACCGGCAGTAAAAGTGATGCCACGGGTACAATTACAGTTTCGTCAGGCGCGTTGGCCTCCATCCGTATTAATCAGTCCGAAGGGGCAACAGCCGGTGCGTTCGGTGATGCCACGCTGACGGCAGGTCAATCGATTACACTATACGCTGCCGGTTATGATGCGGAAGCGAATTATATTTCTGCTGTATCCGTCACCTGGACATCTACCGGTACGCTTGATTCAATAAATGCAACCGGAACGAATTATACCTATCAACCGGTTCTTGCACCGGCTTCAGGAGCTGATCTCTGCAAGCAACGGCACATTCAGTGACGTTACCGGAACCATTACCGTTATTGAAGGGACACTGGCCACTATTGTTATCAGAACGGCACCGTCTGGAGGCGGGAGTGTAATCGGTAATGTTGCAATAACGGCCGACCAATCGCTCACATTATACGCTGCCGGATATGATAATAATAGTAATTTTTTGGGTGATCTTAATGTCACATGGAGCTCGAACGGATCTCTGGACGGTGTAAATGCCGCTGGTCCGTCTTTTATTTTCAATCCCGTAAAGGCACCTACTTCCGGACAGATTATCGCACAGTCCGGTCCAATTAGTGATTTTACCGGTACGATCACGGTAAGTGTCGGAGCTCCTGGCTCAAATTTCGATCAATGATGCGCCTGGTGCTGCAGGCGTGGAAGTAGGCATCGTCAATTTAACAGCGGGTCAGGCGCTCAATTTATATGCTTCCGGTTATGATCTTGATGGGAATTTTCGCTCTGCGCAATCGGTCAACTGGGCGTCAACCGGCACGCTCGAACCTATTCTGGTTTTTGGGTCGAGCCTGACTTTTACCCCAAGTGTCGCCCCGACATCCGGAACGATAACCGCCACGCTGGATACATTAAATGATGCGACCGGTCTGATTTCCGTTTCTGAAGGAACTCTGGCGAATATCATTATCCGCACCGGTCCGGCCGGCGGTGGAGTAGAGTTTACGACAAGTCTGATCACGGCTGACCAGTCGGTTTCACTCTATGCGGCCGGGTATGACGCGAACAATAATTATGTATCAGAGGTTACGGCAACCTGGTCCTCTACCGGATCCCTCGATCAGATCGGTGCAACCGGTACCAGTTTTACGTTTAATCCGGTAAAAGCCCCGGCTTCGGGTACGATTGAAGCACGCAACGGTGATCATTTTGACAATACCGGCATCATCGAAGTTACCGTCGGAGCCCTGGCAGGGATACGAATTAACACGGCGGTCGGTGCCGGTGGCCTTGAATTTCTAAACTACGATATGAATGCCGATCAGTCTGTCAACCTGCACAGTGCCGGTTATGATGCTGACGGTAACTTTCGTAGCATGGTGAGTTCAACCTGGTCAAACACCGGCAATCTCGATATTATAAATCTTATCGGTTCCAGCATTACCTTTAATCCCGTCAAAGCACCGGCTACCGGTACGATTAGAGCCAGTTTTTCGGGATTTCTGGATGATACCGGCCCGATCACCATCTCCGTGGGTGCACTGAATTATATTTCAATCAATGATCAACCGGGGATTGATGGAGTTGCTGTCGGAAATGTAACCATTACAGTCGATGATATGTTGTCTCTTTATGCATCGGCCTATGATGCCGACGGGAATTATCGATCTGGTGTGAATGCCAGCTGGTCAACCACCGGCGGTCTTGACAGCCAGACCGGTTTAGGAGATAATTTTATCTTTAACCCGGAAACCGCACCCACATCCGGCCAGATTCAGGCTTTCTTCAGCGGAAGAAGCGATAATACAGGCATAATCACAGTACAGGAAGGCGGTCTTTCATCAATCCGGATAAGAACCGCGGCGAACGGTCAGGGAGATATATTTACCACCTATGATATGACAGCTGATCAAACAGTTACCCTCTATGCTGCCGCCTATGATGGCGGGGGAAATTACCTGTTTGATGTGGAAGTCGACTGGCTCACGACCGGGACTCTGAATACGGTTTCATTTCGTGGCAGCAGTTTTACCTTTAATCCAACCACAGCGCCTACATCGGGAACGATCACGGCCACACTAGGACAACTGGAAGAGGAAACCGGCCTCATCCGGGTGAGCCCCGGCCTTCCCGTAATAATAGTTGATCCGACAACCTTTAACGACGAACGAACAACAGTGGCGGGGAGCGGCCTGCTGCTGAGGGTCCGGATCGAAGACCAGTACGGGAATCCGGTCGAGGGTGTTCCGGTTGCCTTTGAACCGGCCAGCCTGATGTCCGATCCGGCTGTTGAGACCGATGTAATCGGCGAGGCAAAAACCGTCTATGCCACCCCGCGTGACCGGGATCAGAGCATTGTAGAGGTAACCGCAGATGGATTGGATCTTTTCTTCCTTACGGTAAATGGCATTCGTTATATTGAAGGATCGCTTTCCCCACGGGTGGTGGCACGGAACCAGGCATATGCGTTCTCAATCCAGGTTTCAAATCCAGGTTCGATTCCGGTTCCGATAAGTCCATCGGCAACAAATTTATCGTTTGCCGATCAAACGGGACATACCTATTCCGCGGTTCTTCAGACACCGTCGACACTTCCCGCAAATAACAATTCGATTTCACTCCAGTTCCTCAGCGAAGAGATCGATGCCAATTTTTCAGGCGGGAAATACTCACCCCAGATTCAGACTGGTTGGGCGAACCACTTTCTCAGGGATGAACGGTATTCTCTATACCGGTTTCGGTGAACTAACCATTGGTGATACAGAAGTAACGATAAGTTCGGTACAAATAATAGGCCCCGGTGGTACCAATCAGGTATTGCAGGGTGATCAGAATATTGTAGCCCGCCTGACGCTGCTAAATTCCGGGGTGCCGCTGACGATTGATCCGCTTCCCAGAACAATTCTGAACTTCAAAGATCCGGATACCGGCCTTGAGCAGCCGGTTCTTGCTCTGCAACGTACCGATGGCCAGACGATACTTCCGACCAATGTTCCAACTGAACTGATTTTCACCTTCAACCTGCAGGCAAATTACCCGGTTGGACAGGTGGATGTGTATGCAACCGTCAGTTTTGATGACGGTAATCTGATCAAAGCACCCGTCGAACCTTCCGGAACATTTGAAGTGTTATCAGGGGGTGATGCCAGCTATGTTGATAACAGTCTTACACCGAATATAATTGTTCCGCGACAGACCGTAGGGTTTAAGGCAACATTCACAAATTCAGGCACCTCCGATATTGTCCTTGATCCGGAAGAAACGTATCTCGAGATCTTAAATTCCAGCGCAGGACAAGTTCCGCTTGTGGGACAATATACCCTCGTCGGAAACAGTTCAACCACGATCTCCTATGAAAATGTATTAATTCCCGCAAACCTGACTCCCGGTTTATATAGCATCAGATTTGTGCTTACGGGGAGACTCCTGAACGGTAACCTGTATAACAAATCCATGTCTTTTGGCAGTGAACTCAGTGTAATTCGTCAGGCGCAGGTGTTCTTTTCAAACATCAATATCCCTGCTGAAACGGTCCGCCAGGGGCAAACGGATGTCCGGGTCGATTATACATTGCAGAATACCGGTGCTTCAGATGCTCGGGTGACGTCAATAAATTACCGTTTTAAGCAGGGTGAGATCGTTCTGCCGGTTGGTGACTGGATCGCTTCCGACGTGACGCCGGCACTTCCTGTGACAGTTGCTACCGGTGCTCAGCAGACCATCACTGTAAAATTTAATATTTCCAATATTGCCCAACTCGGCACAGTACAACCACAGCCAATCGTTTCCTATAACGACATCAGAACACCCGGCATTACTGATGTATCTGAAACGGTGGTCCTGAATGATCAGGTTGTTGTCATCCGACCGGCAAGTGTACGGATAGAATCTTTTGATATTGTCAAAAACGTACAGGCACCAAATGCGCCACTGGTCAATGAAAATCAGTCTTTTACACTGCAAGTGGTTGTACGTAATACCGGTGATGACCTGATTGAACAAGTGAATATTGATATTTTCCGGAATGCCGGACAGGATCCGGTTCTGCAATTAGACATGATAGACATCGCGCCACAAATGACCCAAAGTAAAACCTTTAATCAATCGTTCCCCAATGCCGGAAACCTAAATTTTCAGGCGCGGATAGAATCTGCTTTCGATGCCATCGGCAATCCGGCCATGATCGGCCAATCGATCGATAATTTGGTTGATGTCATCGTTCAACGCGCCAGCAACCTGTCCCTGGATATGAACCTGAGCAGTGGACCGGTCCAAACCGATTCGCTGATCATCTCAGAAGGACAGCAGTTTACCGCTGGTGTTCGGATCACCAATTCGGGAGAGTCACAGTTTAAAGAGGATGGTAATGGACGGCTGAGCCTTGTATATGACCAAGATATTTTCAGACTTGTGAACGAAGAAGATAGTATTCAGACTTTTACTTATAGCGATACACTGGTGCATTGGGATTTCACAACCGTCGCTAAAACGCCGCCCGACAGTTTTCGGACAATCGGGTTTATATTTGAGCAGGTGCCAATCGATAAAAATACGGGGAATCCGGTTCCTTTAAGCGTCATTGATGACGCGGTTAATGTGCAGGTTCAGGAGAGTGGCAAGGTACTGAAAAATGAACTGGTGATGTTATCTCCACTTGGGTGCTCTCGATGGCATAATTTCGACCGGACAGCAGTTCCGTATCCAGGCAGAAATCATTTTCAACAGCATCATCTCTCAGGCAGACCGCCAGGTATCTTTGAGTTTACCGGAAGATTTTAGTGCGCTGACCGGCCTGGTGGTTGATCTGCCAGGAGATATGGATACTGTGGATATTGCCTGGGATATCGAGGCACCCGATCTGGCGCTGGCGCCACGGCAGCTGCGGGTAACAGCCTCTGGTTATGATAAGAATAGCAGCCAGCTGGTCCAATTAACCTCCAATTCCCTCCCGGTAAGGGTCGTCGCCGCGGCCAATCTTAATCTGTCACTTGATGTAATTAAATTAGGTGGGGTGGATAACGATACGCTCTCACAGGGTCAGATATTCAAACTGCAGGCGCTGGTCAACAATGAAGGTACTGCCGGGGTCACCGGTCCCGGATCCCTGTCTCTGGAGGATCTGACGGAAGAAGGGCTTTTACTACGCCTCGATACGCTAAATGTTAACAGTGATACCCTGAATTTCACTATTGGATCGCCTCTGGTATGGTATCTGCAGGTGCTTAATATTCCAGAAGCTCAACAGGCGCAAAAAGCGCTGGTCGAAATAAGGGCGGATGCTTTGCGGACCGAAAATGCATCAGCGACGTCTACGATCTGGAGCCGATCAGAATTACATGAAATTTTTCTATGGGCAGAAAAATTAGCCAGCGGGTCAACCTCCGCCACGGTTCATTTTTCGGATATACCTTCCGATATGAACACGAATGAGACCGCCAAGGTCAACAGCATGTCCGTAACCCAACCCCTTTATTTACAGAATGCTGCGCAAATTGAAATTGATTCGGTAAAGGTACCGGATGTATTATCAACCGGTCAGACGTTCACTTTCTCGGTCACGGCTGATCTGACCGAAAATCTGAGTAATCCGATTGCCACGCTGGATGGCCCGGCGGCATTTAATATCGCACCGCGCTCACTATTACTCGATGAACAAAATACGGCCCGTTGGAATATCACGGTTCCGCCAAATTATTCCGGAGCTGCTGCTGAGACCCTTATCGTTCTCGTAAGCGGCGAGGACGCCAATAGTGGCTATAAAATCAGTGCCAGCCGTCCGGATACATCTTTTGTCCGTATCCAGCTCAGACCTGTATTGACCATGTCAAGTCAAATATTGTCCCCCCCTTCAGCCGTTTCAGCAAAAACCGTGTCACGTGGCCAGACTATCGAAATTGAAGTATGGCCTGGTCTTGCACCCGAGGCAAGTCCGTTGGAATATGCGGCAATTACCGGGACAGGTACGATCCTGCTTGAAGACGATCTGTTTACCGTTGAGGGCTTCGAACCCATCGCAGGGGAGTCATACGAAAAAACCTTTGCCAGCCTCGATCAGCGGTTCAGGTTCAGGATGCGTGCCTCCCGGGACGATAAGACGGTTGGATTAAAGTTCAGATTCAACCAACGTCCGGAGGACGTTAACAGCGGAACCGATGTAGATGTTGATGTCAACCAAAGTCAGATTTCAATTCCCATAACCGTCCGGCAAAAAGAGATCCGCGTGACCCTGTCCGGGGATATAGGTACACCGGATATTTTTACCCGTGGAACCACCGGTGCTGTATTGTTTGCATTTAAAATTTCCAATGAAAATTTTGAAGACTCCTTATACGTAAACGGATTATCACTGAAGTTTACATCCGGCCGCGATACGTTGTCATTCTCTTCTGATGCGCTCAAGAATATGCTCGATTCGGTTTTTGTGGTTGATGAGAAACCTGTTGAATGCAAAGATCACACGCCAGGTGATCGCGAATGATGACGGTGTCTATGCTGCCGTGGAAATTCCTGATGGAGAAGTACCTATCCCATTTCCGGTTGGATTTAATGCGACGGATGTAATTGAACCGGATGAAGAAAAGACGTATGTCATCATGGTGAAGTTCAATGATCGGGCCACATCCCGCAGTTTTCAAACGGCCCTTTCCGGGGTGAATGCCTTCGATGTTCCGGATGTGGATCCGATTATTCCGGTAAAAATTGTCGATGAAAACGGTGTTTCAATTACCGGAAATCCGCTGAAAATCGATCGAAGTTTTTCCGTCGTGTCAAACGATCCCAAAGAAGCTTTTGTCACCTATCCCAATCCTTTCGGGCAGGCTCCCAATGAGCAGGCAAAGATACGGTTCCTGCTGCAATCAACGGCAAATGTCCGGATCCTGATCTTTACCCTCCAGGGGGAATTGGTCCGGTCACGCTGGAATTTCAATCTGAACGGATTACCTGCCGGTTTATATGATGGCAGCGTGATCTGGGACGGGCGTAATGACAATGGTGAACGGGTCTTAAATGGGGTCTATTTATGCGCTATTGAGATCAATGGTCAGGGAAATCAGCAGAGATTTATAACAAAGATGGCTTATATCAAATAGGACAAAACAGAAAAAACTGTATATGAGAAATATTACGCATCGTTCTTTTTCCTGTTCTCTCGGTCGGTTTTGAAAATTAGATGGATTCTATGAAATTGAATTTGATGAAAATATATAAAACTTTTCCATATCTGGTCATTGTGACAGCAGGCTTGCTGCTGTCAGATCCGGCTATTGCCCAGGATGAGGGAAGCGGAGGCACAGAGAGTAATCTCAGTGCCGGGTACGGTGCCCGGGCAATGAGTCTTGGAAGTGCTTTCACTGCCGTTGCCGATGATCCCACTGCGGTTTTCTGGAATCCTGCCGGACTGGAATTTATCTTCCAGCAATCTGCAACCTTTTTTCACACCACGCTTTGGGAAGGTACAACGTACGATTTTCTGGGATACGCCTATCCGACGATCAAATACGGATCGTTCGGTGCCGGTATCGGCCGGATTGCAGTTGATGAGATCCCGCAATTGGATGCGCAGGGATTAAGTGTTGGCGGAAATACTTTTTCCAATTCAGAGTACCACTTTTATTTATCCTATGCCAAGCGGCTCGTGGATGATATTACACCGGGCATCACAATTCGTGTCGTCCAACGGGGCTGGAGCGGTCTGGTCAACACGACCAATCCATCTGATTTTGGGATCGGTGTGGATCTGGGAGGAATGTACCGGCCGGATTGGTTCGGGTCGGTCTGGTTGCAGGACTGGTCATTTGGTATTAAGTTGCATAATTTTATCTCGCCCCGAATAAACGAGGGGACCGAAAGCGATGATTTCCCGCTCAACATCCGTATGGGGGCGTCAAAGAAGATCCGGATGATTGGCGGTGATTACATTAATGTACTTCTGGATTTCGACATATCCACCCGCCGCAGTTTCCGGCTCCATTCGGGTGTGGAATACCGTTATAAAGATATGGCAGATGTTCGGCTTGGCATATCTGCTCAGGGATGGGCATTCGGTGCCGGCGTAACGTATGATAAATATCGTCTGGATTATTCATTGGGATTAAATGATTATTCGGAATTTCTGCCTGCCGTTCACCGTATATCTATATCGGTCAATTTTGGCCAGACACGGGATGAAATGTATCAGATTGCCGAGCAGGAGCGATTAATCGAAGAAGCACTGATTCTGGACGATATACGTGCATCGGAGGATCGGCGGTTTATTTCCGAACACTTGGAGCTGGCCGAGAACTATTTTAGAAATGAACAATATCTGGATGCTATTGTCGAATATCAGCAAATCTTATCCCGGGATTCGACCAATACATTTGCCCGAAATATGCTGGATTCGGCCAACACCATCTATCAGGAAACGTTTGATGCCAAACAGCGTTTGGCGGTTGAGAATGCGTTAAATGCAGAGCTGGCTGCACAGAATAAACAATTTATCGACCTCCATTTCAGCCGGGGATTGGCCTATCTGGACAAATCCGAATATACTTCTGCTATGGCTGAATTTAGATTGGCATACGAACGTGATAATACAAACCGGTCCGTCATCGGGGCAATGAGAACCACCCGGCGTCGGATGTCTGAAGAGGCACGTAATCTGATCGCGCAAAGTCGTGAGGAGATGCAGAACAATAACTATTCCGAAGCCTTGATCATGCTGGGTGATGCCCGGGAATTAACCGCAGATGGGGATACGACGCTTTATTCACGCATCGATTCGCTGACATTTGAAATCAATATCGAGAAAGATGTTCAGAAAGGTATTTTGCTCTATGAAATCGGGGAATACCAAAAGGCCTATACTGTATTCGAAGATATCCTTTCCCGAAACAGTGAACATAAAATGGCCAAGGATTATTTTGAACGGACCAAGATCCAGACAACGAGCGAAGCCTTTAAAATGGATGATGCCACCCAGCGTAAATATTTAATCGGCATGGATGCCTATCTGGGGGGTAATTATCAGGAGGCGATCAGAATTTGGGAAGAAATTATTGTCGATCAGCCTTATAATAAAAAAGTGCTGTCTGCAATTCAGGGCGCACGTGAAAAGATCCGTCAGCGGTCAGAGTAAAATGTGATAAATTTTGAAAAGAGAAATTATCGAGTTTGATTCAAAAATTGAAAATATCACATTCGTCCGCAGCTTTCTCAGAACACTTGGGAATACATATCGTCTTTCCAGAAATCTGATATATAAAGTAGAACTGGCGGTTGAAGAGGCAGTAACAAATATCATCCGTCACGGCTACCCGGACAAACAGCCGGGTAAGATTCGTCTGGAGATTGTCCTGCGCCACTTCTCACTTACGGTCGTTGTTATTGATCATGGAAGGGAATTCGATCCACGACAGGTCGGGAATCCCGATCTTAATCAGTACGTTCAGGTCGGTAAGATTGGTGGTCTGGGTGTCATAATGATCAAAAAGCTGATCGATGTTATCGATTACAGGGTGACCGATCGTGGTAATGAATTGTATCTGATCAAATATCGTAAAAACGTTAGTTTCTATAATCTATATCATTTAATCCTGAGTATTCAGCAATTTTTAAGACGTCTTTTTCCCAGTCGTAAAAACGGCATCAATCACCCCCCCCCCGCTCAATAAGTAATGCACGGAATCCTTTTACCTTAAGATTTTAGGACACAAATTCAGTATCTGCCCTTAGTTCTCCTGTGCCGACCAGATTCTTACCAATTTTTGTTGTATGAGCTGTTTGATTGTTGCACCGGAACGCGTTTGCGGCAATTTCAGAGCTTTATCTTTCCTGCGTTGTTTTTCCCGACCCAAAACCGTATCGATGATCGAGGTAAGTTCATGGATCTTATACGGTTTTTGTAATACAAAATCGGCATACTTTTTTGCTTCATCCAGGAATTCATCTCCGCCGAAGGCGGTCTGGATCAACACTTTGACATGGCTATATTTCTCCTTACAGAGCCGTGCCAGCTCAAGGCCGTTTAATCCCGGGTGATTGATATCGGAAATCAATAGATTCAACCGCTCCGGATTTTGCCCGATCATTTCTATGGCCGCGTTACCGTCTGTCAGGAAATAGATTTCAACAGCAGTCCTGCTATAGTGATTTTGCAACACGTTTTTAAAGATACTCACCTGCATGGCATCATCATCGAGGATCAGTATGGTAAGGGACATTTTCAGTATTCCATTTTTTGAGGTAACATTTTACAATACCAAATCTTTGATCCTAACACAATATATTTTTAATAATCTGAAAAAAGGTCCGGAATCATTATTGATTATATTCCGACCGACACCGGAAAACTAAGATCGTCAGAAAAAATGGAAAGATACTGATCACACTGTTTTCATTTCTAAAGCGTGGTCCGTTTTAAACCGATTAGAGTATGAAAACACGGAGTCAATTTATATGCATGAAATAGACGCTTACGACGAAAATAAAGCCTTGCTCATGGATTGGTTTAGCCGAAGCAATAAAGTAGTTAAACCGGTCCAGTTTTTGCTTGCGGTTGACTATATAAATAATTACGGATATCCGGTAGAAACCGCTTGTCTGCTTGCGCTCGATTCATACACCAATGCAGGATCTTAAGAATAAACGTACGTCCATCGAAATTTAGCCCCAAATATACGCGGCAAAATCACGCTCTGAATACCGTCCAAGACTTTTTACATTGCATTTTGTATTAAAATCAGTAATATTTAAAACTTATTTGTTCTTGCAAATTCATTAGGAGACCGAGGGCATGAGAACGCTGAAAATAATTTTTTTAGTATGGGTCACCCCACTGATAGCCGGAGAAAATAATGTACCTGTAAAGGTTGAAGGACATTTTCGAAATAGTGCCATGGGAATAGAACTCGTCAAACAGGTTAAAAATATCGTCATGCATTCCGGAAAATTGCATCTTGTGACCGATGACGATAGTTCCTTTATTCTGGTTGAGATCAAGGATACAAAAATCAGGGCGCTGGCTTCCGCATTCGCTGTAGCCTATGCGCTTCAATTGAGTGGCGACCATGCACCTTATTACCTCGATCAACATGTGGATATCTGTACCGCAGATTCGGTGGACGTTAGCCGTGCAGCCACCGTGGTTGGCTATCAGATAAAAGTACTGCGAGGGGAGTATCTGAAGCACGTCATGCATGAGCCGATCGAATGATTTGCAGCAGGATAATACCTATAGGTATAATATGTAAATCCCAAATTTCAGATCCCAAATCCCAAATAAATCACATTTGACAAGAAACAAATTCCAAAGGGAATTTATCATCTGACTTTTGATAATTGGGATTCAGATTTTGTTTGTTATTTGGAATTTGGAATTTGGGATTTGTGATTTGGAATTTATAAAAGAGATATTTGACCTATGAAAAACATCAACATCTTTTGTCTGTTTATTTTACTTTCAGTCTGTTTTGGGGCACAATTTGATAGTCAGCTCTATTATGACCTTTACGCTGATTATAAACTTGCTCCCGATGATCTGATGCAGATGACCCCGCACCTGGTCGGCGAAAAGGTGAAGGAACTCGCTGAAAAATATCCGCTTCTTAAACTGGATGAAGCAGGGAAATCCATAGAAGGACGCCCGCTGTATCATCTGGCTTTCGGCGATGGCAAAACGACGTTGCTGCTCTGGTCACAGATGCACGGTGATGAACCCACGGCTACGGCGGCTTTATTGGCCCTGTTCAAATATTTTGGCGAACAGGCGGATGATCCTTTTGTATCGTTGCTGCGTGAGCGATTGGCGATCCATGTATTGATCATGCTCAACCCCGATGGTGCCGAAAGATTTCAACGACGAAATGCACAGGACATAGACATTAATCGTGATGCCCGTTTACTGCAATCTCCTGAGGGCCAGACACTGAAAAGGCTTAAGGAAAGTCTAAATCCCCAATACGGTTTCAACCTGCATGATATGGGGGGCAGGGAAACCGTGGGCAAGGATAAAAAACTGTTGAATATGGCCTTTATGGCACCGCCTTTTGATGAAGAAAACCGTGACAGCCCAAACCGTTTAAAGGCGAAAAAGCTGGTCGTTATCATGAAAGAGGCACTGGACCCATTTATTTCGGGCCATATTGCGCGTTATAAGGCAGATTATATGCCCAGAGCCTTCGGGGATGCCATGCAAAACTGGGGGGTCAGTACAGTACTGATCGAATCGGGTATGCATGATGAAAAAGATCCACATCATATTGTCCGGATGAATTTTATTGCCCTGTTGCGCGCGTTTGATGCCATTGCGACTGGTGCCGTTGAAAACGCCGATCTCCAGGTCTATGAAGAAATACCTCTGGAAGGTGCGGATTTGTTTGATATACTTATTCGAGATGCATTGATTCTGAACGGTTCAGATATGCCTCCATTCCGCGGAGATATCGGTATCAATATCATGCATAGGAAAGACGAGGGTCAAATCGTTACCTCCGGCAAAATTACCGATCTGGGAGACCTGTCGGTTACCACCGGCAGGCACATTCTCGAAGGCGATAACCTGGTTGTAACACCGGCTTTTATCGGTATGCATGATGATTCGGTCATGACTGATATACAGGTATCTTCCGGATTTACAAAGGTATTTTCAAAATTAAAGTTAGCCGAAAAGGGGCTCTCTCCGGTAACTGTGAAAGCGTTTACAACAGCATGGATGATCGAAGCGGGAGAAGTTCCCGGATATACCTCAATTCCCTCTAAAAACCTGGAAATGAAACATATCGGTTTAATCAGGCGGGGCTATCGGGCCGATTTGAATGTATTCGAAGATGAGGATCCGCGGCGGCTCGAATCCTCAAATTTAAGATATGTTCTTCTGAACGGCATGCTAAATACGATAAAAAATTCCAGGTAGCGCAAGCATACATATCATTCGATTCTCAAAATCTGTTATCCGGACACCAGCCCTCAATAGAATGATAACCGCAGTGTAAAAATAGTATGACTAAAACCTGACTTTTATTGTTCTTCTGTGTAATTTTTATTACAAGCAACTACCGAGGTAACCCATCATGACATGGAGGTACTTATGAAAATGAACAAATTAGCAGCCATTCTGATTGTAACGGTCCTGTCTTATACGACCATCCACGCACAAGGCGAACGGAAGGACAAGGGGGTGTTTACCCCAGAGAAAAATGAATTTTATGAGTTGATTAAAAATGACCTGGATGATTACTATGAATCGGCAGATAAAGTCAAAATTGTATTTAAAATGGATTTCAGTGGTCTTGATCTGCCGAAAAGTATCGATGAATTCAAATACCAATGGCATACTGCGCCACTTTCTCAGGGTAGAACAGGTTCTTGCTGGAGTTTTTCTGCCACCTCGTTCTTTGAGTCGGAAGTTTACCGGTTGAAGGGCAAAAAGGTAAAATTATCTGAAATGTATACCGTTTACTGGGAATATGTTGAAAAAGCCCGACGCTATGTGCGTGAACGGGGAAATTCGCTTTTTCAGGAAGGATCGATGCTGAATGCCATTCCAAGGATATGGACAAAATATGGAATCGTCCCGGCAGAAGCCTATCCGGGTTTGCCGGAAGGGCAGCCTTTTCATGATCATGAAGGTATGACAGCGGAAATGTTGAATTATCTTGAATCGATGAACGCGGTCAGTTTCTGGAATGAAGACGATATACTGGCCAATATCAAATCGATTCTCAATTACTATATGGGTGAACCACCGCTAAAGATCATCGTCGATGAGATTGAAATAACACCGCTTGAGTATCTGAATGACGTTTTACAAATAAATTTTGATGAATACGTTGATGTCATGTCACTCAAGGAAAAACCGTATTACCGGCGGGTCACTTATACGGTTCCGGATAACTGGTGGCATGATAGCAGTTATGTCAATCTCCCGCTGGATGAGTTTATGTCTGTTCTAAAAAATGCCGTCGCGGACGGTTATACGGTCGGTATCGGAGGGGATGTATCTGAGGCGGGATATGATGCAATAACGGAAGTGGCTTTGATACCGAGCCTTTGACATTCCGGCTCCCTATATAAACGAGGACAGCCGGCAATTCAGGTTTTCTAACAAGTCCACGACCGATGATCATGGTATCCATGTGATCGGGGCGATGCAAAAAAATAAAGCAACCTGGTATCTGATAAAAGATTCCGGATCCGGAGCGCAAAACGGACCAAATAAAGGCTACCGTTTCTACCACAGCGATTATATCAAATTGAAGATTTTGGATTTAATTGTGCACCGGGATGTAATGGAGGAGGCTGATGGAAAAACATGGTTTACTGGATTGAGGATCAGAGTGAAAGTGTTACAAAATGATTTACCCCTTTTGCCGCTGGCCAAAGGGACCACGCAATAAAGCCTAAGATTAACATATACTGTGTTGCCTTAAAGGAAAATACATGTCAAAAACGATTGGGATTATCAGAGAAACAAAGAATGATTGGGAACGTCGTGCGCCGCTTGTTCCATCCGATGTGGCAGAATTACTAAGGCGAGCTGCCGATAAAAATACAGATTCAGCCCTCTGAATTACGCATTTTTGATGAGCAAGCCTATTTGCAATCCGGGGCGATGATAGATGGGCAACTGAAGGATTGTGAGATCATACTAGGAATAAAAGAGGTAAAAATCTCAGATCTTCTGGCAGGAAAAATATATATGTTTTTCTCACATACGATCAAGGGTCAGGATTATAATATGGAAATGCTGCAAAAAATCCTGGATTTGAACTGCACGCTGATCGATTACGAAAAAATTATGAACGATCAGGGACAACGCCTGATTTACTTCAGTTTACATGCAGGCCTTGCAGGCGTTGTTGAAACCTTATGGACTTATGGCCAAATTTTGAAAATGAAAGGTATAGATAATCCTTTTGAACACATACAACAAACATACCGGTATCACGATCTTGAAGAAATAAAGGCAGCCTTTATGCAGATTGCCGGGCATATCAGGATGAAGGGTTTACCACCGGAAATATGCCCGCTGATCATCGGCATCACCGGATACGGCAATGTTGCACGTGGCGTGCACGAATTGCTGGGTATATTGCCGTGTGAATCGGTGGATCCAGCGGCCCTTTCAAAAGTAAAGGAGAATTCTGACCGGAATAGCATATATACAACGGTCTTTAAAGAGCAAGACATGGTTGAGCCGGTCTCAAAGCACGTCGAATTTGATCTTCAGGATTACTATGATCATCCGGAAAAATACATGTCAAAATTTGCCCGCTATCTGCCGGACCTGACCATTCTGCTAAATGCCACCTATTGGGATACACCCTATCCCCGTCATGTCGCAAAAACCGATCTGCAGAACCTGTATAGCAAGCATGAAAATTTAAAACTTGCCGTTATCGGAGACATCAGTTGCGATATAAACGGGGGTGTGGAAATCACCTATAAAGCCACCGATCCCGGTAATCCGGTTTTTACCTATCATCCTGCAACCGACAGGTATACGGATGGTATTGGAAATGACGGTATCGTGGTGATGTCTGTAGATAATCTGCCCAGTGAATTGCCAAAAGATGCCTCGGATTATTTCAGCGGGATTCTCAAGACACTGATTCCGGATCTTGTAAAGGCCGATTTCACACAAAATTTCGAAATGTTGAACCTGCCTTCAACCTTAAAAGATGCGATTATCGTTTATAAGGGTGAGCTGGCACCGGGGTATACATATTTGCAGGATTTTCTGTGAGGGGTAACAGTAGGCAACAGGCAGTCTGAAGAAAACTGATTCAATACATGTTAAGATCCCGTGATTAAAATTATTTCCGAAAAACATCAAGCTAAAAAAAAATCATCCTAAACGGATTATTTTTATACTTTTACCGAATATAAAAGGAAATAATACAGAAAGGAAGTACGACAACCAAAAGGAAAACATCAGATGTCTGAGAAACACAACAACATCATTGTTGAAAATCCGTTGCATGTCACCGACGCCGAGGTCGTCGTAGGTATACCCTCCTATAACGAAGCCGATAATATTGCGTTTCCCACCGATGTAGCCAGTCGCGGACTTTTAGAAACCTTCAAAGACAAAAAATCGGTCATTATCAACGTTGACAACCATTCGACAGATAATACAAAGGAAATATTCCTGAGTACACCGACCAAAATCCCAAAAATCTATATCTCAACCCCGCCCGGGGTGAAAGGAAAAGGAAATAATTTCCATAATCTTTTCGAGGCCGCCGTCGAATTGAATGCAAAGGCCATTATTGTTGTGGATGCCGATTTAAAGAGTATTACGCCGCAATGGATCCGATATCTGGGTGAGCCATTGATGGGAAGATTCGATTATGTTGCTCCGATCTATGCCCGGCATAAGTATGATGGCTCGATCACCAACCATATCGCCTATCCCATGTTACGATCCTTGTTCGGTATCCGGGTCCGGCAGCCGATTGGCGGTGATTTCGGATTTTCCGGAAAACTGGCGCGTGCCTTTCTATCGGAAAAATTATGGAATGAAAAAATTGCCAATTTTGGCATCGATATCTGGATGACCACGATTGCTATTGCACGCCGGTTCAATATTTGCCAGGCATTTCTCGGATCGCCAAAAGTACATAACCCAAAAGATCCGGCCAAAGATCTGGGGCCGATGTTTACTCAGGTTGTGTCCACGCTCTTCGATCTGATGATCGATTTTGAGTTCATCTGGAAAGATACCTATGAATCCCGGCCGAGTAATATCTATGGATTCGGTCTCGGGGTTGAAGAAAAACCACCTGCTGTGAATGTCAACACGCAAATATTATTTAAGGGCTTTCAGGATGGATTTAAAAAATATGATGAGATCTGGGGGAAAATTATTCCCGGGCCGGAGTTAATGGAAATTAAAAAACTGCGCGAAATAACCGATAAAAAAAGGTTTTATTATCGGAGTGATTTATGGGCGCGTATTCTTGCGAATTTTGCCGTAGCATACCGTAACAATGAGATCGACCGTGGCCTTTTGATCGAGTCCATGATTCCCTTTTACCATTCAAGGGTGCTGTCGTTTGTCAATCGCACAGAGAACGCGGGTGTAAAGGAAGCAGAGGAGTATCTCGAGAACATCAACCGGATTTTTGAAAGCGAAAAATATTATCTGATCAGTCGTTGGGATGCCAGTCTTAAACGCCTGGGATCGAAGCTGTTTGATTAAGACCAATGCACGACTGTTTCAGATAGAAGTGATCTCTGAGGTCCGGACAGCTCCCGGACTTTTGATCCCGCACATGACAGCATCGCAATAACACGGTGAGGCAGATCTATCTGGTGCCACCTATTTTTGTTAAAGACCCTATGTGTCATTGCGAGGAGTGCCCCGGATACACGGGGTACGACGAAGCAATCTTGTTTCCGCAGGTACAATGTCCCGCTTCTTGTATTTCAATAAAAAGACGTTGGAATTAGCCGAGAATAATAAAGATTTAATGTGACCGTATTTAATTAGATTGCTTCTCCCGCACGAGGCGGGATCGTAATGACGGAATCAGCTTATGTGCAGTAATTTAAGGATTAGACGGACGAATATCGATCTCACTTACCATCGCATGCTGTGGTAATTCAATCATGTGAATAATACTCGCCGCGACATCATCAGGTTTAAGCATCCGATCACGTTTTGAATCAACATCCTCCCGCCGGTCGTCAAAAAAATTGGTATCGACGGACCCCGGGCAGATAACAAGTACACGCATCCCATTTTTACGTTCTTCAAGCATAAGACAACGGCTAAAACCGATTAAACCATGTTTGGTTGCGGCGTAGCCTCCTCCATTGATAAATGCATTTTTTCCGGCCAGAGAGGCAATATTCACCACGACGGATTCACCCGCCTTACGCAATGCCGGTATGCTTTCGCGGGTGAGCATAAAAAGTCCGCGCAGATTGAGGTTAAACATTTCATCCCAACGTTCCGTGGGAAAATCGGAAATCGAATGAAAATATCCAAGGCCGGCATTGTTGATCAGGATATCAATCCGGCCAAACCGATCGATGGTTTTATGGACAAGATCTTTTATCTGTTCTTCATGGGTCATGTCGGTGGGTACCACAAGCGTCTCAACACCAAATTCTGCCAAATCCCGTGCCAGATCGTTCAACATTCCGGATGTCCGTGCAGCAAGTACCACATGCGCCCCCTTGCGCGCCAGTTCACGGGCAATAACTCTTCCGATTCCCTTACTGGCACCGGTTACGATGGCTGTTTTATTTTTAATTTCCATAAAATTCCTCCTCAAAGATTGACAAGTAAAACGGTACAGAGATAAGATGAGCGATAAAGCAACAAAGCGACAAAGCAACAAAGTGATATAGATTCAAATTGTTTTATTCCTAATCTGCCTGCTGCCTGCTTCGTTGCACCGGGTCGTTTATTCGTAAAAATTCCGTATCCAGCGATGTTTTTTGAGCTGTTCCAGCATTTCTGCCGATAACGGACCCTTTTCTACAGATTGAACATTTGACTGTAAATGCTGTTCCTTGCGCATACCGGGTATGACCGAGGTCACGGCAGGGAAACTGATGATATAGCGTAAGGCGGCTTCCGGCATCGATTCCACCTCATGTTTAACATCATCCCAGATCGCGGCCACCCGCCCGACCAACTGTTCTTTCCGGTCATCGCGAAAATAATTATTACGCCAATCATCGGGAGGAAATTCCGTATCGGGATTTATTGCACCGGTAAGCCCCCCCTCGTCCAGGGGAACACGGGCCAGAACGCTGATCTGATTTTTTTCACAAAACCCAAATAATTTATCGGTGGGTGATTGATCAAACAGGTTGAAAATGACCTGATAACAGTCAATCAGACCTGATTTACCGGCTTCGATTCCGTTCCCGGGTTGATGATCATTGATTGAAATACCGAAAAAACGGACCTTTCCGTCACGTTTTAATTGCTCTACCGCCGTCTTCCATTCATCCTGGTCTGCCCATTTATCGTTCCACACATGAAATTGCTGAAGATCCAAATATTCACGATTCAGGTTGCGTAAACTACGCTCGGTGGATTTTATGATATGATCGACAGGAAACGATTCTTCCAGGGTGGAAGTATCCCGGGCGGGCCATTCGAATTTTTTTGATGGGATCTTGGAGGTGATAAAAAGGTTCCGGCCCGATTCCTTTTCCACCTCACCGATCAGTTTTTCACTGTGTCCGTTGCCGTATACGAGCGCTGTGTCGAACTGATTCACGCCTGATTCGATTGCCCGGTGCAGAGATCTTTTTGATTCGGTATCTTCTGCACCAATCCACATGGTCTTACCAATACCCCAGGCCCCATAGCCCAAAAGGGAGACCTCTATATCCGAGCGGGCAAAATTTTTGTATTGCATAAGCGTTTATTCCTTTTATTTGATTAAATTCGTAATAGAAAATATGACCGGAACATCATCGAGGATACCATTTAAAAATCATATATTGCCGGTTGTATATTTTTCCAATTTGTATGTAAAATATATTAATTTTAGCAGAGTTTCAAATCTGAAGGATTGGACATATAAAAAATATGTGAAAAATTTGGATTGAAAATCACGGATACAAAGTTACATAAAGATCACATATCAAATTGACTGGGTTGATTTTAATGCACAAAATTTTATTATTTACGCTGGTTTTTGCAGCCCTCCTGCCGGCTCAGGATAAGACCGTTCATCAACTGGCCATGGACGGGATCGACTTTGCGAGCACCCTTCAGTACCGGAAGGCGGCCGCAGTGTTCGATCAGATTATCGCCCTTGAGCCGGATAATCCCAAGGGGCATTTTCTAAAATCAGCCGTATACTTCTGGATGTTTTCTACTGATATGCAGAATGAAGAATTGGGAGAGGAATTCAAAAATTTATCCCTCCAGGCGGTTGATGTCGCCGAGAAGGCGCTTGAGAAAAACGAAGATGACATTGATGCGCTTTTCTATCTCGGGGGCGCCTACGGCAGTCTTGGCAGATATTATGGTCTGACCAAGAGTTATCTTAACGCCTACTGGTATGGGAAGAAGGGTATGAACATCCTTGAGGAGGTTGTTGAGCGGGATCCGGCCTATTGGGATGCCTATCTTGGCCTGGGTATCTATCATTATCTGGCAGATGTGTTGCCAAAATTTGTCAAGGTATTGTCTTTTATTCTTGGGATAGAAGGGGACAGGGAACTGGGGATCCGGGAACTGAATCTGGCCGTCGAAAAAGGTACCTATACCCGGACTGAAGCGATGTTTTTCCTCGGTGCGATTTATACCTATCGGGAGCGGAACTATGATCAGGCGATCGCGATCTGGAACCGTCTTCTGGAAAAATATCCCGGCAATCCCGGTGTTTTGATCCATCTCGGTGGGTGTTATTCGCGTATGGGGTTTTGTGATAAGGCCGTGATTGTCTATAAAAAAACGCTTGAAGCGCTGAGTGATTCGATGCTGACTCCGATTTCAAGTATTCATTATCAAATGGGACAAGTGGAATATAAAATGAATATGTTCGAGAAGGCGATATATTCATTTGAAAAATCAATTGCCACCGATTCACTTTTCAGCGGCAACCGAAGATGGACCTATGGATGGTCCCATTACTGGCTGGGTCAGTCCTATGAAATGACCGGCAAAATAGAAAAGGCACGCTATCACTATCGGATGGCCATCGAGGAAGACAACGAAAGGTTAAAAGAGCGGGCATCGAATCGGCTGGACAATCCGATGAGTAGTCTGGATAAAAGACTGGAAATTGCCGAAAATATTGCCGAATGCCGGGATTATGAAACCGCACTGAATCTTTTCAAAAAAGAATTGGAATTGCTTGAATCCGGGCAAACTGATCCGGAAAATGAGGATAATAAACGTGATATCATGTATAATATCGGTGAGATCTATTTTAATCTCGGCCGTTATCATCTGGCCATCATTCAGTATAATGAGCTGCTTAACGACCCCAAATCTGAGGATCAAGGGTACTGGCACTGGGCACATTATTACCGTGCTGCAAGTTATGGTAAACTGGGGATGACCCAAAAAGCGCTGGAAGATTATGAAATCGCCTCTGAGGATGATAACTTAAGGCTCCAGGATAAGATCAACGAGGATAAAAAAGCCATGAATCCGGAGTAGGTTCAGATCAGGGAGATTTAATCCAAAATTCGCCAGTAGGCGAATCCGCCTTCCGGCTTGATCCAAAGCCTGTCCCGGCGAATGCAGGGATCCAAAATAAAAATTCCAAAATTCAAAATCTAAAAGCCAAATCCTGTTTCGGAGAAGTGTGGTTCTGAACATTTCTAAAGAAAACGTGTTTGATGCAGGATAATCGAACCATCAACGTGTTGACGCTATTTGTGTGCCCGGGTTATTCGTGTTAAATCAGAGGTTACAGTGAAGTTGAAAGGGAAATTAGCGGAAAAATGAGTCATGAACAGTGAATAAGGTGTAGTTAAAAGGAAAGGCCGACTTCCACAATAAATTGTCCGCGCCAGTTTGGGTCAAAAGCATAGTCGATCCGGAAAACTTCAATATACGGCAGCCGGATATGAATACCGGCTCCGAAACCTGATTTTACATTGGCCATGCTGTATTCGTGAGGATTGGTCCAGATAATACCGGCATCGGCAAAGATACCGATGTTCATGCCGATCTTAAGATTACGGGTGTATGCCTGCGGTATGAAGGGCAGGTCCGTGGAGAAATAGCGGACGGGAATAACCGGTATCCGGAATTCAGCTGTTATTAGGTTGATATTCCGTCCTTCCCAAAACTCGTAGAAACGACCGCGGATCCGCTCACCAAATCCCAGGTAATTTAACCGGTAGACCGGTACTGCACCGATCAGATAGCTTTGGAAAATCCGGAACCCAAAAGTCGTTTGAAAAAAAGGTGTGAAGGCGCGCGTGTCCAGATTGATTTGTTGATAGCGGTTGTAATTTTGAAAAATACCGTTATGCATGGCATAGAGCAATAAAAATACACCGCGTGAAGGATACGAATATAGATCCCGGGTATCATACCTCAGGGTACCAGCGATACCCATAAGATATTCGGTGTTCTTGCCGGACTGCATATAACCGATCGCATCCTGATCAACACTTATACGGTCGTATAACAAAGTAAAGTCGGTATGTGTGTACAGACCCCACCATTTCCCCACCGAAAGCGCACCGGAAATATGTCGCTCCTCAAAATCCAGCGTACGATGATTAAATGTCGTCTTGTTAAAAGAAAAACCGGTGGTCAGATGCAGTGAATCGCCGGCCCAATGGTCCTGATATGAAAGGCCGAAGCCTGGCCGGTATCCAAACCAGAAACCGGCCCATAATTTTTCGTTTTGTCCGCGGAAATTTAAATGGATCACTCCGAGTCCATAAGACCACTTTTTCCAGTCACGTTCCTGCATGGTGAGTATCGGGACCGGATAAAAATACCACTGCTCGGTCACTTCGACAATCAGGATTAGCGCATTTTCATCCTGTGGTGCAAGATAGATCTCAACCCGGGTGAAAAGGTACAAATTAAGCAAACGCTGACGAGATTTTTCGATCAGCTCTTCCGATGGGATACTGCCCTGTTGCAGGAGTAATTCCCGTAAGATCACATTATCTTCGGTTATTTCATTACCGATGATCACGATCGTTGTGATCGGTACATCCGAAGCTATCTGATCCTGGCCCATGATATCAGAAACCAGAGGCGCCAGAAGAATAAATAAAACCAGGTGAACCTGCCAGAGCATAATTATCCCGGTAAAATATTTTTGAGCGGTAATTCTCATGTGAATCGGCTTCAAAATCTTAAAAGTGTCCCAGGCTTCTTGTTTTACATAGTAACTTATGGTTATTTTCCGCCATCAAACCGACCTGATTTGTAAAAGTTCCGGATGCAATCGATAGAAAAAAAATCAATTTACAGCCAGCGGACCAAAAAAAAAAGTCGAAAGCGTGTGGATAAGCGATCAATATTAAGTCTTCTATTACTGTTTAGCAGTCTGCTGTTGTATGCCGGAATCCTGCTGCTCGGAGATCTCAGCCAAAACATACCGTACTATTTTGCATTGCTCACACCGCTTTTTGGCATTTATGCTTTTTTTGTAATATTCAGTATTGCACACCCCGACAGGATCCGGTTCCCGCTAAAATATTTTTTATGGTTTGCCTTACTTTTTCGTATTTGTATTATTCCCGCCGGACCCTCGCTGTCTGACGATATCTACCGATATCTCTGGGACGGCCGGGTCTCATCCGTAGGCATCAATCCCTATCGGTACCCGCCTGAGGCCGAAGAACTGCATTCACTCGCAGATGCAGAAATCTATCCCCTGATCAATTATCCTGAGATTGCCACGGTTTATCCCCCGGTTGCCCAGATCCTATTTTTGACAAACACGTTTTTTGGAAACACGATCTTATCCTGGAAGATTCTCCTGCTGATTTCCGAGATACTGCTCATCGGGGTACTGATCAAACTGCTTGATTTTTTTCACATCCCCCGATTACGCCTGGTCATCTTTGTTTTAAATCCATTGCTGATCATCGAAACCTATCATAGCGGACATCTGGAAATGTTCGGCCTGTTATTTATGATGACCGCTGTTTGGTTTTTCTTTAAAGACAGGGATGGCAGATCTTTATTTTTTATCAGTCTGGCCGTGCTTATAAAATTTATGCCGTTACTGGTTTTTTTACCCATGCTGATCAAACGATTCTGGAAAAAATCACTGATCCTGCTGGCCATTTTATCATTGAGCATTCTGCCTTTTACCATAAACGGGACGATTCCGATGTCCGGATTTTTTTCATATGCCAGCCGGTGGTCTTTTAATGGCGGGGTGTATCATCTTGTTACCGGTGTCCTTGATTGGTTTAATATAAAGCACCGGATATGGTTCATTGCCGATCTTAACGGTCATCTGGAAACTTTTTATGTCAATCCGGATTTCTATTACCGGCTTATTGCTCTGGCCGTTCTGATTACTGTGATGGCAGATCAAATGCGCAAATTGTACCGGACCCGTGATTTTCGCGGTATTAATTATCTCCAGGCGGGCATTATTATTACCGGTACAATTTTGCTGATCACCCCCACTTTGCACCCATGGTATCTTATATGGATACTGCCGTTGCTTGTCTTTTTGCCAAACTGGTCATGGATTTTATTCACGTTTCTGATTCAGGCGGCTTATATGGTTTTAATTGAACATCAGGTCGGCGGCAGCTGGAAGGAGTCAGATCTGATATTGATCATCGAGTATTTGCCTTTCTATACCTTGCTGTTGTGGGAATATATTGACCGGAAAAATATAAAAGGGTGGCTAACGGATAGCAGTACGGGCTAAACTCCAGAGGAGATATGCCTATGCAAGCCCACGCTTTCAGGACTCCCGGAAATATATCAATTTTTGGCGCAGGACCGAATCTGAGGAATCAATCACTACCGATCCGATAAAAGCAACTCCTTATAATTAGCCAGTTTCTGCGTATATTCGTTTGCCAAATCCAGATTTCCCCTCTTTACGGCACCATTACGGATGATGGTGATTTTACCGATCAGGGTATGGAGAACAGCTTTACTTTGATCACTTGTAAGCGAACCACCTTTCAGGATCTTTTCAAGTGCCCGGACCCGGAACCGGTCCATTCCCCAGTATTTCCGGGAAAGCTGATCGGCATGGCTGCCGTATTTTGTGATCAACGGCTTGTCGATGTAAAGCACCGGCTCCCGGCAGCAGACGCGCAGCCACAGGTCATAATCTTCGCACACAGGCAATTCGGGATCAAACCGACCGATCTGATCGAACAGTGACCGGTTGATGATTACCGAAGAGGGAGAAATGATACAGAGTGGCAGACATTTTTCAAAAATATAACCCCCATACTTGCGGTGTTTTTTCATCGGATTGACCCGGCGCCCGCGTCGGATCCAGATCTCGTTCGTATGACAGATATTGTAACCGGTTTTCTCAGCCAGGGCGTCTGCCTGTTGCTGCAGCTTACCCGGCAACCATTCATCATCGGCGTCCAGAAAAGCGATCCAATCGCCACCGCTCATCGTAATGCCCTGGTTACGGGCGCAACTGATACCCTGATTTTTTTGCCAGTAATAGACGACCTGCGGGAACTGCTGCCGGATTAGTGTATCCGTTCCGTCGTCGGATCCGTCGTCAATCACGATAATCTCCTGTAACGGATGGGATTGTTCCAGCACGGAACCGATGGCCCGGGGAACCAGGTTACGGCGGTTGAAGGTTGTTATGACTACAGATATTTTGAACATTTTGTGTGAATTTTATATCAGATCTGTGCTGTTTGATCTGTTCGACCTGAATAATGCACCACGGAGGTGCACGGAAATAAAGAGTCTGTTGAAATTAAAGTTCCAGAATCAATAATCCAAAGAAAATGAAAATATTAAAGATCGTTGTCTTAACCATGTGTTCATTCTTTTTGGCAGAACTGGTATCCAATTGATTGAATCGAAGAACCAGGTCATTCCGTCCCGAGACGGTCCGAAGGACCCCTTTGGAGGATCTTTAGATAAGAATCTTCCTGGTTTTTAGTCTGGTTTCGACAATAAGGAAGATGCTTACAGCATAACAAATTGTCATATTGAGAATGCACTTTTCAGAAGTCGCTAATAACCAAATTAAGCAAATCACCGGTATTATCCGTATTGCTCCGTGGTGCATGAATACCTCGTATTAATCAAAATTTCTCCTCCAAAGCGTGAAAAAAAATATCCGAAATAGCGGCAGGAATGGGAATATTGGCCTGAAAATACATGTTATTAAATCAACATAATATATAGATTTTTGACAAAACGTATCTAAAATCTCTGAAATTATACTTGATTAAGCTATTTTTTACAAAATTCGTAGTTCGATTTTCTGATTTAGATCAAATCTTTCCAGATATCATAAAGTTACATTAAGAAAAACCATCCAAAAGGAGTGTACTGTAATGATCAATTCAAATAAAGTCCTGTTTTTTTTGCTTATTTTTATAGGATTCAGTTTACCCGCTTTTGCCCAGAATGATTCAGCGAAGATAAAAAAAATGACCAAGGGTGCCGATGTCATTATCACTGGCAGGGTGACCCAAAAAAAATCAAGTTGGAATGAAAACAAAACAAAAATATACACAAGGGCTACTTTGCAGGTGGATGAATACCTGAAAGGACAAGAGAACGGAAACTCCGTTGAGGTTATCTATCCGGGTGGAGAAGTCGGTGAAGTGGGTGAATTATATACCCATATGCCCAGGTTTGAAGAGAATGAGGAAGTATTGGTATTTTTAAAAAAGGATAAAAATCAAAAGGGATTTAAGGTTTATGATGGTGAGGAAGGAAAGATAACGGTGGTTAAGGATGTAAAGAGCAATGAAAAAATTACCAGGTCAAAGATGCATATCAATGATCTTAAAACAGAGATCAAAAAATACATTGTCGAACAATAGAATAATCTGCCAACTTACAAATTTCTGAAAAATGTATTCTGTTAATATTTGGATTTATCACAAGAGGACACAATGACAAATCATATGAATAAAGTATTTTATTTCTTCCTGTTTATTTCAATTATGGTCACATTCAGTATAACTTTTGCACAAAACAACAACAACGCTTTTGTGTTCAATGGCGAAACCAGCAAACTCTATGTGTACGACGGTTCCCCGGTTAATAGCGATGCTAATCAAAATGGGTTTCAGTTTTTTAACAGCGATGCCGCAAACAATAAAATTACTGTACAGGCGTGGATATATCTTTTAGGCGACACCCCTGCCGGAGTAGAAATGCCGGTTGTCTACCGTTCCGTTATTGACGGTACAACATTTTCGCTGTATGTTAAAAATAATAAAGGATACTTTTCGGTTGGAAACAATAATTCCGCAACCGTCAGCACGTCCGAATTTCCTGCCTTCCAATGGATTGCGTTGACAGGTACCTATGATGGCAGCACTTTAAGAATATATTTAAATGGTGACGAGGCTGGTCCTGGTCTTCCGTTAGCAATGATACCGGGCTACAATATATCAAATACAACTGGTCTGTTTATCGGCAAGTCAGAAACAGCCGCGTTCAAAGGATTAATTGATGAAATTAGAATCTTTGACATTGCGCTTGGTAATAATAATATCAATAATTCCGGAGGTAACGGAAATCCAGCTGAAAACTTCCCTTCTTCCATTGCGCAATACTTAACCGGACAATGGTCTTTTAACGAAATTAGTTCAGGGAACTTATTGCACGATTTATCTAATAATAAAAATCATTTGATTGTAAATGATATAACTCAGATTGTTCCGAGCAAAAAGTTACCTTTCATCGTTGTCACATCAAATACAGATGAACCGGATGCTTCGCCGGGGGATGGCAGTGCTTCTTCGTCGAACGGAAAAACCACATTAAGATCTGCGATTGAGGAAACAAACGCACTTGCGGGCAAGCAAACCGTATATTTTTATATCAAAACAACAGAACCTGTTATTCAACCCTTAAGTGCCTTACCAGCCGTAACACAGCCGGTCATCCTGGATGGTACATCGCAACTTGGCTATGCTGGCTCACCTTTAGTCCGGGTTGAAGGTGCCTTCGCAGGCCTCACCATAAGCGGTGGGGGCAGTCGCGTAATGGGACTTGAAATAAATAATTCTTCGGATTACGGTCTGAACCTTACCACTGCCGGTGGCAATAATATTGAAAGAAATCAAATTTCAGGTATATCTATTGGTTCCGAATCAAATATGATAAACGGAAATATTATTTCCAATTCATTCAGTGACGGTATTGCCCTGAATACAGGTGCAGCAAATAATCAGATCGGTGTTATTACCGGTAATGAGATCAACAACAATACCGGTTACGGCATATCGGTAATTGGTGCAAATGGGAATAAAATAGCCAATAATAATTTGACTTTAAACGCCTCAGGCGGTATTTCGGTTGCAAACAGTACCGCTGATATTACCGCGAATTTAATTACCGGGAATCCGGGTGCAGGCATTTTATTAAGCACTGCAAACGGAAACAACATTTCCAATAATACAATCTCCGGAAATTCCGGCGACGGCGCAGTTGTAAACGGTAGTGGAAATAATCTTACGGGAAACACGATAAGTGAGAACGGAGGTTTGGGATTATTTATAAATACCGGTACCGGCAATCAAATAAACGATAACATCTTCGGAATAAACACACTTGGCGGGATTTCAATTTCAAACAGCACCGTAAACCTGACCGGAAATACGGTTTCGGGAAATTTTGGTTTTGGTATATTACTGAATGATTCGAATGGCGATACCCTTACTTCAAATCAAATATCCGGAAACTCAGGCGATGGCATTATTTTCAACGGGAATGCAAATGTGCTTACCGGAAATACCGTAATTGAGAATGCGGGTTTAGGATTGTCCGTTACCGCCGGCATTGGAAATCAAATAACCGATAATACCTTTGGGACAAACACCCTCGGTGGTATTTCGATATCAAACAGTACAGCCGATCTGATCGGTAATACGGTTTCAGGCAATCTGAATGTTGGTATATCCTTAACGGCTTCAAATGGCAGCACCCTTACCGAAAATGAAATCTCCGGAAATTCCAGCCACGGTCTGGTCATTAATGGTGCTGATAACACTGTAAACAACAATTCAATTTATAACAACGGAACTTCGGGTACCGGAGCCGGTGTCTATGTTGAATCCGGAAATAATAATTCAATACTCTATAATTCAATATATGACAACCCGGACATTGGAACAAAATTAGGTGCTTCGGCAAACGACGCGCAGATTTACCCTGTCCTAAATTCCCTTTATTCCTGGCAGGACGAAACCGCCTTACCTGAAGAAATAAAAGGCGGAACGTTTATTCAGGGCATGCTTAATGGTTCCGAGGGGGAAGCGTATAAAATTCAGTTTTTTGCCAACACCAACACCGGCAAGCGGGAAGGTAAACGCTATCTGGATGAGATTGAAGTAACCGTTGACAATTTTGGTGAAGCAGAGATCATTGCCAATCTGAAAGATGTGGTGCTCTTTAATGGTGAAGTGGTGAGCGCCACCGCAACCAGACTGGATAACTTCGGGGCAACCCTCAGTACTTCTGAATTTTCACCGTCAATTGAAAGAAATACCGAAGAAGGTGATCACTACATCGTGAACACGACCCTTGCCGGTATACCGCTTCACTGGAAAGATGGTAAAGGTGATTACCGGATCGCCCAATCTGTGGTTGGGCTGGGATATGATAATGCAATCGAAAATGGATTTGACACCTGGAGTGCTTTGGAGCAGATAGATTATACACGTAAGTTTGCAAGTTTAAATTCTGAAAAATGGGGTGGTAACGCCGATGGCATCAATAATATTGTCTGGATGCCAACATCACAATTGTGGGAGGACAGTACCGGCGCACCGACCAATGTGGTTGCGGTAACCAGGGTCAGATATAACGCGCTGAATGGAGAAATGGTTGATATCGATATTGCTTTTAACGGTGATCCTGTTTCGCTTACTACCGGTGAACACCGTATATGGGGGGTTGAAGCCAACCCCAATGAACTTGATATACAGAATGTAGCGACCCATGAAATCGGGCATTATTCCGGATTGGCTGATCTTTATAATCCCGGAGATCCATATTATATTTTAAGTATGTTGAATAATAATCAGCCTGCCACCATGTACGGCAGAATCGATCAGGGGGAAACCTATAAGCGTGATCTGCATCCCGCAGTCTATTCGAATCAGCTGGATGTAACACAGTATGATATCGGAGGTATAAATTATATTTATGGCAATCTTGGCGAGGTACATTACGACCTTGTGTTTGTATTCGATGGTACAACCAACTTTACCTCTCCGGAGATTCTGAATGGTTTTGAACCGTCCAGAAATTCGGCGATTGAGCTGCTCTACAAATTGGGGAATGGTGACCGGATAGGCGTGGTGAATGGTCCCGGTCAATATCTGGGTATAAGTAACGATATTGAAACCATATTTAACTATCTCAATACGATGGTTCCCAATTCTTCGGGCAATCTTGCGGATAGAATTGCGGCAGCTGAAAATTTATTATCGGGTAGTTCAGGTAACCAAAAGGCGATCATTTTGTTCAGTGCCGGCGAAATATCTCCCTATACTCTTATCACAGAAGATCTGTACCTCAATCCGGAAATAAAAATATTTACGCTCGGATTTGAAGGATTAAACGAGGCTCAGGATCTGATGAGCTGGCTGGCCGATGAAACCGGCGGCGAGTATTATAAGGTTACCGGTTCTGACGACATACCTAACGCGGTAAAGATCATCTGGCTGCGCTTACTTGGTTTGCAAATGAATTATCTCTCTGAGGCCATCAGCAGCGCATATTTTGATCCTCAAAACGGCCTGGACTGGCAGGGTGGACTGGACTGGCAAGGCGGGCTTGCCTGGGAAGGCGGCCTGGACTGGCAGGGTGGTCTCGACTGGCAGGGTGGTCTCGACTGGCAGGGTGGTCTGGATTGGCAGGGCGGGCTTGACTGGCAGGGCGGTCTCGACTGGCAGGGTGGAACACTCGAAATGGGTCTTGATTGGCAGGGTAGTGAATACTCGCTCATTTTACTGCCGCCGGGATATTTTGTCGGTCCGAATGGTGAGATTCCCACTGAGGCCATAACCGAGGGTAATTATACCACTTCCGGTTATGATGTTGAATTTTTTAACGGCTATTCAGCAGGCCAAACCTATCCGTATAAATTTTTCCGGGTAAATAATCCGGGGATCGGTCAGTGGCGGTATGCAATCATTGAAAACGACGCACCCGACACGACCGAATTTGTAAGAGTCTATATGGCAAATGAGGCCGATCTGGTGTTGGAATTTAAAACCGATCAGGAGCGGTACATCTTACAAAAAGATCAGAACGGCGACCCGATTCCTGTACTGGTGAATTTTGAAGCGAGTTTATTCCAGGGTGGTGAATCCAATGGTCTGAATGATCATACCGTTACCGTCGGTGAACCGGTCGATGATGCCATTGTCGGTGTGCAGGTTACGTCTCCAGATGGCCAAACCGTTCCAGGCTTCCTGCTTAACACGGGGGACGGTAAATACAGTATAAGTCTGGAAACAACACTGCTCGGAAATTATGATATTGACGTGATCGCTTCCGACAACGTACCAACTGGCGAATTCAATAACAGCCAGTATGTCATCACAACGGAGCATTCATTTTTCGTATCGCCCTTTGTTGAGCCGACCGAATTGACCGGTCAATTATATATTCAGTATGCAAAAGACATATTGGATGGCATAATGAACCAATATTGCGAAACGAAGCAAACATGTAGTCTGGATAACAATACCAAGAAAAATTTAAACAGTGCCATCTCATCACTTGGAACCGCTCTGACATATTTTGAAGCTGACGGGAATCACTTAAAGACAAATAAAGGATTAAGCTTTTACGACAAAGTAACTTCAGCGGTAAATAACATCTACGCCTATATAAGCAGTCCTGATTTTGGTGATGATATTGATCTTTCTATCTTTTATCTGCAGGAGGGTTCCTATAAATTAGCCGTAATTGTCAGGGATGCTGCCGAAGAAGATGGCGCCTGTCAGTTGTCAAATTGCGAGGAAGTTTTGAGAAATGTCAACACCGAGCTGGGAAAAGCTTTGCTCGACTCCAAGCAAAATAATTATGTATATATATTCAACCATCTGACCAATGCCTGGAAATTCGCCATGAATGCGCTGGGTGCGAATCTGAAGAAAGATGCCGTTGAAACTGATTCTGAGGATCTGGCTTTACCGACAACCTACGGTATAAGTCAGAATTATCCTAATCCGTTCAACCCGGTAACCAGAATTGATTTTCAACTGCCTGAGAAAAAGTATGTTTCTTTGAAGATCTATGATATTCAGGGGCATCTGGTGACAACCTTGGTGTCTCAGGAAATGGAGCCGGGCTATCATAGCACGTATTGGGATGGTGGTGGCTTCGCTAGTGGTGTGTATTTTTATCATTTTATAAGCGGTTCATTTGTCGCGACAAAAAGATTATTGTTGTTGAAGTAACAGCTATCAGCCCCTGGCTCTGAGATATAGGGCCAGGGGCTATTTTATCTTTTGTACAATTCTCTTATATTCCTTATCGATAATGGAAACTTCGGGATGATTTTTTATTTTGTTTTTACCATTCCGAAGATTCAGCAAAAGAAATCTCAGCATACCAATAGCAGGAGACTGCTTTGTCTCCCGCCTGAGGCGGTTTCCTCGCAATGACCGGTGAGTATGAATTCTTAGTTATTCTAAAATGTATAAAACTCGTTTATTATGATAAATGGAATCATCAAGTCGCTTATTATGAAAAGCTTTTTCCTGACCTCCTATTTTTTGTCGCTGTTATTCCTATCGGAAGTTTTTGCCCAGCAGCATATCGCCTTTAACCATCTCACCGTTGAGGACGGATTATCCCAGAGTGCGGTGACCTGCATTTTTCAGGATCAAAAAGGTTTTATGTGGTTCGGCACCCAGGATGGTCTCAACAGATACGACGGTTATAAATTTAAAATATTTAAAAATGATCCCGCTGACACAACCAGCCTGACAGAAAATTTTATCTTTTCGATCTGTGAAAACCCAGCCGGTACATTTTATATTGAAACGCAAAGTGGAACATGGCATATCTACAATCCAAGATCCGAATCTTTCCTCGTTTTACCTAAAGACAGTGTAAATTTAAACGCGGCAAAATTCAGCAGTGTCGGTGCAATACTGCAGGAATCCTCAGGTATAATATGGACCGGCGGACTTAGTCGCGGGACCGGATTGAAACGCATCGATACAAAAACCGGTCAGGAGACTATTTTCAGACATGATCCCGCCGACCCAACCAGTTTAAGTGATGATAAAGTCTATTCGGTCTTCAGAGACCGTTCCGGAAAATTGTGGATCGGTACATTGAATGGTCTTGACCGGCTTGATGAGCATACCGGTAAATTTTTTCATTACCGAAACGATCCGAGTGATCCGAACAGCCTGCCTGATAATTGGGTCTGGCCTATTTATCAAGATTCACGAGGAAATTTATGGATCGGAACGTTTAGGGGTGGTTTAAGTCTGTTTGATCCTGATTCAAATAGCTTTATTAATTATAAAAATGATCCCAACGACCCAACGAGCATTAAATGATAATTCTATTTTTTCAATTTATGAAGATCGAAGCGGTTTAATCTGGATCGGAACCAATTTAGGCGGCATCAATTATTTTAATCCCTCTACGCAGGCATTTGAGCACTATAAACATGAGCCGGGCAACAAAAACAGTCTGAGCGATAATGTTGTAACCTCGATGCTTGTGGACAGAGCTGGAAATTATTGGATTGGGACCAGAAACGGCGGATTAAACAGGTTAAAATATAAAACCAAGAAATTTACCCGCTATATGCATGATCCTTCTGATTCCAACAGTCTGGTAAGTAATTCAATTCAATCACTCCTGGAAGATCAATCCGGAATTATATGGATTGGATCTTATCGCAGCGGCCTGACTGCATTTGATCCTGTAAGAGGAAGATTTACCCGCTATATTCATGATCCATCGGTTCAGGGAACACTGACGGATAACAGAATATATTCTTTAGCCGAAGACAAAACAGGTAATATTTGGATCGGAACATACGGCGGCGGGCTAAATAAGATCGATCGGAAATCGGATAAAATATACAGGTATCAATTCGATGAAAATGACACATCGTCGATCAGTTCAAATGCAACCTGGACCATTGCCTTTGATGATTTTGGAGATCTCTGGATCGGAACATTTGGCGGTGGGGTGAATGTGTTTGACCAGGAAAGTCAAACATTCCGCCACTTCAGGAATAATCCTGAAGATTCAACGAGTGTCATCGACAACAGCATCATCCGGGTATTTAAAGATCGTAACAACAATATGTGGTTTGGCACGACCAAAGGTTTAAGCCGGTATTTGCGGGGATCCGCTTCCTTTAAGAATTATACCGAGCGGGACGGCCTGGCCAATAGTTTTGTATTCGGAATCGTTGAGGATGATAATGGGAATCTCTGGTTAAGCACCAATAATGGCTTATCAAAATTCAATCCTGAAAAAGAGACTTTCAGAAATTATTATGCCAAGGATGGCTTGCAGGGCAATGAGTTTAATCAGAATGCATTCGCAAAAGATGAAAAAACCGGAAATTTACTTTTCGGTGGTCCGAATGGATTAAATATTTTTCATCCGGATAATCTCAAATCTAATACCTACCTGCCGCCGATCGTCCTGACGGGATATCTGCGATATAATACGGATTATGAAGAAGGCAAACCTATTATTGAAAAAGGTATTGCTGACCGTGATAGTATTATGTTGACCCATAAGGATAATATCATCACTCTGGATTTTGCTGCGCTGAGTTATTACAATAATTTTGAAAACCAGTACCGGTACAAACTGGAAGGATTCAATGAGAACTGGATCCAACTTGAAAATAACCATTCGGTGACCTTTACGAATTTAGACGCCGGTGAATATAATTTGCGGGTCATCGGTTCCAATAATGATGGTGTGTGGAATGAAGCAGGGGCTTCATTGAACATTCTTGTGTCACCGCCCTGGTGGAAAACCAATATTGCCTATTTTATTTATTTCATTGGATTTTTTGGACTTTTATACGGTGTACGACGGTATGAGATCAACCGGCGCGAACAAAAAGCACAGATCCGGGAATCCGCATTGCGTATAAAAGCCACCGAGGCGGAAAAACGAGCCCTGGAAGTTGAGAACGAACGGAAGACAAAGGAGCTGGAATCGGCAAGGAAACTGCAGTTGTCCATGCTGCCAAAGGAGTTGCCGGACTTGCCTGATCTGGAAGTTGCCGCTTTTATGCGCACGGCAACCGAGGTTGGCGGAGATTATTATGATTTTATGGTTCAGGAAGATGGCACCTTGAATGTCGCGTTTGGTGATGCCACCGGTCACGGACTGCAGGCCGGAACTATGGTGACCTTGATGAAAGGATTTTTTACTTCTGATGCTTCCAGACTCGGACTTCAGGAATTTTTAAATCATTGCAGTAAGGTAATCAAAGATATCAATCTCGGTCGGATTTTAATGTCTATTCAGTTATCTTAAAATTGATCACAAAAAACTGCAGATCACCAGTGCCGGGATGCCGCCTATTTATTATCATCATAAAGAAACCAATGAGGTGGAAGAAATTTTTATTCCGGGAATTCCGTTAGGTGCGATACGAAATGCAGAATATGCAACCCATGAATTTGAATTAAAAAGTGGCGATACAATTTTACTGCTTACCGATGGATTGCCGGAACAGATGAATAATAAAGAAGAAATGTTCGACTATGTACGCGTAAAGGAACATTTCACAAAAAATATAAACAAAACTCCTGACAGCATTATCGAAAAACTTGTCGAAGCCGGGGACAAGTGGATGGACGGCAGACCCCAGGATGACGATATTTCCTTTGTTATTCTGAGAGTTAAATAACCTGTATAATTCCTCGCCACGATGCGTTTACTTTGTTGCTTTGTTGCTTTGTTCCTCTGTTGCTCGGTCGCTCTACTCCGATTTAACAGTTTTCAAGGCATTTTCATTACCATCAACCTCGGTTCGGTCATCTCGGTGATCGCAAAACGCACCCCTTCGCGCCCCATACCGGACTGTTTGACACCACCGTACGGCATGGGATCAATCCGGTAAGTCGGGACATCTCCGATAATCACACCCCCTACCTCTAGTGTCTCAAAGGCCTTGAAGATCCGCTGTGCATCATGGGTAAAAACACCGGCCTGAAGTCCGAAGTCTGAGTCATTAACATTTTCAAGCGCCTCGTCGAAATGAGCATAACGATAAACTACGACCAGGGGTGCAAAGACTTCCTGGCAGCTGATTTTCATTCGGGGATCCGCATCCACCATAATGGTGGGTGCAAGTACATTTCCCTCGATGGTACCTCCGCTATGCACTTTAGCGCCGCTGTCAACGGCTTCCCGGATCCATGTCTGAACGCGTTTGACTTCGTCCGGATGGATCAGCGGACCCACATCGGTCTGGTCATCGGCCGGATTGCCGCTTTTTAGCTGCTGAACACGCAGCGTAAATTCCTGCAGAAAATGATCATAAACCCGGTTATGAACATAAATGCGCTGGACCGATATACAATTCTGGCCGGAGAGCACATAACCCCCGTAGGCACATCGTTGCGCCGCAAATTCAATATCCGCATCATCATGGATTATGACACCGGCATTGCCTCCCAGTTCAAGTGTCACCTTTTTCATAGCAGCCTGCTTTTTCAGGGTCCAGCCCACTGCCGGGCTGCCGGTGAAAGTAACCATTTTGAGCCGGTCATCTTCAACCAGTATGCCGGCATTCGCAGAATCCATCGGTAATACATTTAAGGTGCCTTTCGGCCAGCCGGCCTTTTCAATCTCCTTGGCCAGACGCAATGCGGTCAGAGGGGTTTGTGAGGCCGGCTTGAGAATCATGGTATTGCCCGATGCTAATGCCGGTGCGATCTTATGGGCGATCAGATTTAACGGGAAATTAAAGGGTGAGATTCCAAGAATAGGTCCTATCGGGAACTGACGGATCAATCCCCAGCGCCCCGTTGAACCTGCTTCAAAATCGAGGGGCATATATTCTCCACGAATACGCTTGGATTCTTCCGAGGCATCGGTAAATGTAAGCGCGGCTCTTGAAACTTCCTGACGGGCGGATTTTATCGGCTTTCCCGCTTCTGCACAAATGATTTGTGCAAACTCTTCCAGATGCTCTTTGAGCGCTTGCGCAATTTGCAGCAGTTTATCGGCACGTTCGTAAATCGCCATGGACCGGGTAGATTCGAATGCCCGGCACGCAGAATCAATGGCACGCTTGATTTCATTCTTGCCCGCACGGCAGGTTTTACCGATGATCTTTCGGTTATAGGGGGAATGGATATTTAAGCTATCCCTGGTTTCCAGCCATTCCCCATCGACGTAAAGCGGAAAATCATACATAACGTATCCCGTGGAAATGTTTAACCGATACTAAAATATGAAAAAAATCGGGGTTTTGGAAGGTTTAAAGATTAAAAAAAGGCACAAAGGCATATCCCGAGTCGAAACATTTCCTTACGGTCCGAATGACTCCGTTAGAGAAAATGGTTTGGGATGAAATCGTCCCGGATTTCAAAGGGATAAAAATTTAAAAATAGACTTCAATGAATATTTTGAGACTTCTGAAAAATGCATTCGTAATAAGACAATTTGTCACCCTGAATTTATTTCAGGGTCTATTTAAAGGATTCTGAAACAAGTTCAGAATGACATTTTGGCACATTTTAACATTTTTCAGAAGTTTCTATTTTCTAAAAGGCAATTTAAATTATTAATGACTATTTCCTAATTACCAATTTCTGTTTAACGATAAAATATGAAAGATAAAAGCGCACTGTCCCGAGATTGGATTGATACATTTATGATCTTGAATAAAATGTATGTGAATTTTTAATACGCTTTTAATTTTCTGAAATGCTGATTCAGAACCCATTCATTCATCTGGAAACTATACTGGATTATATTTAAACCTGGTATATTATCAGGTTAAACCGGGAAAAGTGATGATCTGATTTTGTGGATTCGCTATATTATAAACGTGTGGTTAGCTGCGGATAAAAGTGATGTCACAACGGGAGAAAATTTTTATTGTTAAAAGTAATGCAACGAATTCAGATGCGCACCCTGCAGGCAGAAATTCTAACCTGCAGGGTGACATCTTTTTCCTGATGGTATCAATAATAAAATGTCTTACTTTGGATAATTAGAAATACAGTTATTCAATTGGTCCTAAAAAGTGCGCATGGTTAAGTGTGGCAACCCATTTACCATTTACCTTGCGACGAAAATCGGTCCAGCGTTCCAGGAATTTTACTGTTGGTCCTTCATATGGGATCATCTCCCAGGCGGCTATGCCCACAACCTGCACGCTTCCTCCTGCCAGACGCGTATGGGTAACTTCAAGGATCTCCAATTTGAGTGATTCATGGGCGTCAAACATACCCTGTGTTGATTGGCGAATATTTTCCCAACCCATGATCAGGTTGCCAAACGGATCAACAAGGATTACCTCCGGACTGTTCCAATAGCAACTCATGATACCATCCAGATCCTTATTGGCAATGGTTTCACAAAATTGGAAATCAAGATCTTCCAGCGTTTTCAGATCTTGTTTGCTCAGGCTTTGGATTTCTGTATTAGCCGCCAGACCTTCATCATTTGCGTTAAATTGAGTTGGCTGACTACCTTCTTCACAGCTGAGAACAAGCAGCGCAAAAAATAACATCATGGTTAAAAATACCGTGACTCTCATAAGAACCTCCCATTAGGTTTATGGTTTATTGTATCCCCGGGGATGATTGATACTTTTTTAATTTCATATCTTTTAAAATATGATATCAAAGCTTGTGCCACATGGATTCAAATAATCGTTAAATATTTGTAAATTCAAGAATTATATTATCTTTTGATTTCTGGGTGATTAGAGAGGATTCGGGTCAGAGCCCGGCAAAATGGCCGAGACAAAACGAATGCAGATTGATTTTATTGACTTTAGATTCGGAAATATATCCGAGATGCTTTTTGGCGAATTAAAAAAAGAGAGTTCTGAAGAATGGATTCAAGATAAGACCATTTGTCACTCCCGGACTACTAGAGATGTAACTGTCTTATTTTATTACGGATGCTTTTTTCAGAGGTTTTTAAACGTCGAGCGGTCTCCGACTGATTCCCATTACATTCGAGCAAGGTTTGCTTTATAATTTGTGCTTCGAATTCTTTAACCTGTTCTTTGAGGGATTCTAATGCTGTTTTATATTTTCGTTTTTCGCGAAACTGGCGCAATTCTTCTGAAAGATCAGCAGGAAAAGATTCAACACCAATCACCGAAATATCCTTATCTGCAAGTGTAACCAACCGTTCAATAAAATTTTCAAGTTCACGAATATTGCCATTCCAGGTACGCTGTTTCATAAAATCAATAATTTCTTCATGAAAATTTTCCGATATTTTATTTTGTTGCGAGGCAAACTTACCTAAAAAGTGATTTGCCAGAAGTGGTATATCTTCCCGTCTCTCGTACAAGCCCGGTATATAGATGGGATATACATGTAACCGATAAAAAAGATCTTCCCTGAATTTATGGTCATTTACCAATTGACTTAATGAAGTACTGGAAGCGGTAATAATTCTGACATCTGTTTTTATCGGTCTATCGCTGCCAAGCGGACGAACTTCCGCCTCCTGCAGTACACGGAGTAATTTTGGTTGTAGATCGAAGGGTAGATTATTGATCTCGTCCATAAACAAGGTTCCCCCGTTGCCTCTAAAAACAAACCGTGTGCGGTCAGAGTCCGCACCGGTAAAGGCACCGCGCTTGTGTCCGAATAATTCGCTCTCCAGTAGGGTAGCGGGGACGGCACCGCAGTCGATGGCGACAAAAGGGAAATCAGCTCTGGAACTATACCGGTGAATGGATCTGGCAATCAATTCTTTTCCCGTTCCGGTTTTGCCGTCGAGTAAAACCCGGACATCACATTTGGTAGCGGCTTCGACGGCATGCAGCAGATCGATAAACGGAGCACTTTTTCCAAGCAAACCGGCGTTTTTGTATTTTGCGACGTAATGTTGAATCCGGTATGACTGATTCGAAATATTGCCTGATCTTTTGGACATTTCGCAAAAATGGTGCTGATATCGTAGCCATATTCTCCAAAAATTCAATGGCGTCTTTACTTACCGAGTCGGACGAGTTTTGCCATATAAGTATTAAAGTTCCGAATATGATCCCCTCAATGATCAGAGGCACACCAATTACCGCCTCTATGCCGCATGTTTCGAATAAACCATTTGAGAATCTTTTATCTTTACGAAGATCTGTCACTCAAAAATGATTTTTGGTGATGAATTATCCAGCCACCGATATTGATATGGACTTCGCTGTATTCATCCGGATTGGTGTATTTTCCTTCTTTAACAACTGTTTTTATAGTTTCCCGTGTATCCGGATTGACCATTAAAACAAGGGCCAGATCCGCGCGCAGAAATTGAGCAGACTGATGGGCAACCAGTCTCAAAACTTCATGGAAATCCGTTTGTTGTGTTAGGATTTCCGCGAAGTCAAAAAGAATATCTTTACTACTGATCTGCTGAGACAATGAATTCAATTCCTAATATTTTGCCATTAAATCGAGTTCCTCCAGTTTCATCCGGTGTGCAAGGTTAAGAAAACGGGGATCATCCCGCAGAGGTATAAAACTCGAATTTCTTTTTATCCATTGAATATAGGGATGGCGCTGCTTAAAAGCTCCTTCCAGCCAAAAAAAGGCTTTGTCTTTGTCTCCAAGTGCTGTATAAATTTCGGCAAGACCCCAGGTATACCATGCCTTGGGCTGGTTTTCAAGTTCGGCCGCGACCGCAAGTGCCTCATCGCGACGTCCTGCCTTTGCATAGGTTTGTCCCAGGCTCCATTTCCAATCAAGGCTTATCTCCCCCATCTTCTGATGGGCTGTGACGGCTTCATCATACATGCCTTTCGCTGCATAGGCGCATCCTAATGCATACAATCCGATCGGAAAATCCGGGACGAGTTCAAGTGACTTTTCTGCTTCTTTGATCGCTTCGTCATATCGTTCCAGCCAGAGATACATCATTCCCTGCCATGCCGGGTAAATGGGTTCAAGTGGATCCAGTCTCTGAGCCTGATACAACTCTGAAATGGCCATTTCACTCCTTCCCTGGAGCAACAAGAGCCAGGAATAATGATTGTGTGCCAGGGCCAAACTGGGTTTAAGTTTCAAAGCATGCTTGTAAGATTTTTCAGCACCCTGCCGATCCCAATCGGAGTAGATTTTGGTCATTGCAATCGCGAGGTGCGCTTCAGCCAGTGTGCTATCCAGATCCAGTGCCTTGTTTGCATAAAATTTAGCCCGGGTTGTGGCCTCCGGAGGAGGTGAAGGGGTGTGGGCAATGATATCGTAGCCAAGGGCCAGTCCGGCATAGGCCAGCGCATCGGTAGTATCTTTTTCGACAGCCTGGTGAAGATAACCTAAACCTTTTGCGATACCATCCGGTGTATATTTATTTAAATGATACATCCCCTTGAGATATAACTCATATATTTCAGGATTTACGGAACGGGTTTCAGATAACATCGTTTCTTCTTGTGGTGTGACTTCAACCTGGATTTTGCTGGCTATGGTTTGCGCCAGCTCGCCTTGTAATCCCAAAATATTGCTGAACTCACGTTCATATTCTTCAGCCCACAAATACTTATCTTTGAGTGCATCAATTAATCTGGCCGAAATTTTAACCTGGTCCCCCATCTTTACAATGGATCCCTCGATTATATATTGCACGCCCAGTTCTGCAGCGATTTGCGGGGGTGTTTTGTTTGTTTCCTTATATTGCATGGCAGAGGCAAGTGAAATAATGCGTAAGCCGCTGATTTTTGCTAAATCCGTGATCAGGGCGTCCGTCATGCCATCGCTAAACCATTCCTGAGTAACATCTTCGGCGATGTTCTTTAACGGTAACAGGACAATCGAAGTGGACTCCGCTTTAATCAATTTGGTCTGCCATAAATAAATTCCAAATAAGGCCAGCACAAGCGTGACAGCCGTTGACCGATAAACCGTTCTGCGCTGTTTCCGTCCCAGTTTGAAAATAGATGCTGTTTTACTGCGACCTTCTCTAAGTTCCTCAGCCGCTTCATTCAGGTCTGCTAACATCTCTTCAATCGATTGGTAACGTTTCTCCGGGTTTTTTTCCAAAGCCCTGACTAGAATTTTCTCCAGCTGCAGAGGAACGTCACCACGTAGCTTTGAAATGTATTCGGGTTCTTCGTTCAGGATTAAATACATGATCGCCTGCTCATACTCACCTTTGAAAGGCTTTTGCCCGGAAAGCATTTCGTACAGCATCACACCTACTGACCATATATCGGTACGCTGGTCCGCCAGGCTGCCCTGCACCTGCTCCGGAGACATATAGGCAACGGTACCCATGGTTGAACCGGTCTTTGTCAACTGCGTATGCCCTTTTAATTTTGCCAGACCAAAATCAATAATTTTGACCGGTCCTTCATCGGTCATTATAATATTGGCGGGTTTGATGTCACGGTGAACAATATCTTTAAGATGTGCTTTTGCAAGTCCATTTAGTATCTGGGCAGTAATCTCAACCGCCTCATCAATGTCAAGTCCCGTTTTGTGGGATTCAATTTTATGATTTAAAGTTTTCCCTTCATAATAGGCCATGGCGATGAAAAAATGTCCCTCACTTTCACCAATTTCATAAATGGTTCCGATATTTGGATGATCGAGCGCAGAAGCTGCCCGCGCTTCGTGTAAAAAACGTTGCTGCGCATTTTCATCGCGGGTAAGATCAGGTGGAAGAAATTTTAATGCGACGGTCCGCTGTAATTTAGTATCTTCAGCTTTGTACACATCTCCCATACCGCCACTGCCGATTTTTTCAATGATTTTATAGTGGGTAATGCTATTGCCAATCATGATTATCCCCTAAAAATATTTATAACTTTCAAATGGATGCAAATAGTATATACGGTGGCTTTATGTATTTTAATTAGCAAAATGATAAACCAAATGCAGGTTGTAAAAACATGGGAATATACTGCTTCAAATTAGCATATTTATTATGTCTGAAATGTCATAAGTTTAAATAAAACAAACAAATAAACCAAGGGATCTAAAGATGTATACCAAATACCGGAAAACCATTGTCATAGTGGGATTAACCTACACAATAAACATATGTATCTTTACTTCTTAAATCAAGCAATAAATCACCACGTTAATGCAAGGATATACGTGTTTTGCATAATCTCGGATGCAATTTTCACTGCCTGATTTTTTAAATATGATGGGGAATCTATGCCTGGTATGCGCCAATCATTGGTAAAACAGCCATCATTGATGCCATTTGGTTATACAATTATACCATCGAATTTCCTGTGAGTCCTATGTGCGCAATATGGCTGGTTTGCTACCCGATTGATCAATTCAATCGTCAAGGATTCCAGGGGGAATGGCATGAACCTACTGCCTATTGCCTACTGCTTTACACCCAGATCTTCAAGAATGTGTTGGGCACCGGTGTATTTATCCAGTATCCAAAGAATATAGCGAATATCGACACCAATGGAGCGTGAGTAATCCTCACTCCACGCATAATCATTGATCGTGGCATCGAAAGTACGATCAAAATTTACCCCGACCAACTCACCCCGGGCGTTGAAGACCGGGCTGCCCGAGTTTCCGCCGGTTGTATCCATATCATAAAGTATGCCCACCGGTATGTCCTGCAACGGGGGGTATAAAAAGGGACCAAAATCACGTTTATGATGTAGTTCGATTAATTCAGGAGGTGTTATATTGGGATCCTTTCCGGTTGTTTTTTCGATTACACCGGTAAACGTGGTAATAGGTTGAAAAAATACGCCATCAGCCGGTGAATACCCTCGTATATGTCCATAAGTAAGACGCATGGTTCCATTTGCGTCCGGAACAAATTGTTCTTTGAAATAAGTTTTTCTCAGGTCGGTCAGCTGGGCATGTAAATTTTTTAACGCACCACTATGGCGGTGATTCAAGTGTTCAAAAAAGCGGCTCTCAGGCAGAAGTGCTATGAATAATTTCATTGCCGGATCGTCTGACTTTTCGAGTGAAAGCGTGTCCAGACTCCAGTAGTTATTTAACGTTTCCGGATCGTCCAATCGGGAGTTCTGATATAAATCAGACAAAATCTGTTCCATGCTGGTTTTTTGTAAAAATTCATCCAATACTTTTATTCGGTTATCCTCCGGTAAAGACTGGGTTCTCTCGATCAAATTGGTCAACAGGATGCGGTCGGAGAATGGATCGAAATCCGCCAGCTTCAGCAGCATGCTTTTTTTTGTCCTGTTTATATTACGGGTCATAAAGTTGGTTTCACGTTCGATATCCGGTTTTTCACGGTTTTCGGCATTTTTGTATAGTGTTCGGGCATTACTGAGCAGTGCCGAACTTCGGAACAGGTAAGTGAGCAGCAACTGGCGTTTATATACCTGCTGTTTCTCCAAATAGACCGATTTTATTTCCTTTAGGATTTTTTCAAACTGACGCTGTTTCTCAGGATCCGAGGAAAACGCGGACAGTATTTCTTTCTCCTCTTCATGTTTTCGCCGGGTCAGATTGAGTTGGGCCATGCCTTTTAATTTTCCCTGATAATTTTTCATGGTATTTGCACGCCCTTTTATCGCACTGGAAAGCACGAGTGATTTTAGCGAATCCTGCTCAATCAACTTTTCGAGTTGATTAATCTGCCAGGCATATAAATCAACAACAAGCGGCATGCGATACGTTTCTTCGTATTCAAGAAAATATGATGTACGATGCCGGTAAGTTCTTCCCGGGTATCCCAGAATAAACACAAAATCTTCTTCACCAACACCTTCGCTCGCAACCTGAAAATATTTCTTCGGACGATAGGCGACATTTTCCGGTGCGAATTCGGTTGGGGAGCCATCCGGTGCAACGTAGGCTCGGAAGAAAGAGAAATCACCCGTATGACGCGGCCAGACCCAGTTATCGTTTTCTCCGCCAAACTCACCGACGGACCGGGGCGGGGCATAGACCAGGCGGATATCCAGCAATTCGGTGTAAATAAAAAGGACATAAGTCTTTCCGATAAACATTTCGGCAACTTCTGCCCGCTTTTGCGGAAATTCGCTTTCAGCGGCCAGGATAGCCTTTTTTGTATTCAGTTCGATTAATTTATCCCGAGCTTCATATGCCATATCCGATGTTACACCACTGAGAATATCTTCTGAAACGTCACGGTAAGATTCAATTAATTTTGCCCGATACCCGGCAGCCGGAATCTCTTTTTCATGCCCGGATGCCCAAAAGCCATTCGTTAAATAATCATTTTCCGGTGTACTGGCCCGTTGAATGGCACCAAATGCACAATGGTGATTGGTCAGGATCAGACCATCGGAAGAAACAAATGATCCGGTACACCCGTTTAGGCGTACGATTCCATTTACCAGACTGAGACCACCCGGATTATATATTTCCTGAGCCGTGAGCTGCATTCCCCTGGCCTCAAGATTTAGCGTACCAATTTCGGAAAGCGGCCACATGCCTTCGTCGGCAATTCCCCTGGCTATCAATATTGTGGTCAAGATTACAAGAATTCTTAGCATGATATTATCCTACTCTTAGTTTTTAAAACATCTAGATTTTTCAGATGCTTGATTTCAAATAAATATAAACCGTTATGCCGTCGGCATCTTCCTAATTGTACAGATTTCGATTCAAGAGCAGGAAGATCCTTCCAGGATGACCACACAACTGGCGATTGAACAATTCAACAATTAAATGATTCAACTGATTCTAATGTGCCGGAACGGAACTGACAGTAATCTTCGTTATTTCCGCCGGAGCCCTGTAACGCAACGGCAGCATGGTCAAACCGATGCCGTTGGTCACGAATATATTTAATCCATCCAAAACATTCCAACCAGTGTAATATTTATTTTCGAATCGCGTCGGAGTCAGGGTATATCCAAACGGTTTAAGGACGATCTGACCGCCATGGGTATGTCCGGCAAGAAATATCTGATAACCGTGCTTTTTGGCGGCGTCAATAACCGGCTGATTCGGTTGATGTACGAGCAAGATCTTTAAATCGGCTTCCGGTCCGTTGGCCAGCAGTGAGTCGATTTGTGCTGAGGGCGTACGAATGCTGTAGACATAGGTAATGCCGGTAATCAAAATTCGGACATTGTTATAATGGATCAAATGATGTTGGTTATCCAGGAATACCCAACCACAATCGGTCAGACCGCGGGCGATACGCGGAGCATCGGCCCAGACATCATGATCACCGATACAGGCGATCCGTTCGACTTTTGCCGACATGTTGCACATGACCTCAAGACCCTGAGGTATATAATGGATTCCGCGGGTAACCAGATCTCCTGCGAATAATAACAGATCAGGATCGGCATCTTTTATCCTCTGATTAAGCAGGTCAATCTTTTTATCCTGGGTAAAACGGTCAACCTGAACATCACCGACAAGGACCAGATTGAAGCCCTGAAAGGATTCCGGCAGACCGGGGAGCCCAAGATCATATGAACTATTGCTGATATCATACGTGTCATGATACGATCGGATACCGGCATAGATTACCATAAATCCGATCAGACCAATCTTGATCCAGGCGAACGTATGCCAAATCGATTGCGAAATATCTCTGAAACCCAGTTTGAATAACCATTGAACGATATCAATAGCCAGCAGATAGATAAAGATTTCGATGATCGCGATAAATCCAATCCAGAAGGGAAAAACAAATAAGATATCGGTAATTCCGATACTTGTCCGGAGCCGAAACAGTTCATCTTCCATTCCAAGGAAATAGCTGAGCAGCATGATCACCGGCAGCAGGTTGATCATCAATAATATCAGAATTACGGTCAGTCGAACTTGCCGCTCGGAGCCCGGAATCAGAATATTCAGGGCGCTGATCAACCGCCAGCCGGTATAGGCATAGGGAATTAATGCGACTCCAAAAGCAATAAAGGTCATACGCAGGGTCCAGGGCACGATCAGTCTCCCGTCCTGCTTAGTTTTTCGAAATCACTGCCAGACGGATTCTGAAATATTCTCAATTCGAATTCAGGTACCACCGCCAGAATATGATCAAAAATGTCCGACTGGATCCCTTCATACGATGTCCATTCGGTCGTGTTGGTAAAACAGTATATTTCCAAAGGCAAACCGTCAGGTCCGGGTTTCAGCTGACGTACCATGGTGGTTAAACCGTGATGCAGACGGGGATGCTGTTTTAAATAGGCTGTTATATATGCACGGAACGTACCAATATTTGTCATACGTCTTCCGTTGACCAGCTGGGTATGATCAAATCCCTGTTCCCGGTTATAAGCCTCGAGTTCCTGATTCTTACGGATAATATAATCCTTTAGCAGATGCATCGCCTGAAATCTTTCGAGCATTTTGTGATCACAGAACTTTATACTGGACTGATCGATAAAAATTGCACGCTTAATCCGTCTTCCGCCGGTGTCTTTCATGCCACGCCAATTTTTAAAAGAGACCTCGATCAATTTATGGGTCGGAATGGTAGTGATCGTTTTATCCCAGTTTTGGATCTTAATCGTATGCAGGGCGAGGTCGATAACATCACCATCGGCCCCAAATGCGGGCACCTCGACCCAGTCACCAACACGGACAAGGTCATTGGATGTGATCTGCAGGCTGGCCACAAATGACAGAATCGTATCCCGGAATATGAGTAAGATGACAGCCGTCATTGCTCCCAGACCGGTCAAAAGATACCAGGGGGTTTGGCCAAGAAGAATTGATACAATGATAACAGCAGCGCCAATATAGGTGATAATTTTAAATATCTGTATGTAACTTTTTATCGGCTTATTTCTGGAAATTGGCGAGCGTTCATAGACCTGATTGACATTGGTCAGAAACTGCGTGACAATAAGGACAATGACTATGATAAGAAGCGACTGGATTAATTTATGAGCTATAACCTCCATATTAGGGAAAAGGTAAATAAGACTATCGAGAATCAGGATTGGTGGAATATAGGACACCCGGCGCATCATTGTCTTTTCAAACAGAAGATCATCCAGATCCGAGTTACTTTTCCTAACCAGGCGGGCCATCCCACGCAAAATTACCTTGCTGGTGATAAAATATGAGAATAGTGCGAGCAGGACTAATCCGATAAACAGCAGAATCTGCCATTCCAGCGGATGCCCACCGATCCATTCGTTTATTTTTTCCATTACAGAATCCATTATGCTGTTAAATCTAAAATCTTTCTTATTGCTTTGCTATGACTTAAACAAAAAAGTATAATCCAGTTTTTTGTAAAAATCAAACAGGTGCCTGCTGAAAACAGATGCCTGTTTAACCATATCGTCCATATTGGTGCCTGCGCCTGCCCGATCGGAAATCAATTTATAGGTCTGAAAAGGCAATTGGAGCGAACTGCACAACGCCGCCTGTCCCCAGGCTTCCATATCAACACAGTCGGCGCCACGTATGCGCAGCTGCTCTGCTGCCCGGTCTTCCCGGACGGATTGAGCTGTGGTAATACAGATGCGATCTGCCCGACGACTGGCGCAAATATACTGATCTTTTTCAAACTCATGGATAATACGACGTATTCCATAAATTTGATTCAGCTCAAGTTCCGGGTTCAACCCTCCAGCGATGCCCAGATTGAGAACGGCCTGTATCATGGACCCAAAATAGGAACAAACCGAGGCAAGCCGCTCTGAGGCCTGCTCCGCACCTTCTCCGGTGATCAGCAGCAATTCATCAGCATCCCGATAAAGTCCGGCAAAATAAAAATCGACAGGAAGGGTGTGTTTTCGGCTGATAAATGCCCGTGCCTCGCCTTTATGGGCAAATGTTAATACGATCATTATTCAACCATGCAAGGGTAGAAAAGTCGAATTTAAATATTTTTTAGGAAATCACCTAAAAGGTTTAAAGGAAAGTGAAAAAGTGAAAAGGGAAAAGTAATAGTCTTATGGGTTTATATTTTATTTTTCGTAAAATACCAAAAATCGAAATATGCGGATAAATTGTAAGCAATATTGCACTATATCCTTTGTTTCTTGGCAAATTTAATTTATTTTCGAAGGACGTATAATATTTGCAGCGCGAGGGGAGAGATTCATGCAGTTGGTAATAATTGGGAATGGTGTCGCAGGGGTTACCACCGCCCGGTATGTACGTAAAAATAGTGATATGAAAATTATGGTGATTTCAGCGGAAAGTGATCATTTCTTTTCACGAACCGCCTTGATGTATATTTATATGGGGCACATGCGCTATCAGGATACCAAACCCTACGAAGACCGGTTCTGGAATGAAAACCGTATCGATCTGGTCCGCGGATACGTTAAAACGGTCGATACGGATCACAAAAAAGTTGTGCTTGGTGATGGGCGTTCTTTTAATTATGACCACCTGGTAATTGCCAGCGGGTCAAACAGCAATAAATTCGGCTGGCCAGGACAGGATCTGCCGGGTGTACAAGGATTATATAGTCTCCAGGATCTTGAACTGCTTGAAGAAAACACAAATAATATTTCCAGGGCGGTAATTGTCGGTGGCGGGCTGATCGGTATCGAACTGGCTGAGATGATGCATTCGCGAAAAATTCCGGTGACCATGCTGGTTCGCGAAAAAAATTTCTGGGATTTGGTACTGCCTCTGGAAGAGGCACAACTTGTCAACCGGCACATCCGTGAACATGGGATAGACTTGCGATTGGAAACGGAACTTGAGAAAATTGTCGCCGGACCGGATGGCCGCGTGGCCAGTGTGCTGACAAATGCGAAAGATCATATTTCATGCCGGTTCGTCGGCTTGACGGTTGGGGTGCACCCGAATATTGCGTGGTTAAAGGACACAAAGATAGAAATCGGACGCGGCATTCTGGTCAACCGGTATCTGGAAACCAATATCCCTGATGTCTATGCCGCGGGAGATTGCGCCGAAATCAAAGCCGAACGTGAGGGGGAGCAGAATCGTGTAGAACAGTTATGGTATACCGCACGGATGCAGGGAGAAATTCTGGCAAAAACGATCTGCGGAAGTCGAATACGATATGACAGGGGAATCTGGTTCAATTCGGCCAAATTTTTCGAAATTGAATATCAAACCTACGGTTTTGTACCAAACCAGCCTGTTCCCGGTGAACAATCCTTTTACTGGGAGCACGCGGATGGGGAACATTGTCTGCGTATTGTATTTGATCAAAAAAGCGGTGTGGTAAAAGGATTCAATACGTTTGGTATCCGTTTTCGCCAATCGGTTTGCCATAACTGGATACGGGAGCGACAAACCATTGAGTATGTTTTAACGCATTTGGAAGAAATCAATTTTGATCCTGAGTTTTTTAAGACCTACGAATCGGAAATCCGGGAGAGATATTCGTCACTCAGCCGGACCATATGAGGGGAAAGTTTGATAGAACCGAATAACCCGCAAAAAAACGCCATACATTCTTCTTCAGGCGGTATAAAACGTTTTGGCCTGGCCTTGTTTGCTGGCGGTATGCTGTTGCTGCTGGTAGCCCTGACCGGTGTAGCAGATCAGATACCGGTAATATTCCTATGTTTAACGCTGGGATCGATCTCTACTGGCGCCATTATTTTTCTCATTGCATTATCACGAGAAGCACCCGCGGGTATAAAAAACAACCATATTTTCCAAAGAGCGATTACCGCGAAGGGTGTCTGGGGCTGGATGCTCGGTATAGTCATTACCGGATTTTATATCCTGCTCTATTGGTTTCCGGAATATCTGGAGAACTGGATCCGTCTGATGGATCCCCTTGCCGGTCTGATCAGCCAGCAACCCGCCGATCGGTGGTTCATGTATGGTACATTTTACACCATGGCCATATTGATCATGGCGTTTCGAATGCTCATCTATAAATACCGGCATAACCGGTATCACCAGGTGCGCACCCTTTCAATCATGTTTTTTCAAATCGGATTGGCTTATCTGATTCCATATATACTTAAAGGTTTGAACCAGCCGGATTTTTATTTCAGCTACTTCTGGCCGTTGAAATATGATTATCTCTTTCCGGGAACGGTGGAATATCTTTTGTCACATCCGGGGGGACTGGGTATGTTTATGGTTTTTTGGGGTGCGGTGATGACCTTTATCGCCACACCGCTTCTGACCTATCTTTTTGGTAAACGCTGGTATTGTTCCTGGGTCTGCGGATGCGGCGGTCTGGCAAACACCGCCGGCGATCCTTTCCGTCATCTTTCTAATAAATCCCTGAAAGCATGGCAGATCGAGCGCTGGATGGTACATGGGGTGCTTGTTTTTGTCGTGATCACAACAGGATTGCTCTGGATAAACTCGGCAATCGGCGGTGCCCTGTTCGGATCTTTATCGCAAAGTTTTTCAAGGGTTTATGGCTTTATGATCGGGGCGGTTTTTTCCGGTGTGATCGGGGTCGGTTTTTATCCGATCATGGGATCACGTGTGTGGTGCCGGTTTGGTTGTCCGATGGCTGCTATCCTGGGAATTATACAAAAATACGTTTCACGTTTTCGCATCACAACCAACGGCGGACAGTGCATCTCCTGTGGTAATTGCTCCACCTATTGTGAGATGGGGATCGATGTACGCTGGTATGCCCAAAGAGAACAAAATATTGTACGTGCTTCCTGTGTGGGATGCGGCGTGTGCGCGGCGGTTTGTCCGCGGGGTGTACTCAAACTCGAGAACGGACCGGCAAATTCTCGGCAGTAGCAGGCAGCAAACAATATCCGGTTGGTATTGATAGATTATATTCATTTTCTCGATCTCCTCTCTTTTTCCTTTAATCTTTGATTTTTAATCTTTAATCTTATCTATGCTTTATCTCTTTTATGATAATATGCAAAAATAATTTGTCAGGGATAAGAATTGACCCGGAGAAAAATGATTTTAACAGGATTGCTCATTATTGTTCTGCTGTTCATACTGGTAATGTACGGATTATCGATCACTTCCAGATTTACCGGTTCTCATGGTTTGAACCGGGGCCGACTTGCCCGGTGCCCGGGTATAACAAATTGTGTCTGCACGGAAAATTACGAGAATCGTAATTACGATCCGATCCCTTTTATTGACGATGATCCGATAAAAAGCTGGGCAAATCTGAAATCGGTTATAACCTCTGCAGGGGGTGAGATCAAAACGGACAGTAGCGGGTACCTGTGGAGTATCTTTATTACACCTGTGTGGCGATTTGTTGACGATTTTGAAGCTCGTCTGGATACCGTGAATGCATGTATCCAGTTGCGCAGTGCATCCCGCGTCGGGCGATACGATTTTGGTACCAACCTCAGGCGGATAAATCTGGTCACACACCTTTACATGAATTCTTCAAGTGAAATGAAATGATATACAACCATAGTCGTATAAGGTATATAAAACATATAAATAAAATGGTTAAGATCTATAATCTTTGTGCTTTATACAAAATCGAGGATTTATAAACCGATGACCGATGAAATTACAATCTTCCCAAAATCTGTATTTTGGAGAAAACCGGGATTGAAATTGCTCATGATTATTGGTCTTTTTTGTTTTTCCACAGCATCTCTCCAAGCCAATGACCGCTGGCGCGAATATTTGAAAAACGACTGGACCCAGCTCAAACGTAATCTGACGTTTAAAACGGCCCTTGTCAGCGGCGGATGGCTGACGGGTATGTATTTTCTATCCGCCCGGGACGAAGATCTGAATTCAGCCGTAAAGCCTTTATACCATGGTGGATTTAAAACCTATTTTGATGCTGTAGATGAGCTGGGAAATGCACCATATGTCATTCCGGTTTCACTGGGTTTGACCGGTCTGTCTCTGTTGGGTGACAATGCAAAATTTCAGGATGCGGCCTTTACTTCAACTGAAGCGATAATTGCGAATAGCATTGTGAACGGTCTGGTAAAATTCATAATCGGCCGGAACCGGCCGGAAGAAAAGCTGGGGCCGCGCAGTTTCCAGCCTTTCTCAGGTTTTGATTCTTTTCCATCCGGTCATACATCAACCGCGTTTGCATTGATTACCCCATGGCTATTTTATTACCCAAAACCACTGACCTATTTATTACTCATCTTTCCGGTCAGTACGGGGATTGCAAGAATGATCTATGACCGTCACTGGGCTACAGACGTGATAACCGGTGGGGTGGTTGGATTTGTAATCGGTGCCTCTCTGGCCACATGGCACAGAGACTTCGCCCGCGAAAAGAATTATTATACGATTCAACAATCCCCCCGCATGTTATTTTCCCTCACATGGCATCTTTAACTGCAAGGGTTTGACAGCAGCGCCTGTCTTTGATAAATTGCCCCCTGAGAGAGCGAGGTACCATGAAAGCTGCATTTGACTGTATTCCATGTATCATAAAACAAACCATCGAGGCTGCCCGTGTTGGTGTCGTGGACGAAGCCATTCAACGTCAGGTAATCAACCGTGTGCTTGCCTTTTTGCAGAAAGCCGATTATGATGTTACGCCGCCGGAACTTGGCCGGGAAATTCATCGAATCCTCAGCAAGGAGTTCAATCTCAGTGATCCTTATCGTAGTCACAAGGAAAGGCTTAACCGGTTTGCCCTGGAGCGATATACCGACTTAAAAAAGACCGTATATCTGAGTGATGACCCGGTATATCTTGCAGCAAAACTGGCCATTTCAGGCAATCTTTTAAGCCTCGACGGTCAGCATCAGGCTGATCAGATCTGGCGATTGATCGAAAATGCACACCGGCTGGAATTCAGAATAAATGACTACCCGCAATTCATCGAAGATTTTATAAATTCAAGGCATATTCTTTATCTTGCGGATAATGCCGGTGAAATCGTGTTTGACCGGCTTTTTATCGAAGTGCTTCAGCGCTTTTATCCGGAGCGAAATCATACTTTTACTGTGGTTGTGCGTGGTGCACCGATCATAAATGATGCCACCCTGGAAGATGCCCGACTTATCGATATGGATAAAATTGCCCGTGTGATCGACAATGGAGATAATGCACCGGCCACACTGCTCAGCCGGGTTTCCAGAGAGATGCGCACCTATTATGAGAAGGCTGATCTGATCATATCCAAGGGGCAGGGCAACTATGAATCGCTTAATGAAGAGAAGAAATTAATCTATTTTATGTTCCGGATTAAATGCCCCGTGATCAGCCGGGTGTTTAATGTACCAGAGGGTAGTCTCGTGATGAAACGCAGTGATTTTTCCGAGATCAAGCGAATGTCCTGTAATGCAAATAAATATGAGAAAATATGATATGATCAATCAAGACCTGTTCATATCGGCCATGATAGCGTTGCGCGATTGTATGAGTGTGAAAAAATCAGAGACTCTGCTTGTGCTTACCGATGACGCCACCGCGCCGATCGGAGCAGCACTTTTTGAACAGGGTAAAACACTTGCACAGGAAACCACACTGGTGATCATGCCTGAAAGAGAGGTAAACGGAGCCGAACCACCCGATGCAATCGCCAATCTTATGCAGCAATACGATGTCGTGATCTGCCCGACCCGAAAATCCCTGACCCACACCAATGCCCGCCGTAATGCCTGCAAAGCCGGTGCACGTGTTGCAACAATGCCGGGAATATCAGAAGAAGTAATGATCCGCACTTTGAAAGCCGATTATCACAGCATTGCTGAACGAACCAGAAAACTGACTGCCATACTCGATAAAACCGATCTGGTACGCGTTACCACGGCCCTGGGAACCAATATTTCATTGCCAATCTCTGGAATACGGGCCATTTCTTCAACCGGTCTGGTAACCGGGAAGGGAAGTTTCGGAAACCTGCCGAGTGGTGAATCCTATCTGATGCCGGAGGAGGGTAAAACGCAGGGAGTCTTTGTGGTGGACGGATCGTTTGCCGGTGTTGGAAAAATTGGGGAAAAACCGATCCGAATTACCGTGCAGGATGGTTTTGCCGTGCGTATTGAAGGGGGCAGCGAAGCACGTAAATTGGATGAAATGCTTCAACCTTTTGGAAAAAAAGGGTATAATATCGCTGAACTCGGCATCGGAACTAATGACCAGGCGATCATTACCGGTCAGATCCTGGAGGACGAGAAGGTTATGGGAACCGTACATATTGCGTTGGGTAACAACCTGAGTATGGGGGGAACCTGTGATATCGGCATCCATGTGGATGGTGTGTTCACTTCGCCAACGGTGTATGCCGACGACCGGCTGCTGATGGAGAACGGTAAACTGCTTTTAGATTAATCTGCAACATAAGACCTTCATCCTTCTCGAAATTGTCAGTAGCACTGTAAAAGTTGTTACACGAAGGTCCACGGAGAACCGCACGAAGTGCCACAAAGACAAAATTATTTAAAAAATATTTATTCATGCGGATTAATTGGCAAATATTGTCCTTCCCTCAGTCAAGATGTTTTAAAAAAGCGCATTGCATGTGGTATTATCCCGGATCTTAACAGGATTATGTCGGAACCTTAGTTGTGGATAATTGAAGAATCTGAAATAATTTCCCTGTGAAGCGTTCCTTGGACATGTTGAGGATAATAAAAGATAATTTTGTAAATTTGTCTTGCCAGAATTATTATTACTTTGTGTAACTTCGTGCAAATCTTCGTGGATCTTCGTGAAATTTTAAATAATAACGTGTTCGCAGCAAACGTCCGTTAACTGATTTAACGCCTGAACATATTTTTTAGTACAAACCACAAATTTGCCGGCCTTTCTGCCAGCCGACGCATATACCAGGGAAACCAGGTCGTACCGTAACTGATCAATACCCCGATACGAAAACCCTGTGCCGCCATACTGATTTGAAAGGAAGGTTTGATTCCGAACAGCATATTGAATTCAAGTTGATCGGGTTTGAGCCTGAATTCCTGTGAAGCTATTATGATCCGCTCCAGTAATTTTTCGTCATGAGTGGCAAAGATTACCCGGGCCTGATTGTCTTTTATGGCCGGCATGAGCGTGCGGGCCAATTGGAAATAGTTGGCATCAACCTGCGACCGCTTCGCAAAGGCCACGGTTTCCGATTCCATATAGGCCCCTTTTACAAGACGCAGATTTGGCCTGATTTCCAGCAGTTCCTCGATATCCCGGGTGGTGCGATACAGATAAGCCTGCAGACAGAGGCCGGTGTTGGTATACCGGGATCTGACCCGCCGGTAGAAATCGATGGACCTGCCGGTATAACTGCTGTCTTCCATATCGATCCAGACAAAGTTATCGAGTGCTCTGGCTCGTTCTGCAATTTTTGAAAATCGTTGATATGTATCTTCTTCAGAAAGATCGAAACCGAGTTGGGTTAGTTTTAGCGAAATCGATGCCCGAAGCCGGTTTTTATGCACCTGCTCCAACACTTCCAGATAATTTCTCTTGACCGCTTCCGCTTCTGATGGTGTGGTGATATTTTCTCCAAGATGGGTAAGTATGACAGAAATCTTTTTGTCGATAAAGGACCCGGCGGCATCAATTGCATCGATAAGCGCTTCACCCGGCATAAATTTGCGCACCGCCCGCCGGACAAAACCATACCGTGGGAAACGCTCACGCATCCATTTATTTTGAGAACCCCATAAAAGTAATCTCCTGAGAACCGGCATAAAAATTCCTTCGATTAAAGATTAAACGCCCGAATTTCATCCCGAAACATTACACAAAGCGTCGCGAAAAAAACACGAAATACACGAAGATTTAAACAATAAGAATTAACAAATTAATCCTTTCTGCGACTTCGTGAAAACTTCGGGATCCTTCGTGTAATTGAAAAATCAATCCTTAATCAGAATCAGGTCTTTTTGGGGGTGGGTGAGATATTCCGCCCCTTTTTCGGTAATGACCACCATCTCCTCAATGGTGGCCACGCCACGGTTCGGGACAGTCAAGCGGGGCTCTATGGTAAATACCATACCGGTCTCGAGTTTTTGAAACGGTTTCTGTGCATACTTTTCCCACGGCGGCCCAAGCAAGGCTGTTCCGTCATGTGAAAATCGTCCAACCTGATGACCGAGGCCGTGCGGAAACTCCTGATACCCGCCGGCAACTACAATTTTACGTGCTACCGCATCTACCTCATGACCTTCGCGGCCAGGCAGGATCGCCTGCTTCGCCGATTCGACAGCGTTTACGATCGTATCAAAACCTTTTTTGACATCCGGCGGGGCCTGTGTCTCATCTTTGTCGAGAATATAAAATGTACGTTGCATGTCGGAGCAGTACCCCTCGACCTTTACCCCAAAATCCATGTTGAGGATATGGCCACGTTCAACCTTTCGGTCACTCGGCGCATAATGGGCTCCGGCGGTTTCGGGTCCGGTAAAAACGGCCGGACAGACTGCAGGCTCCCAGGCCAGTTCAAGCCGGGCATCCTCAACCCGTTTTTTCATAAAAGCCGCAATTTCTCTTTCGCTTCTGCCGGGCTTGATAAAAGCGGTAACTTCAGCGAATATTTTTTCGGTCTCGGCAATAGCGGCTCTTATATGTTCGATCTCGATCGGCGTTTTACGTTGACGCAGTGCCGAAACAACAGGTTCGGCAGACATCAAACGATTCTCATAACCAATTTCATGTAAGAGCGTGTACAGGGTCAGATACATACCATGGGTCAAACCGTCACAGATTTCGCTGCCCTCCGAATAATTAACCGCAATACGCGCGGGGTTTTTTTCTTTTAAATAAGCATGAAAAGGCTCCCGTATCCCCTGAATAAATCCGATCACCTGGTCCCAGGCGGCGGTTTCTTCCACCGTTAGTCGGTCGTATTCACCAACGATGGCATGTGTGGTGCCGTCTTTGCAGATGATAAAGGCCGAATGCCAGGTGATATCGGCGTTAATGAGAAATGCCAGTGTCGGATCGCCGTTGATCTGGCTCTCGCGTGCGAAAGTGATCCAGCAATCAACATCAAATTCCTTCAACAAACTTTTGGCTTGTCTCACTTTTTCCTGTATGAGCATGGTATCTCCTCCAAGGCACTTTTCAGGATACTTGAATCTTCGCTTTTTGAATAATTATTGCTGATGCGGCTAAATCCTGGGCGGCGTTCCCAACCGATTTAAATAAGGTTATTTGCTGATCGTCAGTTCGCCCCGCCCGGACCCCGGTTATAATTTCACCCAGTTCTGCGGCAATGTGTTTCTCATCTATGTAACCTTCATGAATTGCCATAGCAAGATCGCCTGCTTCCGCCAGACAGGAACGCCGTTCATCAACGATTAACAGCGATTCCGCCATAACTTCACCGGGGATTTCCCGTTTATCCGGTTTATAAGCACCGATAGCGTTGATGTGGGTGCCCGGTTGAACGTCAGATGGAAAGAAAACCGGTGTGGGTGAAGTCGTAGCGGTACAGATAATATCGGCTTCCTGAACCGCATGCCCGGCCTCGCTGCAGGTGATGGGGAATGGATATATCCGCTTCAGTTCTTCGGCCCACTGCCCAGCTCTGGCCCGATTTTTGTCAACAATATAAACCTGCCTCAACCTCCGTACCGTTGCCACTGCTTCAAGCTGCGTCCGTCCCTGTGGGCCGGCACCGAATATGGTCAGAATCTTTGCCTCCTGGCGGGCCAGCAGATCGGTGGCCAGACCGGAAGCCGCACCGGTGCGGATGGCGGTTAATTGTTCTCCGTCAAGGACGGCTAAAGGTTCGCCGGTTTTTCCATCCATCAACACCATCAATGCATGGATCAACGGAAGATTTCTTTCGGGATTATCCCCAAACAGGGTGACGATCTTGATGCCAAGAGTATCGCTTCCCGGCAGGTACCCGGGCATGAATAAGGCACTGGCATTTTGATTGGGTAAATCGATGTTGGTCCGCAAGGGGATATCGGCCTGTTTTGCCGATATCTGGGCAAAGGCATCGCGCATGGCATCGATGGCATCCGGCATCGGCAGGTATTTTCTTACATCCTCTGCTGATAAAAAACGCAATAAACCTGCGCTCATCGTAGTATAAAACCGTGTTTCAAAGGATCTCCCGGATCAATACAAAATTGGTGTTTACCGGTAATATGGGCATCCCCCTCCACTTCGGGAATGACGGCCGTATGGGGACCAAAACTAACAGTCGAGATAACTTTGCCCAAAAAGCGGGTGCCGATAATACTTTCGATAATCATCGGTTGATTTAAGCCGATTTCCTTTCTGTGATGGTGCAGTGCCATCCGGGCACTGACACCGGTGCCGGTCGGACTGCGGTCAACCTCACCTTCGGCAAAAATACATACATTCCGGCTGTCGGCCTCCGCTGTTTCGGGAGGACCTATAAAAATGGTACCGTATAAAAAATTGAGATCGGGTTCAAAAGGGTGCATGATTGAATAATTGTCCATGACCGCTTGTTTTATCGCCATCCCCTTTTCAATCAAGGGGCGAAAATACGCCGGTGTGCATTTCAGGCCGACGTCTTCAGCCTGAACAAACGCGTAAAAGGCACCGCCGAATGCGATATCAAATCGGACCTCTCCTATACCGGGGACCTTTATCGTCTGGTTTGTCAAAAGCACAAAAGAGGGTACATTATGGAAATAGACACTTTTCACACGATCCTGTTCTATCCGAGCCCAGGCGATGACCGGACCTGCAGGGGTATCTATATGTATGCAGGTTTCAGGTTTTATCATTTTGAACATTCCGGTTTCCAGAGCCACCGTCGTTACGGCAATGATGCCGTGTCCGCACATGGTGCTGAATCCATCATTGTGGATAAATAGCACACCAAAATCCGCTTCCGGTGTAACCGGCGGGGTAAGAATACAGCCATACATATCCGCATGACCCCGCGGTTCCCACATAAGTGCTTTTCGTAAATGATCGAGATTTTCACGGGTAAATCGCCGTTTTTCCAGGATGGTTTTGCCGGTTAGGGTGGGCAGACCGCTGGTGATCACCCGCAGCGGTTCTCCGCCTGTATGGGCATCGATCGCCTGAATCGATTGCCACGCCAACGGTGGCTTCCAATTCTGCATCTTTGAAAAATCCATACCAGACTTACTCCGTGTAATAATCGATTACCCGTTTTATGGCGGCCTCGTTGACCGGATAGAAAAATTTTTCGGACTGGGAGAAACGATGCATAATTGAATTTACGGTCGGCCGGTAAAATCCGTCAGCCATATAACCAGCGCCCTCATAAACACCAACTTTGCCTTTCAGAGGATGAACCTCAAAAAAATTATCGATCTTTTTCCAGACCTGGGTACGCAGCCGGGCGTATTTCTCTTCAAGGGTATCAAATGCCGCCTTTCCGGCACCGCCAAGACGCAGTGAATCCAATTCCTGCTGCTTCTGCGTGCTGACCATTTCATAATCGGCCAGAAGTTGATCAAATTTTTTGCGTCCCCAGGGGGTGGGTACCGGTAATTCCGGATCGAGATACACCTGCCATTTGACCTGTTCCGGATCGAGTAATGCGGTTATATTTGGTTCAAGCGGCTCAATTCCGCGCGGATAAAATTCTTCATAGGCAACATCCGATGTATAATACTCATCTGCCAGTCCCCCGAATGTGTGCCCTATTTCATGGTGAAAAACATGCTCGCTCCAGGGACCGTCACTCGTGAATGTGCAGAATTGATTATAGATGCCACCCCCGCCATAACGGTTCTTGTTGACCATGATCAGAAGCAGATCATAAGGTACCTGACCGGCAATATCTCTGAGCGACTTATTATCTTCCGTCAGCAGATATCTGTCTGAATCGAGTGAATTGAAGGTGGCGTTTAAAGCGGTTCTTTTAAATCTGTCACGGCGCGGCTCATCCACTCCCTGGTCAAGAGAAGGGGAGAAAATTCCGGTAAAATTGAAATTATTCTTTGCACTTTTATACGGTTCCCATGCAAAAAATATGTCCGAAAACCGGCCTAAATCTTTTCTGAATTTTGCAGAATCGGCTTCTGTATAGCCCTCCCCGATCACAACCACGTCCACATGATCTGATGCCGCTCCGCTGGAAACAGTTTGCGTGATCTTCCGATCCCGTCCGGGTATTTCTTTAATGATATGATATGAGAGCGGATCGATGATCTGCTGGAAAATCCCTATGAGTGTCTGATCCCGCTGGCGTCTTTCGATGGTGATCAGAACCGAGTCTTTTGGGTAAGGGATCAGTACCGATTCATGAAACGTCCTGCGGTTACCATCCTTTGCCGGAGCGGTTGTCTGATATTCACCAAAATAACTGTCATATCCCCGGTTGAAAATTATATTGCCGGAGTGAGGGTCCCTGGCCTGTATCCGGTAACGCCCCTGGTTGATCGGATCAATCAGGTTTCGCGGGTTTCCCGCCCATGCCCCTTCACGATAGATTTGATCCAGTGTGATCAGACTCATCGGTTGCGTTACCGATATGATAGTAATCGATCCTCATGGTCGCATTTACGAAATAATCTTCGAAGCGAGGATTTTCTTGGGCAAAACTCATTGCGGCAATACAAAAAATAATTGGTAAAATTTTTACGATTTGATACACGATAACCTCCGAAATACATTATTGCGCGTTAATATCCAGCTCCAACCAATTTCCCAGCGTTATATAAATCTGTGCCTGCTCTGCCGGTGCAAAATCCTTGATACGGGTTGCATGGGAACCACCCTGTAAGACCATTTTAAGACAGTTTGTATTGTCTCCCAGTTCCACTGCCGAAGCACCCCAGGGGTCATTTCCCCCATAAATAAAAAGCATATGCCGGCCCTTTGCTTTAATCCAATCGGCGATGTCACGCATAACGGAAGGATCAAACACAGGCTGTGTTCCTTCAGGCGCATTAAAACGAAATGTCGGATCGGTGACCGCAGCGATCAAATCTCCAAATGGGGTTGGATCATAATCATAGTAACCGATTTCATTCAGGGCCTGATGAAAAAAGGGGGTATAATAGAGCTATGCCACGATTTGAAAAATAATAAGGTGATGCGATTCTGATAAACCTGTCGAACAGAGTATCCAGCGGCGTTCCAGATGTTGGCAGGGCATCGCAGGGGACAGAAGACCATTGCCAGAAGGCAAATGGAATTTCAAGTACCCCGTATTCGTATGCCGTCTCCGTACCAAGGGAAAAAGAATAATCGTTTTCGCGGGCGTAATCGGAGAACATTGGCAGGAGTTCATTTTTTGTTTGCAACAGAATCCGTTGAAAGGCTTCGATCCGTTCCCGACACGACGCATCACCAACTTTGCTGAGAAACACCTTTATGCGTGGTTCACGATCGGAAAAATTCAGCGGGGCCACATAGCAAACTGTGGCGTCGGCATCATCGGGATAAAAACGTCTGTGATACATGGCTGTCTGTCCGCCTTTACTGATACCCATGGTAATCCATTTGCCATGGTATATTTCCTTTAATAGTTCAATGATATGGTGATGATCACCGGCAGATTCGCGGATATTGAGATGGTTCCAATTCATTGAATCCGGGACAGATTCTCCAAAGTAACGATGCTCTGCCACAATCTGATTGGCGTCTAAAAGATGTGAAAGATGCACTATTTTCCCTTTTTCAACGGCATACCCCTCGGTATTGAAAACCATCGGTTGGTTAAAACCGCGATGATGCAAATAGACACGCTGATCGAAGTATCCTGCAGCCGAATCAGTGTGTGAAATTGGCTGCCGGAAAAACAAGACCATTTCTTTATATTTTATTGAATCAGGTATAGCGGAGAGGCGTTTATACAATGCGTTTACCGAGTCATCGACCAGAAGGGTGTCCTGGGCGGGCAGGATACCAATCCATAAACAGATGACCAGAACGGGAAGCGGCAGACTTTTTATCATTCTATTTGTCCGGAACCGGTAAGTTATAATTTGAGTTTCTTCATGAGCATCTTGATGGGTTTTGAATTCTGCATAATATAAAAGTGAACGGCAGGCACGTTGTTACGTAGCAACTCTTCAACCTGTTTTGTGGCCCAATTTACCCCGATTTCCTGCACCTGATCCGGATCGGCAGATTGAACTTCCTCGGCCAGTTCCTCAGGTATATTTACATAAAAATTACGCGGAAGAGTGCTCAGGTTGTTTTTTGAAACCAGAATTTTGAGACCAGGGATGATAGGTACATTGATGCCTTCCGCCCGGCAGGCTTCGACAAACCGGAAATAGACCTGATTATCGAAAAACATCTGGGTGACGACATAATCGGCTCCGGCATCCACTTTGGCTTTAATATATCGGATATCTGTTTTCAGATTTGGCGCTTCGAAATGCTTTTCCGGATATCCACTTACCCCGATACAGAAATCCGAAGGTTTTGCATCGAGCAGACTGTCCTCCAGATAAACGCCGCGATTCATGTTGCTTATCTGTTTGATCAGATCAACAGCAAACACGTTGATCGTACGGCCACTCGCAACCGGTTTCTGATAGCTGGGTTCATCACCCCGGATGGCCAACACATTATCGATCCCAAGATACTGGATTTCAATCAGAAAATCCTCAGTCTCTTCGCGGGTAAAACCGTGACAAAGGATATGGGGCACCGCGTCAATATTATATTTATTCTGGATTAAGGCGCATATGCCGAGCGTACCGGGTCTTTTACGCTTAACTTTCAGCTTTACTCCATCAGAGGTCTCTTCATAAATAACCTCGGCAGCATGGCTGGTGATATCGATAAAGGGGGGGCGATATTCCATCAGATCTTCAATGACCGACAACAGACTTTTTATATCACCACCACGTTTGGGTGGAATAATTTCAAAACTGATAAGCGGATTGCGTGCTTTGGCCAGATGTTCGGTTACTTTCATTAATTCTCCGTTCCGAATATTTTTTCGTTCAAAATAAAGCCACAGAACCCTTCGTGCCCGCCCTTTAAGTAAGCGTTAGGCCTTCTTTGGTTTTATCTTACCGTGTTTTCCGGTTGCTTCAGGTAACCTTTGATACCACCGGATATGAATATCGTTTTGTGTGAATCAGTCCAATTTTAAAATATCTGTGCATAGAAATCAAAAAATATATCGTGTCTTAAAACCAGATCGGATTCGAGAAAGCCATCCTGCCAGAATCTGTAAAAATTTCACAGCGGTAGTAGCAAGATTTACCTGCAGGTGCGAGCGCGAAGTTCTTTTTATAACTCTCAGTATCATTTCCAAACTCCTCCTCAATGATCACTTTCTCCATGTCAGCTCCGACCATGCCCTGCAGTACACGTATCTTTTTAAGGGCGCCGAATTCTTTTGAGGAGAGGGCATGACAACGGATTCTACTTTTATCGTCCGTGTAAGCCGAAGGGGCTTCAACCCCGGATTTAAAAAGCAGGGCCGGACCGTTTGTCATAAAATAATTTCCGGTGCGTAGCGCATTAAGCAAATTAATCAGAGTAAATTCGATGTCTGGTTCAAGATATATACCCGTACGCCATTTTCCGAATAGATGATAATAATGTTCCCGCATGGTAAAAAAAGGAAAATTGATCTGCCGGAAGCGGGCAAAATTACCATGGGCATCGTTGCCCGCCAGGCCTTGCAGATGATAACCTTGCAAGAGCAGCCGGGTCCAATTCCGAATGATCGAAGGAATAAGTTCATCTCTGCCGCCATTGAGTAGTTGTAAACCCTGCAATCGTTTGTTTTGACAATCGGTGTCCGACCACGAGCCGCGATTTATAAAAAACCGTTGCAGTAGCGGGGCAATTTCGAAGGGGTGGGCCGCGAAAGCGAGAGCATCAGATTTGATCTGGTTAAGTGCTTCACTTAGTGACTTTTCCGAGCGCCAGTGGAACCATTTCTCAGCGCTATCGCCGGATCCCGGTATAAAGTCAGGATGATTGTAAATCAGGCAATGGATATTTTTACCGTCTGAATTCCGGACGGTAACCTCTTCACCGGGAATGATGACAAATCCATCATCAATATTATTTAATGTCCGGACTTCCTGCTGAAATTGATCCCATTTCTGCAAACCGGGGTCATTTTTAAGATAATTTTCCGGGTAATCATCAAGATCATATGAATGATCGGTTGCTGCAAAAAAACGGAGACCAAGTGCCTTTGCCATTTTTTTATTCGCCGTTAAAGAAGCACCGAATTCCACCTGGTCGGAGGTGTAGTTTGTGTGGCTGTGCGGCTCACCATAATAACAGCAATCGATCTTAGGTAATGGGGTTTCGGCGATATATACGGGAAACGGAGCATGTGAGGTACCACGGTGATTATCATTGATACATTCTCGAAACCTGTTTCCCGTAAGATAAGAAACGGAAACAGACAGATAATGAACGCCGGCGGAAATCCGGTATTTGGGAATAAAAAAAATGAGCTCTTTGTATGGTTCACGCACATCAAGGTTCAGCTCGTTGGAAAAAAGCTCCTGTCCCTGATCCAGGACGCTTAGTTTTAAAATGCGGACCGGGTATCGATCGGCATCCTTCAGGATCAGGAGAACAGGCAGATCTTCTTCGACTTCAAGGCGATGTGGCAGATCCACAATGATCTCAGGTTCATGTTTTTTCAGATAGCTGAAAAAATATTTAAAACGGTAATGGGTCTCAGCATAGAGTACAAGAAGAATCAGAAAATGCTGCAGATATTCAATGATAAGATCAGAATTCAGAATCATAAACGTTTCCAGTCTACCGGCAGATTTAGTCTGACCTTTGTGCCTTTACCGGGTTGTGAGAGGACGTCGAGTGAACCTTTCAGCTGTTCTGTCAACCGTTTTGAAATTGCCAGCCCAAGACCGCTCCCTGAATCTTTTGTGGAAAAAAAGGGTTCAAAAATCCGGGACACAATTTCATGATCGATCCCCGGCCCGTCATCATCGATCGTGATCCGGATTTGCTCATTTGCCAACTCTGCCGATATCCCGATCTGCCCTTTTCCCAGCAACGCCTGCTGACTGTTTGTGAGTATGTTTAATAAGATCTGTTCGAGCATCCCGGCATCGGTTTTGAGCGTACCGATTTTATCGGAAATATTTATTTTATATTGGATATTGGAGGATCGATCAAAGCCTATTTTTACTTTTTCAACCAGTTCCTGCAAATTGACCGTGGTGATCTCCGGATCCCGGATCCGGGCAAAACTTAAAAAATCGTCGATCAATTTATTCAACCGATTCAATTCAGCAGGAATATAGTTAAAAAATTCATCTTCCGGATGGGCATATTTTTTTTGAATCAGGCTGTTAGCCCCCTGAATAATGGACAGGGGATTTCGGATTTCATGTGCCACGGAGGCAGCCATTTCTCCCAGCTTTACGAGATGCTCCTGATCCTGCATCTGTTCCTGTATGGAAATAAGTCGGCGGAACGCATACCAGAGCAGATAGGCAACCATCAGTATAACGGCGATCGTGACGCCGCTGAAAATGATCAATCCATTATTAAATTGTTCGATGACATCAAAAAAGTCAGCAGGTGCTTCTACGACTAAGATCCCGACAACGATATTGTTTGCATCGGTAATCGGTGCCAGGGTGGTCATAAATTTATGTGTACCCAATGACTGTAATGCACCGGTTGAAAGATTACCTCCGATAGCACGCTCGACCAGATCACTTTCGATATCATGACGTGTAAAAGAACCGCCGAATTCACCCGGGATTTCCACCAGAATCTCTCTGGCCGGAGAGAGGATGTAGATATCCTGCAGATTATTATTTTCGCGAATTTCTGATAACATCTGCTGATAGTAGATGACGGCCGGATCGGAAGGATTGTCAGGCATAATATAGGTAAGATCACCGGGATCGATCAGTTTACCGGATATCTGAGCAATATTCTCTAATCTAAAAGCCAGGTCGGTAATAAAGAAGCCGCGCACACGCTGCAAATATAACCAGGCCAGTGTATTGGCAAGGAGCAGCAAAATAAAACCAATACCAAAGATCGAATACGCCATTTTTTTCTGGCGTTGAAATTTATTTGATTTAAGCATCAGCTCTTATTGAAGGTTCTTAGCCAGAAATCCAACTCATCCGGTTTCAGATTGGGGTCCGTTTTTGAGGATATTTCCGACCGGTCAGGTACGGAACGTATCATTTTATTTAAAAATGTATCTGAATCAATCACCTGTGCTCCCAGCCCGCGAACCTGATCTGCCAGGCCCCGATCAGCTGTAATGACCGTCCATCGTCTGGGATATTTTTGCTGTCGGATAAACCTTACGATTAATTGATCCGCTTTATCCGGATCACGGGAAAATTTTGTATCGACCGATCGATCATATCCCGCTTGTGTGGCAATGCCCGGCTTGCCGTCATAGACTACTTTGAACTGAACCTTACGCTTCTGAAAGTAATTATTAAGCATCAGATTAAGCTGGACACGGGCACGTTCCAGGTCATCCGGAATATATGCTGATATTTGTGGTATTTTCCATGCCAGGTTCCAGCCATCTATGATGATCTTATTGGTCATTTCAAATAGATTAAGCATAAAAAATCCTGAAATCAAAAAGAGATTTCGATTTCAGGATATCTGATAAAAACCATAGAAATACACAGTGTGATTAAGCAAATATAAATTGATACTGGATTACGGTAAATTATATTTCAAGCGATATTGCGCATGTATGATTTCCGTGTATTTCCGTGTTCAAAAGATTACATACCAAAACGTTGGTAATTTTTTTTGATATAATCCTGCCATTTATCCGGAACTTCATCTTCGGGGAAAATAGCTTCTACCGGACATTCCGGCTCACATGCACCACAATCGATACATTCTTCCGGATGAATATAAAGCATTTCATTTGCAGCACGCATTTTCTCCTTGTCCTTTTCTTCCAGCGAAAAACCTTCTGCGGGGTAGATGCAGTCTACGGGGCAGACATCCACACAGGATGTATCACATACACCTACACAAGGTTCTGTAATGATATATGCCATCAGCTCACACTCCTTAATAAAGCTTGATATTTATTCTAAAATATATCTGTTTTTTATTGAAAAATATTCCGATTCGTTAAATTTATCTTAAACTTATCATATTAATTTAAAACATTCAAAATACCTCGTGTTCATTTTTATCATATTTATTGGTTTAGTTGTCTTTTTTACGTGCGACCATGGTGGATGACCGCTGTGCCGTCGGCAAAATGATCATTTCGGCGATCTGGATGTGGGGTGGGCGACTGGCACAGAATAGCACTGAATCTGCAATATCGGCACCGGTAAGTGGTTGCATCCCTTTATATACTTTCTCTGCACGTTGTGAATCACCGTGAAACCGCACCATGCTGAATTCAGTTTCCACTAGACCGGGGTCTACGGTGCTCACCCGTATAGGCGTCCCGAGAAGATCCATACGCAAACCCTTGGTGATGGCATCAACGGCGTGCTTAGAAGCACAATAAACATTACCGCCGGGATAGACCTCGTGGCCGGCAATGGAGCCAATATTGATTACATGGCCCGACTTCCGGTCAATCATACCGGCAACGACTTCTTTTGTCACATAAAGCAATCCTTTGACATTGGTATCGATCATCTCCTCCCAATCCTGCAAATCCCCTTCGTGCAGACTTGAAAGACCTCTCGCGAGACCGGCATTATTGATCAGGATATCGATGGATTTCCACTCATCCGGAAGTTTCCGGAGCATTCTGACCACTGCCGGCTGGTCTCTTACATCCAGTTTTGCCAGGTGTACCGGAACGCTCAATTGAGCCGCCATCAATTCAATCCGATCTAAACGTCTTGCGCAGAGAATCAGGCGGCAACCAGCCTCAGCGAAGGCTTTTGCACAAGCGGCGCCTATTCCACTACTGGCCCCGGTAATAAATACAATATTATCTTTCAATTGATCCATCAAAACCTCCTATCCTTCGAATGGATGATCGCCCTCGAAAAAATGCGGGCGGTAGTAAGCAGCGGCGTTTAATTCCTGGTATAAGGCATTCTCAAACTTCAGTCGGTGTAATTCTTCCAGCACCCGTTCATATTCCCGTATACGCAAGGTGCGTGAGAGCATAGGTACTTGTGAAGCCCGGTGAGCGGGGTAATATTGGGCCATTATACTAATGGTGACCTTGGGAGATAGTGTGCTGGCAATCCAACGTAAGGTTTCCACACTGCCGGAGAGTTCATTGGGCAACACAAGATGCCGGATGAGCAACCCGCGATGGGCAATCCCCTGCGTATCGGTCTCCAGCAAACCCACCTGGCGATACATCTCCGTGATTGCCATACGTGCTTTTGCGGGATAATCCGGCGCCGCCGAGTACTTTCGACCGGTCTTTTCATCGCTGTATTTTAAATCAGGAAGATAAATATCAAATATCCCCTCCAGTAATTTTAGCGTTTCGAGATCATCATACCCGTTGGAATTGTAAACCAGTGGGATTTTAAGACCAAGCGGGATGGCAAGGCTGACCGCTTCGACAATCTGTGGAACAAAATGCGATGGCGAGACAAAATTGATATTATGACAATTTCGTATGTCCTGAAGGTGAAGCATGATCCGGGCCAGTTTGCCGGCTTTACACAGATATTCATCCGGCCATTCTTTTTTCTGACTGATATCGGCGTTTTGGCAAAACACGCAGCGCAGATTGCAGCGTCCCATAAAGATTGTTCCAGAGCCACGGGTCCCGCTCAGTGGAGGTTCCTCGCCGTGATGATCACAATAGGAACATACATAAGCAAGACGACCGGTTTGGCAATAACCAACTTCATCGTTCGGACGATCCACCGCACATTTACGGGGGCAGATATCACAACTGGCCAGTCGATTATTCAGAATCTGGACTCTTCGTTTCAATTCTCCGGTGTGATACAGATCCAGATAAGATGGAACAAAGGTCATGAACGTATACCTACCTTTAACAAACCTGAGCTATCCATAAACCACATCGGATGCAGAGTTTAAATAATTGATATGATTTAACTAGCCTGATATATTCATAAAAATTTATGCGAAGTTATCAACCTGAACCCTGGCCTGTCGCCAGGACAGGTTTGTCTCAGGATTCGGAATGACGCGAAATACTTAATACTTAGAAAAAACAATACGTTATTAACTTTTTCTCCGGAATTCGTGAATTTTTCAGGCTAAAAAAATAATCCGGCCAGCAGGTAGAGCACAGCAGCACCAAATCCGGCAATCAGGGCATAAGGCAGCTGGGTCTTTACATGATCAATATGATCACTGGCGGAAGCCATTGAGGAGATGATCGTGGTATCCGAGATGGGTGAGCTATGGTCACCGAATACCCCACCCCCAAGTGCAGCAGCAACGGTAAGATAAATGCTTGCATCCATTGTGTGGGCCATTTGCAGACCGATTGGGATCATAATGGCAAAAGTTCCCCATGAGGTGCCGGTTGAGAAGGCGATAAAACTGGCCACCAAGAAAACTATCAGCGGGATCAGAGTTGGGCTTAACCAGGACTTTGAGATTTCAGCCACGTAGATACCTGTTCCCAGGTCGCGGCATACTTTCCCGATCGCAAATGCGAGCATCATAAGGAGGGCAAGAGGAATTAAACCACCAACCCCCTTGAATATCAGCTCAATGATCTCCGGAAGATGGAAAATTTTTTGGACACGATAGAGTATGGCTCCGACGATAATCGAACTCAATACAGCCCATAAAACTGCCGTTGATCCCGAGCCCTGTCCAATAGCGATAAAGATCTGCTCATACCATGGATATTGCCCAATAGCAGCAGCTTCCCCCCAGCCGGTAAAGATAAGCCCAAGCGGCATCATGCCAACCATGACGGCGATTGGAACAATCATATTAATGCCGCGGGGTTTTGTCCCTTCTTTTGTTTCCAGGCTGATCACGTCAGACGAAATCATCGGTGTGGCACCATCCCGTAATACTTTTCCCTCATTGCGGGCCCGTTCCTCAGCCTTCTTCATCGGTCCTATGTCCTTCTGGGTTAGAATGACAACCAGAACCATCAGCATCGCAAATATTGGATAAAAATTCAGGGGGTAAGCCCGAATCAAAACGTAAAGCGGGTTATCGATGCCCTGGGCGATCAAAAGGCCCATGATGTATGCACCCCAGGCGTTTAACGGGATCAGGATGCAGGTGGGGGCAGAGATCGAATCGGCGATATAGGCGAGTTTCTCTCGCGGTATTTTCAGCTTATCGAAAATCGGCCGAAATATAGATCCTACCGTAAGCACATTGATACTTGATTCGACAAAAATCAAAACTCCGGTCAACCATGCCAGTATCTGGACCGTAATCCGGGGATTCCGATTGGACTTTTGTTCCAATCTTTGCAAATAACGGTTTACCGTATGGATAAATCCCTCCACACCACCCGAACGCTGGATAAATGCGATGAGCGCACCAACCAGTGAACTGAACATGATCGTCCGGGTGTTTCCGGCATCCTTAAATACATCAACCAAACCCTGCACGGTGTTCAGGGTTCCAGAAATTATATTTCCGCCTGAGAGAATAACCCATCCAAACCAGATCCCGAACAGCAAAGAAATAAACACCTGACGGGTGCGGATGGCGAGCAATATAGCCACAAGGGGGGGTAATACAGACCAATAACCAAAATGTTCCATATAATCAGTTATCCTGAATAGTATTGGTAACAGATATGTGGGTTCTTAATATATCAGTCATCCAACCAGCATTTTAGATGACACACTGCAATGATGCAAGGATTTTTTAGGTAAAAAAAAAGCCGCCAATTGGCGGCTTTTGAGAATGCAATATATAACTTATCTTATTTCGTTCGCCGGTCGGTTTCAGCAGGTACAGGATGGGCGATCTTGGCATATTCTTTTTCATAGGTGGTAAATTTACCTTTATGCCCCGGTGTATCGGCCTTATGGCAATTTTTACAGGTTTTTTCATCCGGGAGTATCATACCGGCAGCAACCGCATCCTTACGAACTTTCATCGTGCTCATTTTCTTATATTCGCTGCCCGGACCGTGGCATGCTTCGCAACCGACACCCTCTGTGATATCAAAACCCGCGTCAACATTTTTCTTGACGCCGGCGGTAGAGTGGCAACCAAGGCACACTTCACTCTTGGTCGGATCACCTTCAACTTTGGCGGCCGCGGCTTTTTCTTTTGCGGCATCGCTCTTCAATGCTTCGAAGGCCTTGGCATGGGTACTTTCCGACCACAGTTTATATTGGGCACCATTTTTCTCCGAATTATGGCAGGTCTTGCATTTTTTGGCACCTACATACTTAAATTCTTTATCTCCGTTCCCTGCCAGGCTGGCAAATGCCAGTACAAATATTACCAGCAGGCCGAAGATCAGGATTTTATTACGCATCTAAACCTCCTTATATTTTTTGGATGACTGCGCTCTTTTAATATTTCAATTCTAAAGTAAACAATCAATTTTAAAAATGCAATCGCTTTCTCATTTCTATATATTTATTGCAAATATCTTAAAAAAAAGATATATTTTCCTAAATTTAAGAAATAATCGCGTTTTATTGCATTTTCATTTTATGGACCTCTCAAAGAATACCGGCATTTTTAAAGGTTTAAACACAAGAATTATTACTTATTTCATTGCTTTTGCTTTTTCCCCGCTGCTTATTTTTAGTATTCTGGGCTACATTTTAAACAAGGATATGCTGACCCGGATAAATCTCAATAAGCTGCACGCGGTCAATCGCAGACTATGTGAATGAGGTAAATGCCTATCTTGATTACGCTCAACAGATTCTCTCTTTTGAGACTCCCGATCTGGATTACAGCAGAAGCCTCTCACCACAAAGGCTGACCTTGATTTTTGATGGTCTGGTGCGTTATGACGGACGTGACACGGTCAGTCTGTTTCCAGCCGGAAGACAGATTGAGACTTATTCCAATTCACCTTATATCGATTATCATGCGGGAAATGGCAACCTGATCAGGGGGTATCTGAGTCTGGAAAGACTTGCGAGCCTGCTGCCAAGTTCGGTACCGGAAATGAAACATAGCATCGTTTTTAGTCGCCCGGGGTATGTACTTTCTTCGGACGGATATCAGCCGATGATCACCCGGCTGGATCAACAAGCGATAGAAATACAAAATAAAGCGTTCTGGGATACGTATGACGAAAAATCAGGTATGTTTTTTGCATATTCACGATTGCAAATACCCGGCATGTTTATGAAAACACAAATCGATGCACAATCGTTTTATACTGAACTCAGTGCATTCAGGGATAAAATATTGCTGGCAAACCTGTTGCTTGCGATGATACTGGTTGGACTTGCCATTTTTTATTCCCGGCAGATTACCACACCGCTCCATCAGCTGATAAAGGCGGTACAGAATATAAGTCGGGGAGATTTAAATAACCGGATCGAACTAAGAACTTCTGATGAAATCGAAATTCTTGCCAATGAGTTTGAATTGATGCGTCATCGGTTACAGGAATCTTATCAGGATATGGAAGACAAAATCCGCAAAAGAACCGAGGAACTGCAGGGTGCACAGACACAGATCACACATCAGGAGAAAATGGCATCATTGGGTCTGATGGCGGCTGGCATCGCCCACGAAATAGGTAATCCTCTTACGAGCATATCTTCTATGGCACAGGTCATCAAACGTAAAACCGATGATGAAAAAACCATTGAGTATACCAATAATATTCTTAAGAATATTGATCGGATATCAAGGATCGTTCGTGAATTGGTCGATTTCAGCAAACCATCATCACAAAAAGTCGCACTTGCTGATATAAATGAGACTGGTGAACTCTGCGGTAGGTATTGTAAAATATGACCGGCGATCAAAAAATATCAACTATATTCTTAATCTCGATCAGAGTTTACCACGGACGGTGGTCGTCGCCGATCATATGCTGCAGGTATTCCTTAATATACTGATCAATGCCGTTGATGCCTCAGAGGGCTATGGAAATGACATTGAAGTAACCACGTCCAAGGTCAACGGATCCATTGAAATCGATATAATGGATCAGGGGTGTGGTATTCCGGAGGACAGATTGAATAAAATTTTTGAACCTTTTTACACCACAAAAGAAGTTGGTAAAGGAACCGGTTTCGGTTTGACAGTCAGTTACGGATTGATTAAAAAAATGCACGGAGAAATTAAGGCAGAAAGTAAACTAAAACAGGGCAGCAATTTAAAGTAATAATACCGTTAAGAGAGGAACTCGATCAGGAAGCATGAAAGCAAAAATACTTGTTGTTGATGATGAGAAAGCGATCCGGGAATCTGTATCACTGGTACTCACGGAGGAAGGTCATGAAACCAGTCTGGCCGCAACGGGCAATGAAGCCTTGATCTGCTGAGTAATGAAGATTTTGATATTCTTATTACGGATCTGAAAATGCCGGGTATGGATGGAATGGAACTGATAAAAAAAAGTTTGAAGATATGTCCGCAGACATCGGTGATTATAATTACGGCACATGCATCGGTTGAATCAGCGATTGAGGCACTGCGAATGGGCGCCTTTGATTATATTCTCAAACCATTTGATTTTGATGATTTGATTCTTAAAGTAAGACGATTGCTCAATCATAAGGAACTGGCTCTGGAAAATCAGGCATTGCGCAAAGAAGTTGAGGAAAAATATAATTTCAGCAATATTATCGGCAATAGCCCGGAAATGCAGGAGGTCTTCCATCTGATAAAAAAAGTTAGTTCAACCAAAGGAAATGTATCTGATCACCGGTAAGAGTGGTACCGGTAAAGAACTGGTTGCCCGGGCGATTCATTTTAACAGTCCGCGTAAAAATAAACGATTTGTTGCGATCAATTGTGGTGCAATTGTTGGGACCTTGATGGAGAGTGAATTTTTTGGCCATAAAAAAGGATCATTTACCGGGGCGATTAGGGATCAAAGACGGATATTTTAAAATTGCCAATCAGGGTACGCTTTTTCTTGATGAAGTCGGTGATATTCCCCTGCCACTTGCAGGTAAAACTGTTACGGGCAATTGAAGAGGAGGAAATCTATCCGGTCGGTGCCACCAATCCATTAAGAGTCGATGTACGGATTATTGCCGCAACAAACCGGGATCTGGCCAAAGAGGTGGAAAGGGGGAATTTTCGCGAGGATCTGTTTTACCGTCTGAATGTGATCGAAATTCAACTGCCTTCACTGACCGACCGTAAAGAGGATATCCCGCTTCTGGTCCAGCATTTTATCAAAAAATACAATAAAGAATTAAACCGGCATGTTAAAAATGCGGATAATAAAACGATGCGTATTTTGCGTAATCATGAATGGAAAGGCGGTATCCGGGAACTGGAAAATGTTATCGAACGTGCAATTATTTTGACGTGAAAGCGAATTATATCACCAGAGAGATTTGCCGCCGAATATGATCAATGCTCGAACTCGAAGATGAAATTCCATACCGCCTGAAAGATGCTGTTGCCTATTTTGAGCGGGAACATATTCAAGAAAATTCTACAAAAAACAGCTATAAATAAGGAAGAAGCGGCAAATATTCTCGGTATTAGTCTTTCTTCATTATATCGAAAAATGGATGAACTAAATATAAAATTATCATAATAAAGGGAAAATTTCCTGAAAATACATTTGTCCATGGAGGAAGATTAAATGATACGCAAAGAAGATGCTCTAAATTATCATAGTCAGGGAAGGAAAGGCAAAATTGAGGTTATTTCGACTAAACCATGTGCAACACAACGTGATCTGGGAATGGCCTATACACCTGGTGTGGCAGAGCCATGCCGTGAAATTGAAAAGGATCCGAATAAAGCATATGATTATACTGCCAAGGGAAATCTTGTAGCTGTTGTCTCAAATGGAACGGCTGTTCTGGGCTTGGGAAATATTGGTGCATTGGCCGGAAAACCGGTAATGGAAGGCAAAGGGGTATTATTTAAAAGGTTTGCGGATATCGATGTGTTTGATATTGAACTTGATACGGAGGATCCCGATGAGATAATACGTACAGTAAAATTGCTTGAACCAACCTTCGGCGGCATCAATCTGGAAGATATTAAAGCACCGGAGTGTTTCTATATCGAAGAAAAACTTAAAGGAAATGATGAATATTCCGGTTTTTCATGATGATCAGCATGGAACAGCAATTATTTCTGCCGCTGCATCTGATCAATGCACTTGAATTACAGAAGAAAAAAATTGAGGATGTAAAAGTTGTGTTCAGCGGTGCCGGCGCGGCCGGAATTGCCTGTGCTGATCTTTATATCAAAATTGGTGTAAAAAAAGAAAATCTGTATCTGATCGATACAAAGGGATTGGTTTATAAAGGCCGAAAAGAGGGAATGAATCCATATAAGGAACGTTTGGCGAATGGTGATGGACCGGCGGATCTGGCGGATGTGATGAAGGGATGCTGATGTTTTTGCTGGTGTCTCTGTGGCAAATATGGTAACCAAAGATATGGTACGCAGCATGGCTGATAAACCGATTATTATGGCCATGGCAAATCCCGATCCGGAAATTACCTATGATGATGCCATCAGTGTTCGGGATGATCTGATTATGGCAACAGGACGTTCTGATTATCCGAATCAGGTAAATAATGTTCTTGGATTTCCGTTTATTTTCCGCGGTGCACTGGATGTTCGAGCAACAGCAATAAATGATGAGATGAAAATTGCTGCAGTAAAATCACTGGCAGAACTGGCCAAGGAGGATGTTCCCGATTCGGTGATAAAAGCCTATGGCGATAAACCAATCCAATTCGGCAAAGATTATATCATTCCGAAACCATTTGATTCCACGGGTTCTGATATGGGAAGCCAGCGCGGTAGCCAGGGCAGCTGTTGAAACCGGCGTTGCCCGCAAGCCAATCACTGATTTTGATGCCTATCGTGAGCATCTTGAAAGTCTGTCTGGGCAAGTCACGGGAAATCATGCGTGTGGTGATCAATAAAGCGAAAAAAGAGCCAAAGCGGATTGTGTTCCCGGAGGGCTGGGAACCAAAAATCTTACGTGCGTGTCAGATTATTACCGATGAAAATATTGCCAAACCGATCATTTTTGGAACTCATGATTTTATTAAGAAAAAGGCAAAAGAAATAAATATTGATTTGAGCAAAGTCACGATTGTCGATCCGGCAACAAGCGATAAAGTGGATCATTATGCAAAAGAATTTTATAAAATTCGTGCCAGAAAAGGTATGACGCTTTCCGAGGCAAAAATGCAGTTGCAGCGGCAACTGGCGCTATTTGGTGCAATGATGGTCAGCGCTGGTGATGCGGATGGTATGATTGCCGGGGTTAATTATCATTATCCGGATACGATCAGACCGGCATTGCAGGCAATCCCGCTTAAAAAAGATCTGAAAGTGGTGGCCGGTTTATATATGATGGTATTTAAGAATGATGTGATGTTTTTTGCCGATACAACTGTTAATATTGATCCAACTGCCGAAGAACTTGCAGAGATTGCCATCATGGCTGCGGATGAAACCAAACAGTTTGACATCGAACCGCGGATCGCAATGCTTTCGTTTAGCAATTTCGGTAGTGTTCGTCATCCGTTGGCGCAAAAAGTGGCGCGGGCGACACAAATTGTTAAAGACAGACGTCCTGATCTTATTATCGATGGTGAAATGCAGGCCGATACGGCCGTGGTGCCACAGATCCTGAACGGCACCTACGATTTTAACGATCTCAAAGAAAGGGCAAATGTCCTGATTTTCCCAAATCTCGAGTCGGGAAATATTGCCTATAAATTGATGAATCGGCTAGGAGGTGCCGAGGCTATCGGGCCGATCCTGATGGGTGTGAGCAAGTCAATCCATGTACTGCAGCGAAACTGCGAAGTAAATGATATCGTAAACATGACCGCGATCGCTGTACTTGACGCACAAAAAAATGAAAATTGAAATAATAGCCGGGGACGATTGAAATCGTCCCTTTTTAATTTCATGGAGGAATACCGATGAAAATATTCGACACGATTACAAAATATGGACATGAACAGATTGTATTATGTCATGATCAGGCGACCAATCTCCGGGCGGTAATCGCCATTCATAATACCATTCTGGGGCCAGCGCTGGGTGGTTGCCGAATGTGGCCATTTGAATCCGAAGAGGAAGCCATTTTTGACGCGATGCGTCTATCCCGGGGCATGACTTACAAAAATGCTGCTGCGGGTCTTAATCTTGGTGGTGGTAAAGCGGTTATTATCGGTGATCCGAATAAGGATAAAAGCGAAGCCTTATTTCGCGCCTTTGGGCGCTTTGTTCACAGTCTCGGCGGTCGCTATATCACCGCAGAAGATGTGGGGACATCGGTTCAGGATATGGAACAAATTAAAATGGAAACCGATTATGTTTCCGGTCTGCCGGAAGAATTTGGCGGCAGTGGTGATCCATCACCATTTACCGCTCTCGGTATATTTGAAGGTATCAGGGCCAGTGTAAAATACCGTCTCAAAGGGAAAGTCTGAAAGGGATTAAGGTCGCTGTTCAGGGGGTTGGTCATGTCGGATATTATTTGTGCGAAATGCTGCATGAGGCAGGTGCCGAATTGATTGTTACCGATATTTTTGAAGACAAAGTTGATCACGTGGTGTCAGATTTTGGTGCCACAGGTGTAAAAGGGAATGAAATCTATGAAGTTGATGCAGACGTATTTGCCCCATGTGCCCTGGGTGCAATTGTAAATGATGACACCATTAAACGAATGAAATTTTCAATTATTGCCGGCGGTGCCAATAACCAACTGCTCGATGAAAAAATTCATGGTAAAAAATTGAAAGAGAAAAAAATACTCTATGCTCCTGATTATCTCATCAATGCTGGAGGGGTCACTAATGTATTTTTTGAAGTGATCAATGAATACAGTCGCAGACCGGGTGACTAAAAAAGTCAAAAATATTTATAATATTTTGATGGAAGTATACCGCATCGCCGATACTGAAAATATTACAACGGTTGAAGCCGCAGCACAACTTGCTGAGAAAAGACTAAATCTGATCAGGCATGTTCATCAGAACTATCTGCGCAAGTAAATCATTAACGGCTTCCGGTTGACGCTTAAATAATAAGCCGGTCTGGGGAAAATAAATGTTTACGGCATGACGGCTTTTCCCAACGCCATAAAAATTGTATGGCCGAATCAAACTGCAATCACGACCTATAATTTTTTTTGCCAGTAAATAGGATGAATAAGGATTTTCCATGTTAAAAAATTTTGAATCACTGTTGGATCTGGTAAAAGGCCAGGAAACACGAACGATTGCCGTGGCGCTGGCAGAGGATGAAGACCTGCTCATCGCGCTGGAGAGGGCCCGTTCAATGGGCTTAACCGAGGCGGTTCTGATCGGTAAGGGCTCCCGTATCCACGAAATTATGACAAAAAACGATCTTGATGTGCATAATTATGAGCTGCTCGAAGCCGATCAGGAAGCCGACGCGATAAAAAAGGCAATTGCCCTGGTCCGTGAAGGAAAAGCACAGGTCCTGATGAAAGGGCTGTGCGGTACCGCCCCTTTTTTGAAAGGGGTGCTTGATAAGACCGATGGTTTGCGCTCGGGAAATGTGCTTTCACATCTGGCGTTATTTGAAAGTCCGGAATACCATAAAATTTTTATGATGTCGGATGCCGCGATGAATATTGCCCCCGATTTGCTCACAAAAATCGTAATCACTGAAAATGCCATCGAGGCAGCCCATAATCTGGGGTATGAAAATCCAAAGGTGGCGATTATTTCAGCCGTAGAAAAAGTCAATCCGGAAGCAATTGCCTCCTCGGTAGATGCCGCTGTCATTGCGAAAATGGGTGATCGCAATCAGATTAAAAATGCCATCATAGATGGGCCGCTTGCGGTGGATAATGCTTTTTCAAAACAGTCCTGTCAGGTAAAGGGGCTTGAAAGTACAGTCGGGGGAGATACCGATATCTGCATTGTTCCAAATATCGAAACCGGCAATGCCTTCTATAAATTACTAACGGTGTTGGGGAACGCCAAAGTTGCCGGCATAATTGTCGGGGCCTCCGCACCGATTGTTCTGACATCCCGTGCCGATTCGGACGAATCCAAATTCCTGTCAATCCTAACCGCGCTAAAAGCCAGCTGAGGTCAATATGCCTGAAATCACTGATGCCAATATCCTGGTAATCAATCCGGGTTCTACATCGACAAAAATTGCCCTGTTCAACGATGAAAAAGAAGTTCTCAATGAAAGTATCGGTCATCGCATCGAAGATTTATCACGTTTCAATAAGGCGTCCGATCAGGATCTCTACCGGATGGAAATTATCGTCAGGGTACTGCGTGAGCACCGGATTGATTTTACAAAAATTCAGGCGGTGGTCGGCAGAGGCGGTCTGATACACCCGATAGAAGGGGGCACCTATACGGTCAACGACCAGATGGTGGCAGATCTCAAGCGTGGTGTGATGGGAGATCATCCTTCAAACTGTGGTGGTCTGATTGCATATGCTATAAGCAAATCTTTAGGGTGCGAAGCTTATATTGTCGATCCGGTGGTCGTGGATGAACTTGAACCATCAGCCAGAATTTCCGGAATGCCGCTGATAAAACGTAAAAGTATTTTCCATGCCTTAAATCAAAAGGCTGTTGCCCGCGATATCGCCAAAAAACTGAATAAATCCTATAACAATGTTAATCTTATCGTTGCCCATATGGGTGGGGGAATTACTGTTGGATTGCATAAAAAAGGAAGGGTAATTGACGTAAATAACGGTCTTGACGGAGACGGCCCGTTCAGTGCGGAAAGAAGTGGTGGTGTGCCGGTGGGAGATCTGATCAAAGCCTGTTTTTCAGGTGAATATAATTTGGCTGAGATGAAAAAGACTGGTAAAAGGTCATGGGGGTATGGTGGCCTATCTTGGTACACAGGATATGCGTATTGTCGAAGAACGGGTGCAGGATGGTGATGAGCAAGCCGGTGTGATTTATCAGGCAATGGCCTATCAGGTGAGTAAAGAAATAGGCGCATTGTCCACTGTTGTAAACGGCAAGGTGGATGCCATCGCCCTGACCGGTGGCATGGCAAAGAGTGAACGATTTGTAAATTTGATCAAAGAAGCCGTGGCGTTTATTGCTCCCGTGCATCTTGTGCCCGGCGAAGAGGAAATGCGAGCCCTTGCCCTGGGTGCCCTGCGGGTTTTAAAAAGTGAAGAGCAGGCGAAAGTCTATAAGCACGATTAGTTTTGTAACTTTATCAAAGATTGCACATCTGTATAATGTAAAAGATTCATTTTAACGTGGATGGTTTATGATAACGATGATTGCGGGTGGGCTGATTGGAGGTTTGATCGGTTTTGTCATTGGAAAATATATGTCAAAACTGGGTATGGGGTGCCCTTTGTTATGTGATCCACGTGTGAGCACGATATATTTTGCGGTTATGGGAATTTTGTTTGCTGCAAAATAACTAAGGCAAAAGGAAAAAGAACAGAAAGTAACAGAGCGACAAAGCAACAAGGCAATAAGTTTTTCCCTTTTTCCTTTTTTGACTTTTCACGAGATTTGAAAATAAAAGAAGAGGTTTATTTATGAAAGCCAATGTGGCACAGGTTAGAGGTATATCATTTGTCGGAAAGGCCGACAGCAATAACTGGGTGGCGATGGACGGTCCGGAAGAATTTGGTGGAAGTAATGCGGCAACCCGACCAAAGGAATTAATACTCATCGGACTCGGCGGCTGCAGCGGTTCAGATGTTGCCTCAATTCTCCAAAAAATGCGTGAAAAGATCACCCGGTTTGAAATCGACCTCGATGCCGAGGTTGCGGACGAGCATCCAAAAGTCTTCACAAAAATACATATAACCTATAAATTCTGGGGTGAAGATCTAAAAGCGGCGAATATCGAAAAAGCCATCAACCTTTCCCAGGATCGCTATTGTTCCGTGACGGCTATGCTAAAAGGGGCGGTCGAGATTACCCATGCATATGAGCTAAATCCGTCATAATGGTGGGTGGCACAGCGGGTAGTTTAAAATAGATCATGCGTTGAACCGTAAAATAAAAAATTGACACGTTCAATTTGCACAATGGTGAAATCCGTAATTTGAATTTTGGGATTTGTCTGTGCGAAGAGCCGAAGGACTCCTTTAAAGACTTCTTTGGAGGAACGTGTGAATTGTTAGTTGGAATGTATTTGAGATTCCAGATTTATTAGCAATAAAAAGGGTGATCCCTTAGAAGAGATCACCCTTTTTTATTTGCGGTTTAAAATTATTTGTCCAGTTTCAGGTCTGCCTGTAAGGTTTTGTCTTTACTTGGACGCCAGATGTACTGATCGACAAAATAGTGGTGCAGCGGAATACCGATTATGATGCTGTAGAGTAATTCCTTACCCGTTATGCTCCCGAAAACAATATTCTCGCTGGTCAGAACCAGGGGCCCGCATCCGGGATGGATGTCAAAGGTACAGCCAAAAAAGCGCATGAGGGATGCCATGGCGATACCGCAAAGCATATAAATAAAAAAGTTGGTGCTGATCTTCGATGCCAGACCATATTTCTTGCTATCGACGCCTTGTTTGTGATAACGGTTCTGACTATAAAACCAGACAATGCCATGATATTGTACATCATGGTAGATCGTAACAAATGCCGAAAAGGCGATCAGCGGTGCGGTTAGCACGGCGGCACTGTAGTTGATGAAAGTATAGAGTGGAATCAGGGCTATAAAAAACAATATCTTAGGAATATTTACCGGCATGCCGGCGCGATATCGCTGCAACTGTCTGTAGATAAATAATCCAACAATTCCCACTAAAAAAGCTACCGAGAGAAAAACCACATAATGTTCCCAATGTAAACCGCTGATAAACTGACTTGAAAAAATACCCTGGGAGCTATCAGGATAGGCAGGATATGCACCGGAAAGTCCGAAAAACATGCGTGCTTCCGGATGGCGGACGATAAAAGCCGCGAATGGTGCCAGTAGTCCACCATAGAGCAATACCTTATCGATGCGCAGATCGGGAAGATCAAAATCTTTATTTTTCTTTTTATATAGAGACATGATGCCATAATGCTGGCGAACTACATGCCAATAGGCCCATAAATTGAACAGGATGACGTAGAAATAGAACGGCGCCATATAATATTCTGCTCCGGCTTCATACAGGAGATACGCAATGCCGATAAAAGCAGGACCAACAAGCAACCAGGCCAGACTCCATATTAAAAGCGGTTTCCGAGCCTGCCATTCTTCCTTGTCAAAATAGGTGCGAAGATAGGTTCCGAAAAAATGCGGTGTGTCCAGCAGGACCACCCAGAGGAACCATACCGTCAGCATATCAAGGTGCAGACCGGCATGCAAAAACAGCATCATGTAACCGGCAAGTGCACCACCAATATAAATGAGTAAATCAGAGCGCTGACTGACAATCCAATTTATTGAAAAGCGTTGTTGATCGGATAATCCCATCGAGATACTCGTCATGCAATTTTTCCTTTCGTGAGAGTATTCGTTGGTGGTTTCAAATTTGAAAGGAAGAATATATAAAATGGAAGCATAAAATGCCAGAAAGAGATGCTTAAAATATGTGACCGAAGTTAAAATATAAACCGGTTGTTTCCCTGCTGAATCCCAGGTCAAGACGAACGATATATGTCCTGAAATAATATCGTAATCCCAAGACGGGACTTATTGCCCAGTTCTCAATATTAAAGGATGAAAGCGAAGGCCATACCTTCCCGAGATCCAGCCCGGCGATGGCTCCGAGATTTCCGATGAGTGAAAAGCGAAATTCGAGATTGATCAATGCGCGCAATTTATCGAGAAACCGGTCCTGCGGATAGCCACGTAAAGATCTGTTGCCACCCAGGGGTAATAATACCTGAAGTGGCAGATCGTTGCCATTCAGAGCCTCTAGGCCCATACGAAATGCGAATATGGTTTGCCTGAAAAAAATGGCCCTGTAATGCTGATACCAGATCGCCCACCTCAGGTATTTTGTCGTACCATTGGTCGTTTCGACTTCGACAAGAAAGACCCTCCCTGAATCCGGATTGATATAGACTGTTACGGCTGTCATATCTGAAACTTAAGAAAAATGAATGATTGGTAATCACGGTTATATTTTGTGGCGGAGGTATATCCTTCATGGAACCTTCAGGGTCAAAATTATAACTATCAATGGATTTAAACCGATACCCGATTTGGGCAATCAATCGTGATGTTAAGCCCCGTGTTAATGTCGGGCTAAATTCAACATCACGTCGTGTATATTTTTCCCGATCTTCATAGCTTGAGTTGTTTCCGATACCAAAAAAACTTCTGGCCACATATTTATCATAATCGACAATAAAATCAAAGGCAATGGGATATGCCTTACCCTGGCGCAACTCGAAATCCGGTAACGAAAAGACCAATCTGTACCAGCGTTCTCCTTTCGTGCTGTTAAATAAAATCAGGTCAAAGGATTCCCTTATTTTAAAAGGGTTGAGCAGGAAGGCTTTTGCACCATAGCCGAAGCCGGTATCGCTGTCGTAGGATAGAATAAGCAGAGGCTCAAATATTGTCGGTCGATCGGTGCTATCGGGTTGTGTTGATTGACCAAGGATCGGAGCTTCCGGCAGGAACAGGGACAGCGCAAGTAAAAATACGGTTAAAATATTTTTGATTTTGTTAATCATCGGTGTTCTGAAAACGGCGTATGAAATTTCCGGTATTTAATTTTCGGGTTTTATAAATTTATATCCCGACCGGTAGTAGGTAAGAATATATCTCGGATCTGCCGGATCGTCTTCAATCGCTTTTCTAATTTTAAGAATACAGTTATCGACAGTTCTTGGTGTGGGATAGGCATCATCTTCCCAGACATTGTCCAAAATATCGTCGCGTGAGACAACTTCCCCGGATCTCTGAATCAAATATTTTATGGTATCGAATTCACGGGTGGAGAGTTCGATCGGTTTATTGTTTTTATAGGCTTCCTGCCGCTTGAAATCAATATAGAGATCTTCACTCATGAATACTTCTATTTCCGGTAATCCCGCAATAGAATCGCCGCGGCGCAGTGCGGCTTCAACATACGCAAGCAATTTATGCATACTCACCGGTTTTTTCAGATAGTTATCTGCGCCAATTTTCAACAACGTGATCTCATCGATTTCATCGGTACGGGCGGTCAATACGATGATCGGTATACGAATACCTTTGTCACGTAAATCGCGACAAATTTCCTCACCATCCTTATCGGGCAGCATGAGATCGAGAAGAATGAGATCAAAATCCGATTGCATGGCATGCTGAAAGCCCTTCTCACCGTTACTTTCGCACCTGACGCGGTAGTTTTTGCTCTCCAGCGCGGTTTGTAAACCTTTTAATATGGCCAAATCATCTTCAATAATCAGAATACGTTTCATTAATATCCTCCCAATGGCTGTCGGGCATGGGTTTTATTTACAGCATATAATAGTGGCTTCACCGATTTTCCGCGTAAGACAACAGTTCCTAATTTTTTTAATTGCAGGTCTGCCGGAATCACAATATGCTGGCATAAATCCCCGGATATAATTAAATATTCACCATAGGTATTACACAACTCCTGCATCCGGGCAGCCGTATTCAGGACATCGCCGGTATAGACTAACTCCTTTTTTGCACCTTCGATAACACCGGCGGTAACAACACCACAGTGAACGGCAGCTTTAAAAGTGGGTATCATTGCGTAGGTATCCCGATAATACTGACTGCGGTCCCAAATAGCATCGCTGATATCAAAAAAACATTGAATACAGTATGCTTTTTTGGCTAATCGATTGAGTGGCCAGCTAATGGTAATTTCATCTCCTATATACTGATAAACTTCACCCTGATTATTCAGGATAGGTTGGGCCGTATCATTGAAAAAATCATTCAGAAAATGATAGTATCGAATATGACCGAGTAATTCGGCGATCGTAGTTGATGATTTAAGATCCAGAAACATAAAAATACGGTTTTGTTGCAACGGTTTGTGGGGAATGCCCGAAGCTAAAAATTCTGTTCGACGTAAAAGCGCATGAACCCTTGCATTCAATTCAGCCAAACTGAATGGTTTGGTCACATAATCATCTGCTCCTGCCCGAAATCCGGCCAGCTTATTGGTTTCGTCTCCGAGGCTGGTCAGCATCAGGATGGCGGAATGAACACCCTGCTGCCGTAATTTTTCACAAATCTCAAAACCATTCATCGATGGCAACATAATATCAAGTACGATCAGATCAAAATGCTGTTCAATAGCAGACTGTAATCCCGATCCACCATCAAAAGCCAGATCGACCTGTAAGCCCTGATTTTTCAGAATACATTCAATTCCACGGGCAATGGCCCGGTCATCTTCGACAACCAGGATTCTACTCATTTACATTTGGTTCTTTTCGGATAATACCGGTAAGATTAGGCAAATCTTGCTACCTTTGCCAGGTTCACTTGCGAGTTCGACATGTCCCTGATGGGCTTCGGTAACGTGTTGAACTATTGTTAATCCAATACCTGCTCCACCCACACTATGTACTCTTGGATCATTACCACGCATAAACCGGGAAAATATTATTTTTACCTCTTTTTGATCAATTCCAATCCCGTTATCGCGAACACATATCGAAATCTCACCGTTGAGATGTTCAGATCTTATTTCGATGAAACGATCTTCTTCCGAAGAATACTTAATGGCATTATCAATCAGATTAATCAATGCCTGTTCCAGTGCCTCAGCATCTGCAATAATATCAGGCAGGTGACCGGCCAATTTTTTTACAACCCTGACCTTATATAAATTGATCTGGTATTGCATAACCTTCAATGCCTGATTGATCACCTGGTTTACATTCTGCCGGGAAAAATGATAGGAACGAACGCCGCGCTCGATTTTGGATATATCCAGTACGTTCTCGATTAACCGTTGCAATCGTTCACCTTCACCTTTAATAATATCCAGGTGTTCATTCTGTTGGGTATTTGAAATATTTTTAGTGCTTGCTAAAATATCTGTATGCAGTTGGATAGCTGAGAGGGGTGATTTCAACTCATGAGATACACTCGATACGTAAAAAGACATCAGGTCGTTAATAGCTTTTAATCGCTTTTTTTCTTCCCGTTCTTGGATAATCCGCTCCTGCAAAAGAAGGCGTTTCAGATTCTGGGTGACCTGAGAAACTGCCGTAAGCATCAGGTCTGCCTCTTCTTCGATAAAGTGATCCTTCTGGTGAGACGGACTGCAGGCAAGCAGACCGTATAATTTAACTGAATCGGTCAAAATCGGGATGGCCAAACTGAGTTTCAGGTGATCAAACAAATGATCCAGGTCGGAGATATCGCCGGAATCTGAAATCGTAACCAGACCTGGCAGAGCAAAAATCTTTATACTCTTTGATAATACAGCGGCCTCTCTTTTTGTTATTGGTACGGTGCCTTCGACCTGATCGGTATTGGCTGCTGCAAGATCCAGATTTCCATTGGCAAAGCTATAAAAGGCAATTTTTTCGGCCGGAATATAGGCAGAAAGGCAATTAACCAGTAGTTGGAACAAATCAGCGGTGTTGTAAACGGATCCCAGCTCACGATTAATTTTCCTTACCGCATTACGGTACTGTTCCCGGGCTGTAAAAAGGTAATTATCTACCAGCCTTTGCACTCTGATACGCAACGGATTAAAAAATACGGTTACCAGAAGCGTGATCAGCAGAATGGTGAAATATTCTTCAAAAATAAAAGCTCCACCAATGGCTGAAATGATTAAAAAGATCATGAGAAAATATGCAGAACCTATAAATAGAGTAAGAATTCCATACACAAGTGTCCGGCTGATCAGTAGGTCGATATTTAAAAGGCGATAACGCACAATCGCCATGGTGAATGAAAATGGGATAACCAGAAAAAATATCACTGTATATTCTTCTGCGATCAGTTCAGTTATCCCGAAGAACTGCGGCATGATGCTCAGTAACAAAAAAGGAAAAGAACCGATGGTCACGCCCCACAAAATCCATCGACTCTGAGACTTTTCGTTGGTTTTGTCAGATATTCGATAGGTGTGTATGAAAAATAAGATACCGCCACCGATGCAGACAAATATCAGCAGGTGAAAGATATCGAATAATAATGCAAATATACGTAAATCCTCCAGCGATGTCAGAGCAATGGCATGAAAACGATACCAGATCAAAGCGAGCGTAATCAAAATCAGGGGTGCGAAAATCAACGCCGCGGTGCGTTTAATATGACGTGTACGGGGCCAGGGAAAGAGTATTGCAAAGAAAAGAAAGCCGCCGATGGTAATCGTATAGTAAATGTGGAAAAGAAATTCGATGACGTACGTCAAGGTGTTACTCTGATAAAGCGAACCGGTTGTTAACATTACCGACAAACCAAGCCCGGTAATGGTCCAGTGTAGCACGGTTTTGGCAATCGTATCCGGTCCGTACAGCAGAATGATTACGCCAAAAATACAGGTAATCAAACCAACAAATAAGATGACAATAATGTTGCGTGGAGAAGAATAATAAGAAATCAGGTGAATCTGAGTGTCAAATTGTTTATTCTGCCGTTCAAAAGTCAGATTTACAGATTCTCCTATCTTTCCCAGGTCAGCGAGGAAATCAATGTCAATCGGTTTACGCAGGGTAATAGAATCCCATGACAATACGCGGTCACCGGGTCTTAATTCCGGGCATGCATCTTTGTTTTTAAGATCCGATACAATCAATTTGTCGGTTGAAAATTCAATATTGAATGGCGTCGATGGCCGGTTGAACAAATCAGGTGTATGCATTAACGCGAGAATCAAAACTGTAGAGTTCAATAGCAGGTAGATACCATATCTTGAAAGTAGTCTTGGCATTAAATATTATAGTTAAGAATGTAGGGTAAGGATTGAATATGAGACTTCTGAAAAACCTATCTTACCTGACATCATACCGATGGTCTTCAGAACACCATAACAGGCAATTTTTCAGAAGTTTCTGATATCTGAATTCGAACAGATTATAGTATATTATACTATCTTATAAATCGAATTGCCAGAAAAATATTGTGGAATAAAACACCCGGTGCGCGCACTGCACCGGGTATTCTGTAAAACAGGCGAACGCCTGTGGGTGATTATGTTTAGAGATAGAGACCGATACCAGCGATAATTCCGGGAAATGATATATCCCCGGCCCGGTATTTTTGGTAACCTGCGGTCAATTTCAAGCGGTTCACGTGGATACCGATAAGAAGTTGCAAATCATCTAAGGTCGCATTTTCTATAAAAGCAATATTATAATGCACGCCGATACTCAATGGCTGAACAGGGAAATATTCTGCCCCGATATTTAATGCCGGACCGGTGTGTGCCGCATCCCCCCACATTCCTTTAATGCCGATACCCCACCAGAAGGCCAGATGCTCATCCTTTATCCGATTGTAATTCACGTAAAGATCAAGTAAAGCCAATTCATCGGTAGTACCGGAAACAGTTTCCTGAAGCCGGCTATAATTCATCTGAACGGAAAAATAAGGGTGTGGCGACGCTATGGTCTCGACAACGATACCGGATAAATTACGGTTCATATAAAAATAGTCTATTTGTGCGTTTAGCATCCACGGCTTCTGATTTCCGCTTTGATAGATGCCGGCATAAGGTGTGGCATAGGGATAATCGGAGTAGCCGAAATCAGTCATCGCCCGGCTCCACCCGGGAATATGGAACAATAATTCATAGGTGCCATAGAAAATCGCACCAGTAACCTGTATCATCGCTTCAACACTTTCTACCGAAAGTTCACCCTGGAACGAGAAACCGGCCTCTGTATCCGCATCTTTGGAAACAACTTCGGTTTGATCGTTATCGTTTTCTTCAACTTCCTTCTCAAAATTTCCCAGCTTTTGGGCAAGGACATGAACGTGTAGAGTACATAAGACAATTATTGTTTTTGTTAACCACCGTTTCATCGATGGATTCTCCTGCAAATCTACATTCTGATTGTCAGACCGGCCATCACACGGGTTGTTTCGACATCCTCCAGCAGGCCACCCGGTGTATACCCATCATAGCTGTTACGTTTCCAGAATCCCTTGGTCAGGCTGAAATTAAGCGCTGCGCCTTCCCCGGCATCGTAACCAAATCCAATACTGATATATTCACGATTATCCGCATCGCTGGCATCCGCATACGCAGAAGGTACCAGCCGGTAGCCGCCGCGGAATTGCAGATCCGTACCGGGCACGCGGAGTTCGGCGCCTGCCGCATAGGACAAAACAGAACGGAAACTTTCCGGAAAAAACCGGTTTTCGTCCAGAAGATCGGCGTAATCCTGAGAATACGTCTGGCCTTCCGGGACGGCAAACTTAACCTGGGTCCAGTCGCGAAAATCAAAGGAAGCAGCGACCAACAACAGTTTCATATCGAGGGCCACGCCACCGGAAAACTTGAACGGATACTGTATGTTATATTCCCACTCACCCGGCTCATCGGCGTATTCCGAAGCATATCCATCGTCAAAAGTAAGCACATCGCCCGAGCTGTAATTTTCCAAAACGTTTAGGGTCGTGGGAAATTCAATCGTTCCACCGAGACGCAAATGTTCGGACAGATGATATATGGCACCCAATTTTGCTCCCCAACCGCTGAAGTCTGAATCGATACGCTGGTGCAACTCATAACTATCGTAATCGGCAGGATATAGGTTGTAAATATTGTCCACATCATCCTGGTAAAAATCGAATACATAATAGCCGGATCCCGAATAAAAATTCATGGTTAAACCGATGGCCAGATTTTTTGAAACCTGCATACCCCCACCGATCGACCAGGCACTCAGATTTCCGTTCTGGGTTATCTCCTCGGTACGCTGGACATCTTTATCATAGGGGTAATATTGGTAGGAACCGTCATCGTTTTGAAGTTCGAACTCCAGGCCATTGGAGATACTACTAAACCCGCTGAAGAGCATAAAATCGTCAAAATCCTTGAAGCGGTTGTATCCGAAGGATAAAGCAAAACTACCCTGGGTTGTAGGAAATTTATATGCCAGGCCCAGTGGAGCTGAACTTTGTAAACGTGCGTTCATTCAACATGGTATTTTCACTGAAATTTGCTTCAGTATTGAATTTTAGATGATACATATCACCGGATATTTCGCTGTACTTCAGAAGCGTCAAACCGGCCGGATTCCAGTATGTTGCGGTATAATCATCGGCCACAGCGACAAAGGCATTGCCCATTCCCTGAGTCTCTTACCCCGATCCCATTTTCATCATACATAAAATTTACCGCTTCATCGGGTGTTTGTGCCGTCAGCGATACGGTCATCAGACCCCCTATCAAGAATTAAAAGATATTTTTGCATTTTCATGATGGCCTCCTTACGTATTTTGACCATTTTTAGCGCCGTTTCCGGCTGCTGGATGAACTTGAAGCGCTTTTGGAAGAAGAACTTCCCGAACTTGACGCCGGTTTGCTGACACTACGGCTGTTTGATCCAGAGGGGCGGCTGGTTACTGCCGAACGACTGGAAGAGCTTCCCGAACCCGATGCCGGTTTGCTGACACTACGGCTGTTTGATCCGGAGGGGCGGCTGGTTACTGCCGGACGACTGGAAGAGCTTCCCGAACCCGATGCCGGTCTGCTGACACTACTGCTGCCTGATCCGGAAGGGCGGCTGCTCACCGCCGGGCGGCTGGAAGAGCCTGATGAACCAGAAGTGCTTGACTGGACCCGTGATGAACCGGAACTGTTACTGGTCTGGTTCTTGGTTCTCTTTGCCGTAACTTTCCGGCGTGTATCGGTAGAAGATGGTTTGGTGACCGTTGTATTCGTTCTCGGATTACTTGTTGGCCGACGATTCACCGTCCGCTGGGTATCTTCTGTTTTTTTCCGGCGGTCGACCGTGCCTGAACGACGTGTATAGGTTCCGCTCTCATCTTTTGGCAGACTGGTGTACGTGCGCTTTCCCGGATCTGCTTCGCGGTGTGTAAACCCGGTCATTATCAGTGTCAACCGGCAACCGGTCACGACCTGCGATGTATTTGGGCCGGCGTCCAAAATTTGGTGAATTCTGTGGCGGTGTGTAAACCACATAGGGCGGCGGATAATGCCAGACTCCCTGGATAATGATGCCAGCCACCATACACATACGGAGGCGGACAAGGACCGTAGGGTGGATACCAGTATGGTGGATAACTGCGGTAAACATATGGCGGGCCATAATAGGCTCCGACGGTAATCGTTATACCTGGTTCCCAGTACCAATAATCATAAGGATCATAATAGAAATATGCCGCACTGAAATGACGCGGTACACCATAATAATGGATGACCCTGACCGTTTCTGTATCTTCATAATATTCGTCTTCGTATACAACTTCTTCTTCATAGTCATAACCCGCGTCGCGCTCAACTAAACCAAAGCGTGTGTAGCACCCTGTGAGTAGAAAAGCGAACATGGTCAGACCAAAGACGGTTGATAAAATTTTAGTGGTTTGCATGATCGCTCCTTTCATTAAAGACACTATTATATGAGACAAATAGCATGCCAGAAAAAAGACAACCTCTAAACATTGTTTTTTATAAGTTTAACCACCGATTTGTTTTACTTAAGTGCTGTGAATATATAGCTTAAGTCATTGAAAATATGTAATTTACAAATAATTAAAAATTTGCAGAAATTATTAGGAGTAAAATAATTAAGTATTGATAACCTATTGAAATTATATAAGTTATAGATTCTATGTGTGCTCTGTGTTTAATTACTCAGACTGAATTTGAGGGGTGAATTGTCAACTATGTATACATTATTATGTAAACATCGTTTACAGTGCATGGGGATCAATTTTGTAGCGGGTGAGTTTTTTATGCAGACCGGCCCGGCTGAGACTGGAGGCGTTCGGCTGCCTGGAGGATATTTCCGCGTGTCTCCCGGAGTGCCTCCCGGATCATCCCGATTTCCAGTTGTTCTACGGCCTTTTTAAGGGCTCCGCCTGATGACATTTGGTCTCGATTGTCGGTTTTAACTGTGGCATGGAATCGGGTTGATATCAGATCGCCTGTGATGGGTTGATTATCATCGGCCAGCGTAACCGCCCGCTCGATTTCGTTTTCCAATTCACGGATGTTTCCGGGGAACGGTGCTTTGGCAAAAAGCGCCAGCGTCTCATCCGTAATACCGGTTATCCGCTTATTTATTTTTGCCGCATACTTGGCAATAAAATGCTGCACGAGTTCCGGAATATCCTGTTCACGTTCATTTAAGGGCGGCAATGTGATCGGAAATACATTGAGACGATAATAAAGATCTTCACGAAAATTGCCTTCGGATACCTGCTGTTCCAGATTTTTATTGGTCGCTGCAATGACACGAACATCTACTTTTAAAGTTTTGGCGCTGCCTACCGGTTTGAGCTCACCTTCCTGTAAAACACGCAATAAACGTAATTGCAGCGCTGGCGAAGTGTCCGCAATCTCATCCAGAAAAATTGTACCCCCGTCAGCCAGTTCAAACAGGCCTTTGCGATCGGCCACCGCTCCGGTAAAGGCACCGCGAATATGACCAAACAATTCACTCTCCAACAATGAATCGGGGAGGGCGCCGCAATTTTGCGCAACAAACATTTTTTTCTTACGGCTGCTGTTATAATGGATTGCCCGGGCAATCAATTCTTTACCGGTTCCGGTCTCCCCAAACAACAATACGGATGTGGGTGTATCAATTACTTTTTTTAAAAGCTTAAATACCTGTAGCATTTTCGGGCTTTGTCCGATGATGCTGCTGAAATCGAAATCCTTCTCGATGTTTTGTTGTAAAATGATGTTTTCGCGACGAAGTTGTTCATTGGCATCTTCCAACCTGCGGTTGAGTTCTTTGTTTTCCCGTATCAACTCGTATTTTTCGATACCGCGTTGTACGATCAGTTTTAATTCTTCCGGTTCCCAGGGCTTGGAAACATACTGGAAGATCTGGCCTTTATTGATGGCTTCGATTGAAGCGTTGATATCGGCATATGCCGTAATCAGGATGCGGATGGTATCGGGCCGGATTTTAATGGCCTCGCTGAAAAATTCCACGCCGGTGAGCAGCGGCATACGCTGATCGGCAAGGATCAAGGAAATTTCATGTTCACGCAGCATATCGAGGGCCTGGTGACCGCTGGTGGTTGTATGAATATGATAGTCTTCCTTCAATAGTCTTTTGAGGGCGTTGAGGATTTCCGGCTGATCATCAACGATCAGTATGGCATGTTTTTCAGGCATTCGACATCATTGGATGATTTTGTCTTTTAAACTTCTTCGTGAGCTCGTTCTGCGGATGATCTCATCCTGCAATTCTTTTCCCAGATCATTGAAATAATCACTGTAACCGGCAACCCTGACGATCAGATCACGATATTTTTCGGGATGCTTCTGTGCCTCGCGCAGTATATCGGCGGTAACCACGTTAAACTGGATATGATGGCCATCAAGACGAAAATAGCCCCTGATCAGTTGGGCCAATTTGGTAATGCTTTCCTCGCTTTCAAAAAAGGATGGGGTAAATTTCTGGTTGAGTAAGGTACCGCCGGTCCTCAGATGGTCAATTTTCGCGGCCGATTTTAGGACTGCGGTAGGTCCGTTCCGGTCTGCCCCCTGAACCGGCGAAATTCCTTCCGAAAGCGGTTCACCTGCCTTGCGGCCATCAGGTGTAGCCTGTACCACACTCCCAAAATAAACATGGGATGTGGTTGGCAGCAGATTGATCCTGAATGTACCTTTTTTAATGGTCGGCCGGCCGTTGACCGCATTGTAAAACAGGTTAAAAATACGAATGGCATTTCTATCCGCGGTGTCATCGTCGTTGCCATATTTGGGTGTTTTATTGAGCAACCGGTGCCTCAGCGGCTCATGACCTTTAAAATTATCCTCCAGGGCGGTCAGCAAATCTGCCATGGTAATCGTTTTATTTTCATAGATCTGGGTTTCCATTGCGGTAAAAATATCCGTAAGCGTTCCCAGGCCGACCCCCTGTATATAGCTTGTGTTGTAGCGGGCACCGCCGCCATTGTAATCGATACCATTATCGATACAATCGTCAATGAGCAATGACAGAAAAGGAACCGGCATATACGAAGCATACAAACGGTCGATAATATTATTACCTTTAATTTTTATGTCGATAAAATGACGCAATTGTTTCTCGAAGGCATCGGTCAATTCTTTAAATGATTTAAAAGTGCGGGGATCCCCGGTTTCCGGACCGATCTTCTTACCGGTCCGCGGGTCACTGCCGTTATGTAACGTAATTTCGAAAACTTTCACCAGATTAAAATAACCGGTCAGAATATAACTTTCCGTACCGAAGGCACCGGCTTCAACACAGCCGCTTGCTCCTCCGTTTCGTGCGTCTTCGAGCTCTTTTCCCTGCCTGACGAGTTCCTGAATAATTGCATCGGTATTAAAAATCGATGGTTGTCCGAATCCGGTTTTTACGATCTTCACAGCACGTTTTATAAATGCATCCGGGTTTTTCTTGCTGACCTGAATCATTGAACTGGGCTGAAGCAGCCGCATCTCTTCGATTACATTTAGGATCAGGTAACTCAGATCATTGACACCATCAGAACCGTCTGTCTTTAATCCGCCTAAATTGATCAGGCAGAAATCGGTGTAAGTGCTGCTCTCTCTTGCCGTGATACCGATCTTGGGTGGCGCCGGGTGGTTGTTAAATTTGATCCAGAAAGCCTGTAATAATTCCGTTGCGCGATCTTCGGTTAATCGACCGGTTGATATTTCCCGTGTAAAGAACGGAAAAAGATGCTGGTCAAGCCGGCCGGGATTAAAAGAATCCCATGGATTCAGTTCGGTAATTACGCCCAGGTGGACGAACCAGTAGTATTGCAAAGCTTCGTGAAAGGATTTGGGTGCATGTGCCGGTACCCGACGGCAAATTGCTGCCATTTCCGATAGTTCCTGTTTTCGCAGGTGATCCTGTTCGGGTTCTGCAAGGGCTTCCAGAGCATCCGCATGGCGTTCGGCGTACATGATCAATGCCAGGGCTGTGATTTCCATGGCACGTAATTGTTCGCGCTTTTCGAAGGCGGATGGGTCTTTTAGAAAATCCAGGTTCATGATGGAAAATTGAATTTCCTGGATGAGATCGAGAAAGCCTTTAAAATATATTTTTCCACCGCAAACCGTGTGTCCCGGAGCGCGCTGTTCCTGAAATTCGGTAAAAATACCGGCTTGATATGCCTCCAGCCATATCGTATCCATTGCAGAAAAGATGCGTTCACGCTGGGTTCTTTTTTGCCAAAAGGGAATTATTTCGTTTTGATAGATTTTTTTTGTTTCTGGATCGACTTTAAAGGAAACTTTTTCGCGTTGGTCCAGGGTTTCCAGATCATTGACGGTGTGCAGGCAAATCTCAGGATAGGTTGGTGTGGATTTTGGCGCAGGCCCCCGTTCACCGACGATCAGTTCTCCGTCACTGATACAAATATGTTTGTGTTCCAGGATATACCGGAATGCGAGTGCCCGCTGCGTCGGTATTGAGACAGATTGTGCTGTCTGAGATTGATAGAATTGTGTAACCAGCTGCGCACGCTCGGCAGATATCCGGTTGATGGCATTAAGACTTTGTTCCCTTAATTTTTTTATGCGCTCATTCATTCATTTACCTCGGTGTTTATCCGCCAATATTGACCAGGAATCCCAGCGCCTCAAATTCTTCCTTGATTTGCCTGAGGCGTGTCTCATCCGGTTTCCGGATCGTTGAAAATTTATCCGGCTTACAAAACCGGCTATATTTTGCCCGCGCAATGTCGTGAAAAGGTAACAAATCTAATTCTTCCACGCCATTTTTTAAACCGGAAACAAATGCTTTTACAGCCTCAATATTTTTTACCGTATCGGTATATTCGGGAATCACCGGAAAACGCAAAATTACTCTGGCTTTCTCCTGCAAAATCTTACTGAGATTTCGTAAGATCGGTTTGTTGGAAACCCCCGTATAGATCTGGTGCAGAGCATCATCGATAATTTTCAGATCGAATAAAAATAGATCGACATTTGGGAGAATGGTGTCAAATATCTCGGCTGTGGCATATCCCGTCGTATCCAGTGTTCGGTGCACGCCATTCGCTCCCAGTCTTTTCAGCAATGCATTCAGGAAATCCGGCTGCATCAGAGGCTCACCGCCCGAAACGGTTACTCCGCCGCCGGATGCATCGGCAAAAACTGTTTCCTTTTTTACCTCTTCCCAGACTTCGCCCGGTGTCATCCAGCGGCCGAGGGACTCCGTTTCTTCAAATGTTTGATCTTCAATCTGATATGTGCGCAGGACGGTTTCCGTATCCCTGCTCTGGCTTTCCGGATTATGGCACCACCAGCAGGTTGCCGGGCAACCCTTTAAAAAAATGGTTGTCCTGATGCCGGGACCATCATGCACCGCATACCGCTTGATATCAAAAACCAGCCCTTTTACCTCTTCCATAATGGTAATTTACAACAAAAATCGATTTTACGCGTTGTCAAAAAATAAATTTGGAGACAATTTATACCCGTGAAGGTTTAATTATTCAAAAAAAATCAATATTTTACCTGTTAAGGGGACATAGAATAGATGAGAGAAAATATCCGGTACAAAGAATATTACACCCCTGGAATTTATTGAATATTTTATTGCCGGTACCGGTTCAGGTGCAAGTGACTCCGAACCTTCACCGGTGCCTCAATATAAGACGGAACTGGAAAACGACGTCTTAACTGTAAGGCGATAAACCGGGGAATAGGGCTTGACCGGTGACCATGGATATTGATATCGTAAATAGGAGAATAGCAGGATGAAACCGAGTTTGCTTGTTCTTGCCGCCGGTATGGGCAGCCGATATGGCGGATTGAAGCAGATGGATCAGTTTGGAACATCGGGAGAGACACTTCTTGAATATTCCATTTATGATGCCATGCGTTCCGGATTTGAAAAGGTGACATTTGTACTTCGCTCGGATATTCAGGACGCGTTTAAAGAAAATTATGCGGGAAAATTTGCATCCCGTATGGACATAAAATACAGCCTACAGGAGCTGGATATCGTACCGCCGGATTTCACAGTGCCGGCTGATCGAAAAAAACCCTGGGGTACGGCTCATGCTCTGCTCGTGGCGCGTGATGCGATAAAAGAACCCTTTGCCGTAATCAACGCTGATGATTTTTACGGCGCCCAATCGTTTCAGGCGCTTTATGATTATCTGTCCGGAGAAAAGCCGCACTATTGCCTCGTTGGATTTAAGGTCGTCAACACGTTGTCTGAACATGGCGGGGTCTCACGGGCTACCTGTGAAGTCGATCCGGATGGTTTTATGCAAAGCATCACGGAACGGCAGGATGTCCAACGCGCGGGTGCTCAGGTCAGTTATCGGGGTGAACATAGGAATCCTGTCCTCATCTCGGAGGATGTCGTTGTTTCGATGAATCAGATGGGTTTTACACCATCGGTTTTTGAATATTTTGCGAATTATTTTAAAATATTCCTTCTACAGGAAGGGCAGAATCCGTCAGCCGAATTTGCTCTGCCAACCGCTCTGAATGAGATTATATCAACCGGAAAAGAAAAGGTCAAAATTCTGAAAACAGATGCCAGCTGGTTTGGAGTGACCTACAGGGAGGATAAACCGAGGGTTCAAACCAGAATTCGGGACCTGGTGGCCAAGGGTCAATATCCGGTCAGTCTTTGGGAGTAACCGGTTCAGAAGACAACGCTCTGTGATAAGGAAGGAAGATCGTAAAAGTGGTTCCCTCGCCGGACTTACTTTCCGCCTGAATTTTGCCACCATGATTCTGGATGATCGAATAACTGATACTTAAACCCAAACCGGTACCTTCTCCGACATTTTTCGTTGTGAAGAACGGATCAAATATTTTAGAAAGAATTTCTTTCGGCATCCCGTTGCCGTCATCACGAATACGGATCACCAGATGGTCATTCTGGTCGGTGGTCTCAATCCAAATATTACCTTCCTCCCCGATGGCCTGTGCGGCATTTGCCAGAATATTTAAAAATACCTGATTCATCTGACCGGGGTTACAGCCGATGATGCCTTTGGCCTTGTATGCCTTATGTATCTTCAATTGATGCTTAAACTGAGGCATCAGGATCTTAATGCTGCTGTCGATACCCTTATGAATATCAGCGGTTTCCCACTTGGCACGGTCCAGATGTGAAAAGTTCCGAAGGTTTTCGACCAGTTCCTTGATCATCTGACTGCCGGAAATTGTATCACCGATCAATCCCTTTATATCAGGAAGGATCTGCTGAATTTGCTTGATGTCGGTAGTCCGATCCGAAAGCGACTGTATAAAATGTTCAATCTTGCCTGTATATTGCTGTAGTTGCTTAATATTTGAGTAAATAAAACCGATCGGATTGTTCAATTCATGCGAGATCCCGGCCACCAACTGACCCAGAGAAGCCATTTTCTCGGAATGAATCAGCTGGGTCTGTGTATTGCGTAATTCATCGTATAATTTTTGTAAATCGCGGTTCTTTGTATCCAGTTCGGCATTGGTTTTTTCCAGTTGCTGAAGATATTTTTCGCGGACTTCGGCCTCCGTCAGTTTTTTTATCATCTCGGTAGATTTACGCAAATACTCGTTATTTTCCATGGCGATTGCCATCTGAGTTCCGATAAATTTAAAGAGATCGATATCTTCTTTTGTTAGCGGGATATTCGGTGCCGGTTCGCCCAATAAGAGAATTCCGAATAACCTTTCATTGCGTTCAATGGCAAAAGCGTGTCCGGCTTTAAATACCTGGGTGTCGGTTTTTTCAGCCGATCGGTCGGAAAGATTGAAATATCGGTCTCTCCGCAATACTTCAATAATCCGGCTAAAATTATCCGCGGAATTGAGCTCATTCAGATTTAAAACATCCTTTCGGCTGCTTTCCATTCGGATAAACTTTTTTTGACGGGAATCCAGTGCCAGAACCGTACTGTTGTCAAAATCTGAATATTGCCGGAAATTCTGGATTACGGTTCTGAACAACTGATCGTCATCATGAATGTTGACAATCTGGTTGCTGAGATTTAATAAGACCTCACGATACCGTTCCCGAATTTTGCGAAGACGGTAATAACGCTCGGAGTTAAAAATAATTACGGCAACAAATGCAATTGTAATCATATTGATCGCCAGCAGACTGGAAAGCAAACCCAGTTTTTTCAAGGCGGTGGAAGCGATTATCGCCAGCAGAAAAAATCCCGCCAGATATCCGCTTAAGGTTGCCGCACTCCAACGATAACGACGGAGACCGAGACGGATAAAGATGATGGTAAGCAAAATAAACAATAAGGCAAGCAGAACCTGATACCAGAATACCGGCAGTGTGATCAGATAAAGCAACTGTTGCCAGAAAAGTATAACGCCCCTGATAAATGTCGGATACTCAAAAATCTCATAAGTCCGGCCGGGGGTCAGATTGGCTTCAGTTAAGACTTTACCGGATGGAAAACGGACAACGACGTCAAGATTTGCCAGCGTGTCCAATCCGAAATGCACGACCGGATCATTGAACGAAAGATAACCGTTTCCGCCATTAATAAACCGGCTCCCGAGCAGATGATCGGGTTGTCCGAAAAATCCGGCACGGTAAATATCAACCCGGGCCCCAATTGCATCACGGTTCGAGGTTATTCCATGAAGATTGAATTTTATAAAACGTTCCGTATTCGTGGCATTTTGATAAAAAAGTGAATAAACATCTTTATTGGCGATAAAAAGATCCAGATCCCCATCCAGATCAAAATCCGCACAAGCAGCACCGGTGCTCTGCCCCGGTGGCTCATCGCCAAAATCGGTCAGCCTTTCAGGTTTGATACCAAAGGGATTCAGATGAAGGGTATTGTGACCAAAATTGGTGACAAATATATCAAGCATCCCATCAAGATCAAAATCGGCGATGACGCTGCCATAGCTTTTTTCATTCTCATCGATATGATGTAATTCAAAAACCCAGTTCGTGTCACCCGGAACCGAACGGTTTATATATACAAAGTTTGGTCCTTGAAAATCGGTAATATACATGTCAAAACGACCATCCCGGTCAAGATCCCCAAACGATACACAGGATGTGTTAAGCGATTTACTCAGGATTTCTATCGGCAAGTTCATGGGCTGAAATGTGCCATCCCCCCGGTTACGGTAAATCAGATCTTTATTACCCCAGTTTGTGACAACCAGATCCTGGTCGCCATCATTATCCAGATCACAGAAACCGGCCGACCTGCTCATGCCATGGTACTCCAGACCACCGGCCGTGGTAAATTCTCCGAAATTACCCCAGCCACTGTTTAAAAGTAACCGGTTATTATAGTGTTCATCGGTTATAAAAATATCGATTTGACCGTTATTATCAACATCTGCACAGATAACACCATTGGCATCAATAGGGGGAAAAATTTCCATTTGTTCGGTGATGTTTGTGAACCGGAGGTTCCCGTCATTTCGGTAGAGAGCGGTGCTGATGCCCCAGCCGGCAATCAGAATATCTCCGTCCCAGTCATTATCGATATCCACGATAGCGGTGCCGAATTTCAGATCGAACGTGGTTATACCCAGATCGATCTTATAGACGCCTTTTGGACGCGGATTGCCTGCCAGACCTGCGATTTCTGTGGCATCCTTAAAGGGGCGGTAGGCACCGTTGTTGATCAGAAGCTTGTTATCACCGATATATCGAATGATATACAGATCGGGCAGCTGATCGCCATTGACATCGCGAAAAGCCACGCCATAGCCGTCGCTGATATCGGGGATATAGGACCGGGACATCCGTTCGCGGAAGATCCGGTCGATCGGTGCCTGGCCGAACACGGACCCGGCCAGCATTCCCAGTGTGATCAGAAAAATAGCCCAACTCGTCATTGCGGAAGAAAGTAATTAAAATTTGGTAAAAAGGGAATGATTATTTGGTCCTGATCATTATTGAACCCGCCTTCATGGTAGAAGTTTTTAAACCTTGTGTTTTTTGGAGAGGGGATAAAGTGCGGTAAACGAATCATCAAATTGTCTGAAACACACGTAAAATATGATTATTTATCGAAAACCGAAAAACGTGGACTGAGAATGAGATTAAAGAATATCAGACTTCTGAAAAATGATAATTGCTGTCAAAATGTCATTCTGTCCGAAGAACTCCTTCGGAGAATTTATTTCAGAATCTTGTATTGAGACCCTGAAATAAATTCAGGGTGACATATTGTCTTATTATAAATTAATTTTTCATAAGTTTCGAATATATTTATTTTTTTGTATTCTTGGCAATCTGAGGCGGCACCGATTAGGAATATGAAACCGAACTGGAGTGACGATGCAATTTTATGATCGTTTGGCGGAACTTTACGACGAGATGATCGATCTTGATCATCATCTGCATGGGGATTTAGATATGTACCGCAGGCTCCTCGGACGTTTTCCCGCCAAACACATACTCGATGCCGGCTGCGGAACCGGTTTACACAGTCTTATATTTGCAAAACTGGGATCGATGGTAACGGGCATCGATAGTTCATCAGAAATGATCGTACGAGCCAGGCAAAATGCTTCCCTTCATCGGCTTGATATCGAATTTGTCAAAGCTGATTTTATTAACTTCCCCGATGATCTGCCGGGACCGTATGACGCCATATTTTGTATGGGCAACAGTTATGTACATTTGCCCGATGCGTCGAAACGTTTGCAGGTTCTGGCGAATTTCCATCAGGTGTTAAATCCCGGCGGGATGCTCTGTCTGCAGATTTTGAATTATGATAAAATTCTGAAAGATAAGCCCGCCGTCATTTCTGAAAAAAAACGGGCCCCCTACCATTTCATCCGCAGATATGGGTACCTGAAGCAGAAGATTATCTTCACGCTGGAGATCAGGGGGCTGCCGGAACCTTTCTTGTTGGAACAAGATATTTTCCCGGTAAAATCTGCCGACCTTCTTTCGCTCGCATCTGAATCCGGATTTAATCTAATCGATCTCACCGGCTCCTTAAACTTGGAACCGTATGATCCGGAATTATCTCCAAATATTTGTGCATGGTTTAGAAAAGGGGATGAATTAGGGATTAGGGATTAAATATATATAAAAATATAGACTTAACAAATATTTTACTTTACTGCAAAATTGTTCGCTTGGTACTTTTTGTCTTGCATCTTGTACCTTGCGCCTTGTGCCTCGTGTCTTTTGCCAACTGCCGATATTCAGACCTTGACTTTTCGATTGCATTTAGCGGAGCCGGGGATTAAATTATAATCACGATAATGAATTTCAGTGCACGGGAAGCGCGGTGTAAATCCGCCACTGCCCCGCAACTGTGATGAACGACGAAAGCCGACCAATGCCACTGTCCCGTTATAACGGGGTGGGAAGGCCAGGTGAGTAGGATGAAATCAAAGTCAGGAGACCGGCTGAAATTCGCTGTCCATGATGCCTTCGCGGGAAGGTTGGTATAGCGTATAGCTCCACATGCCATTGGTTTCTGTCAGCCCGATCTTCCGCAGGGAGGATTGGGTTTTTTTTTGGAGAAACCGGTGGCATTCAGATATTTGATCGTTCTCTCATTGTTTCTATTTATGTTTTGCCCGGCCCGGGCGGCTCAACCCGACAGCATCGGTTTACATATTGTCGACGGCTGGGATAACCGACCCGTCGGTGGGGTGACCGTCGGTATTGATGGCGTGATATTTACTTCCGATGCACAGGGTCTGATCAGAATTAAAATTATCGATACACGCCAACCCCTTCATCTGGAAAAGACCGGTTATTATCCGCTTAATCTGGATTCCGGGACCGTTCACCCCAACCAGATCATCAGGCTTTTTCCAATAATGGATAGCGACACAATCGAAGTGGCCGGATCGCGACTGGGATTTTCCGAATTGGAGATCGCTTCGCAGACACAACGTATTGAATCACGATCATTCGGTTATACAAGCAGTTTGGGAGATTTGCTGGCACCGCAGAATGGTGTCTTTCTCAAGGCATACGGGGGCTCGGAAAGTACACAAAGCATTTCAATGCGCGGCCTGGGTGCAGAGCAGACTCTGATTTTACTGGATGGGATTCCGATAAACAGCGGTCAAACAGGCGTGGTGGATCTACAACGGTATCGTCCATCGTTTTTTGATGAGTTGGAGATATACCGGGGTGGCTTTTCGACCATGGCCGGAAGCGGGGCGATCGGCGGCATGATCAATATGTCTTCAAAGATCCAACCGGATGGCATTGCCGTCGGTTATGAACGGCGATCGCACGATCAGGAGCAGATCGAGGCGGCATTAAATACCCATATCGGGATCGCCCGTCATAATATACGTTTTGGATCCGACCGGGGTCCGAATCACTACATTTTTAAACTCGATGATCAGGTCGGCACACGGGAGAACAGTGATTACCGATATGACAATTTTAGCTCATCTTGGAAATCTAAGATTTACTCCCAGCCAGCAAATTGATCTCCGTTATTATTATGGCAAATATGACAACGGTTCACCGCGGGCGCTGTCAACCGCTGATGGTTTTCAGGGCCAGGCCCGGATGAAGGAAGAAAACTGGATTGCACAGGCCGCATGGGAACAGCGATGGGGCCATGATCTATCGGCCACGGCGCAGCTGTATCTGCACCGAAACTGGTTCGATTACCGGGACCCAGACATTTCTGTTTCCAGTCATCATTTTAATCAGGATCTTGGCGGCATATTTAAACTGACCGGTCGTTTATCCTCTGTGATCTGGTTGTATACCGGATTGGATCTCGGAATGACCGAAGTCCGCAGTTCCGAAACCGGTAGCCATACCCGGCGGCGATTTGCGGTGTATGGATTGGGAAACTGGTTGCTATGGCAGGCAAAAAATATGGATGCTACGGTAAATCTGGCTTTACGTGAGGAAATATATTCAGATTTTGGTGCTATTTTTCTTCCGCGTGGTGGCGTGGATATCCGTCTGTCTGACTGGCAGGTTTATTTGTCTCTTGGCATAAATTTCCGGGCACCCACTTTAAATGAATTATACTGGCAACCGGGTGGCAATGCAAATTTAGAGCCGGAGAAGTCGTCCGGTTTTGAAACAGGATTACGTTATAATTTCCAATTTTATGGCGATGGGCAGCTCTCAGACTGGTTATTATGATATCCGGGTAAACCAGATGATCAAATGGTATCCGGGTGAAGATGCCATCTGGTTTGCTCAGAATATTGATAAGGTACGCTCCCATGGTTTGGAAATTATGGCTTCACTGGGATCGTTCCTCAATTTTGTTTCTGCATCTTTGCATTACAAGTATGGTCTGGCGGTGAAAGAAAGTTCAGGGGCGTTGAATGATCCGACCATCGGCAACCGTTTGCCTTATATTCCGGGTACAGAATTCAGTGGAAAGTTAACTTTTGAATACCGATCGATTACCGCGGGTGCTGAAATTAATTATATCGGTTACAGGTATAATACGCTGGCTAATGATCCCGGTCAATTCCTGCCGGAGGTGTGGATTTCAAATCCTTTTGCCGGGTATTCATTTTCAGCATGGAACTGGACTTGTACCGTATTTGGTCGCGTAAACAATCTGGCAAAAACCGGTTATCAGTTGATCACAGGATATCCGTTGCCTGTGCAAACCTGGATTTTCGGTTTTAAATTTGATCTGGCACAAAATATATTTGAATAAAGGAAATTAAGTGAGCAAAATCGGTTTATTCCTAATCGGTCGTTGGTTCATCCTCTTTTTGGTATTCGTAATATCCTGTGAGAAAAATCCCACCGCTGTAGAGGGTGAAAAAATCATGCGCGAAGTATACCGCGGGGCGATCATTGTCAATGAAGGGCATTTTCAGCAGGGTGATGCAAGCCTTTCATATTTTGACAGTGATTCACAGAAAATATTCAGCGATGTCTTTAAACAGGCCAATGGGGAAGATCTGGGTGATGTGGCCAACAGTATTTATATTCGAGATTCGCTGGCCTATTTGGTCATAAATAACTCGGATAAAATAGAGGTTGTAAACACCACGTCCTTCAAACGGCATCAAAAAATCAACCTCCCGGCTGGTACCAGTCCGAGATATCTTCACGTTTTCCGGTGCACATGAAATTCTGGTAACCAGTCTGTATTCCGGCAAAGTCCTCATAATTGATTTGCTGGCTAACATCGTAACCGGAGAAATTCCCGTGGGTAACAATCCCGAAGAGGTGTTGACGGTGAATGAGAAGGTTTTTGTCGCAAATTCGGGTTTTGGGGTGGGTCATACGGTTTCGGTGATTGGATTGCCGGGGAAAGAATTGCATGCTGACATCGGCGTTGGAGATAATCCGCGTTTTTTGCGACCGGATGAATCCGGTCGGATTCATGTATTGTGCAGCGGGGGATATAATGATTGGGCAGATCCCGCAGATGATACCCCCGGAGGCATCTGGGTCATTGATCCGTTGACCGAAATGATTGTAGATTCCCTGGTGCTCCCGGCCGGAAAGCATCCCGGGAAATTCGAAATTGGTGCAAATAAAACGGGGTATATCGTTGTTGACAATCGGGTGGTAACATACGATACACATTCCCTAAAGGTTATCGAGGAAAGTCTCTATCAGCTCGGTCCCGATAACACCCTATGCCCTTCGGTACAGTATACATGAAAATATGTTGTATATTCTTGACGCGGTCGATTATATCAATCCCGGTAAATTATGGATTTATGATCCTGCGGGGGGAGCATTGAGCGGTCCTTTTTATACGGGTGCAATCCCGGGAGACCTTGCTTTTATTTTTAAAGAGGAGAGCGAATGAGATCTCTGTTAAAATCAGGGATAACAATTGGATTAATTGTTTTTTTCTGGACATGTCAGACAAATACTGAGGTAAACGAAGGATCCTTGCGGTTATCTCCCTCTCACCGCATATAACAGAAATTATCTATGCCCTGCAAGCCGATACCCTTCTTGTTGCCGTAACGGATTTTTGTCGCTACCCGCCCGCAGCACAGTACAAAGAACATATTGGTGGACTGGTTGATCCGAACATCGAAAAAATGCTTTCTCTAAAACCAACCCATCTGTTCGGGGTTCCTGCGCATAACGAATTGAATAATAAAATAAGGGAATTTGAGCTGCGGGTTCATATGTACCCGAATGAAACCTGGCAGGATCTACTGGCAACAATCGATAGTATTTCCCAACAAATAGGTTATGCCGGCAGAGGGCAGGACCTCATCCTTAAGATGAAGGCATCACTGGATTCAGTAAAGTTGAGAGCAGATATCAGAAAACCGGAGGTGTTGCTTCTGATCGGACATGAGGAAGAGGGCAGTCTTCGAAATGCTACCGTTGCCGGCCCGAATACATTCATCGATGAAATGCTGAATATTGCAGGCGGAAAGAATATATACGATGATCTGGAGATGCGTTACGGTACGGTCAATATCGAGTCGATGCTTGCACGTCAGCCGGAACTGATCATCGACCTCCAAATGGGTGATGAGCGAAAAACTGAGCGACTCAATATGGATGAAACATGGACAGCATTAGGAAATACGCCGGCTTTAAAGCATAAAAATATATACAGTATCGCCGGGAACCACACGTTGATCCCCGGCCCCACGCATGTTGTGGCTTGCGGAAGATTTCCGGGCGGTAATTGATTCTGTTGGAATTAGGGATTAGGGATTAGGAATTAGGAATTAGGGATTAGGAATTAGGAATTAGGAATTAGGAATTAGGAATTAGGAATTAGGAATTAGGAATTAGGAATTAGGAATTAGGAATTAGGAATTAGGAATTAGGAATTAGGAATTAGGAATTAGGAATTAGGAATTAGGAATTAGGAATTAGGAATTAGGAATTAGGAATTAGGAATTAGGAATTAGGAATTAGGAATAGGAATTAGGAATTAGGAATTAGGAATTAGGAATTAGGAATTAGGAATTAGGATAATATAACCTTATAATTTACATGATGTTGCATAATAAATCAACCAGTCCTACATTCCGGCCTACTGCCTACTGCCTACTGCCTACTGCCTACTGCCTACTGCCTAATGCTTGCCCGCCGAAGGCGCGGCCTACTTCTTCATTCTTAATATTTTACAGCAACTCGGAGATGTAATTGGAAGAAATACTGCAAATTGATCGATTGAATTTTTCCTATGGTGTGAAACCGGTTTTACAGGATATTTCGATCTCTTTCGGCGCATCGGAATTTATTGGTATCATCGGACCAAATGGCGCGGGTAAATCAACTTTGATAAAACATATGGCTGGCGTTTTATTGTGCCGTGAGGACCGTGTTTTGATTGAACAGATACCGTTGAACAGGATTGCACGGCGGACGCTTGCACGAACCATTGCCTATCTTCCACAAGAGGTTGAATTCGTTTTTTCCTTTTACTGTCGATGAGGTCTTACGCATGGGACGATATCCGCATACACAGGGTATTCGTATTTATAGTCAAAGGGATGAGGATGTGATTGATCAGGTTAGCCATATGATGCATGTGGATGAGTTCCGTTTGCGCGGTTATTCTGATTTGAGCGGTGGGGAGAAGCAGCGGGTGCTTATCGCCAGCGCTCTGGCCCAGGAGCCAAAACTGATCCTTCTTGATGAACCCACATCGGCACTTGATTTGCATCACCAACTGGGTATTTATCAGATCCTGAGATCACAGCAGCAATCAAACGGATTAACCGTTGTCGTAGTGACCCATGATATTAATCTTGCCGCCCAGTTCTGTACTCGTATGATTTTGATGGATCGCGGCAAAATTTCGGAGACGGACCACCGGATCAGGTATTACAGTTCCAGACACTGCAGGATGTGTCTGGTGTTAAGTTTATATTGATATCAATCCGATGACTGAGAGTCTTTATTTCCTGCCATGACGGATGATCGGAAATATGACAGCAATCAAAACATTGATGTTGGTTCTGGTGATCGTGCTGACCCTTATTATTTCGCCATTTATCGGGGGAACCAGGGTGGGTTCCGGATATTTTTTCCAGTGATATCGGTCAGCAGATCATCACGGAACTGCGCACGCCGCGGGTTGTATTTGCCTTTTTGGTTGGTTTTTCGCTCGCGCTGATTGGTGCATTTCAGGCGCTTTTGCGTAATGATCTTGCCACTCCGTATACGCTGGGAATTTCATCCGGGGGGTCGCTGGGTGCCGTTCTGGCGATCAAATCGGGCTTTTTACTGCAATGGATTGGATTTTCTGCGGTTGTCATTTTTTCGGTCACCGGCAGTTTGGTAACGATCCTGATTATTTATGTGATCGCCCGCAGCCGCTATGGCATGTCGCCGTTGACTCTGGTATTGACAGGTGTGACGATCAGTCTGTTGTTTTCCTCATTGATCCTGTTTATTCATTACCTTGCCGATTTTACCGAAACGTATAGAATGATTCGCTGGCTGATGGGAGGACTGCAAATAACCGGCTGGCAGTTTCCGCTGACCTTACTTCCGGTCGCAGTGGTAACATTTGTGTATTTTTACCGGCATGCCCATGCCATAAATATTCTCAGCACCGGACACGAAATGGCTATGAGCAAAGGGGTTGACGTGCTGCGTTTTCAAAAAAGGATTTTTTTCGGAGGGTCGGTTCTTGTTGGGGTTGTGGTGGCTTTTGCGGGGCCGATCGGATTTATCGGACTGATCATTCCGCATCTGATCAGGCTGCTGATCGGGCCGGATCACGGAGTATTATTACCCTGTGCGGTGGTTGGCGGCGTTTTTCTTGTCTGGTGTGATACGCTTGCGCGAACGATGATTGCGCCGGCGGAACTTCCGGTCGGTATTATCACGGCGATGATCGGCGGATCGTTTTTTCATCTGGCTGTTGCTGAGACATACAAGACGGCAGTGGTGTAAAAGGAATGACACAAAATCACACCTGCGGTCCCAGTGCAAGCGGAAACCTATTTGTAGGCTAAATATATACTGGTCACCACTATTCATTAAATAAATGGTATTCCTTGCTGCCTGAAGAAGTTTTTATCATAATTCCAGATATAAATAACGATAACTTGATGGCAGGAAAAGTGAATTTTACAAACATAAATTCATACATGTTTTTACCAATGTAAATCAAGTCAAACCATTGCAGACAAAAATTATTTATTTTCAATTTAAAATTAAAAGTCTCGGCACTTCTTTGATCAATAACTTTTCGGAAGTAAATTTTCCCTTGAAATTTTATTTAGCCCGATTAGATAAAATAACCAAAATGAAACACCTGTTTCTGAATTATATTATATATGTCTGCCTCACATTCACATGTTTCATAGCGACCAGTTGCAGCACCATACGATCCTCCCGAGTCTGGGGAGATGACGCCACTGTTTCACACGCTATGCACAGGATTGGAAATTCTGCATCTGAAGCAGCACTCCAGCC
>CAVQJT010000014.1:0-531480 GCA_963712885.1 Calditrichia bacterium
TTATGTCCTGCTGCTTCGTTGCAAGATCGTATTGCTCGCGGCCCCTAGCGGGCCACGTGATCGATCTCTCCCGCGCCCGCCACCCACCAGATCGGGCTCGTCAATAAGGGCGTCGCCAAGGTCAAAGTGGAAGTGTTCAGCGTACCCAAGCGTCGCGGGCCTGATCAGCGGGATAACCTCGAGACCTCACGGGGCCGAGGGTGGGCCCATGACCCGGCCAGGGACTCCACCACTCCTCCCCACCCTCTCCGCACCGCCCGCCGAGTTGCTGCGAGCGCTCCATTTGACTCAGCGCCCGTCGCCCCCCGGCTCCTACCGGGAGCTCGCGGAGGCTGGCGACGGTCGTGGACACGCAGGGACAGCCCTCGGCCCCGCAGATGATCGCCGAGTTGGCCAGGGATCCAGGAGGCCGTGGTGCGCACCGCCCGCCAGGTGTTCCCCCTGGTGGACGAGACCCATGACGAGCCCACCGCGGACCTCCTGACCCAGCGCGTGCAGGTGCGCGAGAGGCCCCGCGCCTGGATGCTGCGCGCCATGCTGGCAGAGCGCGAGGAGTCGAGACCGCGCGCGGCCACAGCCCGGCCTGAGAGCGGGCTGGCCCCGCGGGACAGACGACCTATGCCGCCACCCAACGCCAGGGCGTAGCGTGCACGAATGCAGATCTCACACCCGCCAATGAACAAACAAGTACTGATATTGCATGACTTTTGACCGATAGAAAGAAACAGGACTATGGACGTCGATCTGTTCGGAAGTAATCTCACGAAAGGAGAAAACTACGAACAAAAACGACAAAGAGCCCGCATCGGCTTCGATACATGCAGATCCCCAAAAGAGGAAAGGGCAAGCGACATTTCTATCAAGTGAAGCGCAACAACCGGCCTGGATCTGCACTTTGGTCGGCTCGAGCGAAGAATGCTTCTCAGAGTCTTGATGGCATACTTTGAACTCGTTGTTCGGCAAGGACGCACCTTCTTGGTCGAATTTCGGAGCCTTCGCAAGATCCTCAGAATTGCTGGACGCGACTTCTTCTTCTAGTTGCTGATGTTTCCGTCGTTTTCTTCTTCTTCTTCTTCCTTCGGCTGGTATTACTTCGTCCTCTGCGTCTGTCGTGCTGTGGACATGTCGTCGCCTCGTTGACCCTGGTGCTGCCGCAGCAAGCACCACCAGATGGTGGGCTCGCACCGCCGGACGCGACGACGACGTCGTCGTCCTTTTCTCCAGCAGGCGTATCATCATCGTTCAACTGGAGAATGAGTCGTCGCTCTCCATTCTTCTCGCAGAATGACTTCACGCCGATTTTTCTACCGGTTGCCGTCCAATTGGGCATCGACACCATTCATTTCGGCATCATAATGGTTTTAAATCTGTGTATCGGCCTGTGTACACCACCGGTAGGCAGTGTTTTGTTTGTCGGCTGCGGAATCGGCCAGACTTCGATTACCAATATGGTACGCCCCTTACTGCCCTTGTATGCGGCTATGTTCCTGGCGCTGTTACTGGTAACCTATATTCCGGAGATCAGTCTGGCGTTGCCCAGGTTTTTTGGGTATTGAAATGTAGAGGAAAAGGCTAAAGGTAAAAAAAGCAGCAGAGCGACTAAGCAACTAAGCAACAAAGTTTTAACTTTATCTCTTTGTCACTTTGCCGCTTTGTCGCTTTTTCTTCAATTGGAAAGGAAACAGATATGAATCCGAATAAATTATCCCGCTTCTCGCTCGGCATCGGCGATCGTTTTGCTCATCAGACAAAGGCGCAGCTTTCGGCCATCATCCAGGCCGGCAAACAGGGAATCGAGATAACCCCGGTGTGGAATAAATCGCATCGAGAGCATACGACGATCGGAAGCAAACCGGAAAGTGCACGGCAGGCTGCGGACCAGGCGGTCAGGGCGCTGGGTTGGAAAAAACCGTATTTTGTCGACGCGGATCATGTGGGCTATGAGACGGTCGATCTGTTTCTGGAAACCTGTGATTTTTTCACCATAGATGTGGCTGATTTTATCGGTCAGCGGGCAGAAGAATCGGATATTAAGACTTTTGTAAAAACGCAGAAGAATCTGATCGGCGAATTATTCTTTTTCGGACTCTCAAAGCCGATACATATCAATGAAAACCTGATCGGTGATATCGGGAGGAAATATCTTTACGCCGTTCAGCAGGCGGCACGGATTTACCGTAAGTATATATAAAACAAAAAAAAATGATGATTATATCATCGAGGTTTCAATGGACGAGACCGATCAACCGCAGGGTCCGGCAGAAATTCTATTTATACTTTCTGCCCTTGCACGGGAAAAGTACCGGTCAGGACAATTGCCCCAAAATTCAGCGGCCGGTTTAACAAAGGGGTTGATTACCAGGGAAATCTCGATCGGTTTACCGAAGAGTTTGCCAGTGATGTGGCGGTCCTGCAGTGGGCAATGGAGAAGTTTGAATTACCGGCCGGACTGAAACTGAGTGTTCATTCGGGCAGTGACAAATTTTCATTGTATCCGGTGATCAGAAGCGTGCTGAAGAAATTTAATACCGGTCTGCATCTCAAAACTGCCGGCACAACCTGGCTGGAAGAATTAATCGGATTGGCGGAAGCGGGCGGAGACGGTCTGGTCATAGCCAGAGAGATATACCTGGCAAGATGTTTGAAAACCGCGATGCTTTGAGTAAACCTTACGCTTCTGTGATTAATATTCGGGAATCGGCGTTGCCAAAACCAGGGGAGGTACAGGGCTGGACATCCGATGATTTTGTGCAGGCGCTAAGACATGTGCCGGAAAATCCAAATTTTAATCCTGATCTGCGCCACTCCTGCACGTTGGATATAAGATCGCCGCTCAGATGGGGGATCGCTTTCTGAATGCATTGACCGCTCATGAGGAAATTATTGCCCGTAATGTATCCGAGAATTTGCTGAAAAGGCATATCGAGCTTCTTATTTCCGGTTTAATCTGGCTGTCCCTACACCCACCCTCCTTTTGACATCAGTTTAGCCTTTCCGTTGCCAACATTTTGCCCGAAAAGGAATAACAGGTATATTATTGCAGTTGTACGTTTGAATTCTAAAGATACATTTTTATATGAAAACCTACCGAAGAGTGAGGAAGAACCGATGGCAAATTCCCAGGACGGTGCCTCGTGTATTAATGGGACCCGGGCCGTCTGATGTGGATCCGCGGGTTCTGGCGGCATTGGCCCGTCCAACGATCGGACATCTTGATCCTGCTTTTGTGCAGATGCTCAATGAGATCAGAGAGATGCTCCAGTATGTGTTTCAGACAAGAACCAGATGACCCTGGCCATGTCCGGTACCGGCATGGCGGGGATGGAAACCTGTATCGCCAACCTGATTGAGCCGGGAGATGCCATGCTCGTTTGCGTCAATGGCGCCTTTGGCGGACGGATGGCCGATATCGCCGGCCGGTATGGTGCAGAAGTGAACAAACTTGCGATCGACTGGGGCCGGGTATTTGATCCGGATCAGATCCGCACCGCCTTGAAAAAGAAGGGCGCCAGGATCGTCGGGATCGTTCATGCCGAGACATCGACCGGTGCCCATCAGCCAATCGAAGAAATATCAAAAATTGTCCATGAACATGGTGCACTTTTGATCGTCGATACGGTCACCAGTCTCGCCGGAACAGAGGGTGCGGTGGACAGTTGGGAGCATCGATGCCTGTTACTCGGGAACCCAGAAATGCCTGTCATGCCCGCCGGGCCTGGCACCGGTTACCCTCAGTGAAGCGGCGGTGGAAAAACTGGAAAAACGGAAATCCAAAGTACAAGCTGGTATCTCGATCTCAATATGATCCGTCAATACTGGGGTTCCGAAAGGTTGTACCATCACACGGCTCCGATCAATATGAACTATGCCCTTCATGAAGCCCTGAGACTGGTGCAGGAGGAAGGTCTGGAAAACCGCTGGCAGCGGCATTTGCGTAATCACAAAATATTGCGCGCCGGCCTTGAGGCGATCGGAATTCACTATATGGCCCAGGAAGGTCATCAGACTGCCGATGCTCAATGCAGTGGGGGTGCCGGACGGTATTGATGATGCCAGAGTGCGGAAACAATTGCTGGAGCAGTTTCAGATCGAGATCGGCGGTGGTCTGGGGCCGTTTAAAGGAAAAATCTGGCGGATCGGTCTGATGGGAGCGGCATCAACCGAGCGCAATGTTATGCTATTTCTTGGTGCCCTGGAAAAGGGTCTCGGAGATCAGGGCTACCGGTTTTCAAAAGGGGCCAGTATCACTGCAGCGGCTGAGGCTGCAGATCAATAAGGTCAGATCGCTTATTTGCTGTGTTTTCAATATCACTCATAAACCATACTGATCAAGAGCATACCAGCTAGCGGTTGGGGCTGGTTATCGGATGAAAATACCTGAATTTCATTTTTATCTGTTATAAGGAACATGGGGATCGCTAATCTGTCATAGTGTTGCCTGTATTGTTCAAAATCGAATTCGGGTGTGATTTCAGTGGTTTTAATGAGCGCACCATTCTCACTATACCGGTTGAGATTTTCATATCCATACTCTGTTCCAAATAATACCCGACCACGGAGATGGGAAGATACAACCGGTTTCCCATCGGTTTGGTCGCTGGGCGAGGGCAGCTGGTAAACTTCAACCCGGCCGAATATCTCCTGAAAATGTAAAGCCGCCAGATTGTTCACTTCTTCATTTGGTGTAATGGCAATTAATTTTCCAAGACCCGTCAGATCAAGCTCATCGAAAATGCTTTCCGCCAGAATATTTCCGTAATAGGCCGGCAGCCCCATAAGTTTTGCGGTGGATATATTCTTGTAGTTTGTGTCCACCAGAAGAACGCTGAAGCCCTCTGCATGCAGGCACTTGGCCAGCTGCCGCGCCCAGTGGTGGGCACCGATGATCAGCGTACCCTGAGGTTTTCGTTGTGAAAGTCCGAGCGCTCTGGCCAGTACCGGTGCCAGAAGCCCATAAATGGCAACTGTACCAAGAATCACGGTAAACGTATACGGAACCAGCAGACCAGCCTCATCATATCCGTTTTTTACAAGTTCGATCGCAAAAAGTGAGGCTACAGATGCAGCTACAATACCGCGCGGGGCCATGAAACTGAGAAATAACCTTTCCTTCCAGGTATAAGTAAGATTTATTGTGGAAAAATAAACCGCCAACGGCCTTGAGACCAGAACTAGAAAAAGCAGAAACAATATAACAGACCAGGAGATCTGATTTATATCCGATGGCTGCAACCGGGCGATCAGGATCATGAAGAGACTCGAAATCAACAGTACCCGGAGATTCTCCTTAAACTCTATGATATGTTTTATGCTGATGGATTTCTGGTTGGCCACCGAGATTCCCATCACGGTAACTGCAAACAGGCCCGATTCCGGCTGGATATAATTTGCGACTGTGAATACGGTAAGTACGAGCATAATGATGACCGGATTTTGGAGTTGGTCGGGAATCCAGTAATTGCGTATGGAGGTCGTAACAATATATGACGCACCAAATGCCAATCCGGAACCGATAAGCACGGTCTTTAGAATTCCCGAAACCGCTATTTCCGGAATAATGCCAAAGCCGCTGCCCATAAGTATTTCAAAGATCAGTACACTGAGCAATGCCCCGATCGGATCGTTAATAATCCCCTCCCACCGGGCCGCAGCGCCTACACGGCTGACCAGACGTAAATGATTCAGCATGGGAATGATAACCGTAGGTCCTGTGACAACGAGAATCGCACCAAGCAGGAGCGCTAACCTGAATTCGAGTTTGAGAAAAAACCAGGCTCCAAAGGCGGCTGTACTCCAGGTAATCAGAACACCGATCGAAACCAGATTAACTACCGACTGCCTGATGTCGTCCAGATCTTTGAGGCGGAGGCTTAATCCGCCCTCAAATAAAACAATTGCCACAGCAAGGGATATCAATGCGAACAGACTATCGCCAAATATGGTTTCCGGGTTGAGCACACCGGTAACCGGCCCGACAATAATTCCGGCTGCCGATAGCAGCAGGATAGCGGGAATACGCAGCCGCCAGCCAAGCCATTGGGCCAGAATACCGATAAGGATAATACCGGTAATGCCAATAATATTAAATTCATTCATTTAAATCGTATTTGTTTCCCAAATTCTCGATGTCAGATTCTCAGATAAAAAGATTAATATATAAGGATTTATTCCGTCTACGGTGATAAAAAAGAAATGGATGCAATTCGTGCAATAAATCACTTGTATTTAAAGGTATAACATTTATATTATTATCACAACCAAAGACGGAAAAGGATTGCTAAAACAGACGTAGAAAATTTGGACCATTCAGATCGATTCGTGAGTCTTATATCCGAACGTAACCGGAAAAATAAATTACCACAGGCAGGAGAAAAACTAATGAAGAATCTGATATCATCACTTTTCATTTTAACAGTATTTTTTTCGCTGCTTTATGCACAAGAACCGAGTGATGACCCACTGGAGGAATCCTATATCATCCAGGCTGGTGGCGGAAGTGAACTGGTCACGATTGAAAATTCGGAAATCGCCATATATAAGTACTTTGAGGAACTGACCCTGTTTGACCGGGATAGCCTGGTCAAAACACTCAGCTATCAGACTTCCGGTACCAACCATGATATCTGCATTGATGATTTTGATCATGATCAACTATCTGAAATTGCCGTGGGGGTGGAATCGGATGGACAGGCAAAATGGATATTGCTGAAGGCGGACCAGAATCTCCTGAGCATCGATACACTGGCCCAATGGGAGAAAACACTTGAAGGAACGGTTTCCGGCCCGGTGATCTACCAAACCGGTTGGGGAACCATATCTCCGGTCCTGATAACATCAGGTAATTTTGATTCCGACGTGCAAATGGAATTTGCGCTGGCTTATTGGGCGAAAGACATCGATGAGGAGGGAACCATCCGTATTCTGATCTATGATGTCAGTGATTCCCTGACTGTTACCAATCTGGGGGAGATCATGGATCAGAAACTCAGTGTGCCGCCTGATATCGGATTATGTGAGGATGAACTTTTTATGTTTGATATTGAATGTGCCGATTTTAACGGGGATGATATCGATGAGATCCTGCTGACCGGCCGTAACGGTGCGGGTGAAACCGGCTGGGAGATATTTGCCAATATATATGCCTGGGATTCGCTTGCTTCTGAAATCGTGCTCAAGTCGCAGAAGACGCTATTCTCAAGGGAAGATAATAGGTATGATATCGGAAATTTCAATGTCGCAACCGGTCATTTTATTACGGTCGAAAAAGAACACGGTGTGGTAAGCCTTTTCCAATATATGCCAAAAATATACGGTGGGGGATTGCCGGCTGATACAATTTCAAATATTTTAATACCGTTTGGGGCAGATGCCGGTCTTGAAAATATTACCGTTGGCGAACCGGTGTTTCAGCAGCAGGATACCCTGGCAAGAGATTGCTGGTATGACCGGTTCAGCACTCTCATATGCTCAGATGTGAATTATGATGGGTTGGATGAGATTATTTCGACCTTCTCCATGAATGACTATTCTAATCCGGTCGCAAATACGTTCAAAATATTTCAGGGAACCGCTCCACTTGGTCTGACCGTCTGGGCCGATATACAGAATATCAATAATGATGTGGGTATCATGACAGTCGGTAATATTAAACTTGAAGGTGAAGGCGAAGCACCCTTTCTGGAGGTCGTAATACCGATAAATTCATGGCCGGATTATTATTCCGATCTCTATCAGATCCAATACGATGAATCCGGCAATTTTACCGGATTATTGTGGCTGGATCAAATGACCGATATTCCCGTATGGCGAAAGACGGAACCGCTCCAGACTGCCGAATTTGATGCGGATATCAGGCTCGGTAAACCGGCCCGCTATTCAATTACCAAGATCCTCCAGCCACTGGTGATACTGAACGCACCACCGATCCATTTTGATGTATTGGGTGGTGAATCCTATGATGTCAGCCTGAGTCTATAATGAAAACGACGGCCAGTTTATCTCCCATTATGAGAAGGAGAGCAGTCAGGCAACCGAAGTGTCCTCGGAATTTACCCAGGACTGGGGAATGTCCCAGACGCTAAAGGCTGGGGGCAGCTTCTGGGGGATTTCGGTCAGTTCACATCTGACCACAAAATACGGCAAACGGTTTTCAAATTCGGGCGGTTATACGACCAAAGTGACCGTTTCCATTGCGGTCGACGCCAAGGAAGACGATCGGATCTATGCCACCGTCGTGGACTATGACCTCTGGGAATATCCGGTGTACGGAAATTATGAGGGCAATTATGAATTACGCGGACATGTATTGGTTGTCAGACCGATCGTGGCTGAGAACCGTTGGTTCCCGAGTAAAAGCTGGAGCGGATACTCGTATATCCCATCACATGAGGTCGGAAATATCCTATCCTATCGGGAATATCCCATCCTCGATAATAATCCTGAACTTGATGAAAAAATAAAAGGGGATTATAACAACAGTTTTGTCCTCGATGCCAATTCCAGTTATGACTGGGGGCTACAATTTGACGATTTTGAGACGAATCAGGCCAGTACTTCGAAAAGTTACAGCCGCGAATGGGGGGTCGATGTGGATGTCTGGGGATCCGGTTATAGTATGAACAGCACCTACAGTAAAGAGGAGATCTATACCCATAAAACCGATGTGGCCACCGGGCTGAACCTGAGCGTGCATCTGGACGGCATCGATATGGGGCTGGGCGAGGTCGGTTATATCGTCACACCATATGCCTACTGGGCCACCAATGGCGCCCTGGTCGTTGATTATGCGGTAAAACCGGAGCTGGCACCGCAGGGCGGAACCCCGACCTGGTGGCAGGTCAATTACGGCGATCTGGCTGATCCGGCGTTTATCCTGCCGTGGCGGTATGATCCTGAAAAGGGTTTTACATTGGAGGATGAGGCCAAGCGGATGCAAACAAAAGACCTGATCTTCCTGCCTTCGGATCCAAAAGCAGGCGAAACCATCATTATCAGAGCGCGCGTGCATAATTTTAGTCTCATTCCCACACCCGGACCCATGGGTGTGAAGTTTTATATCGGGGATCCTGACAGCGGAGGTACATTGATCGTCGGTACACAAGGCGAGCAACAGGTGTTTACCGAAACAGGGATCCCGGCACGGGGCAGTAGAATGGTCGAAATGCAATGGCAGATCCCGGGTGACCTGGGGACCTATCCCCGGATCTATGCGGTCATCGATGCCGATAAAAGTCTGCCTGAGATCCATGAAAACAACAACAAATCATGGGCGATCCTGCAAAAGACGACCGCCACAGCGCTTCCGTCACAAAATGAAACCGGTCTTCCTGTGGACTACACCTTGCAACAGAACTATCCGAATCCGTTCAATCCCGTCACCGTGATCGAATTCGGTCTTCCGGTTGCGCAAAGAGTTCGACTGGATATATTCAATATGCTGGGTGAAAAGATCGTTACTGTGGTTGATCGAGAATTGCCGGCTGGTACCCATGCATACCGGTTCGATGGACAATCTCTGGCCTCAGGTGTCTATTTCTACCGGATCAACGCCGGCCATTTTGTCCGGACCCGCAAAATGATCCTGCTCCGTTGAGAAATAATATTGACAGGATAACAGGATAAACAGGAAAGGCAAGATACACGAAGATTTATCCGGTTAATTCTGTTCTCCTGTCTTAGTAATTCCGGGGTTTAATTATTCACACTGCTTAATTTTTCCGCAAATTTTTATAAAATAATTCACCTATACGCATGCTTTAATCATTTTTATTAAATTCTCATCAAAATCGTACGATTATAGTAATATATAAACCGAGTTACCTTCCGTTTAGAGGGAATGATCGTAGTGCCAAAATATTCTGGTGAATTCATCATATACAATGAATATATTTATGCATTAGATTGAACAAGGAACCGGATCGGTTACGATTTATGCCCGCAAGAGAATCCAAAAGTTTTCGCACCATACTTATCCTGCTTTATCTGATCTGTGCCGTCATATTTATTTATTATTTTTATGACGGCTGGTCCTATTACCAGGCGGATCTTGTTGAACGGCCCCGGATGGATGCACATATAAATCTGAAACCCGGAGGCCTGCGCGGCCACGGACTTGGGATGATCGGATCCTTTATGATGATTCTTCTTCTCCTTTATTCCATCCGGAAGCGAAGTAAGATCTTCAGGGGGATGTGGTCCATAGGTCGCTGGCTGGACCTGCATATCCTCATGGGTATAATGGGACCTTTGTTCATCGTTCTGCACTCAAGTTTTAAACTGAATGGAATTGTTTCGATCAGTTTCTGGTCCATGGTTGCCGTTGCTCTGAGTGGTGTTTTAGGCCGGTATATTTATGCGCAGATTCCCCGTGGTATTCAGGGCAATGAACTCAGTTTGCAGGAGGTGGAGGCAATGGATCAGGAATTAAACCACATGCTTGTGGAAAAATTTAAACTCGATGAATATCAGATCAAACGGTTGCAGACGATAAGCATGCAGAAAGCGGAATCCAGACAATCCCTGATCAGAGTCTTAACTGCGATACTTGTGGATGACCTTTTTTTTGTATTTCGCAGGCCATTCCTGCGCATGCGGATCAGAAAAATCGTAAAATTAACCGGCAGGCAGTTGAAACACGTACAAAAACTTTCACGACAGAAGGTTGTTCTCCACCGGCGACTGATTCTCTGGCAGAAAATACACCATATCTTTCATAACTGGCATATTATTCATAAACCTTTTGCCATTATTATGTATCTGATCATGGTGATACATGTAACCCTCACGATCCTGCTTGGATACCGCTGGTTGTTTTGAAAGATCCGGGAAAAGTATATGCATAAAATAATCCTATTTTTACTGGTTTTTTATTTTTTTGTGTCCGCGCAGTTATCACCCGGTGATCTTTCACGTTCCCATGCCGATCTGGAAGGACTGACGAATTGCCAGAAATGCCACGCCATGGAACAACAGATCAGCTCCGAGAAATGTCTGGATTGCCATGGACTGCTGGCTGAGCAGATTAAATCCGGCAGTGGTCTGCATGCTACCAGCGGACATGATAAGTGCCAATCCTGTCATGCGGAACATAACGGCCGGGATTATGAGACTGATCTGGTGGCCGGATGGGATCGTGAAATTCGATCACGCAAAAACAGGATATATCTTGCGCGGAAAGCATGAACAGTTAAAATGTCGCCAGTGCCATCGCGCGGAAAATATCGCAGAACAAAATCGTTATAAGAATGGGAATAAAAACCTGAATCGCACCTTTCTGGGCTTGTCTGAAAAATGCATCACCTGCCATGAAGATCAGCACAAAGGGCAATTCGAGCAATCCTGTGAAACCTGTCACTCCCTGAACAAATGGAAACCGGTTCAGACTTTCGATCACCAAAAGACTGCTTTCCCGCTGAGTGGTGGTCATAGGAATGTAACCTGTTCAAAATGTCACCCGGTCAACGAAAAAAAAGAAATGCATTTTAAACCGGTAAAACATGATGCATGCAGGGATTGTCATCGTGATCCACATCAGGCCAAATTCGGAAATCAGTGCGAAAAGTGCCACAGCACGACTGCATGGCGGGGAAAGGTCAAAAAGGGCTTCAACCACGATATGACCCGATATCCGCTGCGCGGAAAACATCAGCAGGTAGTCTGTGAGAAGTGTCATTTTCCGGGCAGACCGCTGAAAAATATTGGTTATAAGTTCTGCCGAGATTGTCACCGGGACGTTCACCGGGGCGTATTTGCCGATCATGCTTCAAAAGGTGCCTGTGAATCATGTCATACTATTGAAGGATTTTCACCAAGTACATTTGGGCTACCTGAGCATCAGAAATCGGGTTATCCACTTGCGGGGTCGCACCTGGCGGTGCCTTGCATCGCCTGCCACAAAAGCGCCGGTGGCGCACTGCGGTTTTCCTTTACAAACAAAGATTGTCAGGTTTGCCATGTAAATCCACACGGCGAAGAGGCCGGGAATCTTTCCACTCTCTCGGTCAGTAAAGGATGTGCGTTTTGTCACGGTTTTGAAGGGTGGCAGGATGTAACATATGACCATGGGAAGACCGCTTTTCCTCTCAATGGGAAGCATGCCGCGATAAAATGTTCTGAATGCCACAAAAAATCGGGTATAGGCATGCTTCGATTTTCAGGTTTGAAAAAGGATTGTAATATCTGTCATACAGATATACATCAGGGACAGTTTCGATCGGATTCCGGGGTTGATTGTGCAGCATGTCATACGCCGAAGGACTGGCTGGCTGAGAACTTTAATCACAACCGGGACAGCCGTTTTAAAATTGAAGGGGCGCACCGTTTTGTCGCCTGCGGAAAATGTCACCCGATTGTTGAAGATAAAGGGGTCAAATTTACCCGCTACAAACCTCTGGAAATAACCTGTGCTGCATGTCATGCAGAGCGCAAATCGACAAAAAGTGAGAAAATATGAAGAAAAATCTGACCCTGTGCTGTTTTTATGTGGTAATGATCGCCTGGACCTCGGCTGGTCGAACTTCGAATGATAATCCCCACGGGGATATAAAATATGATTGCGAAGTCTGTCATAATTCCGGAGACTGGTCGTTCAGAGGCGCAGATATACAGTTCAGACATGCGGATACGGGGTATCCTCTGACCGGTGCCCATGTTCAAACCGAATGCCGGGGATGCCATGAGTCATTAATATTTTCGCATATTGGTGTTACCTGTATCGATTGTCATACAGATATCCATGCCGGCGAACTTGGTCTGGATTGTCAGAATTGTCATACACCGCTTTCCTGGGAGAACAGGTTCCCGGTTTGGGAAGACCATAATATATCCCGTTTTCCTTTGCTCGGGATCCACGCCGCTCTGGATTGCGAAAGCTGTCACCGGGGACCGGCCGAGAAACAATTCACCAATTTGCCGGTGGATTGTGATGGCTGCCATGAGCAAGATTATCTCGGCAGTCAAAATCCGGATCATCAACTGGCTGGCTTTGAACGGCAGTGCGAGGTCTGCCACTCTCCGGCATCGGTAGTCTGGCAACAGGCACAATATACGCACCCGGCTTCTTTTCTCTTGCGTGGGGCCCATTTGAATACCGATTGTATGGCCTGTCATGCAGAAACGTATGCCGGCACGCCCAGCCGGTGTGAAGATTGCCATATGGATGATTATACAGCTACCGTAAATCCGGATCATGTTAAATTCGGTTTTCCGACGGTTTGCGGCAACTGTCATACTGAATGGCGCTGGGAAGATGCGATGTTTGATCATCTGGCCGAATCAGGTTTTGCATTGGTCGGCGCCCACAGCCGTATTCTTTGTACGGACTGTCATGTGAATAATCAGATATCCGGTTTGCCCCGGGATTGTTACGGCTGCCATGAAGATGATTTTTCCGGAACCGTGGATCCGAATCACATAGCCAATAATTTCAGCCACGACTGCCTTGACTGCCATTCTCAGGAAGTGTGGTCACCTTCGACGATTGATCACAACCAAACGATGTTTCCCTTGACCGGTGCCCATATAGCGGTAAATTGTATTGCCTGTCATGAGAACGGGTATGCCGGTACACCACTGGAATGTTTTGCCTGTCATGAACCTGATTTTACCGGTGTTCAGGATCCGAATCATGTGACCAACAGTTTTGACCATGATTGTACCATCTGTCATAATACATCGGTCTGGTCGCCGGCGGATTTCGATCACAACAATACCGCTTTCCCGCTGACCGGCAGGCATCTGACGACGGCATGTACCGGTTGTCATCAAAACGGTTACACCAATACACCCATGGAGTGCTTCGCCTGTCACGAAACAGAGTATAACGGAACATCAGATCCGAATCATCAGTCGGCCGGTTTTCCGATAACCTGCGAAAACTGTCATAATACTATCGCCTGGGATCAGACAACCTGGGATCATGACAGCCAGTATTTTCCGATCTATTCCGGCGCGCACCGGGATAAATGGAACACCTGTGATGAATGCCATGTCTCACCGTCAGATTACAATTTCTATGAGTGCATCAACTGTAAAGAGCACAGCCAGACACTTATGGATGAGAAACACCGGGAAAGGCAGGATTACCAGTACCTGAGTACCGCATGTTTCGACTGTCACCCCAACGGGCGGTCAGATGGAGATTAATATGCTATACCGCTGGTTTGCCAGGATAATAATCTGCGTAATAAGCACAGGTCTGCTGATGGCGCAAACGGTGCCTGATGCAAAGGTGCGCTATATCTCGTCGGGTACGGTTTATCTTGATCGGGGAATTAATGTCGGTTTAAAGACCGGCGACCAATTGGATATTATAAGAAATAAACTGGCTGTAGCCAGAATTGAAATTATATACCTGGCGACAGGATCGGCTTCCTGTAAAATCATTTCGCAACAGGAAGAGATTGTCGTCGGGGATATTGCCCGCTGGATAAAACGTACGGTCGAAGAGGCTGCCGTTGACACGGTCGCAGAGGTGCGAACACGGGTGACACCGGTTCAGAAGGAAGCGGAAAAAACACCTTCCTTCAAGACCTATATCAGCGGCGGCTTTTCACTGCAGTGGTATCACCGGACTGATAATTCTGCTGCCGGATTAAATTTTGACCAGTGGAACGCTCGTCTCAATTTGAGGGTAAGAAATCTCTGGACACCCGATCTTAATTTAAGCGTCAATACACGTGCGCGGTTTGACCGGCGCACCACTGCCCTTAGTGCCGGTATTCCGGAAAATGAATGGCGCAATCGTATTTACTGGATTTCCATTGCGTATGAACCACCGGATACACCGATCAATTTTCAGGCCGGACGGATCGCCTCAAATAAATTCAGCGGTATGGGTTATATCGACGGACTGATCCTGCAGCATAATCTGACCAAAACATTTAATTGGGGCATATTTGGCGGGGTCCAGCCGGATATGCGTTCGGTGGATTTTTCAACAGACATGCAGAAATATGGATTATATGGTACCTATCGTACCGGACACTATTCAGGTTCTTATCTTCAGACTACACTTGCCCTGGCGGGTTCGTACACGGAGGGAGAAGTGAACCGTGAATATGTCTATTTTGAATTCAGGATAAGTGATAAATCCGGCTGGCGGATCAACCAAAGCATGGAGGTGGATTATAACCGTAACTGGCGTAAGGAATATTCCGGAACAACATTTTCGCTTACCAGTTTATACCTTTCGGGATCTTACAAATTTAATGAATGGATCACGGCAGGTCTTGGTTATGATAATAGGAAAAATTATCTGACCTACGTATATTATTCCCGGGCACAGGAATTATTTGACGAGGCACAGCGTCAGGCATTGCGGGGAGATGTGTGGTTGAAAATCCCGGCGGAAATGACGATCAGTATCAGGGGGGGAGTGCGCAAGGGACGGGATGATGCGAACATGAGTTATAATTACGGTCTCACCCTGGTCAAATCGAATCTGATCAGAAAATATATACAGGCCAGTCTGGCTTTTTCTGGCTTTCGCAGCCTGTACAGCCGGGGTATCAGCCCCACGGCCTCTCTCAGGTATCAGATGGGATCAGTCAGTGCCGGAGCAGTGTACGGTGCTTACCGATATACGATGGAGCTTACAGATGAACATCGTATGAATCAATATTTGAATCTGACCTTTTCCGTACCGCTGTGGTCAAAAATATATCTCTTCACGCATTATTATTATGACTGGGGGGATGATATGCAGGGACACCGTGTTCTGACCGAACTGGGTTACCGGTTCTAACCTTTAATTATTTCAGGATTATGACAGAAAATACGATCATCTGGCTTTCGGCCGGAGCAATAGCCGGTATAATTTTTATCGTTTATGCGCTTTCTTTCCGGAGAGCCCAACGCAAGGGCCTGAAACGTGTAAAGGATTCACAGGATCTTGGAGCAAACAAACCGATTGCCCAGCATCCCCAGATTGATCCATATCGCTGCATTGGATGTGGCGCCTGTATCCAGGCCTGCCCGGAAGGTGGCGTCCTTGAACTGGTCATGGGCAAGGCTGTACTGGTCAACGGTTTGAAATGCGTCGGGCACGGATTGTGCGCAGAAGCTTGTCCCGTGGCCGGAATTACAATCGGACTAGGTGACTTAGAAGAACGGGACGATATTCCGTATTTGTCCGAAAAGTACGAAACCAGTATACCCGGCATATATATCGCCGGTGAATTGTCGGGCCTGGCATTAATAAAAAATGCCATTCAACAGGGCACCAAGGTGATCGATAGTATAAGGATCTCAATGAATCCAGATAAAAAAAATGGTTTGGTCGATGTGGCGATTATCGGTGCGGGTCCGGCAGGGATGAGCGCTGCGCTGCGGGCAGTCGAAACAAAGTTATCCTACGTTCTGATCGATCAGCAAACAGCCGGCGGCACAATCTTACAATATCCGCGTAAAAAAGTGGTAATGACCCAACCGGTTGATATTCCTCTTTATGGACGGTTGAATAAAAGGGAATATACCAAGGAACAATTGCTTGAGATATGGCAGGAGACCCAGGAAAAATTTAAACTGAATTTGGCACCCAATCAGAAACTTCAAAAAATTGTCCGCATAAACGGACATTTTCAGGTGCAGACCGATAAACACAATTTTGAAGCGAGAAATGTTGTACTCGCCCTGGGCCGTCGTGGAACACCGCGAAAACTGGGCGTACCGGGTGAAGACCGGGCAAAAGTATTTTATAAATTACTCGATGCGGAAAGTTATTCAAATGAGCATCTGCTGGTGGTTGGTGGCGGGGATAGTGCTGTGGAAGCGGCGATGGGACTGGCCCGCCAACCCGGAAATACCGTTACGATATCTTATCGCAAACACACCTTCTTTCGTCTCAAAAAACGAAATGAGGAGCGTATCAGGCAATTTATCAAGGACGGCCGGATCCGGGTGGCCTTTGAATCGAATTTGCTTGAAATCGGTGAAAAAAATGTACGATTGAATTTTAAAGACGGTGAAAAAACAATTCCAAACGATTATGTTTTTATTTTTGCCGGTGGTGAACCTCCATTCAAACTGTTGCAGGATATCGGCATCGCGTTTGGCTCGAAACCGGTCTGATTTCAGATGCAATTGTTTTTCTTTCCCTGTGTAATTGTAATCTTTGAGCATAAGGATCGTGAGAATGCCGAAATGGATTTATTTTTTACTAGCTATTTGTCTTTATTCTTATCCCCTCGCAGCGCAGCATGAGATCACATTTCAGGTTGATATGCGGATTTCCATGCGCTGCAAGCGATTTGAACCTGCCAGGGGCGACACACTCCTGATCCGTGGAAACTTTAACCGGTGGCAGGGGAACCGGCACTTTATGGAAGATGTGGACGGAGACAGTGTCTTCAAAGCCTTTTTTGCGTTTAATGATCTACCCGGCTTGAATATCCAGTACAAATTTGTGATTCACAAAACCAGTGGATGGGATATCTGGGAAAACAATCCGGATCCGGAAAATCCCGATAATGGGAACCGCAGATTTATCCATTCCGAACAACCGGTCGTCTTGCCGATTGCCGCCTTCGATCTGGACAAGTATCTGATTGACATCGAATATAAGTATACCGTATCCGCGCTGCGTGAGGATTTCCTGCAACTGCGTGACAGCATCGAAGCCCTGCATCCGGCATTGTATGCTTTTACCGATCGTGAAATATTCGGCCAACTATTTGACCGGCAGCTGGCCGATCTGAAAACACCCATGTCAGGCGATGAGTTTTACCGCTTTATCGCTCCGCTCGTGTCAAGAATAGGATGTGGACATTCATCCATCAGATTTCCGGAGATCTGGTGGGCTGCTCAACCGGATCGATTTGCCCCTTTCTTACTTCATTTTACAGGTGAAAAGGTTTATATCAGGACTTTCCTGGGAAACGCAGGCACTGTTGCAGCTGGCAGTGAACTTCTGGCCATAAATGACCGTTCGGTAAGCAATATCGTGAATTATTTTTATACGGTCATTCCAGCGGATGGCTATAACCGGGGCTATCAGCGCGCAATCTTAAATCAGCGCTTTCCATACCTGTATGCGCAATTTTATGGTTTTCCCGAAAAATTTAAAATCCGGTACCGGAGCCCAGGTTTGGGTGTCATTGAGGAAATTTCTCTGGATCCGATTTCTGTCAAAGAGCTTAACCGGTCAACCATAACGAAGCCGGCGCTGCAATTCGAAATTCGGGAGGATCCGCGTGTGGCGATTTTGCGCACAGGTAATTTTGGGTTTTATACGCCAGAAAAGGAAACCTATTTTTACGGCTATATAGACAGTGTGTTCAGGGTGATACGACAGCAGGATATAAAAAATCTGATCATTGATGTACGCGGAAACGATGGCGGTAATCCTTTCTGCGCCGCACATATTATATCTTATATTGCCGAGGATCCAATCCCTTATTTTGACAAACCTATCGGAAAATACAGCCGCCTGGCCGATCCGGTTCCACTTACCGCGGATAGATTTGATGGTGAACTGATTGTACTTATCGATGAGAACGGCTTCTCGACAACCGGCCATTTTTGCGCTCTGCTGAAATATCACGATATTGGAACTTTGATCGGCAGCGAAACCGGCGGCACCTATACCTGCAATGACGCAAAAAAAACGATCCCGCTCAGAAATACCGGGCTGAATTTGCAGATCGCACGGGGGACTTTTGCTGTCGCGGTTCGTGGTATGGACCGGGCAAGAGGGGTCATTCCGGATCTAAAAGTGAGCCAGAGTATCGAAGATCTGATAAACGGCCGGGATACGGTCCTTGAGTATGCAATTGAACTGCTCAGATAAGGCCTGTTATTGCCTCAGATATTTATTGATTGCGCGGGCAGCCTGGCGTCCCTCATATATGGCATGAACGACCAGGGATGCTCCTGTACGGGCATCGCCGGCTGCAAAAACACGGGCCACAGATGACATTTGATTTGTATCAGTCAGGATATTTCCCTTTTTGTCAAATTCGAGATTGAACTGTTGTAACAAACGATTGTGTTCGACATGGACAAAGCCCATTGCGAGAATAACCAGCTCAAAATCACGGGAAAAACCGGATCCCTTTATTTCTTTGAGTTTGGTAGTACCGTCATTTTTTCCGCTAGTCCATTCGACACGGTTAAAATGAACCCGCTGAACCCCCTGATGATCCCCCTGAAAAGACCGTGTGGCAAGGCCCCAGTCCCTTTCGCACCCTTCTTCGTGGGAAGACGTGGTCCGCAAAATATTAGGCCATTTTGGCCAGACCGGATTCCATGGGTTATCGTGGGTCACCGGTTTCGGGAGGATCTCGATCTGAAGGATTTGCCGGGCACCCTGGCGGTTTGCGGTTCCGACACAATCGGACCCCGTATCCCCGCCTCCGATCACCAGCACATTTTTGTCATGTGCTGAAATAAGTTCCGACTCATTCAGGACGGCACCAACATACATATTGGAGCGGGTGAGGTAATCCATCGCCAGATAAATACCGGCGAGACTGGCACCGGGCACATCGAGACGGCGGGGTTCCCCGGCCCCCGTTGCAATCAGTATGGCATCGAATGATTTAAGCAAATATCGGGCAGAAACATCTTCCCCGACATCGATATTTGTCTCAAAACTTATACCTTCCTGTTCGAGTAGTTCAAGACGCCGGTCGATCACCGGTTTTTCCAGTTTGAAATCGGGAATTCCGTAGCGCAACAAACCGCCCGGTTTGGGTGATTTCTCAAAAACCGTGACGGTGTGTCCACCGCGTCTTATTTGCTGCGCAGCTGCAAGGCCTGCCGGTCCGGAGCCTATGACCGCCACCCGCTTGCCGGTTTCATGTGGTGGTGGACCGGCTATCACCCATCCGCTGGAAAATGCTTTTTCGATGATCGCCTGCTCTATCTGTTTGATCGTTACCGGGTGATCGTTGATCGATAGGGTGCAAGCTGATTCACAGGGTGCGGGGCAAAGCCGTCCGGTAAATTCCGGGAAGTTATTGGTCTGTGCAAGTCGCTCATAAGCCTCCCGCCAAAGGCCGCGGTAAATGAGATCATTCCACTCCGGGATCAGATTATAGACCGGACATCCGTAGTTCGTATGACAGAAGGGAACACCGCAATCCATGCAACGTGCCCCCTGACGAGATAACGCTTTTGTCCCAAGGGATCCGGTAAATTCCTTAAAATGCCGGATACGTTCTGCGACTGGTTCGATTTCATATTTTTCTGCCCTATATTCAAGAAATCCGGTCGGTTTACCCACTAGGTGAATACCTCCTCGGTCAATGCCACGGCGTCCTCATCACTTGATATCTGCATGGTGATCCGTTCCAGAGCTTTCCGATAATCGATGGGCAATACTTTCACAAAAAATGGGAGCATATCATCCCAGTTGCTGATGATCTGCTTACCACGTTGGCTGCCTGTATACCGGTTGTGTTTTTCGATATAGTTTTTTAAAAAGGCGATATCGGCAGGTTCATTGACCACTTCAATATCAACCATTTCAAGATTACAATTGGTGTCGAAGAGTTGAGTGGTATCCAAAATATAGGCAATTCCACCGCTCATACCGGCTGCAAAATTCACGCCGGTCTTACCCAGGATGATCACTCTGCCACCGGTCATATATTCACATCCGTGGTCCCCGACACCCTCTACGACAGCAATGGCGCCGCTGTTACGCACACAAAACCGTTCCCCGACAATCCCATTGAAGTAAGCCTCTCCGCCGGTGGCGCCAAATAGACATACATTGCCGGCGATGACATTGTTCTGGGGTAGAAAGGTTGCATCCTGGGGTGGTTTTAATATTATCTTTCCGCCGGACAGACCTTTGCCGACATAGTCATTGGCATCGCCATCAAGTCTGAACGTAACACCCGGGGCAAGAAAAGCACCAAAACTCTGACCTGCAGATCCGCGGAATTTTACCCCTATATGATCTTCCGGAAGTCCTTTTACACCGAATTTTTGTGAAATTTCCGCACTTAATGTAGCTCCCGTAGAACGGTGGCTATTGCCTATTTTACGGTTTAGTCTAACCGGTTGATTGCCGTCTATTGCCTTTCTTGCACTTTTGATCAGAGATGGCCCCAATGAGGAGGAAAGATCGTGATCCTGCCCGATGGTGCAAAAGAGTTCATCACCGGTCTGGTTCTCAGGCATAAAAAATATTCTTGAAAGATCGATTTGATGTGATTTAAAATGTGAAATGGCCAGATCGGTTTCGAGATTGTCCCGCCGCCCGATCAGCTGTTCCATTTTGGAATAACCAAATTCCGCCATCAGTTCTCTAACCTCGCGGGCGATAAATCGCATCAGATTGATGACATGCTCGGGTTTACCGACGAAGCGGCTACGTAAAGTCGGATCCTGCGTGGCCACACCGACTGGGCATGTATTCAGATGACACTTTCGCATCATGATGCAACCCATGGAGATGAGCGCGATGGTTCCGAATCCGAATTCTTCAGCACCAAGCATGGCACCGATGAGAATATCACGTGCGGTACGTAACTGGCCGTCAACCTGAACCCGAATGCGATTGCGTAAACGATTCATTTCCAAGATCTGCTGGGTTTCTGCCAGACCGATTTCCCAGCAGGAACCGGCATATTTTATCGAAGACAACGGGGAAGCACCGGTACCTCCGTCATGGCCGCAAATTACGACCGTGTCCGCCTTGGCCTTGGCAACCCCTGCCGCCACAGTTCCAACACCCACTTCGGAAACAAGTTTCACTGAAATACGCGCTTTCGGATTACCGCATTTAAGATCAAAAATCAACTGAGCAAGATCCTCAATGGAATAGATATCATGATGCGGCGGTGGTGATATAAGCATTACACCGGGTGTGGCATGACGGACCCGGGCAATTGTTTCATCTACTTTAAATCCGGGCAGCTGACCCCCTTCCCCGGGTTTTGCGCCCTGAGACATTTTGATCTGTAATTCTTCAGAATTAACCAGATAAAGGCTGTTTACACCAAAACGTGCAGAGGCGATCTGCTTGATCTTGCTGTTCAAATTGTCGCCATCACCACGCAGTGTGTATCGCTCGGGATCTTCACCCCCTTCTCCGGAATTGCTGCGTGCACCCAGCCGGTTCATGGCAACCGCCAGTGTTTCGTGTGCTTCCTTGCTGATTGAACCAAAGGACATGGCAGCAGTGACAAATCGTCCGATGATCTGGTCTTCCGATTCCACCTGTTCCAACGGAATTGGGGAACGCGGCTTAAACCGGAACAATCCTCTCAGTGTTCCAAGCCGTTTACTTTGTGTGTTGATGATGGCGCTGTATTTTTTATACGCTTCATAATTATTCGTTCGCACCGCCTCCTGCAATGACACAATGGCTTCGGGGGTGAGCAGGTGATCTTCACCCTCCTGACGGTGATGATATTTACCCCCGGTGATCGATCTGCCGTTGGTATTTTCCCGCAAATTGAAAGCCTGGCCATGTCGCAACAATGTTTCCTGTTCGATGATATCGAGCCCGATGCCGCTAATATGGCTGTGCGTTCCGGGAAAATATTGATCCACAAAATGACGGTTTAATCCCAGGGCCTCAAACGTCTGGGCATGCCGGTAACTCCGCATGGTCGAAATACCCATTTTTGACATGATCTTGAGCAGTCCTTTATTCACCGCGGTAATATAATTCAGTGTCGCATCGGTTAGTGAGTGCTGCCTGGAAATATAACCTTGGTCGCGCATTTGACGGATCAGATCAAATACCAGATAGGGATTTATACCGCTTGCACCGAATGAAAGCAAAGTGGCGAAATGATGAATTTCACGGCACTCCCCCGATTCGAGTATCAAGGCTGTGAGATGCCGCTTGGCACGTCTCACCAAATGATGATGAACAGCAGATGTGGCCAGAAGCGCCGGGATCGGAGCATGATCCGCATCTATCTCACGGTCGCTCATAATTATAATCGAATAACCGGCGTCGACCTGGGCTTCTACATCAACACATAGCCGATCAATTCCGGGTTCCAGAGCGTGGGCATTTGCCTCAAATACCATCGAAACTTTTGCCACCCGCAGAAATTCGAGATCCGTCTGCTTCAGTCTTTCAATATCATCATTTGTGAGAATCGGTTGAGAAAGTTTGAGTTGACGGCAGTGAATAGGTGATTCTTCCATAATATTGTGCTGCCGGCCAATCCAGCTGGATAAAGACATGACCAGATTTTCGCGGTACGGATCGATGGGTGGGTTGGTGACCTGGGCAAAACGTTGCCGGAAGTAATTGTAAAGGAGTCTGCGGCTGATCGGATAGGGCCGCCAGTTTGGCATCGTTACCCATCGATCCGATGGGCTCCTGGGCGTTCATAACCATTGGCAGCAAGATAATATCAATATCTTCTTGGGTATATCCAAAAGCCGATTTAAGCAGCGGAAGACGTTCATTTTCGGAAGTCACCTGACCGGGCACCTGAAGGAGACCTTTTAACTCGATTTTGTTGTTCTCAAGCCATCGGCGGTAAGGCTTCCAACGCGAAACATACGCCTTGATCTCATTATCTTTGACGACCCTTTTGCGATCCGTATCGACAACAAACATCTTACCGGGTGCCAGTCTGCCCTTTTTCCTTGACATCGACCGGATCAATCGGGAAGCACACCGGTTTCTGAAGCAGGAACGACCTTTCCCTGACGGGTAATAGTATACCGGCCCGGTCGCAGGCCGTTCCGGTCCAGATAGGCACCGATTTTGATTCCGTCCGTAAACAGGAGTGCTGCCGGGCCGTCCCATGGATCCATGATGGTCATATGATATTCATAAAATGCACGTTTATCCCGGCTGATATGATATTTCAGGCCAAAGGCTTCCGGTACCATCATCATCATTGTATGCTCCATGCTGCGGCCACCCAGCGTGAGCAATTCAAAGACGTTATCGAAACATGCCGAATCACTGGCTGTTGGGTCCAGGATCGGGAATAATTTTTGCATATCCTGGCCAAAAAGCGGCGAGGAAAGTGTCGTATCACGATCCTGCAGTTTGTTGATATTGCCGCGGATCGTATTTATTTCGCCATTATGACCGATAAAATGAAATGGTTGTGCCAGGGACCATGAGGGAAATGTATTGGTGCTGTACCGCTGATGAACCATTGCAAGCGCACTTGAAAAAGATTTTTCCTTTAGATCGGGATAAAATGCTGCGAATTGTCCGGAGACAAACATGCCTTTGTATACAATTGTACGTGCGGAGAGTGAAGGGATATAGAAATCACTTCGGTTCCACCCCAGTTCACGCGCACGGTTCTCGAGGCATTTTCTCAAAATATACAGTTTACGTTCCAGCATTTCACCGGCGAGACCCTCAAAGGTGACGAATACCTGCCACATATCAGGCAGATTGCCGATGGCAGACTCACCGAGAACCGAGGGATCATGTGGTACTGCCCGCCAACCAAGTAATCCTGCACCTTCAGAATGTACGACCTGTCCGATCATTTCACGTGCCTGGCCGCTTGCCGATGGAGGCAGAAAAAGAAAACCGACACCATATGAGCCCGGATCAGGGAGTGTAAATTCATTAGCCTGTTTAAAAAAAGCATCGGGGATCTGTAAGAGCATTCCCGCACCGTCTCCGGTTTTTTGGTCCCCGCCAATGGCACCGCGATGCTCAAGATTGCATAAGATTGTCAGTCCTTCCTCAATAATATGGTGCGATTTATGGCCATCGATATTGGCGACGAACCCAATGCCGCAGGCATCATGTTCCAGCGAGGGGCTGTAAAGTCCGTATTTCTGATAGAGGTTTCGGAAATCGGTCATTTAAGCAGGTCCAGCATTTTATCAATTTGTTCAAAATGAAACATTTCGATTGTCACGTTTTTTAGTTCAACCAGACGGTCATTTCTTAAATTTCCGATACTGCCGGTATGGGTATATACCACCTGCTCAGGCGGTTTGAATATCCCTTCTCTGACCTGTTCTGCAACCTGATCATATGCATCACGAAACGGAATCCCTTCCATCACAATTTTGTTTACCAACTCCACCGTACTCAATATCTGGTAGCGTGGATCGTCTTTTAAGGCGTCGTTTACGGTAACAGCCGAAAGCATGGTATACATACGCCGAATACAAGTGCTCAGATCAAATAACCTCGGGATCAGAGATTCCTTAATGATTTGAAAGTCCCGGTGGTAACCACTGGGCAGGTTTGAACAAATCATCATGATTTCGTTGGGAAGATTTTTGATCCGGTTGCACCGTGCACGTATGATTTCAAGCACATCGGGATTTCGTTTATGGGGCATGATGCTGGAACCGGTCGTCATTTTGTCGGGAAAATGGATAAACCTGAAATTTTCGGACATGAAAACCACCATATCAGCAGCCAGTTTTCCAATGGTCTCGGCAAAGGAACTCATGACCTGACTGAGGATACGTTCAGTTCGTCCTCTACCCATCTGAGCATACATGCTGTTATAATTGAGATCCTCAAATCCGAGCAATTTTGTGGTCATCTCACGATCTAAAGGCAGCGAAGTTCCATAGCCTGCCGCAGATCCGAGGGGATTCTTATTGATAATCTTATAAGCGCCCTGTAACAGAGTGAGGTCATCGATCAGTGACTCCGCAAAGGCGCCGAACCAAAGCCCGAAGGAAGATGGCATGGCTGCCTGCATATGTGTATAACCGGGCATAAAAATGTCTTTATGGCGCTCACTGAGATCGATCAAAAGCGAAAAAAGTAAATCGGTCTCGTGCACCAGTTTCCGGACATGATCCCGTAAAAAAAGACGTAAGTCGAGCAGGACCTGGTCGTTTCGGGAACGACCGGTGTGAATTTTTTTGCCCACATCACCAAGCATCCGGGTCAGGACCAGTTCAATCTGTGAATGAATATCTTCGACGCCCGCATCGATGGTGAATCTGTCTGCGATTATCTGCCGGTAGATATCATTGAGGGCTGCGGAGATCTTGCGGAGTTCATCCTCTCGAATAAGTCCGGTTTTTTGGAGCATGCGACAGTGCGCAAGTGAACCCAGGACGTCGTAAGGGGCCAGGTGCATATCCAGCTCGCGGTCGGCCGAGGCGGTGAATTCAACAATCCAATCTTCAGATTCTTCCACCTTTTGCCACAGGGTTTTTTTTGGTTTTTTGTTCATCATGATCGATGGGCTGTTTTAAAGGTTGAAATATGTTTCCAGTAGTTTACGATATATTACGATAGCATCCCTGATCTCATGCAGACAAATAAATTCATCGGCCGTATGTGATCGCTCGGTATTCCCGGGACCTATTTTTACGGATGGGCAGGATAACACGGCCTGATCGGATAGGGTTGCAGAACCGAAAGTCCGCAATCCCGTTTCGATTGCGGCACGAACCAGAGCATGTCCTTCTGCAATATAAGATGGACGCAGGCGCAGGGAAGAGGATACAATTTTTGATTGTATCGCTTCAATAATGGTTTCCAGTATTTCCTCGTGGGTGTAAAGTTCATTTGTCCGGATATCGACCGTAAAATCACACCGATCCGGTACCACATTATGCTGCTGACCGGCCTTGATCATTGTGACCGTCATTTTCACCGGACCCAGCAGCGAAGATACTTTTGGAAACCGGTGGCTATGAAACCATTGGATATCCCGGCAGGCGCGCATAATCGCATTATCGTGATTATCATGGGCGGCATGCCCGGCTTTTCCTTTAGCCTGGCACCGCAGGACCATCAACCCTTTTTCTGCGATGGCCAGATCCATACCGGTTGGCTCACCAATGATGGCCAGATCAAGGGAGCCAAATTCCGGCAGCAGGGATTTGAGCCCGTTCGGTCCTGAATTTTCCTCTTCTCCGGTCGCGGCAAAGATAAGGTTGTGCGCGAGATCGTCCCGGTCATAAAAATATCGGAAGACTGCCAACAGGGATACCAACGCTGCACCGGCATCATTGCTGCCCAGACCGTAAAGCCGGTCATCGCAGATTTCTGGTCGTAACGGATTCCGCTGCCAGTCTTTTGAGGCCTTCACCGTATCATGGTGCGAGTTCAGCAGCATCGATGGCCTTGCCGGATCAAAATGCCGGTTTACCGACCAAATATTATTGTTTAACCGACGGACCTCCATACCGTGACCAGACAAAAACGTGGCGATCAGATCGGCGGTTTGATCTTCAGATCCGCTGACCGAAGGGGTGCGAATGAGCTGTTCCAGCAGTTCGATGGCATCGGACGTTAACGTGACATCGTGGCCGGAATCCTTTTGAGTTATCCTATACATTTTATCAGAAATCGTTTAAAATGTTATAGGGCTTTTTAAATCCGTTAACGCCATAGAAGATACGTGTCTGGTTGGCCTGTATTTTGGCAAATCCCTTTACGTCTATTTCGTTCCAACCGGTTTGCTTTTCCCCATATGTACCGAATCTTTCTGACATCAGGTTGTTCGGACTTTCAATCCCCAGAATTTCGAACCGCTTGTGTGCTAGTTTTACATGAACGGTACCCTTGACCAGTCCCTGGCTGTTCAGGAGAAATGTTTCGATATCCCGCATGACCGGATCAAGGAACTGACCTTCATGCAACATCATACCATACCAATTGGCCAGCTGATCTTTCCAGTAAATCTGCCATTTTGTGAGGACACATTTTTCGAGCTCCTGATGGGCACGGATAATCAATAATGGTGCCGGAGCTTCAAATCCAACCCGCCCCTTGATGCCGACGATGGTGTCTCCCAGATGAATATCCCTTCCGATACCATAGGCACCGGCCAATTCGTTCAGTTTTCGGATAGCGTCAACAGGTGTGTGAAACGTTTGATTATTCCAGCCGATAAATTCCCCATTTTCAAAGTGAAGCTGGCACGTTTGTGGTTCATCGGCAGATATCGGGGTCGGATACGCTGCATCCGGTAGGGGCGACTGCGTGGTCAGCGTTTCCCGTCCGCCAACCGTTGTCCCCCATAATCCCTGATTAATTGAATATTGAGCCTGTTCCGGGTTCATGGCAATGCCACTGCCGGCCAGATAAGCGATCTCCTCGGCGCGTGAGATATTCTGGTCCCGGATCGGTGTCAGGATATGTATCTCGGGAATCAGAATATTGAAAATTATATCAAAACGGACCTGGTCGTTACCCGCGCCGGTACTCCCGTGTGCAATAAAATCGGCTTTTATTTCACGTGCATAGCGGGCCAGTGAGATCGCCTGGAAAACCCGTTCAGCACTGACGGAAAGCGGATAAACATGGTGTTTCAGTACATTTCCGTATACCAGAAAGCGCAGACATTGGTGGTAAAAATTTTCGGTTTCATCCAGAACAAGATGGCAGGTTACCCCCAGTTTAATGGCCTGGTCCCGAATTTCGGTGATTTTTGCTTCGGAAAAACCACCGGTGTTTACCACGGCTGAATGGACGTCCAGATTCATCTCGCGGGATAAAAAATGTGCACAATAGGAGGTGTCAAGCCCACCGCTAAAGGCTAATACGACTTTTTTCTTCATCTTTCTGCTCAACTTCTTTCTCTGCCGGATCAAACAGCATGGCCGTGCAGAGACAATTATGATAGTTTTTTGAATTTAATATGGCATAGTTGACGCAGGATTTACAGCCGTCCCAGAATGCCTGATCATCGGTCAGCTGATCATAGGTCACCGGTCGATATCCAAGTTGATAGTTGATTTTCATTACCGCCGGACTGGTCGTGAGGCCGAAAATTTTTGCCTGCGCAAATTGCATGCGGGAAAGTTTAAATGCGGCCCGCTTGATCAACTTGCCCAGGCCAAGCTCCCGGAACCGGGGGACGACAAAGAGCCCCGAATTGGCGATAAAATTTTTGTCCTTTCCCCAAGCCTCGATATAACAAAATCCGGCAATTTCGCCGGTTTTAGTAAGGGCGATTATCGCTTTGCCTTCGTCCATTTTTTTCCGGATATACTCGGGAGTCCGGCGTGCGATGCCCTTTTCTTTCTGACGCGCCTCTTCATCTATGGCTTTACAGATCACATCAATAAATGGATAATGGCTTTTATTGGCGACAGTAATATCGATTTCTGCTTGCTTGGATTCTTCAATGGACATCCGAAATTCCTCCGGTGACGGGTTTACCATAATATTATGTTTATTGACAGGAGTTGAACGGAACAACAATAAAGATCAACGTCGTCGCAGACGTCGATAACGTGGATAATGACTCCGGATCAAAACATCCGGATGAAGTGTAACAGAAAAGGTCATGATTCAATTTATACCATATTAAAATTCTTGTATAAATATACAATAAAAATGCATAAAGTCAAATATAATGGCTAAATAATTTATTAATTTGCATAAATATAAAATTAGCATCAAAATTTGGGTTCAGAAATGTGATCACTGTTCGATGACAAACTTTTGATCTGAAAAATTGATGCAACTTTACCGGTTCTCGGATCGTAAATTCAGGCAATTGAATGCCTCAAGAAAAGCCGATTTCCGGAATGATTAAGAAATCTTTCATATTTCTGTTTGGATTCCTTTTATTCTATCTGTCTACGGGGGTGTTTGCGCAACATCCGGGTCGGGATGAATGGCAGCAACCCGAACGCATCATGGACAGTATCGGTGTGGATACGGGAATGGTTATCGGGGAGCCGGGTGCCGGTGACGGGTATTTTACGTTCAAACTGGCCAAAAGGGTCGGGTCAGCCGGTAAAATTTATGCAAATGATATCGTTGAGGGTAAACTGGCCAGCCTTCGCCGGCAAAGCGAGGTGCAAGGAATAAAGAACATCACCACAATTCTGGGTGAGGTGGAAGATCCTTTGTTTCCCGATGGCAACATGGATATGATTGTTATGATGTATGTATTTCATGATCTGGAAAAACCGGAGATATTTCTAAGAAATCTGATTAGCGACCTTAAACCCGGTGGCATGCTCTATCTGATCGAGCGGGACCCGGAGAGATTTGGCGCAACCTACCGACATTTTTTATCGAGGGACGAAATGGTGCGCAAGGTAAAGGCCGGTGGATTCAGGGTGACAAAAATTATTGATGATTTCCCCCGGGATAATATCTATGTATGTATTCCCAATTCCGCTGAACAGTGAACAGGATAGCGGAATCTGACTTCTCATCGCTTTAAGCATCGACTTGAAAAAAATATGGTACTAGCGCTTGAATATCCCGGACTCATGCATAAGCGCTTCTATGCCTTTTATCGTCTTTGGCGTGTTTTTTGAAAGCACCTCATTGCCATCCTCTGTAATCAGAACGTCATCTTCGATCCGGATACCAATGCCCCGGTACTTTTCGTAAACGGGCATAATTTGTTGAATAAATGCCTCAACGGAATCCTCTGCGACCTTATACCGCCGGGGAACTGACCGGCGAAAGGCCTCGATCCAGAGGTCACCGAAGTAAAGCGCCGGTTCATTGGTCATCACCATGCCGGGTTCAAACGGCCGGCCCCCGGTCCGCGAACGCCCGAAATCACCGACATCATGGACATCCATCCCGAGACTATGATTGATATACGGATAATAATACAAAGCGTGTTGCCAGGATGTATTGGGATTGGTGATCAGTTTCAGACGGTATAATCCATCCCGGATTACCTGATCTGCTGCCTTTTGGCAATGATAGGCCGGTACGCCGGGAATCATTGAATCCATGGCGGCTATCTGAGCATCCAGAACCAGCTGATATATTTCCGCCTGTTCTTTTGTAAACCTGCCATTGACCGGGAAAGTGCGCGTGATATCGGCACTATAATAGTTATATTCAGCCCCGACATCCATCAAAAGCAACTCACCATTCTGCATTTGCCGGTTATTCTGTTCATAGTGCATGATGGATGCATTCGGCCCGGAGGCAACGATTGACGGAAATCCATTGAACGGACAGTTGTTAGTGCGGAACGTATATTCGAGGATGGCCTGAATCTCGTATTCGTACATACCAGGCTGCACCGATTTCATTGATTCGTTGAGCCCGGAACAGGTCGTCTCGATAGCATAACGCATCAGTTCAATTTCCGCCGGCGATTTTACCATTCGCATTTTGTGGATCAGCGGTAATAAATCCCTATAGGTATCCGGAGTCGGACCCCAGCGTGATAAGGTGGTTTCGCGTATCAGGTTATAGACCGCATCATTTTTTAAATCGTAAAAAACTTTTTCCTGCCGGCCGATCAGACCGCGTAATTTTTCATTTATATCGGAGAGAGCATAAACAGTATCTGCGTTAAATTTATCGCGGGCCTGTTCGAGTGTGTACTGATAGCTCCCCCAGATGGCAGCCATCGGAGAAGGTGGTTCAATAAAAAGCACAAACGGAATTTCGCTATCTGGTATCAGCACCATCACTGCATCGGGGATATCACACCCGGTCATGAAGTAGAAATTACTATCGGTCCGGTAGGTATAATCCACGTCATTATTACGCGTATATACCGGTGTGTTTTTTAGGATGGCTACACCACCTTCGAGGCTGGGCCATCAGTTTTTCCCTGCGCTGGCTGAATGCCTCGGGGCTCACAGAGGCGATGCCCTGGATCTGTAAGATTGAGATGAATGCGCCAAGAAATAAGACTTGTCTCATGTTCAAACCACACCTCCTTTTTAATCAGGAAAAAACAAAATGAAAATAAGCATCTTTGTCTTAAAAATAAATACGGTACTTACGGATATTTTCTAAAACCACGGTTTCTTGTGTTTCAGTGAAGTGAGATTTAAATTCCGGATAGAATCAATACCCATATAGACTCTTGTTTTCATATATGAATGATAAAAAAGCACTTATCCTGTTTACGCAGCAGCCTGAGAGGGAAGCAGGGCAGCAAAGCATCACCGGAAATTATTTCGATAACCTTCTGGGTTGGCTTCGTACGAAAAAACCCAATACGTCATTGTCCTTATTATGGCTGTGTTATTATCTGTGGCATCAGGCACACGCTTTTATAATCATAAGACAGGAAAGATATATCAGCAGATTGTTCTTCCTGTGTCGCTCAAGACAAAAAGCCCCACCCTTCATTAAGTTTACCCAATTATCGTTTTCTTTTTTACCTGATTGGTAATAAGGATTACCATTTATTTTTTTTCTTTATGGAACATGAAATTTAATTGTAGTAGAAGGCGTATCTAATACTTAAATCATAATGAGGTAAACTGTGGAGACTTATTATAATCCGGAAGATTTGGAAAAATTTGGTGAGATTGGTGATAATGTGCCGGAACTCTGGAAAAGTTTTTCAAAATGGTATGGGGATGTATTTAAGGAGGGTGCTTTAACAGCCCGGGAAAAATCATTGATTGCCCTGGCGGTTGCCCATGCCATTCAGTGTCCCTATTGTATCGATGCCTATGCCCAGGATAGTCTCGAAAAAGGCAGTAATAAGGATCAAATGACCGAAGCGGTGCATGTTGCGGCTGCAATAAGAGGTGGGGCATCACTTGTTCACGGGGTTCAGATGCGTAATGTCGTCAAAAAGTTGTCCATGTTCTAGGGAGCTGAGCGATGCCATTTACACTATATACGCAGGGTAATCTGATGGCCGATACCGGAAACCAGTTAAGGATTATCAATGAGGACAGTAAAATTCCGACCTTTGATGATAGTCTGGAACCGGTGGGCCTGCATCCGTTGACAGCAACGGGTATTGAGGTCCTGCAGATCAATTTGGGTAAAATGTGCAATCAAACCTGTAAACATTGTCATGTGGATGCCGGGCCTGATCGGAAGGAAATCATGACCCGGAAATCCCTTGAAAAATGCCTGAAAATCCTGGAAACGACGGAGATACCGACCGTAGATCTCACCGGCGGTGCACCGGAGATGAACCCCAATTTTAAATGGTTTGTGTCAGAAGCGCATAAGCTCAACAGACATATGATGGTGCGGTCCAACCTGACCATTCTGGTCAGTAAACTTTTCGCCGATTATCCGGATTTTTTCAAAACACATAAGGTTGAAGTTATTTCGTCATTACCCTATTACCTGAAGGAGAATACCGATGCCCAGCGTGGCGCAGGGGTATTCGAAAAGTCAATAACGGCCCTGAAAAAACTCAATGATATCGGGTACGGAAGAGAGGGCACCGGATTGATGCTGAATCTGGTTTTCAATCCTGTTGGGGCTTTTTTGCCGCCGGATCAGACAGCGATTCAATCCGACTACAAACGCGAGCTGAAAAAGCCGCTTTGGGATTGAATTCAATAATCTGTATACCATCACAAATATGCCGATCAGCCGGTTTTTATCTTATTTGATCGAGTCCGGTAATTTCGACCGCTATATGCGAAAATTACATCGGTCATTTAATCCAGCAGCAGCAATGAATGTCATGTGCCGCACAATTCTATCGGTGAGCTGGGATGGGTATCTCTATGACTGTGATTTTAACCAGATGCTTAATCTGACTGTAGATCATGGTGCGCCGACCCATCTTGATGATTTTGACTTCCATCAGCTGGCAAACCGGCGGATCGTTACGGGTAAGCATTGTTTTGGCTGCACGGCGGGCGCAGGTTCCAGCTGTGGTGGTGCGACAGCTTCTTGAGGATTACTTTTTCTTGTATCGACTTGTGATTCATGGTCCCAGATATACCACACCATCTTTCATCACAAAGACCGGCTGAAGCATGGTAGATAAATCATTCAGGGGATCGCCTTTTACGGCGATGATATCTGCAGCGAGACCTTCGGCTATCCTGCCCGTTATATGATCTACACCCAGAAGTTTGGCAGACTCACCCGTGGCGGCGCAAAGGACATGAATCGCGGGCATGCCATACTCGGCCATTAATTCCAGCTCCTGTGCATTGGTGCCGGGAAGGGCAAATGTATCCGTACCAAATGCGATCTTTACCTTCGTTTGAAGGGACTTTTTGAAGGTGGCAATATGCTTTTCAACGGTTCTGCTCAGCATGACCTTCCTTTCGGCTGAAACCGGTTGTAATATTTTGCCATCCCGCCATAGCTGATAAACCATCAGGGTGGGAAGATAATAAATACCCTTTTTTGCCATATTTTCAAAGTTCGGGGTTTCCAGGTATAAGCCGTGTTCAATGGAATGTACACCGGCTTCAATTGCCATCTGAGCTGCAGAGTCTGAGTAAACATGGGCTGCAACTTTTAATCCGGCCATTTTTGCCTCATCCACAATCGCGGCCAATTCCTCGAACGTATAATTGAGGGCACCGCTTAGAATATCCATTCGTATTTGTTTTTTTTCGAATGACTCAAGATATACTTTTATGACGTCAGCGCCATATTGTACCAGCTGGCGGACCCGTTTACGCATTTCATAGGGACCATCCGCTTCAAATGAAAGTTTAGGGAGTATGATGTACGGTGAAAAGCCCAGGAGTGCATAAGATCCGGTGGCTGTAACCGGTTGAATCGAGGCCAGGATGCGTGGACCCGGAACAAGGCCATCGATGATCGCATCACGCAAGGCAATGTCGGCAAAACCTGCGCCTTCATTGCCCATATCACGAATTGTGGTAATGCCTGCCAGCAGCATTTTACGGGCATTTGTCGCTGCATAGATAGCCCTGTATTCGGGTGTTTCACGCAGCACCTGATGATCATAATTGCCGTCATGCAAGGCAATATGCGTGTGTGCATCAATTAATCCCGGGAGAATAAAATAGTCGCTCAGATCGATAATCCGGCTTCCATCGGGAATTACGACATCAGAAGACACGGCGCTGATTCGGCTGTCGGTAATTTCAATGGTAATATTTTGTGAAATACCTTCATCCTGTCCGTTAAAAAGTTTTCCCGCTTTTATATAGAAGCGTTCTGGTTGTGCATAAATCGATATACAGAAAAACAAGACCGATAAAATTATGCCTGATTTTATACTCATGTGGATATCCTCCTGGATATTCTATGTTACTATCACTATCGCGAGTGATCTGTTCTGTTTTAAATCTAAAGCATCATAGTGATCATGAAAAGCTATATTTGCTGTATCTCCCAATGAGGAATAAACCGGCAATACAATATTATATAATCAGCGTGGACGTATTGGATTCTAAGCATAGAGAGGATGGATAAATCAAATGGGTGGTCGTAGCATGACCACCCATCTGATCAATGCAAGTTACTTTTCTTTTTTGTCCGGTGTGAGTTGCACCAATGCACCAAAGCGGTCTTTTGCTTCCTGAATTTTTTCCTCGTTGCCGTAAACACAAAAAGAGTTCTGTTTGAGAATATCGGAAATCATTCCTTCCATGTCTCTGATATCCCCGGCCGTCACAGCCAGGACCGCATCCCGTTCGGCTTGAATCTCATCAGGAGTGGTTTTCTCGAAAAATCTTTGTACGGCCCGGTCACCTTTTTGGGATGGGGTTAGCGGCCGGTCCATACCGGCAATTGTTCCGATGATAAAACGCGTCATCGTTGTCTCGTCGGCATCAAATTCATGTAGAAAACCGGGCGTGGCATCGAAATTCTCCAGGGTCTCGATCAGGTTCGGATCACGATAGGATCCAAATATTACCTGACCGGTTGGTGAGAACCGGGCAAACCCACCATATGCCCCGCCAATGACGCGGATGCGGTTTTGCAGCCAATCACGTGAAAGAACCTGCTGCAGGACACGCATTTTTCCGTTGTATTGGTAACCCAGCTTTTTAAAATCGTATCCTTTGATGACATATTGTACTTTCGATGCCGCCAGCAGTCCTTCATTTTTCTTAACCGGTTCCAGGTTCCAGGCCAATATTTCTGCTTTTTCTGTGGGAAGGGATGGGATCATCTCCATTAGTGCCTCTTTTGATCCGTCCAGATCCTCTTCCGAACAGGTAAGTGCCGCCACCAGATTGTTTTTGCTGAATAAGAGGTCAGCGGTACGTGCCAGATTTTTGATTATATCATCCTGCATGGCATCAAAATCTTGGGAGAGCCGGGTGATGAACCAGTAGTAGGCCATGCCCCCCGTCAGCTCATCGAACATACCGTCCTGGCTGTAATAGGATGCCTGGCGGCGCTGCGCATAGGCAAAACCGTTGCGTGTGACATTCTGTTCCAGGCGGGACTGATGACGGGTCAATACGGCTTTCAGACGGTCAGTGTCAGAATACCTGGATTTGTTGACCACTTCCGCGATCAATTCATACATCTTTTCCACCTTATTGTGCATGGCCTTTGAGGAAATGATGACCTTTGGCATCAATTGATTATCGTCCCAGTTCACCAGATATGAATTTAAGGATGCTGAAAAACCGCCGGTATGAATATTCAATTCGTTATCCAGTTCCCCATACGTGTAGTTCTCAGTGCTCATACTGCCCAGTAATTCAGTCAGTAGTGCAGCATATGGGATCAATTCATTTGGAAGTACTCTGGCATCAAAATATAATTTTGCGTAAACAACCCGATTGGTGAAATCCTGATAAACCAGCAAAGGCACATCTCCAGCTTTTTGTTGATCGAGTGCATACCATTCCGCTTTTGGATTGATATCGGTCAGGCTCAGCATGGGGATGGTCGACAGATTTTCCGGTGTATCCTCCCGTTTTTGATACGCGATCAACTCCTCGGTCTGCTGGACAAGTTGAGCTATTTTTTCAGGACTTAGTGACTCCTTGAAAGCAACAAGTTCGGCTTCCGTCGCGTCATTAATTTTATTTTCCAGACCGGGTTTGGGCTCGAGGGCCAGAAGCAGTGTATGTGGATTATCAAGCAGATGCGTTTTGATTACATTTTCCAGATAGTCGGTTTTCAGAGCGGTTTTCACCTCAGCCAGAGGGGCTTCATATTGGAGGCTCAAAAACGGATCGTCGGCAAAGAACCAGCCGTTTAAAGCGCTCATGGCATAGCGCAGCCCTTTCTGGGCGTCGTTACCTTCACGCAGGCGAAATTCCATTCTGTTGATCACACCTTCGACCATTTTTTTGTCGAGACCTTGTTTGGCGCTTTCTTTAAGGATTTTAAACACAATATCACTGAATTTATCAAGTTCGTCGGTGTTGGCATTCTGAACTATGATCTGAATGACATTCTGTTTAACATCATCCAGCGCAGCACGTACATCACGACCGATACCCGCATCCTGGAGTGCAAGTCGGATCGGACCGGATTCATGATTTACCAGTACATCGGTCAGAACATCCAGGGCCATGACGAGCGCCCGATCTGTATTCCTGCCGGTCACAATACTGATTGTCAGATAGGATTGATGATCGGTATCGGAACCCTCGGCTACGGCGTAAGGAGCGATGACCTTTTTTCTGACTGAAAAAGGTTTCTGGATTTGAAATTCAACTTTTTTATCTGATAAATCATAGTTTGTAAGGTATTTTTCATCAATAAATTTTAATTCAGCTTCCGGATCTGCGTTACCATATAACATGATATAGCTATTGGAGGGATGATAATATTTACGATGGAATTTTAGAAAATCCTCATAGGTAAGTGTCGGAATCGCCTGTGGATATCCCCCTGATGAGAATCCATAGCCATTATCAGGAAACAGGTATTTGTATATCTGATAATCAAGTTCCCGGGTCGGGCTTGAGTACGCCCCTTTCATTTCATTGTAAACCACCCCTTTATAGACAACCGGAGCCTCTTTATTCTCCAGCTCATGGTGCCAGCCCTCCTGCCGGAGAATGCGCGGATCATCATAGATGAGGGGATTAAATACCGCATCCAGATAAACATGCATCAGGTTGAAGTAGTCCTTATCATTCATACTGGCAACCGGATATACGGTGACATCACCACCCGTCATCGCATTCAGGAATGTGTTGAGCGAACCCTTGGCCAGAACATCGAACGGACTTTTAACCGGAAAATTCTTTGAACCGTTCAGAACGGAATGTTCCATAATATGAGGTGTTCCGGCATCTGATTCCGGAACGGTTTTAAACGCAATGCTGAAGGTCTTGTTGGCATCGTCCGCCAGTATCTTCACCAGACGGGCACCACTTTTCACATGCCGGAAATAGAGACACTCGGCATTGACCTCTTTGACAAATCTTTTTTCGAGCAGGTTAAATCCGTGATAGGTTTGACCTGTTTCAAATCCGGCAAAAGAATGTGCAGTAAATCCGATCATCATAAGCATTACCACCAGTGTTTTTTGTTTTTTTAAATAATGCATTTAATTCCTCCTTGAATCGGTTAGTCATAGGATAAGTAAATTAATGGATGTAACCTGACGCCGGTTTTGATCACAAAAAAACCAGAGCGGGTATTTTGGTCAAATTGACGATACACATGGTCCTGAATAATCTATCCAATTCGTAATTATAACGCGTACCATTTTTGGAGGTATATTTTCCTGTTCCCGGTCAGAGCACATCATCCGGACACAGCGGTCATGGCAAAACAAGTTACGAATAATTAGCATGAAAGTTCGATTAATTTCTTCCAAAATTTGTTTCAAATGGGAAAAAATTGTTAAAATGACCGACCATCTAATGAATTCCATGCTCAAATCGATAAAGAACATTCGTGTAGTGATATGAACAATACAGATAATTTAAAAAGTCAGACCATCGCGGCAGAACCTGACTACAGCCGTCGCTGGTTGATTCTCGCTTCCACCGGTATGGGTGTTTTTCTTGCCACGATTGATGCCAGCATTGTCAATGTTGCACTGCCGACACTGGTGCGTGCCTTTGATACCCGGTTTGCGGTTATCCAATGGATTCCGCTGGCCTATATGCTGACAATCGCTACCCTCATTTTAAGTATGGGGCGGCTGGGTGACCTGAAGGGTAAAAAGAAGATATATCTCACCGGTATGACAGTATTCACCCTTGGATCTGTTTTTTGTGGATTGTCTCAGACCGTGTATATGCTGATTTTCTTTCGCATCTTCCAGGCGGTCGGGGCCGCAATGATGGCTTCATTGGGGACGGCCATCGTCACAGAAGCGTTTCCGGCATCGGAGAGGGGAAAGGCGTTAGGGACGATCGGCGGCATCGTATCAATCGGTATTATCGCCGGTCCGGCGCTGGGAGGGATCCTGGTCGATGCCCTGTCCTGGCACTGGATCTTTTTTGTAAACGTCCCGGTTGGCGCCGTCGGGCTGTGGATGGTTAACCGTTACATGCCGGACAAAAAATCGACCATCTTACAGCGGTTCGATTTTTTAGGCGCCGGTCTGCTGTTTCTGAGTGTGACGACTTTTCTCACAGCTCTCACATTGGGACAAACCAGAGGTTTCAAAGATGTAACGATCATTACCTTGTTCATTATCTGGGTGGTATCATTCCTTGTGTTCCTTCAAACTGAACTGAGGGTTAAGCATCCCATGATCGATCTGCAGCTCTCTTTCGGAACCGCATGTTCAGTCTGAATCTGATTACCGGCTTTATGTCCTTCGTTGCAACGGCTGGCGTTGTGTTGCTAATGCCCTTTTATCTTGAAAACATTCTGGGGTATGAACCCCATCAGGTAGGTCTGTTATTGGCTGTCGTTCCGATTTCGGCAGGCATTGCCAGTCCTTTGGCCGGCGTCCTTTCAGATCGGGTGGGCAGTCGGCCGATCGCAACCCTTGGGTTGCTGGTGATGCTGATCGGATTTTATGGATTAACCACGCTGACCGACCAAACGACAGCGATCGGGTATATCATTCGGTTCATTCCCGTCGGGCTCGGCCTCGGTATATTCCAATCACCCAATAACAGCGCCATTATGGGGGCGGCACCAAAAGAGCGTCTGGGAACGGTATCAGGATTATTGTCAATCACCAGATCACTCGGACAGACCTCCGGTATCGCCACACTGGGTGCATTCTGGGCTGCGCGTGTGGCCTATTATTCGGGTTTACATGCACATCTTAATCCGACAAAAACCGATATCCAGGCTCAGGTTAGCGGTCTGCAGGACACGCTTATTGCGATCTCCATTCTGATCGCGATCGCATTGATCGCCAATTTTATTGCTCTGATTGCTAAAAGGAAACATGCCAAGTAGGTAAAGCAGGCAGTTACTTCTGGCGTCAAAGCAGGTTTCAGTGTTTCTGTTTTATTGTAACGTTTTTCCTCTAAAAATTGAAAGAGAGTTTAGAAATGAAAATCCGTATTTTTATCCTTCGTTTAATAATTTCCAGCATTGTCATCCTGTTTTTTACGGGAAATATTGCCTGTAAATCAGGACCGAAATCCGACCGGCCCAATATATTGTTTATTGCGGTTGATGATCTGCGTCCGGAACTTGGATGTTATGGCGACACGACGGTAATCAGTCCGAATATAGATCGGTTGGCGCAGACAGGAATAACGTTCAACCGGGCTTACTGTCAGTCAGCGGTTTGTAATCCTTCGCGGGCCAGTTTGCTGACCGGATTGCGTCCCGATTCCATTCGGGTTTGGGATCTGAAAACGGATTTTCGTGATAATCTTCCCGATGTGGTCACCCTGCCGCAATACTTTAAAAATAAGGGATATCATACGGCAGCAATCGGCAAAATCTACCACAACACGATCCCGGATTCGCTCTCCTGGAGTGAACCTAAGCTGCATATCCCGGGTTATCCTTTTGATCCGGACGCGGTCTACCGCGATCCCGCGATCCTGACAAAACTGGAAGAGAGGAAGAGAGCGATAACCGCTGCGGGGAACGCCGCGCGACATATAGACCGGCTTGGAGAATGGTATCTGAAATCAACCGCAACCGAATGCATCGACCTGCCGGATGATGCCTATTTTGATGGTGCACAGACCGATCTTGCGCTTAAAAAACTGGAAACGCTGGCATCTCTGGGTCAACCATTTTTCTTTGCCATCGGTTATTATCGCCCACACCTGCCTTTTAATGCTCCAAAAAAGTACTGGGATATGTATGACCGTGAGACCATCCCGCTTGCCGAGAACGATTATCTTCCGCAAGATGCTCCTTTAATGGCAATAAACAATTTACGGGAATTACGCGGATACATTGATTTTAATCATGTACCGCATCCTTCTGAAGGCAAATTGAACAAAGCGGAAGCGCGGTTGCTGAAGCATGGCTATCTGGCATCGGTAAGTTATGTGGATGCCCAGATCGGAAAATTACTCGATGGTCTCGGGCGTATGGGAATAAGTGAAAATACAATTGTTGTCCTGTGGGGTGATCATGGCTGGAAACTGGGCGAACATAACAGTTGGTGTAAGATGACGAACTATGAAATCGACACACGTGTGCCGATGATTATCAGCGCACCGGCCATAAAGAACAGAGATATTCTGTGCGACGGAATGGTGGAATTTGTCGATATCTATCCAACCCTGTGCGAATTGGCTGGTTTGCCCGTCCCTGAAAATCTTGAAGGTATCAGCATGGTTCCGCTGATGAAAAATCCGAACCGGGCATGGAAAAAGGCGGTTTTTAGCCAATTTCTGAGGGAAGGGATCTGGCTTGCACCGGATGGGATAGCCTATATGGGATATTCGATCAAGACGGACCGTTATCGTTATGTACGGTGGATAAACTGGGAGACCGGTAAACTGGCTGCTCAGGAGTTATATGATCAGTCAATTGATCCCGATGAAAATTTTAATATTGCCGGACAACCTGAAAATCAAACACAGGTGATGGAGCTTACAAATAGATTAGCAGCAGGCTGGGATGCTGCCCGTCCGAATTAACCCGTATTCCGGCGTGAAGACCCGGAAAAGGGCCAGAAAAAGGGCTGTGTTTTGCGGCCGCCTTCGGCAGCAAAACGATTGACGATATATTCACGAAAAAGAGAAGAAAATAACTCGGGACGTTTCCGGCCGGTTTTGACATAACCTTCTTTTTCGAGTGTTTTTATCAGATAATTTTTTGAATGGGGGATTTTTTTATTCTCGCATAGCTCCAGTATAATTTCCTTCTGATCTTTATCAGCGGTTTCCCAGATCTGCTGAAAGTGCACCTTGGCCTCATCCAGGAAGTCTTCTTTTACACTCTCAATCAGATTGCGTTGATTGATATTACCTTCTTTAACTTTCTCATAGAGGGCTGCACAGGCCATTTGAATAAAAAAAGGATAATATCCGGCAATGTCGATCACAAAATCGATATAGGCAGAAAGCGGGTTTCCCATTTTTTGAGCCGGTCCGGTGATTAACGCCGCGGCTTCGTCATGGTTAAACTGGCTCAGCGTCAGATTGGAAAAAATATTGAAGAAAGGGGAGTCCGATATCTCTTTGCTATGACACAATGTCTGCAGATTACGTCCGGAAGAAACAATATAGGCAACATTATAATTGTTGGCGATCGATCGGCAGAAGGAATAAAATTCACTGCCAAAATTTTTGTTTTTTGTAACCAGTTCAAATTCGTCAAAGAGCATAATAAATTTCAAACCCTGTGCATCAAATGTCGAGACGATTTTTTTAAAGCCTTCATAATCGGCTTCAATTCCGAGTTCAAGTTTTTGATTGAACGCCTCTTGCAGCGCGTCGTACATAATCGTGAAAAACTCTTTGATCTCCAGCCCGCGTCTTTCCTGAAAGTCGATGAAGATAAAAATAAATTCATCGGGATTCTTCAGATATTTTTTCCGGTTGACCGGATGATTGATAAAATTCAGCAGCGATGATTTGCCAATCCGTCTTTCACCGACAAGTGAAATCGATTGTGGACGTGAGGAGCCGATACGTGAATAAATCTTTTCAATCTCATTCCGTCTGCCGTAGAATTCTTCAATATCCTGAATCATCACCCGATTCATATAGGGATTTTTCAATTCATTGCTCAGCGATTCGGTCTTTGGCTCATCCGGAATTACCAGCTGAAAAGGCTCGGTAATTTTGACGATGCCGGATTTTTGGGTCTTCTTTGTTGTGGCCGGGTGTTCTGAAATTTCACTTTCGTGAAGCGGTATTGGCTCGATGATTTCGCCATCAAACCAGCGAAGCCGGAACAGCGGCATTTTTTCCGATTTACCCTTCAGGGACACACTACCCACCGATATGATCGGGAAGGCCAGGTTGCCCTCCAGTATGTCAGCGACAGCCCGCGAAAGCATAATCTGATCACCATCGGTGTGTTTTTCCACCCGTGCTGCCACATTGACCGCATCACCGTAAACGTCGTTCTTTTCGATCACCGCTCGTCCCTGATGCATGGCGATACGCATATGGGTCCTGTTTTCCTTTTCGAGCTTTTGATTATCTTGCCAGACTACTTGCTGCATTTCTATCGCACATCGGCAGCCAGCCTCTACATCATCAAAGGAAATCATGATGCCGTCCCCGAGTGTTTTTATCACTGCCCCCCCATGTTTTTTTATCACAGGAAACATTAACCGGTGGTGACGCTGTACCATAGCGCGTCCCTCGATGTCTCCGCGCTGTTCGAAAAACTGGGTTGAACCGACAATATCGCTGAACAGAATTAAAATTGAACGTTTGTATTTGGATTCAATTAATTGATCGATCTTCTGACGGCGATCAAGTAACTCCTCAACCGTACGTACACTGCTTGCAAGATCGGTCTGAGAATCGCTGCCCGGGCTGCCTGTTATGGCGGTCAGATCGGCGGCAACTTCGTATACCGTTTGATAGCGGAACATCTTCTCTTTGGCCAGCATACGATGAATGATTTCTTTGACCGGTTCCGGTACATTTGCATTGAATGTCTTGATATCGGGAGGATCATCGTTTAGTATCGAAAATATAATGGATGCTTCGTATTCACCTTTGAATGGCGTACGTTCGGTCAAAAGTTCATAAAATATGACCCCGAGCGAAAAAATATCCGAGCGCACGTCAATTTCCTGACTCTGAAGTTGTTCAGGCGACATATAATAAATTGTACCGATGCGGGTTAATTCGTCCGTGATGTTCTCCTGACTGCGTAATTTTGCCAGACCGAAATCAAGAATCTTTACGCGACCTTCTTTATCAATGAATATATTTTCCGGTTTTAGATCCCGGTGAATAATGCCTGCCTGGTGTGATTTACCCAATCCTTCGCATACCTGTTGAATGATCGAAGTGGATTCTTTTAGGGTGAGTTTTTTGCGCCGCATAAATTCTCGGAGTGACTCCCCGTCAACAAATTCCATAACGATATAGGGGTTGTCTTCAAAATCACCAAATTCATATATCGTAACAATATTCTGGTGGTTCAGGGACGCGGCAGCTTTGGCCTCGCGACGGAATCGCTCTTTCACTTCCAGACTGCTCGAAAACTCCGGTGTCAAAAATTTTATGGCTGCTTTGCGTCCCAGGTGGGTGTCTTCAGCCAGATATACCTGACCCATCCCTCCCTGACCGATCTTTTCCAGAATTTTGTAATGTGAAATGGTTGTACCGATCATACGAAATCTGTTCTCAGTATTAAAATATTGTATTAACGGTTTGTCTCACGATGTAAATCCGAGTAGCCGTCTCAGCCAGCCGATCAGACCATTTTTACGGTCATCAGCATGGATGTTCCGTGTGGCGAGACCCGCCCGGCGGGAGACGAAATGCTGAAAAAGAAGACCGTCAATTTTGGCTCCGGTCTTCTCGTTCAAAATGATATAATTTTTTTTATTTAAGTCCCGTAAAATATAGTTCTGGGCATCTGGAACACGTTTACCTGCGGCCAGGATTTTCAGCACTTCCTTGTGCGCATTATCCAGCCGTTCCCAGACCAGCTGAAAATGATCCTGCAGGATTTCATAAATCTGTGATTTGATCTGTTCATCCTGAGGGGTATGCGTTACCGTATTGCCATTGAGTTGGTTGCAGGCAATCCGGAGTGGATAGGGGAACCGCCCTGCCAGTTTAATAAGGTACGATTTGTGATCGGCTGAATACGCATGGTCCACGGCACATATTTGATTAAAATACGCATCCAGTTCAGGATCCTCAAATCCTTTCAGGGACATATTTGTGAATATGTTAAAAAAGGGCGATTCCTCGATATCTTTGGATACACAAAGTTTCTGCAGATCTTCATAGGATGTGGTTACAAAGGCCAGATTATAATTATTTGCCAGTGAACGTAAAAATGAAAAAAATTCCAGCGGAAAAGCCGGATTCAGCGTGATTAAATTAAAATCATCGAGAAAAAGAATAATCTTTTTGTTCTGCTTGTGCAGGGATTCAACCAGATGTTTGTAATAATTATAATTGAAAATATGGTGATCGGTTTCTTCTTTTATTAAGGCATGCGGTTCGGAGAGTTCGAACAAGCGTCGGGTAAAATTCTCGAGCGTAACCGGTTCAAGATCCCTACAGGATATGAACAAATAAATATAATCATCCGGGTTGGACAGAAATTGTTTTCTGGTGTGCTCATGAGCAAGATACCATAATAAAGATGATTTTCCGATCCGGGCATCACCGACGATGGAAACGGACTGGGGTCGGCCGGCGCCAATCCGGGCATATATCTTACTTACCAAAGCACGCCGGCCTACAAAATGCTCGTAACTTTTAACCGGTTGATTCTCACTCATTTTTATCATCAGAAATTAAATTCAATACCAAGTGTCGGAATAAAATCAGCGCGCAGGCCGCCGCTATTAAGTGGAACAAATACATTCGCCATGATCAACAAAGATTCCTTGGGATTATATTTGAATCCAAAGGCTGCGTCGATCATGTTATCGTGTGAATAATCCGGGATATTGGTCAGAGAGATATTATCGACATAGTTGGTGCTGCCAACCGTATACCTGAGCGTTGCTTCGTTCGGAAATTGCTGCGACGCCGGCTGATCGCCAAGATCAAACCGCCCAAACAGATCAATAACCAGGGTAAATGTTTCGGCCAATTTTTGATCATACCCCATGATAAATTCAAACTCATCACGATCCTCGTCGGTAAAGCGTTTTATATAACCGATGTTTAAATGGGGGGCAAATTCACCCAGTATCTTTGAACCAATCAATGAAAAGCGGAGCGAAGAGTAGCCGGTGCCGAGGAAATTATCAGCATCCCCGGTGGCCATCCGGTATTCTGCCAGGGCGCCAAAGTCGACCAGTTTTTCACGAACAAAATTATATTTGGCACGAATCGCAATATCCCCTATACCGGTTGCATCGTCATCAATCGGATTTGGCGTCTTTGTGAGAACAGGTTCAGTCTGCGTGCCGCCGAAATAGTGATTGGCGCTGTCATTGCTCACCCAGGTATAACTATTGATATTGGCTGTTGGATCCGATTTCAGCCGTACATTCGTAAACGGAACGGCGACACCAATATCGAACCGGTCGGTAACACCGTAGTGAAATAAAAGGCAAATACGGAAGCGCGGATATCCAGATTCATGAATAGGTCCATCGTGTCAAATTCGTTCGGGCTGTCACCCAAACCTGGCGCTCCGACATCCTGGTGGGTAAACGTTAACCGCATATCTTTGACCGGAAGACCACGCACTTTGGTAAATTTTATATAGGTAAAGTTCAGGCCAAGATTTATTCTGCCACTACCCAGTGTCTGTGCCCGTTCGGAGTATATCGGGCCAAAGCTCGTTGATGTCGGTATTGGCTTGCCGGAGCTGAAATCAAAGGTCACGCCAGCGGTTGAGCTGCTCAGTGGGAATGACGCGACACTGTTCCCGATAAAATTATTGAGCGAATTGATCACGGCCTGACTCGCAGCGACGTTAACCGGAAGGAAATGTGCGCCGTGCTCTCCGGGACTTAATTCAAGAGTCAGTACTTCATCAAATATTCCGTTTATCTGCTCTTTCAGACTTTGGGCTTTAACAGAATGGACCAGACAGAATCCCATAAAAATGAAAGTAATTATTTTTTTCATATATTGCTCCCCCGTTTCTTACTTGTTATTAATTTGCTTCACTTATTTTTGTAATCAACCATTGCGTGCCGGATTCGCCCAGATCAATTTTCCACTTGTTGCGATTTCCCGCACCCCCGGCGCCGCTAAAATTCATGGTCACATCCACCAATACACTGGCACCATTACCTTTGAAGCCGATATCATTGATGGTATAATCTATTTTGATGTCATCGGCGACATTGAAAAAAGGCTCCCACTGGTTCTTTAACTCTTCCCGGTAATTTTTAGAAATTGCCGATGCCTGATCGATGTTTTCTCGTTCAATGGCTGCAATATATTCGCGAATTGCCGCTTTGATTTGTTCGGATTGTTCATCCCTTCTCGTCAGCGATCTTTTATACAACTTTATGGCTTCCGAATAATCTTTTTGGGCAGATATATAATTTTTATCCCGAACATCGCCGTCGGCCTGGGCCATCAGAGTTTCGGCATTTTGATATTCATCAAGTTCACGGTGTGTGGCCTGAAGTTTTGATTTTTCATCCTGCGCCTGCAAACGCAGTGCTTCTGTTTCACTTTTTGTCTGTTCGAGTGCTCCTGTACTTTTTACGGTGGCATCCGCAAATAATTTTTCGGCTTCTGCATATTTTTCGCCCGCTGATCGATATTCCTGCCGGCGCATCAGATTTTCCGCTTCATTTTCACTCTTTTCCGCCTGTGAAAATAGTTGTCCTGCAAATACTGGCGCCTGGATCCGTTCGGCTTCACTCTTACGCTCCAGCATGGCGTTTTTTTGTTCAAGTATTTGTCTGTCCGGCACGGCATTTTCTTTGGATTCGGTAATTTTAGGTTCGGTAATCACCTTGCGTTGTGCCGGTTCGTTTGAGATGGATCGACTGCTTTGACCGGAAACCGGTTTTTGGGTTGGTTTTTCAACGGGAGGTGGCAGCTGTTCGATATTTTCCTGGGGGGCATTGGATGTCCCGATGACCTGCTCGGTCACATCATCTCCGGGCTGTTTTTTTTCCGGTGTGCCTGATAACAGCCACCACAAGCCTGCCGTGCCGAGCACCGCTATCGCAGCAAGGGGAATAAGCCATTTTTTTATGCTGCCACCGTTGCCGGATTCTATCCTACTATCACCACTCGAGGTCAGTGAAGAAGTTGGGCGTTCGGATATCATGATTGATTCAATATCAACTTCCTTCATTACCCGCCAGATGGAGTGATCACGTTTGATCCACTGGCGCATCAGGTCAATCTGAAAACTGTAGCCATTATTGGTTTTACTGACATATTTTATATGATAGAGCGATTCGAGAATGGTATTTACTATCTGGCTGTCGAGTTCCAATCCCAGTTTTTTCTTTTTTGTCTCTTTGATCATCTCATCGGGTTTAATCTCGGTCCCGGCATCCTCCAGAATTTCGGCGAGTAAAGACATCATAAGCATCTGACTTTGCGGCAGGCTGTTCCAGAAATAAATCATTTGCGGGAGTGGATTTTCCAGAATTTCGTTTACGATCTGTTCTAGATCCTCAAGGGTAATCTGGGTGCGCTCATGCTCATTGACAAAATCGACGATATTCTGCCCGACGATCTGAGTGTAAAACGGTTGCCCGGACGTCAACCGATAAATTGAATTGAGGACCTTTTCATCATATGTGATAAATTCCTTAACCGGTTCGGATATCAGCCGAAAGGTATCCTGTTCAGACAGGAAACTGACGTTTCGAAAAAGAGATTTCCCAAACAGATTTTGCCAGAAGGGGGTCCCACGTTCCTGCAGGGTTCTTGAGCCGGTAAAAATGAATGAAATATGCCTGTCACTCTCGAGAATACCTGAAAGAAAAGGAACAAAATTTGGACTTAGACTGCCTTCCTGACTCTTTGTTTCGATCAGTTCATACTCATCGATCAGGAATATTTTATTTTTTTGTGGATAGACCGCATGAATATCATCGAGTAGCTGGGAGAAGACCTTGTATGGACTGTACTCTTTTGAAGAGAAGTCGTAACGCTTTTGTTTAAGTGACTCATCCAGATTTTTGATGGTTTCTATGGCAAATTTTTCAAAAAATTCCGCCTCATTTTTTAGGCCGGCCATGGTTTGCATATCGATCAGGATGGGAATAAAATTATCCCCGAGACGCCCGTTTAAAATTTGGAAAAGTATCGATGTCTTTCCGCTTCGTCGTTCTCCGGACAGCACGATAATATAACTTTGACTCCCGCTCTCAAGTTTACGACGGATAAATTCAAAATCATCTTCACGACCATAAAACATCTTTTTTGTTTTTATCGGGTTGCCGACAATATACGGATTGGTAATTGGTGTAAACATCAGTATTTGCTCATATGTTTTATGTTTTTATATGATCAGCTATGATCACAGCCCGAACAGTAAAGGGTGACTTTCTTAACAGTGCGAACAAATGCTGTCCGCCGGAGAACTATGTAATTTTTAATTAAACTAAATAAAAGACTGAATTAATCCGGTTCAAAACACCGATGTGCTCAAATAGAAATTATAAATAAAATATGGCCTTTAGGCTGAATATGCAGAGTGTATTCTGCGATCAAAAAATCTTTATCGAATCCCGCGGGAGATTAAGCAGGGGAAAAAATAATACTTCCGGTGCCCTGATAATATAAATCTTCAAACGGCAATAAGGGATCCAGGCGCAGACTATAAAGGGAGCGTCGTTCGGTATTATTAAGTCTAAACCTATGATTATTTCATAACATAACGGGGGTATGAGAATATTAAAGAAAAGAGTAAATTTACCGTGTTTATTTGTAATCAATTTCGTCAAAGATTATAAAGTTTCTTTGGGGAGAAATCTTCTGGGGGGAATTTTTTAAATACTACTTGAACGTAGTATTTAAATATTTTATATTTCTACTCAGGGGTAGAGGTTATGAGATTTCAAAAGACAACAGAATATGCCATCCGCGTCATGGTCTTTTTGGCTGCCAACAACGAAGACGTGTATTCTGTGAACCGTCTGCACAAACTACTCAATATTCCGTATAAATATCTCGGTCGGCTGATGAACAAACTTACCCAGGCAGATTTCGTAACGGTGGCGCACGGTAAAAAGGGTGGTTATCGTTTAAACACCTCCCGCCAGCCTGTATATTTGTACCAGATCATTGGATTGGTGGAAGGACTGGAAAATTATGACCGCTGCATATTGGGATTTGAATCGTGTTGCGATGACCATCCCTGTCCCATGCACAAAATCTGGCTGCCGTTTAAAGCAGATCTGCGGGATATGATTTACAATACAACACTGGAAGATCTGGAAATGGAAGTAGCCGGAAAACATAAAAAAACGGATACCGCATGGCTTGAGGGGGAACCCGATTGGATCCGTATGCAGCCTGCAGGTATTATCGATGGTACGGGAATGCTCAGCCGGGGGGAACATCCCCTGAACACAATCATAGTAATGTTGCGGGAGATTAAACCGGGACAAATAATTCTTTTAAAGACAAATTTTAAGCCAATTCCATTGATCGATGAAATGACAAAACAGAAATATGAGGTCTTCTCTAAAAACCTGGTAGACAAGCCGGATCAGCATCTGACTTTTATCCGGCGCCCTTAAGGGAAACGGGAAATATGAAAAGAGATTCCAACCTTCAAACTTTATCCTGGGAGCACCACGATGGCCTCGTTCTTGTTTTCCGGATCGATCGGGGGCTGAAGAATCGAACAAAAGCCGGTATAATCAGGTTGTACCTGTTGCATGCCTGGGAGGTGGATTTGACCCATCATTTCTGGCAGGAAGAAGAAATATTACCAGCCATCCTTGAGCAGTCTGAAGAGGGAAAATTTTTCCTGGCAAGGATGCTGAAGGACCATAAAGATTTTGAGAAACGAATAAGCGTGCTCAACCGGGAAACCAGTAAGCTGAAGGAAAATCTGGAGATATTTGCGCAAAAGCTCAATGATCATATCCGCTTTGAAGAGCGTCAGTTATTTCCGTTTATCGAACGCAATGCCAATGAAAATGAAATAAACCGGATAGGTATGTTTCTGCATACTCAACATCATACAGGAAAAAAATGCTGGGAACCTGCTTTCTGGCGGTAGGGATTAGGAATGTGGATGGGAGGGGAAAATAAAAATAGTCAGCGAAATAAAGATCAAATTTGCAGAAGCAGATGGTTTTAAGATACAACCTTTCCGACGGTGGATTCAGATTGGATTTGTTTTTATTGTCATTTGGATTGGAATCGAATTTGCTGTTTTTGTGGATCAAATTGCCAAAGGAATAATTCCAACCATTGGGAGACCGCCGGGCGTGGAAGCTTTTCTACCGATCAGTGCTCTGATAAGTATGAAGTACTGGCTGGTTACCGGCATCTTCAACACCGTTCATCCATCCGCCCTGGTCTTGTTGTTGATTTTTCTGGCCATGGCTGTATGGCTTAAAAAGGGTTTTTGCGCCTGGGTATGTCCGTTTGGATTGTTATCGGAATTTCTTTCCGGAATCCATAAAAAAATTTTTGATCGACAATTTTATTTGCCACGTTGGCTTGATTATCCCTTCCGGACGGTAAAATATTTTCTATTGTTTTTCTTTTTATGGGCTGTGTTGGTCCAAATGGATGTGATCGATCTTGAAAAATTCATCTATAGCCCCTACAACCGGGTCGCGGATATAAAAATGCTGTTTTTCTTTACCAAAATGTCTGCCACCACATTCTGGGTTCTCGCGATACTGGTCGGCCTTTCACTGGCCATACCCTACTTCTGGTGTCGTTATTTGTGCCCTTATGGCGCTCTCCTCGGCGCTCTGAGCTGGTTGAGCCCCTTTAAAGTCAGGCGTGATATAAAGACCTGCATCGATTGCGAGAAATGTACCCAGGTCTGTCCGTCTCAGATAAAAGTTCACAAGGCAAGATCGGTGATTTCAGATGAATGTCATGCCTGCCTGCACTGTGTCGACATTTGTCCGGTAAAGAACACACTTTATATGGCACTTCCGTCAAAACGAAAAATTTTACCCCGGAAGGTATTCGCTCTGGCAATCGTGGCTGTATTTTTGGTTGGGATCGTGATCGCCAGGATATCAGGTTTCTGGCAAAACAGTATTCCGGTTCAGGAATATATGTATCATATGCAGAATATGGAGGGACCGGAATATTATCATAACCGGGGTGAGGTTCCGGATTATGATCGGGATCGCTGGGGGCAGGAAAATCACAACACGGAATCGGGAGAAAATTTACCCGAAGATGGCCGGTAAAATGGTATTTTGGCATGCAGTTAGTACAGCCTGATCATGTTTTCCAAGATGAAATCGACAGGTGGTTTCTAAATCCACACACGTGTATATAAACCCAGAAAAAGAATTTGTATTAATCGATCCTTATACCCTATATTCGATTCCTTACGGCCAATATATGTACAGGGAATCATGATATGACTGCTGGAATGGATCACACAGATGTCTATATAAGACTGGCCAAATTTTTAGATGATTTACCGGCTGGTTTTCCGCGAACAGAAAAGGGCACCGAATTTCGTATTCTGCGACAACTCTTCACGCCGGAAGAAGCCGGACTGACCTTACATCTCACGCTCATTCCGGAGACCGCAAAAGTGATCGCGCGGCGGGCGGATCAGGATCCTGCCGGGATCAAAATAAAACTGGATGATATGTCCCGCAAGGGATTGATCTATTCGGTTGAGCAGGCAGGTAAACCCACGACCTATATGGCAAATCAGATGATTATTGGCATCTGGGAATATCACGTAACCCAATTAAATCCGGATCTGATCAGGGAAATGAACGAATATATTCCTGCCCTGATCGACGAGGCCTGGAAAATACCTCAGCTGCGCACCATCCCGGTAAAACGCAGCCTGAAACCGACACATGAGGTGATGACCTATGAAATTGCCGAAGAGCTTGTCGATAGGCATAAGCGGATAGCCGTTGCTCCCTGTATCTGCCGGAGGGAGCGCAAAATGGAAGGGGAGGGGTGTGATCGTCTGGAAGAGGCCTGTCTGATATTCGGTAGTGGCGCAGATTATTATGTGCGCAACGGAATAGGACGTTATATCACCCGCCACGAAGCGCTGGAAATTCTTAAAACAGCGGATGCAACCGGACTGGTCCTTCAGCCCGGAAATGCTCAGAACGCTGCAAATATTTGTTGCTGTTGCGGATGCTGCTGCGGCGTTCTGCGAACGCTCAATAAAATGCCGCGACCGGTAGAGTATGTCTCGTCTCCGTTTTTTGCCGAAGTTGACGAGGAAAATTGTGAAGGATGTGAAGTCTGTTCTGATCGTTGTCAGGTTTATGCGTTCTCCTACCAAATGGGGAAAGCTCACCTGAATAAGGATCGCTGTATCGGGTGCGGCCTTTGTGTCACAACGTGTCCCACCGATGCACTCAAACTGGTTCGGAAAGCCTCTGTGGATCAACCTGAAGTCCCTAAAAATACGCGTGATACCTACCTAAAACTCGGCCGCCTGCGCGGCAAACTGAATCTCCCTGTGATCGCAAAATTATTGATTAAATCGAAAATAGACCGGTTTCTGGCTGGAAAATAAAACCCTTCAAATTGCACCATACCTGCCAATTTCATTGCAGCATTGACGGTTTGAACCATGTAATTATTATACAGACGTTTACGTACCAGAAAGGGAGGTTGGTAAAATGCAACATCAAACAACAAAATGGAGCAGCCTGCTTTTTGTTCTGTTTGTTGTTGCGATGAAGGTTTCACAATTTTTCAGGCAGATGGCGAATCGGGAGTTTTTTGGTGCCGGAATTGAGAAGGCTTTAAAATCCTCAAATAAAGGTCGAACGGAATCGACGGGATGACAACAACCGGGTGGGGTCGTGCGCCACAACCCCACCTTTCCAAATATATGCAATTGTGATCAATCGAATGTTAATCGGTATAAATAATACGCGGGATTTTTGATATGTGAACCGCGGTTAGGCCATGACCGGATTTGTATTTTTGATTGGCAGCCGCTGGAATGAGTTGACTGCCCGAAATTAGTGATGGTGACCACCGGGACCATGAACATGACCGTGTGAAAGTTCTTCCGAGGTGGCATCGCGAATTTCGGTGACTTCCACATCAAAAGTCAGCGCCTCACCAGCCAGAGGGTGATTTCCATCAACGGTGACCTCATTTTCACCGACATCGGTTACTGTGACGATCTGAACCCCTTCGTCGCCCTGAACCTGAAATCGCATGCCCGGTTCAAGCTCATCCACATCTTTGAATGCAGTTCGGGGAATTTGCAGTTTCAGGGTTTCATTTTTTATACCGTAGGCTTCTTCCGGGGCCACGGTTACCTGCAGTTTTTCTCCCGCCTGTTTCCCTTCCAGTGCTTTTTCCAAACCGATTATGATATTGCCCCGTCCGTGCAGGTATGAAAGCGGTTCCTGTCCTTCCGAACTGTCAAGAATTTCGCCGTCTTTATCGGTCAAAGTGTAGTGAATAGTGACAACTTTATCCTGAGCTGCTGCATGTTTTACCTCCGTTTTAGAAAAATTTTAGTTAAAAGTTGAAATTACAGAATAAATAAAGAAACACAAAAAAATATTCAACATTCTAAAAAATGATCAATCTGGTCGCCAAATTTAGCGCTTCTTCCGCCGCGGTGCCTTTGGTGGCGAGTACCACAACCTCTCCAAAAGAAGCCGTTTATGAGAACGTTCCAGTCTGCAAATTGTTGCTAATCTCAGTTTTCCAGAATGAAATTTTATTCGGATCGCGGGATCCCGCCATAACCTGAAATCCATGCTTGATAAATCCGGCGGCAAGTGTTTTTCCTAAGACGCCGGATCCCAATATTTCTATCTTCATTGTATTACTCTATATTATATTACGGATTATTTTTTGGCCACATTACCCACACATCATCATTTAACCCTGATCATGGCCGGATTCATTCCAATAATTTTGTTTGATGCAGCAAATTCCCGGTTAAAAATAAAAATATAGAGGTTTGATTTATTTTGAGAGGTGCTGCAGCGATAACTGCGTGGTTTCCTTGGCCGTGGAAAGAACGATGTCGGTAGTGGTATTTTTAATTCCCGGCCAGGCCTGGACCTCCGCGAGCAGTTTTTCCAGTGCGATCATGTCTGCCACCCGGATCTTGATCAGATGTGAACCGCTGCCGGTGATTGCGTGGCACTCGAGAACTTCGGATTTTGCCACCGCCAGGTCCACCACCTGTTGATAGTGAACCGATGATTCAGAGACCAGAAAAATATACGCGGTAATCTCAAGTCCGATCTTCCGGTTATTGATTACCGCGTGATAACCGCTGATATATTTATGTTCTTCGAGTTTGTGCATACGTTCACTGACCGCCGGGATAGAAAGATTAACCTGTTCAGCCAGTACGCCCCGTTTTATCCGGGCATTGGCCTGAAGAATTTCAAGGATTTTCAGATCTATCTCATCCAGCTGGTCGCCATGCATTATGCAAACTCCTTTTTTATGTCTGATCTTTTATCTTTGCCTGCACCAAAAGAATTATTAAGCAGATCCGCTAAATCCAGACCTGTCGCAGTCTTAAGTTGCTCGATAATCGATATCGCCGAATTGGTAACATTCTTGACATGGGCGGGTAATCCGTTTCCGTTTCCTGAGTCGATCACAGTTACTTTTTCAATATGCAGATTATCCGCGACCACACGGGTTACCTTATCGAGTAATTCGGGAAACATTTGCAGATAAAACAGATCCTTTGTCTTGCCTTCCTGCCATTGCTCCTGCATCATGCGGATGGCCTCGGCGGTTGCTTTACCGTTTTCCAGAATCCGGGAGGCCTCACCGACTGACTTAAGTTCGGAGGCTTCTTTTTCAGCCTGCGCCGGAATAATTACATCTGCCTCATACTTTTTACGATTCAGGTCGATTCGCTTCAGTTGCATTTGGTTCTCTTCTTCCACCCTGGCTATTTCCCGTGCGATCTTTGCCCGTTCTTCGGCCCGGTTGGATTTCAGAGCGAGCTCAGCTCGGTGTACCGCCAGTTTATTTTCTGCCTGGATTATCTCTTCCTGTGCCTTTGCCTCGGCTACCCGTGCAATACGGAGCTGTTCGGAAGATATTTTACTTGCCTCGGCTTCGGCTGTGGCTTCGGCGATTTTGGCGTCTTTCAGTATATCTGCGTTTTTTTTGCGACCGATGGCTTCGAGATAACCGTGATCATCATAGATGGTTTGAATTTTAAAAAAATCCAGCAAAATACCAAGCTTTTTTAAGTCACTGCGTGCATCCTCGATAACCTTCTCCGCCAATTTAAGGCGTTCACTGTTTGCCTCTTCCGGTGTAACCGTTGCCAATACACCCCGCAGACTACCCTCAATGGTCTGTTTGGCAATCTGGGCCACCTCGTTCAGGTTTTTTCCGAGAAAACGTTCAATCGCGTTATTCAATCCATCTGCCTGACCACCGGCAATTTTGATATTTGCCCGACACTCGATATTTACCGGAATGATTCCTTTGCACAGGGCTTTATTCAGGTTGATTTCGACCGGAATAGCGGTGAGTGGTATGCGCTTAATTGATTCGATGATGGGTATCTTGAAGCCGCGCCCGCCGCGAATAATACGGTATCCAATTTCGTTTCCGTCCGGCAATTTATGATGCCGACCTGAAATAATCACAACCTCATTAGGCTGGCAGATTACCAGATTTGCTTTGATAAATACAATTAGCAACATAAGGCCGGTAATTGTACAGATTATGATGATTCCTATCATATCAGCCATATTATGACTCCTTCGATTTAAACGTCGTAGTACAGGGCAAATTCGCCGGGGTGGGGACGCAAGCGCATATAATCCACCTCGTTTGCCCGTTTATAGTCGATATAAATTGTTATCAGATCTTCGGTAAAGACATCACCCTTTAACAGAAATTCGTGGTCCCGCTCAAGTGCATCGATGGCTTCATCGAGTGAACCGGGTGTATTCCGGATCAGCTTTGCCTGCTCTTCCGGCAAATGATAGATATCCTGATCGAGGGCAGGTGGTGGTGTAATGCGCCGTTCGATACCATCGATGCCCGCCATCAGGATCGATGCGAAGGCGAGATATGGGTTACAGGATGGATCCGGTGTACGGAATTCAACCCGCTTGGCTTTACGGCTGTTGGTCATTGGAATGCGCACACAGGCGCTGCGGTTCCGTTGAGAAAATAACAGATTTATCGGTGCCTCATATCCGGGCACAAGCCGGCGGTAGGAGTTGGTCGTCGGAGCACAGAAAGCACATAACGCCGGGGCATGATGCAAAAGGCCTCCGATAAAATACAGGGCCATTTCACTCAGATCCGCATAATTGCCGGCCTGATAGAACAGATTTTCATTTTCTTTCCAAAGGCTGACATGAACGTGCATGCCGGATCCGTTGTCCTGAAAAAGCGGCTTGGGCATAAAGGTCACCGTTTTCTTATAGCGCCAGGCCACATTCTTGATGACATATTTATATTTCAAAGCCCGGTCTCCCATGAGGACCATCGTGTTATGGGTGATACCGATTTCAGATTGACCGCCGGAAGCGACTTCATGATGATGGACCTCGGCTTCGACACCCACCGATCTCAGAACGGTGACCATTTTCGATCTGAGATTCTGGTAACTATCAACCGGTGGAGCAGGGAAATAGCCCCCTTTTTGACGCGGACGGTATCCGAGATTGGGCTCATGATTTCTGCCGCTGTTCCAGGCCCCTTCAACCGAGTCAAGATGGTAGTATCCTTCATTCACGTTTTGATCAAAGCGGACATCATCGAAGATGAAAAACTCGAGTTCTGGCCCGATATAAGCAACTTCCGCCAGACGGGAAGTCTCCAGATACAATTCGGCACGCTGGGCGACAGCCCGGGTGTCACGGGAGTAGATCTTTTGCGAAACGGGATCCTTAATATTACACAAAAATGAAATGGTCGGATCGTCCATAAACGGATCGATAAACATAGAGGATGGCTCCGGTTTAATCAGCATATCACTCTCATGTATCCGCTGAAAACCCCGGATGGATGATCCGTCGAAGGGCACACCATGAATAAACATATCCTCTTCCAGAACCTCGATTGGAAACGTAATGTGCTGGAGGCTGCCGAGCAGATCGGCAAATTTAAGATCAACAAATTTTATGTCCTGCTCTTTGATCGTGCTGTAAATATCCCGGATGGTTACGGGCCTGTTGTTTGAATAGCGCATATTTTCTCCGATTTATTTAACCGATTGCTCTTTGTCCCCGTTCACCCGTGCGAATCCGTATGCAGTCTTCCAGCGGAGTGATGAAGATCTTGCCATCACCGACTTCGTTTGTACGTGCCGCGCTGATGATCGCTTCGACCGTTTTTTCAACATAATCCTCATTTACCGCGATCTCCAGCCGGACTTTTTTAAGCAGGGTTACCTCCTGGTCCACGCCCCGATAGGTCTCATGATATCCTTTTTCCTCGCCACAGCCAAGGACATTACTGACGGTAATCTTGTATACCTGTGAATCGTATAATCTTTGTTTTACAGCCGGCAGCTGGTGCGGCCGGATAATAGCGGTGATCAATTTCATAATATACCTCTTGTTCCTTTACCTTAAAATGAACCACGGATCTACATGGAAAAAAACGCAATCATATAAAGTATAATACAGGTACTTATCGTTTGATATTTGTGGGCTCCGTGTCCTTCTGTGGTTTTTCATTGAATTGTTACGCATATCGGATCACTCGGTGGTGAAGATCTGGAATCCGCTGTAGGATTCCATGCCGTGTTCACCGATATCCAGTCCCTGCAATTCTTCTTTTTCAGATACCCTCAGACCGACAAGGGCATCGATGGTTTTAAAAACAATCCACATCGAACCAGCCACAAATAGGGCCACAGATAAAGCGCCGAGCGCCTGTATTGCCAGCTGCAGAACACCGCCGCCATAAAACAGCCCGTCACGCGGTGCGCCCAGGGTCGTCTGGCCGAAAATACCCACGGCAAGGGTACCCCATAAGCCGTTTAATCCATGTACCGGAAAGGCGCCTACCGGATCGTCAATTCTCAGACGATCCAACCAGATCACACAAAAAATACACAGTATACCACCGATGGCGCCGATGAATATTGCGCTGATCGGAGTAACCACGGCACAGGGAGCGGTGATTGCCACGAGGCCGGCCAGGGCACCGTTGAGTGTGAGGGCCAGGTCCGGTTTACCAAATTTTGCCCAGATGGTGATCATGGCAGCTATGACCCCGCTGGCGGCGGCCAGACTGGTGTTGATGGTGATGCGGGCGACCTGTACCGGGTCGGCAAAACCCAGTGTGGAACCCGGATTGAAACCAAACCAGCCGAACCACAGGATGAAGACGCCGAGGGTGACCAACGGAATATTATGTCCGGCAATAAAATTCGGTGCACCGTCACTGTTAAATTTTCCGATCCGCGGTTTGATCAGAAGTGTGCCGATCAATGCCGCCGAGCCACCGGTAAGATGCACGACACTGGATCCGGCAAAATCATGATATTGCAGTCCGGCCAGCCAGCCGCCACCCCAGATCCAGTGCCCGATAACCGGATATATAAAGGCTGAAATGATGAACGAATAAAATAAGTAAGCGGTAAATTTCATCCGCTCAGCCACTCCGCCGGCAACAATCGTTGCCGCCGCACCGCAAAAAGCGGCCTGGAAAAACCAGAAGGCATGCAACGGGATCCCCGGAATGGATTCGGCACCGAGAAGGAACCAACCGGTGGTACCGAACAGCGCGTCTGTTCCCCCAAACATAATGGCATAACCAAAAATAAAAAATCCCAATGATGCGATACAGAAATCGAGAAGGTTTTTCATCAGGATATTGGCTGCGTTTTTTGCCCGGATCAGCCCGGCTTCGAGCATGCCAAACCCGGCCTGCATAAAAAAGACCAGAAATCCGGAAAGCAAAACCCAGAGTGTGCCGAGCGCGTCGAAATGATCACCTTCACCGGCCCAGACCATTTGTGGGGCTAAAATAAACAAGAGAAGTATAAACAAAATACGATACATATACTCACCTTATTTTGTTAAATAGAATGAGATAAATACATTAATTAATTAAAAAGAGTGGACAAAATACGTAATAAATTAATGCTATGTCAAGGGTAGAGTTAAAAAAACTTAAATAAATTAAAATGATCAATTAAATTTAGAAGACAACACCACTTTGCTTATATTTTGCCCCATGATTACGGGAATAATCGACCGCACATTTTCATTAATACGTAAACAGGGAACGTCAATGAGGCAGATCTAATAGAACAGCTGCACCCATTCTGCTGAAGGTACACTGGTCTATCTTAATGGCGGAAACAATCTTAATACCGTCCTTAATCGAGTGGAGCCAAACGGCGGAAAGGTCTTATTGCCAAAAACAAGAATTTCAGCAGAACATGGCTATTTTGCTCATTTCCCGCATACAGAAGGCAATAAACTTGGTCTCTATTCCATGAAATAGTTTTTAAATCCGCATGATGGGTAAAAGGATAAAAAAGACCCCTGATACATTTTATTTTCCTGCCGGGTGTCACAGAAGAACTTCCGACCGGCAACGCACCAATCTTTAATAATTATCTCATGCAAATTCCAGAGAGTCTATTGATGATTTTATTATCTGCTATTAGATTTATAAAAATCATTTAGATCATTTGGACCTGCCGATATTTCTTTAGCGTATAGCGTAGTATATTGTCGACGGTAATTTGGGATTTGTTTCTTCGAAGGAATCCTTTGGAGGAATTTGAAACTTGGAAATTGGAATTTTATTTAATATTGAACAATTAAAATATACGGTTACCGAAAAGTTATGTCTGAAAAATATTTTGGCGTTTTAAAATGTCTTCCCCGGGGCGGTGGATTCTTAAGAAATCCTGAAAATTCTTACCGGCCGGAAGCAAATAACCCCTGGGTTTCACCTAATTTAATACGTGGCTTTGGATTGGTGGACGGAGCCGGTGTCGAAGGTACCGTGAAAAGCAGTCCCAAGGGTTGGCAGCTCGATACGGTCGAAAAAATTTGCGGATTGCCACCCGCTGAATTCAAATTGCGGATCAGATTTGACCGTCTGTCAGCCATTGATCCCAGAGCAAGGATCAGGCTGGGAGCGGGCGGCAATAAATCCATGCGGATCATTGAGATGATCGCACCGATCGGCAAAGGAACGCGTGGCCTGATCGTTGCGCCACCAAAATCCGGAAAGACACAATTGCTGGAAGAAATGGCTGTCGCCATTCATCAGACCGAACCTGACTGCCGGATTATTGTGCTGCTCATCGATGAGCGACCGGAAGAGGTCACACATTTCCGCCGCCAGGTACCCGCCGAGGTTTTGTCCAGCTCGAGTGACCAAGATATGGATTCGCATGTCAACCTGGCTGAACTTACCCTGGCGCACATCCGGTGTGAGCTGGAGAGTGGCCGCGATGTTATTGTTTTGGTCGACAGTATCACCCGGCTGGCGCGGGCTTTCAACCGCCACGGTAAAAGTTCCGGGAGAACAATGACCGGCGGACTGGATGCCCGGGCAATGGAAATTCCAAGACGCTTTTTTGGTCTTGCCCGAAACGCGGAAAACGGCGGATCGGTGACAGTCATTGCGACCGCGCAGGTCGATACCGGCTCCCGGATGGATAATTTTATCTTTGAGGAGTTTAAGAGCACCGGCAACAGCGAAATCGTGCTTGACCGCACACTGGCCGAAGCCCGGATTTTTCCGGCAATAAATCTGCTTGCCAGCGGCACCCGAAAAGAGGAATTACTGTATAGCGCCGAGGAAATCGATCAGCTGGCAAAGATGCGTCGATGGCTGATGCAATATGATCCAAAAGAAGCCATGCAGGGTTTATTAAAATTGGTGCAGGCTACAAAAACGAATACCGAGGTTTTAATGATGCTGGATAAGGTCTGATTTCTTCTCCGCCCGGATTCCGCTTACAATTTACCCGGTCATCCGGGAAAATATACGTCTTCAAATATTTCAGAACACTATTTCATCAACATTATTTTCTTCGACGAAATTTGATCATTTAATCGTAATGTGACAAAATAAATGCCCGTTGGGGTTAAAAAACCATTCTGGTCAGAAGCCAGCCATCGATGTGTATATGTGCCGGGTGGCATAGATTGGTTTACCAGAGTCGAGACCATCCTGCCCTGAATGTCGTAGATTTCCAGGACAACCCGACCCGCTTGATCTACCCTGTATTCGATCGTGGTTGTTGCATTAAAGGGATTGGGGTAATTTTTGAGGAGTCCGAAATCACGGTTTCTTGAAAAACCTTCAGCGATTGGTTGAATGGCCGTAACCTGATCGACCATGGTCACCAGAGCGGCCAGGGTCAATCGGGTGATCTTTGTGACCTGTTGATAATTCACTTTTTCCGGTGTATCTGATTGGTAGTGGTAAAACGGATTCAGGTTGTACCAGGGTAAATTGTTTTCCCAGGGGGGTGCATTCTCGATCAGGAGAATAGCTTTGTAATTATAGGCCCAGAAGCGATCGTGATCGGAATATGTGGCATAGGGAAACGGTTCAGCGTTGGAATTGATCCCGATCTGGTATATATCCCTTGCTTCCAGCATGACTTGTCCTAATTCCACCGAGTTAGTATTTGATACGATATTGAAATAATTATTACCGGTATCATTAAATCCAAACATATCCAGAATAAAGGTGCCGGCAATATAGTCCTTTTTCTGAAACGCATGGAGAACGAATTTTCCACTTCCCTGATGTCCATTCCCGTACACCGGATGACTTTCCTCAGCCCCAAAGGCGATAAACTTAATCGTAGCGGGTGGCGTAAAATTGTTTGCAGGATCTGCAAGAACACGGGCAATCTCCAGCATGGCGGCAACACCGCTTGCATTATCATCGGCACCCGGTGCTTTAGCGTTCATCCAATCGATTTCCCATACAAGCGTTTTATCCCGGTTGGCGGTGGTATCAAAATGACCACCGATTACAAAATAAACCGTCGAATCAATACTTCCTTTTATTGTACCGATAACGTTGACCAACTGGATGGTATCATACGGTGCGGTAGCACCGAAAACATAAAAGGGTTCAAATTGCACCCGTTCATTGCCCAGATAGCGGGCAAGTGTATTTGCGATATAATTAGCTGCCCATTCATTTCCCGCAGTAAATGATACCCGGGATTGATAACCGCCGGCATCTGCCAGATTTTCTATATGCATTTTTATACTATCCTGGGAAACCAGATTGAGTAGCCGTGCAATATCAGGATCATATACACCGGTTAAATCAGATTGTGACCAGAGTGGCGTGGAAAAAATTAATATGGCAATAAGAATAAGGATATTTTTCATGGGACTGAATGAATGATTTATTTGCGTATTAAAACAGGTGTTTAAAGTAAGGATCTAATACAAAAACGGGGCTTTGTTCCCTTTATATGAGAACCCAGCCCCGTTCGATACGGAATCTTATCGGGTAAGTATCATTTTTCTGACCGATTTCATACTGCCGGCGGTTAGTTGATAAAAATAGATACCGCTGGGTAATTTACCGGCATCAAAATCAACTTTATATGATCCGGGGGTCATAGAGCCCGAAATCAATGTGGATACCCGCTGTCCGAGGGCATTATAAATTTCCAGGGTTACAAATTCTCTTTTTGTCAGTTCAAATTCAATGATCGTATTCGGATTAAAGGGGTTGGGGTAGTTCTGTTTGAGTTCAAAATTTTCAGGTATATATTCGCTGATCTGTTCAACCGAATTAACGATACTTCCCAGGTCTCCGTCAAAAATCCACTTTTCAACGGCCCAACCGTAATAACTCTGGGTATAGACCGCATCTTCCTCGGATTCGACATCTACATCGGTGACCGAGGTATAGCCACCGACCCGTCCGTTGCCTGATCCAGTGTCGTAAGCACCCGATATTAACAAATTCCATTCCGCAATATCGATTGTATCATTTACGCTTCCCCATTGAGCATCCAGTACATAGATACGACCGTAGGAATAACCTCCTGTGGCACCGATTCCCAGAAATGTATCGGCTACGGCATAAACCAGAGGCGGATCATCCATGTAGGCCAGTCCCAAAACGGTGGGGGTACCGCTACCGCCGTTGCCGACCGTATCGTCTTCGGCCAGAGCAAAGGCAAAATTATCATCCTGAGTATACCCGGTAGTCGGATCTCCCGTATATCTCATGACACTTCTCTCACTGGAAACACCGACATACAGCGCGGTTCCGTCGCCACTCACCGTCAGCCCCTGGTAGATACCGGGAGGTAAATCAAGCGTGGTAACCGGGGTGTCATTATGACCGTTAAACTCTCCCCAGGTCGTATTTGGTGCATCGATTCCGGCAAATACTTTAAGTTCGTCGGTCTTGTTGTCCGTTCCTTCATAATCGAGTACGTATACATAACCGGCGGTGTCTACCTCGATTGCGTAGATTATTTCTGACCCGGTTTCCATGCGATTGGGGCTGGCAACCAGTCCATCGGCGGTCAATTCAAAAACGAGAATGTTGTGAGATTCATCGTTGTTAGCAACATATACAAATCCGTTATTGTCGGCGGCCAGTTGCCAGGCTCCTTTTAGGGTGACCTGATCAAGGACATATTCCCATGAAGTGAACTGGCCCGAACTGTTATATTCCGGTATTGTCTGAGAACCATTAATTGGGGAAAGAACCCGTCCCGATCCGGAATCGGCATCCCAGTAACCGACCAGATAGCAACTGGAAGGATTAAAGAGATTCTCCGGAGTCAGATCAGCCGGCGTTTCAGTTACAAGGGCAACAAACCGGTTAGGTCCGATCACACCGACACTGGAGGTCTGATATCCGGTTCCGTTATCACTATCATCAAAGGTGGCATAATCTGTAACCCATTCATTGGTTTGGGCAAATACAAATGTTAAAGAAAATAGAAAGATAAGACAGAGTTTTGGTAACGAAATACGCATAAATTTCTCCTTTTGTTTGGCTATACGATGAATTTTTATTCAAGTGAAAGCATAAAAAAAAGTGCCTGAAATGCAAGCAAAGATTTCAGGCACCGCTCAGAAAAATACTAACGTACCAGTGTCATTCGTTTGGACTGTGAGAAACTGCCATAAATAAGTTTATAGATATAGGTTCCGCTGGCCACGGCACTGCCGCTGTTGTCCATACCATCCCAGGTAACAGAATGGGACCCGCTGCCGTAGGCCGCCTGATCGATCAATGTGCGAATTTCCTGTCCGAGCATATTATAAATCTTCAGACTGATCTTTTTGTTTACCGGCAGCGTAAAATCTATCGTCGTCGTTGGATTGAACGGATTCGGGTAGTTTTGCTCCAGCCGGTAGTCATCCGGAGTGATCACGGTCAGCGGTTTTAATTCCAGCCCCGTGAGGGTGGAGTCAAGGTTGGTCGACTTCAATGAATCGCCCCATTCGAACATGAATGCATGAAAACCGTTTTTAGCCAGGCTTTGCCCGAAGAGGGCATCGTCAGCAGATCCTTTATAGGATGCTACAACATCGCGTTTGCCATCACGGTCCAGGTCCATACCGGGATAGGTAAAAATATCGTTGAATAATCCACCGAGGCTATCGTACTGGGTAGCGAGATTGTAAATCGTTTTTCTCGTATAACTGTTCGGGCTGGTAACATCACCGCTGCCATTATATTCAATATCGAGCACCCGACCACTGCCGCCATACAGATATAGATCCAGGCCATCGCCGGCAGACTCTGTAGGATGATCCTGATCACCCATATCCCAGGCACTCCAGTAACCGACGTCAACAAACAGTTCGGATAAATTGGCCTCCGACACAAATTGATCGGAAACGATACCTTCCATAATCCACAACCGGCTTGAAGAGGTGCCGGAGTTGGTACCGTGGAGATAGATAACCGGTTGATCATTTACGGTAGCGAACAGCGGATTTGCCTTAACGACAAAAGCACTGAAATCTGCCAGCCTGACAATACTACCGGGGGTGTATGTGTCTTCACCATCGATCTGGATGAACCCGACAGCCGCACCTGCGCCGATGTTTTGCCAGCCGGCTACGATAATTTCATCAAGGCCATCCCCGTCCACGTCGCCAATTTCAGAACCGACAGGTACATATCCGTCTGTACCTGGGAGGCCCTCAACGAGGACCATGTCTGAATAGACATATTCATTCTCGATTACCGCTGTACTATCGGACAGCGATCCGGAAGTCACCTGCATGATATATAGTTTAGCGACACCAAAATCAAAAGCACGGGGCGGAAAAATCAGTTCGTTTCTTCCATCACCATCAATATCCTGGCAACGCAAGCCGCTTTCAGTTCTACCGGCGTTTACGCTGGTGAATGCCGGATCTATGGTTTCGAATGATAGCTTATAGGTCGGTTCGGTACCATAATCATCATCATTGCCGGTCCATTCGTAGAAATACAAACCACGCATGGCAAATTCTGCCGAATCGGTGGCGGTATAGCCAACCGGAAAAATGATTTCCTGTTTTCCGTTATTGTCAAAATCACCTACGGTAACAGTGCGCGGAGTGGATCCACCCCCTCCGCCTGTGGCCAGTTTTTTTGAGGACCAGACATACTCAATTCTGTCATTGCCGACTACCTCAAAAACGAACACCCGGCCGCCCTTGGTATATTCGGTTACAATAATTTCGGGTTTACCGTCATTGTCCAGGTCAGGATTATCCGCGACCCAAACCCCGCGTCCGGCGTCAGATGTTATCGTGTCCGGTCCCCAGATAACCCGGTTGACTGCTGCTAGGCGATAATCATTTTCACCATCAGCCGGACCCTGGGAAAATACGGCTGAAGCAAACAATAAAAGCATGATCATAAATAATGTAAAATGTTTTGTCCAAAAGACCATCGGTATCCCTCCATTTGATGTTAGCGTTAAATGATTTTTTTATTGATTTAAAACCAAAATAACATAAAATTTAGTTAACCATTAAATTTATGAGAAGTTTCGTCTAATTTCTAATGTTTTTAAATTTTTATGATATTTAGATCAAAACATTCGATACCCAGACAAACGCAATTCGAAACGCGGTTAATCCAGATTTGTTAAAATGATTTAGTATTTTCAGGGAAGCGAAAATTTTTTATTTGTGAATGTGATTTTAGTCACCCTGAGTTCTTGTGCAAAAGCAATATAGATTGTATATTCGGTGAACAAACCGGAACTGAAAATTCATTTTTTCTGGTATGTGTGGATTATTTGAATTTCAATTTGTGTTTGGAATAGCTGTACCTTGTACAGTTATCATGTTTTGATTCAATCCGTTTCGATCAATTTCAGTATTCAATAGATACATCAGTAAAATATCCCTGGTTTTTATCACCAATACCGACTTGTGTTTAATTGAGTTTAAGTCAATTCAATGCGGAGCCCGTCAGCTATGAGTAAATTTCTACTTGCATTTGTATTGTTCTTCCTTCTTTTCTTTCAACTTCTTATGGCCGGTACCACCGGTAAAATTGCCGGCATTATAACCGATGCGGACACCGGAGAACCGCTGGCAGGGGTGAATGTTATTCTCGAAGGTACAACCCTTGGGGCCAGTACCGATCTTGACGGCATGTTTGTGATCCTGAATGTACCGCCCGGATTATATTCAGTTAATATTAGTTATGTCGGTTACCAAACCGTTACGGTAAAAGAAGTTCGGGTGAATGTCGATTTCACAACCCGGGTTGAGCAGAGTTTATCGACCACCCTGCTTGAAATGGAGACGGTGGAGGTTTTTGGTGAACGTAACCCGCTCGTTCGTACGGACCTCACGAATACACAGGTGGCCGTCACCGCCGAGGTGATCAATCAATTACCCGTTCAGCAAATAAATCAGGTCATTGCGCTGCAAGCGGGTGTGGTCGTCGATAACAATGGTGCCCTGCATATCAGAGGTGGCCGGTCGAACGAAATCGCCTATCAGGTAAACGGACTCTCGATCAACAATCCGTTCAATAATTCGCAGGGTGTTGGACTCGCAGTGAATGCGATCGAGGAAGTATCGGTTTCCGCCGGAACGTTTAGTGCCGAGTACGGGAATGCCTTAAGTGGGGTAATAAATTTCGTGACCAAAGATGGCGGTTCTGATTATACCGGCAGCGTGCGCGCCTGGATCGGGGATAATATCAGCAGCCATTCGGAGACCTTCTATAATATCGATGATATCGATCCGTTCAATAACCGGAGACTAGAATGGACGGTGGGTGGCCCAATACCTTTGTCAGGTGATAAACTTACCTTCTTTACGTCCGGTGTATGGCAGAATGATAAGGGACATCTCTATGGTATCCGTGTCTACAATACAAATGACTTAATGTTATTGGATGGTGACAGAATTTTGATTGACCCTTTCGGATACACCTTTCAGGGTGGCCCGAACAACACCATTGCGGTCACAGCCGATCCGGACAATGCAGGCGCAAACGGTGACCGGGCGGCGGTGCCAATGGTAACCCGGGACAATATCAACATTACCGGAAAACTCACATGGAAACCTTCACCGATGGTCAAGGTTTCATATGATTTGATCTATGACACGGGGGAGCGGTACAGTTCAGGAAATTTCAGACAGTTCCGGTTCACGCCCGATGGACGGCCAAAAACTTTTTCTGATAATATCAGTAATTCGGTCAGTCTGAGTCATTCCATAAGCAAAACGACCTTCTATACAGTTAAGTTCGGGATCAATTACAACAAATCACTCACCGCCGTTTATGAAGACCGGTTTGATCCCAGATATGTTCCGAGCGTTGGAAACGAACTTACCAATATGATCATACCACCTACGGATACCTACCTGGCCGGTGGCACAGATCTGGGTCGAACGGAACAGAAGAGCCGGTCATACATCGGAAAAATTGATGTGATCAGCCAGATCCTGCGGAATCATGAGCTCAAATTTGGTGGCGAGATGATGCTGCATCATCTGGATTATGAATCATTTACGTTTCTTTTTGAACCAATCCCGAATACAAATCTGTTGCGATTTGTCATCCCGGATCCGGAGGTTAATCCACAATATACCGATTTCCAAAAATACACACGAGATCCGGTACAGGGTGCCCTGTATTTTCTGGACAAAATTGAACTGGCGGATCAATTTATCGTGAATGCCGGACTTCGTTACGAATATCTTCATACACGGGCAGAGTATAACCCGGACCTGGCAGGTACAGTAGATTCCGGGGTCGATGATCCGGCTGTCCTCGTATGGTCCAAACCGAAACACCGTGTTATGCCCCGTATCAGTTTAAGTTTTCCGATCACGTCGCAGGGTATCATTCGATTTTCCTACGGTATTTTCTACCAGTACCCGACCTTTTTTGACATCTATCGCAATCCCCGTTTTGTGGATTATAATTTTATCACAACACCGACTTTTGGTAATGCCAATCTCAATCCCGAACGCAGTGATCAGTATGAACTGGGTTTACAACAACAGTTCACCGATGATATAAAAATGGATCTGACCATATTTTACAAGGATGTAAGTGATCTGATCGATGACCGTCGTATCGTCTCCGGCGAAGTGGCCATTGACAAGGAATTTAATGTTTATACAAATATCGGGTATGCCAATGTAAAAGGATTTACCGCGTCCTTTGTAAAAAGAAAATCACCGGGCGGGATATTCTCGGCCACTCTGGACTATACCTTTCAGGTCGGGGAGGGATCCTATACCGACGCGGTGGATTTGGCGGTTGATACCAGAACAGGACGGTCAACAGCTCAGAAACTGGTTCCGCTTGATTTTGACCGCACGCATACGATAAATGCCACCATTACGCTCAATAAAACGGATGACTGGCTCGCCAAGTTTAATCGGTGAGATTAGTAACGGAACCCCCTATACCCCAGTGTGCCTTCTTCGATCCAGCCCATCCAATTCGAACAAAACAGCGATCGTCGCCCCTGGTCACGAATGTAAAGATACGTATGGAAAAATTCTTTACCTTCTTTGATACACACTGGTCTGTATTTCTTCAGGTTGAGAATCTACTAGATACTCAAAACGAAATTTTTGTACATACTAATACCGGTAGTTCGTTGTCCAATCTGGATGAGACATTGAATCCCGGTCTTTTTAATAATCTGAGACGTACCATCAGAAGAAATCCCGATGACTTTTTTCCGGAAACGTTCCTGGATGATTTTTATCAGCGTGAGGACTGGCTGAGCAGACCGCGGGAAATTTTTGTCGGTATGACCTTTGGTTTCTAAGAGGGAGCACGGATGATTACAATGCATATAAATGATAGCCGAAAATCAATTAAAATATTGGTAGATTTTATGAGAAACACCGTATTTGCTTCAATTTTTCTGATCATATTTGGATTTCTAACCGTATCTCGAAAACGTATATGCCCAGGATGAGTCTTCATCACATGTTGATTACAAGCATCTCTCACGCAGGAACGCTCGACTTGAGTTTGCGAGGCATAGCGATGCACTGATGAAAGCCCTCCAGGAAGATCAGCGTCATGATGTACTTAAGGAAACAATCATTGAAGGGAATCAAATCCGTATTCTGCTGACCAATCAGGGATCAATTTCGACACCGAATGCTGATAATTCAAATGCTGACCTGGTCTGGCCGAGAGGACCGAGCGGACTCGGATATGCCTTATGAATTTGGACCGTTGGTCGGCGCTGAGGTATTTGGTGCAAATGGCGATACGCTCCATATCGTGAGTGATGGGTTTTTTTCCGGTTCTGGTGGTGAATTTGAACCCGGTACAGCCGAGCGCTGGGGCTGGGAACCAAAACTGGGCTTTTCAGACACCGCGATCAAACGAAGTCGCTACATTCTCGGATCTTGACAGTGATGAGGATGGCAAACCGGACAGCTGGCCTGAAAACTGGTATAATGAGACCCTCGGCCGCTATGTCTGGCCGGCATTTCTGGGCGATGATGCCACAACACCGGATGAGGAAGTTTTTTATCTCATGGACGATCTCGATAATGCCGAATTCGACTATTATCCTTTCCCCGACGATTCAACCAAGCGTGGTCTTGGACTGGAACTGCAGGTGCGCATTTTTCAGTTCAACAATCCGCTGGCAGAAGATCTGATTTTTCTGGTCTATACGATTACCAATGTCAGTCCCAAAACACTGGATAAAGTTTTTCTGGGCATGTTTGGTGATCCGCATGTGGGCGGTCCGAATGATTTTGCCGATGACAATGGTGGATTTATTTCTGCCTTTAACGAAGACTTTCCGTTTAACACCCGAAATATGCTGTACGCCTGGGATAATAACGGGATCGGCGATGGTGGGAAACGTCCCGGATATTTTGGCTATCGTTTTTGGAAAGCCCGGGTATTGCGACCGATAATCAGGATAATGATAATGATGGTCTTGCTTGATGAAAGTCAGACTAAATGATGCCGGATTTCTGGTATTCGGCCCGGTTGGTATCTATGATGACCCAAAATTACACTGGTCCGGTGATGAAGATGGCGACTGGTCGGAAGAATTTGATGATGTCGGTATCGATGGCATTGCCAATACAGGCGATTTCGGCGAAAAAGATGGCAAGCCAAATCAATTGTTTTATCTCGATCTAAATGGGAACAGCATTCTGGATATTGGCGAACCGACTGCCCCGCCCGGCTAGAACGGCATGCGCTTCTGGAGCGGTGAACCTAATTTTGGCTTTCTGGATATCGCGGAATCAGATCAACTCGGATTGACCAGTTTTAACGCTCTTACTTTATGGCGGAAATAACGAACCGCGCAATGATGAACTGATGTGGGATAAAATGTCAGAACCAAACCAACGTCCGACCGACCCGGCATCCCACCATCGAACAGGAATCGGATAATGTTTTTATTTACGGATCGGGACCATTTTCACTGGAACCGGGTGAAAGTCAACGTTTCTCAATCGTATTGCTGATGGGTCAGGATTTTGATGATCTGCTTAATAATGCCCAGATTTCGCAGCAGGTTTTTGAATCGGATTACCGTTTTGCACAGGCACCGAACAAACCAAAACTAGTGGCTGGTACCGGATGATCGTAAGGTCACGCTGTATTGGGATACCGGTGCTGAAGATTCCTTTGATCCCTTTGTTGCCCGGGCTAATCCCGATGATCAGGACAAGGGCTTTGACTTCGAAGGATACAAAATATATCGCAGCAAGGATTACAGTTTTAATGATACCCAGGTTATTACCGATTCAAAAGGGGTACCGTTTCTGTCCGAACCGCATAAACAGTTTAATGGACTACCGGCCCAGTTTGATATTGATAACGAATATGAAGGATTATCAGAAATCGAATATGAAGGCAGGGGGGTGAGATACGACCTGGGAAGAAACACGGGTCTGGTCCACAGTTTTGTTGATTCCAATAATGTTGATAATGGCGTCTACCTATTTTTATGCCGTGACATCTTACGATCATGGCGACTGAAAATGCGTTACTGGCACCCACCGAATCACAGCGCGTCATTCAACGCGATGCGGTGACCCGATTGTTTTCATTTGACCTGAATACGGCAATGGCCGTTCCCGGTCCACCTGCCCTGGGATTTATCGATCCGAAATTGCTTGGTACGGTTGATAATGAGGTGACCGGGAAATCGGGCAACGCAACCGGAAAGGTCTGGATTGATTTTCTTCAATCCCCTCAGGTGCAGGATGATAAAAAATACGAGATCACTTTTGAGGATATCGTTCTCGATTCAGTGACCACGGAGGTCGGGTACACTCTTGTTGATCTGCCGGGAAAGGGAAGTCCCTTTCGTCTCACGTGACACGGTTTTTACAAGTCTGATTACTGGCGTTCAAATTGTCGAAAGCACGGTTGAAGTTACCGATTTAAACGGAACTCCGATTGACACCAGCCGATATGTTGCTCGATGCGAAAGGCGGACGAATAAAAGGAGCCTATGCCGGTGCCTTGCCGACCGGAGAATCTTTTACGGCCCATTTTCTGGTCAAACCGGTTGCTTCCAGCACCTCGTTAAACAGCGAAGACAATAATCCGGTTTTTGACGGTATAAAATTGTTTGTCCAGGATGAACCGGTCGGATTGGATCCGATCAGTACGGATGGCGGGCGTAGTGGATTTAAAATCAGGGAATCCAGTACAAATTTCGATGATGCCTATACAGAAATAGGATTGGCCAAGGTGGGCAGTCCAAAAGCATATCCCCACCGATTTTGAAATTCGATTCACTGATTATGATACGACCGACACCGGTGACTTGGTAAATCCGGCAGATACGTCGGTTATCACCAATGTTAAAATCAAATTTCAAAATTTTCGATGCGGCAACCGGTAACCAGGTTGACTTCTTTATCGCCGAACCGGCTGCGACACGGAATCGGCGCTGGGATTGGCAGGAGACCATTGTCGTCCTGAAACCGGATTGGAAGCAACTGACCGAAACCACCTATCAGGTGAAGTTTTCACCTAAATTTGAGGTGTTTCAATCGGTAGCCGGGGAGGATAGCGTGTGTATGGGAAGATCCGGAATATCCGGGTGATGGTGATGTCTTTCAGTTCTTTTCGACCAAACCCTTCAAGAAAGGTGATAAATATTCGTTTACCACGCAAGCCGCCAAATTTGAGAATCAACAGACATCCGCTGCTCTGGATAATGTCATCGTTGTACCGGATCCCTATATTGCTTACAGCGGTGCAGAACTGGCCGGTATCCGAACCGGTTCCCGGGATGACCGACGGATTGAATTCAGAAATCTGCCGACCCGTTGCACAATCCGGATTTATACGATCGTGGGCGAACTGGTGGATACGATCGAAAAGAATGATATCAATGGTTACGCCACCTGGGATTTACTTACATTTCGAATCCCAGGAGATCTCCTACGGTGTATATCTTATCATATCGATGCACCGGGTGTCGGTACAAAAATCGGTCGCTTTGCGGTAATAAAATAGAATGTGAGTCAGAAAATCTATCCTGACCTATATTTTTAAACCACCACCCGACTCGGCGGGGGCGAACGAAGAAACACGGATAAATAAACATTATTTTGACTCTCTAACGATTAAATTGATAATACGTGAAAAAAGAGAGACGGAGTAATATGAAGACCGTAAATAGAATTCCAGACTAATACTTATTCTCATCATTTCGATTTTGCTGTTCCGGGAATCAATTGCCCAGGACAATGGTCAGGATGTTTCCTCGATTGACCGGGTCGGTACAACGGCAGCACAATTTCTAAAGATAGGTGCCGGTGCACGTCCGATCGGAATGGGAGTGCGCCTATACTGCCTTAGCAACGGATATCCTGTCTGTATATTGGAATCCGGCGGGCTTATCGAGGATCGGCGGCAACGGGGAGGCCATTTTTAATCATTCTGAATGGCTGGCCGAAACAAACTACAATTTTGCCGCTTTCTCGATCAATTTGAGTACCATCGGATCGCTGGCGTTCCAGGTGACCTCATTCAGTACACCGGATCAGCCGGTTCGGACGATCGAACGGCCGGAAGGAACTGGACAGACATGGGATGCAAACTCCATTTCGCTTGGGGTATCGTTTGCCAAGAGTCTTACCGACCAATTTTCAATCGGTATTTCTGCCAAATATGTGGGGGAAAGAATATTTAATGCCAACGCGATTGGATTTGCGTTTGATCTTGGCATCCTGTACGATACGCCCCTTCAGAACCTCTCCCTCGGTGCCGCTGTTACCAATTTTGGCAACAAAATGAGTATGACCGGGCGGGATCTCTTTATAAACCATGATCCGAGTGATGAGTCCGGAACAGTTGAGGCGGTTCCGGCGGAATACCGCACGAATAGTTATCATTTACCTTTGAATTTAAAATTTGGTTTAGCCTATCAGGCATTACAAAGTGAGGATATCTCCCTTATTCTGGCAGCCGATGCGACCCAACCAAATGATAATGCGCCAGGCTTAAATACCGGTCTGGAAGTGGGTGTGAAAAATATCGTCTTTCTCAGGGCAGGCTACAAATCGTTATTGATGGAAGAAAGCGAAGAGAGTTTTACCTTTGGCGCAGGTCTGCGGTACGATGTTGTCGGCACAAATCTCAAATTTGATTTTGGATGGGCGGATTTCGGGCGGCTTAAAAATGTCCAGTTTATCTCATTGGCGATCAGATACTAAAGAAAACCACAGAGGACACGGAGATTATATAATTTAAATATATTTTTAAAGGTAAAAATTTAAGTAGTATCATTTCTGAAAAAATTCAGATTCGATCAACAGGTGAGAACTATAAATTTCCAATAATTTCAACTGCGTGTTCTCTGTGGTTTAGCATCATGGATAGATCAATAAATCAAACTTATTATTAATTAAATGGGAAAGGAGGGATGTCGACCCGTATTGAGAAAATTTCTTTTTTGTTAGTTTATTTTTAATTTTGTTAACCATTTCAAACAGGAGGCGTTTCATGAAGCGATTTACCTTTATATTTGTTGTATGCATGTTATCTGTGTTTTTGGTTGCCGCACTGCAGGCGCAGGACCGTTTCGACCGGGTCGCGACCATCAAAGCCGCACCGGATGATATCGGTGGCTTTGGAAATCTTGTTGCTGGTGTGGATCTTGATGAAGATGGGTTAGTGGAAATTTATGCCGTAAACTCAGACTGGCACGATGTTGCCGGCCAGGACCTGGTACCACGAATTTATAAATACGAAGTGGATGCCAATGGCATGTGGCATACGGTCTGGTCAACCCGGCTTGCCCTGGATTTTCAGAATACCTGGCCCGCATTTGCCGTCGGTGATCTTGATGGTGATGGCAAGGGTGAATTGATCTGGGGTCCGGTAAATAACTTTGGTTCCGGTCTGCAGCCCAATCCGGAACGGATCGTCGTATTTGAAACCCCGGGTGATGGTTCGGATGTTATGGGTGTTTCCAATGGTGATGGTACTTACCGCCCGAATGCCCAGTGGGTTATCACAACGACGCCAAGTCAAAACCTTCGTCCCTTTAGATGGCTGATCGATGATATCGATGGTGACGAAGTGGATGAAATTGTAGCCGGATGCCGTGTTGGTGATGGAATCCAGGTTTATTCGGTCGATGACATTCCCGATGCAGCCGACAGCACCGAGACATGGACACAGGAATTCAGCGGTGTTACCGAGACCTTTTATGATATTGCTATCCTTGATGGATCAATTTATGGAATCGACGATGATGGTGATGTTTATAAGGTTACCTTTGATGCGACCGGTGATTCATTTATCGTTGCAGCCGCTCAGATTGATATTGCCGGTGGAGGCAGCTGGAACGGCGCTACAACCGTTGATGTCGACGGTGATGAACAGGAAGAAATTATACTGGCTTCATGGTCATCTTCCAGTAATAATGATGTATATCTTTTACAGGTTGATGGCGACAGCCTGATTTCGACCATGATAGTGGACGTACCTGCTTCCTCTGGTCGTTGCTATGGCGGCGCTGCCGGTGATGTGGATGGTGATGGACAGTTTGATTTCGTTTTTGGAACACGTGACTCAAGTCCAAATGGCATTATTCACCGGGCCGAATACCAGGGTGGCGATATGACCGATCCCAATAACTGGGAATTGACCATCATGGATTCCGAAGTTTCTGCTTCTGTCCAGTATGATCTATTTGATGTAGCTGATCTGGATGATGATGGTGAAGACGAAGTTGTATACACCGGTACCCCGCGCGGTCTTGGTTCAACCGATCCGCCCCAACCGATTGTGATCCTCAACCGGATCGAAGAAAATCAACCGGTTATCACAACGATTGCCGATGTTCCGAACGATCAGGGCCGTCAGGTCTGGGTAGTCTGGAAAGGCTCACAGGATGATGTGGTACTTCCGAACGGATTGGATGCCAAAGTTCAGGTCGCTGTCATGGCGCCCGAAGGTTTTGAATTCCCGCTGCGCGCGATCAATGGTGTGGAAGTAGAAGCGGTATATATAAACACACCAAAAGAAGTGAATAGTACACTTGCCGTTGGTGATATTATGGAATACGGTGTCTGGCGCGTGGATAACGGCAGCCTGCCGGTTCAGGTGAACACAACCCAGGCCGTTCAGTTCCCGATGTATGCCGCTGTCGTTCCGACCCTCGGCGACGGTGCCGAATGGGAAACCGCTTTTGTTGTATCGGCCCACACCGGTGATGTACTTGAGAACTACAAATCTTACCCGAAAACGGGTATGTCCGAGGATAATCTGATTCCGACCGCACCTACCAGCCTGGCCGCAACGGTTGAAACGAACCAGATCGCCCTGACCTGGGATGAATCACCGGACGAAGATTTCAATTACTTCTCCATCCGCCGTGGTGAATCAGTCGATTTTAACGCTTCGAGTGCCGCATCGGAAGTTGGCACCACCACCGATCCATCATACGTTGATGCAACTATTGAAGGTGGCAAGGTGTATTTCTATCGTGTCGTGGCGTTTGATTTCAATGAAAATCAGGGTGAATTGTCGGATGTGGTAAGTGCGGATGTCACCAGTATCAGTGAAAGTGGCCTTGCGTTGCCGGAATCGTATGCACTCTATCAGAATTATCCGAATCCCTTCAATCCAAGCACAACGATCAAATTTGATCTTCCGGAACAAGCCAATGTTTCCATTCTTATCTATAATATCCTGGGAAGCAAGGTTCGTACCCTCTACAACGGAGCACGGGTTGCCGGCAGCCATCAGGTTGTTTGGGATGGAATGAATGATCAGGGTGTGCGTGTTACCACTGGTCTTTATATTTATACAATCAGAGCCGGAAGTTTCTTTGAATCGAAAAAGATGACCCTGACGAAATAATTCCGCTTCTGTTATTTAAAAAAAAAGCCCTCTTATGAGGGCTTTTTTTTATTCCTTTCTGCTACCGGCATATTTTCCCACCAAAAGTGCAATGATCACCGCGATATAAATTTGCCCACCGACGGCAGTCAACATGGCGACCGATTTAGCGGCCGGGGTCAGAGGTACAACATCCCCGTAACCGAGGGTGGTCATGGTGACAAAGCCATAGTATAAAAACTCACTGAACTGAGAGACAGATGGATCGGTCATGATTTCGCTCTGAAAACTGAATGCATTTGGATCAATAACTGCTATTGCATTGATAATGATGGCAAACACCAGTCCAAGCAGCAGGTAACTGTTGATCGCCTCCAGGATCACCTGCGCCGTAACTTTTTTCACCCCGGCGATCTGTATGATCAATTTTATGACGATGGCAATAAAAAAGATCAGGGTGAGATAGGTGGAAATTCGCTCGAGAATGACCATGCCCAGGATCTCACTCAACCAGTTGATCACCGCGAGACTGACCGCCAGAATAAAAATAGGCCGGCGCTGGGTCTGCGCTGCCATTGCCGAAATCAAAAAGATAAAAGTGAAGAGAGTCTGGAAAGATAGCTGGTGCCAGTTAACCGGAAGCATCGGTACGATAAAAATGGTGACAAATACCAGAAAAAGGAGTCCGGAGTTTCCCACCTCCAGAATTTGTCTTGGGCGCAGCATATCTGTTTCCCCGATTTTTCTGACATACCAGAGTACAAAAAGTGACAAAGTGACAAAGCGACAGAGTGATAAAGCCGCAGGCAGTCACCAGTCACCAGTTGGCAGGGGGAAAGGACGTGTCATCCTGTAAGGATCTTCCTTCCCTTAAATCCATATTAATACCAAGGAAGATGCTTACAGCATGACAGAATTATGGCCATTCGATCATTTGGTATATTGCCAGTCAGCTCCTCTGCCAACTGCTTGCCCGCCGGAGGCGTGGCCAATTGATTCCTTGTGCCTTGAACCTTTTGCCTCTGATCCTAAACAGTTAAACAATTAAACGATTAAACAATTCAACCGAATTTGTCTTGCCGAAATCGGATGAGCCGCTCAAAATCCGGCCGCCACCCCGACACTGATCACCGGATCCCATGCTTTGTAGGGTGAATTGTCATCCTGCAGTACATCGACCAGCACCTCGACAAACAGGGATGTATTGGGTCCGACCGGCTGGATATACCCGCCGCCGAGATAGAGAAAGGGGACCCATTTTCGATCGGATTCAAAGTTTGCTGTCTGTAATTTGTAACTGAAATAGGCAAATTCAGCATGCAAATAGGCGTTTGGTATTACCCGGTAGCGCCCAAAAATACTGGCCCCGTAATTGCTTGAGGTCAATTTTTCATCATACCGCTTATCCACCACATATTCGTATCCCAATTTCAATCCGACGGAGGCTTGCGGGCTCAGTTTATAACCGATCAGCGGCATGATGCTGATCCGAAAATAGCTGCCAAAACTTAATCCAATGTTGCCCCCGTAATAAACCGGATTTGCCACCGCGGTTTTCTTTTCCGGTTTGCTTTCGGTAGAATCCGTCTGCTGAGCGAACAGTGATGATGAAATAAACAAGACTAGAATGATAAAAAGAAATGACTTGCGCATTAGTATACCTCGTTTTTTTGTTTATACATTTTTATTTTCTGACTTAATGATCTATCACCAATTAATAACTCGTACAATATAGATTTTCTAATCATACAGAACAAGTATTTCAAACCTAATACTTGGCCCGGTATCATTGCAGTGATACAATCCAATCATTTTTTGATTGGTTCAGTAATCTGCCCGAATTCAATTTAGATAAACAACATCTGCCATGCGATCGAGATCGTCGAGAAGTTGGCACCAAATCGAATGATCGCCCCGGTACTATAGGCAATTTTTATTGAGTTCTGCTTGCTAACCGGTAAATTGAAGGTTGCTCCTAACCGCGTATTGTTCTGTCCGTCATCATTGTAATAATCATTTACCGAAGATTGACCACCATTATAAAAAGTGAGATCGACTGCTGCCCACATCAGGGGGTTGAAATTATAACTAATGTGCGTTTGGAAGGTGATCAAAGGATCCTGGCTGCGAAGGGAGGCACCCGGATAAAAGGATTTGTTATTGGTAAACAACCAGACTCCGGCATAAAGATCTAAGAGCCATTGTGTGTTTACTTTGTATGATAATCCTATTTCAGGTTTGAAGGACCATCTGTTCGTACCAAGGTTGATCAGTTTGCCGGTAAAATATTGTCCTGTCGGTGCAGCGACCGTCAGACTTGTACCAATTATGATCCCGGGTGAATATTTTGCAAATTCTTTTAGTGTCAAAGCCGGACCGCCAACCAGAAGCAACGACAGACGAAGCCGCATGTCCCCCAGACCGGAACGCGTAATACTCGAATCTGCACCGACTACTTCTCCTGATACCTGCGCCCAGGAATAAGGCAGGACAGCAAATGCCTGGGAAGTAAAACCAAACAGACTAAACGTACGTCCAACACCAAGTATTGGTGACTCGACCTTTGCATCCAGATCCTGGATGGGCGATGTCGGGTCCAGCAAAACACCGCCGTAAGTGTAATTGAAACCGGTGACCAATACGGTTATATCAACCGGGACCCTGGCATAGGCTCTGGGATCAAGATCCTGCGCAAAGACTTTTACGGTGAAAGATGTAAGTATGCTTATTAAAAGTAACTGGTGTTGTTTGATACACATTTTCAGCTCCCGAAAAAGGAGATTAGATGTTTCAGTAAACGGTTGACTTATAATGTAAAACTAATTTCAATTTTTATCCACTGGATAAATCTGCTTCCAATCCTTCTTCATATCAACGATAATCCAGTCTTTTGCATTTGCCTGATCAAGACCTTTGTCCAATCTGCCGATGGGGGATTCCCGGTCATAGGCCCACTCGCGTTCCGCATCGGTATGGTGAATATAGACCATCAGGCTTTTGCTCGCACCAGCGGCGGTCCACTGCAGCATTTGCAGGTCACCATCGGAATTACCAAAGGCAGCGATTGGTCTTTTACCAATGTATTGATGAATACCGACGGGCTTGCCGTCTTTATCATCAATAAAATTAATTTCGGGCAAGCTGACCAAAACCGGCTGTCCATCACGCATTTCAAATTTCACCTTACCCGAACTGCCGATTACCTGTTCGGCCGGAATACCATAGACTTCTTCTGTCCATGGGCGCATAAAATCGATACCGCCGCCGGAAACAATATAGGTTTTGAATCCGTTTGCGCGCAGGTAGTCCAGCAATTCGAGCATCGGCTGGTAAACCATTTCCTTGTAAAGTTTTCTTGTCCCGGGATGTTTTGCGGTGTCGATCCAGGCTTTTACGGTATGCGAAAATTCATCGGTTGTCATGCCCGCATGGGTTGCCATTACCAGTTCAAGCAAACCATGTTCACCGAATGAAAGTACTTTCTGAATATTATTATCGAGGACGGCTTTAAATAGAGGACTGTCTCCCCATTCGGGGTGATCTCCAGACTTCGCTCGGGCCCGATCAAGTGCGAATCGAAGTTGAAAATAGTAAGGTTGCTCGGACCACAAAGTGCCATCATTATCAAAAGTGGCTGTTCTATTTTCCGGCATTACGTAGTTTGGATTTTTTTCACTGGTAACTTCTTCGACAAAATTGAGGATGGTTTGTTTTGCCTTTGATTCATTCCAGGAGGGCAGAGGATCGGATTTCTGGTCCATCCGCTGAGCGCATGAGAGCAGAGCGATGACTGTGAATAAACTGAATACTCGCTTTACGTATTGCATTTCAGATCTCAATATTATTGAATTAAAATTAAATCTCAAAGTTAAAAGGCGCTGATTGGATCAGCGCCTGTAGAGTTGTATTAGATGTCTAAATTAGTTTTGCGGTTTTGTCATCAGCTGCTGCAGTACTTTATCAATACCGAGTGATGAACCCATAACCGGCGGAAATTCAACAAATGTCTTTAAGAATTCTGCGGTAATTGCCTGCGCCGGGACAAATGTCCACATATTATCGGCAAACCAGCGCATATACATCGCAGAATCTTTCCAGGCGGTTTCGTATGGATCTGCTCTCAGATTGATCAAAATAGGCCATGCCGGCTGTTTACGATAGGCTGTATTTATCGCACCTTCGAGAATTGTAAAATGCAGTTTCCAGTTATCGTAACGGATCGCATTTAAATTACCGCCCTGATCAAAATAGAAGATTTCCCTTCTGGGCGATTTGTCTGCTTTTCCCTGCCAGAAGGGAAGAAGGTTATATCCATCCAGATGTACTTTAAAGGTTTTATCACCGGCCTTATAGCCTTTGAGTAATTTTTCCTTAACATCGTGGATCCCGGCGGCGGCAAGCAAGGTGGGCATCATATCTTCGTGCGAATAAATATTATTATCTGACCGTGCCCGGTTTAATGACGCCCGGCCAGCGAATGACACAGGGCACCCGAAAACCACCTTCCCAGGTTGTTCCTTTTTCACCGTAAAATGGTGTTGTTCCGCCATCCGGCCAGGTGAATTTTTCAGCACCGTTATCGGTGGAGTACATGACAATGGTATTATTGGTAATGCCCAATTCATCCAGTTTATCAAGAACTTTACCAACCAGTTTGTCATGTTCAACCATTCCGTCCGCATAAAGTCCGATTCCGGTTACGCCATCACTTTCTTTTTTAAGTCGGGTCCAGACATGCATACGCGTTGCGCTTAGCCATACAAAAAACGGTTTGCCCTGTTTATGGGCTTTTTCCATAAAAGCGATGGCAGCATTTGTAAATTCATCGTCAGCGGTTTCCATGCGTTTTCGGGTCATGGGACCGGTATCTTCAATTTTGCCATCCGCATAGCTATGGATAACGCCACGGGGACCATATTTTTTATGGAATTCGGGATTCTTTGGATAATAATAGGTTTCCGGCTCCTCTTCGGCATTCAGGTGATACAGATTTCCGAAAAACTCATCGAAACCATGATTGGTGGGCAAATGTTTGTCCCTGTCGCCAAGATGATTTTTGCCAAACTGGCCGGAGGTATATCCGAGTGGTTTTAGCAATTCGGCAATGGTCGGTTGATTATCCTGAATTCCCTGTTCAGAACCAGGCATACCGATGGTCAGCAGACCGGTTCTGAACGGATGCTGACCTAAAATAAAGGCCGCTCTTCCGGCGGTACAGGATTGCTGAGCATACCAGTCGGTAAACATGGCGCCTTCATTGGCGATCCGGTCAATATTCGGCGTCTGATACCCCATGATCCCGTGATTGTACTTGCTGATATTGGCCCAGCCGATATCATCACCCCAGATGACCAGGATGTTGGGTTTTTCCTGGGCCACAAGGGTAAATGCCAGTGACAGGACGATCAAAAACGTCCAGATAAATTTTGTTCTCATAATCTTTTCTCCTTATTCTATTTAAATTTCAAAATCAAATGATAACTAAATTCCAATTTCCAAATAACCATTTAATAATATTTCTCAAGCAGCAACGCTGAAATCACAAATATATTCCAAATCTCCATATTTTAAATTTATTCTTATTATTTTGATTCTTTGATGATGTAGTAGAGAATCTTTTTTAACTCGTTCACTTCCTGATATTGTTTACGACCTATCCGGTTTTCCTCATTATCATGGCATCTAAAATATAGTTGGTCATGTAGTCTGATTCATTCCCCGCTTTACGGCTGATGTGCATGTTCATAAAAATTCATTTTTAGCCAGGAGTTAAATTGCTTCAATGTAGTTTGCAGCAATTTAACCTGATGATCTGAGCAGTTGTTCAGAATGTCAGTTTTTAATAAGTGAATGGATATGTTTTTTGCAAATAATCGAATATTCTGAGCGAAAAGAAATGTTCTGGTTTCTAACTCCTGAAGGAACAATATGCCATGACCCATACCCCAAGAAGCTCATGGCATATCAAAAACAATATTTATTATATTTGCCAACGGTACAAATATCGTGGAGTTTGTTTTTATAAATTCACAACTCCCTGATTGGTCACAAAACCGTTCATTTTGCCATTGGTGGATAACCGGCAAATATCTTGGCCACGATTCCGTCCAGCCGTTCCTGCTGTTCTTCACCGGTCTGATTTTCTTTTACGGTGCCGGTGGCCATTCCGCGCCAGGCCAGACTCCTTGTTCTCCCAGGAAACCAGGTCGACGACCAGGGTTGCTTCTTCATAATAGCTGACCGTTGTCGAACCACCGTAGGGTCCCCACCAGGGATCGTACCAACCGTGGCGACCCCCATAATAGCCGCCACCACCCGTGGAATGGACCTGCATTTTGTCTTTGACACCGGCATGGACCAATACAACCAGGTCAAAATCTGCACCTTCCTCGGCTTTTGTCAGACCTTTTTGTGCCAGGGTCTTATCAACGGCTTCTACTACCCGTTTAAGTACCAGCGGATATTTTTGCAGTTCATCCTGGGGATTGATCTCTGTGCCGGAGGCCCAGCGGTAGGTTTTAAATTTGGTAAAGTCATACTCCCGGTCGTAGTCGGTCTTGATCGTGACCGATGAGCAGGCCATCAGCATCAGAGCAAATGCCAGAATCATTAAAATCGATAAAACACGCATTTCTTTCTCCTTCTTTTATAATTGAAATATATGGTTTAAATTACAAATAAATCATTTCTATAACATACAATATTTTATTTACGTTTTTATCAGCCATCCACCTTTGTTTCTCATAAAAAATTACAAACGATTACCCGGACAGTAATATTCCATATATGCTCAGACCTTTCGGGAATCGAAATTTACAATCTTGAAAATGCACCCGGTTTTATTCATTTTTATTTTTATCCGGAAAAGATGCTTTGGCACCATATATGAACATTGATCTTAATTTATCCCAGAAATCTCCACCGAGCACAAACAGGCTGGTTATTAAAACAATATCTCCGGTTTGCATCGTAAAAGGGAATAATGCCAGTGCCAGGCAAATCGCGATGGCCATCGACCAGGCAATTGTGAGCACACTCAATGGTAGCTCCCCTGCAAATACTGTAGAATCGGTCTTGTTCTTCCTATAAGATAAAAATATATCGGATTGAGTACAAACCAATTTGGTCAAAATCCTTTATCCTGTTTTTCTGTCAGGAACCCCGTTGGGATTATCCGGTCAAATAATAATTCGAACAACTGCCATAATTACTTAATCAACCTGAATATAAATGTAACAATTGAGCTGGGTAAGCGTATATTAGAACAGATAATTCTGCACAGATGGAAGGAAGATACAAGCATATCCGGAGGATACAATTCAATGAAAAAAAAATCTAAAAGGTGGATTACCTGGACAACCATCCTGGTCATTCTGGTGGTCATAGTCTCGGTGGTGATATCATCAAACGGCAGCGGTCAGGAAAACGGCCGGGCGACTGTGAAGGTGAAAAAAGAAAATATTGTTGAAAAGGCACTGGCGGTTGGCTCGATCGAACCGGTCAATGAGATCGATGTCAAATCCAAGGTTTCCGGCGTCGTGGGAAAATTATATGCCGATGTCGGTGCTTTTGTTCACGCCGGCGATCCGCTGGTGGAAGTCAAACCAGATCCGACACCGCTTGAACTGGCCCAGGCCAAACGGGATGTGGAAATGGCCGGCATTGAAATGGATAATCTGGCGCGGGAACTGGATCGTAAGAAAAGTCTTCTCGATCAGGGACTCGTGTCGGATCAGGAATATGAATTGCTCAAGCAACAGTACGATGAAGCCAGTCTGCGGCATCAAATGGCTTTGGAGCAACTCGAGCTGATCGAAAAAGGGAAAGTGCGTATTGCCAATACAAATATCGAAACCGTTGTCAAATCACCGATAACCGGTTTTATCCTCGAGAAAAACGTCAACCTGGGCGATCCGGTGGTGCCGCTGACCTCCTACCAGCCCGGTACGGCGATCATGCGCATGGCCGATATGGCCGATCTGCTGTTCAAAGGTACGGTTGACGAGATCGATGTCGGTAAGATCAAAGAGGGGCTTACCTGCGAATTACAGGTCGGTGCCATTCCGACGGCAAAAATTACCGGGATCGTCACATTGATCTCCCTGAAAGCGAAGAAGGAAGACAATACCACGGTGTTTCCGGTCGAGGTAAAGATAAACGAAGTTGAAAAAGCGGTTCTCCGGGCGGGTTATTCAGCCAACGCCCATATTATTATTGCCCGACGGGACAGTGTGCTCGCCATTCCCGAACGGGTGGTCACGTTTCGTAACGATTCCGCTTTTGTACAGCACTGCCAAAAGGGGAGGAGCAGAGCGAGGAAAAATACATTAAAACCGGCCTGAGCGATGCGATCATGATCGAAATCCTGGAGGGCCTTGAGGAAGGGCAGGAGGTCCTGGAAAAAGAGGCGAAGGAAATAACGTAGGGGCGAGGCGGTGCCCCACCCGTTAAATCGTTTAATTGTTGAACTGTTGAATCGGGACCGTAGGGGCATGGCGCGCCATGCCCCTACCCAAAAAATGAACAGTATGAAATATCAGGTTCGAATGGATTTAACAGTGATGGATGTAGATTCAGTGTTTGAAGTTGGATTTTCACATGATCTTTTATACCCGTCGCAGGGATTAATAACCTATGCTGATTAATTTTATAGACAATTTCAGGGAAATTTTAAAGTATCTCAGTCAATACAAGGCCCGCACGGCCATGACCATGTTCGGGATCATCTGGGGTACCATGACCGTGATCATTCTGTTGTCATTTGGCGTCGGCGTGCGTAAGCAGATGAGCAAGAATATGCACGGCATCGGCGAACAGATCGCCATCGTCTGGCCGGGACGCACCAGTATTCCCTTTGAAGGCTACGGCCGTGATCGCAACATACGGCTGACCGAAGATGATATGGAATTGCTGCGCCGGGAAGTGAAAGGTATCCGACGAATCAGTCCGGAATTCAGCAAATGGCGGTCTACGGTGCGGCTTGGGGATAAGATCAATCAACCAAATATTACCGGGATTATACCGGAATATGGTGTCATGCGCAATATCTGGCCGGAACCGGGTGGCCGGTTTATCAACGATCTTGATAACATATACAAACGGCGGGTAACGTTCATCGGCAATCGCCTGCGTGATTTTCTGTTCGGCGAGAAAGCCGATGCGATCGGTAAATATGTTTATATCGATGAGACACCGTTTCTGGTGATCGGAGTAATGCGTGAAAAGACCCAGCCCTCTTCCTACAACCAGCGTGACCGGGACCGAGCATTTATCCCGATGACCACGCATAAATCCATGTTCGGATATACCTATGTGAGTAATTTTATCTATCAGATCTATGATCCCATGGGAAGAGAAGCGGTTCAGAAAGATGTTTTTACCGTACTTGGGAAAAAATACAAGTTCGATCCCAATGATTCCGAGACACTGTGGATATGGGATACCAGCAGCATGGATGAGTTTATTTTCTATTTTACACTTGGATTCAATATTTTTATGGGTCTGATTGGTGTGATCACCCTGATTGTCGGCGGGATCGGGCTGGCTAATATCATGTATGTGGTGGTACAGGAACGCACAAATGAGATCGGTGTCCGGCGGTCTGTGGGTGCCAAGCGCAGCAATATATTCAGACAGTTTCTTTTTGAAGCCTTTGTTGTAATTGGTATTGGTGCCTTTATCGGTTTCCTGATCGCCTTTTCCCTGATCAGTCTGATCGCTGCACTTCCACTTGGTGATTTTAAAGAATCGGTAGGCACGCCTGAATTCAACCCGATTGTGGCGATCGTAACCATTATTATTCTTGGCAGCATCGGTTTTCTGGCAGGATTTTTTCCGGCCCGCCGGGCAGCGAAATTGCGCGTTATAGATTGTTTGAGGCAATAAAAAGTAACAAAGTTACAAAGCAACAAAGTGACAAAGTAGGGATGAGGTGGTGCCCCGGATGTTGAATCGTTTAAGAGTTGATTTGGATAAACAAATGTGTTATCGGAGAAGGTTTGGATTTGATGAACCGTCATCCTGTAAGGATCTTCATGCTCAGGCACCTGATTCGACAATCAGGAAGATGCTTACAGCATGACGTGTTATTTAGCATATTATAAAAAGGAAAGAATTGTTTTAAAATGAATATCCTGATGTTGATCCGTGAGTTTATCGATGACATCCGTACCCAGAAAACCCGGGCGTTCCTGACGACCATGGCGATCTCCTGGGGGATCCTGGCAGTCACCCTGCTGATGGCGTTCGGAGAAGGCTTGTCATTCCGGATGAGAGAGGGATTGATGAACGCCGGTGACCGGATCATTCGGGTATATGGCGGGCAAACAACGAAGAAATGGGAAGGCCTGCCCGTCGGTCGCAGAATATTGTTAAAGGAAGAAGACTGCCGGATAATAGAGAAAAATATTCCTCAGGTTGCGGTTGCTGTGCCCGGATTCGGCCGGCACGTAAGGCTGAAAGTCGGCGATAAGGTTAATTCTACTTATATGGAAGGGGTGTACCCTGAATTTTCATTCCTGCGACGGACATATCCGGCACCGGGCAGCCGGTTTCTTAATATGAAAGATCTGAAAGAAAGAAAAAGAGTGGTGTTTCTTGGCGGTGAAATTGCAAAGGATCTGTTCGGCCGCCCCGATCCGATTGGAGAAACCGTGATGATCGATGGCATCCCTTTTACCGTAGTCGGTACCATGCCAAAAAAACTGCAGACATCCATGAATAACGGCCCGGATGACCAGCGCGCGATCATCCCGTTTACCACGTTTCAGGGTATTTACGGGGATAAGTATCTGGACGAAATGATCGTCAAACCGGTTCGTTTCGAAGACGGAATGTATGTGGAACAGGAAGTCCGCCGGGTGCTTGGTAGGAAGTACCACTTTGACCCCGAAGATGAACGGGCGGTGCCCATGTGGAATTTTATTGAAAATGAAGAGCAGGGCGGCAAAGTATTTAAGGGGATCAATATTTTTCTTGCCGTAATCGGTGCCATGTCACTGATCATTGCCGGAGTTGGGGTGGCGAATATCATGTACGTGGTAGCCAAGGAGCGCACCCGCGAGATCGGCATAAAACGCGCTGTGGGGGCCAAACGAAGTTATATTATTTTTCAGTTCATCTTCGAATCACTGCTGATCTCTTTTACCGGCGGGATACTGGGGCTTCTGGTTTCCGTTGGTATCATTAAACTGATGTGGATGATTCCTGTATTCAGAAGGTCCGATGGAATTTCTTGGGCGGCCATTGCTTTCCGAATCGGTGCTGTTTGTTTCGATTGCCTTACTGACTTTTATCGGGTTGCTGGCAGGTTTTTTCCCCGCCCGCAAGGCAGCCAGCATCGAGCCAGTGCAGGCGCTGCGGTATGAATGATGGTGGTGTGAAGCAGTGAACATAAACTAAGGCACAAAGGCACAAAGGCACAAAGGCACAAAGGCACAAAGGCACAAAGGCACAAAAAAATTTAACTAATAAGTTTCGGAAGATTAGATTTATTATACAATATAAATATCTGTAAATATTGGATTTAATAATTTATTTGATTTAACTTACCAATTACCAATTACCAATTACCAATTACCAATTCCTAATTCCTAATTCCTAATTCCGAATTCTTCCAACTGCCTACTGGTTACCTGCTATCTCATTCGCCACCAGAATTTCGGTCGTATAGGCCGTTTTATCAATGCCGATCACGCGGAACAATACTTCAAAATACTCCGGGAATTTTCCATAGCGGTTGATATATAAATTATCCAATTCTTTCCGCCGTGCCGGAGTGGTCAGATAGTTCGCAATTTCCGGTGCACCCAGTGAATGGTAAGAGGCGATGATCATGATTATATTTTTTTTCGGTCCGGGAAGTTTAAAAGCAAGGACAAGATCTTCGTTTGGACCGGTAGAGTGTAGATTGGTTTTGTAAGTCTGAGGCGCAGCGCTGTCAGATGGTGTATAGGTAATAACATGGGGAGCAACGTTGAAATAAAAATGCGATTGGGTCAGAGTGTGCTTTAGAGTATATAGGGTTTTGATGCTCCCGATAAATATAAAGTTGTATTCATCGAGAATTTGTGGACTTATTGTAGAGGAACGTCTGAGAATCGGCTTTTTGTTCACCGCGAAAAAAATATCCATGACGGGTGGCAGACTCCACAGACTGTGATAGGGAAAATACGGTTCAGGGGCAGATCGAATGTTAGATCCCGGAAATTCTGTTCTAAGGGTTTCCAACTCGGCATCGGAATTTATGGTTACATCACGAACTGTTAGATCTCTTTTATATTTTTCAAAATAATCGATAAAAAAATAATGATCACCCGGGACAATCATGATCGGTATGTCTGATTGAACAAAGGATTTCCAGACCAAATCATTGGACCAGAAATTTTTTGGTTGAGCGTATTGATTTTCAACTGTTTTAAGATAATAGACAAGGAAAAGGATAATGATAACCAGTCCGGCAATGATTAACCACGGAAGAGCCTTTGGCTAGTTTTTTAAGCGGATTATCCGATTGATGCAGTTCCTGATCCCGGTCATTAATTTGAACCTCATAATGACCTTTGGGAATCATTAGTTGGAAGCGATCTTCTTTCCCTTCCAGCAAATAATATGACTCAAGTTTTTTACGCAAGGAATAGGTATGCGACCGAACGATGGTGTCTTCTGCCGGATTGAAATCAGCATCCTTGCCGAAAACTTCCATCGCAATGGTAATCTCTTTTAAGGCTTTGCCATCCTCTGTGGCATTAACTAGGTAGGTCAGGTAGTTCTGGTATACTTTGGAACCGGAAAATTCTTTACTGGCCAAAATTTTCTCTACCAGATTTAGCTTTTGGGATCTATTCAACATAGTGAACCTGAATTATTTACCCAGGCGGCCTAATACGCTCATTCCAGTGGCTGCGGTTTGGGAATTGATCAATATAGATAAATTGATGCAGAAATATATAGAGGATCATTGTGATAATCAAATATCCGGGCAGTAAATGCAGATCATCATATAACGGCAAACTCATATATGCCTTTTTCTCTGACAGGTAGTTTGACTTGTTAAAAAATGTTTTTCACGGTTTTTCACTTAACTTTGATAATAATTCATATATATTTACAGACGTATACTATTCGCCTCAGAATTGAACAGAAGAACACAGATAATTGAGATTAAAGTGCTCCGTTTCATGAATAAAATCAGAATATCATACAGGATGGAATTAACGGTTAAGATTAAAGAGATCCGGGATTTTTGCGGCTGTGTAAAATTCAGACATTTCATTTCTGCCATTTTTCTGGCCGCTTCATTGATCCTGACAGGATGCAAAAACGGAACGCCTCAGGCGACCCCAACACAGGTTAAGCTCAAAGCGGGTGATTATCTCCAATGGTCGGTTCGTATGGCCGATTCGGAAATTGCCCGGCATGGGGATTCACTGATGTTCGGAGGAAGCAACCCGAAAGCGAAGTGGACATATACGACCGGTCTTTTCCTGAAAGCTGTCCTGGATCTGGCTGAATTGACCGATAAACCCGGGTATCAGGTTTATGTAAAAAAAGTTATCGATTCATTTGTTGATGGGGATGGCAATATAAGCACCTATGAGCTGGATGAGAATAATCTCGATAAAGTAAACACCGGCAAAGTATTGCTGCAGCTGTATAAGGAAACAAACGATGATCGGTACCGCAAAGCAGCGGATTTACTTTATGACCAGCTGCAAAAACAACCCCGTACGGCGGAAGGCGGCTTCTGGCATAAGGAACGATATCCGTGGCAGATGTGGCTTGACGGGATTTATATGAGCGGACCTTTCTATGCGCACTATGCCCGGATGTTTGACCAGCCCGAAGGGTTTGAAGATGTCGTAAAACAGATCACGCTGATTGATCGTCAGACCCGTGATCCGGAAACCAGCCTGCGCTATCACGCGTGGGATTCCAGCAATAAGCAGGCATGGGCAGATCCGGTCACCGGGTGCTCACCGCATTTCTGGGGCCGTGCCGTCGGCTGGTACAGCATGGCACTGGTCGATGTGCTGGATTTTCTGCCGAAGGATCTGAATTCCCGTGAACAGATCCTGTTCATCCTCAAGGATCTGTTAAAATCCGTGGTCAAATATCAGGATGAGACCGGGTTGTGGTTTCAGGTGCTGGATATGCCTGACGAATCCGGCAATTATCTGGAAACCAGTTGCTCTTCAATGTTTATCTATTCCCTCGCCAAAGCGGTCAATCACAGTTATGTGGACAGCAGTTATGCCGCAGCAGCCCGGAAAGGTTACCGGGAGTTGATCAACAGGATGGTTACAACCGGTGAAGATGGATTGATCAGTCTGCACGGGATCTGCAGTGTGGCCGGTTTGGGGGGAGATCCATACCGGGATGGCTCCTTTGAATATTATATCAGTGAACCGGTGGTGGCCAATGATCTCAAAGGAGTCGGTCCGTTTATTATGGCCGGTGTTGAGATGGCGAAATTGGATGGCCAACAGGGGCCGTTAAACCGTTAAATTGTTGAATTGTTTAACTGTTGAATTGTTGAAACATTTTTGGGTGTAGGGGCATGGCGTGACATGCCCCTGTAAAAATACCGGTCGAAATTCGGATCACGATTAAGTAAAGATTAAAAATAGAAACATCAAACAAGGTTAACCAGAGAATGCTAGAACATCGAGACAGATGTATAGCCGGGATATGGACAGTTCACTTAATTATTATGTTGTGCATAGTCAACCTGAGCTATGCGCAGCAGCTTGCCTTTCCGGGAGCTGAAGGGGCCGGAAGATTTACCACCGGTGGGCGGGGCGGTCAGGTGATTAAAGTGACCAATCTCGATGACAGCGGTCCCGGGAGCCTGCGCGAGGCCATCGATGCCAGCGGACCACGGACCGTTGTATTTAGCGTGTCGGGAAATATTGATCTGGATTCACCGCTCATGATACAAAATGATCATATTACGATTGCGGGCCAGACCGCCCCCGGCGATGGGATCTGCATACGTTACTATAATTTTGAGGTAGATGCGGACAACGTTATCATTCGCTATGTCCGGTTCAGACTTGGTGATACAAAGAAAGTGCAGGCCGATGCATTCGGGGGCATTGCAAATTCTGATATAATCATCGATCATTGTAGTGTCAGCTGGTCGGTGGACGAAACAGCCTCATTTTATGATAATACGCGGTTTACGATGCAGTGGTGTTTGATCACCGAGAGTTTGAAATTTTCTGTCCACGCCAAAGGTGCCCATGGTTATGGCGGTATCTGGGGAGGGATAACCGTTTCATTCCATCATAATCTGCTGGCACATCATGACAGCCGTAACCCACGCTTTCAGGGAAGTCGCTGGGCAAGTACGCCGGAAACGGAAATTGTCGATTATCGCAATAATGTGATCTACAACTGGGGTAGCAACAGCGCTTATGGCGGGGAAGCAGGAAATCATAATATGGTGGCAAATTATTATAAGTACGGGCCTGCCACGAGCAGAAAGGACCGGATCATCTCCCCGTCGGATGAGATCGGAAAGTGGTATGTGGCAGATAATTATGTCTTCGGGTATCCGAATGTTACCGCCGATAATTGGGATGGTGGGGTGCAGGGTGTGGAGCTCTCGAAAGCACGGGCAGATGTACCATTTAACTTTGAGCCGGTTATTACCCATGAAGCAGAAACGGCATTTGAACTTGTCATGGAGGATGCCGGCGAGTCACGTAAAAGGGACATTATCGATAGCCGCATCATCCAGGAAGCCAGAAACGGAACCGCGACATACGGCGGACTTAGCGGCAAGGGAACAGGCATAATTGATTCACAAAAGGATGTCGGTGGCTGGCCGGAACTGAAAACCGATGATATTCCCGCGGATTACGATCATGATGGGATGGCTGATGTGTGGGAATCCGCCAACGGTTTAAATCCAAATGACCCTGAAGACCGTAACGGGGATTTCAACGGTGACGGTTATACGAATCTTGAAAAATACATGAATAGTCTGGTCATTCGCAGCGATTATATTGTTGCACCGGCTGAATTTCTGGCCCGCACCGTTTCCGATGTCCGGATCGATCTGAGCTGGAAAGAAAACGCACAAAATGAAGTTGGATTCTATATTGAAAGATCACAGGGGGATGTGCACAACTTTCAGGTCGTAGCGGAGACAGGTTCGGATGTAAATGGTTTTACTGATGAAAATCTGAGCCGTTTAACCCGGTACACCTACCGGGTACGTGCCTTTAACGACGATACGGTTTCCCTTTATACCAATCCGGCAACGGCGACCACCCTTGATTCCGGGTGGCGGTCATTGCCGCGATTAGATCCTTCAGCAATTGATAGTTCTATGGGTGAAAGACCCGATCCACAGCATAACCTGTATTCGTGGAAGTTGAGTAATTAAACCAGAACGGTTCATAGCTGGTAAGATTAAGGATAAGGGGAATTTTGGGTTGCAAAAAGAGTGGTCAGCACTATTTTTAAAAAAGTCCCAGGGACCTAGGTTAGGAAGTTATTTCTGGCCGCAATATATATATTTTTGGTTTAATATAAGTGAATCAGTGAAATGATGTCATTAATTAAAAATTACTTTTCAGGTTCAAGGATCTCCATATTTTCAGTATTTGTACTGATTGTTTTCGCCCAGTCGTGTGCTGGATCCGGCCATGAAAGTGAAAACGGATGGTCACAGGTACCTGAAATACTTGCTAATATCGTTCCCCCTGAATTCCCTACCAGGGATTTTAGCATTACCGATTATGCCGCTGTCGGTGACGGGAAGACAGATTGCACCATCGCGTTTAAGCAGGCAATAAAAGCGTGTGCTGCATCCGGGGGAGGACGGGTTGTCGTACCAGAAGGAACTTTCCTGACCGGTGCAATCCATTTAGAAAGTAATATCAACCTGCATGTGACAAAAAATGCGACCATATTATTTTCGAAAGATCCCCAAAAATATCTGCCCGTCGTCCTCACGCGATTTGAGGGAGTGGAATGTATGAACTATTCGCCTTTTATCTATGCCTTTGGGAAAGAAAACATTGCGATTACCGGGAGCGGGACTCTGGATGGTCAGGCGGGAGAGGATGCCTGGTGGCCGTGGAAAGGAAAAGAGGAAGGTGGGTGGAGATCAGGAGAGCCGGATCAGAACAAAAATCGCAAAGACCTTTTTGATCTGGCGGAAGCCGGTGTCCCGGTTGAAGAACGCATTTTTGGTGAAAATCACTATTTACGTCCTAACTTTATCCAGCCCTATAAATGCAGGAACATGCTGATCGATAGTATAACGATTAATCGATCTCCCATGTGGGAAATTCATCCGGTGCTTTGTGAAAATTTAACGGTACAGAATGTAACCATTGTCAGTCATGGCCCAAACAATGATGGTTGTAATCCGGAATCATCGAGAAATGTTCTGATACAGAACAGCTTATTTTGACACAGGTGATGACTGTATAGCCATCAAATCAGGCAGAAATGCGGATGGTCGGCGGGTGAATGTTGCCAGTGAAAATATTATCGTTAAGGATTGTAAAATGAAAGACGGACATGGCGGAGTCGTAATTGGCAGCGAAATTTCCGGCAATTGTCGAAATGTGTTTATCGAGGATTGCATCATGGACAGTCCGAATCTGGAGAGAGCCCTGAGAATTAAAACCAATTCAATGCGGGGAGGTGTGGTTGAGAATGTTTTTATGCGTAATGTAACGGTGGGTGAAGTGAGCGATGCGGTTGTTAAAATCAACTTTGAATATGGGGAAGGGGATACGGGGCAACATACCCCCGTTGTACGCGATATATTTTTGAGAAATGTTACCAGCCGCAAAAGTAAATATGCAATATCTGTATTCGGATATGAACGTTCCCCGGTTACCGGGCTGAATCTGGAGAACTGCCGGTTTGATGGTGTAAAGGAGGGGAACCTGCTCAGACATTATAAAAATCTCAATATGGACAGCGTATACATTAACGGTAAGTTGCAAGGAAGTTGAGAAAAGGGCCTGTTTAAAGATCAATAATCAGCTGAAATCCTTGTTTGCGAAACAGAAATTGGGTGTTAAAACTGCTTTTACCCAATAGGAGAAAGAATGAATAAGGTATATTTCCCGAAGCGTTTCAATAATAAATGGAGTGCTTCTGCCGGTGGGCTCCAGGATATCCTTATGGTAATCAGGCAAGGACTTATTGCCGGAATATCAATTTTTCTTATGATGGAAACACTCTCAGCACAGAATATTGGTAAAATAGCGGGAACCGTGAGGGAAGCTAAAACCGGTGAGCCACTGGCCGGGGCGAACCTGGAAGTGGTCGGTATGAGAATGGGAGCGGCAGCCGATCAAAATGGTGAATTCTATATTTTGAACGTTCCACCGGGTAAATATGAAATTCGTGCCAGTATGGTCGGTTACAAGACCATGAAATTGGTCGATGTTATTGTAAATACCGGAAAAACAACCGTGATCGATTTCGCGCTTTCGGACGAAATCCTGGAAACAGAAGAGGTGGTTGTTATAGCCGAAAGACCCGACGTAGAGCGGGATAAAACATCAACCAGTTCCATTGTTCGATTCGAGGATGTACAAACCCTGCCGGGCATCCGCGATATCAGTGATGTTCTGAGTCTTGCTGCCGATGTTTATGACGGTCATTTCAGGGGCGGACGCGTGGGAGAAGAATACTATACACTGCAGGGAATGGGAATTGTTAATCCGCTGGACCGTTCCTCTGCATTTATGCCGATAATGAGTGGGGTTGAGGAAGTTGAGGTGATCACCAGTGGATTTGGTGCTCAGTACGGCAATGCGCAGTCGGGTGTAGTCAATATCTCGATGAAAGAAGGAGACCGGAGCATATGGAAAACGAGAATTGAATCACGTATGCGTGCGCCAGGTCGTAAACATTTCGGTCCAAGCGCATTCGACCCGAATGCCAATGACTATATCAGGTTATTGCTGGATGAAGAGATCTGGCTGACCGGAGATCCCGGTGCCGATCAGACCCAACCATATTACGGATCAATGGCCTCGGGGCTGACAAGCAGTTTTGCCGGAGACACCACTGGTTCAGCTGGCCGTAGCCCAGGTCCTCTGGAATCAGACGAGGCGGGATATCGGACGTACATACGGAAATGGTCTTGATTATTCCATTGAGGCGGCAACCGGCGGGCCGATCAATAATCGTATGCGAATGTTCATGGCCCTGCGGTCAAACCAGCAAAATAATGTTTTTCCGACGGAACAGCCAAATATTGAGTATCAGGCAATGGGTAATATCGTTACCGATATCGGTGAAGGTGCAATCCTTCGCTTCAGCGGCGGTCTTACCCATGAGTATGATAATGTATTCCCGGGTTCGAATGGCGTTAGCGGGTACCAACGATGGTTATGGGACAGAATTACCGGTATCCGTCAGAGAAAAAGGGTTAACACCCAGATCGGTGCACGCTTTACAAAAATGATCAGTCAAAGCACCTATTATGAGATGAAATTAAATTCACTCTTTACAAACAATTTGCTCGGTGCAACACCGGTTCCCGCTTTTCTGCCCGATTCGGTGGATTTTAACTGGGTGGTCGGAACAATTTCTTATCCGAATAACAACTCACCGGACAGGCTTGGTTATCAGATCGGATACGATACGTTCACTGAAGAAAAAACGCGAACAATATCATTTGACGGATCATTCACCAGTCAGATTACGAATGAGCATATGGTCAATACCGGCGTCCAGATAAATTCATATTTGATCGATGTTTCAAACTTTTTGAGTATCCGGACGAACCGGGAACTGGAAAGTTATACAGCGCATCCCCTTGAAGCGGCTGCGTATATACAGGATAAAATGGAATATGAAGGATTGATCGCCAACGTGGGCTTACGATTTGACCTGTGGTATTCTGGTATGGATTACTATACTGATCTTTTTACACCATTCGGGGAACCTGACTCAACCGGTCGGTTTGATCCATCGAATGCCTCGACGGAAAAAGCACCGGTCCATGCACGTTTACAACCACGTTTGGGTTTTTCATTTCCCATTTCGATCAATACGGTATTCCACCTTAATTATGGTGCGTTCATGCAACGGCCGTCGTTTCAGTATATTGTCTCAAACAGGATTGGTCAGCGATTGAATAATCCGATCATTTTAGGCAACCCAACACTGAAACCGGAAACGACGAATTCCTACGATATAGGTGTGGTACAGGCATTGGGCGACGGATTTACACTGGACATCAGCGGGTACTATAAAGATGTCAAGAATCTTATTCAACAATCGGATTTTATTGATGAAAGAGCCGGATATCAGGTTAGCTCATACTTTAACCTTGATTATGCCGACATCCGTGGATTCAGAATTATGCTGAACAAAAGGGGAGAACACTTTACCGGATCAATTAATTATCAGTACGGATATGCCACCGGTAAAAGCGCAACTGCCACAGCCGCTACCCCCATTTTTAACCGGGATACGCTGGGGGTCATTACCACCGACCTGAAGAATGTACCAAGCCGGGACATCGTTCTTGATTTTGACCGCACCCATAATCTGGTGATTACAGCCGGCTATTTCACCGGAATAGATGGTGGACCGACACTTTTTGATGGTAAACCCTTGGCGAATATTAATGTTTCGATATATTCATTTATCCGGAGCGGCCGACCCTACACTTCGCCTTCAGATATCAGGCTGATCAATGTAAAACGTGCGCCGACGGAATATAATACCGACCTGCGGTTGACCAAGACCATTCCCAAATTTTTAGGTATACAGGCGATTTTTTATTTCGAGGTTTTTAATCTGTTTGATAATAAAATCCTCAATTACGATTACCTGTTTGACCGACCCACGTCGACGAATCCCAACCTTCCGCTGCAATATTACGAGCAATATCCGATCGATGATAAGGAAAACGGTATCCGGTATTGGTGGGACAAGGGAAGACAAGGCCCGTTCAGCGTGGATCAGTCATTCTTAATCTATAGCAATCAGCCGAGATCCTACAGTTTAGGAGTCGTACTGGAGTTTTAAAATGTCAAAATGTGGTGAAGAAAATATGAAAAGTATTGCATTCATTATCTTATTACTGTTTGTCACACACACGGATGGCTATACCCAGCTGCGTGACTGGCGGGTGCACAGACGTGGATTGCTGCATCAGGCCGTTTACAACACCGGTGAATTAGGGCGGGCGTACAACGCAGGGGGTACGGTACAGCCCGGGAGTCCCTCAATGGAATGGCCGCCATATTCCAGTATGGTACTGGATCGGGTAAATTATCCCGGACAGCATAATTCCTTTGGAAGCGGAATATGGATTGCCGGAACCAGACCGAGCGGCAGAATATATGCATTTTGTGGAGCGACATCCAATACGAGTGGCGAGCCAGTACCGGTTGTCGGGGTATATAGTACACCACTCGAGTTACGAAAAATTGAAAATTATCCTGTACTTCCAGATGGTGAACTGAATCCTGGATTCAATCCCGATGAAGCCGAAGAAATAATTATCTCCCGATGGGATACACCGGTCGGGATCAGGGTCTCACGTACCAGTCGCACTTGGAGTTATCCTGGATATAACAGTTTCATCATTTATGAATACGAATTTGAAAATGTAACGGGTGATACGATAACCGATGTGTTTATTACCTTTGCAAATACCTTTGGTCCATCAATGTTTGGTTATCAAAGAAACCATGGGGACTGGTCAGAAGGCAATTTTCGCGGTCAGCCACCGGCGGGACTTGGCGATCATTTTGCACGATATGATCTTAAACGATGGATGAGTTATAATCATGAACGGGATGGTCTGCCTGATCCCGAATTGTTTGAACAGTGGTCGACACCGGGCAACCGGGGTGGTCTGAATTCACCTCAGGCTGCAGGCATCATGATACTCCATTATGATTATGATCACATCAGTACCCGAGATCAAACGGCTCAGGCCTTTCTCGTCCCAGCAGACAGTGCCGGGATGTGGGATGAGAACGGTAAAGCAAAACAACCATTTCTACTCCGGTATGAGAACGGCAATCTTCCCGGAGAATCTAAAACCGGGACCTGGATGGATCCAACACTGAGACGGAAAACATCCGTCTGGCAAAGTGTACAGGATTCCACCCGCTTTAGCGATCAATTCGAACCGGAACTCTGGGAATACTGGAGAGGACGTACCAGTACCTCGGCAAATCTCTCCTGGTGGCAACCGGTTAGTCGTGCGTATGGATTTTACCCTTATGTCCTTCCGCCGGGAGAAACGATGCGGTTTTCTGTTGCAGAAGTGGTGGGGTATGGACCGGGTATAGCTGGTGACCGGGAATACACAGATCTCGGCGGATCGGTTCGCGCCGGGGTAGACGCCGGGTTTTTATTTAATCCCGTGCCGAGCTGGTACGACACGCTTCAGTATGACTTCCTGGGCAGTAAGAATTATATCGGGACAGAATACCTGCAAACTCATCCATTGCCATGGTATGTGACGCCAGGAGTTGTTTCGATACGTGATGTTGCGGATCGGGCAATTGAAACATATACCGGACAACCGTTGGCAAAGTATGACACGTTGCAGTATAAACCGGAAGAAGCGCCAGCAACCGGCCGGTATAATACCATTTCAATACCAATGCCGGCTCCCGCAATTCGTATTGGGGATACACGCGCCGCTGCCAACCAAATCATCTGGGGACCGCAGGTAGAGAACTTCGATTCACCACGTCTCCGGGCAGCATTCAGTCATTATGAAGTCCTCCGTGCACCACATCCCCTGGGTCCATGGACGGTAATAGACTCCGTATATCCGGGAGATCCCGAATATTTCCAGGACGGAGAATACACGATTCTTGATCCCGAAAGCAATCTGGGTGACAATGTTGCATATATGGTGCTTTCGGTAGATATGCAGGGCGGTAAAAGCGGATTCTCCAACCTGACCACCCATGAAACCCAGGCGCCGCCCGCGGGAACACTGGGCAAAGTTTATGTTATACCGAATCCACTTATCGTGACCAGCGGATTATCCGGTTCAGACCCGGGTGGCGAAATCGGTGACAGGATACAATTCGTGGGGCTGACAAACCGATGCACCATCAGAATATTTTCCTATACTGGACAGTTGATCCGGACAGTTGAACATCAACGGGAGACTTACGGGAATCCATGGTATCAGCTGAGTATAAATAATCAAATAATCGCCTCCGGTGTGTATTATTTTGTCGTCGAAGACCGGGCGACAGGTGCGGTTTCAAACGGAAAGTTTGTCGTAATCCATTAATCTAACCATTGATGGTAGAATGATCATGAATATTATGAAGAAGCGATTTATGTTTGTCATGGTTGCGGCTGTATTATTCAGTTCTGCATCCTTTGCTCAGAAAGTGGGCAGCACATCCATGCAGTTCTTAAAGGTTATGCCCTGTGCGCGCGCCACGGCGCTTGGTGAAGCCTATACGGTATGGGCAACCGGGGCTGATGCCATCTTCTGGAATCCGGCCGGCCTGGCCCGCCTCGATAATATGGAATTTTCCACCACCTATATCAACTGGCTGTTTGATGCACAACAGGGTGCATTTGCTTACGGGCTTGCAATCGAGGGGTTTGGTTCCATAGGCTTTCAGGTTCAGTATGTTGATTTCGGTGATTTCGAGGAGACGACCAATGAGCGTCCCTATATCAATAATCCCGAAGGTCCTGGCTTGACCGGTAGTACATTCAGTCCGTTCAGTTACCTGATTGGGATATCCTATGCCCGCTACCTGACAGATAAATTTTCAGTAGGTATCAGCATAAAGTACGCACATGAATCCCTCTATAATGGCCAGAGGGTGATTGCCCAGGTCAGGCAGGGGGTATACGAAGAGGTCGATACATGGGCGAACGGCTTGTTATTTGACTTCGGGATCCGGTATAATACCGGTTTTCGATCTGTTTATCTGGGTTCGGCCGTACAAAATTTCGGTGGTGACGTAAGATATGCGAAGGAATCGAATCCCGTCCCACTGCTCTTTCGATTTGGCGTCGGTGCCGATATGATTGGATCGGAGGGGGTAATTGCCTCTGGAATAAACGATAACCGGGTGAGCTTGGCATTTGATATTTTTCACCCTAACGATTATGCTCAGCAGATGCATGTCGGGGTGGAATATGAATTTGCCGGTTCATTTGCCCTGCGCGGCGGCTATAAATTTAACTACGACTTCGACGGATTAACTTTAGGTGCAGGTATCAAGCATGCTATTGCAGGAATTCGTCTGTCAGCGGATTATAGTTACGGGGCTATGGGAACCTATCTTGGAAATGTTCAGCGGATTAGTCTAGGATTTATCCTGCCATGAAAAAATCAAAAGTAACCTTAAAGGTATCGGTTTTTATTTTGCTTGTCTGGCTTTTTGTTCCAACCGTTTTTGCTCAGGGGTACGGCGGGCCCCTGACGTTCCAGGGACTTGATCGGTTTACCCGGCATTCTGCCGCTGTGCGGGCAATGGGCGGTGTCACCATCGCTGTCCGGCAGGATATCGGATTGATGTTTCAGGATCCGGCAGCTCTGAATTCAATCAAGGGTATTCAGGTATCGCTTGGTGGGTTGACGTCGTCCACGGACGCTGGTCAGGATCAAAATTATGCACCGGTGCGATATTATTCGAATCTCAGTCTTATTCTGGAGGGATTGACCGGTATGATACCCGATCCGGATACAGCACTGGTTGGTTTTACCGCCCAGGACACGGTACAGCGACCCTATGACGATATCAAGCCAAACTGGTCACGATCGTACCGGAACAGTATACCGTTGCAGGCTATGGCTGCTGCGCCGGTAACGCTCGGCAGTGTCAGAATTGTTGCCGGTATTGGGGCGGTCGAATATGCAAATCTTAATCACTATTATCAGCATAATAATGTGCTTTCTCCGGGGATTTTATCACAAAGACCATTACCGACGCTCCGCCCGACCGATGATAATCCGGTTGTAGTGGACTGGTATCAGAAAATCAGGTCTCGCGATGGTTCAATCCGGGGATATGGTTTCGCCCTGGCTGGCGCTATTGAGGCCATTGATCTTTCGATCGGTCTGAGCGGTATGATTTTGCAGGGAAGCAGCGATGATTTTGAGCAACAGATTGGACGGGGTAAATTAACGTTCTTTTCAAATGCTTTCCGGGCGGACTCAGTTTACAACAGAGTTACCAGAACCGGGACATCGGATTTCAGTGGTCATGAACTGACTTTCAGCAGCATCCTGACCGGTCGTTACGTGAGCGCAGGATTCTCGGTAAACCCCCCGTCAACTATTACCAGAGCCTACACGATGCAAGTTGTAACGGATACAACAGGCACACCTTCTGCCACGACCATTCAGGGTGAAGATGAATTGCAACTCCCCTGGCGCGGTACAATCGGTGTTTCGCTCACTCCAATAGAAAAATTAACGGTTGGTCTTGGATATGAGTTCAGACCTTACGAATCCGTTCGCTACGTCGATTCGGACGGGGTGGAAACATCTCCATGGATCCCGGTTTCACTATTCCGGATCGGTGTTGAGTATATGGCTGCACCATGGCTTGCTTTGCGCGGAGGGATGCGGGGTGAAGCAGAAGTATTCGAACCGGAGGGAAATCAACTCATAGGTGAGCCGGTTATATATACGGTTTATTCCGCAGGTGCAGGTCTGTTTTTTTCCGGTGCACGTTTTAATCTTGCTTATGAGTACGCGTTGATGAAATATGAGGATACCTGGGCAAGTGCGATCAGCAAAAACAGTGAAAAAAGACATACGGTTGTCGCACAAATAGCATATGAAATACCGTTCAATAGTCAATAATAGAATGAGATGGACATGATTACCCTTTTTAATTAACAATATAATCAGTGTACATCGGTTTTTTGAAGCAAATTAAATAGTGACAACATATATCACTCATCAAAGGAGGTACATTATGAGAAAAAATGTTACGTTGATCTTCACGCTGATCATTATGCTGATGACATCAACACTTCTATTTGCGCAGTCGGTGGGAGACTACCGGACCCGTGACAGTGGCGATTGGGGTAATGCTCAGATCTGGCAAAGATACAATGGGTCGTCGTGGGTTGCTATTGGTACACCACCAATCGGTACTGAAACCATTACGATACTGAGTACGGACTCTGTATTTGTAAATACCGCTGTAGCAATAATCGATACCCTGATCAATAAGGGAATCGTTGAAGCTAATGACAATCTAAGCTTTGGTGCCGGGGGTACTTATATGCATGACCGCGATGCCGGTAAAGTACCGCTTGCAATATGGGACGAAGGATCGACCATGCTTATCACAGGTGTAATGTCAACTGCCCCCGATGACAGGGATCAGGATTATTACAACGTGGTATTCAATAATCCTGTGCTGGCCAAAAATCTAAACTTGAATTTGAATAATAATACGATCTATGGTGACATAAGGGTGATCGATACCGGATCATATCGCTGGTATTTGACGTCCGCTGATGCTCAGGATACATCCGTTGTGACCATTTTGGGAGATGTATATGTTGAAGATGGCGCCTTTTCGGTTCAGGGAACAAGCAATGCCCAGACAACCTTTATCGTGCATCACTATGGCAATATCGAGGTAACCGGGGGCAATTTTTCGATAAGTCGTGGCTCTCAGGGAGGAGGTACCACAACATGGTATATCCATGAAGGAAATTTTTCCATGTCAAATGCCACGACACAGAGTTCCACAGCAACACCGGGTGGCGCTAAATTTATCTTTGCAAAGGAAGGCACCCAGGCTCTCACGTTAGGAGAAGGAAATACATTGACCGCGCTACCGATCGAGGTGAGCAGAGGTACGTCACTTGATATGGGTGCCAGTGCACTTGCCGGCAGCGGCATCGCTATCGTGAATGAGGGTGCCACAGTAATGACGTCTCTGCCTGGAGGTGTCGATGCGATCTTTTCTGGTGTCACGGCGGAAGTAACACTTGCCGACAGTTCCAGTTATGGATTTAACGGTAGTGAACCCCAGGTTACCAGTTCAGGTATGCCGGCCACTGTAACGGATCTGATCATCGATAATACGGCGGGTGTAACATTGTCGCAAGAGACGACCATCAACGGATTGCTCAGGCTGGTATCAGGTGTATTCGATAATACGATTCCCTTTACACTAGGTGAAAACGGCTCGATTTCTAATGAAGGTGGCAGTCTCTTAGTCCCGACTTCCCTTGAAGTGTTATCACCTGAGATCCCGACAAACTTCGCACTTTTCCAAAATTACCCTAATCCTTTCAATCCATCGACGACAATCCGTTATGACATGCCGAAACAGACACACGTCATTGTGACGATTTATGATGTAATGGGGCGCGAGGTTGCTGAATTGATTAACGATCAGCGCGTTCCCGGCTCATATTCGGTCACCTGGAATGCACACGGGTATGCCAGCGGTCTGTATTATTATCGGATCACGGCAGGTGATTTCGTATCGGTGCGGAAACTTATATTGATGAAGTAAAAAAATGTTTAAAATTTTAATTTATAAAAAGCCGGTCGCTTTGTGCGGCCGGTTTTTTAATCTATATTTACCCCTATAAGCAGGTTCGTTTCCCATGAAAAAAGTAATTCTTGCAGCGTTTTGTCTTCAGATTTTTGTAACACATCTTTCTGCTCAATTGTATATTGCTCCAGATGGCGATGATGACAATTCCGGGACGATTGATCAGCCGTTCGGAACTTTTCCGAAAGCCATTTTAGAAGCTTATGCCCGGTGATACGATCTATGTACGTGGAGGGATTTACGAATTTACCAGTACGATCACGATCACTGCGGTGAAAAACGGTTCAGAAAGCCAGTTATATACATTAACCGCGTATAATGGAGAGTCGCCTCTGCTCGATTTCTCTACACAATCATTTGGTTCCAAAGGAATCAGCCTGAAGGCCAATTACTGGCATATCAAAGGATTACAAATAAAAGGTGCCGGTGATAACGGTATGGAGATTGACTTTGGTTCAAACAATATCATTGAGCAATGTGCTTTCTACGAAAACAGGGATACCGGTTTGCAACTCAGCAATGGCTCTGCCAATAACAGAATTATTAATTGCGATTCTTATTACAACGCTGATCCTACCGATTATGGCGACGCAGACGGATTTGCACCAAAACTGGCTGTTGGCAGCGGCAACTATTTTTATGGTTGCCGTGCATGGGGGAACTGTGATGATGGCTGGGATGGATACATGCGCGGCGCCTCAGATGTGTCCACAACGCTGGAAAACTGCTGGACCTGGGGGAACGGGTATTTGAAAGACGGCACTGATCCGGGTCCTCAGGCAAACGGCAACGGATTTAAGATGGGCGGCGGGGACAACAGTAATAGTGCGGGATTGACACATCACATGACCCTGATAAATTGTGTTGCCTTTGAGAATAAGGTAAAGGGATTTGATCAGAACAATAATGTCGGCTCAATGACGCTGCTGAACTGCACGGGATATAACAATCTAACCGCGAATTACCGCGTTCAGCGAGCGCTCGCTGAAGGTGAATCGTTGACGGTGAAGAACTGTGTTTCTTTTCAGGGTGCTGTGCAACTAGGCACTTTTGCCATCCAGGAAACCAACAACTGGTTACCGCCGTTCACGGTCACGGCTGAAGATTTTATCGATCTGGATTTTGAGGCGGCCGCCGGCCCAAGGCAGCAAGACGGCAGCCTGCCCGAGATCGGATTTATGCATCTGGCTCAGGGCAGCGATCTGATCGATGCTGGCGTCGATGTCGGTTTGCCATTTAAGGGATTCGCCCCCGACCTGGGTGCCTTTGAAAGCGATTACGGAACAGCGATCGCCTCCGGTGAGCGAGTTGTTGCCTCGTTTAGACTTTATCAGAATTATCCCAATCCGTTCAATCCGAAAACCACGATTCTATTCGACCTGATGAAGGCCGGAGATGTGACGCTTAAGGTTTATGATTTGATCGGCAGGGAAGTGGTAACGCTTATCGATAGCAGGATGAGTACCGGTGCTCATACGATTGACTGGGAGCCCACCGGACTGGCATCGGGGGTTTATTTCTACCGGTTACAGGCAGAAGGCTTCTCTCAAACGCGAAAATTAATTTTGCGGCGATAAAATATACCGTCCCTACGGGACTTGGATTGAATTAGATCATATTTTCTATAGATATAACGTTCCTGCGGAACTGTGAAAATTAATAGTTCGGGATTTCTGTCCCATCAGGAAAAAGATGTTTATAGAAAATACGTATCTCCAAAAACCCGGCGTCCCGTTGGGACGCAATATTAAATTATTCGAATTTTGAAATATGTTTGACCGAAATATAGCGTCCCTACGCGACATGAATCGAATTAGATCATATTTTCTATAGATATATCGTTCCTGCGGAACTGTGAGAATGAATGGTTCGGAATTGCCGTCCCGTCAGGGACAAGATGTTTATAGAAAATACGCATTCCAAAAACCCGGCGTCCCTTAGGGACGCAATATTAATTCATTGTTCATTGACATAGAAATTGTTTGTTTTGGTATGAATCTTGTATTGATTATGATAAAGAACTTCGCGTAGGATTTTATGGCAAATACTTATACCCGGTTATATGTCCACATCGTTTTTGCAGTTCAGAATCGAATATCAATTATCCAACCAACGTGGAAGGATCAATTATATAGGTATATTTCCGGTATTGTCCAAAATAATCAGCATAAATTAATTATCATAAATGGTACTGCGGACCATGTACACGTGCTTATTGGATATAAACCACATCAGCTGATTACCGATCTGGTTAAACAGATCAAAGGTTGTTCTTCAAAGTGGATCAATGATAAAAGATTTGTACGAGGCAAGTTCCGCTGGCAAGAAGGATATGGTGCTTTTTCATGCTCTCATATCCAATTAGCAAAAGTAATAAAGTATATTAAGAATCAGGAAGCACATCACCGCATTAAAACGTTTCGTGACGAATATCTGGAATTCTTAAACCGGTCGCATGTTGCATATATACCTAAATATGTATTGAAAGATATTTTGTGAACATTTCGTCCCTAAGGGACTTGGATTGAATTAGATCATATTTTCTATAAATATATCGTTCCTGCGGAACTGTGAAAATTAATAGTTCGGGATTTCTGTCCCATCAGGAAAAAGATGTTTATAGAAAATACGTATCTCAAAAAACCCGGCGTCCCGTTGGGACGCAATATTGAATTATTCGAATTTTGAAATATGTTTGACCGAATTATGCCGTCCCGACGGGACTTGGATTGAATCAGATCATATTTTCTATAGATATATCGTTCCTGCGGAACTGTGAGAATGAATGGTTCGGAATTGCCGTCCCGTCAGGGACAAGATGTTTATAGAAAATACGCATTCCAAAAACCCGGCGTCCCGTAGGGACGCAATATTGAATTATTCGAATTTTGAAATATGTTTGACCGAAATATAGCGTCCCTACGCGACATGAATCGAATTAGATCATATTTTCTATAGATATATCGTTCCTGCAGAACTGTGAAAATAAATGGTTCGGGATTGCCGTCCGGGACGGGATTTTGTTAAAAATTGTCAATAGATATTTGTCAATGGCTCATTTGTAACATGTTTGTGCGCAATTAATAGAAATTTTATAAATCAAGCAGAAAAAAATGTCCCATCAGGGACATAATCTTTCCAGGAATCGCAAAATTCTCCAATTTTCAGCGTCCCGTTGGGACGCAACATTTGCATCAATCTGGATCCAAAATCTATTTGATCCTGTCCGGCCATATAAAATTGCGAAATATGTTATAAAGAATTAATATTTAAAACTGATAATAATGGAAATTAATTGAGATATATAAAAAAGAGGATATTATGGAAGTTAGATATGTAGCTGACCAGGTGCGCTACCAAACGATGACAACCGAAGAATTACGAAATTCTTTCCTTGTCGATAATCTTTTTGACAAAGGTAAAATGATCCTGCTGTATACAGATGTGGACCGGGCGATCATCGGTTCCGCAGTCCCGACAACAAAGGCACTTGAACTAAAGGCCAGCAAAAAGGAAATGGCGGCCGGTTATTTTACTGAACGGCGTGAGATCGGGGTGATCAATATCGGCGAAAAAGGTGCCGTAACCATCGATGGGAAAACCTTTATAATGAATAACCGGGACGGACTGTATATCGGACGCGGATCTAAGAAGATCTCCTTTGCCAGTAAAGACAAGAAAAAACGGGCCAAGTTCTATATTCAGAGTTATCCCGCGCATACGGAATATCCGACCACACTGATCCAGCAGACCGAGGCTAATCCGGTCCATCTCGGCGATCAGGAAACCGCCAACAAACGAACAATCTATCAATATATTCATACGAACGGTGTAAAAAGCTGCCAGCTGGTCATGGGATTTACCCAGCTGGAACCGGGAAGTATCTGGAATACCATGGCAGCGCACACCCACCAACGACGGACGGAGATCTATATGTACTTCGATATGGGCAAGAATGATCGGTTGTTCCATTTTATGGGCCCGCCGGAGGCTACCCGCCATCTTGTCATCCGCAATGAACAGGCGGTACTTTCCCCAAGCTGGTCGCTGCATGCCGGTGCCGGCACCCGGAATTATGCTTTTATCTGGGGTATGGGCGGCGAGAACCAGGAATTTACCGATATGGACGGCATTAAAATGGACGATTTGCGGTAGCGGCATGGCACGCCACACCGTTGTCAAATCGTTGAATTGTTGAACTGTTGAGCCTCCCCAAACCCCTCCCTGTGCGCAGGGAGGGGACAAAGGGGTGGGTCGTATAACGCTCAGGTCAAGGCTGGAATTTTTAGTAAAGGAGAGGTCAGATGATCCTCGATAAATTTAAACTGAATGGTAAAGTTGCCATCGTAACCGGCGCGGCGCGTGGATTGGGGCAGGCACTGGCCGTCGGCCTGGCCGAAGCCGGTGCCGATGTGGCGACTGTAGATGTACTGGAGACAACGGAAACTGAAAATGCGATCCGAAAAATGGGGCGGAGCTCCGTCGGAATAAAGGCCGATCTGGCAAAAAAAGAAGATCGTGAAGCGATTGTTCAGAAAACAGTTAAAGAACTCGGCCGAATCAATGTCCTGTTCAATAATGCAGGGATCATCCGCCGGGCCCAGTTTACCGATTTTACCGAAAAAGACTGGGAAGATGTTATTGCTATAAACCAGAGTGCTGTATTCTATCTCAGCCAGCTGGTCGTGCGCCAGTTTATCAGGCAGGGTGGCGGCGGGAAGATTATCAATACGGCCTCGATGCTTTCCTTTCAGGGCGGGATCCTGGTCCCTTCCTATACGGCGTCTAAAAGTGCAGTGATGGGCCTAACCCGGCTGATGGCCAATGAACTGGCCAAAAACAACATCAATGTCAATGCCATCGCACCGGGTTATATGGCAACGGATAATACGGCACCCCTGAGAGCGGATAAAGAACGCAACAAGGCCATCCTGGACCGGATCCCGGCCGGTCGCTGGGGCGAACCGGAGGATCTTCAAGGGGTTGCGGTTTTCCTGGCCTCAGCAGCATCGGATTATATAAACGGGTATACCATAGCGGTTGACGGCGGGTGGTTGGCACGCTGAGCCGGTATATAGATTTGCCGGTCAGCATGCGTTAAATCGTTGAATTGTTTCTAATTGTTGAATCGGGGAAGGAATCGAGCGACAGATTACCAAATAGCAGAGCAACATTGTAGGGGTATGGCGTGCCATGCTCATGTTAAATCGTTTAATTGATAAAGGTAAAAGGTAAAAGGTAAAAGGTAAAAGGGAAAAGGGAAAAGGTAAAAGGGAAAAATAATATAAATTCTAATTTACCTCAAATTATACATACTTTCCACGCCGTGTTTTCCGTGGTTGGTTTTTTCAATTGGGCAAACGTGACAACTTAACATGACAGAATATATGAAGGCAGCGGTTCTGACAGAATACCGGAAATTTGATTGGCAGGATGTCCCGAGACCTGAACCAGGCCAGCACGAGGTCCTTATTCGGGTCAGTTATGCCAGTATTTGCGGTAGCGATATGCATATCTTTAACGGCGATTTTCATCCGCGAACCCATATCCCAATGATCCCGGGTCACGAGTTTGCGGGAATCGTCGATAAAGTCGGTTCGGATGTAAGCAAAATACAAGTAGGGGATAGCGTTGCCATCGATCCGATCGTATGGTGTGGAAAATGTGCAGCCTGTATTCTCGGCCATTATCCTGCCTGTACTTCCCTGAAACTCATCGGGGTGGACCTTGATGGCGGTTTTGGTGAATATGTCCTGGCTTCGGAGAAGATGCTCTGTCCTTTGCCAAAACATATTCCTGCCAAATATGCTGCGCTGTCTGAGGTGTATTCGATCGGATTTCATGCGGTCAGGCGGGCCGGACTGAAGAAAGACGATACGGTCCTGATCTGGGGTACCGGGCGGATCGGCAACAGCGTATTGCAGGCCGCCAGAACAATTACCAAAAAGACGATTATCTGTGTTGATATCATTGGCTCCAGGTTACAGATGGCCAAAGATGCGTATCCCGATATCGTAACAGTAAATTTGAAAGAAGAAGATGTGATCACCCGCGTTGCGGAAGTAACCGGTGGCCGAGGGGTGGATGTTGCCTTCGAAGTGGTCGGACATGCCACCGAAGTTCCGGGAAAACCGAATCCGGTTCAGGGCTGCATACAGGGTATCCGGGGTGCGGGAACGGTTTGTGTTCTGGGGCTGGGGGATGAACCTCTGCCTGTATTGATGAAAGAACTGATCTGGAAAGAGGCCCGTATTGTAGCCTCCCGGGTCAGTCATGGGGAATTTAAAACGGCTATTGAACATCTGGCAGCGGGAAATCTAAAACCTGATGTATTGATAAGCCGGGAGATGCTCGGTTCTCAAATACAATCCGCCTTTGAAATGCTGGAGAATGAACCGGAAAAATACCTCAAGATTTTACTTAAAATTACATGATACAAAGTTAAATCATGGATTTGTTATACCTTTGAATTGGAATAAGAAGCGACAGAGAAACAAAGCAACAAAGGAATAAATCGGATATATGATAAAATATTCTTTGTCGCTCTGTCGCTCTGCCGCTTTGTCTCTTTTTATCTGAGCACCGGCAGTTCCGAATAGACCTGCAGCCGGATCATTTGCATGATCATCCCTTCGATCATGCTGAATTTGGCTGCCATCATTGGTGACAATGCCTTGGATACCTGTTCAAAATACTTCTTTTCCAGATCCAGACGGGCCTGTTCGATCTTCATCGATTCCTCGAAAACCGATTTTGCGGTGGGATTGGTCATATTTTCGTAAAATTTGACGTACTGTTTGATCAGATTTAATTCGCGGTCACCGATCTTTCCTAGTTCTTCGCTGTAGGCTTCGTAAATCGGCCAGAATTTCTCGGCTTGTTCTTTGGTGAAATTCATCTCCTTTTTCAGGATCATCATCTTATTCGTTTTCAGATCCTGACGCATCAGATCAACCAGCGTTTTCTCCTCATCCTGGGCGAAAGCCAGGGTTCCGAATATAAGTGCAGCAATGATAATACGACTTAGCATGGTTTTTCTCCTTTTGATTCATTTGTTTTGTTTAATGGTGACCAAGTTGAATTGAACCTGGTCAGGATGATGATAAATTTTAACTCAAATATTATTAAATCCGATATATGTGGAGGAAAAACTCAATAACAATTTGATATATTCCAAACAAAATATAAATTACAACTTCTACAAGCAAATCCTTGAGAACCAATCATGATTTCACATAAACGATCTACCTGCCAACGTGCCCAATTCAAATATGCCGATGTTGTTGGCAGGACCGGCATGAATTCAATCAGGCATAGAATGAACAGCGGCCAAGTCTTGATTAAAATTCAAAAAAACTGTATGATGCGCGATATTGAATTTTGAATCGCACATGTATTAAAGAAACAGGTATGAAATTTAAAGAAACGTTAATTTAAAATTAAGGATGTTTATGTCACCATTAAAATGTTTTCAATGTAAACGCTCTTCAGAAGAGGCACCTTTGATTCAATTGACCTATCAGGATCGCTATAGCTGGGTGTGCCCGCAGTGTATGCCGGCACTGATCCATAAACCCGAATCGGTTATTGAGGCTCTGGCTAAAACCGGATCCGTAAAATAAGTAAAGTACATTTTATGGAACAAAATCGGCTGATATGCTCAATATAATCATAAATATGATCTATAATTTTAGTATTTTGTGTAAGCGTAGGGGTATAAATCGTACCTTGGATCAATACATCATAAATCCCAAAAAGGAAAAGTAAACAAAAATAATATTGTGGGGTGCATATGGAGTTTTCAACTGTTGATTATGTTGTATTTATCGGTTACATCCTGATCATCGTGAGCCTGGGGCTATGGGTTTCGCGGGAAAAAAAGGGGCATAAAAAAGATTCCAAAGATTACTTTCTTGCCAGTAAATCGTTGCCCTGGTGGGCCATCGGCGCTTCGCTGATCGCAGCCAATATTTCCGCTGAACAGTTTATCGGCATGTCCGGATCAGGTTTTGCCATCGGCCTGGCCATCGCCTCCTATGAATGGATGGCCGCTCTGACCCTGCTGATCGTGGCCAAATTTTTCCTGCCGGTGTTTATCGAAAAACAACTGTATACCATACCGGAATTTATCGAACAGCGCTTCAGCACAAATCTGAAAACCATTCTGGCGATCTTCTGGATCGCATTATTTATCTTTGTGAACCTCACCTCCGTACTTTTCCTCGGTGGCAAGGCTATCGATACCATAATCGGGAACGGGGACGGCAGTTTGATTATCTATGCCATTCTTGGCCTTGCCTTTATCGCCGCAGCCTATTCACTCTACGGCGGGCTCTCAGCGGTCGCCTGGACCGATGTGCTGCAGGTGACACTTCTGGTCATCGGCGGTCTGATCACCACCGTCATCGGTTTAAATCATGTAACCCCGGAAGGGGGTATCTTAAATGGTCTGAACCATCTCTTTGATACCGCGGGCGATAAATTTCATATGATCCTGACCCGTGATAATCCGGAATACTTTAATTTACCAGGCATAGCGGTCCTGATCGGCGGGATGTGGGTTGCCAATATCTACTACTGGGGATTTAACCAGTATATCATCCAGAGGGCTCTGGCCGCCAAATCCCTGCAACAGGCACAGCGGGGGCTGGCCTTTGCCAGTTTTCTCAAACTGATCATTCCGCTGATCGTCGTAATCCCAGGCATTATTGCCTATGTGCTATATACCCAGCCGGAAGGTACCGCAGCGATCGCCGGCGTCCAGGAGGCATTTGCTAAAACAGATGGTACAATCAATTATGATAAGGCGTATCCCTGGCTGATCAGCGTTTTTATACCGACCGGTTTGAAGGGTCTTGTACTGGCTGCCCTTACAGCCGCCATCGTTTCATCGCTGGCATCGATGCTGAATTCCACGTCGACCATTTTTACCATGGATATCTACAAACCGTACATCAACAAAAATGCCTCCGAAACGACCATTGTCAGAACCGGAAGAATTACGGCCGGAGCAGCCCTGCTGATTGCCATCCTGATGGCACCGGTGATGGGTAATATCCCGCAGATGTTTCAGTATATACAGGAATATACCGGTCTGGTCAGTCCGGGGATCCTGGCGGTGTTTGTCATGGGATTGTTCTGGAAAAAAACCACCAATAAAGGCGCGATCGTCGGCGTAATATCGTCCATCATCGTTGCCTTTTTATTGAAGAGCACGATCGTCGATCTGCCCTGGCTGGATCAGATGTTTTACACCATGCTGATCACCATGGCGATCATTGCCGGTATCAGCCTGAATTATTCAAAACAGGACGATGACGATAAGGCCATATCGTTCACTTCAAAATTATTCGAGACCGATTCGGTCTTCAATATCAGCGCCTACGCGGTGATCATCATACTGGCGGTACTGTATACGGTATTCTGGTAAGTTGAATCGTTGAACTGTTGAACTGTTGCTTTAAGAGGACCGGTGACTGATGGACAGATCGAATATACGTAGGTTCATACTGCCGGCAGCAGTGATGCTGTTATTTGTTTCCGGCAGGCTGATCGGTGCGGAACTGAACATTGCCGCATGTCAGTTTCCAGTGTCGGATGATATTTCGGAAAACAGCCGCTGGGTCAGACAGCAAATGCGGGAGGCTAGTGCACAGGGGGCGGAGGTGATTCATTTCCCGGAATGCGCCCTGTCCGGCTATGCGGGGGTTGATTTTGAATCCTTCGAGGGGTACGATTGGCCGCTGCTGAAACAGGAACTGACATCTATCATTGAACTAGCCGATGAACTGGATATCTGGGTGATTCTGGGCAGTAGCCACCGGCTGACTGGGGATCACAAGCCCCATAATTCGCTCTATCTGATAAATCCTGCAGGGCAAATTTCGGACCGCTATGATAAACGCTTCTGTACCGGAGATGACCTGGAACATTACAGTCCCGGCGATCATTTTGTAACCTTTGAAATCCATCAGATCAAATGCGGATTGTTGATTTGCTATGATATCCGGTTTCCGGAGCTCTATCGTGCATACTGTAAACTCGGGGTTGATGTAATCTTCCAGTCATTTTATAATGCCCGCCAGAAAGCGACCAGCATCCATCCTAAAATTATGCCGGTCACCGCACAGGCCCGTGCAGCGACCAACCACTTTTTTATGTCTCTGACCAATTCATCGGCAAAACATAGCTGGCCCTGTCATCTGATCACCCCGGACGGCCTGATCGCCGATAAACTGCCGGTCAATGAACCGGGAATTTTATTCTTCACAATTGATTCTGAGAAGAAATATTACGATGCCAGTAAACCATTTCGTGATGCGGCGATTGGGGGAACTCTGAACAGTGGTGAGATGGTGAAGGACCCCAGGTCAGAAAATCGCCAGGGATATTAATAAATTCTGAAACCAACCTTTGAAAAAATATTTATAATCTTATTGTTTTTGTTGAATGTGCAATTCAAGAACCCGCCATCGTAAGGGAAAAATCTGGCTGGTAAATCGCGATGTGGGAACATCATTCGGATTACGATATTTGTGTGCGTACTATAAATATATTACACGTATTGAAAATTGAGGTCCTGTCGCTGGTAAGTCAGTCATGGCCAAAAAGTCGAGAATACGATCAATTTCTGTAAGTGAATGCGAGATGTTGTAAGTTACAGCTATCATGTTCCATATTTTCAAGTATATTTATTACTTCTTGAACCGGAAATATCAGCACGATCTGTAAAAATATCTCTGCAGCTTGGTCTGTCCGATCTGCAATTATAATTATTGAATCCCACATTTTAGAAGTTGAAAATGAAGAACTTTTTATGAATCACACGTATAAGAATGCATATTAGGTTCTGCAGGGATACCACCTGAAAATGTCCGGGATCGATTCCATAGGATATGCCTGTTTGTTTCTATAGATATAAAGAATGGTTATATAATGGGTTCAGGCAAAATTGACACATCAACCGAAGGGGCTGCAATTATCGCAGAAGCCTTGCGTGCCAGTGAGGAAAAATACCGCACACTCACAGAGAATATCGCCGTCGGTATTTTTCGCAGCACACCCGGAGCAAAAGGAAAATTTATCGAAGTAAATCCCGCCTTTATTAAAATATTGGGATATGATAATAAGCAGCAATTGTTGGATATCCATGTCAGTGATATTTATCAGAAAAAAAAGGACCGGCAAAAATGGAGTGAAAAGATCAAACGAACCGGCCTGATTAGAAATGAAGAACAAAAATTGCACAAAAAAGACGGTACCCCGATAATTGTATCGGAGACAACCATCGCCGTGCATGATCAAAAAGGGAAAATCGTCTATTTTGATGGTATGATTGAGGATATCACGACTCGAAAAAAGACTGAAGACGAACTGATGATCCAGCAGACTTATCTGGCGGAACTGCTCAACAGCGCACCGGAATCCATTGTTCTGCATGATGAATGGGATTTGATCGTAAATGTAAACCATGAATTTACCCGGATGTTTGGTTATACCCGGGAGGAAGCAATTGGGCAACCCATAAACAGCCTCCTTGCACCGGAAACTCTGGCAGAGGAAGCGGCCGGTCTCTCGCAAAAAGTGATCCATGGCGAACGGGTGGCCTGTGATACCCGGCGAAGATGTAAAAATGGCACCTTGATCGATGTATCGATCCTGGGCGCACCAATATTTCACGGTAAGGAGCAGATCGGGGTATATGCCATCTACCGGGATATTACACAGCGGAAAAAGGCCGAGGAAGCCCTGTTGCTTCAAAAGACCTATTATGAGAGGCTATTCAACAGCGCCCCGGAGGCGATTGCATTGCATGATAATGATGACCGCATCGCCAATGTTAATACTGAATTTACCCGGTTATTCGGTTATACTGCGGAAGAAGTCATCGGTAAACCGATAAATGATATCCTTGCAAATGAAGCACTCAGAGAAGAGGCTGAAAACGTTTCACAGACCGTGATGAAAGGCAAGGTGGTCGAACTTGAAACAAAGCGGAAACATAAAAGCGGCAGGCTGATCGATGTATCGATTCTCGGTGCCCCGATTATACACGATGGCAAACAGATCGGGGACTATGCCATTTATCGGGATATCACCGAACGTAAAAAAGCAGAAAATGAGATCAGACTCCAAAAAACCTATCTTGAACGATTGTTTAACAGCGCACCAGAGGCAGTGGTTCTGCATGATAATGAAGATAAAATACTTGATATAAATGCGGAATTCACCAGGATGTTCGGATATAGTCGGGAAGAGGCCGTTGGGAGGTCGATCAATGAACTTTTAGCACCGGATCATCTCAAAAAGGAAGCCGGAACATTTTCGGCAACGGTCATCCACGGCGATCGCCTCGAAGCCGAATCACAAAGAAAAAGAAAGGATGGCCGCTTGATCGATGTGTCGATTATGGGAGCGCCGATCCTGCATGATCAGCAGCAAATCGGAGTATATGCGATCTACCGGGATATTACCGAACGCAAAAAAGTACAGGAAGTTCGTATTCGCCTGAATGAAGAACAGCGGATGGCCCGGGAAATCCAGTTGAATTTTCTCCCGAAGACCGATCCCAAAATACCCGGCTATAGTCTGGCGGGAAAAAGTATTCCCGCCAGCAATGTGGGTGGAGATTATTATGATTTTATCTGGCTGGATGATCACCGGCTGGCTATTATTCTCGGAGATGTGAGTGGCAACGGTCTTGCCGCTTCTCTGGTGATGGCCAACCTCCAGGCGACAATAAGGACCCTCTCGACGGTTGAATCTGATCCGGCGTTATGTTTGGAGCGGGCAAATCGGTTGCTTTTTGCCAGCACCGATGCACGCATGTTTATATCGCTGTTTTATGGTATTTTGAATTTAAAATCAAATATACTGTGTTATGCGAATGCCGGCCAGGATCTCCCGGCTCATTTCTCAGATGGAAAAATTACCCTGTTTGAAGAACGCGGCATTGCTTTGGGCATGATACCTGAATCCGTTTATAATTCCGCTGAAATCGCGTTGGCTAAGGGCGATCGTGTACTGATTTATAGTGATGGTGTATGCGAAGCCATGAATGCGGAGCGCGAAGAGTTCGGAGATGCTGCCATAAAAAAAATTGTAGAACAGGACCCGAAAGGCCGGCCCAGGCAACTGATTGATAAAATTCTGAATGCCGTAAATGCGCACTTTAACAGTTATCCTCAAAATGACGATATGACCCTGGTGATCCTGCGACGTAACGAATCCTATTGAGTTGTTCGGAGTCGGTACATGGAAAAACAGATGGTAACGGTAGACGGGCAATTCTTTTCACCCCAAACGGGTAAAAAGATGCCGAATACCTGGCGTAAAAGTTTAAAAATGTGTAGTAAAGTAACAAATTATCGAATCTCAGCCCATTGGCAGAGAATTTGTATCATTTTGATTCAGCAGATTAACGGGAGATTACTCAGCCATTATATTTGATACCGGTATTGTTTGGGGTGATGTGTATACAAAACTGGAGGATATGAAAATGCGCGTCGCATATTTCAGTAGTCTCATCGTGATCGGTTTTGCTTTTTTTGCTTGCCAGGGCACGCTTGGTCCCTCTGAAGATGAATACAATTACCGGGCCTACGATCAATCCGGTAAACTGGTGGTTACCGGTACCCTGAAATTCGAGCAACTCGATATCAAGGGAGTAAAAGGAAGTTGGCAGCTCCGGAATGTAAACGGATCAGACATGACCGGGATATCCGAAGCGTTTGGCGTCTTTGAAGGTTCCCTAAAAGGTGATGCCTTGTATCTGGATCTGCATCCGGGATGGCGTGATAATAATGTGATTTTGCAGGGCCTGCTGAGTGGTGACAGTTACAGGGGGGAATGGGCATATATTGGTTATCCAGGCGTCCTCAATGAGGGAAATTTCGAAGCCTCCCTCGATTGAGCTAAATATAGTTTATTGATCGTCCCGGTTGAACACCCTAAGGTAAAGAGAAGAACACCACGACAGATATGTTCCAGTAGGGATCGGTGTGGGATATTTTAGTTGCCAATCGCTGAATTAAGAGAAGCAGAACAATCGGGGTTTGCCCATATCTTTCTAAAAAGCAAAGCGTAAAAAATTCGCCGGTCTTTACTAGGGTTGTATCCTTTGTAAGAGAAATTGAGGGAACCTGAGCGTAATAAAAAATTCTGATTGTCTGATATCGGTAGTAGCATTTAAGTGTCGCTGTTTCGCGAATGGAAATATTTTATGAACGTTGAAATTAAATGGCGGAAAATACGCATGAAGCACATCCGGTTGTGGATAATTCGATACTGTTTTCCGGTATTAATTCTTTTGTTTTTTGGGGCTTGCGAGATTTTAAACGAAGATTGTCCGGGAACAAATTTCCCCCCGGACAATCAATATCAGGTCACCATCGGGCAGGGTATTTGGGGTAATGTTTGGTTTTGGCAAGGCAATTTCCAGCCGGTATGTCCGACTGGAAAAATCAACCCGGTTGTTCGTGATATTTATATTCACAAAGGCACACCGCTTGATTCGGTTGAATTCGACGGCCCTTATATTGTCCGCATCAAAACAGAATTGATAAAAGTCGTCAGATCAAATTCTTTCGGGTTTTACCAGGCCGAACTGGATACGGGTGCATATAGTCTTTTTATAAAGGAAGATGCCGTGTTTTATTTCGATGGGAGTGACAATACCTATTTAGCGCCCGGATACGTTAAATCTGGTATGCGCACAAAACGGCAGTCGGATATTACCTATCAAGCAGCCTATTAAGGCCATCATCATCGGTGTAAAGGTTAAAATTGTAATGTCTGAGAAGCTAAAGCGCCTGAACTTTTTAAAGTCTCCATGGCTGAGTCTGGTTCTGAGTCTTTTATCAATTTTCATGCTGATCCGGTACATCCGGATTTTTACCACGGCCGAAAATCCTGCTTCTTACCTGATAGCGCTCATGTTCTGGTCACTGCTCACCATCGTCGGAATCGCCACGCTCATCTGTCAGGTCGTTCCAAACAATAAAAACCACGTGCCGAATTCAAAATGAATGGTTCGATCAAATCCATCAAACCTTTGAATTAAATTACCCCTGCATAATGATAGTGCTAAGTTTTTCCGAATAAGCTTTACTCTCCTGATCGTCTGTCAGAAATTCGATCTGCCGCGGATATTTTATGCCTAATCCCAGATCAACCGCACGCGTGATCTGCTCCTGCTCAAATAATTTTCCGGTGATTTGTGTTGAACCCTGTTCCCTGAGAATGGCAAGTCCAACAATGTCGATGGCAACGCGGTCGGTACCTGCCACGATGACTTCCGGCGATCGTTCGATACCGGATGATGGTCCGCCGGTAATAAAGGCTTTTACACCATCCATAATGATCAGGTCGGGTTTGTATGCCAGGTTTATCTCAGCGATCATCGAACGAATCCAGGTTGATTGGTGCATCTCAGACATATGCAGTGAGGGGAGAAGTCCGACCGATAATTTCAGCGACATGGTAAACCCACCACCCGAATTATGGGTCTTCAGACAGCAGGTGCATACCAGATAATCCGATGTATTGATTAAATCCGGGAACTGGAAACCATTCTGCCAGTGTAGCGAAGGATGCGAGAATATTGAGGTAGGTGCCGTATTCAGATTGACGATATCGAATCCCATCTCCGTGGCCATAGTATCAATGCCTTTCTGACGGATGACATCGTCAAATGGATGATAACTCCTTTCGGCCAGGGTGAGTCCAGTCGCACCGCGCGTCTGCAGTTCGGTGACGATCTGGCGCAGCGTGTCGTTATGGGTTGAGGCAGGTGGGGGATCGGCGGTGTTGAAATTCGGTTTGATGACCACTTTTTTCCCGGAAAGATCCGGAATGCCGATAAGTTCGGTTACCTTGTTCACACCCGCAGTACGATCACCGGTTTTGATCAAGGCAACTTTTGTATTTTCCGAGAGATCAGGCGTATATCCGGATGGACTCACATCGTCCTTTGAACAGCCGTATGCCAGGGCTAGGGTACCCGCCGGCAATAAACCCAGAAAATTCCTTCGGCTAATATCTCTGTTCATCTCTTCACCTCCTCTGTGTGCTATTACTAATATAAATCAGAAAACATACAAAAACATGATTTTCCTGACCAGCTAACTGAATTATGCAGAGGGATTAGGAATTAGGAATTAAATATATATAAAAATACAGTCTAACAAATATTTTACTTTACTGCAAAATTGTTCGCTTGGTACTTTTTGTCTTGTATCTTGAATCTTGCGCCTTGTGCCTCGTGTCTTTTGCCAACTGCCTACTGAGAAATCCCTCGTTCCTCTACTTCAGTTATCCAGGCAACTCAACGTATCCCGCCGGTGAGCCGGTTAAGCAGAGGCGCGAAGAGCAAAAACAAAACGCCGGTTCCGAGGCCAACATAGGCCACGTTTCCAAATAATTCCGGCAACGGGAGTGTTTCAAATTGACCGGCGACCAGACCGGCAATCAGATTCCCCAGTGCCGCACCCATGAACCAGGTGCCCATCATTTGACCCACCAGCGGTTTAGGTGATAATTTGGTTACACTACTCAATCCGACGGGACTCAGGCAGAGTTCCCCGAACGTATGCAACAGATAGGTTGTTATCAGCCACATTGGACTGACCCCAGTGCCGCCGGACACCGCAAACGTGGATCCCCACATGAGCACCAGAAAACCCGCGCCAAGAAGCAGCAATCCGAGCCCGAATTTTGCCGGAATCGACGGATTCCGGTTCCCGAGCCAGATCCAGAGGGAGCCAAAAATCGGTGCAAAAATTATAATAAATATTGGGCCAATGGTCTGCAACCAGCTGGCGGGTGCTTCAAACCCGAAAACTGTCCGGTCGGTCAGACGATCGGCAAAAAGATTCATGGACGACCCGGCCTGTTCAAAACCCGACCAGAAAAGGGCTGCGCCGATAAAGAGAAAGAAAATAACAATAATTCGTTTTTTATCGACCATTTCGAGGTGCAGGAAAAATAAAACGTAGAGGAAATATGATACGGCCAAAACCAATATGATGATACCGGTCGTAGCGGCCAGGCCCTGTAAGGTAACGGTAATGATGCCTGCCAGATGCATCAGGGCGAGCAACAGGGTGATAACTACCAGACCACCCAGACCGTAAATAAAATTCCGCTTTGCTTTGCCTATTTCTTTTTCGGTGGTATTTCTGAGCAGACCGGCTTCGCCAAAATATTTTTGATTGTATTTATACTGGATCAGTCCAAGGATCATAAACACCCCGGCAGCCAGAAAACCCAGATGCCAGTTGATGCCTTCACCGAGAAACCCGCAAACAAGGGGGCCAAACAGGGCCCCGACGTTGATACCCATGTAAAAAATTGAAAATCCGGCATCCCGCTTGCCGCCCTTTTCCGGGTAGAGGTCACCAACGATCGCACTGACGTTCGGTTTGAGCAAGCCGGTTCCCGCGACGATCAGCAGCAGGCCGGCCGGAAAAAATATTTCACGCATGATCGGCAGGGCAAGACTCAAATTACCGGCTGCAATCAGGATACCGCCGTAAAATACCGACTGCCGCTGGCCGAGAATACGATCGGCTATCCAGCCTCCGGGCAGGGCAAGAAGATATACAAGTGCTGTATAAAGTCCGTAAATCGCGGCAGCCGTTTGATCGTCGAAGCCAAAACCGCCGTCCTGCATGGCCGCTACCATATAGAGTATGAGTATGCCACGCATACCATAATAACTGAATCGTTCCCACATCTCGGTGAAAAAAAGGACGATTAGCCCACGAGGATGTTCTTTGAACATAAGGTCTCCCCTGAGAAGTCGAAAAAGTGTCTCACACAGTTAAAAAAAATCCCAATTCCAAATTTCAATTTCAGAACAAAATCCAAATCACAAAATACAATTTCCAAATAATTTCCATATTACAGAATTCAATTTCCAGTCAAATCCTGTGTAATGATTTCATGTGTTTAAAAGGTATCTTGAAACCTCAGGTTCGATAAATTTCTGTGACGCATCTGAATATATTAAATCATAAGGGCACGTGTCTACACTTTTTTTATGCTGGTTATCGGGCGGATGCATAAATATGTGTTTGAATACCCGCTGCTTAACCTTCCGCATGATGGCCATTCTGTCCCGGGACCTGATCCTTAGGATTTGGATCTTCCTGCTATCTTATCCGGTTACAACAACCAGGAAGATCCTTACACGAGGACACGTATACTTTCTTTTGATCTTTGAAAAGAACATAATTACATTGTCAGGGCATGCTTATTCGAATGGCGCCTTAAGGGAGGTTGAAAAATGCAATTTAGAATTAACTTAGGATTTGGGGTTTGTTGGTATTTTGGGAGTATTTACCGGGGGATTCTGCGTTAATCGATATAAAAGGAGACTTCAAAATGCCATTTAATGGATTTTCCAAAGAAACCATCCGGTTTTTTAACACCTTGAAAGCGCATAACAATAGGCCCTGGTTTGAAGATAACCGTCACCTGTATGATACCTTTGTACTACCGGAAGCACAAAATTTTGTCGTGGCGATGGGTGAGCGGCTCACAAAAATAAGTGATGAAATTAATGCCGATCCAAGAATTGATAAATCTATATTCCGGCTTCATCGCGATACCCGTTTCAGCAAGGATAAGAAACCGTATAAAACCCATCTGGCCATGCTCTTCTGGGAAGGTCCGTTTAAAAAAGTTGAAGCACCACTTTTTTATTTTCATCTGGAACCGGAAAAACTTTTCCTGGCTGCCGGGATGCATATTTTTCCAGGCGAATTTGTTTCCATTTATCGTGATGCCGTGATCGACAATAAACGGGGCGCTTTGCTGGATAACGCATTAAAGCAGGTTAAAGACAAAGAACACTATCAGCTGGGTTGGGAAAAGTATAAAAAAGTTCCCAGGGGTTACGATGCCGATCATCCCAGAAGTCAGCTGTTAAAAATGGGTGGTATAGGCTTTTCGATCGAAATGCCGCTCGTGGAAGAAATTTATGATGCCCGCGCGGTTGACTTCGTCTATAAACATTTTGAAAATATGTCGCCTGTATATCTCTGGATAAAAAAAATTATACGCGACAGTGCCTTATAGCAGCGGTTCGTTATTTAATCAAAATCATCTTACCGGAATGTCTGAACATACGGCGGCTGGTCAGTGATTTTGCTTCAAGACGGTAAAGGTATATTCCCGAACCCAATACACTCCCATCAAAACGCACCCTCTGTGGTCCGGCCGGATTCTCATTATCGGAGATTTTTTTGACCCGTCGTCCCTGAAGGTCATAAACAACGATCTCTGTGCGACTTTTTTCCGGCAAATAAAAGTGAAAAGTGGTGGAACTATTGAAAGGATTCGGATAATTGCCGTACAGCTGATATTCTGATGGTGTTGCATCCTCCCTTGGCATGCCGGTTTCAATGACCTCCCTCACCGATATATTATCCAGATAAATATCGGCGGCATCGTTGCCGCAATTGAATACGACCCGTGCCTGAAAATCGGATGCATCTTCCATAATAAACTCATATGCATAGTGTGCTTTTGCTTGCAGAATAAAGGTTGGACCGATCTTACCATAATTTTCATACGGTGTCCCGTTTCGCTCGAGTTGGGCGTAGATGAGACGGTTTGACGCTGCAAATGCATCGAATTCGAACCGGTATTTTCTGCCCTGAATAAGCGGTATGTCCGGTTGCAACAACTGCACATGCCAGGTTTCCGTCCCGCCATTGACGATATTGATCTGATATTCACCGCTGGCATTTATTTCGGATGATGCGCTGGCGGAACCGTATATGTCAAGACTCCAGTGATTTTTTTGGTCGGTAAAGTCGCCGTTCTGAATAAGATTTTGACCTGGTAATATAAAGCGTACATCTACGCTTTCTTCATTTGAAAAATCACTCTCCTGTCCTGATCCTGAAACGGCTGTAACCCTGAAATAATAACGGTTATCATTTTCCAGTTCAGAAAGGTGCTTCATCGTCACATGTGCGGTGTCAATGATGTTCTCCGGATTCGGTTCAAGACCGGCATAGATATTATAATAGGCGATATCTTTGTCCCCAAACTTATTGAATATCAGCGTGACAAATTCATTATCGGGTTCGACGATCAGATAGGGTCGCTTGTTGATACCGTGCCAGGGCTCTTTGAATGTGCGATAGACATGGGTACCGTCGGCAAAGGTCATTTCATAGGCTTTTTGCCCGGCCGGTGTAATTTCGCTCAGCTTCGGCAGCTCGCTGATGGCCCAGTTGATCAATGTGTTTCCATTTTGTAATCGCTGGGTATTGCCCATATAATAGCTTTGGTAAGCGGGTCTGTCGTTATCGAATTTCCAGGCCAGGGTTGCCGTCATGGCGGTTGTATCGATGGCATACTCCACAGCCCGCGACTGAGGCGGACTATGCAAATTACCGTTATCAAAAACGGTATAATGACTGTTTCCGGTTGCACGAACGGCATGCTGATTATGAAATCCGTTTAACGGATCATTGATAAAAGTGAATTGATTATTGGCACCGGATAAGCGCCAGAGAATCTCACCGGTCTGGCGGTGAATCTTGGTCACTTCACTGAGATGACGAGTGGAAAGCAGAATATGCCCATCCTCATCGATCCAGATGGCATTCATATGCGGAAACCGGATAAAAGAAGCGGTCAGGCTTTCCAGTTCCATATCACGTATATCAAAATGATCCCAGGCACGCCATTGAAAAATCAGCTGATCGTTTTTGGTATATTCCTGAATACAGGTTTCCCGAACTGTGGCGTCAACCCTGCCGCCGGACACATACTGGCTCATATCCACCGGTTCTTCGCGGAGCCCGATCAGCAGGTAGCCGCTGTCGGGCAGGACGATCAGCTCATGTTCATCGGTCGAATAGCCATTCCCTGCCCGGAATGTTTTAACATATTCGTGCTGATCATCCAGGGCAATAAAACCATCTCCGGTTCCGCCGTAACCGTTTCGAACCATCATCGTCATCCAGCCATTTGGCTGTGGTTTAAAATCGCGCCGGTCGTCGGGTACTTTCCAGTACCAGTAAGGCAAGCCGTCGTTATTCAGGATCAATTGATATGACATCGAACCGCGATGGTTGATGAAAATATGACCGGAGTCGGGATTGTCGTTTATGTTAATGTCGATGACCGGAAAGTCACCCGGGACGGAAATCCCGTTGGAAAGAATACGGGGTTCACCGATATAAGGTTTCTTAAGCGGACCGGCGGAATCAGCTGGTGTCAGGAATTCAGGGTAATCAAGCGAATTAGCAGTGGGGGCGGCCGATCCGGAGGATACGGTAAATGAGTAGCGGATCGGGTATACCGGCACATTTCTACGAAATGCCGGAACAAGCCCGACATCAACCATTTCTCCCGGATGAAATGCGGCATATGGATTAAATATTATCGTGCGTCCATCGGAGGCGACAGCTGTTTCTCCGCTGAGCCTGCCGCTTTCCGAACCGGTCAGTTGGATCATTTGCTGAAGATTGGTCAAATCTGCCGGTTTTGCGCCCTCAAAGCGCATGATAAGGATGGAAGAAGGGGAAACATAACGGGCATCCGGAACCGGAGATAGATATTGATAACCTTTCCCGGTAATTTGACCGGACATGGTAATTCCGGTTAAAAGCAGGATGAAAATAAACTGAAAAGTATGAAATTTATATAAGCTCATACATTGAAAATCCTTTTTTAACTAAGTTAAATTATGACGGATGGTTTTCCAAAAATCATTCTGTAAAAATTAAAATGATTCCATACAAATTTCGATAAATAATTTGATTGATTTTTACGGTTTTTGTAAATACAAAGTTAAGACAATACAAATTATATGTGCTGTTTAGACTACGTGTTTACACACGAAAAAATATTAATTGTCATGCTGTAAGCATCTTCCTTGTTGCCAAAACCAGATTAAAAACCAGGAAGATGCTTATCTAAAGATCCTCCGAAGGAGTCCTTCGGACCGTCCCGGGACAGAATGACATGGTTCATCGATTCCATAAATTGGATTATTTTTCTGTCAAAAAGTGTAAACACGCGGACAAGACAATACAAATTATATATAAACATATTGAATAATATTTATCTATTTTTACAATTTAAATGAGCTACCCCAATATGCAAGTGGTGACCATAAATGAAGGTTGAAGAGCCGCTTAATGATATAAATACAGAAAAATAATCGAGAATTTTTTCAAGGCAAAGGACAGAAAATGAAAGCAGCAAAAATTACCTGGACAAAAGTAGATGAAGCCCCTGCACTGGCATCCTATGCTTTACTTCCCATCCTGAAATCTTTTACCAAAGACTCCGGAATAGAATTCGAAACAAGTGATATTTCGCTTGTTGGAAGAATCATTGCAAATGCCCCCGAAAAACTGAGTAAAACACAAAAAATTGATGATCATCTTAAAAATCTGGGTGAGCTTGTAAAGACAGCTGAGGCCAATGTTATCAAACTGCCTAATATAAGTGCCTCAATTCCGCAACTGCAAAGTGCAATCAAAGAACTGCAGGAAAAGGGATATGATATACCGTTATATCCTGAAGAACCCAGGAATGAGGCGGATAAAGAACTGCAGGCAAGATTTGCCAGGGTTCTGGGCTCTGCGGTCAATCCGGTGCTGCGTGAAGGTAACTCAGATCGAAGAGCAGCCGCGTCGGTCAAGAAATTTGCTCAAAAACATCCCCATAAAATGATGCGGGACTGGCCGGCGGGCGGATCAAAAGCACGGGTTGCTCACATGACCGAAAAGGACTTTTTTGGAAGTGAAATATCAACCACGATGGATAAAGCGGTGGATGTAAGGATTCAATTTGTTGATCGGGAAGGAAAAGTTTCCGTACTGAAAGATAAATTATCTCTTTTAGCGGGCGAAGTCATCGATACAGCGGTGATGAACGTACGGGCCTTGCGAAAGTTCTATGCCGAACAGATTGAAGCGGCTAAAAAAGACGGCCTCTTATTCTCATTACATCTCAAAGCGACGATGATGAAGGTTTCCGATCCGATCATGTTTGGTCATTGTGTTTCTGTTTTCTATCGGGATGCACTTGAAAAACACAGTAAAATACTCAAAGATATCGGTGTAAATGTCAACAACGGCCTTGCTGATGTTCTCGGAAAACTTGGCAATCTGCCGGCAGCAAAAAAAGCCGAAATTGAAACTGATATAGCTGCGGTTTATGAAAATCGTCCCGCCCTTGCTATGGTTGATTCGAGAAAGGGAATCACTAATCTGCACGTACCAAATAATATTATCATCGATGCTTCAATGCCAAACATTGTTCGTGATGGTGGCAAAATGTGGAATAAGGAAGACCAACTTCAGGACACGCTTGCGGTAATACCCGATCGCTGCTATGCAACCATGTACCAGGAAATAATTCTGGATTGTCAAAAACACGGACAATTTGATCCTTCGACAATGGGGAATGTCAGCAACGTCGGTCTGATGGCCCAAAAAGCAGAAGAGTATGGATCTCATGACAAAACATTCGAAGCACATGCAGATGGTAAAATTCAGGTTGTGGATAATTCAGGCAAGCCAATTCTGGAACAGCCGGTTGAAGCTGGGGATATCTTTCGGATGTGCCAGGCGAAAGATGCTGCAATCAAAGACTGGGTGGGGCTGGCGGTTGAGCGGGCAAAGGCCAGCGCTTCACCGGCGATATTCTGGCTGGACGATCGCAGGGGGCATGATACCGAAATAATAAAAAAGGTGAATAAGTATCTTCCCGATCACGATACCAGCGGGCTTGATATTCATATTATGACGCCGGTGGAAGCCATGAGGTTCTCACTGAAAAGAATCCGGAAAGGCGAAAATACAATTTCCGTTACGGGGAATGTTCTTACGTGACTACCTGACCGATCTGTTCCCGATTCTGGAACTCGGTACCAGCGCAAGAATGTTATCGATTGTGCATCTTATGAAGGGTGGCGGTCTTTTTGAGACCGGTGCCGGCGGCTCGGCCCCAAAGCATGTGGAACAGTTCCTGAAAGAAGGTCACCTGCGATGGGATTCACTTGGTGAATATTGTGCGCTGGTCCCCTCGCTGGAAATGATCGCTGATAAAACGAAGAATGACAAAGCCGCGATATTCGCAGAAATGCTCGATCAGGCGATCAGCAAATATCTGGAAAATGCAAAATCCCCTTCGCGGAAGGTTCATGAGATAGATAACCGTGGAAGTACATTCTATCTCGCCATGTATTGGGCGCAGGCCTTGGCGGCACAAAAGAAAGATCTGTCGATACAAAAGCGATTTGCAAAAGTGGCCAAAGCCCTGGAGGAGCAGGAGATGAGGATCGCAAAGGAAATGCTTGCGGCACAGGGCAAGCCGGTAGATATAGGCGGTTATTACCTCCCGGATCCGGTCAAGACTTCGAAAGCGATGCGGCCAAGTGCAACATTTAATGCGATTATTGAATCTGCATAAATCAGCCGGCGAAGCGCCTGATAATCCATATTCAGGGGCACATTTTGTTACGTAAACAATAAGAGGTGTGGGATGAAATGCCAGCAATGTCAACGGGAATATCCCTCCCGTTATCATTTTGTAAATGACTCCATTTGTAACGAATGTTTCGAGAAATTACCGGAAAATCAAAAAAGCGAAATCTTAAAAGAAACCGAAAGTATGACCGTTGAGTCAGCCGCAGAGCGTGTTATTCATGGCAAAACCCTCAAATGTCCGGTCTGCGGCGATAAGAAATTCTGGAAACGGGCGACACTGATGAACACACCGGGGATGACATTCTGGGGTATCGAATGGGCCAATAAACAGGCGGAAAATCTGGTTTGTGATTCTTGCGGTTATATCTATTGGTTTATGCGCGAATAAAAATTCTGATATAGTTAAAACGATATGAGAATAACGCGGTGGTTCGGCGCTGAATATCAAATTTGAAAGCGATCATTTTTAGGATTAATTTATCCTGATCATGGGGCACACGGAAAAAATATTCGAATCGAGAAATTGGAGGGGATTATGGGTGAAATGTCCGGCGGTTTTATAGACGTGATACTATTTGTTCTGGCGATCCTGTTCGGGATCTTGTGGATCGTTCTATACCTGGCCGTTCTCGGGATCAGAAAGCAGCTGGACCAGGTTATCCGGCTTATGGAAAAGAAGCAGAATACAGTACTTACCCCAGGTATATCGTCCACAGAAGGTGCCCCGACAAAGGATGAAACTTCCCAGACTCAGGTAATCGAAAAATCACGATAATTATACACTGAAAAGGGATAAAACCCTCTCAGTGATTATCATTTGAAATTACAAGAGTTGAATATGCTATTCAAAGTGTTTTATAGATTCAAGTTGTTCTGTGGGTCTTTTATTTGCAATAATATCAGAATAATAATATATTATAAGCTTTTATTACCATGTCTTTTGTTGCTCAAATTGCATAATAGATAGAAGGAGATGTGAAAATGTATAAGATAATTGTTTTTGTAATGGTTCTGGCCATATTGGCACTGGTAGCAGGCTGTAAACAGGAGGAAAAGGCTGAGTCCCAGACGGAAGAAATGGAATTGCCAAGCCGGGTCATCGATGTATCAGAAGTTACCTCGATAATGACAGTAAAAGAGATCAATCTGTCTGAGCGGCTTTTTACCCTTACCTATGAAGGTGAAAATGAGATGGTTGTTCAGGCGGCCGATGATCTGACCGGATTGGATAAAATCCGGGTTGGCGATCAGGTTGAAATAACCTATTTAAAATCATTATCTTTTTATGTGACCGACTATGACAGTACAAGACCACCGGTGACCAGTACAACCAAAGTTCAGGTTGATTCCAAAGGAGAAAAACCTAAAAAATATACGGTGAATCTCATTGAAAAAACATCAACCGTCGAAGCAATCGATGCCGCAGCCAGAAAAGCCACACTCAGGGACCATGAGGGCAATCTGGTTGAGGTTGACGTTTCTCCTGAACTTAGGAATCTGGAAAATGTCAAAGTCGGGGATCAGGTTGTTTTTCAGTACACCGAAGCGCTTGCCGTTGATATAAAAAAGGTTGATAAATAATTATTTGCATGTTTTGGCGAATCCAAATCAGGCAGCGGTTATGTTGCCTGATTTTTTTTTGTCCTGTTGTAATATGAACCAACCGCTGACAATTTGCTACATGGAAAAATTGGGAGATACCTAAATAAAAAAAATACCACGGAGAACACAGAGGGATTAGGGATTAGGGATTAGGAATTAGGAATTAGGAATTAGGAATTAGGAATTAGGAATTAGGAATTAGGAATTAGGAATTAGGAATTAGGAATTAGGAATTAGGAATTAGGAATTAGGAATTAGGAATTAGGAATTAGGAATTAGGAATTAGGAATTAGGAATTAGGAATTAGGAATTAGGAATTAGGAATTAGGAATTAGGAATTAGGATATTATAACCTTATAATTTACATAGACTTGTGTCTTATTTCAAGCTTTTGTATCTTTTTGCCTACTGCCTACTGCCTACTGCCTACTGCCTACTGCCTACTGCCTACTGCCTACTGCCTACTGCCTACTGCCTACTGCCTACTGCCTACTGCCTACTGCCTACTGCCTACTGCTTACTGCCTTATTTTCATTTACCCAACGCCTCGGTGGTTTGTCAACAGACCAGGTTAATCCATCCAGATAGTCACCGGACAAGAAAGGACCTTGATCATGAAAAAACTGCGCTGGGGCATTTTGAGTACGGCAAAGATCGGGCGCCTTAAAGTTATTCCTGCCATGCAGCAGAGCCTGTATTGCGAGATCACCGCCATCGCTTCACGTGACCAGGCGAAAGCGCAAAGCACGGCCGGACAGTTAAATATTCCAAAAGCCTACGGTAGTGACGAGGACTTGCTGGCAGATCCAGAGATCGATGCGGTTTATATCCCGGTTCCCAATCACCTGCATGTACCCCTGTCGATCAAATCGCTCGAAGCGGGTAAACATGTACTTTGTGAAAAGCCCATTGGCCTGACCGCTGCAGAGGGCAAAATGCTTTTGGCAGAATCCAGGAAATATCCCGGGCTAAAAATAATGGAAGCATTTATGTACCGGTTCCATCCGCAATGGGTGCAAACGGTGAAGATGGTCAGGGAAGGGAAGATCGGGACATTGCGGACGATCCATTCCATTTTTTCTTATTACAATATGGATGCAGATAATATCCGCAATAAAGCGGATATTGGCGGGGGCGGTCTGATGGATATCGGATGTTATTGCATTTCCCTTTCCCGTTTTCTTTTTGGAGAAATGCCAAAACGTGTATCGGGGGTCGTCGAATATGATGATAAATTCAAAACCGATCGGTTTGCCTCGGGTATACTCGATTTCCATCAGGGTACTTCAACATTTACCTGTTCAACACAACTTACCCCATACCAGCGGGTAAACATATTCGGTACAAAAGGGCGGATCGAGATAGAGATTCCGTTCAATGCACCCCCGGACCGGCCGACCAGGTTATGGTATGCACATGAAGGAAAATCAGACAAAATCGAGTTTGATATCTGCGATCAGTATACGATCCAGGGCGACCGGTTTGCCCGGTCGGTCATGGATAAAACCCCCGTTCCCATACCGCTGGAGGATGCCGTTGAAAATATGCAGGTCATTGAAGCGCTGATCGATAGCGCTAAAACAGAAAAGTGGATTTATCTTTAAAAAGTCAATTCCGTTATAAATTCTTCGTATTTATATTATAGGTGAGCACAACATCTTTTTAAGCAGACACGGCTGATTTATAATAAAAAAATCTTAAAAATTGATTAAAATATGTGTATCTTCCGGAATTGAAAATTGAATGCCGGCAGATTGAGAAAGAAAAAAAATCTGGTCACATCCGGGTAGGTTCACCATTATATATCCACCATATATACATAATGAAATAGAATGGATTTTCAGAAAAGGGATCTGATATGATTAAGCGAATCGGATGGTATCTGTTTATTGCTTATGGTATTAATTATCTGAACATTGCCACACTTTATGCGCAAAAAACGGATATAAAGGTCGATGGGCAGAAGATCTTCAATACGATATCTTATCTGGCATCCGACCAGTTTATGGGCAGAAGAACCAATACGCCGGAATTATCCAGGCTCCAGGATTGGATTGTTGAAGAATATCAGGAATGGGGTCTGGAGCCAGCGGGTGAAAACGGGATGTATTTTCAAACCGTTCCGATCCCAAGAAATTATGCAAATACATATGGTATTCCAAAAATGACCATCGGTGGACGGGAATTTTATGCCCGCTATGATGATTTTGAAATTGATATTCGCTCCACTTCAGATTTGACCGTATCGGAAGATCTTTGTTTTGTAGGTTATGGTATTTCAGCGCCGGGTAAAGGTTTCGACGAGTATGCCGGTATTGATGTACGCGATAAAATTGTCTTCGTACTTAAAGGGAACCCGGTCGATTTTACACCGCCGCCTCCGAGGCTGTCGCCGGATGAGGATGAGGAGGAAGACGGTACAATGGCGGATTCCCTTGAAGGCTGGGAAATCGAATCTACCGATAGCACAAAAATGATGACGGCATACAAAAAAGGGGCCGCGGCAATCATCTTTTACAGTCCGGATGGTGAGTCAAATCCGTTCAGACGCTTCAGACAAACCGTAGAAAAATCCCCTTTTGAGCACGATTTTATCGTTGTGTCGGAGGTGAGTGAAGAAATATTTCATTGGATATTCTGGACGGATCCCCAGATGACCGACCGGGGATTCAGAACCTGGTTTGACGATATCCGCAAGGATCTCAAATATCAAAAGCCCAGATCCTTTAACACAGGTATTGAATCGTCGATTACCGGCTTTGAAAAAGTACTGCTCAGAGGGGAAGAATTCGGTGCCAGTGAAGGACGCAATATCATCGCCAAAATATCCGGTTCCGATCCCGAGTTGCAGAATCAATATGTGATCATCGGTGCCCATCTGGACCATGTAGGGGTAACCGGTGGCCAGATCTATAACGGTGCAGAAGATAACGCCTCGGGAAGTGCGGTGGTGTTTGAACTGGCCCGGCTGATGAAGCAGTCCGGAATCAGGACCAAACGTACGGTGGTCTTTTGTTTGTGGACCGGAGAAGAACTGGGGCTCTTCGGATCCGAACACTGGGTGGACAATCCGACCGACGGCGTCACGCTGGATCAGGTGGTCACCTATTTCAACCTGGACATGGTGGGAATAGGTACTGAGATCGGTGCACCGGGGGCCTTGAATTTTCCCTCCATATGGGAGGTGATCAAACGTGACCAGGAGGAAGATATTTTAGCGGCTGTAAAACCGGATATCGGAGAGCTCGGTGGAAGTGATCAGACGCCCTTTATGAAACTGGGGATCGAAGCCCTGGCCCTGATGACTGAAGCTGAAGGCGGACATCCCGATTATCATGATACAGGTGATGACAGTGACAAAATGAATCCGGAGATTTTGCGGAAAACCGGTCAGTTTGTCCTGCAGGGTTCAATAAATGTTGGAAACGAAACCACCGTAGATCTGTTTATCCATGATCGCGAGACTATTTTCAGCGGGCTATACTGGCCGATTACAGTCATCGATCCGGCGCTGAAGGTAAAAAGCAGCTGGACCTGGCTGGAGGCTGAAACACCCGAAGATTTTGCAGGATTGATTACCAAAGAGATCCGGGAATTAAAAAATCCTCAAAATTCGCGTGATGTCTATCGTAACATGCGGCGGCGTTTTGGCGGAACACCACGAAACCGGGGTGTTTCAGGTGCCTCGGTATTCAATCATGATGCGGCATATATGCGCGTGGCCAAAGAGGTGCTCAATTTTGGCCGGATCGATGTGACCGGGGACGACGGCATCTGGTTCGATAAAGGGGTAACGGAAATAGGGGCTAAGGCCATAGGGGCCATAGGAAAAAATCAAATTTGTCTGCATCTGATCAATCCGACATCTGAGACACTGAGTGCTGTGCTGGAGAAGGCCCGCAAGCCGTTCCTGGTTTCGGGATTCGAGGCGTTTGATGACAGTATGTTTGCCCGGGTGAAAAAGAAGGAAGTGGTAATCGCGGTGGATTTTGATCCGAAAGATATAGAAGGATGTCTGGAGAAGCTGGAAACCTACCGGGCAAAACTGGATACAACCGCCAATCTGGTCCTAAACGTCACCGCAGATGAAGGGCTTCAGGAAGCCAAACAGAAATTATATCGCGGACTGATCGACAAGGGTTGGTCGATGGATGAAATCTACGCCCTTGGTGGTAAAGGAAAAAGCTGGCGCAGCGCCGGAAATTTTGATGTCTTGCCCGGCGGCAGACCCCGATTCCCGGGCCGGTGATCCATCTTTGACATTGAGCAAACCTGTTAAAGTTATAAATAATTGTTATTATTATATTTACATAATATAATATGCTGATTAATATATGTAGTACTAATCTCATAATTTTCTAATTCATTCGATTACAGCATAGAAAATCTATTTAAATGGCGCGTATTATTGGCCACGGTGATTGATACAAGATATACCGTGTTCAGGAAATAAGTCAGTTTTTCAGATCATCGCCGCCAATCTTCTGGTCTCATTAAATACCCGATGAAATTTTTTTTAAATAATCAATTCGATATGGATGAAATTATTTTCCAGTGACAATAGTTAAAAAATAAATAATCCCAATAATAATATGGAGGAAGTAAAAATGAAGCGAGTTTTTACTCTGGCGGTGATGTTTTTTTTGAGCGCTTTTGTATTTGTTCCACTTGAAAATAATGCGTTTGCCAACGTTTTTGCCAGCCGGTTGCAGATCCTGAATCCGGACAGTTCCGAGTTCGATGGAAATTTTACCGATGGCACCGGAGCGCTGTTTACTTTCTATCTGAATGATACGGCAAGCACCGTAACGGTTGAGATTATCGATGTTCAATCCGGTTCATCGGTTCATCAGATCGATGCCGGTGCAATGAGCCGTGGCACAAATCAGGTGGTATGGGACGGCAGTGGTGCCGAAACCGGCAAGGATTATGTTTTCGAAATAACGGCTGAACAGCCAAATGTCTCTGCGACCGAATGGTCACTCTTTTATGATTCCGGCCCAGCTGATATCTATACCCGGGGAGTGGCCATAAATAACGATCAGCGTGATCCTGATTTCGGATTGATCTATGCTTCCAATGATGGTGGACCTTTACGTACCGGTATCATCGTTTACAATCCCGATGGCTCCCGATATGATCCGTTTCTTGTGGTCGCGGATGCCGGGGACGGTGGTGTATTTGATTTTGGTACCGAGGCTCCCCTGTTTGCGATTCTGGATGCGCAGGGACGTCTTTATGTATCATTACAGGGTTTGGGAAAAATTGCGCGGATAAACCGTGATTATTCCGTCCAGGTTGTAATTGAAGGTCTGACCCAACCCAAAGGGCTTTATGTGGAAGGCGAAGGGGAAGATTTTACCATCTATGTTGCAGCAGATAATCAGATTCTGCGTGCGAAAATCGGAACAGCCGATACTTTTCCGGCGGGATCCATGGAAGTCGTCGGAGCGTTTACTGATTTTTATCCCCACCAGATTATTCTGGATGATGACGGTGCATTATATGCCACGCTGAGAGCAGATAATGATTTAGGGTCTGAAGGCAAGGGAATCCGTAAATACGATATTTCGGGTACCTTACCGGTAGCAGATGCTGATGCTGTCTGGTTTCTATATGAAGCCGAGACATTTATTGCGAATGATCTGCTCCTGGATCATGGTGACGATCCGAATACGTCTGCCGATGATATTCTTTACTTTTGTACCCGTGCAGATGCCAATAACGATCAGGATGGCATTTGGCAGGTCGATGCTGAAATTCCGGCTTTTCCGACGGTCGTTAGAATCATAACCGAGGATAAATTGTATGGGGGGGATGAAAATATAAACGCCAGATCGACGATGGATTTCGATGCAGCCGGAAATATCGTATTGATGGAAAATGCCAATGAGCATATATTTTTCATCTCTCCTCCCGGGGAAGGTGAAACCAATAGTTTTACCACCACGAGCTGATGATACGTTTACCGTCAATGCCGCTTCATCAATTGAATTTTTTGGCAATCAGTTACCCGGCGAATTTCGGCTGGAAGCGAACTATCCGAATCCATTCAATCCGGCAACAATCATCTCTTTTAATATACCAACGCATGAATTTGTGACGCTTGAAGTATTTGATGCGCTTGGACAGAAAGTAAAAACACTTGTCAGCACAAATCTGGCTGCGGGTAACTACCAGGTAGAGTTTGATGGCAGCCGGCTAACCTCGGGGACATACTTTTACCGGCTGACCGCAGGTGATTTTAACCAGGTAAAAAAGATGGTCCTGGCAAAATAGAGTCACATGTTTATATGAAAGATCATTTTTTGACCGGATAACAGGATAGACAGGATATAGAATATTTCAGATTTAAATTGGGTTTTTTTGATATAGATCCAGAGGCTCTGCACCGCAGAGCCTTTATTTATGATATAAATTGAGTGGTCTAAACTTATGAAGCCCACTGTATATAGATCCTGGCAAATGTTTAAACATGGTACTGGGTTGTCCTGGAAGAATCGTCCTGAATGGTTCTTCAGCCCTGAGCAGGGACTAAGGAAGTCTTCCTGCGGAATGGTTGGAAGTGTTTGCATGTTTTGGAAAATTATTCTCCCTGATGTTGTTCAGCTGCACGTACACCATGTTCGTAATTCACAAATATGTTCACGAGCAGGGCAACCAGAAAGAAACCTGAACACAGCAATATCGAATGATGCAATCCCAGTTGCGTCTGCATGATACCCAGCGTTAAGATTCCCACGATGGCAGCCAGTTTACCGGAGAGACCCCAGAATCCGAAAAACTCCGCGGATTTGGATTCGGGTGAAAATAAGCCGACGATCGCACGGCTGGCTGATTGTGTAGCGCCAAGTCCGGTACCGGCAAGGCAACCTACCAGCAGAAAAAAAGTCTGACTTTCCATTGAAATATCTAAAAGATCATTGATCCATAAGGTAATATCATTTGTCGCCCATATAAGTGTAACTGTTATGATCCATAAAAGCAGCGTAATATTGAAAGTCGTTTTTGCACCGATCCTGTCCTGTATAAATCCAAACAGAATGGCCCCACCTGCAGCGGTGAACTGGGTAATCACGAACATCAGGGTGCGTGAAGTGTCATCCCATCCGATCACCTGATTGCCATATATAAATGCAAAACTGATCACAATGGATAGTCCGGCCATTGCAAAAAAAACAGCGACCAGAAAAATCATCAACTCACGGAAATCCTCCATCTCCCGAAAGGTACGCAGGAGTCTCATAAAACCGATGCGGATCAGATTTTCACCCTTTGGCAGTATTTTCGACTGTCCGCGTTCTTTTACCCATAAAAACGTCGGTATCGCCGCCACCAGAAAAAAGGAACTTGTTATCGGCCCGACAAATCGCAGGTTTGAGAAATTATCTGTCAGGATCGGTCCGAGCAGGGTGACCAGAATGGTCGAGAGAAGGCCGCCAAAATATCCCAGCCCCCAGGCATACCCCGAAATCTTTCCCATATCTTCTGGCGGACCGAGTTCAGGCAAAAAACTGGAGACAAAGGATTCACCGGTAGCAAATCCAAAATTAGAAATAATGATCAAGATCATGCCCAACTGATAAAATCCCGGTTTGACAAAGAATAAGGCACCGGTTGCAGCAATGGTGAGCAGATAACTCAGGAAAAGGAACTTCTTTTTAGAAGCGGTAAAATCGATAATCGTGCCGAAAACCGGGGCGGATAGCACCACAAGTCCATAACTGATGGACAGCGCCACGCTCCATAAAAGATTACCCGTCCCGAATGATCCGTCCGGGTCCCGCCCCACAATGATTTCAGGAAACATGACCGCGTAAACGACGGTGATGATAACGGTTGTATAAGACGAATTGGCAAAATCAAACATCGCCCAGCCAAATAATTCCTTTTTGGGAGCACGTTGGCGTTGGGTCATTCGGGTAGTTTTCCTTTCACGGCAAAATATCCGATATATTGATCAAACAATAAAGAAAAAATATGATTTTTTTATCTCTGGGTTTTGACCGAGATATCTATTGATTACACTTATTCTTTGTATTTATTACTAACCCGACTTTCTTAAACCACGGAGCGACACGGAAAACAGTCGAATTTAAATTATTTGTTTGAATTGGTTTAATATATTTTATTTCTTTGGATATATTAGCCTAAGTAATTTATTTTCAATGGCTTGAGTTGTTATCTGCATTTTCAGGTAGATTATTAAGGCTGGTAAATATATGGCTGGTGATTTCCGTATTGGGTACTGGTTATCTGATCAAATTATCATTCAAAAATAATGACTGAAAAAGAGCATATAATCGATTATTTCTGTTTTGAGAATAACCTACGAACCTTTATATTCAGAAAGAGCGGTTTGGCATGTGTAAGCTATTTGATGGTTCGCATTATTTATATATCTAAAAAACACAACGCCTAACTTTTAAATATTCCACGATGAATAAGCCTTTTATTTTTTTGTCTTTTAATATAATTACGGTTGAAACTTATCGATGAATAGATATGATCTGTGTGTTGCATGGAATTGGGAGTATGACGCTGAATTTATGACGTTGCTCAGAAATAACTTTCTCTCACGTGGTCTTTCTGTTTTAGAAGTTACACCCGATAACCTGGATGAGCGATTAAATGCGCTGATCGGTCGCAAAATTATCTTCCGTGTTTTCTTGGACCGCGCTTCGGAGGACGACAAGCGTTTTGAACCGTTCGTTCAGAGAGCCATTGAACAAAATGTATTCTATATAAACCATCACGACCGGGCAAAACACAGCTGGAATAAGGCCGTCATGCATTACGAACTGATCAATGCGGGTATATATACCCCTTACACCATCGTTTTACCTCCCTTTGAAGAGAAACCGGATATTTCATCAATTGATTTTGCATCATTGAGTGAACCATTCATTGTAAAACCGGTTCAGGGCAGTGGCGGGGAAGGGGTTGTGATGGGCGTAACCTCTCAGAGTCAGGTACAAATCCTGCGGAAAAAGCATTGCAATCAAACCTTCCTGCTTCGAAGTCTATATCGAACCACGGAAATTGGATAACCGCACAGCCTGGTTCCGGATCCTTTACTGCAGGGAGCGTATCTATCCATGCTGGTGGCATCCCGAAACCCATATTTATACACCGATCACAGAAATGGAAGAGGATCAGTACGGACTGGGACCTCTGTTTACGATTACCCGGAGCATTGCCGAACTAAGCGGACTTGATCTGTTCTCGACCGAGATTGCCTATACGGATAGTAATCTCTTTGTGGTGGTCGATTATGTAAATGATCAGCCAGATTTACGCATGCAATTAAATGCCGGTGACGGTGTGCCCGATTTTATTGTACATGATATCGTTGAACGGTTTGGTATCCTGGTGTCTGAACAAGTAAAATCGTTATGATACCCCAATGTGCGAGAGCGGGACTTACCATACCCGCGTCCAACAAGGCAGGCGGAATTGCACGGAACAACGCAAGTTATTGAAAATAAAGTACTTAGGAAAATATATTCGAATAAACTTTAAATATTTATCTATTATGTCTTTTTCATGGACAAATTTAATGAATTCGTACTTTTATCCACGTCGGTCGGTGGTTTATGAATACATCAGGTTAAGTGTGTGCCTCCTTAAATTACCGTTTTAAATGGAATCATTTTTTAAAGAAGCCGGTTTACAGTTTGAAAGATTTTTCGTAGAATTGGTTTAAACCGGACACACATGATAATGGATAAAAGGATAAAGATGATACTTCATTTAGTGAGATTCCCCAAAATACGTTCAATCATGCTTGTGCTGATATCCGGCATATTTCTTTTACGATGTGCAGATAAAACCGGCGAAAACAAGGACAACGGAAATCTGCTTATCCCTGCGGTTGAAGCTGTTCAGGCCCGTACCGGTGCCCTGCCGTTGACCGAACGTATGTCAGGCCTGGTTAAAGCCCGCAATCTGGTGGAGATCTACCCGGAAGTAAGTGCCATTGTTGTTGCTGTGTACGCGGAAAATGGCGACTATGTTAAAAGCGGCCAGTCTTTGATCCAGCTGCGTGATACAGAGTTCCGTGAGCGGCTCAAACAAGCCCGGGCCAGTTTTCAGATTGCCGAGGCGCAGTTAAAGCAGGCCGAAGCACAAATGCTGGAGATGCGTGCGGATCTGGAACGCCTACAGTCCCTCTCAGATCAGGGAATGGCCAGTGCAGCGGAGATGGAAAACATGCAGACACAGGCGCTTTCTGCTGAAGCCGATGTGGCACTTGCACGTGCGCGGGTCGCACAGGCCCAGGCTACCGTCGACGAACGCCGGGAACTTCTCTCACAGACCACGATCCGTGCGCCGATCACCGGCAGGGTGGGGAACCGCCGGGCCGAAGTGGGAATGCTGGTAAACAGCAGTGCACGCCTTTATACCCTGGGCCAGATGGACAGCGTCCGTGTGGAAATCTTACTGACCGATCGTATGTTAAATTATATCAAAAAAGGGCAGCGAACCGAAATCGATCCGGGCAACCTGCTTTCCGGTATTTTAACGGCACCGCTATCCCGTATATCCCCCTTCCTCCATCCGATAACCCACAGCACCCAAGCAGAAATTGATATGGCCAATCCCGATGAAAAACTGATGTCCGGCATGTTTGTTACGGTTGATGTCTTCTATGGGGAAAGCGAGCAGGCCACACTGGTGCCGCTTAGTGCATTGTATGATAATCCGTCCACCGGTGAAACCGGGGTGTATATTACGGAGCAACCTTTGAATCGCGAACCGGTCGGTAATGCGGATAACAAACAACGTGCTGCGCTCAGCGATCCGGTTACGTTTAAATTTGTCGCTGTCGAGATCATTGCCAAAGGCAGGATGGAAGCCGGTATAACCAATATTGACCCGGGCATGTGGGTGGTAACCCTGGGTCAGGATCTTCTTGCCGGTGAATCAAACACAGCCAGGGTTCGGACAGTCGAATGGGGCTGGGTTGAAGAATTACAGGGCTTGCAACGTGAAGATCTTTTAGAGGAGATGATGCAAAAACAACAGGCCGCCGCCAGGGATAGTATATCCCTGAAAAGACTAAATTCACAAACGGAGTAGGTAACCATGAATCTGACCAGACTATCTGTCAATCGTCCGATCGCCACAACCATGGTGTTTCTGATAATTATCATCCTGGGTATCATGGGATTCCGTTATTTGCCTGTCGATCTCCTCCCGCCAATCGAATATCCGCTGTTAAGTATCAGAACAAATTATCCAAATGTCGGACCGGAGGAAATTGAGACAATCATTACCGATCGTATCGAGAATGCCATTGCCAGTGTGCCAAATATTGAAGAAATGCGCTCAACTTCAGAAGAAGGGCGGAGCCGGGTTACCCTTGAATTTGCCCAGGGTACAAATCTTGATGAAGCGGCAAATGATACCCGGGCGGCCCTGGACCGCATCCGTGATGATTTTCCACCGGAAGTGGAATCACCGCGGTTATGGAAATTTGACCCGGATAATTTTCCGGTCATTATTCTTGGTGCCTATTCCGACCGCAGTATGGATGAATTGACCAGAATATTGGAAAGGGAAATATCCCAGCGATTTGAACAAATCGAGGGGGTGGGTTCGGTTGACGTTTGGGGTGGGGTATACCGGGAGATCCAGGTGCGGCTCAAACGTGATCGTCTCGCTTCCGGTCAGCTTTCGGCCTCTGACGTACGTGCGGCACTGGAACGTGAAAATTTAACCCTGCCCGGTGGCGATATGCGCGAAGGGCTGAATGATATGTATGTGCGGACACGCGGTGAATACCAGTCTCTTGATGAAATCGCAAGTACGATTATCACCATGGTCGACGGCCAGCCGATCCGCGTCAAAGATGTGGCTGAGGTGGTTGATGGATACAGCGATGTTAACCGCCTTGTCCAGATTGACCGGCAACCGATGGTCCGGCTGGGTATCCGTAAACAATCCGGGGCCAATACGGTGACGGTTGCCGGAAAAGCCCGGGAAATTATGGAACAGATCAATCGTGAACGCGATGATCTGAATTTACTGATTGTGATCGACCAGAGCGAGTTTATTCAGAATTCGATCAATAATGTCCAAAAGTCGGCCATCTGGGGCGGTTTATTGGCCATCTTTATTTTGTATATTTTTTTACGTAATGGTTCAACCACCTTTATTATCGCGCTTTCAATTCCCATTTCCATTATTGCCACTTTCGGGTTGTTATTTTTTAATAATCTGACGCTAAACCAGATGAGTTTTGGCGGACTTGCACTGGGGATTGGATTAATTGTTGATAATGCCATTGTTGTTCTGGAAAATATCGTGAGGTTGCGGGAAGAACGACATGAGCTGCAGGAAAGTGCTTTAACCGGTACGCGGCAGGTGACCGGTGCTATTATCGCCTCCACTTTAACAACCCTGGTAATTTTCCTTCCGGTTGTATTTATGCAAACCCTTTCGGCTATGCTGTTCAAAGAACTGGCCCTGGTGGTTGTATTTGCCCTTTTATGTTCACTCTTCGTAGCACTGACGCTGGTTCCCATGCTTAGCAGTCGCTTTCTGACGGTCCATAAAGGAGAGCACGCAACCGATAATGAGAAGACCCGGCTCGGACGCTGGTTCTTGCATATGGAGAAGACCTATTTTCACTGGTTACAGACGGCCCTGACGCATAGAAAAAGTGTTTTTGGCGTGACTGGCGGCTTATTGGTTCTGACCGTATTGCTCTGGCCGCTTTTGTCAGTGGAACTTGCCCCCCAAACCGATGCGGACGAGATTGGTGTCGATCTTGAAATGGCGCAGGGAACAAATATTGCCGTTGTTCACAAGTATTTGATGGAACTCGAGCAAATTGTCCGCTCGGTTGTTCCCATGGACCAGATCCGGCATCTGACAGCCGAGATCCGGTCGGGTGACGCCGAAGTGGAACTCTCACTGAAGAATGCCAGTGAGCGAACGATAAGTAGTTTTGTCCTGGCTGATAAGATTCGTCAGGAAGTTGCCGGTCGTGTGCCCGGTACCAATGTACGCGTAACCGCCCAATCGGGATTATGGATGTTACGCCGGTTATTTGGTTCGGGTGGTGCCGAGGCTGTGCAGCTCGAGTTGCGCGGATATGATCTGGATCTCGCTGATTATCTGGCAAGAAATATTGAACAGGTGATGATACGGGTACCGGAGATCGCTGATGTCCGCGTCAGCCGCCGCGAAGGGCGTCCGGAACAGAATCTGATCGTCAACCGGGAAAAAATTGCCGATCTGGGTCTTTCTGTGAGCCAGGTTGCCGAAGTGATCCAGACGAATATCGGAGGTATGCGCGCCGGTGTATTTCGCGAAGGGGGTGAAGAATATCCGATCATTGTGCGGTTGCAACCCCAGGACCGTCTGAGTACCAGCGATCTGAGTAATGTCTCCCTGCGCACCCGTTTTGGCCAGATCCTACCGGTTTCTGCTGTTGTTGATATACAGCGCCGGCGAAGTCCGATAGAAATTGACCGGATCAACGGTCAGCGGGTTACGTATATTACGGCCAATTTAGAAAGCGGAGCGGCCCTTGGTGATGTCGTCGAAAAACTGCAGGATGAATTAAAGACTTTATCGCTGCCGAAAGGTTTTTCACTTGTTTTCAGCGGCGAATATAAGGAGCAACAGGAGGCTCAGAAGGACTTCTTGATTTCGATTCTTATGGCGATTATACTGATTTACATGGTTATGGCAGCCCAGTTTGAACGGTTTCTTGATCCGCTTATCGTCATGATAACCGTCCCTCTCGCCTTTATCGGGGTGGTGCCCACTCTGTTGCTGACCGGTACGTCACTGAATATTCAGAGTCTGATGGGCATTATTATGCTGATCGGTATTGTCGTGAATAATGCCATCGTGCTGGTTGATTATATTAATCAGCTGCGCCGGGATGAAAAAATGCCGGTCAGCCAGGCGGTACTTCAGGCCGGTCGTTTGCGCCTCCGTCCGATTCTGATGACCACATGTACCACCGTACTGGGCATGTTGCCGCTTGCATTCGGTACCGGAGCCGGTGGGGAAATACAGGCTTCTCTGGCCAGGGCGGTCATCGGCGGACTCACGGTATCAACCCTGATTACACTGATTTTGATTCCGGTAGCCTATACGACGATTCATGCTTTTTTTGATCGACGGCAGGCAAATATAATCCAAAATCCAAAATCCAAAATTCGCCGGTAGGCGAATCCGCCTTCCGGCGTGATCTAATATCTATAAAGAATATATTATGCTGAGGATTTTATTTTTAATCATTTTTGGGTTTCATGGTTTGATCCACCTGATGGGATTTGTAAAAGCATTCAATTTTGCCGAAATAAAGGAACTGACCCTACCCATTTCAAAACCCCTCGGGCTCCTCTGGTTACTGGCATTTATGCTATTCGCCGTGGCGTGCTTTCAATATGTGCGTGAAGATGCCTATTGGTGGATCACAGCCGGTGCAGGTATACTTTTGTCGCAGGTGCTGGTCATCATTTTCTGGCAGGATGCCAGGTTCGGCACTATCCCGAATATCATAATCCTATTGGTTGCCATTGTCGCCTTCGCACAGACAAATTTTAATCGAATGGTAAGCCGGGAGATTGATGAAATGCTCAGCCTGGGGGCCGGGAACCTGCAGGATACGGTTAAGACAGAAATGGTCATGCAGCTGACCGCATCCGGTTCAGAAATGGTTGATACATTCTGGTGTGATCGGAAAAGAAAGAATATATGCCGTTCGGTTATTGCAGCAGGCGCAAATGAAAATGAAACCTGAGCAGGAGACCTGGAAGGAAGCGCATGCTGTCCAGTATATCACGATTGATCCACCGGCATTTATCTGGAGCGTGGGAATGCAGATGATGCCGTTGTTAGATATCGCCGGTAGAGATAAATTCATCGATGGTAAGGGCGAGATGCTGATCAAGATCATGTCACTGATTCCTGTTGTGCACAGCAGCGGCAATGATAAAATTGACACAGGAGCCCTGCAAAGATTTCTGGGGGAGATGGTCTTGTTTCCCTCTGCTGCCCTGAGTCCATACATTACCTGGGAAGAGATCGATGAGAATTCCGCGAGGGCAACAATGGCATACCGGGGGACCACAGGATCGGGAATATTCTACTTTGATGAACAGGGAAATTTTATCAGATTTAGTGCGTTGAGATATATGGGCGGCGACGATGACGCCACACGGAAAGAATGGATCATCACCGTAAATGAAAGCCGTGTTAAGAATGGCATCCATATTCCGGTGAAAATGGCGGCCACCTGGAAGCTGGACACCGGCGACTGGACCTGGCTGAAGATTGAAATAACGGATATTGAATATAATACCAGTGACAAATATTAAAACCAGGCCTAGCCGGTATAAACCCGTATAATGGAAATATTTCGTATCTGGTTTAATCATGGTGGCGCAACTGGCGTTACTTTAGTTTGTGGATCATAATCGAGAGATACTTTCAGACATACGTATATTTGTGGGATAGAAGGCCTCACGAGTGACTATGATTTGCTTCTTGCTCGAAGGGTAAGACTCACCTTTTATGTCAATACACAACCGAACGGAACAGTACCAGAGGATCAGATGACCAGCATCGAACCCGCGCAATCGATCGAGGAGTTTCTGCAGGCGCACTTCAGCGCTGTTGATCACCACACCCCCTATAGCGAAAATATTCTGCATGAATTTCTTGAGCTCGGTCCGCTTCATTACTTTATCCCTATCTCGATGGGCGGTCGCTGTGAAAGCACCGAATCATACCTGCGGATCGTGGAAACGACCGGTTACTACTCCCTCCCACTTGGCCTCACTCTCGGAATCACCGGCACTCTGTTTCTGGTGCCGGTTTTTAAACATGCCGCCCCTGCTCTGCAAGCCAAGCTGATCCCGGAATTCCTTCAGGGCCCGGCGCTGGGCGGTATGATGATCACAGAGCCAACGGGAGGAACCGATATTTTCGGACTGCGGACAACCATTTCATCCGGCAAGAGGACAATGGCCCTGAACGGCACGAAATGCTGGGGCGGGCTGTCCGGCAAGGCCGAACACTGGCTTGTTGCCGCGCGCAAAATGCAAGGCGACCGGTTGACGCGAAGCCTGAAGTTGATTTATGTGCCGCTCGCTTCGACGGGTGTTGCCGTGAACACCTACTTTGACGCGCTCGGTTTACAACCGATACCTTACGGCGAGACAAAATTTTCCGATGTCGCGGTGCCCGACGCTCACAATCTTACACCCGAGGGAAAGAGTGCGCTCCGGATTCTGTACGACACACTGTTCCGGAGTCGGATGGGTATGCCCGCTATCGCATCAGGTCTGTGCAAAAGACTGGCCGACGCTGGCACCACACGAGCCTCCGGACGGGTGGTTTTCGGTCAGACTATCGACCGCTTTGACCAGGTACAGTTCAGATTGTCGACTATGAGGAGTCTTGCCCAACTCAACCAGTGTCTCTGGCGCTTTACGGCAGAATGGATGGATCGGCATGACGATGTATCGGGCGATTATCTTCTGGTAAATGCCGTCAAGGTTGTTTCCTCTGAGAGCATGGCAGAAGCGGCCGACTCGGCCATGCACCTATTTGCCTCTGCCGCCTATAAGCGCAATCATCTGGTGGGACGGGCGTATATCGATTCACGGCCGTTCCAAATCTTCGAAGGCAGCAACGATGTTCTTCATGATAATACATTTGAAGTGATGGCCGGGCGTTACGGTTCCATGAATCCAGACACGATCAGCCAGGAGCTTCAGAAATTCGGACTCAGCATTCCCAATGATCTGCCCGATGGAACGCTATCGGTACTGGAGATCAATGAGGAATGCTCCCAGAGACAGAAAGTTCATTACGGAAAGATCATAGAATGGATCGTCGTTCTAAGCATCCTCGAATACATGAGCACGCAAAGAACGATGTCTGTGGAGGACGCCCGACGGGTTGCCAATTTCCACCTGGCCGCACGCATCGCCGAATTGCCATACCTGCATTGATGAAAATCAATAGAAACGAAAGGTCCATCGAAGACAATTTCAGCGTATTCCGGTATTCGGGGCCTTGGTATGATTTCAGTATTTAAAGATTCGCCGTCGGCAGGAAGATTGGTTGATATCTTTTTTACAATGCGAAAGATAGATCTCACAGAAAATATACATATATATTAAAACCAATTAAAAAACAGTGCACGAATTCAGTAGGATTTCGACCGGAAATGTGCACACCAGGGGTAAGTGTGAATACGGTCTACAAGCAGACTTGTGATTAGTGGGATCGTCTCCTTCCGGAAGAGGTGATGGCATCAATCGAACACCCTATACCTAACATTTTCACGGATCGCAATCAATTTACGATATCCATAAAGATATATTTATTTCTCCACTGCAGATTTTCATTTACATGCTCAAATCCAATTCATATATTTACCAGGTATCCTTTCCTGTAATCATACTGAGACAAATCTTAGTAATACTGCACATACCAAATCATACAGACGACTTGATATCGCTTCGATTTTATTGCCGGATATGTAAACCAACGTGTATCTTTTTAACGAGTCATTTGGAGGTACTTTATGAAGTTTAAAAATTTTATTCCGGTGTCATTCATGACTTTATTTTTATGCTTGGTTATATCGATTGGTTTTTGGAGTTGTACCGAAGGTCCCGATGCCGCCTTATTTAATAATCTGAACGAATTAATTATCACTGGCAGGAACCAGGGAAATTTTGATTTTGACCATATGTCAAGAGAGATGCTTACCCATTTGTATGATAATCCTGGTTTTACCGGTGTTCCTGAAAAAAGGTTGTCTTTAATGTTTACCGAAAAGAATCAGCAGGATAGTCTGGTAGCGGTCGATGAAAAAACCGTGAATTTTATGGGTATCGTTTCTCCCGGTAATTTTTATGCTTATGCATTTATTGATCTAAACCGTAATTCTGAATTAGATGCCCATGAACCTTACGATATATGGCTGAATGATGATGGATCACCAAAAATGATCGAAGTTACCGAGGAATCAAGATGGAAAATATTATTTGAATTTGAAACGACATATATTCCAAAATAAACGCACCAGGATATAGGCATGAATTCAATCCTTTTCTACAAGCACAGCGATTCCGGTATTGACCTGCGGTGGTTTCGTCTGCCGTAACCGGCTAGTTTGTTTAAAAAATTAATCCACTTCACTTTTTTTATTGCATCTAAATGTACAGCTTTTATATTACTAAACCTTAAAGACGTTTTGCAGGCAGCAATTGCCCGTAATCAATAGAAGATTGTATATATTTTATCCAATTTGATCATACTATCAATATCCATGTATTATTTATGGATCATAACATCTATAATACCAGGGAGGTCTTAGATGCTAAAAACTTTATTGGCCAGCCTGCTCGTTATGGTTCTTGTGACCGGTGCACTGGCTGGTGTTACCGGTAAAATTGCCGGTATTATAACCGATCAAAAAACCGGCGAGCCACTACCTGGCGTAAATGTAATTCTGGAAGGTACTCTGATGGGCGCCTCGACCGATCCGGACGGTTATTATGCGATATTGAATATCCCTCCCGGAACGTATATCCTTACGGCTTCATATATCGGGTATAACAACACCGAGGTGACCGAAGTCCGCGTCTCCGTGGATCTGACAACCTCGATCAATTTCACGATGAGTGAAACGACGCTGGAACTGAGTGAAACGATCACGGTCATCTCCGAACGCCCATTGATCAAAAAAGACGAGGTTTCCACACGCCATTTTGTCAGTTCGGAAGAGATCGAGATCCAGCCCATCGATAATTTTAAGGAAATCGCACAGAATCAGGCCGGGATTGTCGGCACCCATTTCCGCGGCGGCAGAACCAGTGAAGTACTTGTTCTGATCGACGGTATTCCGGTAAGGGATCCTGCCGGTACCTATTCGGGTGAGCTGGGAAATTTTACCGGTGAAGTACCGAAATTCGGCATCCAGGAAATGGAAGTTTCGCTGGGCGGTTTTTCAGCCGAGTATGGCAATGTCCAGTCGGGTATCATGAACCTGGCCCTTTCCGAAGGCGCGAGGAGTTATACCGGGCGGTTCCGATTTACCTCCACCAATTTCGGTAGTTCCTCGATCAATTCGGCTGATTTTCAGAATTCTTTTAATATTCTCGGGTCAGCGGATACCGTCGGATGGAAAAAGGAAAACAGATATATGAATTATATCTATGATTTCAACCTGAACGGTCCCGAACCGCTTACTTCCTATCTCCTGCCGGCCTTCGGACTTGACCTGCCCGGTGAGTTTGGTCTGTCGCTTTCAGCCCAGATCAGTGACCGGAACCAGGGCTACTATATCAATCAGGATAATTTTGATCAATCCTATCAGGGTAAACTCACCTATCGGATCAGCCCGAACCACAAACTCATGATTGGGGGTCTGTTCAATGACCGGACCTATGATCAATATTATTACCCTGCTTCTAAATACGGGCCGGCAGGGGATTATCCGATCAATGAATATAAATATGTTGAAGCCAATACACTCAATCATATCATTTATGTACAGGATCCGACGGCATATCCCTTAATGTCCAATGGCAACCGGGGTGAAATCACCGCAGAGTCCGGTGAGTTCGGCGGTCAGGCTTATGACTCGCTAAGAACCATATACTCTGCCGGCATGCAGGAGTATCTATGGGATTATTCTCAGAGAACTAATAATGCTTATATGGTCTGGACCCATTCGCTCAGCGCCCGTACATTTTATGAGATCCGTTTGAACTCATTTTATACCAATTACCACTATGCCACCCGGGATGTGGATGACCGCGATCAGGACGGGGATACAGGAGAGGACCTGGTCTGGGATCCGGAGAAGCCCGGTCCACATCCGATTTACCGGGATCGTGAAAATAATTACTGGTGGGTGGTTGGTGATGACCCCGGATACCGGGATCAGAAATCATATACTTTTGGGATAAAAGCCGATCTGGTCAGCCAGTTGACTAAAAGTCACCTGCTCAAGACCGGATTTGAGATATATTCGCACCGCACTAAAGTGGAAAACATCAGCTGGACCCTGGGGTACGGTATCTTTCGCCAGGATAACTGGGATGAGCGGACAATCGATTTTGGCGTTTATGCGCAGGATAAAATTGAATTTGCCGGTATTATCGCATTGGTCGGACTTCGGTTTGATATCGTTGATCCGGGCGATGTGGTCTATCCCGCCGATTATGCCAATCCATATCTGGAGGTCGATGAAAATGGAACGCCGATCATCAATAATCCCATACAGGCGAAGCCAAGTTACCAGCTGAGTCCCCGGATCGGTATTTCCCACCCGATCACGGAAGATAATCTGCTGCACTTTACCTACGGACACTATTTTCAGCGTCCCGACGGTTATTTTTTATACCGGAATTATAAAATGGAGAGCCTGACAAAAGTCGGAAATTATGTCGGTAATCCCGGCCTTTTGCCCGAAAAAACAGTATCCTATGAACTGGGTGTGGAGCATCTTTTTACAAATGATTTGAAGTTCACGGTGACCGGGTTTTATAAAGATGTCAATAATCTGATGAACTGGGAAAAGTATGTTGCCCGCAGTATCGGCGATCGCGAACTCAATGTTTACACTAATGCCGATTACGGCAATATCAAGGGGCTGGAATTTACCCTGAATCAGCGTCCTGGTCGCTTCTGGGGCGGATCGGTGAACTATACTTATTCGGTTGCCAAGGGAAGGAGTTCCAGTTACAGCGGGGGGGCAGGTTCGTTCACCGATGCACGCCGCATGAATATTCTGGACTATGACCAGACGCATACGATAAATGCGACCATCATTGGACGGACACCACAGGATTTCGGTCTGGCGCTGGGATCCTTCCGGCCGTTTGCCGAGTGGACCGCCACCTTTCAGTTCCGCTATGGCAGCGGGCTGCCCTACTCTTCGTTCGGTACCGGGCTGACCAACGATCAGCGGATGCCCTGGACCAGCGCGACCGATCTGAAACTGATCAAGGTGATTCCGGTAAAACCGGTTAATATTGAAATATTTCTGGATATTTATAATATGTTCGATCGGAAAAATGTACTGTATATTGCCAACACACGTCTGTACGACCGGGGGGATAAAGAAGACGATTCGATCAAAGGAGATGCCACAGTAGTTGGCCCAGATCCTGATGGTATAAGCGATGCATTTATCCGTAACCGTCAGGCACTGAGCAGCGGCCGGCAGTGGCGTTTCGGCATCGGGTTCAGATTCTAGGTGTGTGCTAACTATCTCAGGAGGCAATTAATGAAGGTCATTAATCTTATCATTATAATAATTATCTGTATCAGCTTTACGGCAGATCTGCGGGCCGCTGACCCTGATGGTAAACCGTTGAAAAAGCAGCAATCCGTAATGATCGGCCCGCAACAGCCTATAGATTCAAAATTTCATTATACCGGGCGGTTATGGTCGCGGGTCACCAATTTTGGTAAAACCGGCGATGATGCTTATCAAAACAGAACCCCGTCCTGTGACTGGCCCAATACCCCGGCTCAGTATCCCACCGATGAAGGTGATTTTCCAGCCACCGGCCGGTCAGGCAATTCCTATCTCTACCGGGGATCCCTCTGGCTGACGGCAAAGGTGGATAATGTACCGCACAGCACCCAGCCCGAGGATGGTGAATATGAACCGATTGACCTCGTCACGGTCACCTGTCCGGGCGAACGGGCATTTTTTGAGACTTACACCAAATATTATGATGTCAATGTTCCCGGTACCAGCGGGCATTTTCCGCTTGGGGTGGAGGTGACCGAACGCACCTATTCCTGGCCGGAATCTTACCGGTATGATTTCATTATCTATGAATATACCATAAAAAATGTCGGTATCGATACGGATAATGACGGGTATCCGGACACACCACGAGATCTGAGCGAATTCTATTTTACATTTCGTATGGATGGCGATATATCGAAACTCTCCGACTGGCCGACGGAAGGTCCCTATGTCAATGAGGATGATCTTGCGGGTGTTAATTCCTCATGGAATTTCCTGGAACAGTTTCCCGAGTGGGCAGCGGTGGACCACGGATTGACCGCGGATGATGCGGATACCTCCATGATGTTCATGTTTGATGCGGATAATCCCACGGTACCATCTGAGTATCAGGATCCGCTGACCGGTGGATTTGTGGAAGACGATCTGGGTAACCCGGGACCGGACGGAAAACTGCAGACACCTGGTTTTCTGGGGTACAGAATCCTGAAAACCGAACCGGTTTCTTTTAAAGTGAGCAAGTTCCGTAGCGGATACTACGGTGCTGATCCCTCCACTGACCAGCAGTCATATGACCGGCTTATGAAACCAACGCCGGCGGAGGACCCTTTTGAGGAACAAGGACCCTCAGGAGTGGTCTTATCGTCATCCGGAAAGGTGCGTCCGCTGGATTACCGCGGATACCTTACAGTTGGGCCACTGGCGGAATTCAAAGCCGGTGATTCGGTAGTGGTGACGGCCGCTTTGGGAGTAGGTGCAGACCCGGATAGCGGCGGAATCTACAGTCTGGTGCGTCTGGTAACCGCAATGAAAATTGCCAAGAGAATTGTCGACGAGGATTATCAGTGGAATCTGCCGGTGCCGCCCAGACCAAATATGGATGTTGTTCCTTATAAGGTCAGTGAAACAGATAAGGGGATGAGTGTGATCTGGGATGATGCATCCGAATATGTACCCTGGGATTCAGTGGCACAGACAAAATTCGCCGGCTATGTGGTGACCAAAGCTTCCGAAAAAAATGCCGATCAGTCCTGGCGGTATGATACGCTGGCGACATATATGCTTGACGAGAACGGGGAGTGGTTGAATGGTATCGAACCACCGGCCAGTAGGGACCATCCCGGTTACTATGAATTCCGGGATCCGGATGTTGTCAATGGCTTTATCTATTCCTATGCCGTGGAAGGCTTTGGGAGTACGGTGATCCCGGACCTGGAAGTTGTCTCGGCCGGCCCCGTCTCAAGGCAGTTATCGCCTTCAAACGTACCGGGTACAAATCTGGATGACGTCAAGGTCGTTCCGAACCCCTATATCGGTAGTGTCCCCTGGAACAACTCCAGTCCCGGTGATGCCAACCCGTGGGAGCACAAATTACAATTCACCAACCTCCCGCCAGATGCCACTGTAAAAATATTCACCCTTGATGGTGATTTTGTTGATGAAGTCTCTGCCGGACATAATGTTACCGGTACTTTTGCAGGTACAAGTGTGGCCGAATGGGATCTGATTTCGCGCAACGATCAGGAAGTCGCTCCGGGAATCTATCTGTTTCTGGTGCAATCACCATCCCTGGGTGAGAAGGTCGGTAAATTTGTCATTGTCCGCTAACAAAAAGACAGAGGTAGATCACATGAAATCCAATATATTAACTGTTTTGGTTCTGCTGCTGGTGCTTGGATCGGTACAGGCGCAACAATTCGCCCCGGTCGGAACGGCAGTGGCCCAATTCCTGGAGATCGGGGTCGGTGCCCGGGCGACCGCCATGGGTGAAGCTTATACAGCCATTACCGATGATGCCGGTTCATCCTTCTGGAATCCCGCGGGTCTGGCCAATATCGAACAGCGAAATTTTTATCTGGCATATACCAGCTGGCCGGCTGATATCTCTTTCGGAGGATTTTCCCTGGGCTGGAATCTCGGATCAGTCGGTGTTTTTGGTGTAAATGCGGTCTATCTGAACACCGATAATATGCCGGTCACCACGATTTACGATCCGGAAGGCATGAGCGGGGAGACATTTAATATATCCAACTACGCCCTGGGGCTGAGCTACGCCCGGTATATGACCGATAATCTGGCGGTCGGTGCGACCGTAAAACTCGTCAGTGAAGACTATTACGGTCACGGGTATACCGGCTTTGCCCTGGATCTGGGTACGATCTATAATACCGGATTTCAGGGGCTTAAAATTGCCATGTCGATCATGCATTTTGGCCCGGAAATCAAGTTCAGCGGATCATTCATCGATTACAGTGATCCTGCTTCTGTTGCCCGGCAGGAACTGCGGGAATTTGAGACTTATTCTCTGCCGGTGATGTTCCGTTTCGGGGTGGCCATGGATATCGTTTCAGATCAGGAGCATAGACTTATTTCCGCCTTTGATATGGTGCATCCGAACAACAATCTGGAAGAATTCAACCTGGGACTTGAGTACGGATTCCAGGAGATGTTCTTTGTGCGGGGCGGATATAAATTTCAGGTAGATGAAGGTGGGCTGACACTCGGTCTGGGTGTAAAATATGATCTGACAGAGGATTATGGTTTGAACCTGGATTATGCCTTTGCCGATATGGGTGTTCTGCCGGTTGTACACCGTCTGTCGCTGGGATTTGATTTCTGAAAACACTTAGATTTTCAATTTTATGTAAACCTAACAAGTGGGATTTACTACTATCAGTTGATGGCAGGAGATCATCCGACAGGTTTATCTCGAGCTGAGTCGAGGGGCTCAGGACAGCGTTATCGGGAAGTGAGGAAGATGATCCTGCTCAAGTAAGATACATAAAAACAGCACTTTAAAGGCTCTGCAATGCAGGGCCTTTTTGCTATACTTAATCTTCTGAAATTTATCAGGGAAAACTAATATTTATGTGTGGAATGGCAGCTTAGTTTGCTTCTGGGGCAAAGTACTACGATTAAGATGTTTTTCCAATATGTTTTGACATTTACACGAGTAAAAAAATTGACAAAACAGATTGTAATCGCAAATAAATATAACTATATTAAGATATAAATTAAAAAAGGCAAGTATGATCAGCAGACAGTTGGCGAATAAGCTAAGCAGGATGTTGTATAAGGGCAAAGCAATCATCATAACCGGTCCGCGTCAGGTCGGCAAAACGACGCTCTTAAAAAGCATCGCATCGGAAATAAAACCGCAGCCGCTCTTTCTCAATTGCGATGAAACAGATATACGACAGATACTCACCGATACAACGTCCAGCCGATTACGCAAAATAGCCGGTAACCACCGGGTGATCATGATTGACGAGGCACAACGGGTTAAAAACATAGGTCTGACACTTAAATTATTCACAGATGAATTACCTGAAATTCAGATTATCGCTTCGGGCTCGTCTGCCCTAGAACTGGCCAATCAGGTAAATGAACCATTGACCGGCAGAAAATTCGAGTATAATCTGTTCCCGATGTCCAGAAAAGAACTGGTGGATCATTTCTCACTGCTTGAAGAAAATCGCTTAATTGAAGACCGGTTAATTTTTGGTTCTTATCCCGAAATAGTCACAAATCCTGAGGACCGGGTAAAAAGACTAACCGAACTGACGGGCAGTTATCTCTATAAAGATCTCTTCAATTTTCAGGAGCTACGAAAACCCGAATTATTGCAATTGCTGTTGGAAGCACTCGCTTTGCAGATCGGCAATGAAGTATCGTATTCGGAACTTGCTCAAATTGTGAATTCCAATCCGGATACCGTAAAGCGATATATTGATTTATTTGAGAAACTATATATTGTTTTCAGATTGCGAGCCTTTAACCGGAATCTTAGGACTGAACTGAAAAAAAGCCGCAAAATTTATTTCTATGATAATGGGATACGAAATGTACTTATCCGCAACTTTAATCCGTTAAATCTCCGAAATGATACCGGTGCGTTGTGGGAAAATTATCTGGTATCAGAGCGCCAGAAAAGAAATGCCTATACTGATCATTTCTGCAATACTTATTTTTGGCGAACCAAACAACAACAGGAGATCGATTATATCGAGGAATATGAAGGTAATCTTTATGCTTATGAATTTAAGTGGAACCCAAATGCAAAATTCAATTTTTCAAAATCGTTCCTTAGGGCATATCCGAATAATGAAACAAAAGTCATTCACCGGAATAATCTGGAACAGTTTATTTGAATGGAAAAACCAATATACTAATTGTAAATCCCCTCAAAAACAACCTATTCTGACCAAAATGTAGTATGAATGAAATTATATCTCATGTACCCACTTCGCGCACATAAATATTAGAAATCCTCTAAATTGAATTCACAATTCATAATAATAAACCGGAAGATGCAAAAAAAAATTGCTCTATGGAATTATACATCCACAGAGCCAATTTTGTTAACTGAACTTAACAATTCGAGTTTAAGACGTTCCTGGCTCCGGCGGTAGGACTTGAACCTACAACCTAGTGATTAACAGTCACCCGCTCTGCCAATTGAGCTACGCCGGAATATTAATCCAAAATCCATCCCGATAAAACGCCTCGATCCTCTCGGCATATCGGGATTAAATCATCCATGATTTAAAAATCCAAAATCTTTGATTTCAGGCTATAGATTATAAAACTCTAAATTTAAAATAACCGGAAACAAAAATCAATCAGGCGGAAATATAATTTAAAATATTTTTAACGCCGGCGGCGCAGATCAAACATCACTTTTGTCACTTCCCCGTTACGTGCTGCGGCCAATGCGTTGGCATGTTCTTCCAGCGCATACTTTTCGATCCCAAGATCATGTGGATTGACCCCGAGCGTTGGCAGAAAATCCAGTGCTCGCGAGAAAGTGAATGGATTAATGACCGATCCCAGAATGGACCATTCCTGTTCAAATATTCTAAAGGGAGAAAGAGATATGCGTGCGTCCGGACGGGTAATCCCGAATAACAGTAATTTTCCTGCCGGCTTTAAATGATCCTGTGCTTTTTCAATGGCCGAGGGTACGCCGCTGCAATCAATGATGATATCAAAGGAATTCCCCAGCGACTGAGGGGGTATACAGGAAAACCCCAGATGATGCGCCCGATTGCGCCTTGAAGGCTGTGGCTCGGTCATATGAATGTCGATTAGTCCCCTCGACCTGAGGAAAATTGCCCACAGTAAACCGATCAGACCGGCACCCATGATGAGCACACTTTGATCGGTGGCGACCGGTGTGATACGATCCCATCCGTGAATGATGCACGAGAGCGGTTCGGCCAGGGCGCCCAGCACCGGATCCAGATGTTCCGGAACAGGATATACCTGTCGTTCCGGGACCACGCAGTATTGGGCCCACCCTCCGTCATGCAAAATACCGATCGGTCTGATATTGCGACAGAGATTTACCTTGCCCCGATGGCAGTATTCACAGGTACCGCAAAAGTTATTCGGATCAATCGCAACGGTCATTCCGGATTTTAGGTTGGTGACATTTTTTCCGACTACCAGTACTTCACCCGAAAATTCATGACCCAATATTATAGGACTGGCGGATGGCGCTTCGTCCGCCAGAATATGCAGATCAGTACCGCATATTCCGCATACCGCAACTTCAACCAATACCTCGTTTGCAGCTGGAACCGGATCCTGAGCCTCAATCAATTTAACTTTTCCGGGACGCTGATATTGCAAAGTCTTGCATCCAATATTCCTCATCGCTATTTCAAATAATCAACCCGCAGGTAAATTAAAGTGCAATTATCGCCGCCGCAACTCTGTTCACAAAATATGATTGGATTTATTTTTCGTGATCTGTACATAAACCACGGAGAACACAGAGAGAAAACCTCTGATAGGAATGAGTCTGACCTATTATTTCATTCAGGTGAATTTAGATTTGGGATTTCAGCTTATAACGCCTCCTCCCGGAATGTATGCCGCCCCCATTCCTGTTCATCGGGATCTTCGTGGATCTTTTCTTTCAAGAGGTAGACACCCAGATAGAAGAACGGGGTGTCGAACAGGGCAAAGAAAAATTTGAAAACATAGGATGCAAAGATCAGCGTGATCAGTTTGCCGACAGTGTCAATGCTTGGGCCCAGATTGTCGGCCAGATAGAGAATGCTGAGAATGGCGGTGGTGTCAATCAATTGACTTAATGTGGTGGAACCGTTGTTGCGCAACCAGAGATGTTTACCTTTGGTCAACCGTTTCCAGAAATGAAATACGTGAACGTCAACGGACTGGGCAATTAAATAGGCAATCATCGAGGCGATCACATTGCCGATCATAAACTCGAACACCCGTTCAAAGGTGGATGTTGCCCCTGATATGCCGGTGGCATCGGGAAGATAATGGCCCAATGCCATCAGTCCAAGCATAAAAAAGTTCATGATGAATCCGATCCACACCAATGTCTGTGCCCGTTTTTTTCCGTATAATTCTGAGATAAGATCAGTCGCGAGAAAGGTAAACGGGTACGCCAGAACACCCGCCGGAACGGTTAACCCAAATACATGCACAAATTTTGTGGTCCCGACGATATTTCCAACCACGAGTGAGGTTATGAAAATACCACTCAGCAATAAAAAAAATTTTTCTTTGAATTCCATAAAACACCTGTATTTATTTTTCGAAACTTCTGATGCATTGCCAGTTGTGTCATTCAGACCTTAGAACTCGGGGGAAGGGGCTCATAATATCAATAATTACAAGCGACTGCTTCGTTTCCCCGCAATGACAGCTGAATATGATTTTTTCAGAATTCTAATTTCTTATATAACGACTTATCTGTGGGGGTATTTCGCTAAAATAAAAAATTTCAATCATAATCAAAATATGATGCAAAAATTTCTGCCAGACTTCGTCAGCTTGTTATTACAGGAAAATATTCACAAAATATATTGAAAATAATATATTTGAATTTTATATTATACTAATTGAGTATAATAATACTTAGTTGATCCATAATGCAGGCATTTTTTAAACGCGAATACGATTACGCCATCCGGATCTGTGCCTATCTGGCCGGGAAAAAGACGGACCAGCCGGTGCCGCTTTCAGAGATTGCCCGACGACTATATTTAACACGACCCTTCGCCACCAAAATTGTCTACCGTCTCAAACAAAATAAGATCATCGGCACCGTGCAGGGAAAAGATGGTGGCGTTTATCTGAACCGAGCTGCCGACAGTATCTCCTTTCATGATATCCTTTCTGCTATGGGCTTTGAATTGGTTATGAATGAATGTCTGCGCCCGAATCATATCTGTCCGATAAACGGACCCTGTCGGATCCACAGGTTTTTTTCGGACCAACAGCATTATATTGTTGAAAAATTAAAAAATACATCAATTACCAAATTTGCATTCAATGAGCAGGATTTGATGCATATAGAATAATCTGCAAGGAGGTATTATGGATGTCCTGATGTTATCCCGCCTGCAATTTGCTGTTACAACCGTCTACCATTTCTTTTTTGTCCCGCTTACCCTGGGTCTTTCTATTCTGGTAGCAATAATGGAAACCATGTATGTCAAAACAGGGGATGAGCGGTATAAACGGATGACGAAATTCTGGGGAAAATTGTTTCTCATTAACTTTGCCATGGGCGTTGTCACCGGTATTGTCCAGGAGTTCCAATTTGGGATGAACTGGTCCGAATATGCCCGTTTTGTTGGCGATATTTTTGGTGCCCCACTGGCGATCGAAGCCTTGCTGGCGTTCTTTCTCGAATCCACTTTTTTAGGTATCTGGATATTTGGCTGGAAACGTTTATCGAAAAAAATGCATGCAGCCAGCATGTGGCTGGTCGCTATCGGTTCAAATCTGTCTGCTTTGTGGATCCTGATCGCGAACTCATTTATGCAACAACCGGTAGGTTATATCCTGAATAACGGCCGGGCAGAAATGGCAGACTTTTTTGCATTACTAACGAATGGTCATGTGTGGGTGCAGTTTCCCCATGTGTTTTTCTCGGGCATGTGTACCGCCGCCTTTTTTGTAATTGGCATCAGCGCCTACCATCTTGTGAAAAAGGGCAAAGACCTCGATATCTTCCGGTTGTCTTTCCGTTATGGCGTGATCTTTGGACTGATCGGAACGGTAATGGTTATCCTGGTCGGTCATAATCAGGCGCAATATATGTTCCGGATCCAGCCGATGAAGATGGCTGCGGCCGAAGCCCTTTGGGAAACGGAAAATCCGGCAGCCATGTCGCTCTTCACCATCGGAGATGAAAATAAAAGGGAAGACGTGTTTGCCATCCGCGTACCCGCGCTGCTCAGTATTCTGGCATATAACACCCCGGTAGGTGAAGTCAAAGGCATCAATAATCTTCAGGCGGAATATGAACAACGGTTTGGTCCGGGGGAATATGTCCCGCCGGTAGCGATCTCCTATTGGACCTTTAGAATAATGATCGGCGCCGGGTTTGCCATGCTGTTGTTGCTTTTCTATACATTCTACCGTTTGCTTAAAAACCACCTGGAATTCCATCCGAAAGTTTCATTGCTTTTGATCTGGGCGATTTTACTACCCTATCTCGCGAACAGCACCGGCTGGATCTTTACCGAGGTTGCCCGGCAGCCCTGGATCGTATTCGGTCTGTTTAAAACAGCCGATGCCGTATCCCCAACCATCAGTCTGGCTGAGGTCTCCATCTCACTGGTTGCATTTACCTTACTATACGGTGCTTTGATGGTCGCAGATATTTATCTGCTGCGTAAGTATGCAATCGCCGGGGCGGCCGGCCTTGATCAAAATGGACATTAGGAGGAAATCATGGATCTGAATACACTATGGTTCATTCTTATATCGGTATTATTTATCGGATTCTTTTTTCTGGAAGGATTTGATTATGGGGTCGGTATTCTGCTGCCGTTTATGGTAAAGGAAGACCGTGAACGTCGGACCCTGATCAATACGATCGGGACATTCTGGGATGGGAACGAAGTCTGGTTAATAACGGCGGGTGGTGCCATGTTTGCCGCTTTTCCCCACTGGTACGCGACCATGTTCAGCGGCTTCTATCTCGCACTAGTTCTGATGCTTTTGGCATTGATCGTCCGCGGCGTCGCATTTGAATTCCGCAGCAAAGACAAAAATCCCAGCTGGAGAAAACTCTGGGATTGGATGTTGTTTGCCGGAAGTTTCATACCGGCGCTGCTCTGGGGTGTCGCTATGGCCAATCTTATCCGCGGGGTTCCCATTGATGCGGATATGCACTATGTTGGTGGCTTCTTTAATTTATTGAATCCCTATGCCCTGGTTGGTGGATTAACCAGTTTGATGCTGTTCACGCTGCATGGGGCCATATTTTTAAATCTGAAAACAACCGATGTTCTGCGTGAAAAATCACGACAGATTGCCCTGAAAATATGGCCTGTGACTATAATTCTGGTGTTTTTATTTGTTCTCTTCGGCTATTTTGAGACGGATATGTTCAGCCGGTTGGGGACGAATCCCGGAATCAGCCCGATCGTCGCAGGTATTGCCCTTTTATTAACCGGATGGCTGCTGCGTATTGACCGCGGAGGTTGGGCCTTTGCCATGACCGGTCTGACGATCGCTTTTGCGACCATCACGATATTTATGGGCCTTTATCCTCGCGTTATGGTTTCGAATCTGAGTGATGCCTGGAGCCTGACGATTTACAACGCCTCTTCGACAGATTATACCCTTGGTATCATGAGTATCATCGCCCTGATTTTCGTACCGATTGTACTCATTTATCAGGGTTGGACCTATTGGGTGTTTAAAAAACGGATCTCGGTTGATTCGGAACTGGAATATTGAGTTAATACGGGACAACCCGGGTGTATTTGGATAAACGTCTTCTGGAATGGTTAAAGCCTTTCCGACCGTCCCTGATTACAGCGCTGTTTTTTGATCTGCTCATTGCCATGGTTACAGTTGTACAGGCATTCCTGCTGGCGATGATCGTTGACCTGGTATTTCTGCGGGCGAAAGATCTGGGTGATCTCACCGGGGAATTGACCGGTTTTTTTTTGCTGAGTACGGTGCGGCTTTTACTGACCTGGCTACAGCAAAAAAAACTCACGGGAATCGGATCGCGTTTAAAGTATGACCTGCGTTCCCAACTCATAAAGTGTGTTCATCAGAGGGGGCCGATTTTCCCCGGTACCGGTCAGACCGGTGATCTCGTCTCGGTTTACGGCAGTCATATCGATGCCATCGTGTTATATCTTGTTGTTTATCTGCCCCAGTTGTGGCGGGCAGCCGCTGTTCCGATCATCATCCTGGTGTTTATATTTCCCTTGGATCTACTTTCTGCTTTTGTATTTCTGGTTACGGCACCGCTGATTCCCCTGTTTATGATGTTGATCGGCAGCATGACAGAAACGGTTACCCGCAGGAAATGGCTTCAACTGTCGCGGATGGGAGCCTTTTTTTTGGATGTTCTCCAGGGATTGACGACAATTAAACTCTTTGGCCGCGTAGAATATTTTCTCCGGCGGATCAGGCAGATTTCTGAAAGCTTCCGATTTACTTCTATGCAGGTTTTGCGCATTGCTTTCCTTTCGGCGCTTGTTATGGAAATGGTCACAACGATCAGCACGGCGGTAATCGCCGTTGAAATTGGGCTCCGCCTGCTTTACGATCGATTGCCTTTTTCCGAAGCTTTATTCGTTCTGATCATCGCGCCGGAATTTTATCAACCGATGCGGCAATTGGGCAGCCGGTTTCACACTGCGGTAGAAGGGCTTACTGCTGCCGAAAAATATATTAAATTTTTATCTTTCACTGCTGCCAAACCTCCTGAGTCCGGCATTTTGTTTCCGGACCTGCAAAATATTTCGCTCACATTTAAAAGGGTTTCGTGCAAATATCCCGAGAAAAATGAATTTGCTTTGACCAATCTGACCTTTTCACTCCCGCCAAAGGGATTGACGGTTATCGTCGGTCCAAGTGGTGCAGGAAAATCATCTTTGCTTGCCCTGATTCTGAAATTTATCGCGCCGGTTGAGGGCGAAATCATGGTCGGTGAATCAAATCTTGATCGTATACCGGTCGAAAAGTGGCGCCGGAATATGTCCTGGATCTCCCAGGATCCTTATCTTTTTAACCGCTCGGTTCGCGAGAATATCGCGCTGGCAAAACCAGAGGCCTCGTTTTCTGAAATTGTCACCGCTGCCAAATCGGCACAATTTGATTCTGTTGCGGACAGTCTGTCGCGAGGTTATGACACTATGGTCGGCGAACAGGGCATACGTCTTAGTGCGGGGGAACGCCAACGTCTTGCTTTGGCGCGTGTATTTCTGCGCAATACGCCATTAGTGATTATGGATGAGCCAACGGCAAGCCTCGATCCGCATACCGATGACCTGATTCAGCAGGCCATCACTGCGTTAGCAGCGGATCGCGCGGTACTTGTGGTATCCCATCGTCTCGAAATTGTAAACCTGGCAGCATGCACGATTATGCTTTCAGGTGGTCGCCTGATCGGGGCCGGTCCGCATAAAAATCTGATGATCATGAATCAAGGATATCGTGCTTTTATCGGGAGCGAAGATGACTAATCATTATCGCCGGTTAATTATCCTGGCTCTGTCCTATCGCTGGTGGATTCTGTTGGCAGCTTTTGCCGGATTTCTGACCATAGGCAGCAGTATCGGTCTGCTGATGACTTCTGCATATATCATCGCCAAAGCGGCACTGCATCCTTCAATTGCAGACCTCCAGCTGGGCATTGTCGGCGTCAGGTTTTTCGGCATTGCCCGGGGTGTGTTCCGTTACTTTGAACGGTATATCGGTCATGAAGTCACTTTCCGCCTGCTTGCAAAATTCAGGACCATGTTTTACGAGGCGCTGGTGCCAATTGTACCCGCTGGATTGGCCGGGCACCGGTCCGGTGATCTACTTGAACGGTCTACCCGTGATATTGAAGAACTGCAGTATTTTTTCACGCGTGTACTTGCACCGCCACTGGTTGCAATCATGGTAACGCTTCTTATGTGGGTGTTGCTTGGCGTATTCCACTGGATCTTACCTTTGATCTTAACCATCGCATTGATCGTAGCCGGTGGTGTGCTGCCTCAGATGGTCCGGCACATCAAAAAAAACCATACAGATAAACTGACGGAAATACGAGGTCAGATTTCAGATTTACTGATCGATCAGGTCCAAGGATTGGGCGAAATTCTGGTTTTCAATCAGGAAAAAAACGAGCGAGAGCGAATTGAAGATCTGTCAGAACGTCTCGCCGGACTTGAGCGCCGTCAGGAGTTTTTCGATAGGTTGGCCGATGGCGCAATATTATGCGTGATGCAGTTTACGCTGATTATTTCAATGATGGTCATCATACCCGACATCGTATCCGGTCAGGTTGAGGGGGTTTATTTTGCCGTAATTCTGCTGGGCATTATGGCTGCTTTTGAAGTGGCAGCCCCACTGGCAACCGGGATTGACCAAAAAGAGCAGATAGGTGATGCCGCTGCACGCATGTTTGAAATTTATGATCAGGGGATCCGGGAAAGATTGCCGCGAAAAACAGAATTTTTTCCCGAAAAAACGATCCGCATTGATTTCAAAGATATCTCGTTTGGTTATGATCGGGAAAAAATGGTGTTGCAACATATTGATCTGACCCTTGAAACAGGACAGATCTATGTGTTGGTGGGTGGAAGTGGTGCCGGGAAAACATCCCTTCATCGTTTGCTGTGCCGTTTTTGGGAAGCGACCTCGGGCATCATAAAACTCAATCAACTTGATCTCCGGGAGCTCCCACAGGAATACCTGGTAAGCCAGTTCAGCATTATGGAACAACACCCGGCTTTTTTTAGTGGCACGATTCGTGAAAATTTGACCCTTGGGGATGATCGCTTTGATGACCATAGTTTGAATCTCGAACTGGTCAAAGTGGATCTGTGGAAATTGGTGAGAGGATTTCCCCAGGGATTGAGCACCTGGGTCGGGGAGGGGGGGCGGAATCTCAGCGGTGGTGAACGTCAGCGTCTTGGTATTGCCCGGATGTTTCTGCACAAGAAACCGGTAATGATCTTTGATGAACCGACAGCCCATCTGGATCCGGAATTGGCAGGTAAAATTCTTGACGCAATATATGCATATCGTGATTCACATATTGTAGTAATTATTACTCACCGGTTGCAAAAGCTTGAACGGGCGGATCAGATTCTGGTGATGGAACGCGGTAACATTGTCGAGCGGGGAACGCATGCGGAATTAATATCCCGGCAGGCGATATTTTACCGGATGCGACGTTCACAGCACCGGAAAAATATCAAAAAAAATTGAATTTTACCCGGCAGCTTTGTGAAAAAATGTTTAAATTATTATGTGAAATATTTCAATTATGAACTCCACGGAAAGGAATTCTTATGTCCGTAAAAACACTGAATGATCTGCTTGAAATTGCCATCGAGCATGAGATCAGCTCCCAAAAATTTTATCAGGATGCACTCGATACCACCCGTGATCCAAAAGTCCGCCACTTCCTGCGCACATTAATTTCTGAAGAGGAAGGGCATGAAAGGGTGCTTAAAAGTATTAGTGAAATGAAAATCTACGAAGGGACCGTTCCGGTTAATGAAAAAGCACTTGAACATGCACGCCGGTCACACGACCTTGATATTCCGGATCTTTCTGATGACCCCTCTTTGGATGAAATCTATGATATCGCTTTGAAACGCGAGACCCGGGCCTACAATATTTTTACGCAGATGGCTATGACAACGGACAATCCCGAACTAAAATCGCTGTTTACAAACCTGGCGGAAGAGGAGCAGACGCACCATAAAAATATAGATAAGGAATATCACCTGAATCTGGGTGAAATGGGTTACGAAGGATAACCGAATGCGATTGAGGTTCAAATTAAGCGAGGAAAAGCATGTATAAAATTATAAAAGCACAATTCCTGGCACAGGATATCAAATTATTCCGGATTGAAGCGCCTAAAATTGCAAAAAAACGTTTAGCCGGACAGTTTGTCATCATTCGGGTGGATGAATTTGGTGAACGAATTCCGCTTACCATTGCAGATTCCAATACGGGGGAAGGCAGCATTACCATTATCGTTCAGGGTATCGGAAAAACAACCAGGCAGTCTGAATATGCTCGAATCGGGGGATACCATAAAAGATGTCGTTGGGCCGCTTGGTATGCCGTCACACATTGAAAATTTCGGTACAGCCGTGAGTATTGGCGGCGGTGTTGGGACAGCTATCGCCTATCCTACAGCCGTTGCCTTAAAGCAGGCCGGTAATCGCGTAATAACAATTAATGGAGCCCGTACAAAGGACCTGGTCATATTAGAGAATGAAATGAAAGCGGTAAGTGATGCTGCCTACATTACAACCGATGACGGCAGTTATGGTTTCCACGGATTTGTCACTGATATGCTAAAAAAACTGATTGGGGAGGGAGAAAAACTGGATTTTGTTCTGGCGATCGGCCCTATCCCGATGATGAAGGCCGTTGCGGATGTTACCCGACCTCACGGCATTAAAACCGTGGTCAGTCTCAATCCGATCATGATCGATGGAACCGGTATGTGCGGCGGATGCCGGGTGACGGTGGGAGGTGAGACAAAATTCGCGTGTGTGGACGGTCCCGAATTTGATGCCCACGCTGTGGATTTTAAGAATCTGATCGACCGTAACCGTATGTATGCGGAGTATGAAAAAAAATCGCTGGATAATTTTTTACATAAATGCAGATTGCCGGCCTAGGCACTCTTCCGAGGTCATCCTGTAAGGATCTTCCTGATTGCTGAACCAAATATAAGTGATGGAGATTGTTGTAGGATACCCGGTTTATTGTGAATTAAAAAGAAGCGATTTTTTGGAAAATTAAATTACCCCTGTCATTATCCCAACGGGATGGCACTGCCAATCCCTCAGAGGAATGACAGAACGGCGTATTTAACGGTGATTTTGGAGAATAATCGTAAAGAATTGTAATTCTGTAAATATTAAAAAATGGATCGAATCCGTCTATACATGCAGGAAGATCCTTACAGGATGACCTGCAAGGAAATAACATAAGGATGAAACATGGCTGAATTTTTACCCCCCAGGGAACGGATGCAAATACCCAGACAAATTATGCCGGAGCAGGATCCTGCTATACGGAATAAAAATTTTAACGAGGTGAATCACGGACTGACAAAAGAACTGGCAATCAGAGAAGCCCAACGATGCCTGCAGTGCAAAACACCGACCTGTATCGATGGGTGTCCGGTGGACATCAAGATCGATGATTTTATTACCTTGATCGTCGAAGAAGATTTTTTAGGCGCAGCACGTAAGATCAAAGAGGATAATGCGCTGCCTGCCATTTGCGGAAGAGTTTGTCCGCAGGAGGAACAATGTGAGCAGACTTGTATATTAGGCAAAAAATATGAACCGGTGGCCATCGGACGGCTTGAACGTTTTGTCGCCGATTACGAGATGGCCAGGGGTATTGAACCGGAAGCGATCAAAGTGACCAAGAAGAATAAAAAGGTTGCGGTGGTAGGGAGTGGACCCGCTGGTCTCAGTTGTGCAGGAGACCTGATCCACATGGGTTATGATGTAACGGTTTTCGAAGCATTGCATGAATTGGGTGGTGTACTCGTATACGGTATTCCGGAATTTCGTCTGCCCAAAGAGATCGTGCGCAAGGAGATCCACAATTTGGAGAAGATCGGAGTCGAATTTCGCACCGATATGGTAATCGGTCGTTCGCTTACGGTGGATGAACTCATGCAGGAGGAAGGGTACGAAGCGGTCTTTATTGGTGTTGGTGCCGGTCTGCCCTGGTTTATGAATATTCCGGGAGAGAATCTGGTTGGGGTTTATTCCGCCAATGAATTCCTGACCCGCGTCAATCTGATGAAAGCCTATCGGTTTCCAGAATTTGATTCCCCCATGCTCGATTGCATGGGGAAAAATGTAGCCGTGATGGGTGGGGGCAATACGGCCATGGATGCTGTGCGGATTTCGCTACGCCTCGGAGCAAAAAATGCCTATATCGTTTATCGGCGCTCCGAAGTTGAAATGCCTGCAAGAACAGAGGAAGTTCACCATGCCAAAGAAGAGGGTGTACAGTTCCTGATGCTCACCACGCCCATCGAAATGCTCGGTGATGATCAGGGTCGTCTGAAGGGTATGAACTGTCTGAAAATGCAACTCGGCGAGCCGGATGCTTCCGGACGCAGACGACCGGTTCCGATTGAAGGATCGGAATATATTCTCGATGTCGATATTGCCGTGATTGCCATCGGCAATGGGTCCAACCCCATGATTCATCAGACAACACCCGATATTCAGGTTAATAAATGGGGAAATATCACGGTCGAAGGTGAAACCATGAAAACCAGTAAAAAAGGGGTGTTTGCCGGCGGGGATATTGTTACCGGCGGTGCCACGGTGATCTTGGCCATGGGTGCCGGCCGCTCGGCTGCGCGGGAAATAGACCGGTATTTGAGTGATGGGGAAGGGTGGTGAAAAAATAGCAGGCAGTAGGCGGTTGACAGTAGGCAGGAAAACAAAGGACACAGGAACTAGTGCCAGGCAAAGAAGCCGATCAAAAAACTTTAAAAACGACAAAGTAACAGAGCAAAGAAGTAGGGGCATGGCGTGCCATGCCCATGGTAAATCCAATTCAAAACCTGTCATCCTGTAAGGATCTTCCTTGTTGCAAAGATACCATATAAAACGCAGGAAGATGCTTACAGCATGACAAGTCTGAAGAACGACTAAATCAATTTATAATTTAATATCATTAAATAATGATATTGCAAGAATATTACTTGACCTTTACCCCTGTCCCAACCATTTTTTGCCAATTGCCAACTGGTCTACTTTTCCTTAAACGCCGCAACAACCGCCGAAATGCTCGTCTTGGCATCGCCAAAGAGCATACGGGTGTTCTCATTGAAGAAGAGGGGGTTGTCGATGCCGGCAAAACCGGCCGCCATCGACCGTTTTAGGACAAAGACCGTTCTGGCATAGTCAACATTGATGATCGGCATCCCGTAAATCGGACTGCTTTCATCGGTGCGTGCCGCAGGGTTTACCACATCGTTGGCACCGATCACCACAGCGACATCGACCATTTCCATGGTCGGATTTATGACATCCATTTCCACCAGCTGATCATATGGAACGTTGGCTTCAGCCAGTAATACATTCATATGACCCGGCATCCGGCCGGCGACGGGATGGATTGCATAGCGTACTTCACAACCGTTTTGTTCGAGCAGTTCGCCCAATTCACGAACCACATGCTGAGCCTGCGCGACCGCCAGGCCATAACCGGGGACAAAGACAACCGAGCTCGCAGCTTCCAGAATAAGATAAGCATCTTCGGCGACAATCGGATTGATTTCTCCGTGAGCAGCCGAACCTTTGCCGGTCGTTGTTGCTCCGAAACCGCTGAATAATACATTGGCCAGCGATCGGTTCATTGCCTTACACATAATATTTGTTAAAATAATCCCACTGGCCCCGACCAGGGCACCGGCAACAATCAGAATATTATTCTGTATAACGAATCCCGCTGCACAGGCTGCAAGGCCGGAATAACTGTTCAACAGTGAGATAACCACCGGCATATCGGCCCCTCCGATGGGAATCACCGCCATAATACCCAGTATAAGTGCAAGTATCATGATACCGATGAAGATGTCATAAGTACCAAGAGGATTGATGATAAAAAGAACACCAGCCACGATAATCGATAAAACGATCAGACCGTTCACCACTTTCTGGCCCGCAAAAAGTGTCGGTTTGCCGCCAATGACTTCGCTCAATTTTGCCCAGGCAACAACGCTTCCGGAAAAAGTAACACCACCAATTAATACCGAAAGAACAATCGTAGTAAGGGTAAAAACTTCCGAATTCGGATAGGCATGATATGCTTCCCATCCTACCAGCAGACTGGCAATACCCCCAAATCCGTTGAATAATGCGACCATTTCCGGCATTTGGGTCATGGCCACAAGTCGGGCCGCAAATGCGCCGATTACCGCGCCGATAATAAATCCGATGACAATCCAGTGGAAATCGATAATTTCCTTGTTAAGCAGTGTTATGACCACGGCCAAAAACATACCAATGGCTGAAATCAGGTTCCCGCGGCGAGCCGTCGCCGGAGAACTCAGCATTTTCAAACCGTAAATAAACAGGATCGCTGCTACGATATAAATTAGATTTATAATGATATCAATATTCATTTTTTCGCCTCGGTCGGTTTCTTTTTAAACATCCCTAACATACGATCGGTTACCAGATAGCCACCGACGACATTTATTGTGGCAAAAGCGACGGCTGACGTTCCCAAAATTATACTTATCATGTCATTTCCTGCAGCACCGGCTGAGACCAGTGCACCAACAAGTGTAATCCCTGAGATGGCGTTAGAACCGGACATCAGAGGCGTATGCAATGTAGCCGGCACCTTTGAAATAATTTCAAAACCCAGGAATATCGAGAGCATCAGGATAAATGCCAGAAATATTAAAGTTACTGGATCCATGGAAATTTATCCTTTCATTTGCTTTTTCAAGGTTTCGCTAAAAATGTCACCGTTATGTGTGACCAGACAGCCCTGAATGATTTCATCTTCCAGATTCAGTGTAAAGGATTTGTTTTCCTTATCCCAGAAATGGGTAATCAGATTACCAACATTGCTTGAATACATCTGGCTGGCATGAACAGCGACCTGACCCGGCATGTTTTCCACACCGATGATCGATACCCCGTTTATTTTAACAACCTTGTCCGGTTGCGATCCTTCTACGTTTCCACCGCTTTCGACGGCCAGGTCAACGATAACACTCCCCGGCCGCATCCCCTGAACCATATCTTTGGTGATGATCAGAGGGGCCTTTTTACCGAATACCTGTGCTGTCGTAATTACGACGTCTGCCTGGGCACAATGCCGGGCCATCGCTTCGCGTTGCTTCGCAAGCTGTTCTTCGGTGAGTGCCTTGGCATATCCGTCTTTGGTCTGTCCGGTCTCTCCCAGGTCTATTTTGATAAACTTTGCACCAAGGGACTGAACCTGCTCTTCAACTACCGGTCGGGTATCAAATGCTTCCACTCTTGCTCCAAGACGTTTTGCGGTGGCAATCGCCTGTAAACCGGCCACACCTGCACCGATAATAAAAACTTTGGCGGGCGTGATTGTGCCGGCAGGTGTCATCATCATGGGAAAAACCTTGTCGAGTTTTTCTGCCGCCAGGATCACCGCCACATATCCGGCAAGACTTGCCTGAGAACTCAGTGTATCCATTTTCTGAGCCAGGGTTGTGCGTGGAATCAGTTCCATACTAATGGCACTTACACCACTTGCGAGAAATTTATCAATCAGAATGTTCTCGTTAAAGGGATCAAGATAGCTGATATGTATGGCCCCTTTTTTTAACAGAGAAATATCGTCCTCAGAAGGCTTGCGCAGTCTGATGATCAGGTCTGCATCAGAGAATAAAGATTTCCGGTCTTGAACAATATGCGCCCCTTCTTTTGCATAATCTTCGTCACGATGGTAAGCCGATTCCCCCATACCCCGTTCAATATATACCTCAGCACCCAGTTTTACGAGACCGGCAACTGTGGCAGGGATCAGAGGAACGCGGGTTTCGCCAGGGTGCAGCTCCTTTGCTACGGCGATTTTCACTGATTACCTCCAGGTGAGTTATGTTATAAATGTATCTTTAATTATGAGCGATCAATGCACCCGAATAACAATAAGACAGAATTAATTTTCATTAACTTTTTCGTTCTCAGTGTCATCACCATTCTCTGTCAGTTCCAAATCTTCAAATTCATCGGTCATTCTACTTGCGATCGTCTGACGGATAACACACACTTTTATCTGTCCCGGATATTCCATCTCCTGTTTGATCTTACTGGCAATATCATTGGAAAGAATTTCAGCCTGTTTATCGTCAAGTTTATCCGGTTCAACGATAACGCGTACTTCACGGCCGGCTGAAATCGCATAGGTCTTTGATACACCTTCAAAAGAATTTGCGATTTCCTCAAGTCCGGTAATCCGTTTTGTATAGGCTTCCAGAGTATCACGACGGGCCCCGGGCCTGCTACCGCTGATTTTATCGGCTGCGGTAACCAAAACGGAGATCGGAGAAATAGGCGGTGCCTCCTCGTGATGGGCAAGAATCGAATTTATCACCACTTCATGTTCTTTGTATTTTTCGCATAATTCCACGCCCAGTTGTACGTGACTACCTTCAGAATTAACTGTAAGCGCCTTACCGATGTCGTGAAGCAGACCGGCACGTTTGGCCAATTTTACATTGAACCCAAGCTCAGATGCCATTTTTCCGGTGAGCATGGCAACTTCTCTGGAGTGCTGCAGCATATTCTGTCCATAACTATATCGATACCGGAGACGTCCCAGACACTCTTTTATTTTATGATGTACCCCGCGAATACTAAGTTCGGAAAGTGTATCTTCCGCTGCCTTTATGATTTGACGATCCACTTCTTTTGTCGCCTTTGCGATGGTTTGCTCAATCATGCCGGGATTAATATTTTTTGCCTTGATCAGATTTTCTATTGATAGACGCGCGATTTCGCGTTTTATCGGATCAAAAGCCGATAGGACGATCATTTCCGGGGTATCATCTACGATGACTTTGACCTCAGCCATTTCCTCAAAGGCACGGATATTACGTCCTTCACGCCCGATGATCATCCCCTTAAAACGCTCGTTTGGCAACTGAACCGTAGAAAGCGTCGATTCCATGGTAAAATCGCTTGCCAGAGTTTCGATGGCATGTGCAATGATCTCTTTGGCCTCACGCTGAGCGGAAAGTTTAGCTTCGTCCTTGATCTCCTTCGCCAGTTGAACAGCTTCAAGTTTGACACGATCTTCAAGATTGTGCAGCAACTGTTTTTTGGCGTCATCAATACTGATCCCAGCGATATTTTCAAGTTTTATATTCTCTGCATTGACCAGTTCATCCACTTTGCGGTGCTTATCTTGCAGGACTTCTTCCCGTTGCGCTATTTTCTGGATTCGCTGAGACATCCGGCTCTCTTTAAACTTGAGGGTATTTTCCAACCGCCGTAATTCTTTTTCTTTTGTAACCAGCTTCGACTCATTCCGGTTCAGCTGATTTTCCTTTGCTTTCAGATCTTCATGAAATCGTGATCTCTTACGTTGCATTTCTTCCCGGAACTGGAATAGTTGTTCTTTCTTGCTTTTTTCGACTTCGTTTTTAGCCTGTATGATAATATCTTCTGCCTTCAGTTTCTGCTTTTTCAGATAAGCGTTATAGGCTAAGTAGGTTAAAAGGGCCCCTGCCGCAATGGCCATAAACAAGATTAAGATCATATAAAATAATTCTAGTTCTAACACCATTTGCCTCAACTTTCTTAATTAAAAAAGGGTAACAACAGGCACATTGCTACCCTCAAACCTCACAAGACACTCGGCGTATGACTTATTCTCCGTGAATCCGGGTCTTCTTGGCCAGCAATTCTGCCTCAGTTTCCGCATGATCCGGGTCTTTCACACAGGCATCGGTCGGACATACCGCTGCACATTGTGGGTCTTCGTGAAATCCGACGCATTCTGTGCACAGATCAGGATTGATAATATAAAGTGGATCTCCTTCAGTAATTGCGTCATTCGGACACTCAGCTACACAGGCATCGCATGCGATACATTCATCGTTTATTAAAAGCGCCATGAGTCTTGCCTCCTTACAATTTTCTTAAAGTGAATATATGGATTCAATCGATCAGTCTGAATCCGACCTTTAATATGACTTGATATTCCTCAAGTTTGCCATCCTTGATACCACCGCGCATTTGCACCACTTCAAACCAGCTCAATGCAGATATACTCTTTGAAGCCTGCTCAATAGCATTTTTTATCGCCATATCATAACTTACTGTCGATGTGCCAACAATTTCTATAATCTTATACGACTTATTATCCATAAATTGTCTCCAAATTGCTCCAAAATATAGCCAATAAACCGTTCAAAATCAATATCCTAATCCTTCTTTCCTTGATTGAATTCGTGGGTTGTTTTCAGCATTGCAAGATAGTTTTCCGGATTGACATATTCGGGCACAGAGTTTGACGAACCGGCACAATACCCGCCACCTTGAGCAATCTCATTTAAGAGCCGGGATGTCAGTTTGGCTACTTCATCAGCCCTGCCGCGGGCGAGTAAATCCACTTCAATCCCGCCGCAAAGACAAAGCCGGTCACCATATTTTGTTTTCACTTCGTTAATATTCATTGATTTTGGTTCAATTGGATGCAATGCGGTAACACCGGACGCAATAATATCCTCAAAGACATCCCAAAGTACGCCGTCAGTGTGGTAAATAAAGGGGATACCGCGCTCCCTGGCGAGCTCTACCGATCCGGGAGAGAAGCGGAAAAAAATATGTGCGCAAAAATTGAGGGCTTACCATCAGATTTGAAGAATATGCGATATCATCGCTATACCATAGAATACCCACCCAATCCATCGTGGCCATTGTATCGAACATACTCAAAATTAATTCGGCGGTTTTTTCAAATAGAGCCGAAATAAGATCGGGTTGCTCATATATTGCCATTGCAAAATTCTCAAATCCCATCAATTCCCAAACATTGGTAAATATGTCACCATACTGGCCAATGATTCCCATCCCTTCCGGCAGTATGCTTCTTGCCTCCTCGAATAGCGTATAATCAATATCCTCCTTCGATGGCCAGCGATAGGATTCAAAGCTCTCCCAGGACGAAATGATTCCCTGGTGCTCCGGCGACCAGGCACGATCCGGCGTAGCGGAATCGGCGGCTGACTGTTGCCTATTAAGCTCGAGCTCAATGTGTGGCTGAATCTTGATAAAATCGTAACCCATTTTTTGCATAAAATCGATATCATCCGCAAGGCTGGTGATCCGGTGTCCCAGAATCCCTTCTTTTATCGACCGGTCAATGCCGAGCTCAATCAACGGGATAAAATCCGCAGTTTGATTCATGAGTGTGCGTTGTAGTTGGGTAAAGTTTGCGCGGTGTTGGTGAAAAATTGGCCTTGCAGTCATTTTATTTTGTTTTTATGCTTAATAACGTTTTCGCTTCATGCACCGCCTGTGATGCGTCGGGCGCATATCCATTTGCGCCGATCTCGTCGGCAAATTTTTGTGTTACCGGTGCCCCACCGATAAAAACTTTATTGGAGAGACCCTGATCTTTAAAAGCGTGTACCACATCACGCATTTTTTCCATGGTGACGGTCAGCAGGGCTGACATTCCGACCAGTGCCGTCGGATGTTGACGTGCGATATCAACAAATTTATCGGTACTGGTGTTGATACCCAGATCAATAACTTCAAATCCTGCCCCCTCCAGCATCATACCCACCAGATTCTTTCCGATATCATGCATATCGCCCTGAACAGTTCCGAGGATGACTTTTCCCAGACTCAGATTGTCTGCATCGACCATAAGCGGGCGGAGGATGGCCAGACCGGCTTTCATGGCCTTTGCGGAAAACATCATTTCCGGTACAAAATACTCACCGGCAGAAAATTTATCACCGACCACATCCATACCAGCGATGAGCGCTTTACGTAGTATGTCATTGACTTCAAAATTTTCATCAAGTGCCTGGGTGACCAGTTCCTCCACACCCGGCTGGCCTTCCAGTTCCGGAGGATATTTCGATTGTACATTGATATGTCCCTGGATCACACGTTCCTTGATAATTTCTAGGATATTCATAGATGTTATCCTTCCTGCAATATTAGAAAAATGCCAACAGATATCTGATAAAGATAAAACTTTTATTCCAAATATTCACCAAAATTTTCAATGCGATTCTTTGCGGAACAGGAATCAGCGGTTCAAAATATTTTCAATTAAACTTAATCTTCAGTAATATACCTTTCGTTTTGTATGTTTGTTTAAAGTAATTTAACTCATAAATAATACCGTGAAGCCCAGTTTATCAGAACATCGGTTAAAATTTAAAGCAATATAATTTCCCGGAGACACAAAAGACAGGAGTCTGAAATGTTTGATGCGAGTGTATTTAAGGAGCGCAGACAGGATTTGAAACGCCGGATCAACACCGGTATAATTTTATTTTTCGCAAATGAAGAAAGTCCTATGAATTATCGGGATAATACCTATCATTTCCGGCAGGATAGCACATTTTTATACTATTTTGGTCTTAATGATCCCGGAATGATTGGCGTGATCGATGTGGATTCCGGAAAAGAGATGCTCTTTGGCTACGAATATACGATGAATGACACGATCTGGATGGGACCCCAGCCCTCCCTAAGAACGCGTGGCGCTTCGGTGGGGATCAGTGAAGTCGAAAATATTGATAAAGCCGGTGCAAAAATCGCTGAATTTATAAAAAAGGGCCGAAAAATACATTTTTTGCCGCCATACCGCCCGGAGCATGAATTAAAAATACAATCCATGCTCGGAATGAGTCCGCCTGATATTGCTAAACATATTTCAACGGAATTGATCAAAGCAATCGTTGGGCAGCGTTCGGTTAAGACTGAGCAGGAACTCACAGAAATCGAAACCGCCCATCAGGTCACCCGGGAAATGCATATTACGGCCATGCAAAAAACCGGTATCGGAATGTATGAACGTGAAATTGTTGCCCTGGTTAAAAGTATCGCCACGGCCGGCGGGGGGAATCCTTCATTTCCGGTAATTTTTTCGATACACGGAGAAACGCTGCACAATCATTATCATGGCAATCAAATGTCCGACGGCAGATTGGTTGTGCATGATTCCGGAGCCGAATCTGCCATGGGCTATGCAGCTGATATCACGCGTACATTTCCGGTAAACGGCAAATTCAGTCAGCAGCAGCGGGAGATATATGAAATTGTTTTGAAAGCGGAAAAATCCTGCATTGAGGCTGTAAAACCCGGGATAAATAACCGCGATATACATCTCTTGGCAGCCACGATAATTACCGAAGGGCTCAAATCCCTCGGAATTATGCAAGGCGACGTGAAACTAGCGGTGGAACAGGGCGCACACGCCCTATTCTTTCCGCACGGTATTGGTCATATGATGGGTCTCGATGTTCATGATATGGAAAATCTGGGAGAGCATTATGTCGGCTATGATGAGCACGCCGAACGCAGCGAACAATTCGGTCTTGCCTCCCTAAGACTTGCTAAAACATTGCAACCCGGATTTGTACTTACCATTGAACCAGGTATTTATTTTATTCCCGCGTTGATCGACAAATGGCGCACAGAAAATAAAAACAGCGCTTTTATTAACTATCAGGCACTTGAAAAATATCGCACTTTCGGCGGTGTCCGAATTGAAGATGATGTGGTCGTGACTAAAACCGGTCACCGGATAATCGGAAAACCGATACCAAAAGAAATAGGGGAAGTTGAACAAACATGTCAGGGATGAAAGATGGGAAAAGAATATGCATTGATGAATCCGATTGCGCGGATTCTCAATAAAACACCGGAATCATTTACCCGTGCAGATCTATTAAAAATAATTGAAGAAAAAGATATTGAACGAATTACCTTTCATTATACCGCTATCGATGGCAAATTAAAGGAGCTCAAATTGCCCGTCGCCAGCCAATATCAGGCGGAGCGTATCCTGGCCGACGGCGAACGTGTTGATGGTTCCTCCTTATTCAAGGGATTAATTGATGTTGCCCTTTCTGATCTCTATGTTGTTCCCGTTTATAAAACCGCTTTTCTAAATCCATTTGATTCACACAGTATTGATTTTATTTGCCGTTACGTGAACCAGGACGGGGATCTGGCCCCTTTTGCGCTGGATACCGTATTGAGCAGGGCGAGCAACCTTTTCCGGAAAAATACCGGATTGGATCTCTATGCCCTTGGAGAACTTGAATTTTTTCTCATCAAGAAGCCGGATACGGAGCTATATCCCAATCTGAAACAGATGGGCTATCATGCTTCCGCACCTTTTATTAAGAGTGGGGAGATCCTGAATGAAATTGTCCGGCATATCACACAGCTTACCGGCGCGGTTAAATATGCCCACAGTGAGGTCGGTTACGTAGATAGTGTCCGGAGTAATCTTGCGGAAATAAAAGAGAAACATGCAGAACAACTGGAGGTCGAATTCTTGCCCCGTCCCATTGATGAAGCGGGTGATTTCCTGGTACTGTCACGCTGGCTGATCCGGAATATTGCCTACCGGTATGGATATATGGCGACATTTGCCCCTAAGATTGAAGAAGGAGTTGCCGGTAATGGCTTCCATGTACATGTCGGTTTGATGAAAAATGGACAAAATTGCATGTCCGGTGAAAATGGAGAATTGACGGTCGAAGCAAAAAAGCTGATCGGTGGATTATGCACCTATGCGGATTCGCTAACCGCTTTTGGTAATACGGTTTCTGCGGCGTATCTACGTCTTGTGCCAAATCAGGAAGCACCAACCCGCATTTGCTGGAGTGATCAGAATCGTAGTGCAATGATTCGGGTCCCTTTAGGATGGTCACGGGTAAATAATCTGGCGAAAAGCCTCAACCCGCAACAAACAGCGATGTTTGAAGATGTTGAAGGCAGGCAGACGGTTGAATTGCGCAGTCCGGATGGTAGTGCAATCGTTCATCTTTTACTTGCCGGTATAACCATGGCAGCAGAACATGGTCTGGCCAGCAAGGATTCACTCACCCTGGCCGAAAAATTATATGTGACTGGGAATATTTTTAAAAATGAGACATTGATGAACAAACTTCCGATTCTACCATATAGTTGTGTCGCTTCCGCCCGCATATTACTTGAAAAACGAAGTCTTTATGAGCGTGAAAATATATTTCCGCCCAGCATAATCGATTACGTAGGTAAATTGCTGATGTCAGAAAAGGATGAGTTCATCAATCAAACACTGGCAGATCTACCGGCAGATGACCGGCTACATGAGACCCGAAAGATTATGCACAAAGATCTTCACCGGCACTAAATGGCAGGCAGTAGTTGGTAGGGGCGCTAGGCGTGACGTGCCCCTACTATGTGTCAATTTACATTTTTAATTCTTGTTCCTTTTCATCAGTTGCTTTTGCCTTTACTCTTTTGCCGCGGTAAATTATAGACATGACAAAAACGATCATCGCAATTCTGTTTATGCTGTATGCCCATACGAATGCACAGAACGGCGAAGTTTTAATTATTTATACCAACAATACCAACGGGATACTTGAAAACTGCCGATGCCCGGAACGTTCTTACGGGGCTCTTGAGAAGCGGGCAGCCCTGATCGACAATCTAAGAAAAACCCATCCGAATGTGTTGCTTCTTGATTGTGGTGATATCCTCGATATCAGACCAAATCACCTGTTGCATACATATATTGTCAGGGCTTATGAACGTATAGGTTACGATGCCTGGACACCAGGTGATCAGGATTTTATCGAAGGTCTGGATTTTTTTAAACAACAGCTTCTGACCATGCCGGGAAAGGTGGTATCTGCAAACCTGGCTATTGATGGTAAAGAGGTTGGAATTTCATGGTGGCGGGCAGATCTGGCGGGAATTAAATTTGGTGTCACCGGGATCACGGATCCCGGGCTGATCCGCTATCTTCCGGAGTCCATCTCGCACAGGATTTCTATAAATAATGTGGATCAGGCACTTGAGAAGGTGTTATCTGATGCCAAAAATAAAGTGGATATCATTGTATTATTATCACATGCCGGCTTTGAAAAAGACTTTGAAATTGCCACCCGTATTCCCGAAATTGATCTGATCGTTGGAGGACATTCGCAGACCATTTTAGAACGTCCGGAAATAGTCGGCAAAACAATGATTGTTCAGGCCGGTGAAGGGGGCAATCGCGTAGGTCTGCTCAAACTTGCAATTGAAGCGGGAAAGATTTCATCGTATCATAATTCATTACATTTATTGCTTAAGAAGGACCGTGACGATCCGAAAGTGTTGGAATTGATCACAGCTTATCATTCAGAACGTATGAAAACAATAAAATTAAATGATAAATAAGAGAGGAAACCATGAGCAAACAGCATGACGCCAGAAAAAAACGGAAACGCAGACAACGATGGATTGAAAGAAAAAAGGCGGTTGTACGTAAGAAAATCAAAAACAAATAATCCGTCAGGATTAAAAGTGAAAGATCCATTGCTGATAAAAAACGCCCGTTTGGAGTTATATAATATCAATAATACAGGGGTGTAAAAATGAAGCGATTTATTATCGGTTTTGTAGTTCCTGTTTTTATTGTCGCCGGTTGTAATTTCGAAGTCAACAAATCTATAGATATAGGTGATGATGAACGGGTACAGAAAGATCTCGTTGCGGTCAACGGTTCGATAAGGATCGGTAAACGGTGCCAGATAGATGGAGATTGCCGTGCCATTAATGGCGATATCAAAATTGGCAACGGAACGAAGGTACGCGATCTCAATTCGGTAAATGGAGGGATCGATCTGGGACAAAACGTCCAGGTCAAAGGTGATATTACGACCATTAATGGCCCAACCCACAGCAAAGCGGGCACGATAATACATGGTGAGATTTCCACAATTAACGGTGAAATTGATCTCCGCGGGACTGAGGTGCGGCGAAATTTGTCCACCTTGAGTGGAGATGTGTCACTCAGGGATCAAACCGTAATTAAGGGCAGCATCAGGGTAGAAAAAAAAGGGATGATCAATGATTCCAGTAATCGGCTGTATCTTGCCATTAAGATTTCAGATGGTTCGGTGGTAGAGGGGGATGTAATCGTTGATGACAAGGAACGTCAAGTAACTCTTGATCTGAGAGCCGGTGGTAAGGTTCTCGGTGAGATACGCAATGCGGAAATTTTGCGGTGATAAATTTTTGAGATATATAATGAGTTGGCAGTAGGCAGTAGGCTAAAAGTTGTGGCGCATTTGGTTTGATGTAAAGTAATTTTTTCGATAAACTTTATATTTACATATAATTAATTCCTAATTCCTAATTCCTAATTTCTCACTGCCTGCTGAATTATCCCCGGCCCATTACCTCATCTTAAATCCATCAGCGGTCATAAATGCATCATCTCAATCAGAAATATATATTAAAACCGCCGCTGAAAATATTGGAGGCGGGATCGTTCAAGCCAATTTCTGCCTCGAGTAATACAGACATATTCGATTTGAAAGCAACTTCTGTTCCGATGAGGAACCAGAGCGGAATCCGTGTTTTATCGTCGTTAAAATTAATATCCATGTCCAGGCCGGTATAAAAATGGACCTGCTGATCAAATGGGATTGTAAATATACCGGTTCCATCGACTCCAATATCGCCAAAGTAATGTGCACCTGTACTGACTGAGAAATAAGGTGCTTTGCGCAGTATTAAAAATTCAAGATCGGCACCGACATAAATATCCGGATATCCAACCCCTATTTTCAGGCCAATATCCATACCGGATTTTAGACCGTAACCCCCCTGGAAAAATATGCCAAAATTGTCGCTGAGAACCGCAGGGTTGAAACCAAGATAGTACTTACCCTGTTTTAAGGTGATGCCGCTGTTCAATACCTGTGCGGGTGATGAACTTAAAAATAGGAGCATAAAGCCAAGAGATAGGAATTTTAAACGCATTGCAGGTCACCTCACTTTTTACAAATTAAAACCTGATAGTACTAATCTATGAAATTATTCTGTGCTGCAGCAGTGATATATATCAATCAATATTTATTTTGTGCCGAAAGATATGCGATAATTTTATCACAGGCGCGGGAAGATCGATCCAGTGAATTCTGGATATGTTCCACAATAGCTTCGCCGCTGGTCAGATCGGTTTCCGGATTTTGTCTGAAGATATTGAGCAGGCTGTGGAGATATTCTTGTTGAATTTTATCTTCGGCGGAAACAATAAGCCGGTATAAATTGCGAACGGTTCTGAGGAAGATCAATGATTTGGTCAGATCTTTCAGCATGTCTCCAAATTCAGGTAAAAGCGGGCTGATTTGCGTGAAAAATTCCTCCGAAACAGGAATTGTGCTCCCAAACTCGGCCTTAAGCATCAATGCGATCGCTTCCATATCCCGAAGTCCACCCCGGGTATCTTTAAGACTGCATGTTCCATTCACCCAGCCTGAAAGTGTATGCTGCCGGTTACGGATTTCATCGATCATCCGCCTGATGTAAGATGCCTTTCGCTTGAAGATAAATGGATCGATAATATGATCATTCACCACGGCGCGCATTTCTTCATTTCCGATAATCATCCGGGCGCCGAGCAGCTGAGACAAGTCAATAAAGCTTTCATCTTCATTCTTCTCCAGATACGATTTGATTTGAGGGACCGGATTAACAAATCCGCCCAGGATTTCACCCAGGCGATAATGGGGCAGCAGACCGCGCTTGAGAATTTCGCGATTCATTCTGACTATGATCTGGGTGGTATGCGCAAGAATTCGTGGATCTTCATCATCTATCAGTACGATGAGATCATAATCATCGTCATAGGCCTGACGTCGACCGTGACCGCCGGCGGCGAGAACAGCAAGCCGTTCCTTGCTGAGCAGTATATGAGCTTCCTCGTGCTCCGCCTCCTCGGTGCAGATATCGTATAATTCCTGGATATAATTGTCACAAAAGGTTGTGAATTCACGGTTGGTGGTCTGGAGATCGGTTCCACGAATCGTCCCGATCCCGACCCTCAGAAATTCGAGGTCATAATAATCTCCGAGAATTTTCTTTTTTGATTCAGGAGTTGGAGAGATGTCAACCATAGCGAGTAATCCGGAGGCGATTTTTGACAGACGGGACGTATTTGTCAGAGACCGGAGATATTCCGGGTGTCCTGCGATGACCCTTGAAAAAAATCGATGAAAATATTGCCCGGACCAGGCATGAATATTGCACAATTCTTTCAGCTGAATTTGAAATTGTTGCAGACGATCATCTATCACAGGTATTTCGAGGATATGATCAATATGTACATAATCCTGTTCCGGAAGAATCTGCAAAAACTCATGTATATACTCGGGATACATGCTATAAACACGACAGAGTCGATCGGTAATAAAGGGCATGGATTTTATTTTCAGAAGAAATGCGCGGCACATCCGCTGAAAGAGCGTATTGCCGGTGACATTTCGCTGGTGTTTACCGATTATGGTGATCAGACGGGTAACGGTGATCAGAGAATGCTGTGCCCATTCAACATACTGATCAATTATACGGGTATGGGTGGATTCATCCATAAGGTTGAAGCTATCGATAAAGGCCGTTACCAGGTTCTTTTCTGATTCGAACAGTTCGAGTATGTCATCCCAGTATCTTGTACCGGTGAAGAAAGTCGTCGATTCGATGAATTCGCGTGCAATTGATCCCGTATATAGGTGTCCTCTGCCGATACCGGTCGAATGGTATCGCCTGATAAAAATGGAAATAAACTTAAGATGTTTGGCAGAGTCTCCAATCAGAAAATTCCCGATTTTTCGGATTTCCTTTACATACCGGTAGTAATCGATTACCAATTGATCCCAGGAATTGACGGTTCCAATCGGCTCGTAACCCATATGATCGGCAATCATGGCCAATTGGTCTTTCGCAAGATCGTCCAGTCGGAAGGTGTCTTCCTGAACAACAAAAAGCTGCAGCATAAATTTGAACACTTCGAGAAATGAGATACCTGTAAAAAGCCGTTCATATTCATATTTCAGATTGGGTTCTTTGATGATCAGGGCGTTGATTATTTCCCAGGCATTGACTTCATTGACGTTGTGGATGGTTTTTTTTGCATAGAGAACCAGCTTAAGCATGCGTAAAACATCATCTTTCGGGCTGATTGCATCCTGTGACGGCGGGTTGATCAGCATTGCGCGTGCTTCACCAAGGATACCACGGAGGAAACCCTCATGATAAAGAGAATCATCTTTACGACTAAAAAAATATCGGCTGATGACATCCTGTTTAAACGTGTCAAAAAGTGTTCGACTGCCATAGATTAACTGGGCACTGACCAGTTCAGATATAATGACAACATCTTCAATCCGGTCATCTAGCAATTTTTTATATTCAGGAATGGTTGTGGTGTAAATATGTTCTCCAACATGTTCGGATAAGTAATGGTGTAACGGTGTCGCATACACCAGCATATTTTGCGTGATTTTCTGGATGGCGAGATTGAGTTTTTCCAGATCGGCATTGTTTTCAGCAACAAATGCCACATCGATATCATCTTGATCCGCACGTGTACCGACACTGCAGACAAAAAAATCCGGGCGGTCTTCTGGGTTCAGATATATATCGAGCAGATTGCGCAGATATTGTGAACTTAATTCCCTAAAATCACAGCCCAGCTGCATCATGAATCGGAAATACACTTCATATTGGTATTTTTCCGAGGAGATTCCAAGCGATAAAATATCCAGATTCCGAAAAATCATATGCAAATATTGCAGACCATAATAGCAGTCTGAGATGGTGAACGTTGGTCTCTTTATCATCGGTAAGCGACGCAATGACGCGCATTTCCTCGGCAGGGGCAAAACTGGCATGCCACAGGTGAACCTGCATCAGTCGTTCTTTCCGGTCAAGCGATGTAAACAACGATTTTCTAAACCGACGGATGGTGTGAAGATATTTCTGGTAGTGGTTCCCGAGGGAAGAAACTCTGTGCTCGATGGGAATCAATGGATCCATGATAATTTCACGAATGTGATGATGTTGAGAATTGAGCGAAATTTGGCTGGATATGTATTAAGCAACGGTTGATTTCTGAGATACCATATCCTGGCCCGCCCGGAAAGCTTTGATGTTCATTTCTTCGGTCCCTTTTGGAACCCTTGCCCGGATGGCATTGATGATAGCATCTTCAGAAACAATTTTTGACAATTTTTCAATGGCACCAAGCGCAATGATATTGGCAACGATCTTTTTCCCTATCTTCTCTTCTGCCATTTCAGTGATCGGGTGGCTGTACACCAGGTAATCACCTTCCGGTACCGAGCGCACAAAATGGGAATCAACAATAATAACGCCACCGGGTTTTATCTCACCGGCATATTTATCGACCGCCTCCTGGGTCATCGCAAGCAAAAGATCGATATTGGTGGCCTTCGGATAATCGATGTCGTCATCTGAAATAATGACTTCTGAGCGACTGGCGCCCCCACGGGCCTCTGGGCCATAGGATTGGCTTTGGGTTGCATTCTTCTGATCGTATATGGCAGCGGCCTCGGCCAGAATTTTACCGATCAGTATAAGGCCCTGACCACCGGCACCACTCAAACGAATCTCGTAGCGAAAACTCATGACTTTTCCTTAAAGATATCTTCTTTGCGCCTGTGATGTGATTTTATCATAATTTGTAATATATTCGGGTAATTCTCTGTCTGCGAGAACACCGATGATTTCTTTCCCTCTCAGATCATCGGGTGACATTGTTTTGGCCTTCTCAACACGAACTGCTTGCTGTTTCTGATTGAGGATCAGATCTTTACCTTTGCCGAGTTTATTAATCTTTCCATATGCAGTGGGGCAGGGAGAAAGGATTTCGACCAATGAAAACCCTTTTTTCTGGATAGCCTGCTCGATTACTTTCTCCAGTAATTTGGCGTGGTAAACGGTCGAACGTGCGACATACGAAGCTCCTGCAGCGATGGTCAGTCCGGCGATGTCAAATGTATTTTCCAGGCCACCATACGGTGCGGTGGTAGCAAAATCTCCCCGCGGTGTCGTGGGAGATACCTGCCCGCCTGTCATGCCATAGATATGATTGTTATAGAGCAGGACCGTTAGATTAATATTGCGGCGCGCCGCATGGATCAAATGATTTCCGCCGATGGCTGTAGCATCTCCATCGCCGGTAACGACAATAACGGTTAAGTTCGGTTTGGCCATCTTAAGCCCGGTTGCGAATGCGATAGCCCGGCCATGGGTGGTATGTAGCGTATTAAAATCGACATATCCCGGTGTCCGGCTGGAACAACCGATACCGGAGACCATTGCGATCTCATCTTTTTTCAAGCCGATATTATCAATCGCCCTGATAATGGCTTTAAGAGCGATTCCATCCCCGCATCCTTCACACCAGATATGTGGAAATTTATCCTTGCGTAAATAGTCCATGTAGTCCATATGATTAGACATACTCCTTTATCTTTACCAGAATTTCTTCCGGATTGATCGGTTCCCCGGTGATTTTATTGACCCTGTGTATTTCCGCTTTTCCTTTTGCCGCATGCTCCACTTCGTGGGCAATCTGACCCAGATTTAATTCCGGAACAATAATATTGGATACCTGTTCGGCCAGACGGGTAATACGTTCGATTGGAAAAGGCCAAAGTGTTTGAATACGCAGCATCCCGACACGGATACCCTCTTCACGGGCCCGGCGCAGCGCAAAGCGCGATGAACGGGCACTGGAACCATAAGTGACAATCGCGATTTCCGCATCATCAAGGTCGGTTTCCTCGTACTGTATTATTTCGTCTAGGTATTTATCTATTTTCGAATTTAACCGGGTCAGCATGGCTTCGATTGTTTTGGTGTCATTTGAAGGAAAACCGGTTTCGTCATGGACAAGGCCCGTAACGTGATACCGGTAGCCATCGCCAAAACTGGCCATCTCAGGAATCAAAGATTCATCGTTCTTGTAAGGCAAATAGACGGCCGGATCGCCGGACGGCTTTCTCCGATTAATGATTTTTAACTCGGTTGGATCGGGCAGGGTTACTTTTTCATGTACATGTCCGATGATTTCATCCAGAAGCAAGATTACCGGAATCCGGTACTTTTCGGACATATTAAAAGCCTGGACCGTCATATGGTATGTCTCGGTGACGGTTGCCGGCGTAAGAACGATAATCGGGTGATCTCCATGGGTTCCCCAGCGTGCCTGCATAACATCAGACTGTGAAGGCAGTGTCGGCAAGCCGGTACTTGGCCCCCCGCGCATGACATTTACGATTACAACCGGAACTTCGGTAATACAGGCATACCCAATATTTTCCTGCTTCAGGCTGAATCCGGGTCCGCTGGTAGCGGTCAGCGATTTGACCCCGCCCAGCGACGCGCCGATAACGGCCCCCATGGCCGCGATTTCGTCTTCCATTTGAATAAATCGTCCGCCGACCTCGGGCAGTTTTTTACTCAATTGCTCGGCTATCTCGGAAGATGGGGTAATCGGATATCCGGCAAAAAAGCGACAACCGGCATCTATGGCACCCTCGGCAACGGCAATGTTGCCCTGCATCATATATACTCTTGGTTGCAAGCGGCGGTACTCCTTATTCCTTTACAAGCTTTTCTTAGTCTGGGGTGGGTGGACAACAATCGCAAAGTCAGGGCAGAGTAGCCCACACAACTGGCAGAAGGTGCATTGCTCGACGTCCTTGACCACCGCCACAAAATCCTTCATCTCAAGCACCTCGCGCGGACAGACGTCAACACAGATTTCACATCCTTTACACCATACTTTATTTATCTTTATGGGTTCTTGGTTACTCATTGAAGTTCCCCCGGCATCTTTCTCAGTTACTTTCAGGCCCGTTTCATAAAAAATTAAAATGTAATTTAACACAGGTAAATAATTATTGCAAAGAATAGTTTCGGCCATTTTTTGAAGCTTTTTAGCTGATCTCTTTTTGAAGTGCTCATTAATATATATTTATATTCACATCGGTCTGAACATATCCCGATATTCCTCTAAAAGTAAATATAATGAACGGAATTTTAAATAAATCAAAAATTCATAAAAATTCTTTAATTATACAAACCTCTGGTCGATATTAGAAAAGTATGTATTACCGAAGGATGTGCGGTGGTAAACTGATTATTGAACCGAAGAGGGAGGTTCCTATGAAAATTTTCAGGATGATTACAATATTGTTCCTTATCGTGATCTTCTGCCTGAGTGGAACTGTTCTTGCTCAGGAGCAAAAATGGAGTGCAAATGCAAAGTTTGGTCTGTTGTTTCCCGGCACAGTGACCATTAGCCCCCCGGGTGTAGATGTTGACACCGAAATGGGATGGATCCTGAATCTGAAAGCAGATGCCTTGATGTCGCCAAAATTTTCAATCGGCGCTTTGGTCAGCTTTGCCGGCACATCCGCGGAAGAATCGAGCGAAAGTGTGAGCATCATGAATTTTGGTGGCACCATGAAAGCATGGTTTCCGCTGGAAAGTGGCTGGCACATTAGACCCGGCGCTGTTCTTGCCTACCAATTGACGACCAGTGATGCATTTGATGATGTAAGTGGACTGAATGTCGGGGCTTTTGTCGAGGGTGCTGTACCCCTGAAAAATAAATATCGCTGTTGTCGGGGAACTGGGATTTATCTCACAACCTTCCGGTGGCAATGCAGATGCTGATGTTACCTGGGCTCCTGTTTTCTATCTCCAACTGGGATACGAATTCGGAGGCTGAAAATCCCGATATGGACATCCTTTGGCTGTTTATCATTTTTAAAAGAAAGGATCCCACCCGGATCCTTTTTTTTTATTACCATTATAATTTATTATTGTATCTTTTCTGATTGTACCGATTTCTTCTTTCGTGTTCTCCGTGTCTGAACTGTGTACGTTGTGAAATAATCTCTTCAGGGAATATTTTGGTTAATGCCCTTATGACCTATCTTCAGTTTTACTATTTACAGGTTTTTTGCCATATTTAAATAATCAATGACCCGATCGCAGGCCTTTGCCGATTTTTTAAGCGCATGGCGTATATGATCGAGGATGGCATCCCCGCTGTCCAGCCTGCGGTTCTGATCACCCTTCTGGAAAACCGGTGTAAGCGCCGAGAGGTAGGCTGGCTCGACCCGGTCTTCGGCAGAAACCATGAGGCGATATAGATTCCGTACCGTCCGGAGAAACCGAATCGATTCGCCAAGCGTTAATAAGTCTCGTTTTATGGCCGGTACCTTATGCAAAATCTGGTCAAAAAATAATTCCGACAAGCTGACTTCCGATGCAAGGTATGCTTTGAGCATCAGGGCTATCGCTTCAATATCGCGAAGGCCTCCCCGGGCTTCTTTCAGACTGCAATGACCGTTATTGCAAGATTCATCAACCTTCTGGCGATTATAGATTTCCCGAATCATTCTTTCAATGTAGTGCTTTCGCTGAGAAAATATGAACTCCTGAATGATCTCTGCCCTGATGACTTCGCGCATTTCAAGACCCCCGATAATCACACGACCGCCCAGTATTTGCGATAAATCAATAAAACCTTCTTCCGGATTATCTTTCAGGTAACCGACGATCTGAGGCAACGGATTGACAAATCCTCCTAAGATCTCACCCAGCCGATAATGGGGCAGCAAACCACGTTTCAATATTTCGCGATTCATGCGGGTCACGATCCGGGTGGCATATTGAAGTAATTTTTCATCTTCATTCTTGGTCATGACGATGATATCATAATCATCGTCATAAGCCTGCGAGCGACCGTGACCGCCTGCCGCAAGAATGACCAGATGATCGGTGTTGGGCAGATGTCCATGACTTTCTACGCTCACTTCCTCATTGCATATCTGAAACAGACCGGTTATATAATTATCGCAAAATTCTGTAAAATCACGGTTGGTCGTCTGCAAATCGGTCCCGCGCATCGTACCGATGCCGACACGTAAAAATTCGAGATCATAATAATTCCCCAGGATCTCCTTTTTCTGCATGGGACTGGGGTAGACATCAACCATCGCCAGTAAACCCGAGGCAATTTTTGCTAACTGAGCGGTATCCGTTACGGCACTCAGATATTCTGGATACCGGCGGATCACCCGGTCAAAGAATCGATGGAAATATTGACCGGACCATTTGTGGATATTGCACAGTTCGATTAGTTGTTTCTGATATATCAGGACCTTTTCGTTGATGACCTGCCGCGAAAGTATCCGCTCAAGATAAATGTAATATTCTTCGGGTAAGAGCTGCAGGAACTCATGAATGAAATCAGGATAATGACTGAAAATACGACACAATCGGTCTGTGGCATACGGCAATGTTTCAATAAATGGGAAAAAAGCGGTGCACATCCAATGATAGACCGTTTCACCGACATCATTACGCTGTTTATTGCCGACAATTGTGATCAGACGGATGATTGTTATAAAACTAAATTCGGCCCAGCTGACATATTCATTGATGATAATGGTTCTTTTACGGGCACTCATTTTGTTGAATCCGACAATAAATGCTTCCAGCAATTTTTCATCAGATTCAAGCAGATTAAGTACATCTTCCCAGTATTTTGTTCCATGGTAAAAACGGGCAGAAACAATGAAAGATTCGGCTATGGTAGGTCTTTTTGGAACCTGAAAATTCTTAAACATGCCAACAAATATTGAGATCTTTCCCAGATGCGTATTGATGTCACTTAGCAAAAAATCTCCCAGCTTACGAACTTCCTTGACATATCGATAGTAATCAATAATCAATTGATCCCAGGCACTGACCGTTCCAATCGCCTGATAACCCATCCTTTCGGCAATCGTTGCCAACTGTCCGCTGTCAATATCCTGCGGACTAAAGGTCTCTTCCTGGTTCACATACAGCTGCAGCAGGAATTTAAAAATCTCAAGAAATGAAACGGCCTTAAATAACAGTTCATAATCCGATTTAAGATGTGGTTCACATTTTTCCAGTGCCGTGATGATTTCCCAGGCATTTACTTCCTTGACAGAACAAATTGTTTTTTTTGCGTAGAGCAATAATTTTAACATGCGGAGTGCATCGTCTTTTGGACAAATGGCATCGTGACCAGGAGGACTAATCAGCATCGAACGCGCCTCACCCAGAATTCCACGTAAAAATCCTTCGTGAAAACGTATATTTGTCCCTGGCATATAAAAATACCGGTCAATCACACGATCTTTAAATATGCTGAAAAGTTTTTCACTACCGTAAATGATCTTGGCGTTGAGCAATTCAGAGATGATCACCACATCCTGAATCTGTCTGTCAAGCAAATTTATATATTCCGAAATGGTGGTCGTGTAGACCTGTTCGCCCACATGTTCTGAAAGATATAAATGCAAGGGCGTCGCATATACAAGCATGTTCTGGGTGATCTTTTGCAACGCTTTATTGAGTTCGGTGGCATCTCCGTCATCACTGGTAATGATACCGAAATCGATGTCATCCTGATCGGCGCGCGTACCCACGCTGCAAATGAAAAATTCCGGAACTTCTTTATGGCACAGATAAATATTGATGAGATTGGTGATATAGGCTATGCTGAGTGTCCTGAAATCATGACCGATCTGCATCATAAATTTGTGATATACTTCCGTCGATGTTATTCCGGCGGTCGTACCCAACTCAAGTATATCAAGATTTCGAAAAATCATATGGATATACTGCAGGGCATAATAGCAGCTCAGATTATGCAGCCGTGTTTGTGGATCCTCTGGCAGTGAGGTGATCAGATGCATCTCTTCTGCCGGTGAAAAACTGGATTGCCAGAGATGGATCTGGGTCAGTTTCTCCGCATTATCCAGACTTTTACTCAGTGAAGGATGGAACTGGCGTATGGTATGCAGAAATTTTTGAAAATGGTTACCCAGAAACGCAACCCGCAATTCCAAATTTTTTAACGGATCCACTCGAAGGCCTCTTAAACTGGTCCATTCAGAGTATGCATTATTCGCCGCTTTGCGAATGAAAATGGATATAATTTTTTTCGATCGTTGTATATAACCGGATCGGCGTGAGATAGTAAAACAAAATATCCATACCCAGCCTTGAGAGCTGGCCGGCGTGCCGGAGTGCCATCTTATCAACATCGGTCGATTCATCCCGGGGAATGATAGCAATTGCAGGCCGGCGATATGATCTCAGCCGTTCATAATCCCGGTGTAATCTTGAAGGTTGAATATCCGTAAAGATAACACAATCCGCCTCCAAAATCTGAGCCTGATAGGTTTCGTCAATACCCGGTATACAATTCACCTTATAGTGGCAGGATGCGATAAGATTATGGCGTAATTTTTCGATTCTGGAAGGATTCTTCGGGTAATCAACCAGAAGTATCTGCAAAGGGGTCACCGTTTCTTCATAAATCTGTTGCAGCACCGGAACCCATTGTGAACGATGTTCCTGCAGAGTATCATGCCAATGGGTGCAACAGGCGGTCATGGCCCGTGCAGCCGATTCGGTATACGCGAGTCTCTTAACATGGGAACTTTCTATCAAAGCGCTAAATTGTAGAGAAATTACCTCAAATTCAACCACATTTAATTCCTTAGCGAGTGTTTTCAAGGCATTTTCGAGATACAGAATCTGCCTCCGATAGTATCGCCCAATATCGTCCGAACCGTTATTTTGGATATATCTTGCAAAATAATAGACTGCAGGCAGTGGTCTTATCAGTACGGATGGGGTATATCGCAGCCATCCCGGTTTGCGTATATTTTCATACATAATTTTATCCTGGTGAATTTCAGGTTACATAAAATTGACGATTGATAAAATCTTCCATGAGCAGCCACATTTCCTGGATATCCAGACTCATAATGACGAGATTACACCGGCCACCATTGATATCTGTGACATGCTTACGTAGAACGGCCTCTTTTTTAAAACCCAACCTTTCAAAACATGTAATGGCCGCCAATTGATCTTCCATAAGTTCAGCCTGTATCTTATAAAGATCGGTTGATAATGCGCGAAAGAACAGCGATTTTGTCAAGATGGTACATAAACCCCTTCGCTGAAATTTTGGACCTACCACAACCCGTATCTCTCCCAGATTGCGCATCCAACCAAATTCCGCACGATACAAAGTCCCGATAGCCGCGATTTGATCTCCGTCAAGAGCGAGAACAGGGTACATAATTTCGTTATTGACATTGCCGAAGCGTTTCATAATATTTTCACGCTTTGATACATCGAGTCTCAAATACATCCGGTCCGAGGTGGGAAGGGATTTGAAAAATTGTATTAATTTCTCCAGATCATCCTTTTCAAATGGCCGCAGAATTAAGGGATGTTCATCTTTGAGTCTTTACCTCTTTTGGAAAAGTCTCCATGATGTCCTTTCTCACTTTTTGCTAAAACATTAAAGGCGGATATCATTTCGCGTGACCAGTCAGCAGTGGCTGAGAAAACGAAAATTCGAGATTAACAGTTCGTATGCGTTTTGGAATCTGATAGACGTCTGAGTATGATAAAAAATATACAATATAAACGGATCGATTGCTAAAAAAATATTTTAGGTGTGTATAATGCATCTGTAAAAGACCATCTGGCATGCGTGAAACCGATGGCTGGCGCCATATTGATCCTATATATGACACATGTGTAAATGGTTCAAATTTATATATTCCGATAATATGATACTGACTATAATTACAATATAATAATATTTTATATCATTTATTGTGGCCCTGAGAGGCGGATACGGAATTACACTTGATGCGTATATTTAAGAGAATCAACACTGGTATCGGTTTAGGTTAATCCTTTAAAAATAGAGAGTTAGAAATTCGTTGACAAAATTGGAATTATGCGCTATATTAAAATCATACGGAGAAGGCAAATCCGTCTCATACTGAAAAAGACACAGGGCTACGAATGCAGCTCATTTTTCTGGACTGAACGCTTAAGACTATTCCTACGCTTCCGGCACACCTGACCTGTTGAGTGTGTAAAAGACTGAATTTTATATACATAACTAATCTTCAATCAAACCTTTGGGGGATCCATGAAATATTGGCGTACACCCCTGGACGTTGACCGCATCAAAATACCCCATGGTGAAGTACACATTATTCCTGAACGCTGCAAAGGGTGTGGCTTTTGTGTTGAATACTGTCCCAAGGATATTCTTTTGTTATCGGACGAGTTTAACAGCAAAGGCTATCATCCGCCTATTATCACCGATGGAAGCCTTTGTGTCCATTGCCAGCTGTGTGAGATGCTCTGTCCTGAATTTGCTATTTTTTGTGTTCTTAAAGAGGAGGATATAGCCCATGCAAGCTGATCCTTCCGGCGTGTTAACCGGTGCACATTATCTTGACGGTGACAAAGCATGTGCAGAAGGTGCAATTGCTGCCGGTTGCCGGTTTCTTGCCGGTTATCCGATTACGCCTTCTACTGAAGTTGCGGAACGCATTGCCGAACGGTTTCCTCTTATCGGCGGCTTTTTTATTCAAATGGAGGATGAAATCGCCTCGATGGCAGCCATTTTGGGCGCTGCTTGGACGGGTGTGAAATCCATGACCGTCACTTCAGGACCGGGATTTTCACTGATGATGGAGAACATCGGTTTGGGTGTCATGCTCGAGACACCCTGTGTGGTGGTAAATGTTCAGCGGGGAGGGCCGACTACCGGTTTGCCTACGCTCCCCGGACAGGCAGATCTTATGCAGGCGCGTTGGGGATCTCACGGTGATTACGAAATTATTGCGGTCTGTCCAAACTCGCCGCAGGAATGTTTTGACCTTACCATTACCGCGTTTAATCTCTCGGAACGATATCGTGTGCCGGTATTTGTGATGATGGATGAATGTGTCGGGCATATGACCGAAAAAGTGGTCATCCCGCCGGCTGAAAAAATTGAAATCGTAAACCGCCGGTACACCGATAAAAAACCCGGAGCATACCTGCCTTATGAATTCGGTGAAGATTTAGTGCCTCCCATGGTAAAAGCGGGTGATGGGTATTCTTTTCACATAACCGGTCTGACCCATGACGAAAAGGGTTATCCGGTCATGAACTGGAAGACACAGGAAAAGTGTGTTCATCGTCTGATTGACAAAATCGAACACAATGCCGACGATATTATCCTAACTGAGGAAGAAAATATCGATAATGCGGAAGTGGTTGTTCTTTCCTATGGCATCACTTCCCGTGTTGCTCTGAAGGCCATCCAGCTGGCTCAGGAAAAAAAGATAAAACATATAGGTCGTTTGCGTCTTCAAAACCATCTGGCCATTTCCCGAAAAACGTATCCGGGAACTGGCCGGAAAGGTAAAAGCCTTTGTTGTACCGGAAATGAATTACGGTCAGATGGTCCGGGAAGTTGAGCGCTGCGCAGGCGGTCAGTGTCGTGTAATTCTGGTGCCGCACGGCGGAGGAACCGTACATCAACCTGAAACAATTTTGAAAGCTATTGAGGAGGCATATCAATGAAAGTTAAAGAACTGGAAACCCCAACCAGGCCACACACGAAAACGAAAAATTGAACACTATATCGGAACATCCGCTGGAATCCTGGTTGCGGATGGATCGTATTCCGCATATCTGGTGTTCAACCTGTGGCATCGGCACTGTCGGTTACCTGTTTTATCGAAGCGGTGAAAAAAACCGGTATTCCGCGTGACGATATCAGCGTGGTGTCGGGTATTGGCTGCAGTGGCCGAATTGCCGGATATATTAAACTGGATTCTTTTCATACCACCCATGGCAGAGCCATTCCGTTTGCGGTCGGCTTAAAAATGGGAAATCCGCGTCTGAAAGTGGTTGTATTCAGTGGGGACGGAGATCTTACCTCCATCGGCGGCAATCATTTTATTCATACTGCCCGGCGCAATATGGATATTACGGTGCTCTGTGTCAATAATTTTATTTATGCGATGACCGGCGGACAGTTGGCCCCGACGACACCTCCAACTGCCGTTGCAACGACAGCGCCCTATGGGAGTTATGAAACGCCATTTAATCTGCCGGCGTTGGCTGCCGCATGCGGTGCCGTATATGTGGCCCGCTGGACCGCACTGCATGTCCGCAGATTGACCACCTCGATCTCGGAAGCGCTGCAAAAAAAAGGATTCTCATTTGTCGAGATCATCTGTCCTTGTACAACCCTCTATGCACGCAAAAATAAACTCGGGACCGGTCTGGATCTCATGAGTTTTTATCATGACAATGCCGAAATCTGCAATGGCGTCGATCCGCGTGAAGTGGATATCCATTTTCAAACCAAGATAAAGGTCGGAAAATTTGTCGATATCGACAAACCTTCTTATCTGGACGCTTACAATACATATTTGCAGAAACGACTGGGTGATAAATTTAAACCATACGGAGTGGAAAATGACCAAAAATAATATCGAAATCCGTATCGCCGGTTTTGGCGGCCAGGGGATCATTCTTGCGGGCTATATCATTGGCAAAGCGGCGGCCATTTTTGATAATAAATTTTCTACCCTGATTCAAAGTTTTGGCCCTGAAGCACGCGGGAGTTCATGTTCAGCCCAACTGATTATTTCGGATACCCAGATTCTCTATCCCTATCTGGTCGTCCCACAGATATCGATCATTCTTTCTCGTGATGCCTATGATCGCTTCGCCCCTGAGTTGCCGGATAACTGTATTATGCTGATTGAAAAAGACCTGGTTACTCCGGATAAAAGGTCTGCCAAACATAAAGTTTATGCTATACCATCGACCCGCCTGGCTGAAGAGATGGGTCGAAAAATTGTCATGAATATCGTAACTGTGGGATTTTTCTCGGCGATTACCGGGATCACTTCCTATGAAGCAACCAAAAAGGCCGTCGAGTCCTCGGTTCCGCCGGGTACAGAAGAAATGAATATAAAGGCTTTTGAAACCGGATACCAATATGGTGTGGATATATTAAAAACCGTTGCTAAAAAAACCAGTAAAAAAACATACCTAACCGATCGGACGCATGATTACTGAAGATTAAAAATCCAAAGGGCGCACTGATTATCGGTGGAGGAATTGCCGGTATACAGGCTGCGCTTGATCTGGCCGATGCTCAGTTTCAGGTCTATCTGGTAGAAAAATCGCCCAGTATTGGTGGAACCATGGCCAAACTGGATAAGACTTTTCCCAGTATGGACTGTGCCATATGAATTCTCGGTCCTAAGATGATGGATGTCGGTCGGCATCCCAATATTCGATTGATCACCAATGCAGAGGTAATCGAGATCAAGCGGCAAACCGGGAAATTTCAAGGCTAGAGTGCTGCGCAAGGCACGATTTATCGATGAAAATGAATGTACGGCCTGTGGCGAATGTGCCAAAGTCTGTCCAATGCTTCACACCAAATGACTTTGAAGAAGGTCTCAGCCTCCGCCATGCCATTTATTCTCCCTTTGCGCAGGCTGTTCCCGCGGCCTTATGTCCGGTACGACTGAGGATTGCCTGGGTACCAATCCGATTGCCTGTGGAAAATGTATGGAGGCATGCCAGAAAGACTGTATCAATCTTGATATGCCGGATGAAATTGAAGAACTGACTGTAGGGTCAGTGATTGCTGCCACCGGTATTGATTATTTTGATCCGCGCGAAGCCAGTGAATACGGTTATACCAGATTTGAAAATGTGGTAAACAGTATTGAACTGGAACGCTTATTGAGTCCGGGCGGTCCGACCGGCGGAAAACTGATACGTTTTACGGACGGCAAAAAGCCGGACCGTGTCTCCTTTATTCAATGTGTTGGTTCACGGTGCACCCACCGGGATATACCCTACTGCAGCCGGATCTGTTGTATGAACGCGATCAAAAGTGCCCTTCTGATCCGCGAAATATATCCGGACGCTCAGATCGATATTTTTTATATCGATATACGGGCATTCGGCAAAGGGTTTGAACAGTTTTATCACCGCGGCTTAAACCAGGCAAAAATAAATTTTATTCGCAGTAAACCTGCGCATTTGGAAGAAGATCCTGCCACCAAAGACCTGTTCATTTTCTATGAAAATGTGGATACTGGCAAGACAGAAATTGTACGAACAGAAATGGTCATTCTGTCCGAGGCACTGGTGCCTTCAGCCGGACGCTGCAAAAATGGCAAAAATATTATCCATTGATACCGATAAACGTGGCTTCTTCTCCCCAGAAGACCGCTGTGGTGACCCGATCAGTTCAACAAAAGAGGGTATTTTTGTCTGCGGATGCGCTACCGGGCCAAAGGATATCACCGATTCGATTGCCGAAGCATCGGGTGCTGCGATTCGTGCTGCTCAGTATTTGATGAAAGATAAATTACCGGAGAACAATAGAAGAAATACCGTGTTTACGATTATAGTGGTGCACCACGTACCGGTGTATTTATCTGTCATTGCGGATCCAATATTGCCGGTGTGGTTGATGTTGGAGATCTGTTACCTATAGCAGAAGCATTGATGGCGTCGTCTATGCAGAGGATCTGATGTTTGCCTGCTCCGAGAGCACCCAGCGGCATATTCAGGAAGCACTCGAAAAATATAAACTCAATCGGGTCGTTGTCGCTGCCTGCACGCCCCGCACTCACGAACCGATTTTTCGGGAGACACTTCGAAAAATCGGACTGAATCCCTATTTACTTGAGATGGCAAATATTCGTGATCATTGTTCCTGGGTGCATCAACAGGAACCGGCACAGGCCACGTTCAAAGCCCACGATCTGATCCGTATGGCGGTTGCGAAAGCAGGCCGTCTGGAGCCGCTCGAACCAAAAGAAATGGAGATTGGCCATGAAGTGATGGTTGTCGGGGGCGGGATTGGCGGTATGGAAGCAGCGCTGCAGTTGGCAAGACGGGGATATCGGGTCAGTCTGGTGGAAAAGGAAGAAAAACTTGGCGGTTGGACTTCCCGTCTGCAAACCCTTTATCCAAGCGGTAAATCCGGTGAACAGACTTGTCCAGGAAAGAGCCAAAGGATTATATGAAAAAGAGGTTAAAATACTGACTAAGACTCAGGTCAGCCATATCAGTGGTTATGTTGGGAATTTTAAGATCCGGTTACAATCTGCAGAAGAGGAGAAAGAATTACATGCGGGTGCTCTTGTCCTGGCCACAGGTTTTAGTCTGTATCAGCCGGAACAGGGTGAATATGGCTACCAAAAATATAAAAATGTAATTACCAATATGCAGCTGGAGCAAATGCTTTCTTCGTCGCAGCTGATCCGGAATCTGAGGGACAAAATATCAGCCATGTCGTTTTTGTGCAATGTGTCGGTTCTAGGGGTCCGGAGGGTTTACCGGAATGCTCCAGGTATTGCTGTCAGGCGGCAATAAAACAGGCCATAGCGCTGCGTGAAAAAGGGATTCAGGTGGCTATTCTCAACCGTGATATCCGCGTATATCATCATGAAGCAGAAACTATGTACCGCGAAGCGCGCGAAAAAGGTGTCGTATTCATCAAATATATACCCGAAAAACCACCCGTTTTGATTGGGGATAATAGGTTAAAATCCGTTCGTGTTTTTGACCGGATTCTCAAGACGGAGATCGAAATTCAGACCGACCTGCTGGTCCTTTCCGTCGGCATGCGTCCCGTAACGGAATCAATGAACCATCTGCAACAATTCTTGAAAATACCCAAAGGACAGGATGGTTTTGTACTGGAGAAACATCCCAAGTTTGGTCCGGTTGAGACCAATATCCAGGGTGTTTTTACATGCGGCTGCGTCCAGGGCCCGAAAGATATTTCGGACACAATTGCGCAGGCCAATGCGGTGGCGGGGAAGGTTGATGCCCTGCTGTCGCGGGAAACCATATTAATGGAGCCGATCACGTCAACCGTAAATATCGAACTGTGCCGGGCTTGCGGCAACTGTGTGGATGTTTGTGAATACGGCGCGATCTGTCTTACCGAAAAAGATGGCAGCCGCTATGCGATCGTAAATGAGGCGCTGTGCGAGGGGTGCGGTACCTGCGCCACGTTCTGCTCAACCGGTGCAATTGATATCCGGCATTTTCGTGATCATCAGATAGAAGATATGCTGAAAGCCTTTTTGTATTCGGAACCCATGGCGGTATCTTAAATATGGCTGAGAAAAAAACAAAGTTTGAACCGCGGATCGTGGTTTTTGCCTGCAACTGGTGCAGTTATCCGGCAGCGGATTCTGCGGGCATTAACCGGATGCAGTATCCCGCAAATATCAGGATCATCAGGACCATGTGCATGGGCCGGGTAAATCCGTCATACGTGCTGAAGGCCCTTGAAATGGGTGCGGATGGTGTTCTGGTATCGGGATGCCATTTTGAAGACTGTCATTATAGTCTTTGGTGCCCGCAGAGCAGCTGAGCAATTTCAGAAACTTAGAAAAATCCTGGATATGCTTGGCCTGGAAAAAGCAAGAGTAAGACAGGAATTTATCTCGGCGGCCGAATCTCCAAAATTTGTACAGGTCGTAAAAGAGATGGTGGAACAGGTGCGGAGATTCGGACCAAACCCGTTCAGAGACGGTGAAACCAGATATACAGCAAAACAATTTGTTCCGGGATCAGTGGAGGAAATTACGATCTAAATGGCCTTAGAAATCAGACAACTGAAAGATACCAATGCTTTTTACTGCCTGGAATGCGGAAAGTGCACCGGAGTCTGTCCGGTAGCACGTTATTCAGGTTCCTTTTCACCCCGGCGTATTCTTGCAGGATCGCTGTTCAATACGCATCCCGGGGGAAACGGTTCAGACGGGCTGTGGTCTTGTCTGACCTGCGGACAATGTGAGGAAGTCTGTCCATCGCTTATTGATTATGACAGTTTTATTCAAATACAGCGGAAGTCCGTGGGCGTGGAAAATCGGGATTGCTCCTGTTCGCATGGCGGTGTAATCGAGTCTATTTCGCGTCTGATGACTATGGAAAAAATAAATCAGAGCCGTCTGGACTGGCTGGACAAATCGATGGTATCCGATAAAAGTGAATTCCTTTTTTTTACCGGTTGTCTCCCGTATTTTGAAATACTGCTTGAGGATATCGACGCACATCCGATCAATATTGCTCAAAGCACATTGAAAATATTGAACCATATGGGTATAAAACCACAGATATTACCCAATGAGCGTTGTTGCGGGCATGATTTCTACTGGAACGGTGATTATGCCATGTTTGAAAAACTGGCACATGCCAATCACGAATTGATTGAAAAATCCGGGGCAAAAACCATCCTTACTGCGTGTCCGGAATGCTATCGGACGATTAAACAGGATTATCCGGCAATAACCGGCAAGCAAACATTTGAGATCATGCATATCAGTGAGTTTCTGTCTCAAAATCGGGATAAACTTCAATTGCGCGAGATCGGAACCGATCAGAAGATTACCTATCAGGATCCATGCCGTCTGGGCCGCCATATGTCCGTTTATGATGCGCCGCGCGATATCCTGAACAATCTTCCCGGTGTATCGCTTCAAGAAATGGCCCATCATCACCGGCGTGCCATCTGTTGTGGTGTGAGTGGATGGATGAACTGCTCACAAGTGTCTAAAAATATACAGGCAAACCGTCTGCACGAAGCACACCGTACTGGTGCAGAGACCCTGGTCACCGCCTGTGTGAAATGTAAAATTCATCTTCAATGTGCCATGCTTGATCAGAAGTTGAATGATGAGGTAAAACTGACCATAAAGGATATGACGGAAATGGTGGCTGAACGTCTGAAAGTGTGATAAAATTATATGTAAAATTAAGAATTTAGGATGAGAAAGGGCATAGATAAAAGGCGAGGAAAATGCAAAATAACAAACTGAGAATTGGTGTATTTGTCTGTGACTGTGGGTTGAATATCGCCGGAACAGTGGATACGGAAGCAGTAGCCAAATATTCGGAAACACTGGATGATGTGGTTGCGGTGGTCCGCAATAAATATACCTGTGCGGATCCGGGCCAGAATGAGATCAAGAAGGCAATTGTCGAACACAATCTAAATCGGGTTGTTGTTGCTTCCTGTACACCAAAGATTCATGAACCGACGTTTCGGCAATGTGTCGCCGATGCCGGATTGAATCCCTATCTGTATGAGATGGCCAATATCCGCGAACACTGCAGCTGGGTGCATCAGGATGAAAAGGAAAAAGCGACGGAAAAGGCGAAGGATCTGGTCAAAAGTGCCGTTGCCCGTGCCGGTGTGCTTGAAGCCGCAGACTGAAGCAGAGGTCCCGGTTACCAAAGCGGCGCTGGTTATCGGCGGCGGTGTGGCCGGTATACAGGCTGCTCTGGATCTGGCCGATGCCGGTCATCAGGTTTATCTGGTTGAAAAAGCAGCCAAGCATCGGTGGGATCATGGCCGCACTGGATAAAACCTATCCCACCATGGACTGCTCCATATGAATTCTCGGTCCTAAGATGATGGATGTCGGTCGACATCCAAGAGTAGAACTTCTGGCCTACAGCGAAATCGAACATGTTTCCGGTTTTATCGGAAATTTTAATGTCACGGTACGTAAAAAAGCACGTTATGTAAATGAAGATGATTGTACTGCCTGCGGTGATTGTGTGAAAGATTGTCCGGTAGCGTTCCCGATGAATATCAGCAAGGGCTTTCATCACGAAAAGCGATTTATATCCAACTACCCCAGGCTGTTCCTTCCGCTTATCTTATCGATATGGAACATTGTCTGGGTAATAATCCCATCGCCTGTGGCAAATGTCTGGATGCCTGTGAGAAAAAGTGTATCGATTTTGATATGCAGGATGAAATGATGAACGTCGAAGTTGGAACAATTATTGTTGCCACCGGAATGGATGTTTATGATCCGACAGACATGGATGAATTCGGCTATCGTCAGTTATGAAAATGTGATCACCAGTATGGAATTTGAACGACTGATCTGTGCCGGCGGACCGACCGAAGGTCATTTTGTCCGTCCCACCGATCAGAAACGTCCCAAAAAAATTGCCTTTATTCAGTGTGTCGGTTCCCGTTCGCAAAAATTGGGCAGGAATTATTGCAGTAATATTTGCTGTATGAATACGATCAAAGATACCCTGCTTACTGAATGATCATTATCCGGATATGGAAAGCAAGGTGTTTTATATCGATATCCGTGCCTTTGGAAAAGGATTTGAAGATCTTTATATGCGCAGTAAAGAGGCAGGTGTGCAGTATATCCGCGGTATTCCCGGTGATGTATGGGAAGATCCAGAAACCGGAAATCTGATTCTGAGTGTGGAGGATACGACGAGAGGGAAAGTAGAAATCCATGAAGCTGATATGGTCGTGCTCTCGTGTTGGCGTTGAGCCGCGACATGATATGAAAGCTTTGCAACAAATGCTGACCTTATCAAATAGTGCCGATGGATTTTTACTGGAATCCCATCCCAAATTGAAACCGGTTGATGCACCGACCCGGGGTATCTATTATGCCGGTTGTGTAGAATCACCAAAAGATGTTAAAGACAGTGTCACCCAGGCCAGTGCTGCGGCGGCCAGGGCCAGCATCATTCTGAATGCCGGCAAAGTCAAGATTGAAGCGATCACGGCCAATATCAATAACGAAATGTGTAATTTCTGCGGGTATGTGCGCGCGTGTTTGTCCTTATCATGCCATTACGCCGGCGGATAAAAAGGCCGGAATATATCCGACTATCATTCAGGCCGCCTGTGCCGGTTGTGGTACCTGCGGTGCCGAATGTACCATGGATGCCATCACCATGCGTCATTTTACCGATCTGCAAATCATGGCACAGATCGATTCCATTCTGGAAGAAGATCCGATGGACAAAATTGTTAGCCTTCGCCTGCAACTGGTGCTCTTATGCCGGTGGAGATCTTGCCGGTACCTCACGTCTGCAATATCCGACGAATGTTCGACTGATCCGAACCATGTGCAGTGGCCGGGTAGATGAAAAATTTGTTATCCATGCTTTTAGAAAAGGGGCACCGCTTGTTCTGGTTTCCGGCTGTCATTTTGCGGATTGTCATTATATCAATGCGGTTACCTGGACACAAAGGCGTATCGAGAAATTGTGGAACAAACTCGAACGACTGGGTATACGTCCGGAACGGCTTGCAGCTGGAATGGATTTCAGCCGCCGAAGGACAGAAATTTGCCCGGGTTATGAAGGAACTGGACGCCATGCGGGCCGAAGTGACAAAAAAAGAAGTTGAAGAAACGATTCAGATTTTGAATCGTGAATTGGCCAGGGAGCAGGAGAAGAGAACCAGAAAACCTGCGCCGGCTGAACGCGTTGCGATTCTTTAGATAATACGCCGGAATGACCGGATCTATGATGGGAGAGCCAGAATATGAGCCAATCGGCTACCTTTAAATGTCTGCGCTGCGGGCACACCTATGAGGACAAATACACACCAAATACGCCGCAGGAACGTGCCTGTCCCAAATGTGCCAGCAATAGTGTCCGCCGTTTACCGGAAAAGAAACCAGCTTAGGGGTTGATCGATGAAAAAACTGAATTATGCATTCAGGGAAAGACTGAATGAAATGCTGGGGGGCTTTTCCCATAATTACTGTTATCAATGCGGCGCCTGTGTGGCCGATTGTCCGACGCACCGCTTCATGCCTGAATTCAGTCCACGAACAATCATTATCAAGAGCATGTATGGATTGGAAGAGGATCTTATCGGACCGGACTCGCTTATCTGGAATTGCACCAATTGCTATAATTGCGATGAGCGGTGCCCGCAGGATGTGCATCCGATCGAGGTAATCATCACGCTCAAAAACATGGCCCGGCAAAAGGGCACCCATCTTGCCAATATCGATAAAATTATCGAACGGGTGGCTGAGAAGGGTGTGACGGTTATGCAGACGGAAATGATTTCCAAAAGGCGCCGTGAACTGGGACTGGGGGAGCATATCATAGATTGCCGGGAGGACCTGGATATACTAATCAATAAACAGAAACCATAGAGGTCAGCAATTGAAGGCAGTTAGTCCATTCTGGGGTTGCATGATCCCGTTAAAATATCCGCAAATGGAACGGGCCGTGCGATTCGTCATGGAGAAACTGGATATTGAATTGATCGATGACAACCGGTACAGTCGTTGTCCTGATCCGATCTATTTCAAAGCCGGGGACAGGGTAACCTGGATGACCCTGGCAGCGCGTAATATATCGTTGGCAGAGGAGAAGGAGCTTGATATCATAACGGTTTGCAGCGGATGCACCGCAACGCTTTGCGAAGTAAATCATGAACTTAAAACCGATACCGGTCTAAAGGATAAAATTAATCAGAATCTGAAGGATATTTCCCGGGAGTATCAGGGTAGCATAAAAGTACGTCACCTGGTTACCATGTTGAGGGACGATGTGGGTCTGGAAAAAATATCCGCAAGTGTCATAAATCCCCTGGAAGGGTTAAAGGTGGCCATTCATTATGGCTGTCATCTCCTGAAGCCCAGTGCGGTGATGCAGGTGGAGGATCCGCTTCAACCGGCAATACTCGGACAGTTGATTGCTGCAACCGGTGCCACACCCGTGGAGCACCACGAATATCTGATGTGCTGCGGTAAAGCCTGTGATACAGCCGATCTTAGCCTGAATATGAGTTACGCGGTGTTTGATTCGGTCGCACGGTCGCACGCGGATTGTCTGGGATTGATCTGCCCGACCTGTTTTGATTCTTTTGATGTGGGGCAGTTAAAGGTATCACGTCATTTTGACCGGGAATTCAGGATACCGGTGGTGTATTACTTTCAATTGCTGGCCATCGCCCAGGGAGCAACCCCCGAAGAAGTAGGCATACCCTATCATAAAATCATGTCAGACACGTTGCTTGAGAAACTTGGCGTGGTACATGTATAATAAAATTACCCTGGTTGTGCGTTTCTGCTTGATCGAAAATTCCCACCTGCAGCAAATTTTCCCTTCAGGATAACCCATATCTCTCTGGCATATTGCTTGCATATTCGGCAGGTAAACAATGGTATATTGATGCTTTCAAAAGTATCCAGCGGTGCGGTGCTCGGTATTGATGCGTTTGTGGTTGAAGTTGAGACGCATATGGAAGGTAATGTCCCGTATTTTGGCCTGGTCGGACTGCCGGATAATGCGGTTAAAGAGAGCAAGGAAAGGGTCATTGCAGCGATCAAGAACTCTGGTCTCTCGTTTGTGCACAACAAAAGAATTATCGTAAATCTGGCCCCCGCTGATGTGAAAAAGGAGGGAAGTTCATATGATCTGCCGATTGCGGTGGGAATCCTCGCAGCACAGGCTAAAATTTGTGAAGAAAAAATTGAAGATACGCTGATCATCGGAGAACTGGCGCTGGATGGCCATTTGCGACCTGTGCAGGGAGTCTTACCGATCGCCATGCAGGCCCGGCACAAAGGATTTAAGGGAATCATCCTGCCAAATCAAAATGCCCAGGAAGCGGCGGTAATTGGTGATGACCTGGCGGTTTTTCCGGTATCCACACTAAGAGAAGCAATCGATTTTCTGAACAATGAATTATCCATCACACCCTACCGGGTGCGGATGGAGGAAATTTTTAAGCGCAACCGCAAATATTTTCTGGATTTTAATGATGTAAAAGGGCAGGAACATGTAAAAAGGGCTTTGGAAGTTGCCGCCGCAGGTGGGCATAATGTCATCATGGTCGGACCACCGGGTTCTGGAAAAACTATGCTGGCGCGGAGATTTTCTTCGATCCTGCCTGACATGACCCTGGCAGAATCTCTGGAAACGACAAAGATTCATTCAGTAGCCGGCCTGCTGCCGGCTCAGCGGGCTCTTGTTGTTACACGTCCTTTCAGATCGCCCCACCATACAGTCTCTGATGCAGCGCTGGTCGGCGGAGGTAAGTATCCCCGGCCGGGAGAGGTGAGTCTGGCGCATCACGGTGTGTTGTTTCTGGATGAATTACCTGAATTTAAGAAAAATGTGCTGGAAGTATTGCGTCAACCCATGGAAGATGCAAAAGTGACCATATCCCGCGCCAGTATGTCCCTGACCTATCCCGCACGATTTCTGCTGATCGCTGCGATGAATCCCTGCCCATGCGGCTATTACGGAGCTGCTGACAAAGCATGCAATTGTGTCCAGGTCCAGATCCAGAAATACCTGCACCGGATATCAGGTCCTTTGCTTGACCGGATTGATATACACATCGAAGTACCGGCAATAAAATACAAGGAGTCGGCTTCAGACGAAAATGGAACTTCCTCGAAAGAGATAAGAGGTCGGGTCCAGGCGGCACGATGCAGGCAACTGACGCGGTTTAAGGATGAAAAACAGATATATTGCAACGCACATATGCACGCGCGAACAATCCGGAGATATTGCCGGTTGGATGACGCCGGTCAGGAACTGATCAAAAATGCCATTACCCGCCTTGGATTATCGGCCCGGGCATATGATCGCATACTTAAAGTATCGCGAACCATCGCCGATCTTGAAGCGGCAAAACATATTCAAGCAGCCCATGTTGCCGAAGCCATCCAGTATCGTACCCTCGACCGTCAAATGTGGGCGTAACGTGCTCTTCAGTTGGCAGGAGGAAGATTAGGGATTAGGGATTAGGAATTAGGAATTGGTAAGTTAAATCTAATAAATCATTAAATACAATATTTACAAATATTTATATTGCATAATAAACCTAATCTTCAGAAACCTATTGGTTAAATTTTTTTTATACCTTTATACCTTTATACCTTTATACCTTTGTCCCTTTGTCCCTTTGTCCCTTTGTCCCTTTGTCCCTGTGTGCCTTTATGCCTTTCTTTGTCGCTTTGTCGCTATGTCGCTATATCGCTACATCGCTTTGTTACTTTGTCCCTTTGTTGCTTCTTCCCTGTTCAACAATTCAACTTCGGTAAGAATCTGTTGCATGACGTGCTCGGATTTGTGAAATTGAACGAAGAGTCTTAGCTAACATAAAGAAACTTTTTCACTTACATCCGGTATAGCTGTATAAAGATTTGTCCAAATGTTGAAAAAAATTCTGATCATAACGCCCTTAGTTTTTATATTTATTATTCTGCTCATCGTGGTACTGCACTGGCGTACACGGTTGATTTCCGATTCGATACAACAGATCATACGCTCAAATATCAGCGGTGTTGATCTTACCTACGATGAGGTTCAGGGTGATCTGTTGCAAAATGTGACGATCACCGGATTGAATTTGAGATTTGAAAACGGTACACGTTTTAAAACAAATAAGGTCAGGGTCTCCTATAGTTTGTTCTCAACCATATCAAAGAAATATCATTTTGATTCTGTTATCTTTGATTCGCTATGGGTGTTTTTGGCCTCTGCCGAGGAAGACACCGGTACCGGAAAATCATTGCAGGTTGTTTTGAATGACGCGTCCCGCTCGGAATGGTACAAAGATATTATTCACCATTTTCCCGATATTCGTTTTGGTAGACTCAGTATCGCCTATGGACGGGTGTCCGACGAGAAAAATGATTTATTAGTCGATGATATAAAACTTGATCTAAGCGGATCTATGCTTCCCGGTACGATTGATGTCGATGTTAAAAGCCTGTCGGGAAACTGGACTAACCGTCAAACCATAATTTCCGATCTGTCATTCCAGCTGGAAGGAAATGACCGGCGCACCACCCTGAACCGGTTGCATCTTAAGACACCAAACTCGTCAATTCTGGCTGCAATGGATGCAGAAATCAGTGACAGTTTTCAAGTCATCATTGGCCTGAGCGAGAGCCATGTTTCGGTCCGAGACATCAATCAGCTGATTTGAACTGCCCGGGCTTGATTCGGGAGAGGTAAAATTCCATGGACAACTTATCGGTCTCCCCGGCAGCTTCAATCTGGATCTGAATCTATCCGGAAATATTAACCAGTATATGATCGAATCGTTCACATTCAAAGGTGCTTACGAAAATGGTCAGATTACGATTGACCGGGCAAAACTGGTTAATGGGCCGGGTAGTCTGGAATTCAGCGGACGATTGCTTTCGGATCCCAATGACATACGATTATCCTTCAGCCGTTTGGATCTGGAACAATTTTTCCCCGATCTGCCCTCAACCGATTTAAATGGCCGCATTAAGGCATCCTTATCCAATTTTAATCCGGAGACTTCACAGGCTATGGCTGACATCCTGCTTGTCAGGAGCCGGTTGGATTCTGTCTGGATTGATACGCTAAACCTTGAGGTGCTCTTTTCAAAAGGTATCTTAACGATTCAGGATTCTTCCTCGGTAACCTTTGGCCCGCAGTCGCGCTTTTTTGTCAGCGGAACGGTTGACAAAAAATTAAATATCGATTTGAACATCAACACAGAAAACAACAACATGCAGATCTTTGCCGGCGTCTTTAATATCAAGGAAGTTGCCGGTATGCTTGACGCTAATATTTATATTACCGGTAATCTTGAAGATCCGAATGTTGAAGGATATCTCTGGTTTCCCAAAGGTAGCTTTCAGGATTTAGAGCTGGATTCACTTATTCTGCAACTCAAGCTGGAAAAGATCCTGAGTGCCCGTAAGGGGGATGCATTCTTATCGGCGGCCCACGGCAGGTTGCTGGATTTTGATTTCACACAAACCCATGCAGAGATTTTATTTGATGGTAATTATATTTACCTGGATTCGCTGTTATTTGCACAACGCGAAAATTATTTTTCCACGGCCGGTCAACTCAATTTTGCCGCGGATACAATCAATATATCGTTAAATAATTTCCGTTTGTATTATTCAAGCTACTGGATTAGAAACAATGGTGAAATTATCATCCGGATTGACCCTGAAGAACTTAATGTCGAACAGGCTTTATTTATGGCTCCCGACGGCGGCGTACTGGAGATTCGGGGATACTGGGACCGGATATCGGAAGAAGTCCAGTCCGGACTCCTTGTGCGAAATATGCAAATCGGTCCGTTAGAACAATTTATCGGCGACGACATCGATTTACAGGGTGTGATCGAAGGTGATATCGAACTAATAGATCCTATGACCCGACCGGAGTTGGACATAGATTTGCGCGGATGGCAATTACAGTATAATCATGCCCCTTTTGGTGATGTAAACTGTACCTTCAAATATCTCGACGGTAAATTTTATTTTGAAAAATTCAGAATGGTTTACGATTCAACCGAAGTCCAACTGGATGGCGATATAACCGTTGAATTCGGTGAAAAGGATGGGAAAAAAGGGTTGACAATTTTTGAGAAAAGTTCAGCAGATGTCAACCTGACTTGGGACCGTATCGAGTTGAAAAATTATCGTTCTGTCTTAGGATTGCCCCGTTTGACTGAAGGCAATATTTCTGGACGATTGGCGCTGCTTGGAACGCTTGTTGACCCGGTGGGCAGTATGGTGCTAAAGGGGCAGAACATCACCTATGACAAGTTTCATGCAGATTCCCTTGTTTCTTATTTTCGATTTAACCGCGATTCGATCATGCTGGAAAACTTCTCGCTGGTGCTTAACGGTACAAGTATCGAGGCCAATGGATGGCTCGAAGCGATGCTCGATCTGACACAACCGGACACAAACTTTACGCGACGTCCCTTTGAATTGAATATTCATTCAGAAGATGATACACTGGCATTTATCGGTTTCCTGACCGATCAGGTTGAACGGTTGCACGGCCCGTTTCTGATGGACATTACCTTAGGTGGAAGTTTATCCAATCCTGTACTAAAAAGCGGTCAGATCGCAATAGAAAACGGCATACTTGAACTCAGCCGGGTTATGAACCCGATTACCGAAGTGAATCTTGAGGCCAGAATTGTCGACCAGCGCATGGAAATTCTAAGTTTTTCCGGATATGCTGCCAAGGATAAGGATTTTTGGGACCAAATATTTTCTTTACCCGGTCGGATCGTTGGACTTTTTGGCGGGCGAACTGCCAGGGAAGGTGTGATCTCAGGTGAAGGGACGATTTTATTTGATCGGATTGCTCATCCCTATATTGACCTGACATTTGATATGAATCGTTTATATATTGATTATTTTGTGGAAAACACACAATTACTGATCAGTAGTGATGCACTCCGGGTTACGGGCCGGGATACCCTGAAAGTAACCGGTGATATGGATGTTGGCGGTAAATTTGTCGTTGATCTGGAAAAATTGAAACGCAATATATATCTGTCAAGTTCAGAAATAAAAGGGGCAACGCGTACACTGATCTACGATCTCAATATAAATATACCGGGAAACTTTATCATCACGAGCTCCGCTTTTGACCTAGCGAATAATTTTCAGCTGGATATTGTCGGTGAAATTCACTCGGTAAAGGAAGCCGGTGACCAGATGATGGGTCTGACAGGATATTTAAATACCAATTCAGGACGCTACCGATCCTGGGGACAGAACTTTGAAGTCAAGTCGGGTACGATACTTTTTAATGATCCCAATATAATCAATCCGGATATTGAAATTATGGCTGAAAAAATCAGCCGTGGTATGACCTTTGAATTGACCATCCGGGGCACGCTGGAAAGACAACAAGTGGACCTGCAGGTAAAGGATGAAAATGAACAATATGTAAACTATTCCTACTCTGACAAAATAACACTGTTGAGTCTCGGTACGACCTCTGATCAACTCACGGCGGCCGATTTAACGACCGCGGGGGAGGATGTGATCAAGACCTCGGTTGAAACTGCGTTTTCGCACGGAGCAGAATCGCTTACCGGACTGGATAAAGTTGAAATTGATATGAGTGGTAGTCTTGTCGATCTGCAATCGATGAAACTTAATAATGGCTTAAAGGATGCATCGATACTGCTGGGAAAATATGTGTTTAGCAATCTGTATCTTGAATACCGAAGTCAGTTTGGAGGCGGTGCAATCCCGGCACCAAAGTTGAGCTGGGAACCGGGAAACCAGATTGGCCTAAAATATCGTATAAACAGAAGCTGGTCGATTGACAGCAACTATTCCCTCACCCAGCGCGGTAATAATTTGATTCAAATCTCGCTTTCCTGGAAAAAAACTTTTTGAAGTGATCAATGCGTTCGAGAAAAACTTATATTCTTATTTTGCTTTTCAGCTTTGACGACAGGGGGTCTTTCGCAGGACTTTGAGATTGACTCGTTGACCTTTGTCGGTAATAAATCATTTGAACGGGAAGAATTACAGGACATTATCCAGAGCGGAGAAGGAGAAGATTTTGATGCCCGCTTGGTGAAGATCGATAAAATTCTGTTGACCAATTATTATCGTAGCCAGGGATTCCTGACTGTCGAGGTGAGAGATACATTGGCCATTAACCGTGCCACAAAAATGGTCAGTGTGTATTATAAAATTTTTGAAAGTCAACGGTACTTTCTGGGTGAGATCCTTATCAATGGAAATCGGCTGTTTCCTGAAGAACGGTTAAAGGGGATGTTTGATCAAACACCGATCGGCACCGCTTTCGATGAGGCGAAAATCATCCAGGTCCGGCAGCAAATTGAAAATTTATACTATGATTCCGGTAAGCCATTTGTCGAAATTAAACTTGATTATCGTTTTAAAGAGGATTCATTGGTCATCGTTCTTGTCGATATCTCGGAAAATCAGACCATTTTTATAAAAAAAATCAATTATCTGGGATTAAAACACGTTCAGGAGTTTATTATCCGGAGGGAACTTGAATTTAATGCAGGCGATCTGTATAGCCGGCGGTTGTTAACGATCTCTCAGCAGAACATTTACAGCACGGGGCTATTTGATTATGTAAAATTTGATATCGAACCGATTCCGGATGATTCAATATACGTCAATCTAAATGTTCAGGTTCAGGAAAAAGATGCACGCTGGATCGGTTTCCGCGTTGGTTTTGCGTATGAGCAGGAATTGTCATACGGCAATAAACTGGAATTGACCCTTGAAGGTGGTCATCGCAATTTATTTGGCACCGCACGAAGCCTGAGTCTTCATCTGGTACCTTCCTTCTTGTATGATATCGAGACAAGGTCAATTGTGAATCCGGATAATAATATTACCTTAGTATTTGTTGAACCTTGGATCGGATATACCCGAACACCGGGGGTGTTGCAACTTTCCTATCATCAGTACCGGCCGATCAACAGCGCCGCATTCGACGTATACCAGGCTTCGTTCAATGTCAGTCATGAGTTTCAGGATTTTTATCGGTTAAGCGGAGGATTGCAGACCAAGTATGTGGACCGTCTTGGGATTGGCGAAGTAGACACGTTGCTGGATGTGGATGTGACGAACGATCTGGTATATACCGCTTCCATTTTTGGACGGCGAAGTACAAAGAATAGTTTTTTCAATCCCACCGATGGTGCTTCAACCGATCTCAGCATCGCTTTTTCCCATTCTATCGGAAGAACACCGGAAGGCAATCGGGATGTCAAACAGTATTTTACGGTCGTATCGTCCTGGCAAAGGTATCAGCCGCTGGGACGCCAATCCTCCAGAAGCCTCACGACCCTGACCCTGGCCAGCCGAATCAAGACAGGTGTGATACTTGAACTGGGGGGTACAAAAAATATCCCCATATCAGATCTCTTTTTTGCCGGGGGAGCAACGACTGTGCGCGGTTATCCGGAGCAGCTGCTCGGTCCGGCTACGCTTGATGAGAACGGATACAAATCTAAAGCACTGGGAGGCAAACTTCTCTATCTGATGAATGCCGAATTGCGGATTCCGATTTACTGGTTGTTCATGGGTGAAATTTTCCTCGACGGGGGAAGCGTATGGCGTGAAATTGAGCAATTCCGGATCAGTGATATTCGATTCACCGCCGGTCTGGGATTGGTATTACTGACGCCGGTTGGCCCGATACGCTTTGATTATGGATATAAACTTATGCCGGAAAGCAGCGATAAAGCGCCGGACGCCTTTCACATTGGATTCTATTTTGCATTTTAAACGTTTGGCACAGGTAATACTCTTGACAGGATAAACAGGATAAAAACCATACAAGATGATACAAGAATTTCCTCAAAAAACTTTTTTCGAAATAATAACAGGATTAAAAATCTAAGATTAAAAAAGATATTGTATTAATCTTATTTTTAATTATAAAAATCTTTGCAATCCTTTAAGATCCTTTGTTATTCCTCTAAGATCATTTATCCTGTATCTCCCGTTATCCTGTCTAATTTTCTTTGTGTCCTTCGTAAATTAAAGTTCACTGTAATTCAACTTGAACGCGAATCCGTGGTATGTTATTTTCAATTTCACACAGCTGAAAATCTGAATTGGGGAGGTGCCATGTTAAATCATATTTGGTTTGGTATGATAATTCTTGCGGTTCTGATCGCCGGTGGGATCGATTTTTATAATGAGGTTCTTGCTGTGCCAGAAAATGGAGCGGTGGTAAATGAACCGCGCAATCTAAATGAAGAAACGAAATTAGGGCAGGTGACGAGTGCAGCCCTCCAGGGCGCGCAGACTGCTGTTGAAATTGCGATCGGTTTGATCGGTATTATGGCGTTGTGGCTCGGGATGATGAAAATCGCCGAACAGGCAGGGCTTACCGCCATTATCGCCCGGGTGGTTCAACCGGTAACAAAACGGCTGTTCCCCTCCATCCCTTCGGACCATCCGGCGATTAGTGCGATGATAATGAATATTGCTGCGAATATGCTGGGTCTCAGCAATGCCGCCACACCTCTCGGATTGAAAGTTATGGAAGAACTGGATAAACTGAATCCGAATAAGGGGGAGGCGACGGATGATATGTGTACCTTTCTGGTAATCAATACGAGCGCGATTACACTTATACCTGCGACCGCCATTGCCATAAGGGCTTCGCTTGGATCGGCAAATCCCCAGATGATTATCGTGCCTTCAATTCTTGCGGCTACGTGCGCGACAATCGTTGGTTTGACAACGGTAAAAACCATCCAGGCATTCAGCCGCCGCAAGGCCGTACGAAGAGGGGAGAAATAATATGGAACTATTTAAGAATAGCCTGGATTGGATATCGATCGGCGTAATTCCGTTAATTTTGCTCCTCTTTGTGCTTATGGGCGAGCTGAAAAAGGTGAAGGTTTACGAATGTTTTGTAGAGGGAGCGAAAGAAGGCTTTAGCGTTGGTGTCAAAATTATCCCATACCTGGTCGCCATGCTTGTGGCTATTGCCATGTTTCGTGCCAGTGGGGCACTGGATATTCTGACCAACCTTCTCAAGCCAATTACCCAACTGATCGGGATGCCTTCGGAAGTATTGCCGATGGCATTAATGCGGCCGCTTTCGGGAAGTGGTTCGCTTGGTGTGATGACGGAACTCATGAAGACACACGGCGTCGATTCTTTGATCGGATTTATTTCCTCGACGATGTTTGGCAGCACCGAAACCACGTTTTATGTTGTGGCGGTATATTTTGGTGCCGTTAACATTCAAAAAACGAGATATGCTTTACCGGCCGGACTTCTTGCTGATATGGCCGGTTTGATTGCGGCAACCGTGATTTGCCGCGCGATCTTTTAATGTATTTCATTAGGCATGATAACAGGATATACAGGATAAAAATTAGGATTACACGAAGAAACACGAAGAAATTCACGAAGCATCACGAAGAATCTAATGAAATGCCAGAAGGGATGAATAATTTAATAGGGAAACTTGGAGAAATTCTACCTCATCACACCATTTCTTGAATTCAGAAAAATCTTCGTGGTCCTTCGTGACTCTTCGTGAAAGGTTTTCTAATCCCGTTTATCCTGTTCTCCTGTCTAATTTTCTCTAGGATTCAAAAAAAATAATTTTTTTTTATTTAGATTAGCGCTAAAAACTAATCAGATAAGTTTAATTTTATTAAGTATTAAGAGGACAAAATAGGATAAAATGTTAAATTTGTAATATATTGATTATTATAGATTTAATGTGCTTATGTTAATTTCTTGTTAAGATTTGCCCCGGAACATTTTGAAACTTATATTCACTATCATTTTTTCCGGGATTATGAAGAAAAAAGCCAGCCTTTCTAAGATTACCTTTTTGTTGTGTTTCATCGTTCCTCTGTTCGGACAGACTATACCCAAACCGGCAGTGGACGATAATTCGAAATTTACCAATATTGGAAATATCGGATTAACAATTTCCAACTATGGCACGTTCGGTGATGGATTTGCTCAGCAGTCTCCGATTGATCAGCCATCATGTGAGTATCCGAAAGGATCCGCAGTTGAACATATTTTTGGCGGCGGTCTCTGGGTTGGTGCTGAAACCTCTGAGGGACCGAAAGTGACCACCGGCGCTTTCAATTCAGCCCGGTTTCAGACAAGCGGGTCAAATAATTTTGAGTTTACCAATACTGCCGATCCCAATGATCGTACGATCGAACGATCGAGTCTACCCGGAAACCGATATTTTTCACCGCGATGCCATCAGTCACCAGGATTTTGTGGTTGACTTTACGGACACCAATATTGTTATCCCCGGAACAAATATCCTTATTCCAAATCATATTCCGATGGGGCATTGCTGTCCATCTGGAAACGTATGCCTGGAATTTTCCCTTTGCCGATGCCTTCGTCATCTTTAATTACCGGATCAGAAATGTCTGGGATGACACGCTCAGAAATGTTCATACGGGGCTGTGGGCTGATCTGGTTGTCCGAAATGTAAATATTACTCCGCCGCGTGTCGGAGCACCGTTTTATCAGCATGTTGGTGTCGGTCATGTGACCAATGATTCCATGCAATTTGTTTATGCCTATGATTATGATGGTGATCCCGGTTTTACCGACAGTTATGTGGCTATGACCTATCTGGGCGCTGATCCGGTTAAGGGTGATCAGATTTATAATAAGCAGACTACCCATAACTGGTGGCTATTCAGCGGCGGGATCGAAGACTATGAACAACCGCCAACGACCGAGTCGCGAAGACTGGAAAGAATGAATACATCTTTCCCACAGGATATATATCAAAGTATTATTTACGAAAGCCCCGGAAACTGGATGAACCTTGTTTCAACCGGTCCGTTTGAACAGATTGCACCAGGCGATTCGATTAATGTGGTTTTTGCCATTGTGTGCGCGAGAAAATTCGGTTTTAATCCGGCAACGCAGGATGATGATTTTGCCAAAACGAATCTGTTCCAGAACGTCTCATGGGCGCAGAAAGCATATCATGGGGAAGATTCAAATCGAAACGGAATTCTGGATCCGGGAGAGGATGTCAATGGCAATGGGAAATTGGACCGGTTTGTGTTACCCACACCGCCCCTGGCACCCCGCCTGAAAGCCTATGCCGGCAATCAAAAGGTAACGCTGATGTGGGATAATTCGTCGGAGTTTTCGATTGATTTGATCTCAAAACAGCAGGATTTTGAAGGGTATCGTGTTTACCGCTCATTTCTGGGTGATGATAAATCTTCCGAGGGACTGTTTGGCAGTCTCAGGCTGATTCATGAATATGATCTGAAGGACCGGCTCTTTTTCGATACGGGTATGGATGCGGTGAGGATGGATGAACCGGAAATAGAATATGAGACTGATCCGGAAACAGGGGAGACCGACACCATCAGATATACCTACAAACTGGAAATCTCCAATCTTCAAAATGGCTGGCAGTATGCGTTTTCTATTTCTGCTTTTGACAGTGGAGACGCGACCATAAATCTGCCCAGTCTGGAAAGCAGTAATCTGCAGAATGCACTTATCGTCACACCCGGTACACCCCCTGCGCCGGCCGGCCAGAACCGCGAGATCGGTGTATATCCCAATCCCTACCGGGTCAACGCACTTTGGGACGGGCAATATGAGCGTGACCGGAAATTATATTTTTATAATCTGCCGGCCAATTGCGAGGTTCGTATATATACGCTGGCCGGAGATCTTGTGGACAGTTTCATCCATAGCGGACCGCTATTCAGCGATGCAACGATGAATGAGAATGGTGTGTTTTCCGGTGGTGAACATGCCTGGGATATCGTATCGAAATTTGATCAGGCCATCGCCACCGGCCTTTATCTGTTTACGGTCAAGGACAATGAAAACGGCGATATTTATAAAGGAAAGTTTGTTATTATTAAATAAGATTAAAGATTAAGATTAAAATGTAGTTGGGGGGTTTAAATAGTTCCTAAACTAACCTGGCGGTTCCAGATCGCCCTGGAAATGAGGAATTAAAAGGAGGTAAGTATGACTCGGTTGTTACAGTTATTTATCATTGCTTTGTTTCTGCAATAATGGCCGGAAACCAGGTTATGGCGCAGGCACCGTATGACACGGTCAGTATCTATGATCTGCAATATGTGGCCGATCCGGCGAAGCGACGATGCTTCTCCTTATCTTGGTGATACCGTTGTTGTCCGTGCGATGGTGATGCACAGCCCGCGTGATCTTTATGTTGGTGCCCGGTGGGCCTGTTATGTGGTCGATCCGGATAGTTTCCATAAACCCTGGAGCGGGTTCTTCTTGATCCAGAATGATACCGTTCTTGGTTTTGGTACCAATTTTGGTTTTGTTGAACCGGGAATGATTATCTATGCAACGGGTATCATTGACGAATATTTCGGGTTTACGGAACTGGCTTTACTGACCAATCCGGTCGTGCCGATTGACATTGAGAGTACCGGTAATGCGCTGCCCGACCCGCTGAAACTGACCGTAAGCGATCTTGACGGTTTTGCCAATGGTGAGACAATGGGAATCCATGTACATTGAATTAGAGAATGCTACAATTGTCAGTAATGGACTGGGTAGTAATACAGCCTCAATTACCGATGCAACGGAAGGCACAGCCTTTCTGGATGATTACTTTCTGTATTATCGTAGCAGATTTGATAATGATGTCAATTACGACTGGCCGCCGCCGGGAACAAGTATCAATGTGGTCGGTTATATAAGGGATACCGGTCCCGGTAACTATACGGTCAATCCGGAGAATGATACATTTCTGAAAATTCTGACCAATCCACCCCTTGTTACGGATGTCACACGCAATCCAGGCGTACCGACATCATCCGATGACGTGGTTATTTCGGCGACAATAACTGATAATGTCACGGTAGATACAGCTTTGTCCGTTACAGTGTCGACTGGGGCGCGTACCAGGAACTTTCAATGACTGCCGATTTTGATACATTTTCAGCAATCATTCCCATGCAAGCCAATGGATCAATCGTACGTTTTTATATCTATGCCGAGGATGATGAAGGCGATAGTACCACCAATCCCGGAGATACTTCCTCCGCAGTCTGGATATATCCTGTCCGTGATGGTGCTCTGACGATTAAAGACATACAATACACCCTTGGCTATTCAAATGATGCTTCGCCCTACCGTAATTATGAAGTAACCATCAGCGGCGTCGTGGTTACCGATTCGACCGATTCTCCGGCTTCTCCGGGTTGCTATTACATTCAGGAAAAAGACAGTGCCTGGTACGGCATGTGGGTCAGTGATAATCAGTATCCTTTTGTAAAAGGTGATCTGGTGGAAATTACCGGAACTGTTGCCGAAAATTTCGGGGTTACACGCATTGAAGACGTAACCAGTGCCAATCTGATCAGTTCCGGCAATGAGTTTTTCACCGTTCCGGTAAAAACCGGCGATATTAATACTGCCGGCGAATTTGGCGAGGCCTATGAGAGTGTTCTGATTGAGGTAAGCAACCTGACGGTTACCAACGACCTGCCCGATGCACCAGGTAATTACGGTGAATTCTCGGTAGATGACGGCAGCGGCGAACTCCGTGTTGATGACTGGTCATTGGGTTCTCCCAGATCGTCATTCCCGGGCAACCATTACGAGACCTACTCAAATGGTGAAACGATTGAAAAAATCATTGCCCTGGGATATTACAGTTTCAATAATTATAAGTTATTGCCGCGGGATACTTCCGATGTCATCGGCCATGTTTCCAGTATCGGAGATGCAATCACCGGACAGCCGCTTGAGTTTGCGCTTGAACAAAATTACCCGAATCCGTTCAATCCGAGCACCCAAATCTCATATCAGGTTAACAAGCCGGGTAATTACACACTGACGGTTTATAATGTTCTTGGCCAGACTGTTGAGACATTAGTCAATAAATTCCATAGCACAGGGACATATACGATGACATGGAATGGACTGGATGATCAGGGTCTTCGGGCCGGCAGCGGTCTGTATTTTTACCGTCTGCAGGGTGAAGGTTTTGTCATGACCAAAAAAATGGTCCTCTTGAAATAAATTTTTAGACAGGATAACAGGATCTACGGGATTAAGAAATGTTACACGAAGAATCACGAAAAGTCACGAAGGAACACGAAGACAAAAATTGAAAATAAAAGAATAAGACTAGATCTTCGTGGCATATATGTGTCACTTCGTGAAAGTAAGATAAATCCTGTTCATCTTGTTATCCTGTCTCTTATAAATTAATGGTTAATTTATGGTTTCGTTGACTAAGACAATGTCAAAGATCAGATCAGCGAGTTATATTGCGCTCATCCTTTCCGGTATGTTAGCGTTGTGGAATAGTTGCGCCGATTCGATTACCGGAGAGAAAAATACCAATCTACCGCCGGACTCATTTATCTTTGTCCAGACGGTTGGCAACGATACCCTAAATCCACAGCGCAGCGTTCAACGGATTTTCTGGGATGGACGCGATCCTGATGGTTTCATAAAAGGATATTTATATACCTGGAAAGATAATCCGGGCGATGCAGACTGGATATACACCACCGAACAAAACCAGTTATTCGCGCTTGAAATTACAGGTGTTGATACACAGTACACGTTTATGGTCAAGGCCATCGATAACCTGGATCTAGAGGATCCAACCCCCGCAAGACAATTGTTTCCGATCATAAACAGTCAACCTGAAATTGATTGGAGTGTGAACAGCAGGATTCCCGATACGACCTTCACCGTCGCTTCTTTTTCCTGGCAGGCGGCGGATCCGGACGGTGATCTGACGATAGTCTCATTTTGAATACGCCCTGGATGAACCGGTATCCTGGCGCAGGATCTCCGGACTCAAACGGACGGTTACAATCGATGCCGACAGCGGACTGACCGAAGGGGATCATATCTTTTATATCCGTGCGGTGGATATTGCCGGTGCAACCAGTGAGACCATTCGTATGCCTCAGAACACAACCTGGCATGTGAAGGAACCCAAAGGCCGCTATTTGCTGATCGATGATTATGATGTCGAATCCACTTCATCGGGAAATCCCGATGCCTATTATAAAGGTTTGCTGACAAATCTTCTGCCGGAGTTGGGTGAGACAGATGGTTTCGATTACTGGAATATCGAATCTTTGTTTCCGGCCTTACGGTCACAGTTCACCGAAACCATAAAACTTTATGATCGGGTGATTTGGTATACCGATCTGATCCGGGAAACGGATGAGCATTTTATCACTGCTCAGGTCGCCATTCCCGAATACCGGAGTACGGGTGGGAAAATAATTTATACGGTCCAGTTCAACACCGGCTTTGGTACACAAGGAAATCCTCTGGAATTCTCACCGGTGGATTCCCTGGGCCAGTATTATAATTTTCTTGCACCCGGCGCTAACTATTATCCTGATCAAACTTTCAATGATGTATTTGGGCTGGTATTGCCCGACCTACAAATATCAAGGTATGTCTTCGGACTGATCGCGCTTAAACCAAAAGAGAATGCGATTCCCATGTACAGATATGATGATCCGAACCGTGAAACCGATCCGATTTTTGTGCTGATCGGTCAAAACGACAACCTGCAGGGTCAGCCCTATGATTTTGTCTTTGCCGGTACACCCCTGCATATGCTCAATGGCAATAACAACCTGGATGATCTTTTCAGGATCATCCTGCGAGATGTGTTCAAATAAACCATCATAAAAGGTGTCTATGAACAAACCCGCTCTGTACAATCTGCTCATTTGCCTGCTATGCACTACGCTTACCTTTGCTCAGTCAACAGGGCGGATCAGTGGACTGATTGTCGATAAGGATACCGGTGAACCGCTGGCCGGTGTAAATATTATGGTCAAAGGCACCTATTTTGGCGCATCGACCGACCTGGATGGCTTTTTTATGATTCCGGAGATCGGTCCTGGTGACTATGAGGTTGAAGTTAGTGACATCGGGTATAAGATTATAATCCAAACCAGTGTCAAAGTGATTGCCGGGGAGAGCACAAAACTAAATTTTGAGTTGGAAAGTTCTGTACTGGCGCTTGGTCAGGATATTGAGGTGATTGGTGAAAAACCACTGATGGATATCGAAGAGACAAGCACGGTACGTAGTGTATCAAAGGATGATATCCAAAACAGAATTGTCGATAATACGCTCGAGCTGCTCAGCCAGCAGGTGGGCGTCGTCGCTCAGGAGGATGGGATCCATATTCGTGGCGGCCGGGCATATGAATCACAATACATGCTCGATGGGATATCTGTCCAGGACCCGCTTTCCGGAACCGGTTATGGTCTGAACCTGAGTGCAAATTCGCTCGAAGAGATGGAGGTGACTACAGGAGGGTATAAGGCTGAATATGGTCAGGCAACTTCCGGATTGATCAATGTCAGAACCAAGTCGGGCAGCGAAAAATACGAGGCATTTTTACAGTATCGTTCCGATAACTATGGTTTATTTAACGATCAAAGCTGGAGCTTTAATACCGATAATATAGAATTTAATCTGGGAGGTCCGGAACCGCTCACGAGTTATATTTTTCCCTCGATGGGCCTCGATCTTCCGGGAGATTTCTTTTTCTTTCTCAACTTCTATACCATGATTTCGGACGACTACACACGCGCTACGGCCGATCAGTTATATTCCTCCATCGCCCCGACATTTAATGGTCTGCTCACCCCCACGTCTCTCGCCCCACGCCAGGATAACAACTGGTCCGGAATCTTCAAGTTAAAATGGAAAATCGATCCGACCCATCAGTTAATTTTTGCCTACAACCGTTCCATTGTTATCCATCAGAATACCAGGTCGCTTCAGACCACGCTTGAATATGTAGAACCCACACCCGGTTTTCCCTATGATTTTTCCAAAAATCTGGATAATTTCAATACCTATACCCATGATAACGAACAGATCTCACTGACCTGGAATCAGACCATCGATTCAAAAACATTCTACGAGCTGCGGGCAAGTCGTTTTTATTCGCACCTGCGTAGTGACTGGCAGGGAACGAACTGGCGCGACTATACGATGGGTGTGGATGTTACCCGTTTACCGGTTGAATACTATACCATGGCATCGGATTCGAACAAGATCAGAGTTATTCCCGGGGATGGATTTTATGATTATGGCAATTTCAATGTCTGGCATGATCACTTCGTTGAATGGTATACCTTCAAGGGTGATATAACACGCCGGCAGGGCGATATACATACCCTGAAAGCAGGATTTGAACTGTCTTTTAAGGATATGCAGCTGGTCGATATCCTCTATCCCTGGATCGGAGATTATGGGGCAACCCAGGAAGTATACCGGGTTCAGCCGGCGGAAGGTGCGTTCTATCTGCAGGATGATCTGAGATTTGAAGGATTTATTCTAAACGCAGGTTTACGTCTGGATTATTGGTTTCCTGGTAAATATGCGGATGATGCGGTCAAGGACACCAATACGGTTCTCTCCGAAGGGGTCAGACAAAAATACATGGAGGACACATACGAACTCTTCGGGCGGCGATATAAATTAAGGTTGATGCCGCGTCTCGGTGTTTCTCACCCGATCTCCAATAACCTGATGCTTTATTTTAATTATGGTCACTTTTCAAAACAGCCAAAACCCCAGTTTGTCTACGCTAAATTGGGTCCTTCCAGTTCCAAGTCAGCCTATCAGGAATACGGTAATCCGGCACTGGATCCGGAAACCAGCGTCACGTATGAGCTGGGTATCCGGTATAAATTGTCCGAAGATGACGTGATCAATGTAACCACATATTATAAGGACATATTTGACTACGTGCAGACCGTATCATTTACCAGCGATCGTCGCGGATTCAGCGGTATCACCTATTCGAATCTGGACTATGCCCGCTCGCGCGGGATTGAGGCTGAATTTAAGACCCGTATCGGCAAGTATTTTTTTGGAGATATCGCCGGTTCATATTCGATAACCACGACCAAATCTTCCAGTTCGGATGTCGGGTACCTGATCGCAAAACAGGAACTCGAGGAACCGCCGATAAAAGAAACCTTTGCACGGTGGGACCGACCCTGGCAGATTGGCATAAATGCCGCGTTCCGGGTACCCCCCAATGAATACCCTGATTTGTTCGGGCTGCGTTTGTTTAGTAACTGGGATCTCAGTATCCGCTTTTTTGCCCAGGCCGGCCGACGGTATACACCGACCGAACTTCAATATATCCGGACAACCGATGGTCGACCGATGTATAATTATGTTACCGATCAGACCCGGGTCAATGAAAAGATCGGCGCCATGTGGAGCTGGGTCGATTTACGCTTTAATAAGAATTTTGATGTCTGGGGGATGAAGTACAGCATAAATCTGGAGATCCGTAATCTGTTTGATCAAAAGAATCCGGAGATTATCAACCCGGTTACAGGAAAAGCATACGAATACGGGGATCCGGTTCTGAGTAGTTGGAACGATCCATTATATCCGGACCGGTATTATCCGGTATCTTCACCCTTCCCGTTCAATCCCGCGAGATACAGGCCTTCGCGGCAGATTATTCTGGGATTTACGGCACAATTATAAAATGAGACAGATGAAGCTATACATATACATAGGTTTTGTGGTTGTTTCTTTACTTCTCACAGGGAAGAGCAGGGCCCAGCTATTTCCGAATCTTGGGGGACAAAGGGCCGGTACGGCTGCCGCTCAATTCCTTAAAATCGGAATCGGAGCAAGGGCTCTTGGCATGGGAGAGTCCTACGTCGCCATTGCCAATGATGCGGAAGCCCTGTACTGGAATCCAGCCGGAATCAGCCAGTTTAATGAACAGACCGTATTCTTTGCACATACCCAATGGGTGGTGGATATTGATCTTGAGTACGCCGGATTTGTTTACCATCTCGATCCCTCCAACTCCTTCGGCCTAGCGTTTACCTATCTGCACACGGATGAGATGAAAGAAACGACTGAACTCCAGCCGTTTGGGACCGGCAGATATTTCGGATACAGTGATTTTCTGATGGCCATCACCTATGCCAGAAATATGACCGATAAATTTAGTTTTGGACTTTCTGTGAAATATATGCAGGAAAATATTGCCGAACTCACCACCCGCGGTCTTTTGTTTGATCTGGGGACGTTTTACCGGACCGGATTTGAGAGTCTCCGGTTTGCTGTCGCTGTTACCAATCTCGGTCAGGAAATTGCACCTGCCGGAAGTTTTACTTACCAGAATTTGCAGGCTGAACAGGTAGAGGTAACATCCTTTCAGTCTTCACCTCCGCCGATCATGTTCCGACTGGGTATTGCCGCGGAAGTGATTGAGACGGAAGACCATATTCTGACAACATCGGTTCAACTGAATCATCCCAATGATAACGAAGAAAATATAAACATCGGAATGGAATACTGGTGGCAAAATACGATCGCCTTGCGGGCCGGCTATAAGACCGCCCGGATTGAAGAAGATTTTTCACTGGGAGCCGGTGTTTATCTGCCTACCGGCTTTACCAATTTTCGCGTCGATTACGCCTTTACAAATTTTGGCCGGTTGGGTTATGTAAACCGATTTTCAATCCAATTCCAGTTTTGATACAGAATGAGACGACGTAAATTAAACATATTGACAGACCTGTCATTACGAGGAATGAGATGACGAAGCAGTCTATGAGCACCGGTATTTTAAGATCGTTTCGTTTCACTCGGAATGACATCGGTCCCTATTACTTTAAATTTGCCCGATATTTATCGCTCATTCTCCTTATTCTTACAGCCGGTTGTACCCACGATGAATTGCCGCTTCCAACCATTCCTCCGGCCGAAGAACAGTTCCCCAGTTACGAAACTCCGGATTATATCCAGATCAATCCGTCATTTGATGCCGCCAATGGATATAATTTTAACCACCCTGCCGATATATATTATGGAATAGACAATTTCCTCTATGTCGCGGATACCGACAACAACCGGATCGTCATGATGGATATTGGCGGTACGATTCAGGGTTACTCTCAACCGATTGAACACCCGGAAGCGATCACACAGAACGACAGCCTGCAATTACTGGTGGTCAATCGTACCAATGCGGTATTTCGAATCGACTTATACCAACATAGCCATCGGATCAACCAGGCGCCCATCGAAAAAGTATTTGAGCAATCTTCTCAACCGACCAGGGAATTTACCGGAATATCCGTGCATAATGGATTCGAGTATTATGTTGCGGTCGTGGATCCGCAATCGTTACAAAAAGTGAGTTATATTTACGATTTCCGGAGCAATCATTTTCTGAAGGGTCCATTACCTATGGAGGTTAATGGATCAGGTCTGTTTGCCACGATGCTGCCAACCGCTATCGTCTCACAAAGGGAAGAATTCCTCGATGAGGCAGCCAGGGCTGAAGACACCGAAGCGTTCTATTTTACACAGACCGGTTCTATTCCTGAACAGCAGCTGCAGAATTATTATAAAGTACAGCATGTAACCACAACCGTTTTTGAAGGTGATAATATTTTGGTCCCTGATCTGGCGCTTATCGGTACAGATATCTATAATTTTGAAAAATATTATAATCCGGAAGATATCGCGATTGACCGATCGGGATTTTTGTTTGTGGTCGATGCCGGTCCCGATCCGGCTCTCTATCCCGATTCAAAATATAAACCCGGATTCTATCGTTTCTCATCGGCCGGTAAGCAACTGCAGGCCACACTGGCATTTGGTTCAGGCCCGGAACAATTTAATCATCCCCGGGGAATAGCGGTATCACCGGCTGCGGAAACGGACCAGGTTGTTTATATTTCGGACACGGGTAACAACCGCATACTTCGTTTTAAACTCGCTACAGATTTCTAAAGCTGTGGGTCATTTAAAACTCAAAAAAACACCGCGTAAAATTCTTTTCGTTCCCTTGAACTGGGGCCTCGGGCATGCCATACGCATTTTACCCGTGATAAAATATTTTATATCTCAAGGGGATGAGATTTTTATAGGGGCCTCAGGACGATCCGAAATGGTGTTGAAGCGGGAGGTTGCTTCGGCAATTTTTCTGAATATCCCGGGATACCCGATTCGCTACCCGCGGTCCCGTTTTTTCGTCAGCCGTTTTATGCTGATCATTTTCCCGATGATGGTACTGGGTATTTTCCGGGAATGGCGCCGGATCAAGAAATTGCAGGCACAGTATCACTTTAATTTGATTATCAGTGATAACCGATTCTGTGCCCGGGTAAAAAATGTCCCATCAGTTTTGATCTCGCATCAATTGCGCTATAAACTGCCCTGGCCGATCGGGCGAATGGAATGGCTGCCGGAATTTTTTAACTACCTGTTTTTTAAACGTTTTGATCGGATCGTTATCCCGGATATTTCAAATGAACTTTCACTGACCGGAGAATTGTCCCACAGGATGCGTTTTTTACCCGAAGAAAAATTGTATTACGGGGGTATTCTGACAGATTTTCCTAAATCCCGATCAAAAACCATGGACGGAATAGACTATTTTATCATCATAAGTGGACCGGAACCCCAACGCACGAAATTTGAAAACATCATTTTGCGACAATTACATACTTTGCCTGGCAAAGCCATCGTTGTCCTGGGTAAGCCGGAGCGACAATATAAGATCGTTCAGGGCAATGCGGAGATCTATGCTTATCTGGACCGTAAGCAGATATCTTATTATATGCAAAGCGCTAAATTGATCATTTCCCGCCCGGGTTATACCACCGTGATGGATATGATCAAATCAGGGAAAAAAGGAATATTTATACCCACACCCGGTCAGGTTGAACAGGTGTACCTGGCCCGGTACTTTGAAAAGCAGGGATGGTGCTTCTATCAACCCCAACATCAAATCGATCTCCCAAAAGCGATTGAGAAGGGAACTCACTATGATGGATTCCCCTCTGCCGCTGCTATTCCTGATATGAGTATTAATCGATATTTTGACATAATAAAATCTGAGTAGCCCCATTTATTTCAAAGTTGACCTGCTAACCATATCACTAAAAATTTTACAGAATTTCAGAGTATTTCAAATACCTGAGTTACAACCTAAATTAGGAAAGCCATATTTTGCTCAAATTGCTCTCACGCAACTTTTCTGTTAATTTGTTGATTTAACTTGTGACTAAGTGAGCAGGCAAAATATCCATTGATTGTTTTTTCAGAATGCAAACTTAGAATTCCTGCAATTGGTTTGCAAAATGATTTCAAATTTACCTTGACATGCATCTATGATATGTGCACAAGATACAAACCACCGTCATATGTTCCCCGTTGAATATTATCTCCCGCAGTATTAATTGGTTGAATAGAAATGACTTATATCATATATTACTTATGTCTTGACAAACCCATTTGAACAACACAATAATCATATAGATCTCTTGCTGGAATAGATTTTGAAAATAGTGTGGTGGGTTCACCGATCCGGATTTTCAGTTTATCCCGAATTGACAAGTGATCATTATATGCATCGAACATCAGCTAAGCATATACAATCAGAATCTCATTTGGTATATATTAAATTTTGGCTCTGTATAATCAAAAGCTAACCAACGGGGTGCAGAATGAAAATAATTTATACCCTCATTTTAATAACCATCATTTTAATCTCGATTGGCTGGTCAGATAATCCCCTTGAGCAAGTTATTAAAGATCCCGCGCAGAGGGGACTGCAGACACCGGGCGTATATAACTCAATCCGCTGGGAATGGGAGGGGGAACCACAGTGGTTGACCGGGGTCAATTGGGGTGGTTTAAATTTTAATGGTGGTCTGGACTTTGGGATTAATTATTTTGGTTCATCTATTGCGCCGGAAGATGTGCCAAACATTGAAATTCGTTTTTCAAATACGGAAACTTCCCAGGGTTATATATATCGCCGTGATTTCGGGTATGCCTATTTCGGATTGGGTACCTTTCCTGGTTCTGTATGGGACATTTCCAATCAGGAAAGCCCGCGTCGACTGGATATCTGCTTTGTTGAATGGAGTGATACGGTGGGTGGCAAAACCGCCAATCAAATGTGGGATCCGGATACAAGTGATCTGGGTAAACGCGAGTATTTATATATACTGAATAGTACATATAATCCAAATGTCAACGATCCCTTTTACAGTCAGAAAAGTATACTTGATCATGGTGATGAATTTCCTGTATTGTATTCATTATGGTCAAGAATAATACCGGGATTCAGTTTACTCCAGGTTGAATCGCTCTTACGCATTATCAATGTTCCGGTATATTTTCAGGATATTACCATCCAGGAACTGCAAAATGTTCCGGATCCCACAGAAAATGACACGTCAATGTTCTTCGGGGATACGGTGCGTGTTACCGGTCTGATTATGAATGATCCCAGGGATCTCTGGGTGGGTGCCCGTTGGGCCGCATTTATAACGGATCCGGTCACACATCCGGCACCGGGATCAGGGATGTTGGTTATTCAGCATGATACAACGGTAAAAGAAGTCCGATTTCAAGCAAGGCAAACAGGAGAGTTATGTGAATTTATCGGTGTTGTGAATGAATTTAACCATTTTACAGAAATCGAACTGATTACCGATACGCCCGTACCGGTAAGATCGATCGAGGTGATTGATCCGCTTCCGGAGCCGGTTTTAATAACTGCCTCCGAACTGAGTGAACCTGGTTCAGCGGAAAAATGGGAATCCATGTTTGTGCGCATCGAAAATGGTCGAATACTGGTAAATGATTTTCCCGATTATATGAGTTCTTTTGCCGATCGTTCAGGCGCCAGCTCGTTTCTTGCCGATTATTTCAAATGGTTCTACGACGGTTTGCTGGAAGGCACATATATGTGGCCGCCCCAGGATACCCGCTTGCATTTAAACGGTTTTGTTCGCGATGAGGTGACGACTTCTCTCGGGCGGATCTATACGATCAATCCGAGGAATGAGGGTGATTTTGAGTTCATTGAGGGTGTACCGGAAGTGATACTGACAGACCCGAATGGTGGGGAAATTGCAAATCAGGCCAGTTACCGCTTGATCAGGTGGAAAATATATGATATCGCCGATATTCAGAATCTCAAAATCGAGTATTCTCTGGATGACGGGCTCAATTTTACAACGATCATTGACCGGCCTGCGGGACCCGGACTTGGTTACAGTTGGTTTGTTCCGGATGTCGTATCGCAATCGGTGCGTACCCGTGTGACGGTTACCGATAACAACTCCAATACCTATAGCGATCTCAGTGATAATGCCTTTGAAATCCGGAAATTGGACCGCTATGTATACAACACCGAAACTTTATCACATACAATACGGGCCGACGGCACCAGTGGAAATACCGGGATCAGTAATGAGCATAACCTTGATGAACCGAGCCTGGAATTTCCTGCACAGAGTGGTCATCATCATCTTTTTATGAGTGATTTAATCGTCGGAATGATCCGGGCTGCCGGTGATACGACATTTCTCATGCCATTTAATATGAAATTTTATCAAACCCATGACATGACATCGGCCGATCTGGGAGATTATATTGAGACCACCTGTCAATTTACCGATTTTTCAGGACTTGGATTGGAGATTGAGCAAAAAAGTTATGCCAGAACAGGCGAGTCCTGGGTAATACTTGATTATTTGATTCGGAATAGCTCTGATGAAAGCTATAAAGGTCTGATTGCTGCCATACATAACGATTTTGATATCAATCAATATAATACAAATCTTGTGCGGTATAATGAGGAAAACAGACTGGCCTATATGTTCGATGCCACCAGTGGCTGGACGAGTATGGCCGGGATTTGTCTGTTGTCTCAACCGGTTCAGAGTTTTAGACGGTACAGCGGTGCGGAGGGCCCACAAAGCGAGGGAGAGATGTATCGCATACTGGCGGTTCAGGAAAAAGATGATCCGGGTGGGGATATACAGGCTGATTATCGCTTTATAATGTCAGATGCACCGAGAGATCTGGGACCAGCGGAAACGACGGATTTTACTTTTGCGCTTGTGGCCGGAAATGGGGAGACAGGCATACTCAATGCGAGCGAGCAGGCGCAAACGTTTTGGATATCATTCAATGATCAGATCGCACCAAGTATCGGGAATACCTCCATTCCGGTCACTTCAATCGGAAATTCGATGACCATAAATGTAAATGTTACCGATAATTCTGGACTGCAATCCGTCATCCTTTATTATCGAAAAGGTGGCGACATCAGTTTTAACAGTGTTGTCATGAGTCAAAGCGGTGCTTCCTATCAGGCTACAATACCACAAACCTATGTTACGGATAGCGGTATTGAGATCAGAATTGAAGCAGAAGATTTGAACGATAATCTGGCAGTTATCCACCGGATGGTACCGGTTCAGATCCCCGATGGACATTTGCAAACGGAAGTGTCCGGTGGCGCTCAGATTGAAAATTACCAGATGATCTCAATTCCAATGGCACCCCAGAATGGAAGTATCGACAACGTACTTGTTGATGATTTTGGGGTTTATAACAATACCCAGTGGCGTCTTTTTTACGACACAGGTACCTCTCTGAGCGAATATCCGAATACGGGTAGTTTTGCTCCGGGTAAAGCTTTCTGGCTGATCACACGCAGCACCCATACCATTGACATTCCGGCCGGTGCGACGGTCTCGGCAGCGGATTATTATACTATTACCTTACATGGCGGCTGGAACCAGATCGCTTCACCCTACAATTTTGATGTCGGCTGGAACGATCTAATGACATTGAATAATCAGCCCAACATTGACGGACCCTTTTTTTACCGGGGTCAGACCGGATACAGCCTTGAAGAACTTATTTCTCCCTTTGATGGTTGCTATGTAAATAATATGGCCGGATCGAATTTTCAACTGAAAATTCCGCTCAAGGGGAAAGATGCCAACAGTACAAAACCATCTTTGAGTACAGCATACTGGTGTATTCGAATCCAGGCAGAGTCTGAGGGGATTGCGGATTATCTGACCACACTCGGTATCAGACCGGAATCCAGTGTCACCTGGGACAGGTACGATCATCTCGAGCCACCCATCATAGGGAAATATATTTCAGCATATTTTCCACATTCAGATTGGCAAAAATATCCTGCTAATTATGCCATCGATTTCAGACCGATGACGAAAGACGGCTGCATCTGGGATGTTGAAGTCAGGACGAATATACAGGATTGTGAAATTGAATTGAGATTTATTGAAGAAAACCGGGAGCTGTTACCCGCGCAATTTAAGATTTATTTGATTGACCCGGAGGCCCGTCTGATCAGAGATCTGCGCGAGCAACCGGTGTTTGGATATACAACCTCCGGAAGTAATGAAATAAAAAAACGGCTGCAGCTGATCATCGGTACGGAGCAATATATTGCCGAGAAAATTCCTGATTTACCCATAATACCACTGACTCTGGAGCTTCGTCAGAATTATCCTAATCCATTCAATCCGGCAACACAAATTACCTTTGGTCTTCCGGCGAACAGCCAGGTCAATCTGACTATTTATGATTTGAATGGCAGAGTGGTGGATGTTTTATATGATGGATATATTGAAGCCGGTTATCGGGTTTTGAGATGGGATGGAACCAATAAACGTGGCGGATATGTTGCCAGTGGTGTTTATATTTACTGCTTAACAGCGGGGGATAAGAAGATCTCGCGCAAAATGATCCTTATTCGCTGACTGGCAGGAGGATTATCATGAAAAAGATACTCATAATTGTATTTATCTCTATTGCAAATATTAATTTAGCTCAGGACGTTACCAAAACTACGATTGCCGTAATTGATTTTGAAGGGCAGGGCATTTCGGAAGTCGATGCCTCGATTCTCACCAATCGGTTCCGATCGGAACTGGTCAATACCCAGGCCTTTTTTGTACTGGAACGTGGGCAGATGGATGAGATTTTAAGTGAGGTCGGCTTTCAAGGTAGCGGATGTACTTCCTCCGAGTGTATGATTGAGATTGGAAAATTGCTGAATGTGAAAAAAATGATTGGTGGCAGTCTCGGAAAACTTGGCAGTGTCTACACGATTGATTTGAGAATTATCGATGTGGAAACCGGCCGGATCGATAAGACCATCACAGAGGATCATGCAGGTGAAATGACTGATTTACTAAAGGTGATGAAAAATATTGCCATGCGTTTTGCTGTTCTCGAAAACCAGACCACCAGGCCCACCGTGGTAAGTGGAACCGGTAGTCTGCAAATCGTCACAAAGCCCGCCGGGGCTCAGATATATCTGAACGACCGAAAGATAGGTGAAACGCCTTTTAAAGGCGAACAGGTTAAGACCGGTGAATATAAGTTGCGCCTGACAAAAGAGGACTTTCAGGTCTTTGAGACAACGGTGGTGATTCTTGACAATCAGTTAACCGAGATATCACAGAATCTGTTGGCGATATTGGAACTTTACATCGTGTCTGAGCCTGAAGGTGCGACGGTCTATATTAACGATGCTGAAAGCGGGAAAACGCCGGTGACAAAAAAACTGACCCAGGGTGTGTATGAGGTAAAAGTGGTTAAGACGAACTTTAAGGAATGGAATAAACAATTTAATCTCACCAGGAGTGGAAAGATAACCGCAAAACTGGAATTAACGCCGGAATATCTCTCCCGGATAAGACAAACCCAGGAAAAAGCTGAAGAACCAAACATCAAAGAGGACAGCGGTGGAAGTAATACCTGGCTCTGGGTTGGCGCCGGCGCGGTTGTGGCCGGAGGAGCAGCTTACCTGCTGTTAAAACCGGGTGATGAAAAAAATGGTCAGGTTGTTCCTGATAACACATTGCCCGCACCACCTCCCAGACCTAATTGAGTATTAAGATTCTGCCGATAAATTCGTCGCCAATAAAAAAGGGTATGCCATGCATACCCTTTTTATAAATATCACACATCAGGAATTATTTAAGCAGTACAATTTTCCTGGATTGTATGGACCCGGAGCCCCCATCTGCGTCAGACACATTCATCTGAACATAGTAAGTACCGGAAGGCAGGTGCCCGGCATCGAAGGTTACACGGTGCATACCAGCCGGTTTTTCTGAATTAACCAGGGTCGCAACTTCCTGACCCAGCGAATTATAAATTTTAATCGTTACAAACCTGTTAGCCGGTAAAGCATATTCGATGGTAGTGGCGGGGTTAAAAGGATTGGGATAATTCTGCATAAGCAGGGCTTCGGTCGGAAGTATGTCTTTGTTGATGGCAATCGCATTTACGACACCCGATTCAAGTATCCAGACATAGGCATCATCTGCCCACTGCCCCGCATCTGTATGATAATTAACAAACAGATACTCATCTTTACCGTCATTATCCATGTCTCCCGCGGGGTAACCGTAAAAAAGTCTTGGCTCGAGAACACCCTCACTAACGCCACTATACTCAAAAATATCAAAACAGATGGTCAGATCCCAATTTGACGTGTCCGCGGGATCACCATCACCATCGTATTCAAGGTCATAGATCTGACCATTCTTTTCACCGGCAATCATTAAGTTCGGATTACCATCTTGGTCTGGATCTGCAATCTGCATGCTCCGAAAACCACCCAATCCCTTTTTCTCAATATGATAAAATTCCTGTACATCGTCTCCCGTAACCTGGCTAACGTCCGTTATATCCGTGATCATGAAAACTATATTTTGTTCTTCTGTCCCGGCAATATACAGTTCGTTTGTACCATCATTATTGACATCAGCAACACGGATACCATCGAGAGCACCGTAATCAATCCCCTGCGGCTGATAAAGCTCATCTATTTCCGCAACAAGTGCATATTGATCGACTCCCGTGCACTCAATTATTTTCAGTTTAAAATTATTCCATACCATGGCATAGATTTCACGGTTACCGTCATTGTCAAGATCACCTGTAGTAACACTATATAATGAGCCTCCGGTTAAGCCTTTTAAATGGTACTCGATATTCCATGATCCTAATACAGAAAATTCTCCAAGTACAGAGGCTACAATAATTTCGCGGCCCAGAACCCCATCATATCTGTTTGCAACGATTAATTCGTTGTCACCATCTTTGTCAATGTCTTCAATCGTTAAACTGTAGGGTCTGAAATCTCTCTGGTCATCAACATCTAAGTTCCAGTCAGCTGTTGGCTCGAAATTTTCCCCGTCGTAACTCCCGTATTTGTTTTCGCCTATCTCACCTGTCCATTCAAAAACCCAGAGTCTTGGTGGATTTTCATTACCAGTCAGACCTGTTACAGTTGGCATGGTGGTAATGATTTCAACAACGCCGTTATTATCCATATCCCCAACTTCAATACCGGCGAAAGTGTTTGCCGGTAATGGATACTTCCAGTACCATACGAGATCATAGGTGTCATTTCCCGAAGCCTCGTACATCAGGATATAATTCGAATCGAGATCAGTATAAGCACAAAGGAATTCGCCCCACCCGTCTTCATCGGTATCAAAGCCCCCTTTTACGATGGCCATTTCGGATCCCACATCCGGGGATTGAAACGGTTTATCTTCCATTCGCCACACAAGATCCCATGGATTTTGTCCAAACACATTGCAAACCAAGATCAGACTAAACACGAAAAGTAAAAACAATCTCATATACTGCCTCCCATAATGTTTTGATGTTTGTGCATGGTAATTTGTTTTTGATGATATTCGATTAAAATCAAATTGTAAGATCAGGGACATTAAAAATCAAATATTTTATAAAAATAGTGCCTAAATATTGAAATCATATAATCTGCGGTCAGGCGAGGTTATTGGCAATCCGTTAACAGGTACGGAAGTTGTCAGATGCTTGAAAAACAAATGATATACGGTTACATTTGAAATAAAAAGGTGAAAACCGTTGCAATACATAATACTATTCCTGATTTTACTTTGGTTGCCAGCGCCCGAAACGATTACATTTAGTGAACTTGGACGTTTTGGGGGAACCGGGAACCGTCCCGGCTTGTTTAACGGGCCATCCGGACTTGATTTCAGCGAAGATGGACGATTGTTCATCACCGACCGTCGCAACCACCGCGTTCAGGTATTTGATTCATTCGGGAGATTTCTGACCAATTTTGGCGGTTACGGCAGAGGGGATGAAAATTTTGATGAGCCCTGTGATATCTGGGCCCGCTCGACTCTGAATATATTTATCGCCGATTATAATAATCAGAGAGTACAACGGTATAATAAAAATCTGACCTATCTTAATTCCAAATACTCAAATCCGGGGGAGGATGAGCGATTCCAGACCGAACGGATTCTGAGCATGGCGTATTCACCTCAGGGGGAATTATTTATACTGGATGCCGGAGAGAACAAGGTGGTTAAGATCAATCAGAACAATAAAGGGGTTGCGGCTTTTGGGGATTATGAATCAGGATCGGGTCAACTCACTTTTCCGGTGCAAATTGATCTGACCAACAATCACCGGGTGATCGTTTCAGATGCCGGAGCCTGCAAAATCTTCGTGTTTGATTATTTTGGAAATTTTCTCCGGCACATTGATCACCCGGATTTCCGATCACCCGCCGGATTAGCCATCGATGATAAAAACCGAATCTATGTTGCAGATCCTGAGGCCCATAAAATTTTTATTTTTGACCTGGAAGGCAGATTTTTGACAGGATGTGACAAAGTTGAAGGCACTGCACTCAACCGACCTGTTGATCTCACGGTCCTGAAATTAGATAAATTTTATCAGCTGTATTTGATAGATGGGGATGAAATATTGATCCTAAAACTGCAGTTCAAGGCGCCAAAGGAGTGACCTCACTTGCCCTTGCGCATTTTCTTAATCTTCCTCGCTGTCCCCCTTTTCGCACAGGACAAATTCGCCTATAATCCGCTCCAGATTGATACCAGTATTGTAATTCTTGAAAAAACGCTCGAGTTATCCCTGCCGGAAAAATATCGGGTAAAACCTCAGACCCTGAATATTTATCACAACCAAAGATTCCTTGAAGCAGAAATCGCCTACCGGTTTTCAGCAGACGAGAATAAAATATTCTTTTTTCAACCGTTGACAGAACGGGACTCGATACGATTGATTTTTCAAATAAAACCGTTCAATCTTCGTCGCAAGCTATCAATTTCCACAAATTGACACCGTGTTTGCAGATAGCAGCAGCGCTGACAGTATCGTGATCACAAAAACACCGCTTTCCAATCCTTTTGCCAGTATTGATACACAATTGAAACGCAGTGGGAGTATTTTCCGCGGCGTCAATATTGGCAGTAACCGAGATCTGACAATAAATTCGGGATTAAATCTGCAACTCTCCGGCAAGCTCACGGATGACGTTGAGGTTGTCGCAGCCCTTACCGATGAATCAACCCCTATCCAACCTGAAGGTAATACGCAGTCATTACGTGAGGTCGACAAGGTATTTATCCAGTTCAAAAGTCCGTGGGTAACAGGGTTTCTGGGCGATTTCAATCTCAGATATCCCAATGGGGAATTTGCACAATTGTCACGCAAATTACAGGGCATAAGTCTATTAGGAAATTATGAAGGGTTTGAACTGGGAACGACCGTCGCCTCCACCCGGGGATTTTTTAATTTTATGTCTTTCCTTGGGCAGGAAGGTACCCAGGGACCCTACCAGCTGGTCGGGAAGGATGAGCAATCAGATATTATTATTCTGGCAGGAACAGAACGGATATGGATAAACGGTGAACTGATGGTTCGGGGAGAAGGTAATGATTATGTCATCGAATATGCCAATGGACAGATTACATTCAGTAACCGGCGATTGATTACCAGCGAATCCCGGATTGAAGTAGATTTCGAATATTATCCTGCGGTTCAGAAGTTTACCCGCAATGTGTATTCGGCTATAACCAGCGGATCTGTCCTTACCAACCAGTTAAAATATCGGGTAAAGTACTATCATGAAGAGGATGATCCGGAAAAGATCCTGGAGCAGGAAGGTATACTGTCCGAGGAGGAGAAAGCGATAATTGCTGCTGCCGGTGATGATCCCCTGAGGGCAACCACCCCTTCCGCCTTTTTCGTTGGTGCCGGTTTAGGTGATTATATCTACACAGATACAACCAATTCTGGCGTCACAGATTCCATTTTCTTATATAAAGGGGAAGGTCAGGGAGATTATCGGGTGACTTTCTCATCGGTCGGTATAAATAAGGGAGACTACGTCCGTGACCGGATCGGTGTATATCGGTGGGTAGGAAAAAATCTCGGAGGATATCTTCCGGTTAAATTATTGCCTTTACCCCAGCGTCAGCAGGTAACCGATCTCGAACTCCAGTATAATCCGACAGATAAGTTGTACCTGCGTACAGAATATGCGGCCAGTATATTTGACCGCAATACGTTGTCCGGATCTAGTGACGGAGATAATCAGGGAAATGCCCTCTTGGTTGCAGCAGAAATGAAGCCTTCCATGCTGTTCAACGCTGGTGATATTTCTTTTCAAATAAACAGCCGATATATCGACCGCAATTTTACAGGTGTGGATCGTTTTAACCGACCGGATTACAATCGTTATTGGAATGTGCTGGATCAACGAACTACCACATCGGAAGAGAAAAGCGTTGATGCCACGGGCACATATAAACCATGGAACTGGTTGAAATTACGCGGAAATATTGGTGGTCTGCGCAAAGATGTATTAGAATCGGCACGATACCTCGGTGAGATAAATTGGGAAGAGGCCACATGGATACGGGGTTTTTTGCGACATGAATATGTCTCCGCTACACAGAATGTTGCGAGTAATAACTGGACCAGGCAAAGAGCAAATATTGAAAAAGATATTGGATTCCTGCAACCCTCCCTGAACGCGGACCGTGAACATCGCAAAAATTATAACGGCGGTGTATTGAGCGGTTTTGAATTTTATACCTGGGGTGCGCGTCTTGGATTGATCAATCATGACTTCTTGTCCGGATTCCTGCAATACTCACAGCGTAAAGACGAAATTTATGATCCGGCCAGAGATGGTGAAAAAATTCCGCAGGCGACGACGCGTACTGCCGGTTTGCGTCTCAACCTCAGCGAATGGGGGCGTACCAGCGGGCATTTCGAGTTGATTCTCCGTCAAAAAAACTATACCTCTTTCTTTGAGGAATTACGCATTGATTCGACAAAACTGAAATATGTAGATCCGAATGTCCAGGACACGGTATGGCAGGATAGAGAGACCATATTGGCGGAAATTGTCCTTAATAACCACCAATGGCGTCGTGCACTCGATATCCGGTGGCAATACCGGATATCTACCGAATTGCTGGCATTGCGGGAAAAGGTCTTTGTGGATGTAGGCGAAGGTCTTGGCGAATATCGGTATGATCCGCAACTGGAAGAATATGTGCCCGATCCATTTGGTAATTATGTACTCTTTATTATTCCTTCAAATCAGTTTGAACCGGTTACCAATCTGTTGACATCTTTGCGACTCGATATCGATCCATCTAAATATTGGACACGCCCGACGACAGTTACCGAAAAAGTACTCTCTCAGTTGGTAAGCGAATCATTCTTCCGCGTTGAAGAGGAAACAAAAAACAAAAATCTGGGGGACCTGTATTTCCTGGATCTGTCTAAATTTCAAAGCGCCGAAACCATCCAGGGAAATATGACCTTCAATCAGGATTTATACATCATGAAACGCAGGCGTGATTTGTCTTTCCGCTTGCGCTATCGTTACCGCGATTATCTGCTCAATCAGTTTCTCGATGCCGGCGATAATGAAGATGGCTTCACTACAGAACAGGGCGCCCGGGCCGATTATTCGATCGTGAGCGGATTACGCGCCCAGACCGAATTTCGGTCCAAAAAGACTTTTCGCCACAGTAACGCCACACCTTCACGCAATCGGGATATACAATCATCGCTGCTGAATCAGAATCTCTCATGGCGTCCGGATATGCAGTGGGAATTTGGCGTTGAATCGGAGGGTGCTGATGAAACAGATTACGCAGAGTCAAAAGATCTCAAAGTGCGCTATCTCCGGTTGCTTTTCCGGTCATCTTACGCCTTGTTGCAACGGGGCAGAATTGCTGCCGATTTTGATTATCAGCTGGTAAAGGTTTTGAACAATCCTACCGGAGCCCCCATTCCCTACGAAATGGCCCGTGGAAAACGGGAGGGTGTGAATAAAGGTGGATACTCAGAGTCGAATATACCTTGACTGAAAATGTCCTGTTCACGTTAACTTATAATGGCCGCGATGATGCTGATTTTGATCGGGTCGTCCATAGCGGACAGGCGGAAGTGAGGGCATATTTCTGATGCGGAAATTTGATCGTATAAGAAAATATCTGTACGTGAGCGTATTTTTCCTTGGTCCGCTCGTCCTGGCCGGTCAGCCCCTTACAATAGGAGACATTCGGTTTGAGGGGGGGGAGCCATTCGGAGAGACCCGGCTGAAAGAATGGTGTACGTTGAATCGTGGAATGATCTGGAACGCTGAATTGGCAAACCGGGCCAACCGCGTTCTGGTGAGTCGGATGAGGGATAACGGTTTTCTGCTATCCAGGGTCGATTCAATCAGTCTGCGCATAAATAACGATTCCACCCGGATTGATCTTACCTGGCATCTCAATGAAGATTTGCCATTTGAGATCAGCACCATCGATATCATAGCAGATTATATTTCCCGCGATAATATTGAGCAGGTTATGGAATTACATGTTGGCGAAAGATATGATCGATATAGAATCGAGTCGGATATTGCGGCTATCTCCCGGTTATGTGCCGAACAGGGCTTTCCATTTGCGGAAATCGGAATCAGCGAGCCAATATTCCGAAAGATGGAAAACAATTATGAAACAAAACTAATCATAAATATCAGTTGCGGAGAAAAGGTCAGGTTGGATTTTATAAGAATTGATGGCAATAAACTAACCGATGAAGACGTGGTATTGCGTGAGCTCGATATCATGCCCGGGGATGACTACAGCCAGGAACTTATCGACCGGATCCCGGGTCAACTGAACCGACTGGGATATTTTAAAGAAGTGCAAAAACCTCAGTTGATGTTGACCCGGAAAGGTCAAACAGGGCTTTTAATCACCCTGGAAGAGGGGAATACGACCACGTTTGACGGGGTGGTCGGCTATGTCCCACCGGCCAAGGCACAAGGTTTAGAAGAAGGGTATTTTACCGGTCTCATTAATCTGAATTTCCGCAATCTATTTGGTACGGGCCGACGGTTCCAGGTGGATTGGAAAAAACAGGATCGGTTATCGGATGAATTCCGGCTCTATTATGAGGAGCCATGGATTTTCGGTTTTCCGCTTAATATAGGTGCCGGTTTACATCGGCTGGTCCGTGATACTACGTATATTGAACGATCTTATCTATTGAGTAGTCTACTTCGTCTCTCCGGCAATTTCAGGATCAGTTTTGCATTTAACCATAACAGTTTTAGTCCGGATTCAATAGCAAGCAGAGAGCAACGACTTGCCCGGAACAGAATTATCAGCGGTGAAGCAGGCATTATTTATGATACCCGGGATTATCCTGTAAACCCGCGACGTGGTTTATATTATGATACTTTTTATGGTTTTGGATTCAAGCAAAATCAGGGACCGGACTACCTTTTCAGCGAAGATGGTTTGGCAGCTCAGGAAGATATTCAGAAACTGAGGATTACTCTGGAATATATCCAGCCGCTGTGGGACAGTCAGGTTTTCTTTTTAAAACTTACCGCTGCTCAGGTCAAGAGTAGTGAAGACAGATTGCAACTGACCGATCATTACTGGTTTGGTGGGGCAAGAACTGTTCGCGGGTATCGGGAGGACCAGTTCCATGGGACAACCGTTTCCTATCTAAATCTTGAGTACAGGTTTCTCGCCGGTCGGGATGCACGTATTTTTGTATTTAACGACTGGGGATTCTATGATTATAAAGATACCGGTGGGACCAAAGAGGATATTTTCAGTGGTATCGGGATTGGGGTGCGGTTCAACACGCCGCTTGGTATTATGGGTGTAGATTATGGCTTGGGACGTGGCGATTCTTTTTCCACCGGAAAAATTCACGTAGGACTGATTAATAATTTTTAGTCAAAAGGCTGTTTTACTTGACATTCATAAGGTCGTTCGATATATTTGCGCCTCTGTAAATGTTGTTTTTATGCGCCTGTAGCTCAATTGGATAGAGCGTTGGATTCCGGTTCCAAAGGTTGGGGGTTCGATTCCCTCCAGGCGTACTTTAGCGGATTGAAATGTTACGCATACATACCGAATACGAATGGATATGTGAATGGCTGAAAGAATTACGAAACGAGAAGTGATTATTCACGCTGGTATACGGATGTTATTATTCAGGGAAAACTGGCAGACTATTCTCCGGTAAAAGGCTGTATGGTCATCCGACCCAATGGATATGCAATCTGGGAAAAAATGCAAAGTTATCTGGATAAGATGTTTAAAGAAACCGGCCATGTTAATGCCTATTTTCCGCTTTTTATACCGGAAAGTTTCATGCAAAAAGAGGCGGAACATGTTGAGGGTTTTCACCGGAATGTGCTGTTGTTACGCATGGCGGTGGTGAAAAACTGGAAGAAAACCTGTATATTCGACCGACTTCGGAGACGATTATCTGGAGTATGTACAAAAAGTGGATCATGAGTTATCGTGATCTGCCGATCCTGATTAATCAATGGGCCAATGTTGTTCGCTGGGAAATGCGTACCCGTTTGTTTCTGCGTACAACCGAATTTTTATGGCAGGAAGGCCATACGGCCCATGCGAACTATGAGGAGGCGGAGACGAGGAAACCCGTTTGATTCTTGAAATATACCGGAAATTTGCCGAAGAATATCTGGCCATTCCGGTTTTGGTTGGAAAAAAATCTGAATCGGAAAAATTTGCCGGCGCACTTACATACCTATTGTATTGAAGCGATGATGCAGGATAAAAAAGCACTTCAGGCAGGAACGTCCCATAATCTGGGTCAAAATTTTGCCAAAGCCTTTGATGTAAAATTTCAGGATCAGGATGGACAACAAAAGTCTGGTCTGGGCAACATCATGGGGAGTTAGCACCCGCCTGATCGGTGCCCTGATTATGACACATAGTGATGACAATGGGTTGGTACTGCCACCGCAAATGGCTACAAAACAGGTTGTGATCATCCCGATCTGGAAGAGCGAAGATCAGAAAATTCAGGTGATGCAATTTGCGGAACAGGTGCACAGTATGTTGAAGGGCGCTGTGGATATCATCCTTGATGATCGTGAGCAATACAAACCGGGTTATAAATATAATGAGTGGGAAATGCAGGGCATCCCGTTAAGAATTGAAATAGGACCGCGGGATGTTGAGGAGAATAAGATCGTTTTGGTACCGCGCGATACCAGAGAAAAGCAATTTGTCGGTATTGATGATTTAAGGAACAAAATTGAATCTGAATTAGTTAGCATGCAGGCAAGGTTGGTTGAAAAAGCGCGCCTCATGCGCGATGAGAATACCTTCGAAATTTCCGACTACGAGGCATTCAAACAACGTATTGATGCAAATAACGGATTTTATCTGACCCACTGGTGTGGTTCGGCAGAATGTGAGGAAAAGGTAAAAGAAGAAACCAAGGCAACGATTCGGTTGATCCCATTTGATCAGACCGGCAATAAAGGATCGTGTATGGTTTGTGGCTCGGAATCTGAACTGCGGGTGATATTTGCCAGAGCGTACTAATACAAATGAATAGATTAGATAAAATCGGACTGTATTTTAAGTAAAAAGGAAAAAAGCGAAGACATTCTTGAAGAAATGGGTGTTTTTTTGCTTTTTACCTTAAACTGCATGAAGCAAAAAAGAAATTGGTAAAATAAATGTATAATCAAAGACCCAGATTTGGATTTGGCGCACCGCTGACCCCGGCGGTAAAAAATATTTTATTTGCCAATGGCATTATTTTTCTGATGCAATGGATGAATCCGGGTATCAACGCTTTTCTTTCATATAATTTTGGCCTCCAGGGTTATGATGTCATCCATGAATTCAAAATATGGCAACTGGTAAGTTATATGTTTCTCCACGGGGGGATCTGGCATATTTTTATGAATATGTTCATTTTCTGGATGTTCGGAACCGAACTTGAAATGCAGTGGGGATCGCGCGAATTTGTAAAATATTATTTTATTTGTGGTATTGGTGGTGGATTACTCAATATTCTTTTGACGCCAACTGTTCCCAATTATCCTCCGACTGTCGGTGCTTCCGGAGCAATTTATGGCATTATGCTGGCCTATGCGCTGAATTATCCGAATCGGGAAGTGATCGTTTTCCCGTTTCCTATTCCGATAAAGGTGAAATATCTGGTCGGTTTTATGGTCATGATCACCTTTTTCTCCACCTGGAATGCCCAGGGAGATGGTATCGCCCATGCAGCCCATCTGGGTGGTGTGGTTGTCGGTTTTATCTATTTAAAATATGGGCAAAAATTTGATCTGCGCCGTCTCAAAACTATTTTTCAAAACCAGGATAAGCAGAAAAAAACCTTTACCAGCGGAAGTACATATGACCAGGAAAAGGTTGAATATTACCGGCGAAAAATCGATGAACTACTTGACAAAATAAACCGTGTCGGTTATCTGAAACTGACCGATGAAGAAAAGGAATTGCTTGAAGAAGGATCAAAATACTTACGTGAACATGATAAAGCTGATTTTAATTAGACCAGCACAAGAAAATATCCAGCATAAGGAGGTTCCTTATGAGCTACTTTGAAAACCTAACCTGTGGATGTACGGAATGCCATTTTAACCATGACAATCTGTGTTATCGCGAGAGTATTGTTCTTGACCTGAACGGTACCTGTGAAGATATGGAAAATTGTGATGATTACGAATGCCATGATTGTGAATTTTTTGACTTTTGCCAAAAAGAGAAAAAATTCAATTCAACCGCATTTACAGCGGATTCAGATTTTTATCATGAGGATGAGTATTAAATAAAGACAACACGATCGTTAAAAGATAAAGATAAGGGTCGGGATCACGATTGATTCCGGCCCTTTTTTTATAATCGATCGTGATAAATTCGGTAAGTTTTGTGGCATTTTGAACCAAACATTTCAATCGCACTGTTCATCGGATAATTATCCTCCAGGATCCAGGACATCTCACCACCATCAAGTCCGCGTTCCATGGCACGCCGCAATGTTTCCACATAAAAAATGGATCCCAAACCTGCTTTCTGAAGGTCTTTCACAACGCCAAGCATAACCACCCGTACATTCCTGATTTTCTTCATACCGGTCAGTAATTTGAACAACCCGGTCGGAAATAATTTTCCATTACGGATATTTATCAGGATTTCATTGATATTGGGCAGTGTGACCGAAAAGCCAACGGGTTTGCCATCTTTTTCGGCCAGCAGTAAAAATTCCTCATCGGCAATCTGTTTAAGATCATTTGCTGCATGCAGGATTTCTTCGGTGGTCATGGGTACAAAACCCCAGTTTTTACTCCAGGCATTGTTATAGACTTCAAGTACCAGTTTCAGTTCACTCTGCAGATCCTTGATTTTCAGATTACGCAGGGTAATATTGTAACGTGCCAGCGATTTTTGAGCGATATTGAGCAATCGTTCAGGGATCTTATAGTTGCGGATATCAAGGTACCAGGCATACAGATCTTTTGCCTTTTTCAATCCGCAATCTTCCAGTAGTTTCTGATAGTACGCCGGATTATGACACATCATGACATAGGGTGGTGAATCAAATCCTTCTATCAGTAAACCAACTTCATCGTTGGTTGAAGGATTAAAAGGACCCATTATGCCATCTTTACCCTTTCTTCTCAACCATTCCTTTACCTTATCGAACAAAACGGCGGTAACTTCAGGATCGTCAATCGATTCAAAAAAACCAAAAAAACCCACGTTGTCTTCCTGAAATTTATTGTGGTTTTCATTGGTGATACCAGCAATCCGGCCAACCGGTTCACCATCTCTATAGGCCAGAAACATCTCCATTTCTGCATGCTGGAAAAACGGATTCTTTTTTTTGTCGAGCAGTTTCTTACGATCGATGATCAGTGGCGGAACCCAGTTCGGATCATTCTTATAGATCTTCCAGGGTAGTTTGATAAACTCGATGAGTTCTTTATTATTCCGGACAATTTTAAGGTCAATGGTACCCATGTTCATATCTCCTGATATAAAAAAGCATACCGGCTTTACCGATATGCCTTTTTATCCTAAATTTACTGATCAGATCAGACCCAGGCTTTTCCCGTTCTTTTTGAAGGCCTTGATAATAAGGTCGAGATGCTCATCTTCATGCGACGACATATAACTGGTGCGCATCATTTGTCTTCCCTGCGGTACACCAGGCGAAATGAATACATTGACAAAAACACCGTCATCGTAGAGCATGCGCCACATTTTAAAAGCCAACAGATCATCACCGACGATAACCGGGACGATACCGGTTCTGCCGGGAATTATATTGAAACCGGCTGCGATCAATTCGGTCCGGATCTTATTGGCATTATCGGTTAATTTTTTAACCCGCCAGGGTTCTTCGATCAGAATTTCAAGTGCGGCCATGGCTGCGGCCACCGATGACGGGGTCGGTGATGCACTAAAAATCAGGGCAGCAGAATGATGCTTGATATAATCGATCACTTTGGCATCACCGGCAACGAATCCGCCGAGTGAGGCAAATGTCTTGCTAAATGTACCCATGGTAAGGTCGATTTCATCCACCAGACCGAATTCACTGGGAGTGCCGCGGCCACCCTTCGCCAATAACACCGACGGAATGGGCATCGTCAATCAGAATTCTTGCATTGTGATCTTTGGCGATAGCATTTAAGTCTTGGTAAATCAACAATTTCACCACCGGTGCTGAAAACGCCGTCACTGACGATTAATTTAGGACTTTCATGCGGGACACGTTTGATAACGCGTTCCAGATCATCCATGTCATTATGCTTGTAACGCAATACATCTGCCGTGATGGCTTTGGACATCAGATTACCTGCTACGATACAGGCATGATTATCACGATCAGAAATAACATACTCACCGCGTTGAACCAGGGTGGGAATAATACCCTGTGCGGTCTGATAGCCGGTACTGAAAAGTAGAACCGCTTCTCTTCTGAAAAATTTTGCCATCTTTTCTTCGAGTTCAATATGCAGGTCAATTGTTCCGGTTAAATAGCGTGATCCGGAACATCCGGTACCATATTTGGTGATCGCAGCCAGTGCCGCTTCTTTAACTTTTGGATGCGCCGTCAGGCCAAGGTAATTGTTAGAACCGGCCATAACGACTTTCCGCCCTTCGATCTGCACGACCGGACCTTCGTTCTCCTGTATCGGACGAAAGTAGGGATAGAATCCCTGTGCCTTTATTTCATCTGCACGTGTAAAATTGAAACACTTCTCGAATAAATCCAAAAATCCTCCTCCATTTGGAAAAAATGACGGTATTAACGGGTTTAGGGTAAGGACATTTAATTTGCGAAATATAGTAAAGTTAAGTATAATATGCTATTGTTTTTTAGTCTGTTAAACGGGTAAAAAAGGTCAGGAAAAGGAATGAAGGTATTTGTGACCGGTGGAACCGGTTTTGTCGGCAGTTTCTTAGTTGAAAAACTGCTCGAAAAGGGATATCAGGTACGCTGTCTGGTCAGAAAAACAAGCAACTTGCGCTGGATTGCTGATCTGGAGGTCGAATGCTTTTATGGTTCCTTAAAAGATAAAAATTCACTCAGGCGTGGTATCGAAGATTGCGGGTATATTTATCATGTGGCAGGCGTGACCAAAGCCCGCACCGAGGCCGAATATTTTGCGGGAAATTTTGAAGGTACCAGAAATCTCATGGATGTTTGCGTGGAAAATTCCGGACAGATAAAAAGGTTCGTTAATATCAGTTCTCAAGCGGCCGTAGGTCCAAGCCCCACCATGATCCCGATCGATGAAACGCATCCTGCAAATCCACTCACCTATTATGGGAAGAGTAAATTAGCGGGTGAACAGTATGTCATGCAATTTATCGATAAGATAAAGATCTCTAATTTGCGGCCGCCTGCCGTCTACGGACCGCGTGAGACCGATATCCTGGAATTCTTTCGTACCGTTAAAAAAGGTATCATACCCCAGTCTGGGTGGCGTGGATAAATATTTGAGTTTGATTCATGTCCGCGATCTTGTGCGCGGTATTTTAATCGCGGCAGAGAATTCAGCAGCAGAAGGGAAAACGTATTTTCTTACCAGTTCAAAACCGTATTCATGGAGGGAAATCTCGGAAATTACGCTTCGTACACTTGGAAAAAAGGGAATCAGAATCCCGGTACCGATCATCGTGATCAAAGGAGTCGCCAGTATAAGTGAAGCCGTTTCCAGGGTTACCGGTAAACCTGCCCTGGTGAATCATCAGAAAATCATTGAAATGAAACAGGATTTTTGGACCTGCTCTCCGGATAAGGCCCGCAAGGAGCTGGGCTTTGAATCGGAAATTACTCTGGAAGACGGAATTAGAGAAACCCTTAATTGGTATAAAGATCATCGATGGTTGTAAGAGATAAAGACTGGTATAGAACTGGTTTGGAAATGAATACCTTACGGTTTACGCCCACCGCGATGAACAAGAAGCAGAAACGCTATTGGATCTCATCAAGGAAAATATCCCCATTGATCACCACCATCTAACACTTGATCTTTGCTGTGGACAGGGTCGGCACGCGCTGTTGCTGGCATCACAGGGATTCCGGGTCGTCGGGGTTGATTTATCGAGAACACTGCTTGAAATTGCTAAATTCAATGCCGATCCTTCTCATGGTCCGAAATTTGTCCAGGCGGATATGCGTGCATTACCGTTTTTAAGAGAATTTGATGTACTGCTTAATTTGTTCACTTCCTTCGGTTATTTTGATTCGGATCATGAAAATCAGCAGGTATTCGGTCAATTTCACCGGGTTTTAAAAACGCAAGGATATTTTGTGTTCGACTATCTCAATGAACGACATGTTGTCGAAAATCTGGTAGAATTTCAGCAGGATTATGTGAATAACATTGATATTCAACTGGAACGGAAGATCGTAGATCAGCGGGTAGAAAAAGAAATAAGAATCGAAAAGCATGGTAGAAAAGTGAAATTCTTTGAATCCGTGAAAATGTATAAGCCGGAAGAGATTTTTTGTATGCTTGAAGCGGAACACTTGAAAATCGAAAAAGTATTCGGAGATTACACCGGTATTCCTTTTAAAAACGATACCCCGCGGCTGTTGATCATCGGAAAGAAAGCGAAAATATAGTGCAAAATCTGCAAACCGTCCTTTATAATAAATTTTTCTATGATTTTCTCGGGGGTTCCGATGTAATACTTAAATATCTGCCCGCATTTACAAATGAAACGCTAAAAAATGCCGCTAAAAATCTGCCTGTAGGCGCTTCTATACATACACAGATGAAAAGCGTGCTGGCGAAACAGAATACGCCGTGCCATTCAGAAAATGTCAGGAAATCTCTGTCGAAATTGGAAGAACCAAACAGTGTGATTATTATTACCGGTCAGCAACTGGGATTTTTACTGACACCTATGTACACCATATATAAAGCGATGACCACAGTAAAACTCGCAGAGCAAATGAACAGTCTGAATACCGGATTTAACTTTATTCCTGTTTTCTGGATGGAGACAGAGGATCACGATTTTGAAGAGATCAGACATGCAGGTATTTGGGACCAGAATATGCTGCCGATGCAGATTCCATATGAGGGAAAGGATCAGATTCATAAGTCAATCAGACATTATCAGTTTGAAGAAAATATTGATGATGCGATCGCAAAAATTCATGGGGCTATGCTCGCATCCGAATTTAGCAGGGATCTTTTTACGCAACTGCGTGCATATTATCAGACCGGAAGGTCGTGGACTGCAGTGACGATTGATTTATTCCGGGAGATATTTTCCGCGACGGGATTGCTGACATTTGAACCGGGTGATGCAGAAGTAAAAAATATTGGAAAGGCATTTTACTTAAAATGGTTTGACCAGATTGAACCGGTAAGTAATGCATTTACGGAGTGAGTCGTCAGATTGAGTCGGATGGTTATCCGGCTCAGGTACCGGATATCCCCGGAAAGACCTTTGTACATTATGAAGATGAAAATCTCCAACGCCAGCATATTTATCATGAAAACGGCAGTTATTATTTGAAGGATCGTCCCGAAAAGTGGGAGACTCAAGCTTTAAAAAACCTACTTCAAAATGAACCGCATCGTTTTTCGACGGCGGTGGCAAGCCGCCCTGTATTCCAGAGGCTGGCTGCTACCGGTTGCGGCATATGTGGCCGGACCTTCCGAGATAGCGTACTGGGCACAAATAAGGAAAATATTTGACGAGATGAATGTTGCCTTTCCGGTTGTATATCCCCGTCTTTCTGCGACGATTATCGAGCCCAAAATAGGGAGATTTATCCGTAAACACGGTGCCGATATAACCTCTCCAGCTTTAAAAATGAAAGACTTTATCGATCATTATTTTCAGAAAAACCAGCTGGATAAGCAGCGTTTTTCAACATGGCGGGATACGATTAATAAAACATTTATCGAAATTAGGGATTATGTCAATCAGGTTGATCCGACGCTGATCCCGGTTGCCGAAAAAACCGGACAACGGATAGAAAACCAGGTCGAACAATTGGAAACTCGTTTATTGCAGGCGGTCGAACAGAAAGAAAAAACGCTGCTTAATCATCTTGAGCAGATCCATGCATCAATATTTCCACTCGAGCAACCGCAGGAAAGATTTGTGTCGATTGTTTACTATCTCAATAAATTTGGTCCGGGCTTTATTGGTCAATTAATTGATGGACTGGAATTGGACCCTACACGTCATCAGATTCTAGCGCTTTAACCGATTGTTGTTTCAGATACGCATATATTTCCGTCTGGGCACGTAGTTTTATCTTTGATCTGGCATCTTTTATGCAATTATTCTGTGCGGCATTCAGAACCCGCGCACGTACGTTATCCTTCAACTGAATGTCGATAAAATCCTGAAGTTGTTTCTGTATATCGGGATCGTATATCGGACAGGTTACCTCGATACGCCGGTCAATATTGCGGCCCATCAGATCAGCAGAAGATATATAGTATTTTGGCAAATCGTTATTACAGAAAATATAAATGCGGCTATGTTCCAGAAACTGGTCAACGATACTTATCGCTTCGATATTCTCACTAATCTCAGGAATTCCCGGTACCAGGGAGAACATGCCACGAACAATCAGTTTAATCTTAACCCCGGCAGCACTCGCCTCATACAATAAATCGATAATTGAACTGTCTACTAAATTATTTACTTTAAATATAATATATGCCGGTTTACCGGCCTTTGCATTTTTTATTTCAATCTTGATCAGCTTTTTTAACCGTGGACGCATGAAATTTGGCGAGACAATCAGATGTTTAAAACGGCTTACTTTATACGTATTTTCCAAAAACTCAAAAATAGTTTTTATTTCACCGGTTAATCGCTTATCTGCGGTTAAAAGTGTATGATCACTATACACTTTGGCTGTGCTTTCATTAAAGTTCCCGGTACCAATCATGGCATAAGATACGGCTTTTTGCTTTTCATGGCGGGTTATCAGACAAAGTTTTGAATGTACTTTGAGGCCCTGTATACCAAAAATAACCCTCACCCCTTCATCCTGCAATCGGTTTGCCCAGTATATGTTGACCTCCTCATCAAATCTGGCCTGCAGTTCAAGTACCGCGACAACGGTTTTACCGTTACGAACCGCATTAATTAAGGCATTCAGCACACTTGAATTTCTGGCCACCCGATACACAGTAAGTTTGATTGAAGTGACTTTTGGATCGATGGAAGCCTCGCGCAGGAGATCGATAATATGATCAAATCTGTGATAAGGAAAATGAAGCAATACGTCTTTGTGCTTAATAATCCTGAACATGCCCGTCCGCATATTAAATTCATTTAGTCCTAAAAGGTTTATATCTTTATAGGTGAGATGGCGAGCACCGAGTTTTGGAAAATTCATGAAATCACGGTTATTATGATATCTGGAACCGGCGAAAATTAAATCATTTTTTGAAATTTTCAGACGCGATTTAATCAGATCAAGCAGCGGCGCTGAAATTTGTTCATCGTAAATTAAGCGGACCGGATTCCCTTCCTTCCGCTGCTTCAGACTTTTGTTGAGTTTTTCGATATAGCTTTCCGAGAAATCGTCGTTAATATCCAGTTCGGCATCACGCGTAACTTTTATGGTAAAAGCATCAAAGTTATCTTGTGGGAAAATAGCAAATATATCGCTGAGACCAGCGCGGATAATATCATCCAGTAAAATAACAAATTGCTTTTTTCCCTCCCGCGGCAGGATTAAAAAACGGGGAAGGACATCTGAAGGAATTTCAATAATGGCATATTTTGACTTAGAGGAATCGTCGCTACGCCAGAGGTGTATAGCCAGGTAGATCATTCGATCCCGAAGTTCAGGAAAACCATCGATCTGGTCGAGCATGATCGGGAATAAAAGGGAACGGACAGTCGAGCGGAAATAATTCAGAACAAAGTTATGCTGCTCCGGGCTGAGTTGTTGTTCATTGAGGATATAAATATCTTCTTTTTTTAACTGATCGATGATCATTCGGTAAATCGTATCAAACTTTTTGTGCTGCTTCTGCGTTATCAGGTTGATCTCTTTCAGTATTTTTTCGGGATTTTCACCAATAAGTTTACGTGTTTTTTTACCTAACGGCGCCAGTCGCCGGAGGGTAGCAACACGGACACGGTAAAATTCATCAAGGTTAGAGGAACATATCCCCAGAAATTTCAGCCGTTCGATAAGCGGAACCGACGGATCTTCAGCCTCCTGAAGCACCCGTGCGTTGAACGATAACCAACTGATTTCTTTGTTTACATATTTTATCGTTTTAGCTTCCATATATTCATTATATTATTATTATTCCAGTAGATTTTATGATCTCTTAGGAAGAATCTGTAGACGGCTATCTGCTGGGTTGTGCGCGTTCCCCAAATTGCAATATTGAATCATGGATTTAATTTTGGTTTGAATATAGGAAATCCTTTTATGTCAGGCAAAAACTATATGTTAGAATTGGTGAGAAATGTGTTGGAAGAAGATCTCGGTTCTGGCGATCTGACTTCAGCAGCTGACTATTCCTGTGGAAATGCTCGGTGAAGGGCGCATATTTACCAAACAGGCGGGCATCCTTGCCGGAACAGAAATTACCCGCGAGGTTTTTTATGCGGTTGATCGGACCTTGAAAGTAAAGATCGATTTCGAAGACGGGATACATGTCGAACCTGAGGCAGTGGTCATGGTGATTGAAGGATCGGTGAGATCTGTTCTTTCTGCCGAACGGGTCGCCCTGAATTTTCTGGGCCATTTATCGGGAATTGCGACCCTGACCGGAAAATTTGTTGGTCTGATACGTAATACGAACGCCAAGATCATTGACACCAGAAAGACCACACCGCTTTTAAGGCGGCTGGAAAAAAATGCAGTTGTGGCCGGAGGCGGTGAGAACCATCGTATGGGGCTCTATGATATGGTGTTGATCAAAGAAAATCACATTCGTGCGGCGGGTGGAATCCTGCAGGCTGTTATGGCAACAGAAACGCATTTGAAAGAGATTGGCAGAAAAATAAAGATCGAAGTGGAGACCCGGAATATGGATGAGGTTCACGAAGCATTATGTTGTAATATTCAGAGGGTTATGCTGGATAATATGACCATTCCGGAAATTAAGGAAGCGGTTAAGCTGATCAATCATCAGGTCGAAGTGGAGGTTTCTGGTGGCGTCAACCTCGGAAATGTGCGTGAAATAGCCCTTTGCGGCGTGGATTATATTTCCGTTGGGGCAATCACCCACTCGGCTCCGGTCTTCGATTTTTCGCTGCTGATCGACTGAATCTATTTTCGATTAACTATATTTAAAATTCATCATAGAATTTCGTGGAAAAAAACAAACCATCTAAATTAAAGTGCATAATCTTATATATCGCCATTGTAAAAATACTAACCTAATTAAATATAATCATCTGCAAAATTTACTCTGGTGATAAATAAACTGTATGTGAGGGGGGAGAGTCCTTATCCTGGGTAAATAAGTATCTTAATGATTTTGTCTTATAGGAGTCTTTAATAATGTTCACGTTGGGCCACAACGAATCAGAGCCTAGGCATCTATATACAAACAGGTTTACTTTCCCTGTTGTATCCGTATATCTTTCTCCATTTCCCTCGGGAAAACAAGTTGCAGAATCAATGGGTGTAAAAGAAAGTGAATCGTAAACGACAAACTCTGCATAAAAGTTGCCCCATCCGGCAATGCATTCAGCCGGAGGATAGAGATCCTGCCGATTACCAGGAAAAAAATTCATACTCATATCACACCCCAAAAAGGAAAGACAAAGTATATATACAACGATGATTTTTTTCATGATTCTCTCAAACTTCTGATTGAAATATAAGTCTGATGAAAAATCGAAATTGTCACCATAATGTCAAAAGAATGAGTATATTATCCAGTTAAATTCCAAGTGCATACCGGTTTACAGGGATTATATTTGCGTCTTTGCTACTGATCTCTACTTTATCAAGCCGGGCGAAAAAATAAAACCATGACTCTTCCCGCAAAAAAAAATACTGAAGTGTCTTCCTCGTTAATAGGCCGTGTTCAAATTTCATGGGCAATTGTTTCTGCGAGACTCTATTACCTGCTATATTCTGAAAATTCCAAGAAAGGCGCCCGTGACTCATTCTATTTTCTTCTTTGACAATCCATGTCTGATGATGTATCTTAATGCGTTATAGAAGAACATATTGACATATCTCAATACAAAGTTGAAAAATATTAACCACCCTCTATCAGTTTATATCGCCGGATCAAAACAGGTAATATATCGATCGTCAAGACGGGTCGGCTTGTATGCATTTGTTACAGTTTTACAAAGGTGTATTTCAGCAAAAACTATGATCAATATCCCGGGCTGTAGGGGCATAATAATAAACTGGATTTGCAGGTAACGGTTTTTCTGGCACGGAAGTGTTCCCCCGGGCCAACCGAGGGCAGTATACTTTATAGGAGAATAGTCGTATGAAAAATTTAGTACTCGTATTAATTGGTCTATCAGCAATTAGTTTTGTATTTGCTGTTATCGCTGTAATTCTTGGTGAGGGATATTTTTTCGGAACACTCGGTGCAGAGGGACTCTCTCGGACCTGTACCAATATTGCCCTGATTGCCATTGCCATTGCATTATGGCATAATATGTCTGAAAAAAAATGATTATTTAATGGCCAAATGATTTAATCGCTGAATTTGGAAAATATAGCCTTGGATATAATTTTGGCGTTATTGGTATTAGTCATATACTGATATTGTTAGATCTTCAGATTACAAATCTGAAATATAACTTAAATATTATTCGATGGAATGAACAAATTTTAAAATGCTTCTCATGGTTCCCTGAGTGAAATTATTCCAAAAACAAATATTGATTCAGAACCTGAATATTCACCTGTTTCTAAAATCTATAATTGATTATTGATGGTTATTTGGTTAATTGATGATAATTTTTTGGCCGGTTATGCACTAATGAAATCAATGAAACCTGATATAAAACTTATACCTGAAAAAATATTTGTTATATATCCATTTCCGAAACGATCTTGTGAGCAGCGCTTGCATAGGAAGAATTAATCGGCATATTTAATAAACCACACAATGAATCGGGCATTTTTTGTTCATCATCCATCAGATCATCCAGAAGTAAAATAAATAGAACCGTATCGCCACCCAAATCAACATGTTCTAAGGGGTTGAAATAAAAATTGCCATGGGTGAATTTGTCGTGAATAAAGATATTGAACGCAGACCTTGGACTCATCTAAGTACCTCCGGTAGCTGGATTTTTTTTCTGAAGGGTTTCAATATTAATTATATATAAAATTGGAGAGATTCTTGTGACCAGAGGTACAATAATAGCGATTTTTTTTTTAAATGACCGACTTTTCCCGTGTATGATCGGTGTAGGAATATAACCCAAAATATATTAATGGAAAGCATATAAAACTATCTCAGCGATGGTTTAGACATATCTGTAAATATTATCAGAGGATAGTGGGATATGGAGACTGAAGGAACATTATGGTAAGAAATTAAGTACTGCTTATGGTGGAGCCGAGAAGGATTGAACTTCTGACCTCTTGAATCAAAAGATTCAAGCGCTCTCCCAACTGAGCTACAGCCCCATGTATTATTCTGTATAGTACAATTGTTATCGTGTGGTTTATGTGATCGGAAGCACAAATATTAAGAAATAAATTTAGGCTGATCGGATATCGAGTCGTCCATCGATGGTTTGAAGAAGAGGATGTCCCGGTGCATTCGAATTTCAGGGCACCAATAAGTCAAAATCAGGTTTAATTTTAAAATATCCGCGTCACAATTTTTGTTTGATTTTATATGAATAGAACAGCCGGTCAAAATCATGGACAATTCAGCTTCTTGAAAAAATATATCCTTATCCTATTGAATCTTTATGCTGCCTTGACCGTAAAACAGACAATGATAGCGCATACTGAGATCAGGATTATTGAACAGAAAATAGCATACGGACAGATGTGATAAATTATCTGTAAAAGAAGGTAAAAGTGGGTTCAATTTTGAGATCAACCCCGTTATTTTTCTTACTATTTAGGTGATGTGATTGAGGGAAAATATGGGACAGAAAAAGCCGCTTTGGTATGATATAATAAAATTCTCCGGTCAAAAAATAGGTCTGATCATTGGTTTAATATTTTTAGGATTGCTGGGGCTTGTCTTACCTGTAATCCCGGGCCTGCTACTACTGGGGATAGCGGTATTTCTGATCAAACCGGAATGGTACGATAAGTTTAAAAAACGGCTTAGATTTGGTGATGAGTGAGGAAGATTTCATACTCTTGAGCAAGGGAGCATAAAAGTAAAATCGTAATAGAGTGACAATATGACGAAGAAGTAGAAGGAGAAAGTTGTAAAAAGGATTTTCTTACACTAACCGGGAGAACGCAGTCTTTTACGATTAAACAATTCAACGGTTCTACAATTCAACCGGTACATGGCGCTCCATACCCCCAATTTGTAAATTTGGTCAATACGTCTCCCGGTAAACCCCAAATACCTTTCTCAATACATCGGAAATTTCACCAAGGGTGGCATCCTTTTCGACACAATTTATGATGTAGGGGATTAGATTTTTTGTGGACTCCGCAGCCTGGCCGAGTTTCTCGAGGCTTTCCCTGACAGCCTCTTGATCCCGTGAGTGTCTTAAGGCTGCAAGACGTTTTTTCTGCTGACGAATCATATTTTCATCAATTTTAAGGATTGCCGGTATCTGAGCAGTATCAGACTGAAATCTATTTAGGCCAACAACAACCGTTTCACCTCGTTCTACATTTTTCTGGTATTCATAAGCGCTGCGAGAAATTTCATCCCGGAAATATCCTTTTTTAATCGCTTCAATGGCTCCGCCCAGGTCATCGATTTTTTTGATGTATGCCCACGTTTTACTTTCTACAGCGTCCGTGAGTCTGTTCGATATAATATGATCCGCCAATCGGATCAATCGTATTAGCCAATCCACTTTCATGGGCAATGATCTGCTGGGTTCGCAGGGCGACGCGTACTGAATCCTCCGTAGGCAAAGCCATCGCCTCGTCGAAAGAGTTGGTATGCAGCGATTGGGTTCCTCCCAGAACGGCGGCCATCGCCTGAATGGTGACCCGGACGATATTATTGAAAGGTTGTTGGGCGGTCAGTGTACTCCCGCCGGTTTGTGTATGAAAACGTAATTGCTGGGAGACCGGTTTTACGGCATGAAAGCGGTCCTTCATTATTTTTGCCCAGATTCGTCGTGCCGCACGAAATTTGGCGATCTCCTCAAAAAAGTCATTATGGGCATTAAAGAAAAATGAAAGCCGCCCGGCAAAATCGTCTATTTTCAAACCCTTTTTGACGGCCGCTTCCACATATGCGATAGCGTTCGCAAAAGTAAAGGCGATCTCCTGCACGGCCGTTGAACCGGCCTCACGGATATGATAGCCGGAAATACTGATCGTATTCCAGCGTGGTAAATTTTCATGGCAATATTGAAAAATATCCGTAATCAGTCGCATTGATTTGTCCGGTGGATATATATAGGTTCCCCTGGCGATATATTCTTTAAGAATATCATTCTGAATCGTGCCGGACAATTTTTTAAGATCGGCACCTTGCTTTTTAGCCATTGCGATATAAAAAGACAGAAGAATTGCTGCAGTTGAATTGATTGTCATTGACGTGCTGACCTTCGCCAGCGAAATCTCCCGGAATAAGATTTCCATGTCCGTCAGAGAAGTAACCGGCACACCGACCTTTCCGACTTCACCTTCTGCGAGGGGGTGATCGGAATCATAGCCCATTTGGGTCGGCAGGTCAAATGCCACAGAAAGTCCGGTTGTCCCGCTGGCAAGCAGATAGCGAAACCGTTGATTAGTGGCCTCAGCGCTGCCAAAACCCGCATACTGCCGCATGGTCCATAAACGGCTGCGATAGAGCGAAGGACGGATTCCCCGGGTATAAGGAAATTCGCCCGGGAAACCAAGGGCATTTATGTAATCGCGGGCCTCATCGGGTAAGTAAAGGGGTTCAATCGATATCTCTGAAGAAGTTTTGAATTCTGGTCTTCGTTCCGGCATTTTTTCCAACGTCGGTAAAAATTGCTGATTTAACCATTGCTTAAAACGGGATTTCAATGTACTCACGATGCATCGCTTTCCTGAGAAATTACCATCAAAGGCTGATCCTTTTCTACCGGTTTTCCGGAATCGATCATGAGCTTTTTAATAGATCCTTCAATCTCAGAACGTATTTCATTCTCCATCTTCATCGCTTCCAGAATGACCAAGGGATCACCGACAGCAATTTTTTGACCTTCTGTAACCAGGATACGGAAAATCAGTCCCGGAATGGGGGCATAAATCGTTTGTTCACCCTGTCTGACCGTACTGTGCGCAACAAGTTCTCTTAAGGCGCGCATCCGTTCGTCTTCCACTCGGATAGCAAAATATTCTCCATCGATATGTACATGGTACAAGCCATTTTCCTGAACGATGTGCAATAAATGAGATGCGTGATTATGAATCAAGGAGAAACGGTTGTTTCCCAGTGGCAGAAACTCATATTTCAGCAACTGGTCGTCAAAAAATAGGCGGTTCGACCCATTTTTTTCTTGTTGTTCAAATGTAAGCAGATGGTCTTTTGTTTCGGCAAATATTTTCATACCAATAAACATTCTTGTAATGCGTTCTGTGACGTTTTAAACAGGATGACACCGAAGGAGTCACTTCGGGACAGGATTGACAAGATGCATAGAAAAAACACGAAGAATAAACCAAATTTAGTCAAAATTAGAGCACAACATTTAATAAATTCGATTTTTCTAAACATCATTTTTTTTGCCTGCACAAATGTCAATCTAAGATCTCCCTACGGTTCATCATTTTCCATTTACTGTTGTAATCGTTGGAATTGCTGCTGAATTTCACGCGATCTTTATTTTGCTGTTGAAGAATAACCGCTGCAAGTGCCGCAACTTTTAGTTTTTCCTTATCTTTGCTGAATAAACCCGGTTCCTCTGCGATGAAATTTGTGGTAAAATCGCCGGCCCTGAAGCGGCGATGGCTGAGGACACGAATAAGGAAAGGTATGGTGCTGTGGATACCCTGCAGTTCATATTCACTTAAAGCCCGTATCATCCGGTCGATCGCGGCAGTACGATTCGGCCCCCAGGCGCATAGTTTGGATATCATCGGATCATAGAAGAGTGTAATTTCATTTCCAGCGGCGATACCTCCATCCTCACGCACACCCGGCCCTCCAGCCTGACGAATATGATGAATTGTACCGGGAGAGGGGGCAAAGTTATCGTCGGGATTTTCAGCATAAATCCGGCATTCAATCGCATGCCCTACAAAACAGGTCACACTTTTTTGCAGCGTCATTGGCTGCCCCGCAGAGATCAGTAACTGTTCATATACGAGGTCCAATCCGGTAACCATTTCCGTCACCGGGTGTTCAACCTGCAAACGGGTATTCATTTCAAGAAAATAAAATTTTTTTTCGCTGTCGACCAGAAACTCGATCGTTCCGGCATTCCTGTAACCACAGGCTTCGGCAGCTTTAACCGCCGCATTTCCCATTTCTTGACGAAGATTATCATCGAGCAAACTGGACGGTGCTTCCTCGATTATTTTCTGATGCCGTCTCTGAATTGAACACTCCCGTTCCCCGAGGTGGATAACCCGGCCATCATTGTCGGCAAGTATCTGAAATTCGATATGACGGGGATCGTTTACATATTTTTCGATATATACCTGTGAATCTCCGAAAGCGGACGCTGCCTCACGCTGTGCGGCCTGATAGGCTGATCTGAATTCTTCAGGTTTATCAACCCGCCGCATACCTTTTCCGCCTCCGCCGGCTGCGGCTTTTATCAAAACCGGAAGACCAATATCGAGGGCAAAATTTTCAGCTTCCGCTTCCGGCATTGAGCGATCGGTACCGGGGACGACCGGCACTCCGGCGGCGATCATTTTCTGACGTGCCGCTGTTTTGTTTCCCATCAGAGAAATGGCATTTGCCGGCGGGCCGATAAACGTCAGTCCGGCCTCGCGCACTTTGGTGGCAAACCCGGCGTTTTCAGCGAGAAAGCCATAACCGGGATGGATCGCCTGTGAGCCTGAACGTTTACACAATTCGATCACTTTTGCCTGATCCAGGTAAGTCTCGATCGAGGTTTTTCCGGTGAGTGGGTAGGCTTCATCGGCAAAATATACATGGGGAGATTTTCGGTCAATCTCAGAATAAACAGCGACAGTCCGGATGCCCATTTCACGACAGGTACGCGCAATACGGAGCGCAATTTCTCCACGGTTGGCGATCAATATTTTATCGAACATGGTGTATTCGATCCGGTTATAATTGATGATTTATATTTTAAGATAATAAAAATGAAGTTAAAAGGAAAAAGGCAAAAGGGAAAAGGAAAAAGAAAAAAGAAAAAAAATGACGCCATCAGAAGAGATACGTTTGTATATTTCATGATACCCCAAGAAAAATTCCGGTTGAGTGGTCCTCAAGTCAGCAAGGCCGGGAGGAATAGGAAGGGCAATAAGTGCTACGCTTGCAGCTATTTTAAAATTTGGTTAAGTTAATATTCTGTAAAGATATGAAAGGCTGTACATAATCTAATGATTGATCTGCGCAGTGATACCTTCACGCTGCCAACAGCCGCTATGCGGGATTTTATGATTAAGGCTGAAGTTGGCGATGATGTCTTCGGGGAAGATCCGACAGCCAATCAGTTACAAAATATGATTGCAGAAATGCTGGGGAAAGAGGCAGCACTTTTTGTTGCAAGCGGCACACAGGCTAATCAAATCTCAATTAATGCCCATACCCAACCTGGCCAGGAAGTGATCTGTGATTACAATGCTCATATCTTTAACTATGAATCAGGGGCTGCCGGAATGCTTTCCGGAGTACAGTTACATCCGATAGTGGGTAAGCATGGTCACCCGACGGCCGACCAGATGGCTGAGGTGATCCGACCGTTTGATGATCATTATCCGCAAACCAGTTTGATTTGTCTTGAGAACACCCATAATCGGGCCGGCGGTACGGTCTTTCCCATAAATGAAATCAAAAAAATATCCCAGCTTGCCCGCGGAAAAAGGTTGAAAATGCATCTGGATGGTGCCCGTCTTTGGAATGCAGCCTCGGCAACAGGGATTACACTTGCGGAATATGCTTCTTATTTTGATTCTGTTTCGCTGTGTTTTTCAAAAGGGCTCGGTGCACCTGTGGGTTCTATCGTAGTCGGGTCGGAAGAATTTATTAAAAAAGCACATTTTTATCGTAAAGCTTATGGCGGTGGTATGCGCCAGATTGGAATTCTTGCCGCTGCATGCATATTTGCGGTTGAAAATCATTTTGAACGATTGAATGACGATCATAAGCATGCGCGTATACTGGCAGAAACTTTTCAAACCCTGCCTGGATTTAAAGTCAATCTGGAGACAGTTGAAACCAATATTGTCATTGTTGATATTAGTGGTACAGGTAAAGATGCCTTTGAAATCACCCGGCTGCTCAAAGAGAACGATATTCTCGTCATACCGTTTAGTCCCAAAAGCATCCGCCTCGTCACATATTTAAACCTGACACAAAACGATATAAAAGAAGCGATCGAACTCCTAAACAAACTTTTCGCATAAGGTGCTAATTTGTATATCATCATTGTAGGTGCCGGTGAGGTCGGTTATAACCTGGCAAAAATGTTGTGTTATGAAAAACACGACGTGGTGCTCATCGAAAATGATCAGCAACGGCTTAAACGGGCTCAGGATAATCTGGACATCCAGGTCATAGCTGGAACCGGAAGCAGTTTTTCAGTACTTGAAAAAGCCGGTGTAAAAAAAGCCGATCTTCTGGTTGCGGTTACAAATAATGATGAAGTGAACCTTATCGCCTGTATTATTGCTAATATATATAATGTGGAAAAAAAGATAGCACGGGTCCGAAACCCGGAATTTACCCTAGACACAAGCCCGTTAAATGCAAACCAAATGCATATCGATATGATTATCCATCCGGAGTCTGAAGTGGCCGGGGCTGTCGTGAAACTTCTCAAACAAACAGCTGCCACCGATATTATTGATTTTGAAAATGGCAGATTGGTTCTGGTCGGGATCAAATTGGACCATAAATGCCAGATTTTGGAGCAAACGCTGGCACAGGTTGTTGATTCCTATACTGATTTGGCTTTCCGGACAGTGGCTATTCAACGACGTGACAGGACCATAATTCCGCGTGGTTCAGACATTTTTATGAATGGTGACCGGGTATATGTTACTGCACGCCGTGAAAGTATGGCAGAAATTCTACGGCTTGCGGGCAAAGAAAATGTCCGGATGGAAAATGTTATGATCCTGGGAGGGGGTCAAACCGGTGCTGAAATTGCCCATCACCTGGAAGACGAAGTAAATGTAAAAATTATTGAATCCAATGCCGATAAAACCGACCTTCTCGCCGACCGTCTGGAAAAATCATTGGTGATAAAGGGCGATGGCCGCGATATCAATTTGCTTGCTCTTGAAGGCATTATCGATATGGATGCATTCATAGCGGTTACCGGAGATGATGAAACGAATATCATTTCCTGCCTGATGGCGAAACATCTGCAGGTTCAGAGAATCATCTCATTGATCAACAAAACAGATTATACCCCGATAATTCCGACTATTGGGATCGATGCCTTTGTCTCAAAACAGATGGTTACCGTGGATAATATCCTCAAATTCATTCGCCGTGGATCGGTCGTCAGCATCGCATCCATTCCTGGGATTGCGGCTGAAATTATCGAATTTATTACGCAACCAAACGCAAAAGTAACCCGCAAACTCCTGAAAGAACTGAGTTTTCCAAAAGGTGCGTTGATGGGCGCCGTGGTTCGTGGCGAAGATATTTTTATTCCAATTGGGAATTCTCAAATTCAGGAAGGTGATCGTGTTGTCGTCGTGGCCCTGCCACCTGCAATAAAAGAGGTTGAAAAGTTTTTCAACTGAGTACCCCTTTATCCAGAATATTATGAACCTGAAAGCGCTCTTATATCTGCTTGGTGCATTGATCATTTTTCTTGCAGCAACAATGATCTTACCGGTTATCGTTTCGCTCATCTATCGTGAGGATGACCTGATCCCACTCCTTATTTCTGCCGGGATCACGGCTGTCTTCGGTGCATTATTGTTCTTCACCTGCCGGATAAAACATGAATTGCGGATCAGGGAAGGTTTCGCACTCGTCACCTTTGCTTGGCTCGGATTTGCTCTTTTTGGCGCACTACCGTTCTATCTTTCAGGTTATATTCCATCTTTTACCGATGCCTTTTTTGAAACCATGTCCGGCTTTACCACAACCGGAGCCACGATCCTGCAAGATATCGAGATCCTGCCGCATGGCCTACTTTTTTGGCGCTCTTTTACCCATTGGCTGGGTGGAATGGGCATCATTCTGTTATCTCTTGCCATCCTGCCACTTCTGGGGGTGGGCGGTATGCAGCTGTATAAAGCAGAAGTGCCAGGGCCGGAACATGACAAACTCAGTCCACGGATCAAGGATACGGCCAAAATTCTGTGGGAAGTATATATACTCATCAGCCTGGTCGAAGCCGTACTGCTTTATTTTGGTGGAATGAATATTTTTGATTCATTGTGTCACACGTTTGGAACAATGGCCACAGGTGGGTTTTCTACTAAAAATACCAGCGTCGGATATTATAATAGTGCTTTTATCGACTATGTCATTATCGTCTTTATGCTCATTGCCGGGATCAATTTCTCATTACATTACAATGCACTCAAGGGAGACGTAAAATCCTACATCAAAAGCCCGGAAACGCTATTCTTCCTGCTTCTGATTGGTGTCGGAACTCTTGCCATTGGTCTGGATATCTATTTATTTCATAACTATTCGGCCGGAAATGCGATCCGGAAAAGCCTGTTTCAGTCGGTATCGATTATTACAACCACGGGATATGGCACCGATGATTACGAGCAATGGGGCGCTGCCTCACAACTGGTGCTTTTTGTCTTTATGTTTCTCGGTGGATGTGCAGGTTCGACCGGTGGTGCCATGAAGATAATCCGCTCACTGGTACTTCTGAAATTCGGTCGTAATGAGATTCGGAGACTGATTCATCCCAGTGCGGTATTACCTGTGCGAATTGGACACCGGACGATTCCAAGGGAGATCGTCAGTAATATCGCGGGTTTTTTCCTCATATATATGGTCATTTATGTCATTGGTGTAATTCTTATGGCAATGCTGGGTCTCGATATTCTGACGGCACTGGGTTCCGTGGCAGCAACAATAGGAAATATCGGACCGGGGCTCGGCTCGGTGGGACCGACAGATAACTATGCCCATATTCCGGCTACCGGCAAATGGATCTTATCATTTATGATGCTGGTCGGTCGCCTCGAAATCTACCCGGTTATTATCCTGTTGACGACCACATTTTGGAGGAAATGATAAAACCGCAAATCTTAGTTTTATTATACCCAAGTTAATACAAGTTCCAGGCATCAAACTCCCTTAATTATGGATTTTTATGAATTTAACATTGTTTTTTATTTGTAAACTATTGTAAATTAAATATCATCTGAACATGCCTAAGTGATCTTATGTTAAAAAAAGAATCGATTCAACAGCGGTTGAATACTTCTTATTTTGGTAAATATTTATATGTTTTGCCGGAAGTAGATTCAACCAACAGGTATGCCCGTGATCAGGCAAAAGAAGGGGCACCTGAAGGTACGATAGTAATCAGTGATCATCAGACTGCAGGAAAAGGCCAGCAGGGTAGGGTTTGGGCCTCCACTGCAGGTGCGAATGTACTGATGAGTTTGATCCTCAGGCCACACCTGATAGCCAGTGCGGTTCAGAGCATGACCCTTGCGACCGCCAATATTATTGTGAACGCGCTCGAAAGGCATCTGATATTGGAAAAATCAGGGGGAATTGACCTGAATCTAAAGTGGCCAAATGATATCATGGTTGGCGATCGTAAACTTGCAGGCATTCTGATCGAAAGTACTGTCCGCCATAAATGGATCGATTACCTGATCATCGGTGTGGGTGTGAATGTAAATCAGGATATTGCCCAGCTTCCTGAGGAATTCCGTAATCAGGCCACCTCACTGTCCGCGGAAACCGGTAAAAAGTATGAACGTGAAAAACTGGCAGCTCAGTTGATCTCTGATTTTGAGCGAAATTATATTCGTTTTGCCCGTACAGATTATAGTACGGTAATTTATGAATGGAAACAACGTTGCCGTCACTTTGGCAAAACTTATAACATTGAAACCCCACTGGGAATTGAGAAAGGTAAAATTCTCGATGTCAGTGAACAGGGATTGCTGATCTATGAAAATGAAGAAGGTAATACGAAGCAGCTGGTTTCGGGCAGAATTCTGAACGGATAAATGTATTATGTTACTCGTGATTGATATTGGAAATACAAATATTGTGGTTGGATTATTTCAAAAACAAAAATTATCACACAGCTGGCGTCTGGGAACAAACAATTTAAAAACCGAGGATGAATTCTGGGTCGCTATAAATACATTATTCGACCTCTCGGGACAGAAAATCGCTGACATAGAAGGCGTCGGGCTCTCCTCTGTCGTGCCGGAAATGACTCTGACATTCAAACGCATGATAGACAAGTATTTGCATCAGAATCCGTTGATCGTGGAAGCTGATCTGGATTTGGGAATGGAAATTAAATATCTTGATCCGAAAGCCGTTGGAGCCGATCGGATCTGCAATGCAGTGGCCGGAATGTATCACTATGGACAGCCACTTATTATACTCGATTTCGGCACGGCAACTACCTTTGATTGTATCGATTCAAATGGTGATTATATCGGGGGAATAATCTGTCCGGGTATCGAAAGTGCCGCCTCGGTCCTACATCGTAAGGCAGCCAGATTACCTAAAATTGAATTGCAGTTTCCGGCGCAGCTCATTGGGCGAAATACCGAAGAAAGCATGCAAAGCGGTATCATGTATGGTTCGATCGAAATGATCTCGGGATTGATCCGGATGATCAAAAAGGAATTTGGTACCTCGACCAAGGTGATCGCTACCGGAGGACTGGCCAATATGATTGCCGCCCGTACGCCCAGTATTGACCATATAGAGCCAGATTTGAATCTTGAAGGTATAAATCTGATTTATCAACGCAACCGGGGATAAACGTTGACCGACAAAAACTTGACCATCATTAGTGAAAATCCTTCGCTATTTCAAAAACTATTTACCAATCTCAAGGGATTGGGATATTCGATTGAAAATCTGCCGCCCAACGAACAATCCATACGTACACTCCAAAAACATCCGCGGGATATTATCCTTTGGGTTCCCGCTCTGACTGATGAAACACTCGCACTCATAAAAAAGTTTCGTATGCAGGTTGATGAATTACGCACAGGTGTCTATATGTTGTTTGCAGATCGTCCTCCAAGTCTGAATGATCGCCTTGAAGCGATGAAAGCCGGTGTCAATGAGTTCATATCTATTCATGATGATTTTAATGAATTAAAAACGAAGATTCTTCTACGTGAATCAGACTATGGCAAATCCCTTAAGCATGCAACAAATCTGCGAAAACTGGTTGAAACAAATTACAATTTGATGATCAGCCAAGGGCTGGAAAACCTCTGTGAAGTTGCTTCCGATTATATTCTGAGTGCCTTCCGGCCACTATTTCTGATTTTTGCCATTTCCGGACGACAACCGAATGAATTTGATTATTTTAATGTTTTTACACCCGATGGTATGGGAGCGGGAATAAAAGAAAAAATTGAATATAGCCCCGTTTGGCGTCAGTATCTATTACATAAAGAACATCTTATCGGACGCGATGTATCCTCAACGCCAATTCTGCAAAGTCTGCCAAAACTAGGGATCAAAGCGGCGAAACTGAGCCAGTTCAGGCTTCAGTATAAAGAGAATGTATTAGGGGTTCTCATTCTGGGTATGGATCGACTGCTTGATCCGGAAGACGAGATTGCGCTCGTAGCCTTCAGCCAGGCACTCTCGCACCGCCTGACTGAGGTTAGGAGGTTCTATGGATTACAAAAATACGGCGCAAAGAAAGACTCCGATTTTGAAAATTATTTTGAACGACCCAACGAAGATGAAATTCTGAGTCGAGCTCTCTCAGCACCTGATGAAAGTTCTTGCAGCCGATTTATGCCTCTATCTGAATTATCATGAGGGATTTCGCTTCCTCTCACCAAAGTACCTGTATAAAGGTGAACGCAAGGAAAATCTGATCGATAAAGAGAAACCCCCGGTCCTAATGTTGAAAGATTTTCCCACCTTCGAAAAGATCACAGGAGAGTTAAAAATAAAAATCCTTGATCTACTGGATGATAAGATCGCAACTGAAATCAGCCAGCTTCCCGGTTTTGAACGTAAACAGATTAAAAATGTGGTGCTTTTTCAGGTTCAGGTAGCTGATCAGATTCACGGTTATATTGCTCTCGGGCGTGAGAGTATTATTAAAAAATTTCTAAATAAAGAGATCGATGATTCGGCAAAGCTGATTCTATCTGCTACACGTGCCCTGGAAGAGGATCGTATTCTCAAACAGGCAAAACTGACCATTAAACAATTGGAACGAATCTTTGAAATTGGAACCGAACTGACCTTAGATATTGCTCTGGATAATATCCTGAAAAAAATATGTGGTGCCATCAGACGGACATTGGGTTGGAATATTGTAATTATGGATATAAAAAACGCTTATGATGATAACTACAAAACAGTCGGGTTACTTGGTATCAAAGACGCGGATTATCAGAATCTGATAAAAGGTGATAACTACCCGATCTTTAAATCCCGGCAGGACGTTTCCATAAATATCAGCAAGAGTTTCTTTTTTGATCATACCCGGTTAACGCAGAAATCCCGGAATGAACAGGATTCGTTGCGTGGTGAATGGAATGACAACGACTGGGTTTATGTGCCGATTATGAGCCGCGGAAAGCAGTTGGGTATGATTTCGCTAAATGATCCGGTAGAAAGGCGCCGGCCTTCTATTGAGCGCATTCGTTCTATCGAATATTTCGCCAACCAGGCTGCCGTGGTAATTGAGAATACTGAATTGTTTGAAAAATTAAAAACATCTGAACTCCGTTATCGTATGCTTGCTGAGACCATGACGATGGGACTGGTTACCTGTAATACCGAAGGAAAAATCCTGTATATGAACAACAGCCTGATCCAAATGATGAAATACGGGGAAATCGAAAAATTGCTTGGCAAAGAATTCTATGAATTCTGCTCCGAAACCAGTCGTCCAAAATTGGAAAAAGCGATCGCGCAGACACTGACGGATAATGATCCGTTGAGTGAACACACTGAGGAATTGGCCGGTGTGGAAATTGATCTTGTGGCCAGTGATGGCGAGGTCATACCATTTATGATTTATGCATCTCCCTTTTACCAGCAAACCGAGAAGATCGGTTTTTTTGGCGTACTCGCGGATCTGCGGAATCAGAAGAGAATTGAACGGATGCGCGCAGATTTTAATTCAATGATTGTTCATGATCTGAGATCACCATTGAATATTATCCAGGGATATGTCGATATCGTGAGGACCGAAGTGGTTGGCTCGATCAATGAGGAACAGGGCGAGCTTCTGACGATAGCCAAGGAAAATGTATATAAATTGCTGAAACTGATTGATAATTTCCTGATTGCCTCTAAACTTGAGGCGGGACATCTGGATATTGAACCGGAAACAAATTCATTGAATGGTCTATTGGAAACGATATATGACCATTATCAGGTACTTGCGAAAGAAAAAAACATCAAACTGGTAAAAGACCTGGATGAAAATATACCTTATATGTCATTTGATAAATTTCGAATGGAGCAGGTCGTACGTAATTATCTCAGCAATGCACTAAAATTCACCCCGCCGGAAGGTATAATTACAATTGCCAGTATTTTGCTTAAGAAGAAAGATGAAAAGGGTGAAGTCCAAATGTTTGCGAATGCTTCAGTCAGCGATACCGGTGTGGGAATTTCTAAAGAAGAACTAAATAAAGTATTCAATAAATATGCACAAACCGAAGCCGGGAAAGATGCCCAATTGAAAGGGACAGGTCTTGGATTGGCTATTTGCCGGGAAATCGTTGAACTGCATAATGGCGAAGTTTGGGTAAAAAGTATACTGCATGAAGGAAGTACCTTCGGTTTTACACTCCCGATAAATCCGTTGGAACTCTGATTTTACATAACTAAAAATCCTCATCGTAAAAGCTACTGTCAATTATGGTAAAAAAAGGATCTAGTGCAACTCCCCTGATGGAGCAATATCTACAGATCAAGGCCAAACACCGGGATAAAATATTACTCTACAGGATGGGGGATTTTTATGAGACTTTTTACGATGATGCGAAACTTATTGCAAAAATTTTAGGTATTGCCCTTACCAAACGCGCACATGGTAAAAGCGCTGAGGTTCCCCTTGCAGGTTTCCCTTACCATGCACTCGACAATTATTTGCACAAACTGGTACAAGCCGGTCATCGCGTCGCAATATGCGAGCAGATTGAAGATCCTCGCCAGGCCACAGGTATTGTAAAGCGGGATGTGATTGAAATAATTACCCCCGGTGCCACACTTTCCGAAAAGCTGTTGGATCATAAGAACAATAATTTTCTGGCTGCCATATTTCTGGAAGAAAGCATGGCTGGAATGGCGTTTGCGGATATCTCTACAGGAGAATTCTTTCTTTGCGAGCTGAACGAAAACCAGATTAAAACGCAATTGACGTCATTCAATCCCAAAGAAATCTTACTAAAAAAAGCGCAAAAGGATCAGCTGACGGTATTGTGTGAAAATCTGGATAAATACCTGCTTACATCAAGGGATGAATGGATCTTTAGTCAGGATTATGCGGTTGATATTCTCAAAGACCACTTTAAAGTCCATTCATTGAAGGGATTTGGACTCAACGACACTTATCGGGGTATGATTGCCGCCGGGGTGATCATAAATTATTTACGCGAAAATTACCAATCATCCCTCGATCATCTGCGCCAATTGAGAATCCTTAACCTTTCCGATTATATGATGCTCGATGAGGCAACCCGGCGTAATCTTGAGATTCGTCATACCCTTCGCGAAGATATTGGCGGTAACACACTGCTTGATGTTTTGGATGAGACACTTACCGCCATGGGGGGCAGATTACTGCGTCAATGGATTAATCAGCCATTAAAATCCCGTAAAAAAATCGCGGAACGACAAGCGGTAATCGCTGATCTGATTGAGCATTCTGATCTGCTCCATGATCTGCAGGCTATTCTTCGTGAAATTACAGATACCGAGCGGCTTATTGGTAAGATAGCGACGGGCAGAGCAAACGCACGGGATTTGCTCAGTCTAAAACAGGCATTACTTAAGATCCCAGATCTGGTTGAACGTATTATCCATTCCGGCCACAAATCGCTGTTAAAACAGTTCCGCAAATTGATACCATTGCCTAATGTCACCGGATTGATTGATCAGGCGATTGTAGATAATCCACCGTTAACGATCACCGAAGGGGGTATGATTAAAACCGGCTATCATGTTGACCTGGATGAGTTGCAACAAATGACCCATCATGGCAAGGAGTGGATTGCCGGATTGCAGGAAAAGGAAAGACAGCGCACGGGCATTTCTTCCCTAAAAATTAATTATAACAAGGTATTCGGATATTATATCGAAATATCTAAAATACATTTTGCGAAAATTCCTACGAATTATATCCGCAAGCAAACGCTGGTTAATGCGGAACGTTTTATTACACCGGAATTAAAGGAGCGGGAAGATAAGATTTTGGGCGCCGAAGAGCGGTTAAAAGCGCTTGAATATGAGCTTCTTCAGGATATCCGGGAAAAAATTGCCCGCAGAACCAGAGATATACAGCAAAACAGCGAATTGATCGCACTATTGGATTGCCTTTGCAGCCTTACCAGTGTGGCGCGTAAAAACAGGTATATCCGACCCGTCATTACCGGAAAAAAAAGTCTGATGATCCGCAACGGAAGACATCCGGTAGTGGAAAAGTTTATGAAACCCGGAGATGAATTTGTCCCGAATGATGTATTTCTCGATCCCGACACGGAACAGATCTGGATTATCACTGGGCCGAATATGGCCGGTAAATCGACCTTTCTGCGTCAAATCGGTCTTATCGTTTTTATGGCACAGATCGGGTCGTTTGTTCCGGCCGAGGACGCCGAGATCGGGATAGTGGACCGAATATTTACGCGTGTAGGTGCCTCTGACAATCTGGCCAGTGGTGAAAGCACTTTTCTGGTTGAAATGAACGAAACGGCAAATATTCTTCACAACGCCAGTGACCGAAGTCTGGTTTTGCTGGATGAAATCGGCAGAGGAACGAGCACGTTTGACGGCCTGGCAATTGCCTGGGCCGTAACAGAATATTTGTATAAAGATAAAAAAATTCGTGCAAAGACATTGTTCGCTACCCACTATCATGAGCTCACGGAATTGTCTGTTCTATACCCAAGAATAAAAAACTATAATATTGCCGTCGAAGAACTGGATTCGGATATCATATTTTTAAGAAAAATTGTTCCGGGTGGGACCGATAATTCGTACGGAATTCACGTTGCCCAAATGGCTGGATTACCGATGGAAGTAATCGAACGGTCACGTGAAATATTGGCGAATCTGGAAGCGAACGAGCTGACCCCAAACCGGTTACCAAGACTTGCCCAGAGACGATCGGGCAGGCAAATAGATCAGAGCCAAATATCTCTGTTCACTCCCATAAGGCCGTCAATGGTAGAACAACAATTAAAGGAACTGGACCTCAATACGATTACCCCTCTGGACGCACTGGTGAAACTGAATGAATTAAAAAAAATGGTTAAGGATTCGGGGAGTAAATGACGACAATACGATCAAGGAAGACAATACGGGCGATAAAAATAAGGCTAACTATATTAATTTAATGAAGATAAACTAATTTTTTTTCTTGCATTGCTCTTTTTTATGAATTAGATTTAAAAAAATTAAAAAGTTAAGCCCGATTTTCCGGATCGGATCATAAAGGAGTTCAAATGAAAACCGTTACCAAAAAAGACGTCGCAAAGCGCACGGCCAAAGTTTTAAACGAGAAGATTTACACCACAGAGAAATTTGTTGATGCGATCTTCACTGTTCTCAGGGAAATTCTTTGCGAAGCGAATCCGGAAGTCAGAATAGAGATCCGCGATTTCGGCGTGTTTGAAGTCAAAAAGACAAAACCAAAACCAAAAGCCAGAAATCCACGTTCAGGCGAGATTATTTATGTTCCTGCCCGGCGGAAGACCCATTTTAAAGCGGGCAAATTGCTCAAAGATGTTCTCAAAGTTCCATTGAAAGAGAAAAAAACCACCGTTTAATCAATAAGTTAAGTCCAAGTTATCATTTGATTTAATCCCTCGAAATAAATATATTCAATTCTAGATTTTAGCCCTGACATTGATCGGTTCAATGTCCTTTATTTCGTTCCGGTATCAATATTTAATATTAAAGGCAATTCTATGGAAAAAGTACGTGTTGCACTTGTCGGAGTTGGGGGAATATCACAGGTGGTCCGTATCCCGGCCATCATGAAGTTGGAGGATGTGGAGCTTGTTGCACTTTGTGATATCGATGAAGCCAAACTAGCAGTCGTTGCCGAAAAGTTCGAAATAGATAATGTATATTTTGACATGCAGAATCTTCTGAAAAAAGAAAAATTGGATGGTGTCTTTATCTGCACCCCGAACAATTTTCATTATCCAATGGCGCTGCTTGCCCTCGAACAGAGGATACCTACCCTGGTCGAAAAACCGGTAGCACTAAATTATGAACAGGCCAGTCGTCTGGCGGAGAAGGCAGATCAAACCGGTGTGGATCTGGTCATCGGCATGAATAACCGCTTCCGTGATGATGCGATTATCCTGAAGGATTTCCTGGAAAAAAATGAATTGGGTAAACCCTTTTATGTTAAAAGCGGTTGGCTAAGACGCTGGGGACGTCAACCCCATCAATTGTGGATGAATGACCGCCGTATTTCCGGTGGCGGTGTGATGATGGATATGGGGATCCAATTGATTGACCTCTCACTATGGTTGATGGGAAAACCAGCTGTAAAAAGTGTCCGGTCATTTATTTACAATATCTTTGATAATGCCGATGTGGAAGATTCCGGGCTGGCGGTCATTGAAACGGTTGAAGATGCGGCGATAACAGTGGAAGTTTCATGGCGTATGCACCTGGAAAAAGATATGAATTACACCCATGTCTTCGGCAAAGAAGGTGGCGCTTTTATGAACCCATTGCGACTCTTCAAAGAGATGCATGGTAATCTGGTAAATGTGACACCGGTATACACCGAATCCAATGTGGATGTATTCAAAAGTTCATTCGAACTCGAAATCCGAAATTTTATTGAAGTGATCAAAGGAAATACCGAACCGGTAACCCCGGCCATCGATGGCCAGTATATCATGCGCATTATTGATGCTGTTTATGAGTCGGCCCGTACCGGGAAACAGATTGATCTTGAGTGACAATTCGAACCTGAAAGATTTCCGGGATATTTTTGTATCCTCGGTTCTGTTTATTTTTTCCTATCCACCAAGCCCCTTTGGGTTTCTGATCTATTTTGCTTTTATTCCAATCTTTAGTCTTTCCTGCCGAAGAAAGCCTCTTGCCATGCTGGGGTTGGGATATCTGGCCGGACTGGCAGTGAATTTGTCGGTATTGAGCTGGATTGCGGTGTATTCTTTTTCAAAATACGCCCTCTTGACAACATTAAATGCCACTCAATTTGCTATCCTTGGGTGGTGGCTGGCCTTAGGATTCAAATATTTTAAATATCGGGCTTTTATTTTTTTCCCGTTTTTCTGGACCGGTTTTGAATATCTGCGCGGTCTCGGCGACCTTGCTTATAACTGGCTGGATATATCCATTACCCAGACAAATTCCCTGTATTTTATTCAGATAGCGGATATCGGGGGATCTGACCTGCTGGTATTTTGGATATGTTTATTGAATATTTTAATCTGGTACGGGTGGCGATCAAGAGATGGATTTTTGCCGGCAACCAGATATCTTCTAGCGCTTGCGGTTCTGATTGGTGGGCCCCTGATCTATGGAATTATCAGGGTAAACGGGCTTGAAACACACAAGGGCATACGCGTGCATGTCTTTCAACCTAATGCCGATCCGGTTACCAAATGGGATGCGAGCCAGCAGAGTCGTATCTTTCACGATCTGCTGAATTGGACCAGGACAACACAGGAAAAAGATCCGGCAGAGCTTTTGATTTGGCCCGAAACGGCCCTTCCCTTTGAAATTCGGAAATTTCCCGCATTTCTTAGCCGATTATCGGCACTTTCAGTGCCACTGATAACCGGGGCAATGGATTTTCACTATCAAAGTGGACACAGGATTCGTCACAATGCGGTTTTCGCTTTACCCCCTGGCATTGATGCTATACAGGTTTATCATAAGCTGCGCCCGGTTCCTTTCGAAGAGGTAATACCTTTCCATCGGCTTATCCCATGGCTGCAACACCAGTCTGTTTTTGACCGGTTTCTCACGGCAGGCAAAAATGTCTTTCCTTTAGGGATTTTGGTAAATCCTGTCAGGATATACAGCACCATGAGCTGGTGGGAGACTGAAGGTATACCCGATCAGCCCGAGCAGATAGAGGTCGGTCCTCTGGTCTGTTTTGAAGTGGCTTTTCATGAGCCGGCCAGACAAATGGTACAGAATGGTGCCGATATTCACCTGGTTGTGACCAATGATGCCTGGTTTGGTTATTCCAATCAACCGTTCCAGCATTTAAATCTGGCAATACTCCGAGCAATCGAAACACGCCGATCAGTTATATTTTGTGCCAACAGCGGATTTTCAGCCTTTATCGACCACAGGGGTAAAATCACGGGGAGGACAGAACTGTTCGAACGGCATGTCACAAGTCAGGTGATCCCGCTTAACCGATCCGAATCGTGGTATCTTCGGTTGGGAAATTGGATGATTTATATATGTCTGATCGGTATGCTATCCTGGATCGGAGGCATGGTATATAAGATGAAAGTATTTAACATGAAACTTCTGAAAAACTGACTCATATGTCATTCCTCCGAATGGGGGGTCTAATGGATTCCTTCGGGCCCCTGGGGATGATGCCCGCAACAATCCCGGCTCTGTGTACCGGTTCTGAGGGCAGATACTGCAGATAAACTTTCGCTAATTCCAGGGCGTTTTGAAATACAGTTATTCGTTTACGTATGATAGCTGATGGATTATTAACCGGCCATGTTTTTTTTGGTTGAGCGCGAATTATTTGTAATAATTTACTATCTTTACAGTGATCTGATCATAAATTGACTATGAAATACCATTTACGTAACTTAATTATCTTTATACTTTTAATTTTTTCCCGGTTATATGCCGGTGATCAGCCAAATATTGCGATAATCGACAGTCTGGCAGAGGATATTATTAAGGAGATTCTGAGCGGTGTGCAATTATCCAATGAGGATACCGTAGCACTGCAAATTGAACTGGAAAATCTCCAGGAAGTTAGATATTGCCAGCAATTGGTAAGCGAAATCCTGAAACAGAACTCTTTGACCGTTTTCCGAAACTATAATCAATTATCGTCGTTTTATGGATTGGTAATCGAAATTTCACGATTCGAAGTGACCGTATTGTATACGGAACCTGATGGTGACGGTTTATTGGGAGAAGATTATACGAACCGGATCATACAGGTTTATTTAAGCGGGCAAATTTACAACCCGCACAGTGGAAGGATTTATAATTCGATTAGCGATGAACGACTTTATCAGGACGAAATTGTTTATAGTCTGATTGGCGACATGGACGTTTCAGAATATGGTTTTTCACGCGGAAAACGGCAGGGATATTCCTGGTGGGAACTATATATGGAACCTTTTCTGGTCGTTTCTTCGGTCGCGGTTGTGGTGCTGCTTTTTTTTACACAAAGAAATTGATACAACAGGGAGTAAGGGTGATAAAGTATCTGATAATTTTTTTATCCACCGTATTTTTAATCGTTGGATGTTCCGGTCGGAAACCGGAAGCCACCTGGACCGGGGAGGAGTATTTCCGGTATGCACTGGATATGTATGAAGATGAGAATTATTTTGAAGCGATCAATGAGTTTACCATTGTAATTTTGAGGTATCCGGGAAGTACCGTAGCAGATAGTGCTCAATTTTACCTCGCCTCCTGTCATTTTAATCTTGAAGAATACATTATTTCCGCTGCCGAATATAGTAAATTGATTAACAATATGCCCCAGAGTCCGCTCGTACCGGAAGCACAATTTATGCTGGCGGAAAGCTATTACTCCATGTCGCCTCGCCCGGCGCTTGATCAGGAATATAGCGTCAAAGCTTTACGCGAATATCAGATTTTTCTCGAAGACTTTCCCCGGGATGTGCGGCGAGAGGATGCGGAACGAAAAATTTTTATGCTCCGGGAAAAACTTGCCCAAAAACAGCTGCAAAATGCGGATTTATACCGAAAGATGATGGAGCTAAATTCAAGTATAATCTATTACGACATTGTACTTGAACGTTATTATGATACAGAGTTTGCCGATGATGCACTTTTCGGGAAGGCGCTCTCCTATATGGAAATGGAAGATTATCAAGCCGCAAAAGAAGCACTCACGACCTTTAAAGAAAAATTTCCAAAAAGTGATTTAATGGAAACTGTTGACTGGTATTTAAAACGAGCAATTGCCAGAGCCGATGAAGAACCGGAGAAATAAAACCGGTGACGCATCGCATGAACGTCGGCATCTACGGTGGCACTTTTGACCCGCCTCATAATGCACATATCAAACTGGTTCGCTTCGCACTTAAAAAATTAGCACTTGATTTCCTGTATATCATTCCGGCCAAGGGGCATGCACTTAAAAAAAATGATCGTATAACACCGCCTGAAATCAGATTTGAATTGGTAAAAGCGGCGTTTAGTGATCAAAAAAATGTACGGATCAGCAGGATTGAACTCGATGGTCCGGACACGTCATATACGATTGAAACATTGGAACGATTCGGACAATATGAGCAACTTGAAAATGTGAATCTGTATTACCTGATCGGTGCAGATAATCTGCAGGAAATACACCTTTGGAAGGAGCCGGAAAGGATATTAGAGCTAGCCAGGATTGTGGTTTTGCGGCGTCCGGGATATCAGGCTTTCCCGGCAAAATTTCCTTCCACAGATCAATTGCTGTTTCTGGATTCACCTCGAATTACTATTTCATCTACTGAAATCCGCAAAAGGCTGCGCCATGGATTTACCGTCGAAGATATGATTCCGCAAAGTGTCCTGCATCTCATAGAGCAATATCAGCTCTATCGTAAGGGCTGAAGTCGAATTGAATTTATGAATCTAAATACATAAATTAAAACTTCTGATTATTACGCTTTGTTTTCTTACTACGTGAGCGCCGGGGGCTTCGGATCAATCTGTTTAAATGTAAGAATAAAATAAATGAATAAGAAAAAACTCAAAATCGCACTCGCACAGATATCCAATCGTCTGGCGGGTATCGATGAAAATCTGGAAAAGCATCTATCCAATATCGAAGAAGCGTTGAAGAACAAAGCAGATATTATTATCTTTCCTGAACTCTCCTTAACCGGTTATTCCCTGAAAGATGCCGTATTTGATGTTGCTATGCCGGTTGATGATCCGCGTCTGAAACCACTCTATGATGCAAGCAGGCATATTACCTTGATTATTGGCATGGTAGAACTGACCGATAGCTTCGAAGCCAAAAATACCAATCTTTTCCTAGAAAACGGTCAACTGATTTTCAAACACAGAAAAGTATATTTACCGACCTATGGGGTTTTTGAAGAAAAACGTTATTTTACACCCGGTAATCGATTCCGGGCTTTTGATTCCCGGTGCGGCCGTTTCGGCATGCTCATATGCGAAGATATGTGGCACCCCTCCTCCACGATGCTTCTGGCGCTTGATGGGGCATTGGTTATCTTTGTAAATTCAGCCGGTCTCTTACGCGGTGTGGCAGGCGAGTCAAAACCGGAAAACGTCCAGGTCTGGGAAAATTTAAATCGAACTTCTGCCCACATCTTTACCAGCTATTTTGTGTTTTGTAATCGTGTCGGGGTAGAAGACGGACTGATGTTCTGGGGTGGATCGGAAATCATTGATCCAATGGGTAAAACCGTCGTAAAAGCGCCATATTATGATGAAGCACTGGTCTTTGCAGAAATTGATTTCCTCAAGCTGAAACATGCCCGCCTGCACACAACGCTTTTGAGTGATGAGCGAATGGATATCGTTACTGAAGAATTGAAGCGAATTGCCGATAGTACAAAGGAATATTAGTGCCTTTGTGCTTTAAAATTATCTAATTCCGGGGAATTTTTATGATCGTAATAATCAGTGCGCCCGATAAGCAGGTTTCGTCCCTGGCCGATCAGCTGAAGGCGCGTAATTTCAATATCAGTAGTTTTGACAATCTGTTTGAATTCAAGAAGAAAATCGAAAAAGAAATACCCGAACTGATATTGGTCGCAGATAATCTTCGGGAAAAGAACACCGTCGATCTATTGAACGCCATACAGGGGATATCCCAGCTGCGTGATGTGCCAGTCGTTGGGTTGGTAACAATTTCAGATAAGCAGGACCTGATCGCTTTTCTCCAGAATGGTGCAGTGGATGCGGTCCGTGCACCCTTCAATATGGAAGAAATGATCATTCGTATTCACCTGCGGATACAGGAATCCCAAATGCGCCAGCATTTTACCTCTAATACATTCTTTTGGAACGAGGCTCAGGAAAAAGAGCAGGGTAAACGAACAGGTATTTTTAAGTTCTATGATGAACAGAATACCGAGGTTGGAAATATATCGGTGAAAGATGGCCGGTTGGTACATGCGACGTATGGATCACTTATAAAAGACGACGCTTTTTTACAACTGGCCTGCAACGATAATTTAAAATTTGTATTTGAAGATCTAAAGGATATACCCGGTACGACCTTAAATGAAGGTATTACGAGTTTGCTGATGGAAGCGGCCAAACTCAAAGATGAGATCAAAAAACTGGAAGGCGACAAACCGGACGAAATAAAAATACTTGTTATCGATGAAAATCGGATTGCCCGTATCATGGCCAGCCGGGTGATTAAAAAAATAGGCTACGAATGCAAAGTAACCGGTCCCAAGGAAATGACGGTACGCTTTATGGCAAATTACGCGCCGCATATGATTGTTCTTGATCAGCAGGACGCGCTTAAAGTAATGAATATGTTGTGGCCAACCCCTCGGACAGATTCGGATATTCCAGTAATTATTTATTGCGATGAGGATGTGAAAGATATAAATTTCGATACGATCAATAAACATAAAATTTCAGGGACAGTCTTCAAAAGTAAATTTCATGAGGAATTTACGTCCTTGCTGCAGAAAGCAAAGATTGTCTAGAGGAGGGGTAATGGAGTTAAAAGAAATTCGCCAGCTGATAAAGATTGTTGAAAACGCAGATATCGGTGAATTGGAAATTGTCGAAGAAGGCAGAAAACTGCGTATCTCAAAAAACAGCAGGCATCATGCGATCGCCCAACCTGCTCCTGCTCACACCTATCACACACCTCCACCGGCTGGTTCGACTATTATGCCGACTGAAATCGTGCCAACACGGATTGAAGAGAAGATCACCGTGGCTGCCGAATCCCCCGCCAATAATTTCCTGGAAATCAGGTCACCGATGGTGGGCACATTCTATCGCGCCCCCTCTCCCGATGCAGACCCCTATATTGAAGCCGGACAAAAAGTGGAAGTCGGGCAGACACTCTGTATTATCGAAGCAATGAAATTGATGAATGAAATTGAATCCGAATATACCGGAAAAATAGCTAAAATTCTTGTCGAAAACGCTCAGCCTGTTGAGTATAACCAGGTATTATTCCTGATCGAAAAAAGACTAGCATGTGAAATTAAAATATAAACTTTTTTTCAGTTATCTGACACTAATCGCCATAATTTCTGTTGTTTTATTTATCCAATCATCCCAGATAAGTTTTGTCGATCATACGGTGCGCACACGGATCGGCAGGAATACACAGGCGGTGATCGATCTTTCTCTCCAGCAACAAATTCTTGAAACCATTTATGACCGCTACCTGCTTTATCATTCAAGTACCGGCAGTCGCAATCGATACAAGCAAAATCTTCTGTTATCCATTGATGAATATAAGTCCAACTGGAATCGTTACTCGACGTATTCCGTTGTTGATTCTTTTAATATCTTTGCACCGATGAAAGCATTTATTGAACGTTATAACCCGCCGGTCAACCCGGACCGAGCCGCTATTGAGGAACAGGTTGAAAATTTATGGTATCAGGTTGAACGCGAGATCAAAAGGGAAATTCTCAAATCGGCATCACGCCTTGCTGCTGTGAAGTCGGCGATTTACCGGTTGCGCACCGAATTGAACAAACTCAGTGAGGTCATCGGCCAAGAAGCTCAGGCCAGCGGTATTGCCATGCGGGGTACGATTGATTCCCTGCAACGGATAACCTGGGGGGTTTTTGCATTCGTTTTTATGCTCAGTATTGGTATCGCGGTCTTTGTTACAAGAAGACTGACCCGTCCGATTGAGGCCTTACAGTCAGGCGTGGAACAGGTCGCTATCCAGGATTTTGATGTGTATATTGAGGATAAGCCAAATGATGAAATTGGTGATCTGGCGGAAGCTTTTGAACAGATGGCGTACCGCCTGAAGAAAAACGAAATATTTAAATCCGAAATGCTCTCACAGTTCACACATGAAATGAAAAGCCCGCTAGGCGCAATAAAACAAGCCGCAACGCTTTTAGAACCGATGGAGGGATCCGTTTCAGGAATGGACCATAAACGTCTGCTCTCAATTATCAAAGGTAATAACGAAACATTATTTCGTCTGATAAATAATATTCTAAGCAGTGCACGCCTGGAAAAATCAGAAACAGCATTGGATCTTAAAAAAGAAAATTTGACACGCGTCCTGACCAATGAATTGATGTTGATGGCACCCCTGATCAAAGAAAAAAATATAAGAGTAAATATTGATTTTGCTTCCGAAAAGGTAGAGTGTGAGATTGACGCTGAAAAAATGGCTGAAGTATTTCATAATCTGGTTTCCAATTCCATAAAATTCTCGGCGCCTAATTCACAGTTTTTTATAACGGTAACCGAAAAATATCCTACGGTCATTATCATAATCCGCGATCAGGGAATTGGTATTCCGGCAAAGGAGATTCCTTATATATTCGAAAAACTCTACCGCGCTTCCAACTCCAAGCATATTTCTGTCAAAGGCACCGGGCTAGGGCTCTATATTGTGGCGCATATTATTAAATTACACGGCGGCCGGATTCAGGTCAAAAGTAAGGAAGGCGAAGGAACAGAATTCACGATCACGCTTCCGCGTACCCGCCAGATCGCACAGGAAGGAGGCTGGCTTTAAATGGACCGGAAGTACCGAATATTGCTGATTGATGATGAGGAAGATTTTCTTTTTATGACCGGCAGATCGCTTGAAAACAACGGGTTTGAAGTGCACACTGCCGAGAGCGGGACAAAGGGGCTGGATTTGATACGCAGCAATCCTCCGGATCTTGTTTTACTCGATTTGAATATGCCAGAACCGGATGGCCATCAGGTGTGTGAAATGATCAAGAGCGATAATACCTTACAGAATATTCCGGTAATCATTCTCACCGCCAGCGACGAGCTATCCGATAAACTTCGCCGTCTGGAAGGTGGTGCCGACGATTATATCACAAAGTACACGGATCAGCGGGAATTGGAAGCCAGAATTCGGACCGTTATCCGGCGTAATCAGAAAAATTTGGATAGTAATCCGCTCACCCGTCTCCCCGGAAATAACACCATCCAGGAAGAAATTTTACGCCTCATTCACAACACAAATAAATTTGCTGTGGCTTATACGGATCTCGATAATTTTAAAGCCTATAATGATAAATACGGTTTTCAGAGGGGAGATGACCTGATCCTGTTCACCTCCGGCGTATTAAAAAATGCGATTCGTAAAAGCGGCAGTAAAACAGGATTTGTCGGACATATTGGGGGTGATGATTTCGTAATTATTGCTGAGATTGACCGGATAAGTGAGATCTGCCGAATGGTCACAGAAAATTTGGATACCGGTATTTCGGAATTCTATAATGAAGAGGACCGTCACGCCGGTCATATCGCAACAAAGGACCGTCAGGGCGTCATGCGCATATTCCCGTTTGTTTCAATTTCGATTGCAGTAACAACCAATCAAAAACGGCAATTTGAGAATATGGGTGAAATTGTCAAAACGGTTACCGAACTGAAAAAGTTCGCCAAGCAGAAAAAAGGAAGTTGCGTGGTATATGATAAGAGAAGAGAATAAAGCGATTATTTTGTTGGTAATAATGCTGCTGTTTTATATGGGCTGTGCGCGTCAGCACACGGTACAGAAATCGGTGGAATCAAACGACCAATTGGAACGCGTATTTTCCCATGCAACCAACCTGATAGATAAAGGTAATTATACCGAAGCAGCCCGTATTTATCAAAATTTCCTCCAACGTTATCCGGCCCATGACTATGCGGATGATGCTGCCTACAGGTTGGCCTATCTGCATATAATGGCCGATCCGGCTAATCCGCTATGCGATTATAAAAAAGCATATTCTCTTTTTCAAAATTTTATCGAAACTTATAAAAATAGTCGGTATATTAATGCCTGTAAGAATTGGCTTGCCGTGCTTCAGCCCCGCATCCGGCAACAAGATCCCGTAACGTTAGATACGGCGGAAATTATGCAGCTGAGGCAGCAGATTTCCGAGATACAATCAGAGAATCAGAAATTGAAAACTACCCTTGCCGAACTTCAACAAGCCATTGAACGATGAAAGGGAAGACAATTGTTTAAAAAAATACTTATTGCAAATCGGGGTGAGATCGCCCTTCGTATAATTCGTGCCTGCCAGGAACTGGGTATCAAAACCGTGGCTGTTTATTCTGAAGCTGATGTCGATTCGCTGCACGTCCGGTTTGCCGATGAAGTGGTATGTATCGGTCCACCTCAGAGCAGCGAGAGTTACCTGAATATGGTGCGACTCATATCCTCGGCGGAAGTCACCGGTGCAGATGCCATCCATCCGGGGTACGGTTTTCTGGCTGAAAATGCTGAATTTGCTGAAATCAGTGAATCCTGTAATATCAGCTTTATCGGGGCCAGTGCCGATGTCATCCGTAAAATGGGCAATAAATCGATGGCAAAGGAAACCATGCGCGCCGCCGGTGTTCCGGTTGTGCCGGGCAGTGAAGGGATACTGAAGGATTTTAAAGAGGCCAAAAACCTGGCAACCGATTTGGGCTATCCCGTCATGCTAAAAGCCGTGGCTGGTGGTGGCGGCAAAGGTATGCGCATCGTCAAGTCGGAAGATGAGACTGGAGATGAACTTTATGATGGCCAGCGCCGAATCCGGAGGCGCATTTGGCAATGCCGATCTTTACATGGAAAAATTTATTGAAAACCCCCGGCATATAGAAATCCAAGTCATGGGTGACAGCCAGGGTAATGTGGTGCATTTCGGGGAGCGGGAATGTTCAATCCAGCGTCGCCATCAGAAATTGCTTGAGGAAGCACCATCGCCGGTTGTGACAAAACAATTAAGGGAAAAAATGGGTGCTGTCGCCGTAAAAGGGTGCCAGGAAGTTGGTTATGTCGGTGCCGGTACGATCGAATTTCTGCTGGATAAACATGGGCATTTCTATTTTATGGAAATGAACACACGGATCCAGGTCGAACATCCGGTGACCGAAATGGTCTATAATTGTGATTTAGTCAAAGATCAGATACGAGTTGCGGCCGGTGAGGAACTGGGCTATGCACAAAAAGATATTAAAATTCATGGTCATGCGATTGAGTGTCGCATCAATGCGGAAAACTGGGAACGTAATTTTATGCCCAGCCCGGGTCAGATCACAGATCTTCATTTTCCAGGGGGACCAGGCATTCGAGTCGACAGCCATATGTATGCCCAGTATACGATTCCACCATTCTATGATTCGCTTATCGCAAAACTAATTGCCTTTGGACGCGATCGGCAGGAATCTATAACCCGATTACGGCGTTCTCTTGATGAATTTGTGGTTGAAGGTGTAAAAACAACCATACCGTTTCATCGTAAACTGATAGATCATCCGGATTTTATCAGCGGAAATTTTGATACCGGATTTCTTGAACGAGTAAAATTTATCGAATAGCGGAGGAATTATGAACATCCCAGAAGAACTTAAGTACAGCGAAGAGCATGAATGGGCCCGTCTGGAGGGTGATACTGTTACGATTGGTATCACGGATTATGCCCAGGGTGAATTGGGCGATGTGGTCTATGTCGAACTGCCATCCGTGGGTGATAGTTTCTCTCAGAATGACGTGTTCGGAAGCATCGAAGCCGTGAAAGCCGCTTCTGATCTGTATTGTCCACTAAGCGGTGAGATCGTTGAGGTCAATGGAAATTTGGGTGACGATCCTGAAACGATCAATAAAGATCCTTATGGGAATGGTTGGATGATAAAACTGAAATTGAATAACACCTCAGAACTGGATAAACTTATGAATGCCGGTGCATATCAGGCGCATATAGGAGCGTAATTTTTCTATGCCATTTTTGACCAATTCCGACAACGATATCAAACAAATGCTTATGTCCATTGGAGTTGACTCATTTGAAGATCTGATTTCAAATATTCCGGCTGAATTAAGATTTAAAGGTCAGCTGCGTATCCCGGAAGCAATTTCTGAAATAGAAATCACACAGTGACTTGAAGAACTTGGAAAGAAAAATCATACCGGTATTTCCTTTATGGGGGGTGGATCTTATGATCATTATATTCCGGCTGTGGTAGAAACGATTATCAGCCGGTCAGAATTTTATACCGCTTATACCCCCTATCAACCGGAAGTCAGCCAGGGGACGCTGCAGTCGATTTATGAATTTCAGTCGATGGTATGTGAATTGACGGCTATGGATGTTACCAATGCCTCAATGTATGAGGGAGGATCGGCTCTGGCGGAAGCCATGCTGCTGGCTTGCGGGCATAAACGTCGGAGTAAGGTGCTGGTCGCGGGAGGTGTAAACCGACGATATCGTCAGATTATGGATACATACATCCTGCACAATGATATTGAAATCGTTGATCTTCCGATGGATGGGTTTAGGTTGAATTCCGATGTGCTAAAATCGACACTGGATGACCGAACTGCCGCCCTGATCATACAGCACCCGAATTATTTTGGATACCTGGAGGAAGTTTTTGATCTGGAACCGCTGGTCCATGCCAACGGGAGTCTGCTTCTGAGTTATTATGATCCCATATCTCTCGGTCTGATTGCACCTCCGGGTTACTATAAAACAGATATTGCGGTCGCTGAAGGGCAGGTACTGGGCAATCGTCAAAATCTTGGCGGTCCGTATATCGGTCTTTTTTCCACCAGGCAGGACCTGATACGCAAGATCCCCGGGCGTTTGTCCGGAAAGACAACCGACATGGACGGCCGGCAGGGATTTGTACTCACACTTCAGACCCGCGAACAGCATATCAGGCGCGAAAAAGCGACTTCGAATATTTGTACAAACTCGGGACTGATGGCATTAGCCGCGACGGTTTATATGGCGCTAATGGGTCGGGAAGGACTTCGCGAAACAGCCAGATTATGTCTGCAGAAAACCCATTATCTGACTGAAAAGCTCGGTGCATTAAGAGACGTGGAAGTGTTCAACAAAGCACCTTTCTTCAAAGAATTCGTGGTAAGATTTCCGGCCCCGGTAAAAAATATATTGGATGCCCTGAAATCAGAAGGGATCTTTGGAGGTATAGCTCTTAACGCGAGTGGATTCGAGGACCACCTGCTTGTAGCGGTAACCGAAAAACGAACCCGCACCGAGATGGATCGTTATATTGAAACCGTAAAAAAGATACTGGGTTGATGCCCATGCAAAAAATTCTTGTCGTAGATGATAATCAGGATATGGTGGAAACCCTGGAGCGGTTGCTTTCTTTTTATCAGTTCAGTGTCGTAACGGCACTGAACGGCCGGGAAGCAGTGGAAAAGGCACTGGAGGACCAGCCAGACATTATCATTCTCGACGCGCACATGCCTGTCATGGACGGGTTTACCGCCTGTAAAAAACTCAAGACTATGAAACGTACCCAGGAGATTCCGGTTGTGATTTTGACGGCGAAATATGTAGATGCTGAGAGCCGTGCAAGTGGATTTGAGATCGGTGCCGATGATTACCTGCTTAAGCCATTTAATTCAAAAGAGTTGGTTAACCGGATAAAAACGCTCCTAAAGAAAAGTCAGGTGATGAAGGCACTCAAACGGGAAAATGTGGAACTGGCGAAGAAACAAAAACAAATGTTCCGGGATCTCGAGAACGCGCGTAAGACGGATACAACACATGCAGAAAATCTGGCGATTGATCATCTGACCGGTTTGTACAGCAAACAGTATTTCTGGACCCGTTTAAGGGAAGAATATAACCGGGCACTGCGCTATGACCATGGTATTTCATTGATTTTAATTGATATCGACAGTTTCAGTCGTTTTAACGAAGTATACGGACATCAGGTCGGTGATTATGTCCTGATGAAAATGGCCAATATTATTCTGAATAATACCCGTGTTTCGGATATTGTTGCCCGGCTGGATGGTGCTTATTTTGCTGTAATTCTGCCGCAAACGGACGTACAGGGGGGCTTTTTTGAAGCCGAGCGTCTGCGTGTATCACTCAACCAGAGTAATTACGTAGATGAATTCCTAGTAAGAAATCGCCATCGACGGAATGAAATAAAAGAAGTGACGGCGAGCATCGGGGTTACCACCCATCATGGTGAAACACCGTTAAACAATGAAAAAGAATTGTTCGACCTGGCTAAAAAGGCACTGGACCGTGCGAAGGCCAGCGGTAAGAATAAAACATTTAGTTTTTCCAATGAAGTGTGAGGATTGACAGATTATATGTATAAACAACTGATATTCGATCTCAGCCGGGAGGGACGGCGGGGGCATTTCCTGCCAAAATCGGATGTGCCGGATAAGCCAATCGACGCCATGATCGAACGTAAATTTTTAAGGCAGCAGGAGCCGGGTTTGCCAGAAATGGCGGAAAATGAGATTGTGAGGCATTATATCGCACTTTCCACGCTCAATCATCACGTGGATAAATCGTTTTATCCACTGGGGAGTTGTACCATGAAATACAACCCAAAGATAAACGAGAAAATGGCGGCGATGCCCCAATTTGCCGGGTTGCACCCAGAACAGGATGAAGAGACCATACAGGGGGCGCTGCAGATCTTATACGACCTGCAGGAATATCTGAAAGAGATTACCGGTATGGACGGTATCACTCTGCAGCCGGCTGCGGGTTCACAAGGGGAATTGGTTGGATTGCTTCTTATGCAGCAGTATCATAAGCATAAAGGTGAACAGCGCAATACGGTTTTGATTCCCGATGCGGCACATGGAACAAATCCGGCCAGTGCCGTGATTGCCGGATATCAGATTGAGACACTTAAATCGAATTCCGGGGGGGTCGTGGATCTGGATGACCTGAAATCCAAAATATCGCCTGATGTGGCAGGAATGATGCTGACCAATCCTAATACCCTGGGTATTTTTGAACATCAGGTAAAAGAAATTAAGCAAATTCTTGAACGTGTCGATGCTATATTTTATATGGACGGGGCAAATATGAATGCCCTGTTCGGGATCGTGAGGCCGGGTGATATGGGATTTGATGTGATGCACATGAATCTGCATAAAAGTTTTTCCACACCCCATGGCGGCGGTGGTCCCGGAACGGGGCCGGTAGCGGTAAACAAAAAACTGGTTCCATTTTTGCCGGAACCGGTGATTCGGTATGACGGTGAAAAATACTATTTAGGTGAACCCTCCGACAAATCCATTGGAAGGGTGCATAGTTTTTTCGGAAATTTTAGTCTGCTTCTCAGGGCATATGTGTATATCCGGCTGGTCGGCGCAAAAGGATTCCGGGATCTCTCTGAACATGCCATTATAAACGCCAATTATCTGCGTTCGCGGCTGAAAGATCACTATGATCTGGGTTACGATCGACCGTTTATGCACGAATTTGTTCTGTCAGCCGAAAAGCAGAAGGAGCGGGGCGCGAAGGCTCTGGATATTGCCAAACGTCTGCTTGACTTCGGAGTGCATCCGCCGACCGTATATTTTCCGATGATTGTCAAGGAAGCATTGATGATAGAGCCCACTGAAAATGAAAGCAGAGAAATGCTTGATTATTTTGCAGAAGCCATGATCAAAATAGATCAGGAGATCAGCGAAGATCCGGAAAAATTGCATGGCGCGCCATATACAACGCCGGTAAAAAGACTGGATGAAGTTGGTGCTGCACGCAACATTAATGTAAATTATTTTAAACAAGCCGCACAGGAGTGATTGATGGCAAAAAAGATTCTGATTGTCGATGACAATCCCAATGTCCTCAAATTGTTAAATATCAGTTTATCCAAAGCCGGCTACAACATCGTTGAGGCCGAGAACGGCGAGGTCGCTTTTCAGGTTGCCAATAAGGAAAAGCCTGATCTGATCATATCAGATATCATGATGCCGCAGATGGATGGCATCGAATTGTGCTGGATGATCCGTGAAAATTCAGAAGTACCGCTGGTACCGTTTATTTTTCTGACTTCATTTGATGATTCTGAAATGGAGATCCGCGGCTTCCGTGCCGGTGCTGATGAATATCTGAACAAACCGATTGACCGCAAGGAATTGCTTGAACGGGTGGAGGAATTGCTCAGTCGGACTCAGAAGCTCAAGACCATTGAAGACACGACGGACAAGAAAAAAGCATTTGAAGGGGACCTGAAGGATCTGAGCATCGTGGAACTGGTGCAGATGCTCAATCTTAATAAAAAATCCGGTATCTTGCGGATCGACGGGCAGGGTAAAGGATCGGTATTTTTAAAGAACGGCCAGCTGATCGGCGCCCAGACCGAGAAGAGTAAAGGTGAAGAAGCGGTTTATGAACTGGTGACATTTACGGCGGGAACATTCAAGTTTGAGATCACCGACAAGGGGCTGGAGCAGAATGTAACCAACAGTACCATGAATGTGATCATGGAAGCCTGCCGGATCATGGACGAAAGTCGTCATCCGGGTGAAGATTAATAGTTGCCACGGTTAGAATATTTATTTAAATTTATGGCTCTTTAAAATATCGGGCCAGTAGCTCAGCTGGTAGAGCAGCGGCCTTTTAAGCCGTTGGTCGAAGGTTCGATTCCTTCCTGGCTCACGACCGTAAGCCTCGTAAATTCAATGAATTACGAGGCTTTACTTTTTTCACCGATTTCCTCCGTTTTTCATTTTTGGCAAATATTTGGCAAATCGTAAACTTACCGTTGATATTATTGATAATTTTCCGCTTATAAGCCGAAGCGAGATGCGAATATCTTTCCACCATCCTGAGATTGCTGTGACCAAGAATATTCCTGACTGGAAAGGTGTATATGAATCATCTGAAAAGGGGATTCCTATTTATATTTATAACCACGTATTAATTTTTAGGACCGAATATTGCGATGTATAATTTTGCTATTTTTTTTCTACGGCTTTATTCTTTCTTGTCTAGGTTAAACTGTGCATTAGAAGGATAGAAATGCAATACATTCATCTCCAAAGCCGTTTCTTTGTAGCCCTTTACTTCAATTAGTGTTTCAAAATATTTTGGTATGTACGGTGCAAATGTTTTAATTTGTTCTTCAAATTTCCTCATTTGATCCGGATCAGCAAGCATTTTAACAACCTTTAAACGGCCAATCTGGTGAAATGAAATAATGAAGAGCATATCGTTCGACCCAGGACCCGGCATTTTTGTCAAAATTACATAATCTTGGACATAATTTGTTTTTTCATCATAAACAAATTTATAAACATCGGTTATTGAATCAATTGCAGTATTTTGATGTTGAAGAGAAAATAGCACATCAATCTGGTTTTCCAATGCAGTTTGAACAATATTTGAATCAGAAGGAATGGAATTTTTAATACTCTTATCAAGTTTTGACATTAATTCTGAGTAGTTGTTATTTTGACTTGGAGAATAGAAATATTTAGACCGATATAATTGGGCCATTTTTCCAAGATTATGAAAATGGCCAATGAAAATAATATTGATTTTCAAGAAGATCCGTCCATTCAATTTCTGATGAAATTTTCACAGTCAAAGAAGGATGATACGAATGCGGTAAAATTGACTGGATCAAACTATAGTATTGTAAGCTAGATACAGGCACGCTATCCCAGGTCGGCTTCCAAATATTTTTTGACAGGAATATTGTTTCTGGTCATATATTCTGATAAATCTTCGTCTGAATTGATCAAGCGGTTACGTACAATGCGGAAACTGTTGATTTCATCCTCGAATTCACAATAGGTATAAATAAAGCCAATGGCTATAATTGTAGGTTTTTCATTAATATAAAGATCTTTAAAAATAAAATTTTTTGTTATATTGATGCCTGTATCAGGTATTATTTTTTGAAGGGCGTTATATTCTATAAAAATCCAGATCAAAGAAATACTCAATACCAGGATAACAGAAAATAAAACAATCAGCAGGTTTTTCTTGATTTTGTTTGATGCCAGATGTTTTTTCCACAAGCTCAAGTGTGTAATGCCTTTTTGGGATAGTCAACCGTATTTTATCATGTTTCCCCTTTTTCTTATAATACTCATCAATTTTTTTTCTCAATTTCCAGATTAGTACACGTACAGAAGCATCGGATGTCGGATCAAAATCATGATCTTTACCAAAAATCTGTTCGGCAATATCAAATTCAGAAGGCACAAAGTGTTTTTGGGAACAAATAGATAGATACTTCAGTAGTTTTGAACATTTTTCATTTTCGGCAAATATGGGGTCTTGAAGGAGTTGGTTAACAATCTTTTCTAAGTCGTTGTCTTTTTTCTGCATATTTATTGGGCCTCAAAAAGATTGGGTTCAAAAAATTACCAATAACAAAAGAGTAACAAACCGTAAAATGTTAAAGAACGTTTTATGACTTGTTTATTCATATATGAGCCACTAATATTTTCTTAAATAAAATCACCTAGCCATTTCATACGAGTTGCTTGTGAAGTTTTATTAATCTAGATATATAGATAACAGACCTGCTAAAGTCTTATACCGGAGCAGAGAAGACTATGCACCAAACCAAATTAGAGATCGACAAGAACATTAACGAGATGGTAACACAACTTAAGCACTCCTAATTCGAATATAAACATGCATAGTCACAAGTGCAAGATGAGACGATATGAATAAATCGTCGCACGGCATCGCTTAGAATTATGGTACTCTAGGTGGACCGGAAAAGGCTTAAGCCTGTATCATTATCGTGTGATACAGTTTCCATTATCAATGGTGATTTTATTTCAAAAGTTAGTAGTGTTGAAGCAGATGCTGATACTATTTCAGATTTTTTGTACTCACAAAACTATCCCAACCCATTCAAACCGTCCAAAAACACAACGTTTATGTTAAAGAAAGCATCAAATATTAAAATTACTGTCTTAAATATACAGGGTCAAAAGGTAAAGATACTGGTTAATCAAAAGGACATGACGGGTAATCATAAAGTTTAATGGAATGGTACAAGCCAGTTGGGTGAAAAAGTTGTAAGTGGATTATATTTCTACAAATTGCATACTGGTGATTATTATAAAACTAAAAAGATGTTGTTAATCAAATAGTATCATTCATGATTATCAAATAGGCGAAGAGATGCAAAGTTCTATATGCAAATATAAAAAGCGTAAAAGATAGAAAGCGTAAAATGAAAAATCAACTGCGAGTAAGAAAGTAAATATAAAAGCTAAGAATATTACAGAATCTTATGAGTTCGGGCTGCTCTCACCTGAAATGAGACAAAACTTAGATTAGAAAGTCAAAAGCACTGAATATAATGGTTCTAATTATTACGGAGGAAAAATGCATCGTCGCAGTTTTTTAAAAGCAACAGCAATTCTTTCACTTCCATTATTTTTAATTTATTGTCAAAAGACTGAAATCAAACCCAATATTATTTTTATAATGGCAGATGACTTGGGGTATGGAGATTTAAGTTTAAATGGTCAGGATAAATTCACTACGCCCAATATTGATCGTTTGGCAATGGAAGGCATGACCTTCTCAAATCATTATTCAGGCAGTACAGTCTGTGCGCCATCTCGCTGTTCCTTGATGACCGGGTTTCATACCGGGCATACTCAGGTGAGAGGTAATAAAGAGATGCAACCTGAAGGGCAGGCTGCTTTGAAGCCTGGTACTTTGACCATACCCACATATTTGAAACAAGCAGGATATGTTTCTGGAATATTTGGAAAATGGGGACTTGGGTATCCCGGTTCAGACAGCGACCCGATGACCTTTTTTGATGAATTCTATGGCTATAATTGCCAAAGATTTGCTCATCGTTATTATCCAGAATATTTATGGCACAATGATACAAAAGTCAAACTTGAAGGCAATAACTGGACAGATAAAAAAACCTTTGCACCAGATATTATTCATGAAAAAGCTTTAGAGTTTATAGAAAAGAACAATCCTAAGAAAACAGGTAAGCCATTTTTTTTGTACTATCCAAGCACTATACCTCACGCAGAATTAATTGCGCCGCAGGATGAAATTCTTCAAAAATTTATCGGAAAATTTGATGAGACTCCTTTTGCCGGAGGTAATACCGAGAATCTCGAAAGTGCAGCTTATGGACCAAACATGTCAATTCCAGCATATTGTCCTCAGGAAAATCCAAAAGCTGTATTTGCAGCATTGATTACGCGATTAGATAGGCAGGTTGGTGAAATTATGGAAAAATTGAAAGCATTGGGTATCGATGAACATACAATTGTAATATTTACCAGTGATAATGGCGCTCATGCAGAAGGGGGTATTCATCCGAATGATTTTAATAGTAATGGAAAATGGCGCGGCATGAAGCGAGATTTATATGAGGGTGGTATACATGTTCCAATGATTGCTCGCTGGCCAGGAAAAGTCAAGCCGGGAACCACTTCTGACCATATATCAGCTTTCTGGGATATACTGCCCACATTTTGTGAAATAGGTGGGGTCGCTGCACCAGCAAATATTGATGGCATTTCTATGCTGCCTGTTTTATTGGGTAATGTCAGCAATCAAAAACAGCATGAATATCTGTATTGGGAATTTCCTGCCCTGAACGGTAAACAGGCAATTCGTAAAGGTCATTGGAAGGGAGTAAGGCATAATGTTAAGGGAAATCCGGCGGCTGAAATTGAACTCTATAACCTGGCGGATGATCCCGGTGAAAAGAAGAATATCGCGTCTGAATATCCGGAAATAGTTCAGGAAATAAAAGTGCTTATGCAGCAGGCCAGAGACGAATCCGAAACATTCCCTTTGTTGAGATAGTACTGAAACTTATGAAAAATCATAAAACCATCCACAAACTCTTATATTTGATGCACAATAGAATTAATCAGGGGATAATATGACACTAGTTGTTGGCCATAAAAAAACAAGGGCAATGTGTACAGTACTGCAAGATATTGGATGAATATCGAAGAAGAGACAATCGATCTTGATTTGGAGCCGTTGTGAGTAAATGCCCAGACCTCCTCCTAATGATAGGCATCTACCTCCCCAGGAAAGAGGCCAGGGATGAATATCCCTGCCAACACTATAAATGATTATACTATCGCCTTTTCTTCAATCATGCTTGAGTAAAAAAAATTGCAAATAACAAAAAAGTAACAATACATAAAATGTTAAAGAACGTTTTATGACTTGTTTTCTCACAAATGATTCGCTAGTATTACTTTAATTAAAATCACTGAGCCATATTAAAAAAAAGTACTAATTTCGGCTCGGTAAGAATGGTCTTTTGATAGTTTAATTATTCAAGTAATGCAACAAACAGCTGATTCCGAAGATGGCTCATTTGGATTCTTTAAACTGGTAAGCTTCATTACGTCCTAAAATGAATATTTAGGAAAACTTAGTTTGCAAAATAAACTATGAAAGAATCGAAATGTTACAGGCCAAAAATATTTAACTTTATGTATTATTCGATAAACAGAAACATTCTCTATCTTAATCTTAACAATTCCGCAGTCTAAAAAATGAAATAAGTGATGATGGTATGAAGATTCCTGATAAAGGCTTTTAGGCACTGTTTAAATTGATTTGTGAAATAATATAAGGAAAGAAAGAATGCAACTCCTAAAAAGTTTTTTTCTCTTATTCTTAATATTATTGAACATTGCCTCTGTTTATGGAGCCACCATAACAGGCACGGTTACCGATTCAACAACCGGCGATCCTTTACCCGGCGCAAATGTAATGATTGATAACACGAGTCTGGGTGCATCAACGGATTTAGAAGGTAGATATACTATCCCTAAAATACCACCTGGTACTTATAATATAATAATCACGTATATCGGATATAAACAAGCCGACTACTCTGTGCGTATCACCCAGCCCGATCAAACCGTTACCCAGGATGCCGAATTGCAGTGGGTCATAATGGAAGGAGAAGTGATCACAGTCTCAGCCCAGGCACAAGGGCAATTAGCAGCAATTAACCAGCAGCTTGCAGCAGATGCCATGATGAATGTTGTCGATCGCGCCCGGATCCAGGAACTACCCGACCAGAATGCGGCTGAATCCATCAGAAGACTTCCGGGTGTTACAATTACCCGGCATGATGGTGAAGGGTCCGGTGTCGGTATTCGTGGACTGGCTCCTCAATATAACCAGGTACAGATTGATGGCGTTAATATGAACGCAGCACCGGAAATGCAGCGCGCTGAATCCTATGTATGGGCCACCGGCAGAGGCATCAGCTTATCGAATATCTCCCAGGAAAATTTAGCCGGTATTGAGTTAATCAAAGCCATCACGCCGGATATGGATGCTGCTACCTTTGGCGGGACCGTGAATATGCGGCTGGGTAAAGCTCGCTGAGGAGCCGGAATATCTACTCAAAGCGTATGGCGCATACAACCTGGCGCAAGATGACTGGAAACAATATAAAATAAGTGGTAGAGCGACTCGTCGGTTTTTCGACAGCAAATTTGGCGTTCAATTATCACTTAATGCTGAACAACGAAACCGGGGTATTGACCGGTTGAACGGGCAGATACAACCCGAAGATTTTACAACGATTATAGGTACTGATACGGTTAAAACTCTTCAATTCAGAACCGGACCGAATACGCGCATTTCAAATATCCGGGCAATCCGCAAAAAGCAAGGAATTAATGCGATATTCGATTATAATACGCCGGGAACCGAACTGCTGTTTTCCAATTTTTTTACTTTTGGACAAGTAACATCCAGAGAAATAAGCAGAGCAAATACTCGCCTTGAAGGTTCAAAGACCGCGAGCGAATCCTATATGATTTCGAATGCCTTGCGCGGTACGCATGACATATCCAACTTCAAAGTCGAATGGCAGCTTTCACATTCTAAATCAGATACAAAAACGCCGGAAGATTATGAACATGGCTGGAGTATGAAAGGACAAAGCCCGGAAGCCATTGCCCGTTTGCAGAGTGTTAAATGGGAATTGCCTGAAAATACACCTGAAAAATATCTGGAACTGCTTCCGGATGATGGGTATTGGGAATTTTTCACAACTTATCAGAGAACTGCCGGAGTTAACCAAACCCAGTATTCGGGAAAACTGGACATCACCTATCCATTTTATTTTAAAGGAATGTCTGGTTTTTTCAAACTGGGCGGTAAGGTTAGTCAGATTGAGCGTGAAAGTTATCTTAGAGAGCGGGACCTTCATAATGGCAGATTCCCCGGTGTTTCTCCTGTTTGGGAGGATTATTATACTGATTACAATCCTGATCCGGTGCTTAACGGCAGAGTCACAATCCGTCACTTTTTTGATGTCGACAAAGTCAAATCCGTCTGGGATAATGAATTAAAAGACTACGGTTTGGCAAAATATCAAGAACTGAAATTCATGAGTCCAAATAATTATAGTGTTCAGGAAAATTATAACGCCGGCTATCTGATGATGAAATTGACCGCTTTTGAAGATTTGTTAACATTTATTTCCGGTGTTCGATACGAAGGCGAACAGACGGATGGAACAGCAAGATTTTTATATCTGCAGAATGAGAATCAGGTCGACTATAACGGCATTGCAGAAGATCGAAAGGCAAAACACTCAGAAGACTTCTGGCTGCCCATGGTGCATCTTAAAGTGAAACCGGTCCCCTGGTTCGATACACGGCTGGCAGTTACCAAAACAATCAACCGACCCAATTTCCGGTACCGGCTCCCTTATATCATAGGAAGTTACGCCCCCGGCGCTACTACAAGACGTGGTGTCCCGGATCTCAAGACAGCAGAATCATGGAATTATGACTTATCGACATCATTTTACGACAGCAAATTCGGCTTATTCACGATTGCCGGATTTTATAAAGAAATTACAAATTTCTCATTTGAGATCACGCACTATGTCGAGACTGTGGAAGATGCGATTAAGTATGGACTTGATCTGACGGATCCGATCGCCACAGGCGATAATAATGATTATTTAAATCGAGATCTAGATACACCTGAAAATACGCACGGTATATCCACGGTTAAGGGTATCGAAATTGATTATCAGGCCAACCTCCGCTGGCTGCCCGGTCTGTTAAAAAATATTACATTCAATATCAATTATACGCGTGCCTGGTCGAAATCGTGGCTTAGAACCTATGAGGTAAAGGTTATTGGTATATATTGGGATCCCATAAAGGAAGAGCTAGTCGAGGAAAAGGAATACAATACTGGTTACAGGCAGGGACCCATGCTAAGGCAGCCCGATCATATTTTGAATACATCTATCGGGTATGATATCGGCGGCTTTTCAGGCAGGTTTTCTTTATTCTATCAGAGCAAAAGCTTGAGCGGTATTGGAGACGTGGCTCCGAGAGACAGCTATGTTCAGTCTTTTTGGCAATATGATGTGTCCATACGCTTCAGATTTAATGACGATTTGTCTTTTCTCGCGACGGGCACAAATTTAACAAGTACTGCGGATATATCAAGACTGAATGGCACAAGCAAGGACTCAAATTATCAAGTTTATGGCACCATGTATGATTTTGGTCTGGAGCTGGTTTTTTAATTTCGAAGGAGATAATCCTCAGCGGGTAAGTAAATGCCCGATTAAAGGAAGGTTTTCTCCGGGCCAGTTTAGGAAAATTGGCAAGCCGTTCAAATATCAGTAAAATATTACTGAAACAACATATGGTAATTTTTAAGCGCATCCTGGCAGATCGATACTAATTTCGCTTGTTGTTCTCAGCGAATTGCGCTTTTAAAAAACAATTCAAATATTATGTAAAGACTAAATATCGAGAGGAGGTACAGTTTAAACAGACGGAGAAATGTTGAAAGGAGGTGCAATCAAACAGACGAATAAATTAGGAAAGGAGGTGCCGTTAAACCATCATTAAATCAGCTTAAATTTTAATTCATTTATGCATAAGGAGAATTCAGATGAAACGCAATTTTACAGCTTTTTTCATAATTTGCTTTATGTTTTCCGTAAATATGGTGTTTTCTGAAGAAACGAATGTAACACCCAATCTTACCGATGCATTATTTAATGCAGTTTCTGCAGCCAGTGCCGGGGATGTTCTTATTCTCGCAGATGGTGGAGTCTATCCTAATTCACAGACGCTTCCGGTAACTGTTGCTCTCACCATTAAAACAGCTGATAATGCTGCAGCAAAAGCAAATGTGGTGTTTACATCTGGTGGTAGTGGCTATCCTGCCAATATGTTTCAGGTCGGATGCATCGCTCACACTGAAAAATATCAAATGCAATGGCAAGAGGGGTACTAACCCTACTGGAAGCAGATGGATCAATTGTGGCACAGTCACTAAAATTGAAGTGGATGGTTGTGAAGTTACCAGATTCCAATTTCTTAGAGATGGCTCAGATCTTGATACCCTTATCGTTACAAATAGTCTGTTCAATGGGAATGTTGTAGGTGCCGGCAACTGGGGCTCCACATTTTTCTGTGCCGGTGACGCTGTAAAGTATATTAAAATTCAAAACAATACCTTCATATATTGTATCTTCGGTCCATTGCTTGGTAATGGCTGGGGAAACTATATCGCTTCAACAATTTCTGAGGTGATTATTGATCATAATACGATTTATATGATTAATGGCGCCCATGGACCAACAACGATGTTCAGCCGGGTTAACAATGTTAAATTTACAAACAATCTTTATGTCAACGGTACATTACGTCCTCAGGAATCCTTTTCCAATAAGTGGATTGATTTTCCGGAAAACACAGAAATCGGCAAACTGGACGAAAATAACGATTACTGGGGTGTAATTACCCACGAGGGGCCGTCTGGCGTCTGGTTGATCTGCGTCGAAATGGTTGATTCAGCGGGTACGGTAATGGATATGCACGCTAACAATATCCACTGGACATCGGATGTAACGGCGATGTGGGCTTCAAAAGGATTGCAAAAGCCCTATATCTGGTCCAACGAAACTGAAGCGGCGATTGTAGATCCAGTTAATGCATACTTCGAAGAAGAAGTTACTTTTGTCAATGCGCCGGATATTCTTATGACTTCTTTTGAAAATGTTGCTGACTCCTGTGTGAAAATGCAAGCCCACCCGGAACTTTATGCTAACCCGCCCAGCCCATACGGTGGATGGATCATACTATGATACGGATGGCAATGCATTATACGATTTACGCACGACTGCTAACATAGATATGGCCTATAACACCAACGCAACATCCTATACGGCCGCAGACGGTGGTTTTCCTTTGGGTGATCTGAACTGGTTCCCGGATAAGAAGGCTGAATGGGAAGTATGGTTGACGGCTATTGAAGATGTAGATGAAGGCCAGGTCCCGAATAAATTCAGCCTGAATCAAAACTATCCGAATCCATTCAATCCAAGCACTACTATTTCTTACTCATTAAGTAAGCTGCTGATGTAAATTTGACAATTCACAATATGTTAGGTCAACCAGTAAAAACATTGGTAACTGGTAATGTTCCTGCTGGTTCACATACAGCACAGTGGGATGGTACAAACGCAGCTGGCGCTAAAGTAGTGAGTGGTGTTTACTTCTACAAACTGGAAGCTGAAAATCAATCCCAAACAATGAAAATGTTGTTATTAAAATAGTATCATTTATGCTAAGTACAGGCATTGCAAGTTTGAAATGTAATGGAGTAACGTACTTTTTTCACTGTGCAATTTGCCATAATTAAGGAGAGGGATGCTGTCAGGTAGTCATCCCTCTTTTTATTAAAAAAGTAGTTTCCGAGTTAATTAAGATAACGTTTAATATAGAATATTTTGACTGCTCAAAAACGATACATCGAATATTTATAGATAAAGTTCAATAGTTGCAGGCGCTTATTGAGCATTCTTCATCCCTTAAGTATAGAGAAAATAATATGAAAAATACAAATCTCATCTTGTCCATGAACCTAACGATTATATGCATTATTCTATTCACTGACATCTGCATGTCTCAAAATATGGGAAATGCTTTGGAATTTGATGGCGTTGACGATTTTGTTTTTATTGGCAACGATACAACACTTCAAGTAAATCAATTTACACTCACAGCCTGGGTTTATCCTTATTCATATAGCGATCCGTTACCAAATGAATCACGTATGGAAATTCTTGAAAAAACGGATGAGTACTGGATGAACATCAGTACAGTTACGCATCCTCCAGATAAAAAGAACAGAAGAGATAAAGGTGAAGTTAGAGTCGGTGGTTTTTTTGGTGATAAGGATGCCTGGTATTTTTTGGATAGTGAATATATAGTGCCGTTAAACGAATGGACGCATGTTGCCTGCACCTATGATAATGATAGTCTGACATTATATATTAACGGTCAATATGAAGCGGCAATGGAAATACCTGAAGATTATACTTCCCAACAGGACACACTAAATTATTTGGCCTTGGGCTGTAAAAACAAATTTGGTCCTGATGGTCAGATAGAAGCGCAATTCCATGGTATGTTGGACGAAATCAGTATTTGGGATACTGCTTTGAGCGTAATCGATATTCAGGATTTGATGAATTCAGGTATACAAGAATCACATCCTCATTGGGACCGTCTGGTAGCTTATTACAAATTTGACGAAGATAAAATTGGTCAAAACGATGGACTAATTTATGATGAAAAAGGTTTAAATAATGGCGCAAACTATGGCGCTTATTGGGTTTCAAATTCTGTAACTTTTGTTGAAGAAATGCCCACCCTTGTGCAGCATTTTGTACTTCAGCAAAACTATCCAAATCCGTTTAATCCCGTTACGAATATTCGGTTTATAATTCCTCAACCAGATTTTGTTAAATTGAATGTTTATGATGTAAACGGGCGAGTGGTTGAAAAATTAGTAAGTGGTAGATTGAATAAAGGAGAGTATATCGTTCAATGGAATGCATCAAACCTTCCATCGGGAACTTATTTCTATAAAATAGAATCTGCTAATTTTTCTCAAACAAAAAAATGTATTTTAATTAAATAATAGCCGGCGGCAAGAAAAAATGAAGAGAAAAAGTACTATATCTATATTTATAGTTATGGTCAGTATAAATATATTCGTATTTTGCAAAAATCCGCCCCAAAATACAGATATTAGTTGAACTGGCATCTACCCCTCCCATGGGTTGGAATAGTTTTGACAGTTATGGGGTATATCTGCACGAAAAAGCTGCTATGGCAAATGTGGAAGCGTTCGCGGAAAAATTGAAGCCTTATGGTTATGAATACTTTGTGATTGACGCCGGTTGGTTTGGTGAGTTCAAGTTGCAAGAGGGTACCTTATATCCTGCAGAAAAGCACGCTGAAAAAGTCAATATTAATGAATACGGTCTGTTACAGCCATCAAAAACATATTTCCCCAATGGATTGCAACCTATTATTGACCGATGTCATGAACTGGGTCTTAAATTTGGGCTGCACCTGATGCGGGGCATTCCAAGAGAAGCATACAGACAAAATACAACTGTTAAAGGAACAAAATTATACAGCAAGAGATATCGCTGATACAACAAGTATTTGTGTATGGAATCATCAGAATTATGGCGTTAATATGGATGCGCCGGGATCGCAGCAATTCTATAACAGCCTTATCAATCAAATGGCGGAATGGGGCGTTGATTTTATCAAATATGATGATATTGTGCCATTTCCCAGAGAAGTCGAAGCAGTTTCTAAAGCCATCGCTCAATGCGGAAGGCCGATTGTTTTAAGTTTGAGTCCTGGTGGCGATGTTGATGAAAACAATATCAATTTTTTTAAAAAAGCGAATATGCTGCGTGTGACCCGCGATATTTGGGATGAACAGGAAGACATTGATGAGTGTTTTGCCGCCTGGCATAAATGGCAGGGTAAGGAAGAGCCCGGTTTCTGGATCGATATGGATATGATACCTTTCGGACAACTTCAGCTCATGTCTCCTCCGAGCAAAGATAAAAGTAGAAGTGTAATGAGTAAAGGCGACATTGCTCTTGCCGGTAAGGGAGTCAACCGCTGGTGCCAGTTGACAAAACCGCAAATGGAAACTTTTATCACTTTACGCGCACTCGCGAGCGTCTCCTCTTATGGTGGGTGGCGACCTGCCCACCCTTGATGAATTTTCACATTCTCTGTTAACGAATACCGATATGATAGCGTGCAACCAGAACGGGGTAATGGGCGTCAATATTTATCGCCAAAATAATACAGAAGTCTGGCAGACGCTTCAAAAAACAGATCCGCGTAAGGGGTGGATCGGGATATTTAATCGCAGCGGGTCGGATCAGGCAATCACTTTGACCAGACAGGATTTAGGATTTGATTGCCCTGTCTGCAAATTATAATCTGACAATTGCACCAAAAATTCAATTACAAGATATCTGGTCCGGAGAAATCATCACAATCGAAGATAAACATACATTCACTATTGTGGCAGAGGGCGTTGAATTCTTCAAGTTCCATTTGCCATAAAATATCAGCGCTCTTTATTAGGAATTCTGGACTTACTCAAGGTGTCGTTACCCATAGTTCTTATGGGGTTTGGGATATAGACGCCAATACATGTTATGGTCCGAGTGACGCGAATTGCGATAGCTTAAAGGACGTAAGGAAAACAAAGGTGGCGGCGTTGAAAATCAAGGTTAGGCCAAAGTTTCCACTCCCAGGATCATTTGCATTAAGCGTAATATAAGTTTGAGGGGGCATTAAAAAGTAAGTCGAATAAATAAAAATAAAGGGAGTATATGTTTTTTAATTTTATATACAGAATACAAAATTTCGAGGTTTCTATGAACGTACATAATTTTTTACTGGGTACATTGCTTATATCGCTGTTTGCGCTGCTTATATGTATACCAAACGCTTATAGTCAAGACAATGTTTTTCCCGAAGACGCCTGGGGCGTCGTATTCCTGGACTCAGTTTACTTCTATTGATAAAAATAATGCCCCGCTTGTTAAAGGAGGTCCTATTATTATACGGTGGGCTAATCTTGAGCCTCAAAACGGTGTGTATGCATTTGATACTGAAATTGAAGCGAAACTTACAAAAGCCTTGGACAATGATTTTTATGTATTTTTAAAGATTTATTTTGCCGGCCCTGCTGCCTCCGGTTTTACACCGGAATGGATTTACTCCAACGGAGTTCCTCAAGTAAGTACCGACAGAGGTGTTTTTCCATATTATTTTGATGAAGATTACAAAGTCTTTTACTATCGGATGATTGCTAAATTTGGAGAATATATACTTAGTCTTCCTGACAATTTAAAGGACAGGATTCTATTTATACAATGCACAGAAGGAAGTACCGGTGACGGATATTGCTATAAAGGCACCCCGCCTCCTCAGTACGATATTACAAGAGAGGAATGGGTTCCTTTTCGCCTTGAGGCCTGGAAAAAATTCAAAGCCGCTTTTTCAGAAAATGACGTCCTTCAAATTCCTCTTTTGACCAACGACGATGCCAACACTCCGGAACTGCGCGACTGGATGCTTGACTGAACTGCCAATGGCAATTGGTGTTAAAAACGGAATGTTTACGCACGGGTATCAAATAAGTGATGCCCAGGAACGCCTTGCCGAATCATTTTGATTTGAAAGAACAAGCAGAGGCCGCGGGCAAAGTTTTTTTTGCCAGAGGTGAAATGGATGCGGAAATGAATGAGAAGGGTTGGATTACACAAAATAAGAAACAGGGTTTATATTGGTCGGGTATTTATGCGACACATTGCGGAATTACCATGTGGAATATAATTCAAGAGGCCGTCAAAGGGTATGAATACGAAGATGCCATGAATTTTTTCAATAAGTATGCCGGACAACTCAATCCTGAAACAGCCAAAGGGGCATTTTGCGCATTCTATCGAGGATTGGATGCATCCGATGTTACAACATTCCCTGTAAATCCTTATGGCATCAGCTCAAAAATCTAATACAACACGTTACATCAACATATGTAATGCGTTCAGCCAATACGGGGCCACATATGGCCGATGCAGCTGCAGCAACCGGGGGTGGTATGGTTAACCGAGGAGCTACGGGCTATAACGATGCAGGTTGGCAAATACTCAAGGGAAATTTACAGCGTCATATTTCCCAAATAGACCCGGAAGGAACAAGTGTGGCCTGGTGGCAGATTGATGAAAGTGTTTATGGTCGTTTTGCACGTGGTTTTGAACACGCGTCCAATAAAGACACCATGTATTTTCAACTTGACGATGATTTCTTCAGTTCAGCGGCAGGTACGGTGACAATGAGTGTTATTTATTATGATAAAAATCCGGGCTCAACCTGGGAATTAAAATACGACGCCGGGGCAGGTAATTTTAAAACCGCTTTTGCTGTTACTTGCGCCGGAACCAAGACCTGGTTAAAAAGAACTATTGTTTTAACGGATGCGGAGATGCTGAATAACGGCCCTAATGGTTCCGATTTCGCGCTTGTCAACACGGACACACTTGACGATGTTTTCCATCTGATTGAACTTGAACGAGGCGGAACTCCGCAAGACCCGCCTGGTCAGTCCTCCAATCCAAATCCGCCGAATGAAGCTGCTGATGTGGCGCTAAACATGGTCCTGTCCTGGACAGTCGGAACAGGCGCCACAGAGCATGGAATATATTTCGGCACAGATTCATTGCTCGGCTCCGGCACTTTTAAGGGAATTCAATCCGGCGATACCTTTGATCCTGACACACTTCAATTAAGCACAACCTATTACTGGCGCGTTGATGAATATAATTCCGGCGGCACAACGACAGGTCCGGTTTGGAAATTTACAACAGAATCCAGCCCGCTTGCAGCTCCGGATAATCTTGCGGCTACCCCAGTTTCAAAAAATCAGATTGATCTGAGCTGGTCAGACAATTCTGATAATGAAACAGGTTTTAGTATTGAACGCTCCGGAGATGGAAGTACCAATTGGGCAGAAATAGCATCGGTTGCAGAAAATGTTACTGTATATTCTGATTCACTGCTGAATCCATCAACGACATATTTTTATCGCGTCCGCGCAGCCAAGCTGTATGGTTATTCCGACTATTCAAATATCGCAAGTGCGACTACCATGGATGACCCGGTTCCACCCATTGCTCCTGATTCATTGGTTGCTATTGGCGTTTTGGGTAATCAGATAAATTTGACATGGCTTGATAAATCAATTAACGAAGATTGGTTTTATATCGAACGTTCTGATGATGGCGTATACTGGTTGGACGCTTATTGATTCGGTGAGTGAAAATATCACCAAATATTCTGATATGGGCCTGGATGCGCAAACCACCTATTATTATCGCGTACAAGCTTCAAATGAGTACGGAGTATCTGCCTATTCAAATATAGACTCTGCAACGACATTAATTGAAAATGGTATTATTACCTATCTTAGCGACCTTCCTTTTAATGAAATAGCAAATGGCTGGGGACCCGTTGAGATTGATAGCAGCAATGGCCCTGCTCAACCCCATGACGGCCATATAATTACCATTAACGGTGTAACTTATGATAAAGGAATAGGATGTCATGCCTATTCAGAATTGGTCTGGTATTTAGGAGGCAAAGCCATAAGTTTTATGTCGGATATTGGTCTTGATGATGAAATGACGGGAGGCGGTTCAATTGTATTTGAAGTCTATTTGGATGACGTTTTAGCTTATCCAGAGCGATGTTATGACCTATGTGGATGACGCCGTTACAGTTGGTTTGGATGTTAGCGGTGTGGACAGTTTAAAGTTAATCGTAACGGATGGGGGCGATGACAAAGGCAAAGATCATGCAGACTGGGCAGACGCGCGTGTAATTTCAACAGAGCCGCTTGCGGAATATCCGAAAAATTAGATTTATCCCAGCCAACAGAATTTAACTTATATCAAAATTATCCTAATCCGTTCAACCCAACAACAAACATAACGTTCACGTTAAAGATAGCGTCTGAAGTTAAATTGACAGTCTACAATACGCTTGGCCAAGAAGTAAAGTCCTTGGTCAATGAACGGATCAGGTCTGGCGCTCATACGGTGCAATGGGATGGCAAAAATGAATCAGGTCAAATAGCAGCCGCGGGTGTTTATTTTTATCGAATTCGTGCAGCAGAAAAAAAACGCGTGTGGACCGTGACGAGGAAAATGATATTATTGAAATAACCTAGCTTATTTCACTGAAAATGCATAGAAGGTCTGAAGATTTAATAAATATTGTAAGAATATGAGTAAGAACACAATAGAATTGATTTTAAGATATTAGGCAAGGGAAAAATATTGAAAAGACGTGTATTTCTAATATCAACTGCACTATTTTCACTTTCTACAATGTTTTTGAACTGTCAGAATGCTAACAAGAAACCAAACATCATATTTATTTTGGCGGATGATTTGGGATATGGCGACCTTGGTTGTTATGGCCAGAAAGTACTAAAGACGCCCAATATTGACAAATTGGCTGCAGACGGTTTATTAATGACACAGTTCTATACTGGTTCCACGGTTTGCGCCCCTTCCCGTGCAACCCTGATGACAGGAAAACATACAGGACATAATTCAGTTCGTTCCAATGCGGATGGATTGGAATTGCTTGACAACGAATTGACAATCGCCAAGCTGCTAAAACAGGCGGGTTATAAGACGGGATGTATAGGGAAGTGGGGTGTTGGGAGTCCCATTGATAAAAATGATCCTGAAAAAAGGGGATTCGACTATTTCTATGGCTTTGTCTGTATGGGACATGCACATAATTATTTCCCGGAATTTTTATATCGTAACGGGAAGAAAGTTTATTTAAAGAACAAACTGAGATTGAATGAAGACGGCAGTAATCCGTGGTCACATAAACCTGAAGGGATGGGTGTGGCAGCAGTAAAAGAATGAATATGCTCCTTTTAATTTCGACAGGGAAGCAATCAAATTCATTGAAGAGAACAAAGACAATCCTTTCTTTTTATATCTCCCCTATACGTATCCGCATGCCAACAATCAGGCTGAGGAAAATGGATCTGAAGTCCCGGATTATGGTGAGTGGGCAAATAAGGATTGGCCTGACGTTGAAAAAGGATTTGCCCAGATGGTGACCCTTCTGGACAATTCCGTGGGCATGATCATGAATAAAGTCAAAGAACTTGGCATGGAAGAGAATACCCTGATCATATTTTGTTCCGATAACGGTCCTCATGAGGAAGCAGGACATCAGATGGAATTCTTTAACAGCAATGGTGATTTGCGGGGCATGAAAAGAGATCTCTATGAAGGAGGCATCCGTACGCCGTTTATCGCAGAATGGAAAGGAAAAATAAAACCAGGCACGACAAGTCATCATCAAGCTGCATTCTGGGATGTACTTCCGACTCTTTCTGATTTAGCGGGTATTGGTTATCCTGAAGATATTGATGGGATATCATTTTTGCCAACCCTGTTGAATAAGGGCAAACAAGCTGAACATGAGTATTTGTATTGGGAATTTTATGAAAAAGGCGGAAAGCAGGCTGTTATTAAAGGAGATTGGAAGGCTGTCAGACTTAATCTCAATAATTCAGAAGACATTGTTGAAGAGTTGTATAATTTAAAAAATGATCCGCAGGAAAAGCACAATGTAATTAAGGACTTTCCGAATATTTTCGATGACATTAAACCGCTTTTTAAAAGTGCGCGGGATAATAACTACAAGCAGCCATTAATTGTAAAGTAAGGTTTTTCAAAGGAGATATATTATGAATCGACGTGATTTTACAAAACGCATGGTTGCTATGGGTGTAGGAGCTGCGGCTCTGGGCGCTGTCAGAGAGACGGGCGCACAGGATCCTTCAGGTGAAACCTATACTGAACCAGCAAAGAAACTGCCGGTTAGTCACTTTGATGTTGTTGTGGCGGGCGGGGGTACGGCTGGATTGTTTGCTGCATTGGCTGCCGCACGCCAGGGCGCCAAAACCATACTGATTGAATCCAAGGGCTATTGCGGGGGAATTGCTGTAGAAGGCGGCACAGCGATCCACAGTTTTTACAATTTGTATACCGCATTTGAGAATTGTGAACGACGCAAGGTTGTACGTGGTATTCCCGGTGAGTTTATGGATGAGCTCACAGCTCTGGGAGGGGCAACGGGTTATCCGGAGATGGAAACGGGCCGCGGCTATGATTCGGTGTGTACAGCCGTTGATGTCGAAAAGTATAAACTTCTGGCTTTTAAAAAGTTAGAGGAAGCGGGTGTGTTTGTTGCGGTCAACACACTGCTGGTGAATGCCATAACGGATGGCGACCGAATCAAGGGCGTGATCACCGAGAGCCGCTCGGGCCGTGAGGCGATTATGGGCAAAAGCTTTATCGATTCCACCGGATATGGCGATCTGAGCGCTTTTGCCGGAGCTGAATTTACAGTCCCGAATGATTACAATAGTGCTAACAGTTTCGGATTTGCGAATGCATCTATAGACGATTATCACAAATTTCTTAAATCGCACGATGCGGTGGGACAGATGTGCCGCGGACCGCGCAGCGGTGAGGATGGTAAATTTGTACGTATGGGCGCGGAGCGCCTGGATATTCCAGGATTTAGCGATGAGGCGCGTAAAATCGGTATGTCCATGGTCACGACGACCACGCATGATAATTACCTGATGTTCATCAAGTGTAATTACAAAATTCCCGGCAGTGTGATCAACCGCGATGATGTGGCCAAAGCCGAAATCGAGATCCGCAAGCGCATGGACAAAGCAGCGGAATTGTACCGCAAGTTTGTCCCCGGATTCGAAAAAGCGTTTATCGCCCGTACCAGTCCATCATTGGTAATCCGCCGGGGGCGTTTGGTGGCCTGTGATTATGATCTTTCGAATGAAGAAATAATCAATGGAACTCATTTTGATGATGATACATTCGTATACGGATTCCACGATTCAGCGCCGCACTTCCAGATCAAAGACGGCGGCACATATGGTATTCCTTATCGGGCGCTGTGCGTTAAAGGCATTGACAATCTCTATGCAGCGGGCATGATGATCACTTCGGATCACCGTGCTCACATGTCAACGCGCAATACGGTCAGCTGTATGGGACAGGGCCAGGCTACTGGCACCGCGGCTGCCTTGTGTGCTGAAAAGAATATTGGTTCCCGGGATCTGAAATACCCAAAGCTGAGGGCGGCTCTGACAAAGGACGGTGTTTATTTTGAAGGATGAATACAGCAATTAACAAATAAAACAGAATAGGTGCATTCACATATAATTTTTTGTTTAAAACGAAGGAAAACATGAAAAATTACAGAGATCTAATAATACTGATTGTAATTTTTGGAATAATTCTGATCGCACACGCAGAAATTCCTGATGTAGAATTGCGCCTGGAAAATGCTTCTGTAATAACTCAGGATGATGAATTAATCGTTTCAACAGGTATTGTAAGCGGCAGGTGGAAATGGACAGGGAAAGGATTTGTGACGACTGGTTTTAAAAATCTAAAAGTCGATAAAGAGTGGGTCGTTGAAGAACCCGTTTATCCCGCAGACTGGGACATGGCTCTGTTCGAAAATGGAGATGCTACCCTGACTTTACTGGAAGCCGATACTTCTACGGATGATCATTTTACCAGTCAACACATGAGAATTGCCGCCGAAATAGAATATCCCGCTTCTGAATTGGCTGTACGCTTTGAAATTTGGGCATATCCCAATGCTCCCGGATTCCGGACGCAGCTTTTCGTGAAAGGAATTCAAAGATTTTTTGCACCGGGCATTGCATGTTCCAATGACTATCGCGTTGATTATGTACCCGTTTCGTTACATGGATTAATCCGCCAAACAGTTGGATTCTACAATGACCATGATGGCAGAAACGCCGATACACTTGATTTTGTTGACAATACAATCATTGAAAAGCCCTGTACGAGTGAAGAACAATATAAGAAGGCCAATATTTTATTTTTATATGATGAAACGGGAGGTCTTGGGTTCGTTAAAGAATCCCATAAAGTGGTGAATAAGGAAGGGATTAATACCGGCATTTTTAAATGCAGCAATAGCGGAGTAGAGTCCACAGGGTGGGGGCTGGCTTTGGCGAATATGAATCGTGATGAGTACAAACCGTGTTGGGCAAGCTGGCGAATTTGCTGGAATGGCGGTGAAGCCGAAAAACAACTGGCTATCAAGAGGTTTGACAGGTTGCGATATCCTGTTTCTGAAAATGATATTTTCCTGATGACAAATATCTGGGGCGCCGGACAGGGAACAAAGGGAGCCAAAGAAGAAAATGTCCTCCGGGAAATAATAAGCAGCGCAGATTTGGGAATAGATGTTGTGCAAATCGATGCGGGGTGGCAGTCCAGAGAAATGCGCGAAAAAACTTCCAGCCCATCCGTTGATGCCTATCCCAATGGATGGGGCAAAGTGATGGCATTGGCCCAAGAAAAAAATATCAAAATGGGTATTTGGAATACTGCGGCCAGCATAATCAAAGTACCGAATAAACTGATAGATCTGAATGATGCGGGATTTAACTATTATAAGGTTGATATCGGAACATGGTCCACATACGATATGCTCTATGATTTGACTCAAAATGTAAGAAACCTGGTGAAGCATAGTCAGCATGAGTCCGTGATTAATTGGGATGTAACCCATAAGGGGCTGAGAGTCGGGTATCTGTATAACAGGGAATACGGCAACCTGTTTCTGCAAAACAGAAGATTGCAAATGGACGGCAGAAAAAAATCTTCATCACACGCTTATGTGCCTCGAAGGATATTAAAAGATCAATGGCTGTTTGCACCCTATTTAAACTTGAATCAAATCATGTTTAATGTGATGACCACCGAACAAGTCCTTCCGGAGTTTTCCAATGCATCTCTGTACGGAGATGTTTACTCGTTTGCTATCGCCATGATGAGTTCGCCCCTGTTTTTTACCGAAACCTGGAGATATTCCCCCGAATCGAGAAAAGCGCTGAAAGAAATAATCGGCATTTATAAGCAGCATCGTCATAATCTGTATAAGGGTTATGTATTTTCATTGGGAGAAAGACCGGATGATACCAGCTGGACCGGATTTCAAAATTATCATCCGTCTGAGGATTTTGGCTATCTCACGTTGTTTCGAGGTATTCAGAATAGTGAAACGGAAAAACTCATCACGCTCTGGTTTCTCAAGGATAAGACGCTGCTTATCGAAGATTTGGTCAATGGAGAAACCAGGAAGATCGTTGTTGATAAAACTGGTAACGCGTTGTTTAGTATTGATCAGCCGGCTGCTTTTCGGTTCTACCGCTACAATATATTATAATCTGAAGGGATTATTAAATGAATTTCAAAATTATTTTTCTTGTTGCAATGCTTTTAAAGGCGGCTTACCTAGAGGCACAACCGGTGGAAAATACGAAGCGTCCCAATATCCTGTTTATTCTCGCAGACGATTTGGGCTGGGGCGATCTGGGGCTGAACTATCAAAACGAGAAAACGGGCAAAAGACATTTCACACCTGAACTGGACGCCATGGCGCAGGAAGGCGTTCGGATGTCGGCGCACTATTGCCCTTCGCCGATATGCGCCCCTTCACGCGCATCATTACTCCTGGGTCAGCATCAGGGACATGCTGAGGTACGCGACCGTCAATTTGATAAAGCGTTGCCCGATGTTACTGACTGTGGGTACGGTCATGCAGATGGCCGGTTATCGGACTGCTTTGGTGGGTAAATACGGTTTGCAGGGAGAAGGGACAGATGCAGAAAGCTGGTCTGCTTATCCTACAAAACGCGGTTTTTCTGAGTTTTTCGGATACGCCGGCCATCTCGAGGGTCATATACATTATCCTTATCATAAATGGCCCATCGGTGATAAGGAAAAACACCAAACCCCTAAGAGGCTCTGGCATCAGAACGAGGAGATCAGTTCGCAACTGAAAGGATGTTATACCACAGATCTGTTTACGGCGTTTGCCAAGAAATGGATTGTAGATCATCATCGTACTGATCCTGAACAACCTTTTATGCTGATGCTTACGTATGATACACCCCATGCCGCCCTGCAAGTGCCTGCTACCCCTTACCCGGATGGAAAAGGGCTGAACGGTGGCATACAATGGATCGGTGAGCCTGGGAATATGATCAATACGGCCCATGGCATCATTGATTCCTACATCCACCCGGATTATCGAAAAGAAGAATGGACCGACGTTGAACGGCGTTTTGCTTCTTCGGTAAGGCGTATAGACAACTGTGTCGGCGATCTGCTGCAACTGCTCCGGGATCTGGGCATCGAGCGCAATACGCTTGTTGTATTCACGAGCGACAACGGCCCGCACTACGAAAGTTACATTGCCGGTAAGGAGTATGCCCCCACCTCTTTTCGATCCTATGGTCCCTTTGATGGCGCGAAAAGTGATATCTGGGAAGGCGGCATTCGCGTGCCTGCACTGGCCTGGTGGCCGGAGACTATTCCCGCCGGATATGTGGACAGTCTCAGCAGCCAGTTTCATGATTGGATGTCGACATTTGTCGAGCTCGCCGGATTTTCTCGTCCGGCCCTGTGTGACGGCATCAACCTTATGCCCCATCTGACCGGCCGCGGCACCCCCGAACTGTCAACAGTCTATGTGGAATACATGAGTCCCGGGCTGACGCCGGATTATCCGGATTTCGAAATGAGGAAACGCGGGCTTATACGCAAGCAAATGCAGGCCATCCTTATTAATGGTTATAAAGGGGTGCGAATCGATATTCAGTCACATGATGATGATTTTGAAATATACGACCTGTCCAGAGATCCGGGCGAAAGGGACAACCTGGCAGGCAGCAGCCCGGCATTTGCCCAACTTAACCAACGGATGAAAGACCGTGTATTGCAACTGCATCAGGCATCTGCAGATGCCCGCCGACCTTATGACTATCTGTTGATTCCGGCTGTTTCCGCTCCCGCAAAACTCACCACCGGATTACAATGGAAAACACAAGAGGGGGAATGCCCCTGGGTTGCCCAACTCACGCATCCGTCAGATAGCGCATGGGTTGAATCCGGACAAATTCCACGATTTCGCCCCGGCCATCTCTATCAGGCGGAGGGTTTTATCCGGATTTCGGAAGATGGCACGGTTATCCTGCGACTTGAAACGCAGGGTCAGGTGGTCATCAAGATTCACGACAATGTGGCGCTGCAATATGATGACAAGGGTTCCAGATCGGATTCCAATGAGCTGACATCTCGCACAGGGTCTGCATCCCATACGCTTTTATGCGTTGGATATGAAAGAGGATGCCGAATTGCAATTGTCCTGGACAATAAACGGCAAGACCATGTCTTTGCCGGAAGAAGCCCTGGTTTGTCCAAATGGAAAGGGGTTATAAAGATATGGGAATAATATAATGAAATCCACGCTATTCGAATTCTTTGATCTGAGAACAAAAATTTTGTTGATAGTATGTCTGTTTCCTTTAAGTGGATTTGCGCAGGAGCAGTATGATTCAAATTCCCTCCCTGTCTTTCCTGTTTTGGATTACGGTGTTATAAATGATGGGACAACGATGAACACCGAGAAGATACAGCAGCTCATTGATAGGGTTGCAGACTTGGGTGGTGGGATCGTCTACTTTCCTCCCGGCAAATACCTGACCGGTACAATTTTTCTCAAGAGTCATATCAATTTACATATCGAAAGTGGCGCGTACGATACTTGGAAGTTTGGATCTAAATGACTTTGTACCCACTGAAGAAGAAAAACCCGAGCACGCGGCACGACATCACAGGCATCTGATTTATGGGAAAGATTTGGTGGGGGTTGCAATCACAGGCCGAGGGATGATCGACGGCCGTGGTTATGAGTTTTGGCCGGAAGATTTCCGGACAATGACGGAAACTGAGATACGGAATGCAATGACACGCCCGGATGGTTACAATACCCGTCCGGGAACTTATGTTCATCTTCAGGATTGTAAGGACGTTTTGATTGAAAACGTTCACTTTAAAGACAGTCCATTTCATATGTTAAAAGTGCTTGGCAGTGAGGATGTTGTGATTCAGGGGATAACCATCCAACAAGGCATGTACGAAGATGACGGACCCAATACAGATGGACTGGCTGTATCCGGATTTAATATTCGTATATCTGATTGTAATTTTACAACCGGTGATGATTGTCTTGTTATCGGTCGTACAGAGCATGTAACTGTTAGCAATTGTACTTTTTCAACCACTGAAAGTGCCATTGTTCTGAGTGGATTAAAAAACGGGGTTGTCTCCAATTGCAGTATACTGGATGCAGGCAGGTGCCATAAATATTCGTCCGGGCAGAGGAGGACGCGTTGAAAATGTGACCATTGGTAATCTAAACTATATATTGAAGCGCAGCAAAGGGGGGAACCTGCTCTTTGTCAGATCAAAACCTGAAAATGACATTAGACCCTCCGTTATATCCTATTCCAGGAAATTCAATATTGAAGTAAGACCGCAATACAGGACCTCCGCCGGTGATACGTCGTATATTGATTTCCAACGTTGTAGCAAATTCCGACGGGGCGATATTTCTTGACGGGGTCGAAGATGGTTATATAGAGGATATTACCATCGACAATATCCGGTATACAATGCGTGGCGGATTGGAAAAACCGGAGTCAGCAAATCCCTCACACCCCTTTTATATTTTCGGACATCACACTGCCCCGTACGGCATTTTTTGCAGATATGTCAAAGACATTACCCTGAAAGAATATCAAGTTTACATGGAACCAGCCCGAGCAAGCGGAATGGGGAGGTCCCGTGCGTTTTGAAAATGCCGAGAATATCGAGATCGCCGGTTTTAAGGGACGCCAGTCATTGGGCTCCAATCAACCTGTAATCAGGTTGAAAAATGTGAGTAGCGCATTTATTCATGATTGTCAGGCCGCTGAACAGGCCGGCACCTTCCTGGAAGTGGTTGGAGGCAGCAAAGATATTCTATACATGAATAATGATTTACGAAAAGCAACCAAATCAATTTATATTTCGGATGAAGTCAATAAAGATGAAGTGATGGAAATTGGTAATATCTTGTAAATGAACACTGATAATTAATAAAGGTATGGCTATGAGAACCATCCACCCGTTAATATTTAAAGCAGCATTTCTGATTGGTGCCTTTTTTCCTGCTATAAACGGATTCATACAAGCGCAAACCAAATCATCAGATACTATACCTGTTTACAGCGTTTTAGACTACGGTGTTATTAATGATGGAACAACGATGAACACCGAGAAAATACAGCAGCTCATTGATGAAGGTTGCAGATTTGGGCGGAGGGATTGTCTACTTTCCTCCGGGTAAATACTTAACCGGAACAATCTATCTCAAGAGTTATATCAATTTACATATCGAAAGCGGTGCTATAATACTTGGAAGTTTAGATATTGATGATTTTGTACCTGTTGGAAAGGAAAGGCCTAGCCACTCGGCACGCCAGCAAAGACATCTGATTTATGGGGATGATTTAGTTGGCGTTGCGATTACCGGCAGGGGCATGATTGACGGTCGTGGTTATGAATTCTGGCCAAAAGATTTTCGAACGATGACAGAAATCGAAATACGGCATGCCATGACAGGTCCGGATGGATTCAATACACGTCCCGGACCCTATGTGGTTCTTGAAAATTGCAGGGATGTTTTAATTGAAAATGTTCAATTTAAAGACAGCCCGCATCATATGTTAAAAGTACTTGACAGCAAGGATGTTGTGATTCACGGGATAAGCATCGAACAGGGGATTTACGAGGATGACGGCCCTAATACAGACGGACTGGCCGTGTCGGGATTCAATATTCGCATTTCCGATTGTAATTTTACCACCGGGGATGATTGTCTTGTGATGAGGGGTGAGCATGTCACGGTGAGTAATTGTACGTTTACAACGACAGAAAGCGCAATTGTACTGAGCAGTCTTCAAAATGGAACAATCGCCAATTGCAGTATTTTCGATGCCGGCGGCGCTTTTACTATTCGTCCGGGAAGAGGAGGATTGGTTGAGAATATTACCATCAGTAATATTAATTACATTTTGAAGCGCAGCAAGGGTGGTAACCTGGTATTTGCCCGATCAAAACCTTCTGATGAAGTGAGGTGGTCAGTGAAGTCCTGGGCTGAAAAATGGAATATTGATGTCAAACCGCGCACAGGCCCACCACCGGTTATCCGCCATATTTTATTTTCTGACATCGTGGCTAATTCCGACGGAGCCATTTTTATAGACGGACTCGAAGATGGTTATGTTGAGGATATTACCTTTGATAATATCCGTTATACGATGCGCGGGGGAAGGGAAAAACCGGAGTCGGCGAATCCATCTCATCCATTTTATGTTTTTGGTCACCACACAGCGCCTTACGGCATTTTTTGCAGATATGTAAAAGACATCACCCTCAGAAATATAAAGTTTTCCTGGAATCAGCCTGAGAAAGCGGAATGGGGTAGTCCTGTCCGATTTGAAAATGCTGAGAATATTGAGATAGCCGGTTTTAAAGGACGCCAATCATTGGGTTCAGAAAATCCCGTAATAAGATTAAAAAATGTTGCTGGAGCTTATGTTCACGACTGTCAGGCAGCGGTTGGAGCCGGTACTTTTTTGGAAGTGGCCGAAGGCAGCAAAGATATTTTATTTATGAATAATGACTTACGACAGTCAACCACATCACTTTTTATTTCAGAGAAAGTAATGAATAATGAAGTGATTGAAAGTGGTAATATAACACGAGATGAAGAGATAAAGAAGAAAAATAAAGAATAGTATGAATAACCAAGGATATCTGGAAAGTTCGGGCTGTAACAGTCGCATTGGACATATTTATGATCGATTTTCATAACCTTTGCTATGGCTTCTAAAAAAAAATCACAGCAAAAAGAAGTTACCCGATTTGACTGAAATTGATGTTTTTAAGAACAGCCCAGCATAACGGGAGGAGAAATAATGAACAGACGTCAATTTATTAAATCAACGGTATTATTTTCACTTTCTTCATTTCTTATAAATTGTCAAAATACTGAAACGAAGCCAAATATCGTATATATTTTGGCAGATGATCTGGGGTATGGAGATTTAAGTTTAAATGGTCAGGATGAATTCACGACACCCAATATTGACCGTTTGGCAAAGGAAGGCATGAGTTTCACCGACCACTATTCAGGAAGTACAGTTTGCGCACCATCTCGCTGTTCCCTGATGACCGGGCTGCATACCGGACATACTCAGGTGAGAGGCAATAAAGAAATAGAACCTGAAGGACAGGCTGCTATGGAACCTGGTACATTGACCATACCAACATATTTGAAACAAGCAGGATATGTTTCCGGAATGTTTGGTAAATGGGGACTTGGCTATCCGGGTTCTGCCAGCGATCCGATGGTATTTTTTGATGAGTTTTACGGCTATAATTGCCAAAGATATGCTCATCGTTATTATCCTGCGTATTTATGGCACAACGACAAAAAAGTTGAACTTGAAGGTAATCACTGGATAAATACAAAACATATTTGCACCAGACAAAATTCATAATAAAGCTTTAGAATTTATTGAAAAAAATAATTCAAAAAAGACAGGTAATCCTTTTTTCCTGTATTATTCAACAAACATACCTCATGCAGAATTAATAGCGCCGCAGGATGAGATTCTGCAAAAATTTCTCGGAAAGTTTGATGAGAAACCATATCCCGGCGGAAATACGGATAATCTCGCGAGAGCGCCTTATGGGCCAAACATGGATATACCAGCATACTGTCCACAGAAAAATCCCAAAGCTGAATTTGCAGCTTTGGTTACGCGATTAGATAAATATGTTGGTGAAATTATGGAAAAATTGAAAGAATTGGGCATTGATGATAATACCATTGTCATTTTTACCAGTGATAATGGCGCTCATGCTGAAGGAGGAATTCATCCGGATGATTTTAATAGCAATGGTAAATGGCGCGGTATGAAGCGTGATTTATACGAGGGTGGTATACGTGTCCCTATGATTGTCCGCTGGCCTGGAAAAGTAAAGCCGGGGACATCTTCTGACCATATCTCAGCCTTCTGGGATATGCTGCCCACATTTTGTGAAGTGGCTGGAGTCACTGCGCCAGAAAATATCGATGGTATTTCCATGCTGCCTGTTTTATTGGGTAATGATAGCGAACAAAAACAGCATGAATACCTGTATTGGGAATTTCCTGCACAGGGCGGCAGACAGGCGATTCGTAAGGGTGATTGGAAAGCGGTAAGGTATAATGTAAGAGGCAATCCGGATGCTGAAATTGAACTTTATAATCTGGCGGATGATCCTGGTGAAAAGAATGAATATTGCTGGCCAAAATCCGGAAATAGTTCAGGAAATGAAAATGCTTTTTAAACAGGCCAGAACCGAGTCTAAAACATTTCCTTTGTTTGATACATAATGAAACTGGAAAATATACCTGTTGCTTTGACGACAGAGATGATCGATGAATATATGAAGCCTGTCCATATAGCAGCCAAAATAGGTGATTTATCTTTAATAGAAAATATGGTGAAAATGGCAGAATTTGTGTATTACCAGAAGGTCCGCAAACAGTGCCTTATCTCGCTGCAAAGAATGTAGTTGGAGATTTTCTGCAGGGGATGAATTAAACAAATGGTTCTGGATAAGTAAAAATATCAATTTAACTATTAGTACTGGAGCATTTTTGGATCTTTAACACAAGCTTTTCATGCAATTTTGCCTATTTTATTCGCTGCTTTTCTATTGGTTGGCCTGTGTTGAACTACTAGTTAAACCATGCTAATTGTCCATATGGCTGCTGTATCAATTGCATTATTTTTCTGGGGTGTTCCTTTTATCAATGTTGCTGATGCTACTACTCAGGGATTATTTATCAACTTTGACATTCTTTTCATTATTTTTGGGGCCATTCTTCTATTGATGACAGTCAAGTCTAGTTTTTGTGTAAATTCCATCCTCAAGTTTACAATGTGACCGCCCGTTGCCGCTGGTCTGACTTTGAAATCAATCCGGTTTCACAGACTGCTCCAGGTCCAAATGTAAATATTGAATTCGGGAAGATAAGAGTGTAATTTAAAAAGGACTAGAATGATTTCATGCAGTTCAAGCGGATGCGGGAAAGGCCTGGCGGGACTTCGATGATCTCCACCGCAGATCGTAGCACTGAAGAGTGCGCCGCTTAAGCACGGTCTTCAGGGCAGGGAATTTTTTCATTTAAGAATGCTTTGAGAACTATGTACTTTGAAAGTGACCTATATGCGCTATCTATTCACGTCATTGATTGCGGTAATGGTTGTCGGTTCGTCAATCGGATGTGGCAAACAAACTTCCAATGAAAACAATGAAGAGCAGGTGCAGCAACAATTAACAGTGGGGGTGAGCGCCCCCAATTTCACGCTGGCTGATCAGGACGGGAAAAGTCACACTTTGTCAGACTATAAGGGCAAAAATGTCGTCCTTTACTTTTACCCTAAAAATGATACGCCTGGCTGTACCAAAGAGGCTTGCGCGTTTCGCGACGATCTTGCGGTATTTAATAATTTGAACACGGTGATATTGGGTGCAAGTGTAGACGATTCTGAATCCCACAAAAAATTCACGGATAGATATGAATTGAATTTTACACTTCTGGCCGATGTTGAAAAAAAAGTGAGCGAAAGTTATGGCACACTATCAATAATTGGTATCAGCAAAAGACAAACTTTCTTGATCGATAAGGAAGGGGTGATCAGACATATTTATCGAGACGTAAATATCGAAGAACATTCAAAAGAAATTGCAGAATTTATTAAACAAAATATGTCTTAATTCAGAAAAAGCAATCGATAGGTTTTGGCTTAGCCAGAAGTTTGATGTGTTGTTTTTATTGAAAATAAGTTATTAATTTAGTGTCTTTTAAGCCGTTGGTCGAAGGTTCGATTCCTTCCTGGCTCACCAAAAATGCCCCGTTTTTCGGGGCTTTTTTTTTAAGACAAAAGATCAAAGATTAAAGATTAAAACAGTATTAAAAGGTCGAAGGTTGAGCGAAGTCCGGCAGCAGCCGGACAGAGTGAAATCCGCCCGCTGGCGGATTCGATTCCTTCCTGGATTAAACCCCTAACTCCCGTAATATTAACATGTTGTGTGATTTATATTAGTGTATCGCTGGGCAGGATAACATAGAAACTGCCGAAATTTATGTGAAATATGAATAGAAGCACTAGACCAGTGCTCAAGTTGATTCAAGCAGATTTTACGAAAACGTATAATCTTCAAAAAAATAATTTTTCCTGCGTTTAAAAAAAAATCCACTTGGTAAATAAATTTTAAAACAATGTGATTTTATTCATAATGTTGTTATATTCAATGGGATGTTGGCTACAGCTGTCTTCTTAAATACGTCTATAAATATTCCGATAAATAATTAAAAAATGCCGGAGAGGAGGATTCCCTTGGGAAATCAAAGTCGGCGTGATTTTTTTAAATCTTCACTTGTACTCGGGTCAGTCATCGGTGGTACCACCGCAAAATCGGTCACTGCGGGTCCGAAAAACATATTGTCGGAAGACCGTATGGGTGTTCTGGTTGATACCACGGTCTGTATTGGTTGTCGACGTTGTGAATATGCCTGTAAATTGGCTCATGATTTACCTGTTCAGGACCTATCCGATTATGATGATCGTACCGTTTTCAATAAAATGAGGCGTCCTGATGATCAGGCCTTAACTGTCGTAAATAGGTATGAATTTCTCCAGGATAATCAAAAACCGATTCATGTCAAAGTACAATGTATGCATTGTGATCATCCTGCCTGTGTTTCTGCCTGTATCGTGGGCGCATTTTCTAAGGAAGAAAATGGCACGGTTATCTGGGACACGGATAAATGTATCGGGTGCCGGTATTGTATGGTTGCCTGTCCATTCCAAATACCTGCGTTCGAGTATGCCGAGGCGCTTAATCCAAATATTAAAAAGTGCGATTTCTGCTACGAGAGAACGGGTAACGGTAAACTACCCGCCTGCGTCGATATCTGCCCGGTCGAAGCCCTCACATACGGCCGGTTGTATGAACTGCATAAACTGGCTCACGATAAAATTGATACCAATCCACAGAAATATGTAAATCATATCTATGGTGATATTGAAGTCGGTGGAACTTCCTGGCTGTCTCTGGCTGGAAGGGAATTCAAAGAACTTGGATTCCCGGTACTCGAAGCAAATCCGGCGCCAGGTGTTTCTGAAGCCATCCAACATGGTGTTTTCGCGTATTTTATTCCACCACTCTCATTTTATGCACTCTTAGGTGGTGTCATGTGGTTGAACAAAAAAAATAAAGAATCGGAATAGGAGATACCTGATGCACCAATTAATCTCACCTGTCCCTGTTAATAAAAAGTATTTCACTCCTGGTGTGCTTATTTTAATGTTGGTTGCGGTGAATGGTATGATATTTCTGATGGGGCGCTTTCTATTCGGTTTGGGGGCGGTAACAAATTTAGACAATCAATTTCCCTGGGGGCTTTGGATTGGTGTCGATGTCGCCGCCGGCGTAGCACTTGCCGCGGGTGGATTTACCACAGCGGCTTTGGGCCACATCATGCATCAGGAAGAATATCATGTCATCGTTCGGCCTGCCTTGTTAACTGCACTGCTTGGGTACACCTTTGTCGCATTCTCAGTATTTGTGGACATTGGCAGATGGTATTATATCTGGCACCCAGTGGTTATGTGGAATGGTAATTCAGCACTTTTTGAAGTTGGCCTATGTGTTATGGCGTATATGACCGTACTATATATTGAATTTCTGCCGATCTTAACGGAACGCTTCATCGGAAAAATAAATTTTATGGGTGTATTAAAGTCGCTGAATGCGCCGATTGATAAATTCCTACGTCTTTTGGATCGTGGATTATCCAAGGTAATGTTCGCCTTTATTATTTTGGGGGTCGTGTTGTCTTGTCTGCATCAATCGTCACTGGGAACCCTTATGGTGATCGCAGGCTCGAAAATGCATCCCCTCTGGCAAACACCGATTTTACCCCTGCTATTTTTATTATCGGCAATCTCACTTGGGTTTCCGATGGTCATCTTTGAATCAATTCTCTCTTCCCGTTCTTTTGGTTTAAAGCCGGAGATGCATGTTCTATCGCGTTTGGCGAGATATATCGGTCCTTTACTTGGAATTTACCTGGCCTTTAAACTGGGTGATATGGTCGTCCGTGGAACATATGTATATCTGCAGGAATGGAGTACGGAAGGTTTCTGGTTTGCGGTTGAAATGATATTTGGCGTGATTATTCCTTTGCGCATGTTCTTTTCTGCCAGGGTTTTGAATTCACCGCTGTGGCTGTTTATCGCCTCCAGTCTTGTCATTTTCGGTGTCCTCCTGAATCGAATCAATAATTTTATGGTCGCTTATACACCTTTATATGCAACAGAACAGTATTTTCCGTCTTTTGGGGAAATTTCGGTTACGGCGGGATTTGTCGCACTTGAGGTCTTATTATTCCGATTCTTTGTGTTAAATTTTCCCATTATCAGTCTACCTCAGGGTGAATTCAAACCTTCAATAAAATACACGATTAAGGACAAGGTCTGATGAGAGTAATATTTGGCGTATTTATTGGTATTTTTTTCTGTAATCAGCTTGCGCTGTCTCAGGCAAAAAAAAAGGTTGAAGATGAAAAAGAATTTAAATTTGATTGCGCCACCTGTCATGAATGTGATACACCGACAAAGTCAGATCCATGTTTGAAACCGTGTCCGCGTTTTGATCTTATAACGGTATACCATTCTCCTGAAGAGGGGCCGGGTGTGTTAAATTTGGATAATTTTACCGAAAGTTCTGATCTATACGACCCGGTCATTTTTACCCATCGCGTGCATTCGGAAATGTCCGGAATGTCCGGCGGTTGTTCCATGTGTCATCACTACAATCCTCCGGGGGCCGTACGGGCATGCCGCGATTGTCACCGGATCGAGCGTCTGAGAAGCGATCTGAGCAGACCGGATCTGAAAGGCGCTTTTCATCGGCAATGTATCGATTGTCATCTCACCTGGAGTCATGCTATTGAATGTGAATCCTGTCATATGGGCAAGGATAGCGGCTTAAAAGTACCAAAGGAGCCTGCCGGTCGCGTACATCCACGCATTGAGGTGCCAACGAAAAAGATATATCAGACAGAGTATGATGAGGGGGCAACCGTCACGTTTTTTCACAATGAACATGTGGACCTGTATGGATATACCTGTCAAGATTGTCATACAGATGAAAATTGTGCACGGTGTCATGCAAAAGAAAAAAACAACCGGGCAGAACTAGGTGCACACGAAAGTCATGAAAACTGCTCCAATTGCCACAATACGGAAAATGGATGTTCCTTCTGTCATTCTGCAAAAATAAAAGAATTATTCGATCATGAGCGAAGGAGTGGATTTGCCCTTGGCCGGTTCCATCGTGAGCTGCATTGTAAAAACTGCCACGATAATGCCCCGCAGTTTGCCGGTTTAGATAGACATTGTAACGCCTGTCACACCGACTGGAATTCAGCATCTTTTGACCATCGAATTACCGGCATCATACTTGACGATAACCATATTGATACTGATTGCGCAGATTGTCATATAAAAGGAATCTATACAGGTCAGCCGTCGTGCGCAGCATGTCATGAAGAAGATATATCCTTTCCGGCACAAATCCCGGGACGTAAGATATCTTTGGAAAAAAGATAAAAAGAGGAATTATATGTATGTCTTAATTCTGTCGCTGGTGATTTTTGTGTTGCTTGATTTCCTGATACGCCATCTTTTGAAAAGGGCACAGCAGAAGAAAATTCAGCGTGACCGGGAGGAAGCATTAGACGATAGTCACAAAGTGGATTTGAGTTTTGAATCCAAAACATTAAAAAGAGCAGAGGTAGACAATCCAAAGGCAAAAATATTATGTATCGATGATGAAGCCGGTGTACTGGATAGTTTCAGGAAAATACTGGTATTGGATGGTTTTTCAGTAGATACAGTTGAGAATGGCAAAGAGGGACTTATCCTGATTCACAAACACCATTATGATTTTGCATTTGTCGATATGAAAATGCCCTATCTGGATGGAATTGAAGTAACAAAAGCGATAAAAGAACTGCGACCCGATATTGATGTCGTTATCGTTACCGGGTACGGATCGATCGAGTCCGCCGTCGAAACAATGAAATATGGAGCGATAGATTATGTGCAAAAACCATTTACGCGAGAGGAGTTAATCGAATTTGCAAATCGAAATTTGTCAATCCGTCAGGAACGGATCCTGAATGAATTAAAACCAAAGGTATATGTCAGCCGTTTGGCGGAATACGAAAAACAGAGTTTTGGCGAATTTTATATAGCAGGTGGCGTCTTTATTTCTGACGACCATTGTTGGCTCAGCCTTAATTTAGATGGAACAGTGAAAATTGGAATCGACTATTTAATCAAGAAATTGATCGGGAAAATTGATCGGATAGAATTCCCAAACGTCGGTCGCGAAATTCAACGTGGCCAGACGCTATTTAGTATCAAAAAAGATCATCAGAACTATTATTTCAGTGCACCGGTAAGTGGAAAAATCATCAAAGTACAGCGCGATTTGAACAATCGACTTGATCAGTTGGATCAGTCTCTGTATGATAAAAGCTGGATCTGTATGATCGATGCCGATAATCTGGATATGGAACTGCGTGATTTAAAAATCGGAAAGTCGGCCGTCACTTTTTTCCAGGACGAAATTTTAAAAAGGGCAGCAGAATTTAAAGAAGTAAACCGGCAGAAAAGGGAAAATTGATCAGTCCTGTTTGTGTAGTTCAGCCCAATGGTTTTGAACATATCTCAAAGTGGGAAGCCTGCATTTTGGGCAGGCTTCAGACGAAAATCATAAGAACGCCCAAGAGGGAAATTATTGTCAACCTTTTGTCAACTAATTAAGTTTATTAAACCTTTTGGACACTTAGAACGACCCTGTTTTAATGCGACAGACTCTGCCGGATAAAATTTAGTGAGTTTTAAGGGAGGCAAGGAAAGTCCGGCAATGATTCAAGAAGATAAAGATTCAACGGTTTGACACTTATCTGACTAATACCAATTTCCTGCTTGCTTGAAACGGACCGGCGGACATCCGGTAAAAATAGGTCCCGGAACTGACTGCCCGACCGTAATCATTGGTACCGTCCCAGACAAGGAAATGGCTGCCTGCATTACGAGAGACAAAGTGCCATTCGCGGATTTTGGCACCCAGTTCATTAAAGATCGTCAAGGTTACATCAGAGGTTTTTGGTAGATAAAAGGGGATCGTTGTGCTCGGATTGAATGGGTTGGGATAATTCTGTGATAAGACAAATTGCTTGGGAAGTTCGGCTGTAACGGTTTCCAAATGATCCACCCCGGTAAATAAAAAATCAAGCACATCGGTCATGATGAGATTCCGTGTGGCTTCAGGATAAACGGATTCAAAAGGAAAACCCAGGTATACCAGCTTACCTGGCTTTGTGCCATTCGGAAATAAACCGGAAAAACTGATGCCGCCAATTGTATGGGTGGTTACATTTTTATATCTGGCGATCTCGGTGCTGCCGTTTACCGGTATCAAAGCATCCGCATATCTGACATCGATCGTACCCTGCGAGCCGTTGTCAAAATTGATTGTGGCAATGTCTCCGAATATGCCGCCGGTAATACCTTCAGCCGAATAATAGGTACCGCTTACTCCGCCCGGAGCGTCAGCCGAATACTGTGCTTTCAGGTAATTGGCACAAAATGCTTTGTCACCGGTGGAACCCTTATAATCCAGATCCCAGGCGATCTCAGCCCCCGAAACAAACAATCCGCCGCCGGTTTTCAAAAAGGTCGAAACAAGTGTCTGCTCACTGGTTGAAAAGGATTCATCGACGGTCGATTCGTCGCCCAATATATAATCGACCACCACGTAATCCTGCAGAGAAAAAAGCCCGTCGATTACGCCATCATTTGTAACGGACTCAAAAGCAGCGCCATTATGAACAATGGCCATGCCATGTTGCCGTATGAAATTAAACGTATTACCGGCAGAAGTCCGGTCAAATCCGTTCACGACAAGTATCTTTGGCAGTCCGGTGGACCTCGGCAGGGCCGCGAGAACTTCCGATTCGGCCGATAATACCCCGCCGTTTTCAGCCACCAGTTTCACGTAAATAATCGAATCGGCCGGCAAATCTGTGAGAAGATATTCGGCTGAATTGAATGTTACCGGCGGATCAAAATGTAGTCCGTCGCGGCTCAAATAAAGATGATACTGACTGACGATGGAACCCGGAGATATCAGCAACTTTAACTGATTATTCTGCTCACATTTGAGGCCGAAAGACCCGGGCCGTTCCGGAAGCGTACCATCGGCAATATAGGTCGGCTGGACCATCGCTCCGACCTCGTTACTGAGTGTTTTATAAAGCACCGGGTCTTTGAGAACATCCCGGATATTTTTTACCGTGCCATCGAAAAGAATGTCATCATCGAGCAGACGAATCCCGTGACTGTAGTCGACATAGGTGTTGATATGGCCATTGTAGACCGGCTGGATCGGGAGGCCGTTCAGCTGATGCCAGCCGTAGATCACCACATGGTTGGGCCGGGCCGGATCGATGATCTTGTTGCTCAGGACCACATCTTTCTTGGTCCCGCCGGTCAATTGGCCAAGTACTCCCCCCGCCGCGATCCGCTGACCTTCGATGGCCGTGTTGTGCTCGACAAATTTATAGACCTTTTCATTCTCGTTTCCGACGGGGGTATAGGTTACCGGTGCAAGTTTGGTCTCCGCATTCAGATAGATTTCATCGACCATCTTCGGCGTGGGCATGCTGGTTCCGTAAAAGTCCGCCGCTTTCTGGGCGGTGATCGGTCCCATGGGAACGCGGCAGAAATCACTGTCACTCCCGATCGCCAGGTAAATCGGCATAACCCGGTATTCGATCGTATGCGTGGTCCCGTTCGCATCTGCGCTGGTTGCCTGGACGGTTGTCAGCTTGCGGATAAAATAAGGGATATTACCGGTTAACAGTTCATTCAGGATGGCATTTTCCCGATCGGCGAATGACATATTCAGCACATATTGCATAAAGGCTGATCCATCCATGGCATCAGGATTACGGAGCGGGATCTGCATGCTGTTCGGGACAAGTAAATCGGTCTGGATCAGATCTGTATAGCTGCGTTCACCGTAATAAATGTATCCATCCTCTTCCAGGTTGGTCCCGGTCAGTATGGTATGAATAAAACCGTTCCGTTCCACCTGGACCGTATGCAGGATCTTTTGTTCGGGATTATGTTTAAGCAGGATCTTGATCCGGCCGTTTAATGCTTCATGGCGAATAAATTCGGTGTCCTCGGATGTTGTGAAGGTGTAAAAATTGGCAAAATATTTCTGCATCATTCGGCTGCGGTACCAGGTTCCGCCGGTTGGCGAAACAATCGGCTCTCCATTGTAAAGGGCAATACTGTCATTATAGGCAAGAACACTTATATAGCGGTCTTCGGCGCCGTTGATCCAGCGGATCATCTGATCCCCGTAAGAATTTTCGTATCCATAATTGCTGTCAAGAAAACAGATCCGGTCGACATAATCGGGAATGTCTGTGAAGGCATCCATAAAGGAAAATATAAACCTGCCGCCGCCGCTATGACCGGTCAGAATAATGAACGGATCATAGTCCTTAAAATATGCTTTCAGATATTCAACCAGCGATTTGATAATTTGTGCGTGATCGGGATAGGTACTGTTCCAGGTCGGCCAGCTTTTCTGATCGGCTTCCAGATAAACGGTGACCAGATTGTAGCCGGTATCTTTCTCCCGTAAAAATCGGGTCTGGGCACCGATATGCTGAATGTCAAAATGCCAGTCATCCCCCTCCTGAAGGACTTTACCGACGGTCTGTTCGATCGTATTACCGTTGGGCAGGGCAAACAGAGCCAACCCTACGGGCTTTGCCGGATCAAACGCAGCAGGGGAGGGGGCGTTTATCTGGATCCGGATCTCGGGATTCCAGCGGAAGGTAATCACCTGCTCATCGAAATAAGGACTTATCCGGAAACCCGGCAGCGTGACGTCAGACTTTGAGCGTATCGCCTGCCAACGTGTCCGCCAGAATTATCCCCAGCAGTGTTAAAAAATATAGTAGTCCGGATTTCATCTTATAAATGCCTCCTTCCCGGCTGTTGTCCATGGAATCACCGTTACAGCGGTCGTTCGATTATTTTATAATTGCTGAAGTACCCGGAATCATGGGAATATTCCACTTTCATAACTTATTTATTCCTACACGGAAATTACGGATACCCTTTTTGATTTACAAACGGAATCCTGCCGGGTTTGGATCGATTTCTGTAAAACAGTAAACCGAGGGTTGTAAGCAGTACCAGGGCTGCACTGGTCAAGAAAGTAACCGGGGCGCCAAAAGCAGACCAGAGTACCCCTGCGACGACGCTTGCCATAAAAAGCGCGCCACCGGCAAACAGATTAAAAATACCGAACGCGGTTCCGCGAAGATCAATTGGCGCGGAGTCGGCCACGAGTTTGGCGAACAATCCCTGGGTAAGCCCCATATGCAATCCCCAGAGGGCAGCACCGATAAAGACCGGCCATGGCGATCGGGCCGCCGCAAGCAGTAGATCGGCCAAAAACAGGATCAATAGACCAGGGATAAGCAAGGCCCTTGGATTCCTCCGGTCAGAGGCCAGGCCGGCCGGATAAGCGGTGACCGTATAAACCAGATTCATGACAATCATGATAAAGGGAACATAGCCAATAGCCAGGCCGGCATCCCGGGCACGGAGAATCAGAAATGCCTCACTAAAGCGGGCAAGTGTAAAAATTGAACCGAGCACTACGATAAGCCAGAAACGAAATGGTAAGCGTTTGGCTGAGAACAGGGAAAGAGGATTTTTAACTTCGCCATGCTTTTGCACCCGGTGCGGGTCACGAACACCAAAAATGAGCAGTGCAACAGCCATAAAGGCCGGAAAAACCGCAATCCAAAGCACCTGCCTGAGGTTGTTCGCCAGCAAGGCCATGAAAATCACGGCGATCAGGGGACCGATAAACGCACCGGCAGAATCCAGCGATTGGCGCAGTCCAAACGCCGCACCGCGCTGATCCGGTGGGGCGATGTCTGCCACGAGGGCATCACGTGGCGCCCCGCGAATGCCTTTGCCGACACGATCGGTAAACCGGCCGGCAAAAACCCAACCGATAGATGTGGCCAGCGGAAAGACCGGTTTTGTGATCGCTGCCAGGCCATAGCCGATAACGGCCAGCAATTTACGTTTTCCAAAATAATCGCTGACTGCACCCGAAAATATTTTTGTAACCGCTGCAGTCGCTTCGCCGATCCCCTCGATAATCCCGATGGTGGACATCGAAGCCCCGAGTACCGAAGACATAAATACCGGCAGCAGGCTGTGAATGAGTTCAGAAGATATATCCATAAACATAGAGACAAAACCCAGTGTCCATATACCAGCGGGTAAGGTCCGGAATCTTATAAACCTTGTCCCTGGTGATTTGTTTTCACCTGGTTTTAATTTATTCATAGGCATATCGATGATCTCTTGTTTGCCTTTCTTTTAAGACTGGATAACAGGATTGACATGACAAGAAAAAGCTTGCACGAAGCGCCTCGAAGTATTTAAAGAATATTTATAGAGAATCGAACAGGATCTTCTTAGCTTTGTAATCCTAATATCAGTTCTATATAAATGATATTCTTTTAAGCCATATCCTTATATGGGAATGCTTCGTTTCCCTTCGTGACTTGCTTCGCGGATCTTCGTGATATTTTGAATCCCGTCAATCCTATTATCATGTCAAAATATCACGTGCTTTCCGGAGCAAAGAGTATCTCCCAGGCTTTCATAAATGCTATGGTAAGCGGGATGGCCAGGATGGCACCCATGGCGCCAAGGATCCATGTCCAGATGATCAGTGAAAGAAAAATATTTGTCAGCGACATCTCAAGCTCCCCGCCCATATATTTAGGCTTGATCACGTTTTCGACAATACCGTTTATGATGACGAATCCGACAACCACGATAATGGCGATAGTTATACCCGAATCACCCAGAGCGATGAAAGCCGGTGGGATGACGCTCAGGATGAAACCGAAATTGGGGATAAAACTGAATAAAAAGGAAAGGAACGCCCATAAAACCGGAAAATCAACACCCAGGATCAAAAGGAGGATCAGATTTCCCAGAGCGGTAAGAAAACCCGTAAACGCAGAAATCGAGACATATTTGCGCAATTCTGCGGCCAGTTCCGTTGTTTTTTCCTGGAGGGGACTGAATTTTTTCTCCCCGTGATGGACCTTATAGCGGATATCGGCAAGATCGATCATGATGAATATGATCAGGAGAAATATCAGTGTAAAATTAGTGAAGGTATTTACAATTCCCGCAATAAAACCCGATGCCAGTTCCATGATCTTGTCCGGTTTGAGTTCCTGTATCGACATCATTTCCGACATATCGATTCCCATCCTTGACAGGATTGCAATCGTGCCATCTTTCAGTGAACCTAGTTGTTCCTGATATTGCGGGATTTTATCGGCTACTCCGACAATAGCAACACTTACGATAGATGCGATAAACAGGGTGATCAAAACCAATGAAAGAATGGTGATGGTGAGTGATAAAGTCTTTTGGTACCCCTTTTTTCATCATCCATAAAATGATCGGCATAACACTTGTTGCCAGCAGCACCGCCAGTAGAATATTATTTACTATCGGGTGCAGCCAATTTCATTCCTGCTGCAATGATAACCAGGTATGCCCCTATCTGCAAAGGATGCAATTTATTCATCGGAAGTCTCCTTGCTAAATATTTATACCGCCTGAAAGGATGGATTAAAAATTCCTAATTTCATTAATTACAGTCAAACATAAAATGATAAAAATATTAGTGAATATCGTGCATCAAATAAATTTGTTATTGTTTTTTTACTCTCGTATACATACTATTCCTCAGGATCCTCATCTATGGTCCGAACCGGATAATCAATCAGAATTGTCAGCTTTTTCAGAATTATCCAAATCCGTTCAATCCTTCTACAATAATCAGTTGGCAGTTGACAGTCGGCGGCCATGTGCACCTGTCTGTTTATAACCTTCTGGGAGAGAAAGTGGCCGGTCTGGATTCAAAGTGGTTGCATCCTGGCATGCATCGGTGCCAGTTTGATGGTCGGTACCTGGCCAGTAGTATCTATTATTATATTTTGCGAATTGACCATAATTATGCCGGTTCAGGAAAAATGATATTGCTGCGCTGAAATACTGTTACTGTTTTCGGTGTACAGTCGAAAGAGTGCACGATAAATTGCAGGTTGGGGAATTTTTCATTTTATACGTCTGTGGTTTTAAAATTTATCACCCAAAATCAACCTGGATTGAGGAGGTACATAAATGCTAAAACGAATGTCCTGTCTGCAGGTTTTTATCCTTATATCAATAGGTCACCTCTTTGCTCAAAGTATTCAGTCGGAAGATAATCCGGTTTTTAATGATGCAACGGTGGCAACGGTAAGGATCTATATTGATCCCGATACGCTTGACTGGATCATGGACGAGGCAAATCTGGACAGCGATCACGAATTTTCTGCCCAATTTATATTTGAAAATCATTTGATAACCGATACGGTTGACAATGTCGGCTTCCGGCTGCGTGGGAATACGTCCCGCCAGGCACAGAAAAAATCTTTTAAGGTTTCTTTTAATACATTTGTCCCGGGGGGCGATTTTTACGGACTTGAAAAACTGAACCTCAACAGCGAACACAATGACCCATCGATCATCCGTGCGAAACTGTGTTGGGACATTTTCAATGATTATGGTGTGGCAGCACCCAGGGCCAATCATGTAAAATTGTATATCAATGACCGGTATTTTGGTCTCTATATCAATGTGGAACACATCGACGAACGGTTTGTCCGATCACGCTTCGGCAACAACAACGGTAATCTTTATAAATGTCTCTGGCCGGCAGATCTGACCTATATCAGCGAGAATCCGGAAGATTATAAATTTGAACAGGGAAACCGGCGGACCTATGATCTTAAAATAAACCAGGAATCCGACGACTATAGCGATCTGGCGAATTTTATCGATATACTTAATAATACTTCACCGCAACAGTTTCCCGATGTTCTGGAAAAAGTATTCGATGTAAACAGCTTTCTGAAAACGATGGCCGTCGATGCAGCGGTTGCCAGCTGGGATAATTACTGGTTTCTGAAGAATAATTATTATCTGTACCGCAACACCGCAACCGGCCGGTTTGAATTTATTCCCTATGACTATGATAACACCTTCGGGGTATGGTGGGACGGCATCCTGCCTGGCGTGGACTGGGGGACGAGAGATGTTTATAATTGGGGAAATCCCGCTGAATCCCGCCCGCTGGTTGAAAGACTACTCGATGTTGCCAGATTTCGTGACCGGTATTCGTACTTTCTTAAAGAATTGGTTGAAAATAATTTTAATATTGATGTGATGTCACCCAGGGTCGATTCACTCCACACCATGATTTCCGATGCTGCGGAAGCGGATTCATTCCGGACTTTCGATTACGGGTACACCGTTGAGCAGTTTCATGCATCCTATGACCAGGCCTTGGGCGATCATGTCACCTATGGACTCAAACCGTACATTGAGACCCGTTCCGCCAGCATTTTGCAGAACCTTGAAGCATTCGATATCGCCCCGTTGATCGGAAATGTCGACCACGGTGATTCAGCAGAATACCGTGATATTTGAAGTTGTCATCGAGGATGATGCACCGGGAATGCTGGCACAGATCATATACGGCTGGGACGGGCAGGTGCCGACGGAACACCTGCTGATTGCCGACGATGGCGGTGGTGCAGATCTGGTGCCGGATGACAAAGTATTTACCGGGCAATTGGCCATCAATACATCGGCGATCCGGTTGGATTATTACGTCGTATCGATGGATAATAAAGGCAAGTACAGTTTTTTTCCATCCGATGCCCCGCAAACCCTCCTGACCATTGATCTGTCACCCTTTCATGTCCCGTTATACCTCAATGAATTTATGGCCAGCAACGATTCGGCGGTTGCCGATGAATTCGGTGAGTATGACGACTGGATAGAAATCTATAATGGCGGGGATTCATCGATCTGGCTGGGGGATAAGTACCTGACCGACGATTTCATTGATACGACAAAATGGAACCTGCCCGATACACTACTGGCAGCCGGAGCGTTTTTACTGATCTGGGCCGATGATGACACGCTTGGATTGCCGTTGCATGCGCCCTATAAACTGGACCGTGACGGGGAAGCGATCGGGATATTTTATAAAGGGCAGTTTATCGATTCTTTATCATTCGGCTTTCAGGAAACCGATATTTCGATGGCCCGAACCTCCGACGGAACCGGAAATTGGCTGCCGACGGCAGATTACACCCCCGGATACTCAAATACCGCCACGGCGATCCTGCCGCAAATAAATAAATCGGTAACCACATACCAACTGGATCAAAATTATCCCAACCCCTTCAACCCTTCGACGGTGATCTCATATGCCTTGCCCGCTGGGGATTTTGTAACCTTAAAGGTGTATGACACAGGGGGAAGGGTGGTGCAGACGCTCGTCGACAACTACCAGCCGGGGGGAAGATATGCCATCCGTTTTAATGCGGTCGATCTGGCCAGCGGCATTTATTTCTATCATTTGAACATTGGAAAATCATTTTCGCAGACCAGAAAGATGTTGCTGGTGAAATAGCCGTTAAATCGTTTAACTGTTGAACTGTTGAATCGGCGACCCATATCGTCATTGCGAGGAGCCCCAGGTAATCGGGGCGACGCGGCAATCCGGAGTGATCTCCTGAGCGAAATTATTTGGTATCGTGGAATTAAGATACAATCTCTTAGAAAATCCATTTTGATAATTCTTGCTTTGGTCCGGAAAATACTTATATTTAAAAAGTATTATTACCTTCTCACCCAGAATGATGTATTTGGCTTTTTTCATTCTGGAGGATGTCAATATGAAAGCGGCCAAATATTTTGTTTGTATATTTCTTCTGATATTTTTCTCTTTTACCCCGACTGGAAGTAGTGACAAAACCAATCGCGATTTAATAACCGCTTATAGCGAACCGTTTGGAACCGTTTACAATATTAACCGTATCTCCGGCTGGATTTATTCTGATGGTACCTCGGCCAATGATCCGAACGGTGATCCGGGAATTCTTTTTCCCCGCGGCACTGCAAATGTTGTATTTCAGGATGGCCTCCTCTGGGGCGGGTATGTGCGCGACAGTATCGATCAGAATCCGCGGGTCGGTGGCCAAACGTACCGTACCGGAACCCAACCGGGACATATTATTCAGGCCGGTGACGGCATTGATCAACCGGTGGCTTCGGATCCGAACGGAGCCCGGGCGCATATCTACCGCATCCGCCGGGATTACCTGACGATGAATGATGACGAAGTGCGCGCTGATGCCGCGGAACTTTTGCTGAAAGATCCCGGACAGGTAACCGCCGCTGAAATGGAAGCAGTACGCAACCAGTATGCCGCCGACTGGGCAGACTGGCCATATGATCTCGGTGCGCCATATCATGATGAGAACGGTAATGGCATTTTCGAACCGAATCTGGGTGAGGCACCCGGTCTGGCTGGAGCAGACCAGATGATCTGGTTTGTCTGCAACGATTTAGATTCAAGATTGACCAGTCTGCTTTTCGGTTCGGTTTCAATGGGAATCGAAATGCAAGTGACCATCTGGGCTTACCGGGATTCTCTGCTGCAGGATGTCGTTTTTCGCCGCTACCGCCTGATCAATAAGTCCGGATTTTCGATGGAGGATATGTATATAGGTCTTTGGAATGATTCAGATATCGGTGCATTCACCAACGATTTCGCCGGTTGCGACAGTAATCTAAGCGTCAGCTACAGTTATAACAGCAGTGCCACGGATCTTGCGTTTAATGTATTTGACCTTCCGTCGCCTGCGGCAGGATTTGCTTTGCTTCAGGGCCCGATTATACCTTCGGATGGCGATAGTGCCAATTTCAATCATAGGATATTACCGAATCATATTAATCTTCCTATGTGCTCACATGCTTATAATCCTGCGTCAGTAAATATGCATTCTGGAACTTATGGCAGTTCACAGCAATGGTATAATGTTCTCAGAGGTTATGTGCCGACCACCGATCTGGATAATCCGTCATCATATATTATCGGATCGGGACCGGAAAGAGGGAAGCCGACCAAATTTCCGCTCAGCGGTGATCCGATCAACGGATATGGCGATATCGATGGTGAAGGAGATAATATGCAGTCTGGTGACCGGCGTACGGTGATCAATGCCGGCCCGTTTATGATGGCTGCCGGTGATACCCAGGAGGTCGTTTTTGCACTGGTAGGAGGCATCGATCTGATGGGGGATCACCTGAGTGCGGTCAGCGATATGAAAACCAAGATCCGCTACCTGCGCGCAAATTATCCCGTTCAGAAAAAAAATATTTCTGCCGCACATACCACACTCTCCCCGAATGGTTTGACTACCCAGATTAATGTCGAGGTGGACGCCACTCAGTTCCCCGACGCACAGACTGTAACGGTGCAGCTGGCACCGGAGATTGGCACCGAACCGGATACGCTGTTTGAGCTCAATGATGCGGGAATGGATGGCGATGCTATCGCCGGCGACCATTTCTGGACCGGGCAGGCCATCGTGGCCAATCGCCGCTATCCCTTTGCCGGCCGGGTTACCGTCAACACAACCACCGACAGTGAATTATTTGATGCTGCCCTGCAGCACCTGTGTCTGCGGCCGGTGCCGGAACTCAGGAATTTTTTGATCAACTGGGAAAACGGTAAGCAGGATGCCGTGGCCAACCCCAATGAAGTTGTGCACACCACCTTTACCATTGACAACCAGGACCAGCGGAACAACATCCGGACTTTACGACTTTATGATGCCGGGTCTTCTCCGGGGTATCCCGAAGTACATTTGGATCTGCCGGACAGCATCCTGGCCGGCGCCACCTATGTGGATCCCGATCTCTATTATTCGCTTGAGGCACCGGCATCCGGTGATTCTGTGTATTTCAGCCGGCGGATTACCTTCGACCACCATTCAGCGGTTCTGACATATGCCCTGCCGATTGAGCCCTGGGTGCCATCCCCACAATAGGGTGATACGCTGTCAGTTAGTACGGTCTCCGGCTTTCCGGGGAAAGTGGTTCCGGTAATCGCCGATGCCGATCTGCTGACCGGTCATCTCTACCGGATGAGTTTCAGTCCGGTATCGGAATACGAGCCGACCTTTGTCTGGCAGCTGAACGATCAGACCACCGGCGAGATAAAATGGACCAACGGAAGTGTGGGGTACAATAGGAACCCGGTCATCGCACCGGTCATTGATGGAGTGGTATACAATGTCATCAGTCCCGAAGCCGCGTTTTATGCATTTGAAGTGGTTGCCAATGCCAACGGGGTGCTTGATCCGCCGGAACAGGGAGCACTCGCATTCAATAACAATGGTTTTCCACTGGTTAATAACACCGACCGGCCCAACCCGCAACGACAGCAGGCCAACGGCAGCACCTGGGGTATCCATACCGGTATGACCATTGCCAATAACGGCACCTATGATTACTTTACAAACCGAGTAACCCAGGGCGGCGGCCGGTGGCCGGAGATCAGCCCCTATGACTGGGAGATCCGTTTTACCTATGAAGCCGACAATTACGGTCTGGTGCCGGAGGCTTTCGGATTTGCGGCCAACGATCTGCAGTCCGTACCGTTCGAGCTCTGGAACATTGGCATAAATACACCCGATGATCCCAGTGATGACTGGCGTCTGTTCCCCTATCTGATGGACACGGACACCAACTCGGCCTTTAATCTTACACAGATTGACCATGTTGTATCAGGGGGCGACAACGATCCCGAAACCGACTGGTTTTACTGGGTCATTCCAATGGACCGCACCCCGGGTGAAAATAGCTATAATTCGTTGTTAAGTCTGATACAGTCCGACCTGGCCAACTATCAGTATCTCGACGGCACCGCTGGGGATGCGATGCGCCGGATGGTATTTATCAACTGGGATGGTGGTACTGTCAGCGATCCCACATTTCCGTCCAATGTCGACGCGGTTATGCCGGAACAGGGAACAGTATTCCGGATCATTACTACTAAACCTGTTAGTGAAACCGATACCTTTGAGATCAACAGCGACCTGGCCGGTATCGGCGGGAAAGATCTGCCGCTGACCTTTGAACTCGGCCAGAATTATCCCAACCCGTTCAATATGTCTACCCGCATCCGGTTTTCACTGCCGGTTGGTACAGATGTCAGACTTATCGTGTATAATATCCTCGGGCAGAAAGTCGTCACGCTCGCGGACCGGCGCTTTACCCGCGGCCGGTACGTGATCCGGTGGGATGGGCGGAATGAACAGAATATGCCACTCAGCTCGGGTGTGTATATCTATCGTCTAACCGCCGGTAATTTTGTGCAAAGCCGGAAGATGGTGCTGGTAAAATAGCCGTTGAATCGTTTAAATGTTTAACTGTTGAACCGGTATGTTTGGAGAAGAAATGCTTCGCAAATTGACAAAGAAAAACAGCCACAGAGCCACAGAACAATTTGACTAACAAATTTTGCTGATATTTTGAATTAATGCAATTTAATATATTGTAAATATTGAATTTAATTTCCTAAAATCTAATTCCTAATTCCTAATTCCTAATTCCTAATTTCTCATCTCTCATCCCTAATCCCTCATCTCCTCACCCGCGCATTACCTTTCCAGATACTCCAGATCTGGTCTTCATCGGCGGGTTGACCGTAATCGGTTAAAAGTGTCGTAACCAAAGCGCCGGTTGCCCAGCCGAATTGTACCCATTTTTCTGACTCCCAGCCTCTCAGAATGGCATAAAGCATACCTCCGACAAAACCGTCACCACCACCGATACGGTCGAGTACGGTGATTTCCCTCGGTTCAACAATATGCCAGCTTTCGCCTTCGGCCAGAATGGCGCCCCAGAGATGATGGTTGGTGCTGACCACTTCACGCAGTGTCGTAGCAAAGACCGATGCGGCGGGGAAAGCCTTCTTGGCCCGCTCGATCATACCTTTAAAAGTTTCGATCTTAGCCGCGATGTCTTTACCACCGGCTTCCGGACCTTCGATACCCAGACAGAACTGAAAGTCCTCTTCATTACCTACAAGAATATCCGACACGCTGGCAATCTCATGGAAAATCTTGTGCAAAACATCCTCTCGGCCTTTCCAGAAAGAAGCACGGTGATTGAGATCAAACGAAATTCTCGTCCCGTATTTCTTGGCCGCACGGGCGATTTCAAGACAGAATGTACCGGTTTCCGGCGATAGGCTGCAATAAGTCCGGATAAATGAAGAATCTGCGTACCTTCCTTGTTGAAAATCCGGTCCAGGTCAAAGTCTTTTACGTTCAGGGTACGGCCAACCTCACCGGCACGATCGTTGTGCACGCGCGGCCCGCGGGATCCATGCCCACTGTCGGCAATATTGATCTGATGCCGATAGCCCCAGGGATCCTGCTGTCCGGCTCAACCTCCTTCGTAATCCATATGACGGCTGGCCAGGTTATCTTTAATGAATCGGGCAATCGGACTGCCTTTGACAAATGTGGTCAGGATTTTTACCCGCAGCCCAAGATATGCTGAAATACTCGCCACATTTGACTCGGCACTGGTAGCCTGCATGACAAACGTATCGCTTGTGTGTACCGGCTGTCCGTTTACGGGTGTTAACCGGACACCCATGCTGGTTGGCACAATCAGTGCATATTTACAATCTTTTCGAAGTTCAATTCTCATATGCAGATCCTTTCATTGCCGGGTTTCTTCGACCAAAACAACCGGTGTGATGCTGGAAGTCAAAAATCTGAGTGGCGTTAAATCAGTTTGTTGATCCGCCCGATCAAATATGCTCAAATATATAAAAAAAAAATAATGAGTCTAATTCAGCGGGATAAGTAAATGTAGAAAACATCAATTGTGCCTGACCGTAGTCAATTTATTGCTTTGGGCAAGTCATGCCTGATACCGCATGAATTTGCCGGTTCAACAATTCAACAAATCAACACAATATGTCCATCAAAACCACAAAAGATAAAAAAAAGGCACCGAAAAAATATCTTCCGGCACCCTTTTTCTCGGGGTGAATCACGTTTACAATTAAATAGTTTTAATCGGTCTACTTTGAAAGAATAAGTTTCCGCGAAACCTGCTGATTTTCATTTTTCAGCTGGCATATGTAAGTGCCCGAAGCAACCAGTTGACCGGCATCATCCCGGCCATCCCAGCGCACCACATTTACTCCACCGGCAAATTTGCCCTCGGTGAGATGGCGCACGATCTGGCCGTTGATATTGTATAAGACCATTGCAGCCTCACTGTTTTGTGGTACCGAGAACCTGATCACGGTCTCATTGTTGAACGGATTTGGATGATTTGCATACAGTTGAATGTTCGCGGGTACGATGGCGTTGTTTGAACCCTCCAGACCGGTAACGGTTAAGTTTACCGTTTTGCCTTCCCAGCGTCTTGAAGGGTCATTATAACCGGCATTTACGGTGTAAGATCCTGCAGATGGTGCAGTTAATTTGAATGTGGAATTTGAAGTTGAATTTACGACATCAACGACATTGTTGTTGTCATCCACCAGTTCTCCGGCAATATTGCCGATGCCTTGCACACCTGTAAATCCAACCGTCACCTCAAGATTATCGCCGGGCGTCAGCACCAGAACTCCGGATACCGAGCTGTGACAGCCGCCTCCGGCACATCCTGGATCAGTGCCGTTAAATGATGGTCGTGAAAAGAGCAGTGAAAATATAAAAATTGTGAACGTAAATATACTGATCCAGATATACTTCTTCATGGTAAATCCCCCTTTTTTATGTCCATAAAAAAAACAGACGCAGTGTCTGTCGTATTTATAATATATCGGAATGGTCGGTGGATTCTGAACCACATTATTTTTGCCCTGCAGCATCCGCCGGTTTCCAATATTTTTAACAAATATACAAAATATTACACAAAAAAGATGTGATCGACGGTCACATTTTTAATATTTTTTTGAATTTTTTATGAAATAAATAAAAAAATTTCATATCATAAAAAAATGATGTTTATCCTGCCCACGGCCTTTATGAACCATTAGCAGCAGGAAATCTGCATGTCACCTAGTCTGTCGCTTAAATCAACTATTTTTTTACACTTTTTTCTTATTAATATTTCTGCCCAGGAGGTCAAACCAAACTCCTGTGTTGCGGTCCATACGTCAGAACAGATCGTGATCGATGGCAAAATCACTGAAAGTGCCTGGCAAAATGCTTTTCGGATTGAACAGCTTACCCAGCGCGAACCGGATGAGGGCGCACCGGTGACAGAAAGCACTACCGTATATGTACTCTACGATAACAAAAACCTGTATTTTGGATTTGACTGTCGCGACCGGCAACCGGATGAAATTATTGCAACCGAGATGCGTCGTGACGAATATTTGTTAAATAATGATTGTATCGAAATATATCTGGATACCTACCACGATCACCGATCGGCCTTTTATTTCGCAACAAATGCGCTTGGCGCCCGGCGCGACGGTATTATTTTGGAAGGATTACCGGATGAAACACAGAACTGGGACTGGAACGGCATCTGGGAAGCCTCTGCCGTAATTGATAGTGCCGGCTGGCGGGCCGAAGTAGCCATCCCGTTCCGTACACTACGGTTCAATTCTGATACGGAGATCACTGGGGATTGAATATCGCCCGTTTTATCCCACGCAATAGAGAAGAGGCTTTCTGGGCGCCGATCAGACGGGATCTCGGCTTCTATGGTAAATACCATGTGGCCAGTTTCGGCCATCTGGAGGGCCTGCGAAATCTGCATCAACCCGATAAATGGGAAATAAAACCGTTTACCCTTGGCGGTGTTCAACGGGATTTCGAAGGTAAAAACAATTATGAACGCAAGTTTGAACTCGGCCTGGATGCCCGTTATCTGCTTACGCCCAACCTGACCGCCACGCTTACGTTGAATACCGATTTTGCCCAGGTCGAAGCGGATCAGGAACAGGTAAATCTCACCCGGTTCGAATTGTTTTTTCCCGGAAAAACGCGAGTTCTTTCTGGAAGGGGCTAATACTTTCCGTTTTGGCGAAAGATACCAGAATCCATTGGTATTACCGAGCGTTTTATTTTTCAGCCGGCGGATCGGTTTATCCGAAGATAACGAGATCGTTCCGCTGATCGGCGGGTTGAAACTTACCGGCAAGGAGGGCGGTACCAATGTCGGATTGCTCAATATCATCACCGACAGTATCTCTTACATCAATGATGACGATGAGCCGGTAAAACTAACCCGGTCCAATTACACCGTGGCCCGTTTTCAGCAGGATATTTTTTCCAACTCAAATATCGGTATCATCGGAATTAACCAACAATCCCTGGAAACCTCCGATTATGCCCGCAACCTTGGCGTCGATGCGACGATTTTTTTTGATCAGCTAGACCCAGTCCAGCGGATTTCTGGCAAAATCCTGGTCCCCTGAGTTAAAAGGGAATGATTATGCGGGTTATCTCGACTTTCTGCATATGGATGACTTTTATACCTTATTTCTGGGCTACAGTGATTATCAGGAGAATTTTGAGGCGGAGACGGGATTTATCCCCAGAACCGACATACGGAAATATGTACTCAATGGTGCTGTTTCACCGCGGCCCGATTTTTTTAATTTGCGTCAGGTGTACCTGTTCAATGATTTTACCTATATCACCGATCATGCCAGTGTCCTGCAGACCCGCACGATGTTCACCGGTATGTTTGCGATATTTAATAGCGGATCCGGATTACTGGCGATGCATATCGATAATTATGAGCGATTGACGGAGGAATTCGAGATAAGTGACGGCGTCATCATTCCGATCGAGGTCTATGAGTTTGGCAATTTGTATTTCGAATATCAGTCGGATCTGAGTAAACCCGTATCCGGCTATATCCGTTATAATTTTGGGGAATTTTATGACGGCCGGATCAATGCTTTTGGGGGAACCCTTTATCTGAAAACAGGCCGGCATCTGCGGCTCGATACCAGTTTCGACTACAATAACGTCCGGCTGCCTGCCGGCGATTTCCAGACAACGATCATCAGTCTGCGGATGGTTTATGCTTTCACACCGGACCTGTATCTAAAGCCGTATATTCAATGGAACAGCACCGACCGCGTGGTGAGCAGCAATGTTCTGTTCAACTGGCATTATATTCCGGGCAGTGACCTGTATTTTGTCTATAATGAAGAAATGGATATTTCCGGAGGTGGTGTGCAATCCGCGAACCGAACCGTGCTGGTAAAATTTACTTATATGTTTAATTTCTAAAAGATTTTGAGCGACAGCGTGTTCGCTGAAATGGTAAAAAATTCTGGCCATTTAGAATGGTTCTCTTAAAATGGCAGGAAGCATCGCACCGGTGAGGGTGCGATGCGGTGCTGTTTAATTGATCTGGTCGGGTGAGATCGGCTGCGGCGGAATATTGTTTACTGGCTTAACTGTCTTTAAATAGGCGAATATGGACCTGAGATCTTCGTCGGTAAGCTGGGCATATGAAGGCCATGGCATGGGCGGCAGCAAAGACCTTGTACCATCAAGGCCCTTTAACTTGCCTTCACGTATGGCTTTGAAAAACTGTTCCTCTGTCCACGATCCGATGCCTTCAGGCGCGGAGGTAAGGTTCGCGGCAAAAGAGGCACCCCATGGACCCACGACGACGGTATTATGGGCGTTGAATAAAACCCAGTCATTGAGTACGTTTTTGTCAATCCGGCCAATTTTCATATCTGCCGGGTGACCTGAAAGACGACGTTCAGGATCGGGTACAGGACCGTTCGGCCCGAATATTTTTGGTGAATGACAATCATCACAACCCATGGCATTAACAAGATATTTACCACGTTCAACCAACTGATCCTGTGCAGGCGCAGTCTGGGCGTTTTGTGATGCGGTGTCACAGGCGCTATAAATAAATGTGAATAGAATCATCAAGACGAACATACGGGCAAAATATTTGATTTTCATTTCTGTTCCTGTAAGAATTACTGTTGTGGTTTTATTTAATAATAGGGACTTCTGAAAAATGCATTCACAATAAGAAAATTTGTCACATATTATCATTTTTCAGAAATCTCTAATTTTTACAGATCATTCGGCTACTTGAAAGCATTTGTAGATTTGATAATTGCCCCCCTTATTTGTATTGTTTATAATTATTATTTAGGAAATACATTTATCCAATAATCACCTGTAACGAAACCTATAGAATAAAATATTTCAGATAAGAGAAATATTTATTTGATCAGAGCAAGTTAATAACCACAGAAAAACACGGATAAATCTTTTGGTCTCTTCAATTCGTTAACGGTTACTTTAAGGAATTTTATCGATATTGATTCGGATTCAGCCTATATTTCACTCCGATTTTAATATTCGGCGTTTATCCGTGTATTTCTGTGCAGCCTTATTCGATTTAAAAGATGCCCGCTTACACGGGCATCGCACAATTTTAAATGGTATTAACGAAAATTAAAGCGATACGTATTGACGATATTTCTTTTACTTCAGGTCAGAAGTACAGGCCGGACAACGTGTTGCCTTTATGGCAATGCTCGAAAAGCAGTGCGGGCATTCTTTGGTTGTTGGCAAAGGAGGCGGAGTTTCCTCCTTCTTTTTCATTTTATTCATCCCACGCACGACCATAAAAATGGCAAAGGCAACAATGATAAAGTCAATCACCACATTGATAAATGCTCCATAATTGATCGTAACCGCGGCGGTATCAGCGGTTGCCTCTCTTATGGTAATCACCAGATTACTGAAATCAATCCCACCAATGATATAGCCGATTGGCGGCATAATCACATCATTGACCAGCGAGCTGACAATTTTACCAAATGCAGCTCCGATAATGATACCGACGGCCATGTCTACCACGTTTCCGCGCATGGCAAATTGTTTGAATTCTTTGAACATAAAAGCCTCCGTTGAATGACTAATAAATGAATGGATTATTAATAGTAAAAAATAAATGGAATGAAGCATAACCGGAAAAAAGATCAAATATCCAGATCGAGATTTCCCGCCTTTGCTGAAGTAAATTTAATTGGAATTGGATATAAACAGCAAGTTTTATTTAAAAGGTTGATCTATTATTAGGCCTGATCCAATTTGGAAAAGAAGTGTCTGCAGGTCTGTTTAGGTTTGTTCTTTCGTTGGATTGGCAAATATTTGCGTTGGGTATGAACCGGTATTGATAAAACACATTGGCCGGGTGGAATATTACCGGAATCATACCGGAGCTTTGCGGGATTGGACCTCAGTTCCAGTACTAAGTCTTAAAATCGAATAGGAATAACCGTTGAACATTATCTGTTTTTAATGGTATGAGATAATCTAGATATAAATATTTATATTTATTGAAAAAGGTACCTATATTAATTTATTGTTTATTCCTGTTGATATATGAAAGTTGCCAATGATGCAAAATATAAGGGGCAGAGGATCAGTATGACTCGGAATATGATATGTGCGATAAGTCTGCTGTTATGTTTTGCCGGACTTTTCGGCAAAATCAAAGCAGCTGTCTTTGATTCGACACTCGTCCTGGAAGATTTAATTACGCATACACTTGACAATAATCCGGATCTCAAAGCGGCAACGGAAAATATAAATGTTTACCGTACAGTAGTTCCCCAATCGGCAAGTTTTCCCGATCCGCAGCTAACCTTCGGCATTTTAAATCTGCCAACCGATAATTATAATTTTACCCAGGAACCGATGACACAGAAAACCGTCGGACTCAGTCAGGAATTTCCGTTTTTTGGCAAACTGGGACTTCAGGAACGTCTTGCCGAAGAGGATGTCAGAATCGGGCAACAACAGGTTGACCGTCTGAAATACGATCTGGTTAATCGCATCAAACAGGCCTATTTCATGCTGTGGTTTCTCGACCGGTCGCTGGCCATCACCGATGAGAATCTGGTTATTCTGACGGATCTCGCGGCCGTGACGGAAGCGAAATATCGAGTCGGAAAAGGTTTTCAGCAGGATTTGCTCAAGACTCAGCTGGAGGACCTTCATCTTAAACAGGGACGCATGGATATCGAAGAAAAAATTCAGAATACAAAATCAGAACTCAACATATTGCTGAATCGTCTGCCCCAAACCCCCATAGGCAGCCCGGTGGAGAGACCGTTGCCAAATCTGGATATCGGTCTGGATAGTTTGCAAAACCTTGCCCGGCTTAATAATCCGGAATTACAGATGGCGCATACGCAGGTTACGAAATTTGCCTTGAAAACAGATTTGTCCAAAAGGGAATATTGGCCGGATTTTCGGCTGGGCGTAAATTACGGACAAAGAAAGGACCGGCCCGATTTCCTGAGTGGTTTGGTAACCGTAAACCTGCCCCTATACGCCGGAAGTAAGCAGTCGGAACGTGTTCAGCAGTATCGGCTTTCGCGCAATGTAGCTGAGAATCACTTCAAAAGTGCGCGGAATGAGATTTTCAAACGAATAAAAAATCTGTATGATCGCCTGGAAAAGACAAAAAAACTGATTGCATTATACAAGGAAGATATTTTACCACAATCGCAACAGGCGTTGACCTCTGCCATGGCCGCGTATCAGACAGACCAGGTTGAATTTGTTTCGGTTTTATTAAGTCAGGTGCAGTTGCATCAAAACACATTGAATTATTATCAACAGATTTTTGAATATCAATCGGCATTTGCGGAAATGGAAAAAATCTGTGGAAAATCACTTACCGGAATATAACCGGAGAATAAGAATGGATTTCAAATTGAACCATAAATGGCTATGGATCGGCGGAATTCTTACCGCTTTCATAATCGGCTGGTGGATCAGCGGCGATGGCGGACCCGGCGAAACGGTTGAGATGAGTATGCAGGCGGATCCCGGAACCGTATGGACCTGTTCGATGCATCCACAGGTTCGCCAACCAGCCCCTGGCAAATGTCCGATATGCGGAATGGATTTGATACCGGTCACCGGCAGATCTGCCATGAACCGGAATCCCAACACGATCGAACTTTCACCCTATGCGCGCAAACTGGCGGAGATCCAGGTTGCCCCTGTAGAGAAAAAATTTGTTGAAACAGATATCAGGATGGTGGGCAAAATAGATTATGATGAGACACAGCTGGGATATATAACCGCATGGGTTCCGGGGCGCATTGAACGCATGTATGTGGATTACACCGGCATTATGGTCAGAGCCGGGGACCATATGGTCGATATGTACAGCCCGGATCTGGTGGCTACGCAACAGGAATTGATTCAGACGATTCAATCCGCCAGTTCCAGTAATTCTGCCATGCTGAAGAACAATCTCAAAGCCATAAAAGAACGGTTACGTCTCTGGGGTTTGACCGCCCGACAAATCGAAGAAATCGCACAATCCGGAGAAGTACAGGAAAAGGTAACCATATATGCGCCGGCAGGAGGGATTGTGGTGGATAAAAATGGCCTCGAGGGCATGTACGTAGAGACCGGGACAAAAATATATACCATCGCAAATCTTGCCAAGGTATGGCTACATCTTGAAGCATATGAACGTGATATTTCCTGGATCCGCTACGGGCAAAAAGTAGTATTCGAGTCCGAAGCATATCCGGGAGAGTCTTTTACCGGCCGCATTGCCTTTATCAATCCGGTCCTCGATGAACCAACCAGGACGGTCAGAGTACGCGTAAATGTGAATAATGATGATCTCAGGTTAAAACCGGGCATGTTTGTGAGTGCGGTTGTAAAATCACAAATAGCTTCCGGTGGCAAAGTAATGGACCCGGATTTGAGCGGAAAATGGATTTGTCCCATGCATCCGGAAATGGTCGCAGATAAATCAGGGAATTGCGAAATATGCGGTATGGCGCTTGTTCGAGTGGAGAAGCTGGGATATGTCAGTGCAGACCGGGCCCGAAGAGAAGCATCCATTGTTATTCCGGCTACGGCACCATTGATCACCGGGAAACGGGCGGTTGTCTATATCCAGCTGCCCGGCCAACCCGGTGTTTTTCAGGGGCGTGAGATCGAGCTGGGACCGAGAGCAGGCGACTATTATATCGTAAAATCGGGGTTGCAGGAAGGCGAACTCGTTGTGACCAACGGAAATTTTAAGATCGACAGCGCTGTGCAGATCCAGGCCGGCAGCAGTATGATGAGTCCCGATGATCATAGTCAAGGGAAAATCAACAATGCACATTCAGAAACTGATACCAGCACAACTTCAGATATGCGGAACATTCCGCAAAAGTTTCTGATGGCGCTCGATCCGGTTTATAGTGCCTATTTTGACTTACAGTTTGCCTTAAGCCATGATCAAAGGGATTCAGCAAAAAAAGCAGCACAGTTGCTGATAGAAGCTGCTGAAGGTGTACCTATGGCAAATATGCAGGATCCTCTGCATGCTCTGTGGATGTCTGTCCGCTTACAATTGTCGGGGTCAACAATTTCCATCCTGAATTCCGCAGACCTGGATGACATGCGGACAGCCTATAAGCATCTTTCCGCGACGATGATAGAATTAGCCAGGCATGCCGGCAGCAGCGGCAAACAGCCCATTCTATTATATCACTGCCCGATGGCTTTTGACTATCAGGGTGCTGACTGGTTACAAAATAAATCGGGTACCGAAAATCCTTATTTTGGAAGTAAAATGTTTTCTTGCGGATCGGAAGAAGAAAACCTGACCCATGGGTTTGTTCACCATGACTAACAATGGTGATCGCCCAACAATGCTCGATCGGGTGATTCGATTTTGTCTGGAGAATAAACCGGTTGTTGCCCTGTTATTGCTTTTCTTTATTGCCTGGGGAATCTTTACGTCACCTTTCGACTGGGAGATTGGTGGTCTGTCCCGCGATCCGGTAGCCGTCGATGCCATCCCCGATATCGGTGAGAATCAGCAGATCGTTTTTACCGATTGGCCCGGACGTTCACCACAGGATGTAGAAGATCAGATCACCTATCCCTTAACCGTTTCACTTCTTGGTATTCCTGAGGTTAAAACCATTCGCAGTTACTCCATGTTTGGCTTCTCTTCCATCTATGTTATTTTTGATGAAAAGGCTGAGTTTTACTGGTCCCGATCGCGCGTTCTCGAAAAACTGAACAGCCTGTCCGGCGGAACACTTCCTGAGGGGGTACAACCGATGCTTGGACCCGATGCCACGGCACTCGGCCAGGTTTTCTGGTATACACTGGAGGGTCAGGATACGGATGGCAATCCGACAGGGGGGTGGGACCTGCAGGAACTCCGTTCTGTGCAGGATTGGTATGTGCGTTATGCCCTCATGTCAGCCAGCGGGGTAAGCGAAGTCGCATCAGTCGGTGGTTTTGTGCAGGAATATCAGATAGATGTTGATCCTGATGCCATGCGTGCCGCAGGGGTTTCCCTGGATGATGTCTTCAGAGCGGTCAAAAATTCCAATCTCGATGTCGGGGCACGAAGCATTGAGGTGAATAAGGTGGAATATATTGTAAGGGGGCTTGGATTTGTCAAAAAGCTTGCCGACCTGGAAAATGCCGTAATAAAAGTAAATGAAAATGTACCGATTTATGTCAAAAATATCGCCCATGTCATCCGGGGACCGGCCTTGCGCCGGGGGGTACTTGATAAGGAAGGTGCCGAAGTCGCAGGCGGCGTTGTAGTTGTTAGATATGGCAGTAATCCGCTGTCCGTGATAAAAAATGTTAAACAAAAGATCGCTGAAATAGAACCCGGTTTACCGCGTAAAACGTTGAGTGATGGTACTGTCAGTCAGGTGAAAATTGTGCCCTTTTATGACCGGACCGGTCTGATCTATGAAACACTGAGTACGCTCAATCGCGCTCTGGTCGAAGAAATACTGGTAACCATTCTTGTCGTCGTATTGATGTTGATGCACCTGCGAAGTTCCGCCTTAATATCGGGATTGCTGCCGGTGGCGGTTTTGATGGTATTTATCGCCATGAAGAATTTTGGTATCGAAGCCAATATTGTTGCCTTGTCAGGCATTGCCATTGCTATCGGTACGATGGTTGACCTGGGGATCATCATCAACGAGAATATCATCCGGCATCTGGATGAGGCGGATCCCGGGGAAAACCGCCTGGAAGTTATCTTTCGGGCATCCAGCGAGGTCGCCGGGGCGGTGGTGACCGCAGTGATGACAACTATTATCAGTTTTTTACCGGTGTTTACCATGCAGGCGGCAGAAGGAAAACTGTTTCGACCGCTGGCTTTTACCAAGACCTTTGCACTGATCGCATCAGTGATCGTTGCCCTGACGATTATACCCTCGTTCGCACAACTGATTTTTACCGCGCGCATTCGTAGCGATATCTTTCGAAAACTTTTTTACGGTCTGCTCCTGATTGCCGGAATTGTTTTAATTATTTTTGGTCCCTGGTGGGTGGGTGTGATTGTCATATTGATTGGTACGATACATCTGGTCGATCCTGTTCGCCTCCCCGGAGTATTGCGCAATTCATCCCGTAATACGCTTATATTGGTTGTTTTGCTGATATTTTTCTTTCTTTCGGATCACTGGCTCCCGTTGGGACCGGAAAAAGGCTTACTGCTCAATCTGATATTTGTTGTCACGATTGTCGGCATGTTTCTGCTGATATTTTACCTATTCTATCGCAGGTATGAACGGATTCTAACCTGGGCACTCGATCATAAGGCGAAGTTTCTGTCAATCCCTCTGATCATGCTGATTTTGGGCAGTTTTGCCTGGTTGGGATTCGATTCATTCTTAGGATGGTTGCCGGATTTCATCAGATCCAGCCGGCCGGTTTCACTCGTGGCCCATGCTTTTCCGGGCCTCGGACGGGAATTTATGCCACCCCTGGATGAAGGATCGTACTTATACATGCCAACAACGATGCCACATGCCTCCATCGGCGAGGTACTTGACGTAATGCAAAAGCAGGATCGTGCCATTCGTGCTATTCCGGAGGTCAGCCAGGTCGTCGGCAAACTCGGTCGGGTGGATAGCCCGCTTGATCCTGCGCCTATATCCATGATTGAAACGGTGATCAATTATGAGGGGGAATATATCACCGATGACAGTGGCAACCGGCTTACGTTCCGATATCTTTCGGACAGCCTGGATCTGGCTCGCGATCGTGAAGGTGATCCGATGCCGGCTGGAGATGGAAAAGAGTATTATGTACTGGGCAAATTCGTTCGTGATGTGAATGGAGAATTGATTGAGGATGGCAGTGGTATGCCTTTCAGGCTGTGGCGACCGCCGCTCGATCCTGAACTGAATGTGAACCGTGAGACATGGGGTGGTATCCGTTCACCCGATGAAATCTGGGACGAGATCATAAAAGCAGCGGAGATTCCCGGGACAACATCGGCACCCAGGCTTCAACCCATTGCGGCCAGGATTGTAATGCTGCAAAGTGGCATGCGGGCACCGATGGGTTTGAAAATAAAAGGCAACGATCTGGAAACAATTGAACGCGTTGGTCTTGAGATTGAGAAATATCTTAAAGAGGTGCCATCAATCGAGCCGGCAACTGTCTTCGCCGATCGCATTGTCGGAAAACCGTACCTGGAGATTGAAATTGACCGTCAGGCTATCGCCAGATATGGTATGACAGTCAATCAGGTACAGGAAGTCATCGAGGTTGCGATCGGGGGCAAGACGATCACCATGACGGTGGAGGGCAGAGCACGGTATCCGGTTCGGGTACGTTATATGCGGGAATTACGGGACAATATCGAATCATTACAGAATATTCTGGTCACCGGTTCCGATGGGAGTCAGATTCCGCTCGGTCAGTTAGCGCAGATTAATTATTTGCGTGGACCGCAGATGATCAAAAGCGAAGATACCTTTTTGGTTGGGTATGTCTTGTTTGATATGAAACCTGGACACGCCGAAGTGGATGTGGTGGAACAGGCGAGAGATTATCTGCTACAAAAAATTGAGTCTGGAGAGTTTGAAATTCCGACGGGTATCACATACATATTTTCCGGTAGCTACGAAAATCAGATACGTGCCCAGAAGCGCCTTGCCATTATTTTACCTTTGGCGTTGTTTATTATTTTCCTGATTCTTTATTTTCAGTTTCGTTCTATCCCTACGACTGCGCTGGTATTTTCAGGGATTGCGGTTGCCTGGGCAGGAGGATTTGTTATGATCTGGCTTTATGGCCAAGAGTGGTTCTTTAATTTCTCCCTTTTCGGAGAAAACATGCGCGAACTTTTTCAGATGCATCCCTATAATCTTAGTGTGGCCGTCTGGGTTGGATTTCTGGCCCTGTTCGGCATTGCGACAGATGATGGGGTGATTATTGCTACTTATCTTGAACAGAGTTTTAAACGGCGTAAACCCGCTACAATAGATGAAATTAGGAATGCCACTATATCCGCCGGATTACGACGCGTCAGACCGGCCCTGATGACTACAGCAACCACCATTCTTGCGCTTATTCCGGTATTGACATCGACGGGACGCGGCGCAGATATCATGGTACCGATGGCGATTCCGTCATTTGGCGGTATGATATTCGCCATGATTACCATGCTGGTGGTGCCGGTTTTGTACGCCTGGGTGAAAGAAACCGCACTTAGTATTGATAATAGACGATAAGCAGTTAAACTTTTAAATGATTGAAATATTTGATCGTAAATACAACGTCATCCCGGAGGGATCTTCCTGCATCTGTATCCCTGGAGCCAACTCGGAAGATGTCTACAGCATGACAGTATCCGTGATGATCAATTGTTACGTGAGGTTCTGTACTTTTCTATCTGCCAAATGCCAACCGTCGATTGCATTGAACGGGTTATTATTTAAAATAGGGATTCGCCATGACCATTCCATTGCAGCGTAATGTCATTTATGGACCGGTAGCATCCAGACGCCTCGGACGTTCGCTGGGGATCAATTGTTCATTGCCAAATTTTAAAGTATGTTCATTGGATTGTTTGTACTGCCAGTATGGTTACACCAGAATTCAGGTGCCGGATCTTAATGACCCGAAAAATTACTATCCGGTCGGGGAGATACTTGCGACTCGGAGCAGCTTTGAGGGACAAGGGTAGCCGGATTGATGCGATTACACTCTCGGGAAACGGCGAATCTACAGCCCACCCGCAATTTCCCGAAATTGTTGAAGGTCTAATCAATTTGCGCAATTTATATGCACCGGGTGTGCGAACGGCCATCCTTTCAAATGCCACGATGCTGGACAGGGCGGAGGTCCGATCGGCAGTATCGCAGCTCGATGACCGGATAATGAAACTGGATTGCGGTACAGAGGAATGTTTTAAAGAATTTAATCGTCCGCTAATCCCAACCAGGCTGAATACTATAGTGGACCAACTGATGAATCTGAAGGATATAATTATTCAATCATTATTTACCGGGGGATCGGCAGGCAACACCACCAGGAATGATATCGATGCATGGGTGGATCAAATCCGCCGGATAAGGCCAAAATATGTACAAATATATTCGCTGGCCCGACCGTTTCCGTCACGGAAGATCGAATCCCTGGAAAATCAAACCTTGCTGAAAATAGCAGAACGGGTGCAAAATTTAGGAATTAAAACAATCGTTTACTGAGGGGGGATCATGGATAGGAAAATTAGTAAAAAATATTCAAACGGAGAAGTGACGGTCGTCTGGCAGCCGCATCTCTGTATCCATTCAGCAATCTGTTTTAACGGGCTGCCGGAAGTATTTAATCCCCGTGAGCGGCCCTGGGTGAAAATTGATCAGGCATCTACCGAGCGTATTATCGATCAGGTGAAACAATGCCCGTCTGGTGCACTTTCCTATTCGCCTGATAAAAAGACGGTATAAGAAGATCGGGCTTTATCCGCTAAACTACACCTCCCGCAATTTCCATTTGCCTCGTCTGAATAGCAGTGTGGACAATATCCCCAGCAAAGACTCTGATGTCAGGATGGCAAGAAATACACCTTCGACTCCAAAATCGAATTGAAGCGCGAGGAGGTAAGCCAGTGGTATTTCTACCAACCAAAAGCAGATAAAATTCAGTAATGTTGGGGTATAGGTATCACCCGCCCCATTAAAAGCCTGGGTCATAACCATCCCAAGCGCATAAAAAAGGTATCCATAACTTAGATATCGGAGACATGTTGCACCGATCTTTATGACCTCGGGTTCCATAGTAAAGAGCAGGACCAGTGTTTCCGCCTCGGTCCAAAAAACCAATGCAATACAAAGCAGAAATACCATATTGATAAAGGCTGAAATCCACACCGATCGTTCGGCTCGGTCAGGATTACCGGCACCCAGATTCTGTCCCACCAGGGTTGCGGCTGCATTGCTCATACCCCATGAAGGTAAAATCGAAAAGATGATAATGCGTATGGCTATGGTGTAGCCGGCAAGGGCAGTACTCCCGAAAATCGCAATAATGCGCATGAGTGCGACCCAGCTGGCCGTGGCAATCAGAAATTGACCGATACCACCGAGTGATAATCGGAGGAGCTTGCCAATAATCTCAATATTCAACCGGGAATGTTCCCTTGATATTTTTATCCGACTTTTTCCGCGATATAATAGATAGAATTGATATAGCACGGCAGTTCCACGGCCAATTGTTGTGGCAACGGCCGCTCCGGTAACGCCCATTTCTGGAAAGGGTCCCCATCCAAATATCAGGCACGGATCAAGTATAATGTTGATCAGATTTGCAAGCCAGAGTACACGCATTGCGATCGCGGCATCACCGGCACCGCGAAAAATGGCATTAATAACAAATATCAACATAATGACCAGATTACTGCCAATCATTATTGAGGTGTACAAATGACCTTTTGAGATGATCTCCGGAGCTGCCCCCATAAAAGATAATAACGTTTCCGAGCCATAAATACCGATCAACACGAAAGGAAGTGAAAGAGAAAAACCCACGATTATCGCCTGAAAAGCTGCCCTTGCCGCCGCAGACCGGTCCTTTTCACCAATACGCCGCGAAACCATTGCTGTCGTTGCCATACTCAATCCCATGGCAATAGCATAAACAATCGTCAGCATGGATTCCGTTATGCCAACCGTCGCAATCGCACCGGAACCAAGTTGAGACACAAAAAAGATATCCACAATGGCGAATACAGACTCCATTGCCATTTCAAGGACCATGGGAATAGAGAGCATCAGAATAGCACGACCTATACTGATTTCAGTATAGTCTATATCCGTGGCGGAGATGGAAGAAGTGATATCATGCCAGATTCTGCCTATCTTTGATCGGCGTGTTACTTCCATGGTTTTAATATTATCGTTATGTTTATGCTTTTCGGCCAAAAAAAAACCCCGGCAGTGCCGGGGTTACGATTTTTTATCTCAACCTAAATATTGCAACAAAGTTTTACTGCGCGAACTGTGACGTAACTTCAGCAAGGCTTTTTCTTTTATCTGGCGAACCCGTTCACGGGTCAGTTTGAACATCACACCGATTTCTTCAAGGGTGTGTGGTTTTTCTCCATCCAGTCCATAATAGAGTTTCAATATCCTTGCTTCACGCTGGCTCAGAGTATTAAGAATATACCGCACATCTTCCTTCAAAGATTCATCCATAACTTCGGAATCGGGTTCCGGATCCTGCTGATTATGCAGAATATCCACCAGGCGGCTGTTGCTGTCCGAATGGAGTGGTGAATCCATGGATACGGCCCGGGAGGCACGTTTGACCGTCGAAGAAACTTCTTCAGAATCCAGATCGAGCACTTCAGCGATCTCTTCACTGGTCGGGGCCCGCTCATATTCCTGTTCGAGAGAACTATAAACCTTCCCGATTTTTGTAAGCGTACCGACGCGGTTCAGAGGCAGCCGAATCATCCTGGTCTTTTCGGCGATGGCCTGTAAGATGGATTGTTTGATCCACCATACCGCATATGAAATAAACTTGAATCCCCGGGTTTCGTCAAAACGATAGGCGGCTTTCATCAGCCCAAGATTTCCTTCGTTGATCAGGTCTTCGAGCGATAAACCGTGATTCTGGTAGTTTTTTGCCACACTGACGACAAAACGCAGGTTGGCATTTACCAGCTTCTTAAGCGCCCGATGATCGTTCTGCTTAATGCGCCGCGCAAGATCGATTTCCTCATCAGGGGTGAGCAATTCTATCTCACTGATCTCTTTAAAATAGTTATTTAAAGAAGGTTGATTTGATAAACTAATGTCTGCCACGTAAGAATCTCCAATTATTCTTAAAAATCATTGAATTTAAATATAAAACACCTGAATAACAACATAAATAATGGCTTTGTTACGGTAGATGTTTTTTTGTATATGGTGCAGATTTTAACAACGGCCCCTTAACTTGTCTCTACCAACGTATATAATTTGCGAATTATTTCTCAGAATAATATTTTTTTATCCTTCTTTTGATACCTCAATCAATTCTTTTTGTTTCTACCTGTATACTAACGGAACTGATAAATGTTTCGGCCTGCCTTTTATCAGATAAGCATCAGGTATAAGAACCTGCTATGATATTTTGAGTGATGAACCCGGAGAGCTCTGGTTTGTTAAATATATGACATCTTGTATTAAATTCATACCACTTTTTCAGATATTTTATTCTCGTATTCACAAATAATATTTCATCATTGAATCAGATTCAGAACTACCATTTATCATCAACAGAATTCCAATGTATTAAGAAGATGTCCGGTAATATGGGAAGAGTTGATCTGCAATATTTGCGCCAGAACTACCGACTCCTGCACCTCCCTTATCTTTGATCGTGTTGAGGTTTCGGGGATTTGAGTGAAAATTATCCAGAGTAACCGATTTTGTTCCCCCTTAACAAAGGGGGGGTAGGGGGTTGTAAATAAATGATGTAACACCCACCTTAATCCCCTTTTATCAAGGGGTTGATAGGACCGTTTTAGATTAGAGCTAAACAGGATGGATAGAGACTACACCACCCTCAATTAAGGTAAGGGGACGAAAAGGGTGGAATATTCAGGGTCAGGGGTGGCTAAACGCCGTTTAATCATTTCGGAGATGGGTAAATTTATTATTAACTGATCATATAGTTGCGTGCAATAGCTTTATACGATACAATCTGATCCTGCTGCCATTGGATCGACCTGTTCAATTTTTCAGCCATGAGCCCGGCAACTTTTGGGGCGCACTCGATACTTGCACGGGCGTTCAACAGGAGTGCGCGGGTTCGGCGGGCGAGAAAATCTTCGACGGTGCGGGCCATTTCGTGTTCGATGGCCCAAATAACCTGCGCCGCTTTGAAGTCAAAACCGGAATGAAGCGGTTCGGCATTTCTCGGATCTTCATTGACGAGATCCTGCAGCGCCGGCGCATCCGATCCATAGACCGAAAATGCGCCATATTTTCCGGAGTGATGATGGTATCCATGTATAGGCAGATCGGATGATACCGAAGGAACGGGAGCCAGACCGGCAATGATGGCGGCCTGTTCAATGGTATCTTCGGCCATCCTGCGATATGTGGTCCATTTGCCGCCGGCAATGGTCACAAGACCGGACCGGCTGATATGGATGGTGTGATCTCTGGAGATCGCGGCAGTGTTACCAGAACCTTCCGGATTTACCAGCGGTCTCAAGCCTGCGAAAGCGCTGAGCACATCGGAATCTGTTGGATCCTTCCGCAGATACCTTGCCGCGTGGGTCAGCAGAAAATCCAGTTCGGCTTTCAGGGGTATCGGTTCAAGGGGCAGACTCTTTCACCGCTGTATCGGTGGTTCCGACAATGACCCTGCCATGCCACGGAATAGCGAAGAGCACCCGTCCGTCATCGGTCTCAGGGATCATGATTGCGCTGTCACCCGGGAGAAAAGACCGGTCCAGAACAATATGAACACCCTGGCTGGGACTGATTAACGATTTTTCTTCTGAAGTGTCCATACGTCGGATCTGATCGGTATAAACGCCCGTCGCATTGATCACGACCCTGGCATTGATACGATATTCAGAACCGGTCTCGGAATCCCGCACAAGAACGCCGCTGATGTACCCTTCGTGTTTTAGCAGTGCACTTACGGGCATATAATTTACCAGGGTAGCCCCCTGCTCAGACGCGGTCTGAACCATATTGATGATCAGCCGGGCATCATCGAACTGACCGTCAAAATAAATGACACCTCCGCGTAAACCATCGGTCTCGATTGTTGGAATTCTGCTTAGTGTTTCTTCTTTGGACAGAACCCTGGAATCGCCAAAACCTTCTTTTCCGGCAAGTAAGTCATACAATTTTAGACCAATGCCATAGAAGGGTCCTTCCCACCAATCATAATTTGGTACGACAAAGGGCAGATTGTTTACCAGATGCGGGGCGTTGCGATGCAGTATACCGCGTTCTTTTAGTGCCTCGAGCACCAGAGAAATATTTCCCTGTTTAAGATAGCGCACGCCCCCATGGATCAGTTTTGTGCTCCGGCTCGAGGTGCCTTTTCCAAAATCGGCCTGTTCGAGCAGGAGGGCATTATATCCCCGCGACGCGGCTTCGATCGCGGTTCCGATACCGGTTGCCCCCCCACCGATGATCACCATATCCCAGATTACATGCGTATCTTGAATACGTGTGATCATTTCTTCACGGTTCATGATTTTCTCCAAAAACGATCATATAAGGTGTTTAGTACACGTTGTAACATGCGGACCGGCCCGGATCGGTGATCAAGAAATTTTGCAATAGCCTGCGATACAGGTTTTGCCCTGAGGTATCCGTAGGCTTTATGGGCATTGCGCTCCCCGTTGAATATATAATCGTTATAAATTTCTTTGTTAATCGATGAAATTCCCAGGGAATTGGGTAAAAAATCATCACTCAGATCATAATCGAAAGCCACGCGATCCTCAAGATCGCTGAAATTATACCATCTCTGTTTGACCGATTCCGGTGTGTGCAGTTTCTCAATATCATTTCGATCAGCAAGAAGTTTTTCTTTGATCGCCGGAACGCCGAGGGGCGATCCAATGGTGATAAACGTGTCAATTTTGAGCTTTGAATTGGGTTGCGCCAGGACATCAAAGGCGATAATGGATCCCATGGAATGGGCCAGAAGCAGAATTTTTTTCCCCTGATGTTTGCGCAGCGTCTGGATCAATGACTTTTGGATCGCCTGTCGTGCGTGACCCGGTTTTAATTTACCCTTTGCATATATGGTGGTGAAATACACATGCAGGTCTTTAAAAAAATGATTGATGATGATATCGGTAATTCCGGAGACGTCGATCACATGATCATCGGACAAAAATATCTTATCGAATTGTCTTTCCACATACTCGACAAAGCGTTGGCGCATTCCGGGGGTTCTGGGTTGAATATGGTCTGTGGCTGGAATATAGGGGTCGGGAATATAGAGCGGATCTTCCGGATCGGTGACATTATAGTCGAGTGGCTTAGGATAGATATGATGAGCCCAGTAAACCAGTTCGAACTTCATAAACGGATGGGGCTTTCCAATCCTGCCAAGTCCTTCATGGATCGATTTCCGCCACCAGCTCATCCAGGAGTGGTGCCGGGGGTTTATTGCCGAGACCGTGAATGCCGATTATAATTTTAGACATCCGTGTCTGTAAGCTCCTCATTTGTTTGTTGCAAATTTATTAATAATATAAGACTTGAAGCCATATCGGGCAATGGTATTTATGGGAAAAGGGTAGAGGCAAAAGAGGTTGCATTGCTGCCAGGTTGTATTGTTTATTCGGCATGGCAGTCAGATCTGCCAGTTATACGTGTCGGGGATCTAAAAGATGGATAGTTTAGTGAATGTGATTATTATTAAAATGTGCTGCCTTGACTAGGTGTTTACACATGAAGAAATATAAATTGTCATGCTGTAAGCATCTTCCTTGTTGCCGAAACCAGATTAAAAACCAGAAAGATTCTTATCTAAAGATCCTCCAAAGGAGTCGTTCGGACCGTCTCGGGACAGAATGACATGATTCATCGATTCAATCAATTGAATTACTGTTCTGTCAAAAAGTGTAAACATGTGGTTAAGACAATACAATTAAATATATCGTGATCAATGCAAAAACAGCGTGTCAATCACTCTAATTTGTATCATTTCTTTCTGCCTTCTGCATTCTGCCTACTGCCAATTGTCTTCCGGTTTTCATTTCGCCAGATTATATTCTTTCATCTTCCGCCAGAGCGTGGTCCGGCTGATACCGAGTAGGTCGGCGACTTTACTGTAATTGTTGTCTTCACGTTCAAGTAAATCTGCAATATGACGGGCTTCCATTTCGCGCAGAGAGGTGATTTGATTTCCCGCCGGTTTAATCCGGTTGTTTTGCAGGTAGGGGGGAAGGTCCGATAAGGTAATACGATCTCCGATTGAGACGGCTACGGCACGTTCGATCACATTTTCCAGCTCACGCACATTGCCCGGCCAGTCATAGTGCTGTAACCGTTCTTTGGCCTCTTCCGATATCGTATGCACGTTTTTTGTCTGTTTGCGGCTGTGTTTCTCGATAAAATAACGGCAGAGCAGGGGAATGTCCTCTTTCCGAGCACTCAGGGGCGGGAGTTCAATCTGAACCGTATTAATCCGGTAGAAGAAATCAGTCCGGAACGTACCGCTGCCAATGAGGTTCTCAATGTCGCAGTTGGTTGCGGCAAGGAGCCGGACATCGACCTTAATTGGATTCGGATTTCCGATCCGCATGATCTCCCGTTCCTGTAAAACCCGCAGAAGTTTAACCTGGATCATTGGAGGGATATCACCGATCTCGTCAAGAAAAAGCGTTCCCCCGGAAGCCAGTTCAACCAATCCTTTTTTCATGGCGACAGCACCAGTAAAGGCCCCCTTTTCATAGCCGAATAGTTCGCCCTCGAGCAACGTCTCCGGGATGGCACTGCAATTAACGGCAACAAAATGCTCGGCACTGCGTTTGCTGTAATTATGAATGGCCCGGGCAACAAGTTCCTTGCCTGTGCCGGTTTCGCCATAAATTAGTACGCTTATATCGGCTGGTGCAATACGATGTACCATCTCAAAGATCTGTTGCATCGTTCGGTTACGGGAGACAATTCCGCTGAAAATAAATCTTCGGTCGGAGTGCAGCCAGTCATAAAAATTTTCCACTTCTTCACGAATCTCCTCGTCAAGGGACTGAATAAATTGACGCCGTTTACGCGTATGCAGTGCAATCAGATCCTCGATCTGATCGAGACTCTGAAGAAAGAAATTTGGCAGACGTTGTAACCCGGTTTCCAGTTTTCCACCGCTGAACTGAAAGTGGATGTATAGATTGTTACGGTTATGTCGAATAATATCCCCGATATTCTTCCAGAGTGCAGCGGTCAGGATTTCTGTACTGATGATGATTGTATTACCGGTGAGACTGATCTCCAACAGTTCCTGCTCGAGTGGAATACAACCCAGGTCCAGAGCAAGCTCATGCCGGTCTTTCTTATGATTGGCCAGCAAATAGATCTTACCTTGAATCTGCTGTTTCAATAATTGAACAAGCAGTTCAAACTGGTTACGGTCGTCACCGATCATAAGTACCTGGAAATCGGATATACTTTCCGATATTTTTCTGGCAATATCAATAGCGGCTTCTGCCGGTGTCGAACAAGAGCCACGCAATTCCGGTCGGTTTTGAAATGTTTGTATAAAATCAATACCCTGCCGGTAAAAACGGTTGATAATCGGTCCGGTGGCGTCATATCCCAGGGCTGTCGCATAACTTTCCTTTACCCGCACCAATAATTCATTCGGAATCGTCGCTTCTTCGTGTTTACCGAGGAGGATTTCAAGAAAATACTGAAATGCCTCACCTTGCTGGAATAATTGCGGAGGTTCCTCACCACATATCACTTTAATGTCATGACGGGCGCTTTCCAGATCATCTCCGACCGTAAAAATTACCGGTTTGTCATGCTGGAGTATAATCAGTAATTCATCCAGAGTCGTTTTTTTAAACTGTGCATACATTTCCTGAATGAAAATATCAGAGTTACGGTACTTTTTCGGGATATGGGAAAAACTGAAGGCAGCGATAAGCATAATCAGATAAAGGAATGTACTTTTGAAAAAAAGTTATTGATGATCAGCATCGAAAATAATATCCAGGCAAAACCGATAATGCTGAGATAAGCGAGACGATCCCCTTTCCAGTGAAAGTTATTACGGCCGATGATGGCAACGCCATAAATTATCCAGGCGACAGCAACCGCGATCAGTTTTGGATCCCAGGTCCAGTAAATCCCCCAGGCGGTTTTGCCGGTGATCACACCGACAATGATCCCCACGGTATTAAATAAAAATCCGATAAGCAGGGCTCGATAATTAAGTTTTTCCAGATATGCCAAAGGCGGAAGACGATCATAAAAATATCCGAGACGGGTACCCTTAATTTCATGATTAAGCAACAGATACATTATCCCAGCCAGAAACGCGGATGAAAAAGATGCATAACCGATCAGATTGAGTAAAACATGAATTTCGAAATAAAGATTATGCAGAATTTCAGGCAGTGGCGCATGAACATCGATGAATATCATAGCAATTGACTGTATGATAAAGAGAACCGCTGTCTGAAAAACACCAAGCGTATATTCACGTCCCTCATGGATCAGCAACTTGTTCAGAATTGCAAAAAACCACATAAAGGTCGTAAGCGCCTGAAAAGCACCTGCTAACGGGACGTGGCCTGAACCCAAGCTAAGAATGACCAATAACGCCGTATGAATAACCAGAGCGGCAGATTCCACATAGCGCGCTAAATGCTGATCCTGGTTCCGTTGTAAGGCAAAATAACGCCAGTAAAAAAAAGTGGCCAGCAAATAACTGAGCGGTGAAAGAATTCTGAATATTGTTATAGCCATCTTAAATCCTGTGTTTCATTTTTAAATGGAACTGTTTCAGATTGAAAAATAATTCCGGATTCGCATTTTTAAAAGGATCGGCATTAATTCTGCTAATCTAAGCAAAAATCACATCTTATGGAAAATATTTATTCAGTCTTAGCCGTTGGCATAACATTTGTAATTATTTCCACCTTATAAAATACAGGACTTTCTCCTATGCGCCTCACAATATTTATGATTTTGAATTTTGCTACACTCGCACTGGCCGGAGAGATCAACGGCGTAGTAAGATCATCACTGAATGGAGCGCCGGTTATTGGTGCCAATATTGTTCTGGAAAATACAGGCCGGGGAACTGCAACCAACTACCAGGGGCGCTTTATCATCGAGAACCTCCCTGCCGGAGAATACACCATCGATGTCATTTTTGTCGGCTATAATCTGCCGGAGAAAATACGGCTCTCACTCGGGCAGTCTGAATCACGGTCTATCAAGGTCGATCTTGAGGAGGAGATTCTGGAGGGAAGTGAAATCGTGGTTACCGGAACCCGTACAAAACGTTTGATGAAGGACAGTCCGGTTAGCACAGAAGTCATTCATGCGGACGAGATCCGTAATATTGGCGCTGAAAATGTGGGCGAGGTCCTGGAGGAGCGTGCCGGGATCATTGTCACCCAGGATGGGGTGCGGGGCGGTCTTTTGAGCGCCCAATTGCAAGGGCTGGAAGATAACCATACGCTTGTTCTTGTTGATGGTGCGCCTATCATCGGCCGGATTGCCGGTGCCCTGGATCTTTCCAGAATCTCTGTTCAGAATATTGAGCGTATAGAAATCATTAAAGGAGCTGCCTCTGCCTTGTATGGCAGTGAAGCAGTGGGGGGGGTAATAAATATCATCACCAAAAATCCGGAGCAAAAATTTGACTATACGGCAAGCTTCAATATGGGTACGTTCAGTTCCCGCAATATAAAACTGGACGCCTCTACGGCGCAAAAGAATACATCGATGAACGTTTCGATCGAAAACCATAAGGCGGATGGCTATGATCTGGATCCCGGCACCGCAAATACTACCGCCGATGCATTTGATAACTATAGTCTATTTGGCAAGGTTCACCACCGTCTCGGTGAGGAGGTTTCTCTCCAAGCAAGTGGTGAATACTTCTCGCAACGGCAGGAAGGATTTGATGGCGGCAGCCGGATTACCGATACCCGCAACTGGTATGTCAATCTTGGCACCGAATGGCAATTAAAAGACTATTCAAAATTTAATTTCCGTTTGTATCATACCACCTATATTAAGGATATAAATCGTGCCGGTACACAAATCGATCAAATGGAAAACCTAAGCCGGGTGGAATTTATTTATAACCGGGTAATCGATAACCACATCCTGACATTTGGCGGAGAGGCAACCGACGACCGACTGAGCGCAAATCGGGTTGATGAGGGTAAGAAAGAAATATATAACGGTTCATTCTATGCGCAGGATGAGATTTTCTATAAAACGCTCGAATTCAATCTCGGTGTTCGTGCCGATTATCATTCGGAGTTTGGGTATAATTTTTCCCCAAAATTAGGGGTGCTATATAAACCGGGAGAAAACTGGCGCTTTAGGGCTTCCTATAGCCGGGGATTCCGCGCACCGGATTTTATCGAGCTCTATCTGGTGCTCGATCATTCAGGCCTCACCTCTCAGCCCTATGTTGCCTATGGAAATCCGGGTCTGAAACCGGAAACCTCCAATAGTATAAATATCGGAGCGGAGTATCATTTTAATTCCAATGCGATTGTAAAACTGAATTTTTTCAACAACCACCTTAAAGACATGATCAATAGTAAGTTCCTGAATACCAGTCCGGAAGGCATACAGTATTATACCTATGAAAATTTAACCGATGCATATACACGTGGTCTGGAGGCGGATCTAATCTTACGACTCGGGTCATTCTTCCGGGTAACAAGCGGATACGCTTTGACCAAAACCCGCGACGTGGCGACGGGAAAATCATTCTTCAATCGTCCGGAACATTCAGCGCGGGTCAAATTTGATTGGGATTTCGATGGGATGGGATTTTCAGGGAACATACGCTGGCGATATATCGGTGAACGCCTTTTCGCGACCATTACCGGTGAAGAAACAATGGCGCCATGGTATGCGACCTGGAATACCAGAATAAAGCAACGGGTTTATGATCCGGTTTCGGTTTTTCTCGGTGTGGATAACATTTTTGATTACCAGAATCGAAATTTTGTTGCACTTCCGGGACGTATGTTTTATGCGGGCATTGAAATCAATTAGGCTGAAGGAAAAAACTAAATGTAAAAGGGAAATTTTGAAAGAAAAAGTGACAAAGCAGCAAAGCGACAGAGTAATTTTTATTAAAGAAACAACTACATTTAATTTATAAGGGAGACAAAAGATGCGAATATTTTTTTCATTTATCATAATTGCAGTTCTAATGATGCTAAATGCTTGCAGCACCAATGAGAATCCGGTTGAACCGACGGTACCGGGGGAAACGTTAAAGTTGACGGTTACAGCTACCGAGACGTATTTTATTAAATTGACTGAGAAATCAGAAGTTGCTGTTACAGATCCATTGATGGAAGACAACTGGGATATCACCATCGATAACCTGACACGCATTCGTTTGAATGGCGGTTCAACCGCCCCGGGGGCAGTATATGCAGCAATGGTGCAGGGTACCAATTATGATGATCTGAAAGCCGCGCCGGAAGCCGAATATAAAACCGATACCCAAACCGACTTTGCGATCGGTGAGGGCTGGTATTTTTATAATGTAAATGATCATACCGTCAATCCACTGGACCAGATTTATGTGATCAAAACAACCGACGGTTTGTTTTATAAATTCATGGTTACTGAATGTGTGTTCACTTCCAGAACCGATGGGGAAGTGAAGTTCCGGTTTGATCCGATAAGCGCCCCGGCGAATCCTGCTTATCAAAACCCCGGTGGTCTGGTAAGAATGGCAAAATTTACTTTATCCGGGTCGGAGAAAACCTATTTCAGTCTGAAATCTGGCGGGGAGGTGTCGATCACCGATCCCGCGACGTCCACCGCATGGGATCTCGCGTCGGATTTCGTGACCATTTACACCAATGGTGGTACCAGCGGACCAGGTCAGGGCGCCGCCGTGCTATATGAATCTACGGTATTTGATAGCGTCGATATGGCGCCGCAGGGTGGGTATTTGGCTGATGATTCCCTGGCAATTCCCGATCCAGAATGGGCAATCGGGGATAGCTGGTATACCTATGATTTTATGACCCACAGTCTTTCCTTAAACGCCGGTAATACGTACGTCCTGCGAACCGCAAATGGTAAATATGCCAAACTTGAATTTGTGCAGGCCGAATTTGCCGGACAGTCGGGTGGTGTGGCGGTCATGCGGGTGGAATATCTGGAAAACGGTATGGAATTTTAATTTGCCCACCCTAACTCCCCTCCCTGCACACAGGGAGGGGCTAAGGGAGGGTAGGTAAAAGTGCAAACATTATATTAATCTCTGGGTTTCATAGACGTTTGGTATTTCATGATTGCAGAATACCAAGCCACCTTTCGGCGGTTTCTTTGATTTTATCAGTTTCCGCCAAGGTCTCTTTAACAAATTTGTTATCATCATAGGTACCACGCACTGCAGCAAAATCTGCGACCGCCGTAGCTTCATCACCATCGATACCAAAACCGATCTGACTGCGTTGGCTGAATTCCTTTTGCGAATCCTTCAATATCATATTATTGATCTTGATCGCACTGTTCTGCCAGTCGACAATCAAGCCGGCAAGATCATCTGCTGTTAATTCTGAAACCGGTTTTCCTGTTCTTTGACTAATCAAATCGGCGCACCAGGCCCAGCTGGCTCTCTCATAACCGAGATATATATCGTTCATATAGGTTTGAATTTCATCGACATTATCTAGTTTTTTATGATGGACAGCCTCCATAAAAGCATTAACGGCTGATCTCGGCGCGAACATTCCTGAAATATCTACCCAATCTGGATCGCATGGTTCATAGGATTCGGCAAGTAGCTGATGAACCGTCGAAAATGTAATATCCCGATCAATATCCTGCATGCGTTTCAATATTCCGTTCCCGACAAAAATATCGATGACTAATTCGTAATATTTTGCGGTGGTTTTTAACATCAGACGTTTTATATTTATACCTTTATAAAACACATATTCCTGGTCCTGCGAAGTCTGTATCATGTAGTTCCGTTAAGGCTTTTATTCCGCGAATAACTTTGTCTACGATATAGGGGCTGTATAGATCAAAATGAATCAGGTCGTATTTTATCGGGTCTTTTCTCCGGTCACGATTATGCCATTTGATGCTGTCGCGGCGAGTACCGACAGTAAAAAGATTCATAGCTGGTGTCAATACGCTCTTGCCATGCTCTTCGGTTATGTAGGAAAACGGAAACTCACTGGTGTCAAAATTAGCATAATGTTTTCCGACGATGGCGGTGAATGCCCCAACCCGTGAGGGCCAGAGTAGGTATGAGAAAGATCCGGTCTTTGCGCCACGTTCAAGTATGCCCTGATGAACCGGTCCGAGCTTATACATGTGATTACTTTGATTTGTACCGCTTCCGGCATTGTAAAAGGAAAACATTCCCGCAATCAGTAGTGTCGATTTGTGATGGGTAACCGAATATGGACCTGCAAAGACCGAGCAGGTTTCACCGTGAAATCCCTCGCAGTTGGCAAAAAAAGCGGAATTCTCAGCAGAAAATTGCTTGCCGATCTGAACCCCCTGACCGATAAAACAATTTGCCAGGAGTCCACCGCTATCGACTTTTGAACCCGATTGTACGATAAATTTTCTTGCAATTACACCTGCACCGATAAATACCGGATCATGCCTCGAACTAGCGATAGTCCCTTCTTCAAGGTGGATACAGCCCTCAAGACGGGCATCAGGTCCAATCCGGATATTTTTCAGATCACCGCAATTAATCACCCTTGCGCCTTTCTGGATAATGCCTTGAGTCTGACTTTCGATCATTAATATATTTTATAATGATGTCGGAAAGCGCCTCTATGAATTCTGGATCGTGACGATAGGTGACCAGCATATAAGCCACCTGTGCTGATAATTTATCATATATCAGGAGCTCGCGGCCGCCGCCTTCATTCAGCACTTCAATTTCAGTGCCGTTTCCGAAACTGGTTTCTCCGGTTACCATAATACTGGAGACATGATCGATGACCACGTCCACTTCGATCTCATAATTTACTAGGTATCTTGCATTTGAAACGAGCGATTCATCCCCGATCGTGCAATTTACAATATGGCTGTTATAAATACCGGTAGGGTGAGCCAGGCTACCGTGCAATTTTACCTGATTTTTAAATACCCCAAGATATACATCACCGGAGAAACGAGTCTGGACAATTCTCGATGGATCAAATTTATCTTTGACAAAGATTCGTTTCCAGGATTCTGCATTACAGCCGTTTTTTTCAAGACGATCAATCTCCGTATCAGAAAGCGCTCTGTATTTCATGAATTACACCTTACTCTAAGTCCGGAATAATATTTCCGGCAATTTTCTCGATGTCTTTAAAGTATTTTACGGTTTCGACCTGCAGTTCCATTGTGGCAGCATCATCGCAGGCGATGATGCCCTTAGGGTGCAACTGCAGCATCGAGACTGTCCACATATGACTGATACTACCTTCTACAACCATTCGTAAAGCGCGGGATTTGGTGAATCCGGAGATTATAATCACTACCTCCCGGGCATCCATTACCGTACCGACCCCAACGGTCAGGGCCGTCTTAGGGACCTGCTTTATGTCGTTGTCAAAAAACCGGGAATTCGCAAGAATCGTATCATAGCTCAGGGTCTTTACCCGGGTCCGGGATGTCAGCGAGGAGCCGGGTTCGTTAAAGGCGATGTGACCATCTGGTCCAATACCACCCAGGAAAAGATCAATCCCGCCCATTCCTTTTATTTTGATTTCATAGTCGTTGCATTCTTTTTCAAGATCTATGGCATTTCCATCCAGGATATTTACATTATCCGGAAGTATATCAATATGGTTGAAGAAATTGTTCCACATAAAATAATGATAACTTTCCGGGTGGTCTTCAGAAATTCCTACATACTCGTCCATATTAAAGGTGACTACATTTAGAAAGGAAACCTGACCATCCTTATACATCTGAATTAATTCCTGATAAGTTCCCAGCGGAGAAGATCCTGTAGGCAGGCCCAGAATAAAAGGTTTATCTTTGGTTGGTTTGGCCATGTTTATTCGATCAGCCACATAATTTGCTACCCATGTACTCAAGGCACGATAATTTGGTTGAATCACGATTCTCATTCAATACTCCTTATTGAAATGGTACACAGAGCTATTAAAAACCTCTGAGTTAAACTGAGTGAATAGGTTTAATAATATTTAACCGTTCTTATATCATTTCCATGAACTATAATTTTTGCATCTAAAATTTCCAATATCTGAAACCAGTTGAATGTATTTCTGCCGATTCTCCGGTGTTAATTCAGTGGATTCTACTGTTTATACAACTGTTCAATACCATTCTTTGCTGTTTATGACAATTTTGACCTCTCCCAGGGCGTTTTGTATTCTGGATCTCAAATCTCAAAGCATAATTTTTGCGTCTGCCACAAAGCATCCCTGCTTTTCGTCAAGTACGATCATTGGATTAATGTCCAATTCCTTGATCTGAGGACAGTCGAGGGCCAATTGTGATAACCGTTGGATACATTCAGCGAGGGCTGTGATATCTCTGGGTGTGCGCCCTCGGGCACCCGTCAACATGCCGGAAGATTTGGTATCGAGAATCATTTTTTCCGCAATAGCACCATCCACCGGAGCAACCCGGAAATTAACATCTCTGAAGATCTCGACAAAAATACCGCCAAGACCGAACATGATTACCGGTCCAAAAGAAGAGTCCTGTTTGATTCCAAGGATAACTTCCTCACCCGCCGGGATCATTTTTGCCATAAATATGCCGTTTATTTTAGCTTCCGGCATTTTCTCAGCAATGTTGGAGTGGATTGAATGGTATGCTTTCCGAACCTGCTCATCCGAACTTATATTAAGCACGACCCCCTTTACATCGAATTTATGAACGATATCGTCAGAAACCACTTTCATAACCACAGGAAATCCGATTTTTTTCAGCTAACTGTAGGGTGTCTTTCTCGGTGCTTGCCATTCCACTTTCAGGGACTGGAAAACCGTATGCTTTTAATACTTCAATTGCTTCACCTTCCGGCAGGTAATTTCGCTTTGATTTTGTCGCTTCTATCAAAATAGATAATGCTCTATTTTTATCCACATCCTTAAACTGGGTCACTTTTGTCGCCTTAATACCAAGCCGCTGATTAAACTGATAGGCGCGGGAAAAAGCCAGACTCATGTCCTCTGGAAGGATATAATGAGGAATTTTATGTCTTTGAATAATATCGATCCCAACCGCAACATCAGCCTCACCCATGAACGAAGTATATAATGGTTTGTCATAATGTCCGGCTACCATGCAGATTTCACTGGCAATTTTTTCAATATCGGTCATCGACTGCGGGGTCAGAATGACAAAGACACCGTCGACATTTTCATCTTTCAGTGCACCGGAAACCGCAACATGATAGCGGTCTGCTCGTGCATCCCCAATAACGTCCACAGGATTCTTGATGTTGGCTGTCTTTGGGAGACTTTTTCTGAAGATTTCGGTGGTTTCATCAGAAAATCGGGACAGCTGTAATCCGTGATGAATGGCCGCGTCAGTCGTCAGAACACCGGGGCCACCGGCATTGGTGATGATCGCAACCCGGTTGCCGCGAGGCATGGATTGATACGTCATGCCGATGGCAATGTTAAACATTTCCTCAATATTTTCACATCTGATGATTCCAGCCTGATCAAAGGCGGCATCCACAATTTCATCACTTCCGGCCAAAGAACCAGTATGTGAGGCTGCTGCAGAAGCACCTTCCTTCGTCCGCCCAGACTTGAGTGCTAAAATTGGTTTACCACTCTGGGAAAGGATATCCCGGGCAGTCTTCATTAAGCCCGGGCCGTCACTGATTTCTTCGAGATAGAGCAGGATCACTTTGGATTTGGGATCATTCTGAAGGTAGTAAAGCAAGTCGATTTCGCTGATATCGGCTTTATTTCCAAAACTGACAAATTTTGAGAAGCCAATATGCTTCGCCTGTGCATAATCCAAGACGGCTGTACAAAGAGCGCCACTCTGAGATAAAAATGCAATACTGCCTTCTTCCGGCATCTTCCGGGCGAATGAGGCATTGAGCTGGGCCCGGGGATCGGTATTGATGACACCCAGACAATTTGGACCGATGAACGACATATCATATTTGTCGGCAATCTTTTTGATATCCTTTTCACGCCCAATTCCGATACCTCCGATCTCCTTAAATCCGGCTGAAATAATGATGGCCGACTTGATACCCCTTTCGCCACACTGTTCAAGGGCCAAATGACAAACCGAACTTGGAAAAACCAGTATAGCCAGATCAACCGGATCATCAATATCGGCAACATATTTATGGCATTTAATACCCGCGATAAAACGTTCACGAGGGCTTACCGGATATACAATACCTTGAAAATCTGTTTTAAGAATATTGAAAATGATGTCGGCTGGAACGGTTCCGGCTACTTTGTTAGCACCGACCACGACAAGTGATTCAGGATAAAATATTTTTTCCAGATTTTTTTGTTGGAGCGCTGCGCTTTTTGCCATTTTAAAACCTTTTATTCCCGTCTTTCTTTTTTAACCGGCCAAGGATACCAGATGCTGAAAACCGGCAAGCATATAACTCATGACAATTCAGATCATCCTTTGCCAAATCTCAGCCGCACATTCATTTTCAATCTATCATTCAGTTTAGATAACCGGCAATAAATTTGACAGCATCTGAAACATTCTGAATTTCCAGCGCTTTATCTTCATCCATTTCAATTTGAAATTCTTCTTCGAACGCGGCAATGAGTTCCATGCTCTGCATCGAATCCGCACCCAGATCGAATATAAAATTTGCTTCATCGGTCATGCCGGAAGGATCAATTTTTAATACATTGCCGATGACTTTTTTTACACGTTCCTGAATATTTTTATTATCCATAATATAACTCCTAAGTATAATTTCTGGATTGTTGATAACGTTAAGTATGATGTATTGTCGTTTGTATAAATCCATCAATCATTGAACCCGGCGGATTATAACTTTCAAAAACACACTATCTTATTGAAAATATTAAACATATAAGAATAAACTCACCAATGCGGGGTTGGTTCATCCACAAAACTAACCTAATTTAAAAATTATTTTGATATTACCAAGAGAAAATTTGTTGCAGGCATAAAAATTCTAAATTTGATGCAGGTCACATTTGACAAAATTTATTTTGCCAAAAGTTGACAAAAGAAATTTTGTCATATATATTTTTCCGTGTGAATTAATTGTGGGGGACTTATGTACCTGTCTGAGTTAAAAAATATAACGCTATTCTCCGGATTGGCCGATGCGGATCTGCGCCACATCGATCATCTTTCTGTCTGCCGTTTCTATCGCAAGAATGAGATCATCATCTTTGAAGACGAGCCCGAAACCCGGTTCTTCCTTCTGCTCCAGGGGCGGGTAAAAATTAGCCGGTATACGGAGGACGGAAAAGAAGCCATTTACTCCTTCCTCGGGGAAGGGGAGTTTTTTGGAGAAACCTGTGTGTTTCCCCACCAAATCTGTTCATCCACAGTTGTTTCTATCGAACCTGTAAGAACACTACATCTATTTCGCGATGATTTGCTTGAGATCATGCAGCGTATCCCTCTGCTTAATATAAATCTGTTACGTGAAATGACTGTCCGGCTCAGGCGGCGGAACGCCCAGATAAAAAGTCTCACGACGCATAACGCGACCGGCAAGGTAGCCAGTACAATTCTCCGTCTCGTGGACGATCTGGGAATATCCGGTGCTGGTCGGATTGAAATAGATAATCTGCCTACCCACAAAGACATTGCCAGTATGATCGGAACCAGTAGGGAAACAATATCACGTGTTATGCGCAGTTTAAAGCAGCAGGGATTTATCCGCAAAGAAAATGGGCGCCTGATCATCTGCGACTATAAAAGTTTCCGCCAGACATTTTATTGATTTAATTATCATTTTACTTATCTACTTTGTCTTCTTCGTAAATTCCGATGATCGTAATTAAGCCTGAATGATCCGTACAGCGTAACTGAAACATGTATAACACAAATAATTATAATAAGATAAACATGATTATCAGAGATTTTGAAATGAGTGCTCCGATATATTCATTTTATTTGAATAATACAATTATTTTTATAAGTTGATCGCTGTATATGGTTTCTGAACCGTCAGTTTTTTTATATTAAATGGTTTTGGGATGGCTTTTGATGGATTGGTTTGTGCCGATAATTAAACCTCAAATTATATAGTTATGACGCCCGGTAAAATAAGTCACGTTATGGATTTTTATCAAAATAAAACCGGAAAAACAGAGCATTAAATTGATGATAGATTCTGTCAAGCAAAATCTGCTTCATATTTATAATCCAGCAAATCAAACACGTAATGAACTGATTGAAAATTACGTGATTCGGTTAGATGAGTATCAAACGATTATCCAGGATATTCGTCGCTGGCGGGGACTTTCGTTACCAAAGCATTTTCTTATTCAGGGACAACGCGGTACGGGTAAAACAACCTTGTTGCTCAGGCTCTTTTATGAAATCAAAAGTGATCAGGTACTTTCTCGTACACTGGTGCCGGTTCGGTTTGATGAGGAACAGTATAATATTCGTACAGTTTACAAATTGTGGGAAAATGTAGCCGCCTATCTTGAGGATGAGCATGTCCCGGGTTTTGAAGGTCTGTATCTGAAAATGGAAAAGGCCGCAGATCTCCCCCAATATGAGTCGCGCTGCTTTGAACTGCTTCAGGATTGCCTGGAAACGGGCAATCACAGACTGATCCTATTCATTGACAATTTTGGCGATTTGCTGAATAAGTTTCAGGCGGCTGAAATCAGGATGCTTGGCGATACCCTGAAAAAAAATCACCGGATCAAAATCGTCGGCGCTTCGGCCATGCCGATCGATCTATATGAGGAGCATACAAAAGATATCCGGCGGTTATTTACCCTCATGCAGCTGGATGGATTGAACCAAATCGATACAAAAGCTCTCATGCAAAAATTGGGTGAATATTATCGGACAGCTTCGGTACAGCAAATACTTGAAAAGGCACCGGAACGTATTGAAGCCCTGCGCCGCCTTACCGGTGGTATACCAAGAACCATCGTCCTCCTGTTCGAGATATTTGTGGATAATGACACAGGCGACTCCTTTCGGGATCTGGAAATTATTCTCGACCGGGTGACCCCTCTATACAAGCATCGGATGGATGATCTCTCACCGCAGCAACAGGAAATTGTTCATGCGATAGCCATGAACTGGGATGCGGTTGGGGTAAGGGATATATCACGGACCACACGGATGGAGAGCAAAGCGGTATCCTCTCAGTTGAAACAGTTGGAGATGAGCAGGATCATTACCAAAATCAGAACAAATATAAAAAATCATTTTTACCAGATGAATGAAAGATTTTTTAACATCTGGTATCTCATGCGTTACGGGAGACGCAAAGATCGGAACAAAGTACTCTGGCTGATCCGTTTTCTTGAAAACTGGTGCAGTCGCGACGAACTGATCGAACGTGCCGAAAGGCATCTAGTGGCGCTGCGAAAGGGAAACCTCTATGAAAAACATGCTTTGTATATGACCGAAGCCCTTTCTTACACCGATATCCCGGAAGATTTACAATACCTGATGGTACGGGAAACCCGTCGTTTGCTAACGGAACGCAATCGCGATCTGTTGGATGATCTCACCAAATCGGATCGCGAGTTATATAATGCGTTTACCCTAAATTATGCGGATAAAGATTATACCCGTGCGCTTCAAAATCTGTTGGAAATTAAACATAAGAATGATTTTGTTTATGGCATGCTCGGTTTTCTATATGAGGTACATCAGCATGATTACCAAAGGGCAATTGAATATTACCGAATAGCCATCGATAAAGGTAACCGGAGTATGATCATTAATCTGGCAAACGTTTATGAGTCGGAATTAAATGACTATGAAAAAGCCGAGAAATATTATCGTCTGGCATATAAACAGGGTAATCTGGACGGCTTGTATCGTCTGGCAGTGATGCATGAGCAACACACGGGCAGGATGAGGAAAGCCATTGAATATTACCGGTTCCTCTCCAAAAAAGGGCACAATGAAGCGATGAATAATCTGGCCCTGATATTTCAGAATATAAGCAAAGACTACGACCGTGCTGAAAAGTACTATCTGCTGGCCATCGAAAAAGAAAATACTGCCGCAATGATAAACCTTGCGTGGCTTTATTTTATCCGAAAAACAAACAAACAAGAGGCCTTTCGTTTGCTGGACCGGGCATTCAAGAAAGAGAAAAAAATGACAAATGCCTTTGTCTGCACAATGGTTTTGCTCTGGAATAATAATTTTGATGAAGCCATTATACGTTCCCTCGAATTTATGGAAGATGAAGATATGATTGCCAATTTCAGTGTCGGTATCCAACCATATCTCATGCTTCTTATCGCAAAAAAACAATACAATTATATTTACGAACTTTTTATAGAAAATCGGTTCAGTATTCGTGACCGGTATAAACCGATATACTATGCACTGATGTATCTTATGCAGGACAGGTATCCGGATGAATACCGGCGAATGGGGGATGAAATAAAGCTTACCGTTGATGAGATTCTCCAGCAGATCCAGCAACTTGCCGCCGATTACGCGTGACCCACCCCTGACTCCCCCCAACGCGCAGGGAGGGGCCGGGGGTGGGTCGGTACTCATGCCAATTTCCCGGGAACAAAAAAAACGCACCAAAGTTCTAGAAAATTGTATAAAAATTTGTAAATTATAGGATTAATAAAAAAGCCATCCGGGTTTGACCGGATGTTTTAATCGATGATGTTTAGACCGGAGGAAATATATGTTTATCGGTAAGGCCGCTATTATTTTTGCACTGATTGCCACGATCGTCTCAATGCTGTTTTATTATCTGCAATCACGCAAGGAAAATGCAGCAAGTAAAAACAAAATAAATACAGCAAACCGGCAGTTTGCCCGGGCAGCATATTATATCATGACCATATTTGTGACTATATCTGCTGTTTATCTTTTTTATTTGTTTTTAACCCATCAGTTTCAGGTTCGTTATGTATATCAATATTCATCAAGTGACCTCCCGTTTGGCTTGCTGATTTCATCGCTGTGGGCCGGTCAGCAGGGATCGTTCCTCCTTTGGGCGATGTTCAATGCACTGTTGGGGATCTTATTGCTCCGGAGTGCGGGAAAATTTGAAAATTATGCCATGATATCTTTTAACATGGTCCAGTTGTTTTTTCTTATCATTTTATTACGAGCAAGTCCCTTTGAACTGATGTCACCGGTACCTCCGGAGGGAGCAGGTCTAAACCCGTTGCTCCAGAATTTCTGGATGATTATCCACCCACCGATACTGTTTGTCGGCTATGCGGCGATCGCTTTTCCGCTTGTACTTGGACTTGCATCACTTATTCAAAAAGATTATAAGAGTTGGGTTGAGAAGGCGCTTCCCTGGGCGATTCTTTCTTCTTTTACCCTTGGTGCCGGTATTATTATCGGTGCCTTCTGGGCATATGAAACGCTCGGTTGGGGTGGATATTGGGGCTGGGATCCGGTAGAAAACTCTTCCCTCATTCCCTGGCTGACCATTCTGGCCTTAATGCACGGATTACTTGTGCAAAAACGGAACGGAACCCTGGTGAAGTCGAACTATCTCCTCGGCATGGTTTCCTATGTTTTGGTGTTGTATGCCACATTTCTTACACGCAGTGGTGTGCTTGCCGATTTTTCTGTGCACTCCTTTCAAGATCTGGGCATAAATGCACTTCTTGTCATCTTTTTAGTCGTTTTTATGGGTTTTAGTCTGATAATCTATTTTGTGCGGCTGCGTGACCTGCCGTATAGTGCCATCGATTTTTCAAGACCGACCCGGGAAAATGCAATGGCCATTAGTATGCTCGTACTTATGGCTTCCGCCTTTCTTGTGTTTATCGGAACATCCTCTCCACTGATAACCGGTTTATTTGGCGAACCCTCTCAGGTCGATATTTCATTTTACGATAAAGTAAACTTACCCATTGGCGTTCTGATGGCATTTCTGCTCGGTGTCACGCCTTTCCTTCTTTGGACGGAAGAAGATTTTAAAAGTGTGCCGAAAAGAATGATTCTTTCTGCTTCGCTTGCCCTGGTTTCTACCGTTCTGATCCTGGTCGCAGGACTGCTTGATCCGGTCAATATCCTATTCTTTCTCATGGCCGCATTTGCACTCTATAGCAACCTGATCGTCTATTTTCGCAACCTGAAAGTCAGCTGGCTTAACACCGGTGCTTCGCTGGCCCATTTCGGGGTCGCAATCATGTTGATTGGTATCATCGGGTCGGGTTATTTTTCGGTGAGTGAACGGTTAGTACTCGTAGAGGGTGAACCGTCCGCGGTATTGGGTAATAAACTCACCTATAAGGGCATACAAATAAATCCCAATGGTAAGAATGTTGCCATTATCGAAGTAGCCGGCGATATTGGCGAGTATGTGGCCTTACCAAGATTATATGAAACACGGTACAATGAAGGAGTAATGCGTGAGCCTGATATCAAAGCCGGCTTTATTACCGATTTCTATATTTCACCGCTCGAATCACGCAGTGGCCATAGCCATGACGAGGGTCAAACATTGGTTCTGGGCAAGGGAGAAACAAAGATATTTGAAGACTATCAACTGACTTTCCGCACTTTTGAAATGGCTAATCATGGCGAAGGTGCGGGTGCCCATATGCAGGTGGCCGCTGTCATTGATTTAGTCTATGCCAATACGCCTTACGAGAGTAAAACCGGCGCTCATTTTGGGGGCAGATGGCCGTCAGATGCAGGCGGTACCTCTGCCATACGATAGAAATGCTCACCAATCATCGGTCATCCCGAGTCTGGCCCTTTCAGGTCTAAACGCCGATAATAAAACCGTTGAACTGCTCTTTAACGGATTTACCAGAGAAGAAACCGCACATAAGGGGGAGCTGATTGTTGAGGTAAGCCGGAAGCCGTTTATGAGTATCCTTTGGCTGGGTACGGTCCTGATATGCGCTGGGACATTGATCGCTTTGAGAAGACGGACTACCAGAACAACCTGATGCCATCATGTTTTATGAATATTTTATCTAATCCTTTATGACAGATGAAACCTTTCATGCCTGTCTTACGTCCTACAGTTAGATAGATAGGATTATGGAGGACATATGTTTGGATATCGATTCAATCTGATATTCTTGTTATTGGTTCTGGTCGCTTTTGCCGGATCGGCTTCAAGTCAGGCTAATCTTTTAGTCGAATTGAATGATTTTTATCCGGAAGATATAAAACTGGCTGGTTTTAGAATTTCCTCTGAAACGACGATTGAAATTGACGTTTCTGTTCTGCAGCCGAGAAGGGCGAGCAATGACCTGATGCTTACCTATGCCTGGATCCTTAATTCGGAGACAAGGCAAAAAGTCTGGGAAGCTTTTGACACCGATCCGCAGGACCGTGAGGGTGAACATCTGATACTTAAGGATGAACTAAATCTTGTTCCTGGTACCTATGAAGTCTATTACTCAACCTATCCGTATTATGACCGCTGGGGCAACGATCATTACCACTTTGACGGCATCGTGTCAGGATTGATGAATATCTTATTCGACCGGGAGAACAGAACGCGCTATTTTATAGAAGATTATGAAGATCTGTATTTTCGTATTTCAGGATCGGGTGATCCACTGAATTCTGAAGAGATCAACACCTATCAGCAGGAACAAAAGGACAAGGCAATTATTTCCATTACAGCACGTAGAGACGATGATTATATTACCCAGCAAATTGAGGTAGAACAACCCGTTAAGGTCAGAATTTATGCACTTGGTGAGGCCCGCAGAGATGAGGCTTTTGATTTTGGATGGATTACAGATGTCCGATCCCGCGAGAGGATCTGGCAGTTTAGCTACCGTCGCTCGGATTATGCAGGAGGCGCATCAAAGAACCGGATGATTGACCGGGAGCTGGAACTGCAACCGGGCGTGTATGAGGTCGTTTATGTTACGGATGATTCACACAGTTATCGGGACTGGAATATGGCGGCACCATACGATCCGGAATTCTGGGGTTTGACGATCTGGCCCGTCGATCCCGCCGGTAAAAGTTCGGTCAAACTTGTTGTTGAGGCGGGGGAACTGATCTGGCAAAACGTGGTCAAATTTGAAAAAGCGCGCGATAATGAGTACTTCGCCGAAGGATTCACCCTCGATAAACCGATGGATATGCATATCTTGGCCCTGGGGGAGGGACGTGATGGCGAAATGTACGATTATGCCTGGATTGTTGAATCCAAGACCCGCCGAAAGATCTGGACGATGGACTATTATGATACAGAATCCGCCGGCGGCTCGGAAAAGAACCGCGTGTTTGACGGTTTGGTTCCACTGGAACCTGGTAATTATATGGTATACTATGTAACCGATGGCTCTCATGCCTATCACTCCTGGAATACGGGTCAACCCTATGATCCCGAGGCATGGGGTATTTCAGTTGAAGCACCGGCTGAACTGGTAAAAGAAGGTTATGTTAAGGCATATCTTGAGGAAAATGATACTTCGGTGCTGGTAAGGATTACGCGGGTCGGTGATTATGCCCGCAAAAAAGAAAAATTTGTGATTGACCAGGATCGATATATTCATATCTACGCCCTGGGTGAAGGTGATCGCGGCGACATGTATGACTATGCATGGATTGAAGATGCAAATACCGGGAGAGTCATCTGGGAAATGACGTTTCGTAAAACCGATCGAGCCGGAGGTGCGGATAAAAATCGTATGTTTGACGACAGCATCCTGATTCCGGCAGGGGAGTACTATGTCGTTTATGAATCGGATGATTCCCATTCCTTTAATGACTGGAATGATTCACCACCCTATGATCCGGTTAATTATGGCATTACGATCAGTTATGTGGAGAAATAGCCGATAAGCTAACGCTTTACATACGTTTCAAAATAGTGTAAATTTTTTGCATAATACCTCCCGGATCGGGGGGTATTTGTTTTATCTGCAGGTTATCTATAAATCCTGGCAAATCAGATCGACAAACAAATCCGAGGTAAATCATGATGTTTAGATTGAGCGGTATATTAATCATGCTATTTGGAATTCTGTTTTATGGATGTGAAGTACAAAATCCGGATGAAGTTTTTAAAAACGCAATGGACGAGAAAGAGGTCTCTAAACGTATTGCGCGCGTCGAGGCATTTACGGCTGCATATCCGGAGCACGAAAATATATCACGGGCTTACTCACGGTTATTCCGGGATTATCTTCAACTCGGGCAAACAGAAAATGCCCTATCTGCAGCCGGAAAATATCTGAATGCTTTTCCGGAAGATGCCCGCGTTTTAAACTATAATTTCGTGGCCTGGACACTTGCGGAAAACGAAGTGGCACTCGACTCGGCAAAGGTGTATGCCGAGCGGGCTATTATTCTGGCCGGGAAGAATCAAATTCGCCAGCTGTCCATGATCCAGGACACCTATGCATATATCTTATACCTGTTGAATGATTATCAGGCAGCGGAAGCGATACAGACTGAAGCCATGCCAGGTAATGAACAGAGTGGAGAATATCTGCTGCACCTCGCACTCTATCAATACGCCAATGGGAAAAAGGAGTTGGGTATGCAGACCATGGCCCGGGCAATTTTGTATGGCGCCGAAGATCAGGCCAAAAGCAAGCTGCGCGCGTGGTTAACTGCCATCGAACCCGAAAATGCCCGTCAAACAGCTGCCGGCAAGATTACCCAAAAAGCGGTTGGGGAATTCCTGGGGGTGCGCGATAATAGCATGCGTCGCACTGGTGTGCCCTGCTTTATGCGATCGCTGGTGTAAATCTGGATAAAGACTGAAAAGTGGGCGGTATCAGCGACCATAGAGATGCGCGATGCAGAAGTTGATTTTCTTCTGGCGGCGCATAAAAATCTGGCTGCCGTCTATCAGGCGCTTGGAAAATATGGGGATATGATCGCGGCCTTAGAAGCCGTTAAGGATGATGCAATGCCCTACGATCAGTCTTTCTGGCTGGAACTGGGCAATGCTTATCGCGAAACCGGTAAGCAGGAGAAAGCGCTCGAAGCGTATCTGACCGGACTGTCCTACAGCGCTTCTGAAGAACTTTTGAAAGCTGCCCGTATGATTGAGTCAAATGAGTCGATCCTCCAAAAAAAGATCGAAGCAACAAAAACGGCGCTGATTGATTTTGATCCCGGCCACTTTGATCCTGCATCGAGAAAAAATAATCGGGTTGCGCTGGTTGAACTGTTTACCGGGTCTGAGTGTCCCCCGTGCCTGGGCGCAGATGAAGCCGTGGACAAGATTGCCGCGTATTATCCACGGGAGGTTGTCGCTATATTGGAATACCACTTGCATATCCCACGGCCCGATCCGATGACAAACCCTTCAGCGGAGCAACGCTATGAGTATTATGGAAAAAACTTCGGAACCCCAACCGTATTTATCAATGGCAGTGAAAAGCATGTGGGCGGCGGTCCGGAAGTGGTGAAACGTAATCTTTTTAATAAATATAGAAATCGTATCGATGCGGTTTTGGAAAAATCTACTGACTTTAAACTGGAATGTACTGCAAGCCGCAAGGGGGACAAAATTAATTTAACAATAGAAGCGAATCTCCGAAACGAAACCCTTGACAATGCCCGGTTGTATGCTGCGCTCGCTGAACGTCAGGTCAATTATGCCGGCGGAAACGGCGTTGATAAACATATCTTTGTGGTACGCAAAGTCCTTGGTTCCGAATCACCGTTGATGTTACAGATAAACAATGGGACCGGAACTGTGGAAGCCGAGATGGATATAACTGCTGTCGAGAGCGAGATTAAACAATACCTGGATAATTTTACCATAAATCCACCGGAGCGGCATCGTACATTTAAGGGGTGGTCCACAAGACCTGAAAAACTCGATCGTGAAAACCTTGCCGTGATCAGACTGGCTCCAGGATACGAATACGAATGACATTATACAGGCTGTTTATACCGATCTATAAGATGGGCACGGATTGTAATAATGATATGTTTGGTTCAGTCAGAATGAATTATACCATTAAACAGAATTATGAATTCTGAAATTTTCTCAGATAAGAGCGGAACAATTCATTAAATTGGATCAATACAGAAAGTGATATTCATATTTAGTCGGGAACTTAATGGAACAGAAAGCTGAAAAACTGGAAAGGCAGCAGGTTCAGGCGCTGGATGATATTCTCGGTCATGTATTTAAAGTGCTTGATGACGGATTCATCCGGGTGGTGGACTATATGGGTTCGGATGATTCGATTGTTCAGGCTGCCAGAGTTTCCTATGGCAAGGGAACAAAAAAAGTACAGCAGGATCGTGGATTGATCAGATATCTGATGCGCCATCGCCATTCAACGCCGTTTGAAATGTGTGAATTAAAATTACACCTGCGCGTCCCGATGGACTGCTGGCGGCAATGGATCCGGCATCGAACGGCAAACGTCAATGAATACTCCACAAGGTATTCAATTGCCATAGATGCAACCCAGACCACCGCGCCGGAAGATTGGCGCCTGCAGGCGGTCTCCAACCGCCAGGGTAGCGAGGGCGTTCTGGATAAATCACAGGGACTGCTCTTAACCCGGCGCGAAAAGGAACTCCAGGACCTGGCCCGGAAAGTATATGATGAGCGATTATCGATGGGTGTTGCCAGGGAACAGGCACGTAAGGAGTTGCCTCTAAGCACATATACGGAGGCATATTGGAAAATCGATCTGCACAATTTACTCCATTTTCTGGAATTGCGCATGGATACCCATGCGCAATATGAGATCCGTACCTACGCTCAAACCATCGGGGAAGAGATCGTCAAACGCTGGTGTCCGATTACGTGGGAATCTTTCCTGGATTATCGTATGAATTCCATGATGTTATCCGGTCATGAAGCGGAAATTATTGCCGCTTTAGCCACCGGGAAGACAAAACAAGCCATCGAACTGGCTGAATCTTTCGGCTGGATCAGGTACAAGGAAGGTAAACTGACCGGTAATCTTGAACGGGCTGAATTTGAGGCCAAACTGATCGGATTGGGATTCAATACGCCCTGGCCGGAAACACAATAAATTTGGATTGATTTACAGTAAACAGGCGTTATAGTTAAGGATTAGGGATTAGGGATTAGGGATTAGAGATTAGAGAATAGGGATTAGAAGTATGGGCATAAAGGCCAAAAACGTCCGTGATATGTATGAGCAAATGCACGCAAAACTGGAACGGCTGGTCCCGGATGTGGAAATAAAATATAAAGCCGAGCTGGCATTCGAGATAAACCGTTTGAAAGCCGAGCGCGGAGCCATCATTCTAGGTCATAATTATATGGAACCGGCCCTATATCTATCGGTTACGGATATTGTGGGTGATTCCCTGGAACTAAGCCGGGCTGCTGCAGAAACCCATGCCGACCCGATCATTTTCTGTGGTGTCCGCTTTATGGCGGAAACAGCAAAAATACTCAGTCCGGATAAAACCGTTCTTATACCTGCCGCGAAAGCGGGTTGTTCACTTGCTGAAAGTATTACGGCGGAAGATGTACGCGCACTAAAAGAAAAGTTCCCGGGTGTTCCGGTCGTAACATACGTTAATACCTATGCCGATGTGAAAGCCGAAACCGATATATGTTGTACTTCCAGCAACGCGGCCAAAGTTGTGAATTCCCTCCACAGCGACCGGGTAATTTTTCTTCCCGATGAGTATCTGGCAAAAAATGTCGCCCGCGATACCGGCAAAAATATTATTTTCCCAAGCAAGACCCCGCGGACTAAAGCGCAAAAAGAACTCAATAACCTGAGTTATGAGTTAATCGGCTGGCACGGAAAATGCGAAGTGCACGACCAGTTTACGGTGGATGATATCTTAATGGTTAGAAAACAATTTCCTGATGTGGTTGTTCTTGCCCATCCGGAATGCCGTCCGGAGGTTGTGGCCGCATCAGATTTTTCGGGCAGTACGTCAAAGATGATCGAATATGTCCAGAAGGCACATGCACCGCGCTATCTTCTGCTTACCGAATGCAGTATGGGTGACAATATCATTGCGGAAAATCCAGATAAGGAAATGGTCCGGTTATGCAGCGTCAGATGCCCGCACATGAATGAAATTACCCTCGAAGATACACTGGAAGCCCTGCGCAAAAATCAGTATCAGGTGGAGGTCGACGAGCAGATTAGGATAAAGGCGAAGAGGGCCATAGACCGGATGCTGGAAATACATTGAATTTTTTCAGGTTACACAAAAAATGAATATATATGCCCTGATCATACTGATAACCCTTTTGTTCAGTTACTTTCTGGATCTGGTTACCAATCTGCTCAATCTGAGATCATTGCGCGGGGAACTCCCACAGGAATTCGAGGGGATCTTTGATGCGGATGAGTATCGAAAATCCCAGGAATATACCCGTGTCCGGACCCGCTTCGGATTATTTACAGCTACCGTAAGCCTGGCTGCAACGCTTATATTCTGGTTTGCCGGAGGTTTTAACGTCATTGATTTGCTGGTGCGTAACTGGCTACTCAACCCGATCTTCACCGGATTGATTTATATCGGTCTGTTAATTGCCCTTCGTTCCATTTTAGGATTACCATTTTCAATCTACAGTACATTTGTGATTGAGGAGCGTTTTGGTTTTAACAAAACCACGCCCAAAACATTTATTATGGATATCCTGAAAGGGCTGGCCCTCGCTATTGTCCTGGGGGGGCCGCTGCTCATTGCACTGCTTTTCTTTTTTGATTATGCGGGGGCCTTTGCATGGATGTATTGCTGGGTCGGAACAACTCTGTTTACACTTTTTGTTCAATTTATTGCGCCCACCTGGATCATGCCTCTTTTTAACAAGTTTACACCAATGGAAGACGGGGAATTACGTCAGTCCATAACCGATTACGCTCAAAAAGTTAAATTTCCCCTGAGGGGTATCTTTGTTATGGACGGATCGAAACGATCGACAAAGTCAAATGCATTTTTTACCGGGTTTGGTAAGAATAAACGCATTGCCCTTTTCGATACCCTGATTCAGCGGCATACGGTTTCTGAGCTTGTATCCGTTCTCGCTCACGAGATTGGCCACTACAAGAAAAAACATATATTGAAAGGCATGGTCATCAGCATCCTGCATATGGGTATTGTATTTTATCTGTTGTCCATTTTTCTTTCACACAGCGGGTTATTCGATGCATTTTATATGGCACATCAGTCGGTGTATGCCGGATTGATATTTTTCGGTATGCTCTTTGCGCCGATTGAACTTGTTCTGTCGGTCTTTATGCAAATTTTTTCCAGGAGGAATGAATTTGCGGCTGATCGTTTTGCAGCAGAAACCATCGGTGATGCCGGACCGATGATCGAAGCCCTCAAAAAACTATCCTTGCATAATCTCTCAAACCTGCGCCCCCATCCATTATATGTTTTTTTAAATTATTCTCATCCCCCGGTTCTCCAGCGTATTGAGGCTTTGCGCGGATAATTTTAGCAATCAGACAGGTACGTCCATTTTGTATACAGGTAAAATTTAAAAACTAATTTTGATTCATTCAGCTGAACCGGTTTCCTATTAGAAATAAGATTTTTCGCAAGATTGAGAAATACGAGTGCTGTTTGACAGATAAACAAAGTTTTCTAAACAATTGATTATAAATGTTTTATAAATATTATCGCTGAAGCTGTACGGATTGGCATGATAATTGTTTCACATAAAGATAACTTGGAAGTTAACTTGACCATGGATGGTTTTTCAAATTTATCATAAAGCCAGGTTTATGCCTGGCTTTTTTATTATCCTACCCGTTCACGAAATTATTTATCTTCTAAATAATTCCTTGTATATTAAACCCAATGCAGTACACCAGCGTAATCACCTGTCAAAAAAGCAATAATCCCATCAAGATTTGCAGGAGTCACCCGCAATGAAAAAAATGAAAGCTTTGGTTAAAAAGTATGATAAGCCAGGATTATGGATGGATGAAGTTCCGGTCCCTGAGCCAGACATCAACGATGTTTTGATCCGAATCCGTAAAACATCCATCTGCGGTACAGATGTCCATATATATAATTGGGATGAATGGGCTCAGAAGACGATTAAAACACCGATGGTGATCGGGCATGAATGGGTAGGTGTGGTTGAAGCGATTGGGAGTAATGTCCATGATCTGGAGCCCGGTGAACTGATCAGCGGTGAAGGGCATCTGGTTTGTGGACATTGCCGGAATTGTCTTGCCGGACGCCGGCATCTTTGTATGTATACCCGCGGTGTTGGAGTCAATCGGGACGGGGCTTTTGCCGAATACCTGTGTATACCCGGTAGTAACATCTGGGTTTGTGATCCTGATATCCCCGAAGATGTTTTATCCTGTTTCGATCCATTCGGAAATGCGGTCCATACGGCTTTGTCATTCGATCTGCTGGGTGAGGATGTTCTGATCACCGGTGCCGGACCGATCGGGTTGATGGCGATCGCTGTGGCAAAACACGCTGGTGCCCGCTACGTCGTAATAACAGATGTCAATCCCTATCGCCTCGAGCTGGCAAAAAGTATGGGTGCCACCCGCGTAGTAGACGTCCGAAAAGAAAAATTGATTGATATAATTGATGAACTGGGCATGACGGAAGGGTTTGATGTGGGACTGGAAATGTCCGGTAATGCTCAGGCGCTGAATGATATGTTGAAAACCATGTGTCATGGAGGTAAAATTGCCCTCCTCGGGATCCTGAAAAAAGATACCCTGATTGATTGGGATCTGGTGGTTTTCAACAGTCTCACCATTAAAGGTATTTATGGCCGGCAGATGTTTGAGACCTGGTATAAAATGACTTCAATGATTCAGACCGGTCTCGATATCTCCCCGGTTATTACCCATCGATTTCCCTACCATAAATTCAATGAAGGCTTTGAAAAAATGCGATCAGGTCAGTCCGGGAAAGTCGTTCTCGACTGGACAAATATATAAACTGATTACAAGGGGAGTGAAGCATGTTTGGTTCTATGAAGGATTATTTGCAGGAACAAATTTCCGGTATTCGGCAGGAGGGGCTTTATAAGGATGAAAGGATAATCGTCAGCCCACAGAATGCCCAGATCGAGGTAAAGAACGGCCAGAAGGTTTTGAATATGTGCGCCAATAATTATCTGGGATTGGCTTCGCATCCTGAGATTATCGAGGCTGCCCGCAACAGTTATGATAAATGGGGATATGGGTTGAGTTCGGTGCGTTTTATTTGCGGTACGCAGGAGATACACAAACAATTGGAAAAAAAGATCTCCGACTTTCTGGGTATGGAGGATACGATTCTCTATACCTCTTGTTTTGATGCCAACGGCGGTTTGTTCGAAACGCTTTTGGGTGAGGAGGATGCGATTATCAGTGATGAGCTGAATCATGCCAGTATCATCGATGGTGTCCGACTCTCAAAAGCACAGCGGTTCCGCTATAAGAATAATGATATGGCGGATCTTGAAGCTAATCTCAAGCAGGCGTCCGGTGCAAGATTCCGATTGATCGCCACCGACGGTGTCTTCTCCATGGACGGGTATATTGCAAATCTCAAGGGTATCTGCGATCTGGCTGAAAAATATGATGCTCTCGTAATGGTCGATGATTCCCATGCAGTTGGTTTTATGGGTGAACATGGGAAGGGCACCCACGAGTTTTGTCAGGTCATGGGACGTGTGGATATCATCACAGGAACCCTTGGTAAGGCCCTAGGAGGTGCCAGCGGTGGTTACACCAGCGCTAAAAAAGAAATTATCGAACTGTTGCGGCAGCGATCAAGACCCTATCTTTTTTCCAATACAGTAGCTCCGGGAATCGTCATGGCATCCCTGAAGGTATTGGACCTTTTGATGGCTTCGGGCCAGCTCCGTGATAAATTGCATGAAAATACCCGTTTTTTCAGAAGCGAGATGACCCGGGCCGGATTCAACATTCTGCCCGGAATCCATCCGATTGTTCCGGTCATGCTGGGTGATGCGGTTCTGGCTCAAAAAATGGCAGGCCTTCTACTTGAGCACGGTGTGTATGTGATCGGCTTTTTCTTCCCGGTTGTCCCGAAAGGTAAGGCACGGATACGAACACAGATCTCAGCCGCACATTCGCGGGAGGATCTGGAATTTGCGGTTGAGCAGTTCATTTCAGTGAAGCAGGAATTAAGTATATAATAACCAGATAAAACGATTACCAGACGGCAGTTGGCAATAGGCTATAACCAGTCCAAAACAAACAGTAAATATATAATAGGACAAATAATATCAACAGACCGTCATGCTGTAAGCATCTTCCTTGTTCTCGTTGCATCTCCCGATGCGGGAAAATATAAAGAAAATGGCAGCAGCAAAACATAGCATCAGCCTACAAATCTGTCCGACTGCCAACTGCCTACCGCCTGCTGTGCTTCGTTCCTACTGCGCCTTCAGATTTTTCAGCGTATCTTCTATCCGCTTTTTCTGATCATCAGCCTTTACCATGTCCAGTGCTTTTTGATAATACTCGATGGCCAGTTTGGTTTCACCTTTTTGGGCATAGGCTTCAGCCAGACTATCATATACATTCCATGAATCAGGATAACGATCGATATTCATTTTGAAAATTTCAATCGCCTTATCTAAATCGCCCTTACCGATTAGCTGATAACCATAATTGTTCAGTTCTGCTTCTGTCGCTATCGCCATACCCTGTGTCAGTAGATTATCGGCCTCGGCTTGTTGACCTTTCCTTGCGAGCAGTCCGGATTTTACCCGTAAATTATTGAAATTTTCATTCATAGCAATCGAGCGGTCCACCCATTGCATCGCCTCGTCAAGATTAATATCGTTCTGAAGACAATAATTCGCGGCCTGATTCCATCCCTGCCAGAAAAAACGGGGCAGAGATCTCATTTCTATGCGGATATTGCCGAGTACAACTTCCTTTACATTTACCTGAACCGGAAAAGCGACCTTTACTTTTTCCCACTGCATCACCAGTTCAACCGCATCTTCTGTCGGATTATCAAAATAGTAGATCAGGCGTTCGGTAAAGTCAGTCGTCTCAGGTTTAATGGTGAATCGCAGTACATCCTCACTCGATTCATAAGAAAAACTTCCCCAGGCATAATAAACCGCGCTCAAAATTATTGTCCAGTCACCTTTGGTAGGAATAATATGGACACCGTAGGTTCCGGCAGGAACTTGCTTACCCGCAACAGTGACCGGATCCGTGAAGGCTATCGTGGTGTTGTCATTTGCCCCGGCGCGCCATACCTGATCATAAGGAACAAGGCCGCCCCAGATCTTTCTGCCTTTGACACCCGGACGGTGATAGGTTATGGTGATATCGGTAAGTCCGATACGCTGGACAACCTGGGCGTAAGGGCTGTCCATCGGCATGGTTAAATTTTGCTGTGCCGAACCGGTATCCGGGATCATAAAAGCCAGCATAAATACGACAAGAAATAGAGAGCGTACAAACATGGCATCCTCCCATTGATTATGTATAAGGAATTGAATTACATAGAAATGATTCTATAGGTACGGAAAATTCACTGGCAGGTTTCAAACTATTTTTTAGACGGGATAACAGGATGAACAGGATTGAAGAACCACCCACGAAGGACCTCGAAGATTATTTGGATATTATATCTAAACTAAAATCGTGTTAATATAAAATTAAATTCTCATAAAATATATATTTGCATTCTGTTTATTATAAAGACTCTTCGTGTCTCTTCGTGAATTACTTCGTACACCTTCGTGTAAATATTATTAAATCCGGTTTATCCTGTCCCAACGGATTCCTTCGGCGTCAGCCTGTCTGGTTTTGTTTCACACGCTGGGTCATCGAAACGCCCATCCAGCCTTTGGCGAGAAATAACATGATCGGCGATGCAATGGCGATAAAGCCATATATGAGCCACATAAACTCGGTATTTAACTGTTCCGGCGGGACACCATCGGCGCAATACTGTGAAAGGAACCAGCCCGAGTAAAGACTGGTGATGAACTTGGTCATAAACCAGGGAAATTGTCCGATTCCCATGTAAATACCGGTCATGTTTTTGGGAGCGATTTCGGCAATCCATTGAAGAAAACGGGGTTGCCACATCGCCTCTCCGATGGTCATGATAATGAGGTAGCCGAATACACCCCAAATAGAGGGACCCAGGGCAAGAATAAATGTCGGAGATGCCATAATTAACGTACCGATGATCATCATCATGTAGGTATCTTTTTTAGCTGTCAATGCAGCGACCATCGGTGCGAGGATAAATATCAGGATCGGATTAAAATTGACAAAAAATTCAAAGTTTTCACTGACAACACCGGTAAATGCACGGCTGAAATATTGGGGCAGCGTGAGCCAGTTATGTGCAAAAAGGGTCTGGACCGGGATCAGGGCGAAGATGAAGAACATAAACCGGGCATCTGACAGGGGGATATTTTTTATGTAAAATCTGATTTTTTCCCGTAATTCCTGCGGAACTTCTTCCATTTCATCAGTATCGTTCTCTTGGGCGGGACCTTCGGCACGGGCTGCATCTTCAGTATCTTTGATCGCTTTTTTTGTCAGAACCACCGCCACGACTACGATCCCAACAACCGTAAGCGCGACATAAACCCAGAAAACCCCCACGATACCGTATGCCCTGCGAATCGGCGGTGAAATCAGACCGGGGAGAAAGCCCCCCAGATTCATCAGCGCGTACAGCATCGCATATCCGATTGCGGCCGTTTTTGCGGAAGTGAAGCGTCTTACAGCGGTATAGCAGGCAGGCTGGTAAATGCCAAGCCCGATAATGATTCCGAGGATCCCGCCCATGGCGATCCAGTGGGCGCTGCCGCCAAACCCGGGCTCCCCGATACCCGGTGCGATACTCAGCAGTATCCTGCCGATCAGGAATAAAAAGAGTGCCACCAGCAGGGCCTTCCTGATGCCAATCCAGTCCACCGTTGCACCGAAGAACAGCATGGCGAGGGTTATTCCCCAGGTGAGCACACCGACCATAAGCCCGGCATCGATATCATCCAACTGGATATACTCATTAAAATATATAGCCAGCAGACCCAAAACACCAAAATAGGTCAGGCCTTCGATCACATAGGATAAATTGACGCCCCAGAGGCCACGTGGTGATCTGAAGAGGTTGATAAACGGATCGGTAATCTCGCGCAGCGGATTGACCTTTTCAGGAACAGTATTATTCTCCAAGGAAGGGGATCCTTTTTCTTATAATTGTTAAAAATATAACTTACATAATTAATCAAACTGGGATCAATACATTTTTAATTCATTTCTTTACCTGGTCTATTCGTAAACCATAAAGAACACAAAGTTAACTTTATGAAATTATTATAGTTCCATTTTAATCAGAATTTTATTCTTATTTAATCAGATACACTTCAATTATCCTTATAACTATATGTTTATATATAATTTACCACCAGTGCCCGGTTAATAATGCATACACACCTTCCAGAACTTGATATGGAAGCATTTTAACTGGACCGGAGAAAGAGAGACTCGATCTGAATTCCTGGAAATTACCCACCCCTTAATCTCCGCCGGTAGGCGGATCCGCCAGCTGGCGTGACGCTCACTACCCCCCCTCTGATTTTCGAAACCGGGATTTTTTTTGGTATTTTGATTACTTGAAAGATTGTTTTTTAAATGGGCCCGTTCCATAAAATTTGGTGGAATTATTAAATAGGACGGTCTTTTTAAGTCCTTTTTACACAAAATTATGGACGTATCTGAATCTGGAGCGTTCATAAACACTTAAGAGTTATTGGAATAAATGTTCACAATAGGCATTAGTAATGCAATTTGGGCCATTCACGATTTACTCGCGCAGAGAAGCAGGCAGTCAATGGAACAGGGATGCACCATGCAATTTGCCAAACCCATTTCCAGTTTGATCAGTGTACCTATTCAAATCTTGGTATTTAGTTGGAGGAAAATCTCATGGCATCCATAGATCAACAATTTAAAGATGAAGCTTATTACACAAAAGCCATCGCAACTGCTCTAAGAGTTGGTTTTGTCGGACTGCTGATTATACTCTCTTACCTGATCCTTAAACCTTTTCTGGTTGTTGTTATCTGGAGTATAATCATTGCAGTGGGGATCTATCCCGTATTTAAAAAACTTTCAAATTTAATTGGTAACCGTAAAAAACTTGCATCCACCTTAATAACTTTGATTGCGTTGGCAGTAATTATTATTCCATCATATTATTTGATGGAATCAACAATAGAGGGGATTCAAAATCTCGCCGCGGAATTGGAAGCAGGAACATTTGAAGTCCCGCCGCCCCCTGAGAATATAGTCTGAATGGCCCGTCATCGGCAAACCGGTTTACGATGCGTGGCAGCTTGCTTCTGTGAATATCGAAGCTGCTATCGAAGCATTCGAACCGCAAATAAAAGAACTCGCATCAAGTATATTGTCCGGCGTTCTTGGATTGGGTTCAACCATTCTCCTTTCAATTGTATCTGTTATAATCGCTGGTGCATTGCTGGTAAAAGCGGACTCTGCAGAAATAACCGCACGAAAAGCATTTAAAATCTTAATAGGTAAACAGGGAGAAGGATTTACCGATCTTGCCGGAGCAACAATAAGAAGTGTTGTTCAGGGAGTGCTGGGTGTAGCTATTTTACAATCGGTAGCTTCCGGAGTAGTAATGCTCATATTCAATATACCGCTTGCGGGTTTATGGGCACTGATTGTATTGTTCCTTGCCATAATGCAGTTACCGTTAACTTTGATTTTAGGTCCTGTAGTCGCTTACGGTTTCAGTAGTTTGGGCGAAACGCAAGCCATTATTTTCCTTGTACTCAATATAATCATTGGTTTCTCAGATACGATTTTAAAAAAAATCTTCATGGGGAGAGGTGTCGATGTTCCCGTCATAGTACTTCTGCTGGGTGCGATCGGAGGCATGATGCTCTCCGGTATTATTGGGTTATTTTTGGGTGCTGTTATTCTTTCTCTTACATACAAGGTATACCAAAGTTTAATTGCACAAACAGTTCTTCCGGCAGAAGAAGCAGAAAGCGAGTGACAGCAATAAAATTAATTTTTAAAAGATCAATTTAAACAGGGGATAACGTATCGGTGGATGATCTTTCCGGAAGAGTAAAAAAGACAGGTATTTGTTCAGGCATCATTAAGATGTGGGAAAGAGCCGGGGTAATTGTACCAAACGGAAATCTTATATCCAACAAATTCGTCCTTGGACTTTATCAGATCAGCCATGTGAAGTTGATTAATTGTTTGCGTCGCACGGTATGGATCTTGGTAAGGGTAATATGATTGGAATGCACTAAATAAATGGAAAGTCTCGCCACGCTTATACCTCGAATGACTATGCTAATTATCTTGAGTTTGAACGGCGTCGCTGAACTTCGGATTATGTTTAGTGGGTTGAGATTAGAAGTGATCTCGGTGGGTAATTGATAGGCATTTAAAAAAGTAAGATTGAAAGACCTTTTCGCAAAGGAATTTACATATTGAATCAGGGGATAATAAATAAAATACCATTTCTTCTGACGAGTCAAATAAAGTGAACAGAGAATATTGTTATTTTCTGCAAGAAATATTTTAAGAAAATTTGAAGGGAAACCGCCAAAATGAAAACATTAATCCTACTAATGCTTATCGCAATAAGTTTCACGAATACCCAGGCCTGGGTGTATCCGGAGCACAGAGATATTGCCGTACACTGGCATACAAAATCTAAGTCCTCAGTATCGCTCCATATTGGATAAACTTTGGGCAGAGGCAAGAATAGGATACGAGGACCGGCTCACCGAAGCAGTCATTGATGCAACTCAAAGTATAGAACCTACACAACTTGATTATGCCTCCTGGCCGGCCATTTCAGGTGACCATAGTTGTTCACCTGAAAATTTACTGTATAATGTTTTTCAAACAAGCTGGATATTGAAAGTAGCTGATATCAGCTGCTCAGCTGAAAATGGATCTTGCTGAAGCAAAGAACAGAAGTGAACGAATCAATGCATTGAGAGATTCAGATAATAAATTCCAAAGAGTAGATCCGGAATATGCAACACGGGCGGGATCAAACAATGTTCATTTTCTTCTGGCTCGCCCTGATGTTGATACCGATGCGAGGGAATATTTAACAGCCTGCCTTAAGGAAGGGGCTGAGCTGAATGCCCTCGGCGCTTATTCGTGGTTTCATGTCAGTGCACTTTTAAAAGCCGTTAGATATGCATCTGAGAATTTGACATCAGAAGAAAAATCCGCTTTAATTTTAGGTGCATTGGCTGATGAAGCCTTCGCTTTACATTTTCTTGAAGATGTTTTCGCTTCCGGTCATACGGCAGGCACATGGGGAAATGCATCTCAAAGGAAAGGCACGCACGATTATTATAATGAACACGGGCTTGAAGTTGTAACGTGGGATGGCCAAAGGATGATATTAATGGGTGATGCGTATATGCGCCCACAAGATGAGGAAATTGCAGCTCGTGTAGTTGTTATGAGCCTGGAAGAATTCCTTGATGCTGCAAGTGGAAAGACCTCATATGATTACACACTTGATCCATACGCTTCTGTGAATCAACCGGATAGTTTTAATGTCTGTCAAAATAATTTTATGCCCTCCCGTACTATTGATAAGAATTTAATTGATCCATTAGCCCGGATATTAGTCAAGACGCCTGTTCCCGGTCTGGCAACAGGATTGGGTGAGCTTCCCAGATTCAGGAGTGAACTGGGATTATTTATTGGTGTTGTACCGGCCTTACGAACCAACGGAATAAGTGGTGGGTTCGGTGCAAATCAGACCAAGGCAGGTGTATTAGGAGGACTGGATATAAATGTACGTTTTGGATTGGGAATTGAAGGCGTTCTTAATGAATCGGGTGACGGACTTGTATTTTTGGATCTGGGTTGGCGGCAGGATGGGCCATCAACACATAAATACGGTGATTCTCCAATTCTCTTGAATGCGGGACAAATTGCTTCCGCTATTCCCGGAAGAGATGCCTTAAATATAAGATTCCGCATGCCATTTTATCTTCTGCCATTCGACCTGCTGGTTACTGCTCCGATATTAGTCTGGGCGGCACCTGAGACGTTTGCAGGTATGGCCGTAAGTTCCGGCAATGGTGGATTGATCCCCTGGCAATCAGGTATCGCAACACCTGTTGGAAGATTTCAATTTGTTCTTGGAAGAGAAGTAGGTGTTTCGTTATATGGTGGTGGGGATAATAAAGATGCCATATTGGTACCTGAAGGAGAGGAAACTTATTTAGTAACATATAAATCTGTTCAACTGGACTTCCCTTATCTTGAATATCGTCCGTTTCGTACTTTTTCACTGGATCAAAGTTCAAGTCTGGTTTTTCAATTTAATTTTGGTGTTGATATTCCGTACGGTGCAGGTTTGGTAGCACCCGAAGGTGTTAATGTTCCGGATCTAAAACCCATATGGTATGTTGGATTACGGACAGCTTTTGATTGGCGATATTATTTTTAACCGAAAGAATGATTGAGCGATATTCAGAGTTTATTTTGGTACGGTCACTTTGCGAATGGCCATGATTAATTTAACAGGCTGGATCTCTTCATTAGATCCAAAGTTGTCCGAAAGTTTCTGAGAACTGTCACGGCCATCTGGGAATATTCAATCAATATAATATCATCTCTATGTAACATACTAAATTTGTGCAGTGATCAGCGTATTTAAATGATGAAACAAACTATCCTGAAAAACCTGATCTTATTTACAAATCAGAGGATATCATGATAAGAGTAATCACCAACACCGGTGTCTGTTCTATTGTTTTTTTCTTTACCGCCTATTTTTATTCCTGCTCATTGATTACCATTGAGGGTGATGTGGAACCGCTGCCGACCAATGAGTTGAATGCGCGTATAATGGCGCATGATTTTGCCGGCACGGTTCTTAAAGTGCTTGATACGGCGGCAGATTCTATACTGAAGGTCTCGGCCGATCCTCAGGTTCATATCAATGCTTTGCGCTGGAAGATCAGTAGTATTGCTACCAGTAGAGGTGCAATTTTTCAGACCAATCCAATCCTCGCGGAAGTCGATACCTGGATTTTTATGCAGCAAATGCGCGAATTTCTGGAGTCCGGGAATGGGATGGACGCCTTCGGAGTGCACCAGGATATCGCAAAAGAGGCCATAGGACGACTTGTAGCAACAATCGATAGTATTACGGCATCGGTAGTACCCAAAGAAGAGTATCTTCAGATCCAAAAATTTGTTGGCTATTATGTTAAAAACCATCCGTTGACTGACTTTGAATTCAAACGACCGTCTGTTATGGCTGCCTGGAATGAATATTCTAATATTCCTGATAGTCTGGCTGTTCAAACGGTCGGTAATCTTCCTGAGACAGTGAGTGACCTGACCAGCCGGCTGACGTATCTTAGTACAGAATTACCTCTGCAAGCTTACTGGAATGCTGAATTAATTATTAAGGAGAATCATCTTGATTCGCTGGAAATCGCCAGGAATCTTGACAGTCTTACCGTTATGATTGCGAACCTGAATCAACTTATTATCGATAGCCCCGAACTGGTCGACTCTGCCATGGCAAGTCTGTATCCATTGTTTGACAGGATTGACCACAGATGGGCACTCACGCTCACAATACTACAGAAGGAAAGTGAAATTCTTCTAAATGCGTTGAAAAATGAGCGCGAGGCGGCGATGAAAGACCTGAATATGATCAGCAATAATGTTGCGCAGATCATGATGGAAAAGCTAAAGGCAATAATCAATGATATTTTGATTTATCTGATCCTGATCCTGCTGATTATCTTCGGTCTGCCCTTTACCTTTGGCTACCTGGTGGGCAGAGCATTTAAATATAAGCAGAGATAAGCGCGCTTTTTTTCGGTAATATTATGGCTATGGCCGTCAGTTTCATCTAATATATTGTTTCCCAGGCCATATTCCGACAAATTTTTATCCGAATCAGAACATCTTTTTTGTTGAAGACCGATCGGCGTCAATTTTTGTGAATTTAAAAAGATGGATGATTTCCACAGGTGTCAAAATGAGCCCAGATCCGGCCTGCCAGGATCTTGTTTTTCTGAAATAATTTTCCGCCGTAAATGGTTTATTATAAGGAAACCATGCATGCCATATGCGGATAAACGTACTCGTTTGGTGACAACCAGACATCAGGATTCGGTATCGGCCAATGAATGCAACCTGGTCAATAGATTTTGAACAGGTTGGTTCATTGACATTTTCCTGTACTTTCAGTAATTTTAAAAAATATTCAAGTTAAACTTGCCTGAAGATCCAATGGGGCCGTAGCTCAGCTGGGAGAGCGCTTGAATGGCATTCAAGAGGTCAGGAGTTCGATCCTCCTCGGCTCCACAAAATAACCCTGCAATTCCGCGATGGTATTGCAGGGTTTATCATTTGTGGCCCTACGTGAGCGGGAATGAGAAATAGCGTCGTGAAAAATTAAACCGACCAAATAACCACAGATAAAGACAGAAAAAAACGGACCCTGAAAGTTCGTGTACATCTATGGTAAATTTTAAATTTAAGAATTTGTCTTGCTGACCATATAATCTGTTTTTTAAAGGAACACCATTCTCAAAATTACTATATTGTTCTAAATTTCTGATAAATCAAGTTCGCAGGTAATGAGAGTTGAATTTGGCAGGCTACGCAAAAACAGAAGATAAGTATACGCTTCCGCTGTATGGTAAACGTGGAATAACGCTTGTCAGGGGGCAGGGTGCCGCCGTATGGGATGATACCGGGAAAGAATACATCGACTGCACCGCCGGACAGGGGGTTGCAATTGTCGGGCATGCCTGCAAACCGGTTGTGAAGGCGATCGCCCGGCAGGCCGGGCGGTTGATCACCTGTACCGGTTCCTTTTATAATGATCAGCGTGCTTTGTTGATGGAAAAACTGGTACAGATCACACCGACAGGACTTGATAAGGTTTTTCTCTGCAACAGCGGAACCGAAACCATCGAGGCTGCCATAAAATTCGCCCGTATATCCACCGGAAACTCGGAGATCATTTGCGCTGAACGGAGTTTTCATGGCCGTACCATGGGCGCTTTAAGCGCAACCCATAAAGTCGAATACCGGACGGACTTTGAACCACTCGTACCGGGATTTTCCTTTGTGCCGTTTAATGATGTGGAAAGTATCAGAAAGGCATTTTCAGATCATACGGCTGCGATTTTACTGGAAGTGGTACAGGGGGAAGGCGGTGTATACCCGGCCATACCGGGTTACCTGGAAACAGTGCGCCAGTCTATGCGATGAAAAGGGTGTTCTCCTGATCATCGATGAGGTGCAGACCGGGTTCGGGCGTACCGGAAAATTGTTTGCCTGTGAACATCATGATCTTAAGCCGGATATATTGTGTCTGGCCAAGGGGATGGCCGGGGGATTCCCGGCAGGCGCCGTGCTCTGTTCCGATAAAATCTCCATTTCAAAAGGGAAACACGGCACGACGTTCGGCGGAAACCCGCTGGCCTGCGCGGCTTCACTCGCTGCCATTCAGTTTATTCTGGATGAAGACCTGGCAGAAAAAGCAGCGGTTAAAGGAAAGGTTCTCGTTAATTTGTTACAACGCGAAACCCTTCCGGTTATGCGCGAGATACGGTATCTCGGAATGATGATCGGCATTGAACTGAAAAGTGAAACGCAGCCTTTTATTCTCGAACTTCAGGAAAACGGCGTTCTTGTTCTGCCTGCCGGCCCGCAAGTTATCCGCCTGCTTCCACCATTGGTGATTACTGATCCTCAGTGGCAGGAGGTAACGGAAAAACTCATTGATGTACTGAAATTGGCTGGGTAGCAATCTTACCCAATGAACATAAATTTATTAAACCTGGTTTATGCATAAATCGTGGAGAACGCAGAGCTAAAATAATCTGGATGGAGATATTTAATCAAAAAGATTTGCTATTTCACCAAAATTTTTTTGATTTATAACATGTTTGCAGCCATGGTCTGTTCATGAATAAATCCAGGAAATCGAATATTGCGTCCCTGGCCGGACGCCGGACATTTGAGGCATTTCATGCTTTTCTATATATATTTTGTCCCTAACGGGACAAGATGGAATGAAGGTTTTATAAGAACTCAATCTTGCAATCACACATATATGCCTGCAGGTATTGAGTCTGAGAATGAAAATGTATTAACGATCCCTTCCCTTAAGGGAAGACATATTTATAGGAAACCTGAACAATAATTCAGAGTCCAGGAGCGACGATATATTTACGATATAACATTAATTTTAACATGCACATTATCGAAATTTAAGATATACTGTGTGACAGCGTCGCCGATTTTGCAAAATCATTAATTTTGGTATAACTTTATATTTTCCGTGTCTTTCACTGGTGCATAATCAGATCAGATTATTTTGGTACCAGTGGCGTAATCCGGAAATTTACTGAAATAGGTTAGATAAACAGCCTCAATTCCCATCTTTATTGCCCGGAAGGCATTATCCATTTTTGGCAGCATGCCCTCATCAACACGCCCTTCCGTTCTCAACCGCGCGTAGAAGTCAGCATCCACCTGATCGATCACCGTTGTTTCATCGGTTATATCATAAAGCAATCCCGGTTTGTCGATGAGAAAATGCAATTCCACATCATACGGGTTTTGCATGGCAATAGCGGTTTCCGTGGCGATGGTATCCGCATTTGTATTAAGCAATTGACCGTTTGCATCGGCTGTGAGGGAGCACAGGACCGGCACATATCGGTTCTCGACAAGCATGGTCAGGAAATTGGTATTTATTTTTTTTATGTCACCGGCAAAACCATAATCAATCTCACTCCTTGAGCGTTTTTCTGCAAGTACGCTGCGACCATCGGTGCCGCTCAGGCCCACAGCCGGGCAGTCCCGGGCCTGCAGTTTGGCCACAATTGTTTTATTGATCAGTCCGGCATAAACCATGGCGACAAGTTTCAGGGTTTCGGCATCGGTGACCCGGCGTCCGGCCGTCATGATCACCGGAATATTGAGTTTGCGGGCCAGTTCACTCAGCAGACGACCCCCTCCATGGATCAGAATTTTAAGTCCCGATAATGCCGTAAATCGTTCCAATACAATCTCCAGCCGTTCGGGGTTATCGACAATTTCGCCTCCGATTTTTACGACACAAATTTTTTGCATATTAATAGACACTTGATTTCAATTGCAATCCAGCTGTTTCGGACAGACCGAACATCAGATTCATATTCTGCACGGCCTGTCCTGCGGCCCCTTTTATCAGGTTATCGATTACACTGATGATAAAAAGCATATCATGATGTTTTTCCAGATGCAGCACGCATTTATTTGTATTGATCACCATTTTAATATCGGGGTTGTCATCGGTCACGAATACAAATGGTACATCCTGGTAAAACCGTCGATAGACCGAATCGACCTCTTCTATCGAACGCTCAATCCGGGTATACATTGAAGCCAGGATACCCCGCGTGAAGTTTCCGCGCATCGGAATAAAATAAATTGGCGGAGGTGCAGCTCCCGACGATTCGCCGAGGCTGGGCGGAAATTTCATGCAGATGCTGGTGTTCAAATGCCTTATAGACTGAAATATTTGAATATCGCCAGCTGAAGTGGGTGGTATCGGTCTGGCCCTGACCGGCACCGGTCGAACCGGTCATGGCGTTAACATGTATAGCATCCTTTAGCAGATCAGTTGCGGCGAGTGGCAGCAAACCCAATAATATTGCCGTAGCAAAACATCCCGGATTGGCAATGTATCTGGCCTTTAAGATGTCGATCCGGTTGGCCTCGGGAAGACCATAGACAAACCGATGCTTATTTGATGGGGCAAAGCGAAAATCCTGACTGAGATCTATAATCCGTGTTTTCGCCGGTATACTAAGGGTGTCGAGCATTTTAGCGGCCTCGCCATGTCCCTTTGCCAGAAAGAGAACATCTATCCCGGTATCAACCTGGTCAGTGAATATCAGATCCGTCTCGCCCACCAGATCAGCATGTACGTTTGCAAAGGGTTGCCCACTATGGCTATGACTTTGCACATATTGCAGTGTAAAATTCGGGTGATTAAGAAGCAACCGGATCAGTTCCCCGGCAGTATAACCGGCACCCCCGATAATCCCGGCCGTATATTCTTTTTCAGGATCAGACAGCAATTTTCTTTTCCTCCACCCGGGTATTCTCCTGCTGTTTTTTTTCAGCCGGATCATATAACATGGCGGTGCAGAGACAATTCGTCCGGTTTGTGCTTTCCAGTATCGGAAAGTTTACGCACCCCTTACAACCGCTCCAGAAGTCCGCATCATCGGTCAACTGGGTAAAATGAACCGGGCGGTATCCCAGGGCGTGGTTGATCCTGAGGACGGCCAAACTTGTTGTGATACCAAACAATTTGGCATCCGGAAATTTCTCGCGGGATAATTTAAAGGCTGCTCGCTTTATACGCCTTCCCAAGCCCGATTTGCGGTATTCTTCCAGCACGATAAGCCCGGAATTGGCCACAAAGTTTTTTTCTTTACCCCAGGATTCGATGTAACAGAAACCCGCCAGTTTATCCCCATCCAGTGCAATGACCGCTTTTCCGTCATTTATTTTTTGAAGAATATATGTCGGTTCCCGCTTAGCGATCCCGGTCCCGCGTATCCGGGCAGATTCGGCAATCACTGCACAGATCTCCTCCGCGTATTTTATATGCGCTTTTGCTGCAACCTGAATTGTCATGTTATCCTCTATATGCATTTGGCCTTCACCTGTAATTGTTATGTAATGGGTATCTGGATTAAGTATAAAAAATAAAAGATGACCGTTACGGTCGTCGGAAACCGAAATACGGTTTCGGGGGAAGGAAATATTTGGAGAAACTCAGTTTCATGTACATATTTTTATCCATAAATAATGCTGAAAGTTAAAAAATTATTTAAATAAATCAAATAATAATTCAATAAAATGTATATTTATGCATATTTATTCCCAACAGTTTGAAGTGTAAATAACAAAACATAAAAACCAAATCTCAAACGGAATGGTATGCAGGCTTGAAATTTGTAATTCGGCTTCTGTTTGGCTTTTGTAATTTGTTATTTGGAATTTATTTTTTTATTCCCTGGAATAAAAAAATGGTATTGTATGTTGAAATAGGACTAAAATGGTCGTATTTTATGGAAGATATTATGTTGAAACTTAGTAAAAAGACAGAATACGCGGTTATTGCCATTATTGACATGGCCGCAAATGGGAAAAGCAGTCTGACGACGGCCAAGGATCTTTCGACGAAATACAATATTCCGCGCGAACTTCTCGGGAAAGTTTTGCAAAGTCTCGCACGTGAAGAGGTAATTGTATCCCAGCAGGGGGTCAAAGGGGGGTATCGCCTGAAATTGCCGTTGGACAAAATCAATTTTAATACGATTATTAAAGCCGTTGAAGGTCCCATCCACCTGGTTGACTGCCGGGATGAATCCGAATGTAATTGCGAACAGGCTCGATTATTGCAACATAAAAAGTCCGATGGAATTTATTCAGATTGAACTGACCCGTTTTTTCAACAATATCACCATGGCTGATTTTAAAAACCGATTTTCAAATCTGGTCCCCCTGGTTCAGATCAAGGGCACCGGATCTACAAGAATATAAGGCAAGGAGCATATATGACAACCGAGGAAAAATATCTTGAGGAAGTCGCCAACCGGGAGTATAAATACGGTTTTGTGACCGATATTGAGGCCGATACGATTCCCAAAGGGCTGAATGAAGATATTATCCGAATCATATCGGAGAAAAAGCGTGAACCTGAATTCATGCTAAAATGGCGCCTGAAAGCATTTCGGCAGTGGCAAAAAATGGAAGAACCGAGATGGCCGAATGTCACCTATCCCAAGGTGGATTATCAGGATATTGTCTACTATTCAGCCCCGAAGCAGAAGAAAAAACTGGAAAGTCTCGATGAGGTTGATCCGGAACTGCTCAAGACCTATCAAAAGCTTGGAATCCCATTGATAGAACAGAAAATGATGACCGGCGTAGCGGTCGATGCGGTATTCGATTCGGTGTCTGTCGCAACCACATTTAAAGAGAAACTGTCTGAACTGGGTATTATATTCTGCTCATTTTCTGAAGCGGTACACAATCATCCCGAATTGATAAAAAAATATCTCGGTTCGGTTGTGCCGTCAACCGATAATTTTTTTGCATCCCTCAATGCTGCCGTTTTTAGTGACGGGTCTTTTGTCTATGTCCCCAAAGGGGTGCGCTGCCCGATGGAATTGTCCACCTATTTCCGGATAAATGCAGCCGATACCGGTCAGTTCGAGCGAACCCTTATCGTCGCCGATGAGGGCAGTTATGTGAGTTACCTGGAGGGGTGTACGGCACCCATGCGTGATAAAAATCAATTGCATGCAGCAGTTGTGGAACTGATCGCACTAAAAAATGCGGAGATCAAATATTCGACGGTTCAAAACTGGTACCCGGGAGATAAAGAAGGTAAAGGCGGAATTTATAATTTTGTTACCAAGCGAGGTGCCTGCCGGGGTAATAACTCAAAGATCTCGTGGACGCAGGTTGAGACCGGTTCGGCGATTACCTGGAAATATCCAAGCGTCATTCTGCAAGGTGATCATTCGATCGGGGAATTTTATTCCGTCGCATTAACGAACAATTATCAGCAGGCGGATACCGGTACAAAAATGATCCATCTTGGTAAAAATACCCGTAGTACGATCGTGTCCAAGGGTATCTCTGCCGGAAAGAGTCAGAATTCCTACCGTGGTCTTGTGAAAATCTCAAAGAAGGCTACCAATGCACGCAATTATTCGCAGTGTGATTCCTTGCTGCTGGGTGACAAATGCGGAGCCCATACGTTTCCGTATATAGAAGTAAATAATCCCAGTGCCAGTGTTGAACATGAGGCAACGACTTCAAAGATCGGTGAAGATCAGATTTTTTACTGTAATCAGCGCGGACTATCAACGGAGGATGCGATAAATATGATCGTCAATGGGTATTGTAAAGAAGTTTTCCGTGAATTACCGATGGAGTTTGCAGTTGAAGCTCAGAATCTTCTGGCGGTGAGTTTGGAGGGGAGTGTGGGATAGAAGTGAAAAGGTAAAAATAAAGTAAAAGGAAAAAGGCAAAAGGTAAAAAATGGCAAAGAGGCACAAAGAAGCAGAGCAACAGAGTAGGGGTTTGGCGTGCCAAATCCGTTAAATGTAGTTATCGCCTTTATCCTTAAGCCTAATATTTTGTGTATTTTATATTTCAATTATAAGTTGGAGAAAAAATATGTTAGAAATAAAAAACCTGTATGCATCGGTGGAAGGAAATGAAATTCTGAAAGGGATTGACCTGAGTGTCAAATCTGGTGAAATACATGCCATAATGGGGCCGAATGGATCCGGAAAGAGCACCCTGGCCCACGTACTATCCGGCCGGGAAGATTACGAAATAACCCGTGGTGAAGTGCTCTATAATGGTAAGAATCTGATCGAAATGGCACCGGAGGACAGAGCCCGCGAAGGTGTTTTTCTGGCTTTCCAGTACCCGGTGGAGATTCCCGGCATTAGCAACACCTATTTTTTAAAGTCCAGCCTGAATGAAATCCGTAAATATCGTGGTTTGGAAGAAATCGATGCCATGGATTTTTTGAAACTCATGCGCGAAAAAATGGGTATAGTTGAGATGAGCGAAAAATTATTGAGCAGACCGGTAAACGAAGGTTTTTCCGGCGGGGAGAAAAAGCGTAATGAGATTTTTCAGATGGCCGTGCTCGAGCCAACGCTTGCCATACTTGACGAAACCGATTCAGGTCTCGATATTGATGCCCTGAAGATTGTGGCCAACGGGGTCAATAAATTAAAAAATGATAAAAACGCCTTTATCATTATTACCCACTATCAAAGACTGCTGAATTATATCGTTCCCGATTATGTCCACGTATTATCTGCAGGAAAAATTGTGCGTTCGGGTGGCAAGGAGCTGGCCTTTGAACTGGAGGAAAAGGGATATGACTGGCTAAAACCGAAACAAATGGTGGAGGCCGGATAATGGGTGCGAACAGATTTAAAGGCAACGCAGATTGGTATCTGGATAAATTTCATCAGTTTGAAAATCGCATCAATGGTGATTCATTTACAGCGGTGCATAATATCCGTAAAAAGGCGATAGAATTTTTATCCGGTGAGGGTTTTCCGACCACCAGAGATGAGGAGTGGAAATACACCAACATCAAGCCGATAACCAATATCGATTTTGTTCCTTCTGACGGTGATCAGGATACATCAGGGAGTCGGGAGTTGATCGAGAAATATAGTTATGAGGGTCTGGATTGTTGTCAGTTGACTTTTGTTAACGGTCATTTTGCCGGTGATCTTTCAAGGATTAAAAAAATGGCCAATGGAATAAAGATCCTGTCGATCCGTGAGGCATTGCAAAAAAATGATCCAGTTCTGATGAAATATATCAGCCGTTATGCCGATGAAACATGGGACAGCTTTACCGCACTTAACACAGCGTTTCTCTGGGATGGTGTGTTTATTTTTGTTCCGGATAATCAGGTTCTCGAACGACCAATCAGTATTCTTCATCTTGGCCTGGCAGACAAAAAGCCGGTACTCAACATGCCGCGCAGTTTGTTTGTTATTGGGAAAAACAGTCAGGCTACCGTAATCGAAACCTATGCCGGTGCGGGCAGTCAGCCCTATTTCACCAATACGGTGAGCGAGGCAATAGTCGATGACAACGCCGGCCTTGAACATTTCAAAGTTCAGGTTGAATCGGATGAAGCTTATCATGTCTCTACCATCCAGGTTGACCAACACAGGGACAGCCGGTATAATTCACATGCCTTCTCTTTTGGCGGTAAACTGGTGCGCAATAATATCAACCTGGTCCTGAAGGCCGAAGGGATTGTATCGACGCTTAACGGCTTGTATGTTGGCTCAGGAGAGCAGCATATCGATAATCATACATCGATAGACCATGCAAATCCAAATTGCCATAGCGAAGAATTGTATAAAGGTGTCCTTGATGATCATGCACACGGTGTTTTTAATGGAAAAATTTTTGTCCGACCCGATGCTCAGAAGACCAACGCCATACAATCAAACAATTGTATCTTATTATCTGAGAACGCCAATATTGATACCAAGCCGCAACTTGAAATTTTTGCGGATGATGTACGCTGTACCCATGGTGCAACAGTGGGGCAGTTGGATGAAGATGCTTATTTTTATATGAGGTCCCGTGGCATTGACAAGGCGAAAGCCCGGCAACTGCTGATATATGCATTTGCCAGTGATGTCATCGATCGTGTAAATTCAGAGCCGATCCGTGACAAACTCAGCGCAATGCTTGCCGAAAAGTTACACACCGTGAAACCGCAGTAAGTGTTGGTGTGAAAGGAATACATGGAAGGATTAAGAGATCTTTATCAGGAAGTCATCCTCGATCACAATAAAAGACCGCGCAATTTTCACAAATTGGAGCAGGCGAATCGTGTCGCAGAAGGTCGGAATCCGCTTTGCGGCGACCACTATGTAATTTATTTGATCGTTGAAAAAGACATCGTTAAAGACATTGGCTTTGAGGGATCGGGATGTGCCATATCTAAAGCCTCTGCTTCACTGATGAGCACCGAACTAAAGGGAAAGACCATTGCCGAGGTCCGGCGACTGTTTGAAATATTTCATAAAGTTGTGACCGGTGAGGTTGAAGTGCTCCCGTATCTGGAAGAATTGGGAAAACTTGCAGCGTTCGCTGGTGTCGCCGGATTTCCTGTACGCGTAAAATGTGCAACTCTGGCCTGGCATGCCTTAAATTCTGCCCTTGGTGATGAGAAAAAACCGGTTTCAACTGAAACAACATGAGGAGTATTATGAACGATCAGGCTATCACACCCGGTGCGCTTGAAATGAAAATTGTTGATGCCCTGCGCACGGTTTATGATCCGGAAATACCCGTTAATATATATGAATTGGGTTTGATTTACGAGGTAAAAGTTGATGATGAATTCAACGCCTCGGTCCGGATGACGTTGACCAGCCCCAGCTGTCCTGCCGCTGAAATGCTCCCCGGCGAGGTTGAATCAAAAATTAAAGCCATTGATGGGCTTAATTCATTTCACGTGCAGGTGGTCTGGGAACCGCCGTGGACACCGGACCTGATGAGCGATGCTGCTAAACTTGAATTGGGAATGATGTAATTACGATGGAAGGTCAACATATGGAAATGCCTGAAGTGGCCACATATCCGGTTACAAAATTTGATCCGAATCGATACCGACCTGATTTTCCTATTCTTCACCAGAACATCAATGGTAAACCCCTTGTTTATCTGGATAACGCCGCGACCACCCAAAAGCCAATAAGTGTTATTGAAGCAATCGCAAATTATTATAAAAATGATAACGCCAATGTCCATCGCGGGATTCACGAACTCAGTAACCGGGCGACAAAAGGTTTTGAGGATGCCCGTAAAAAAGTTGCCCGTTTTATTGGCGCCCGTTCAGAACGTCAGATCGTTTTTACCCGGGGTACCACAGAATCAATCAATCTGGTCGCCAGCGCCTGGGGTAGAAAGTTCATTTCTAAAGATGATGAAATCATTCTGTCCGAAATGGAGCATCACAGTAATTTAATTCCCTGGCAAATACTAGCCCGTGAAGTCGGGGCAAAACTAAAATTTATTCCATTTAAGGAAGATGGCACCATAGACTTTCCGGTTTTCGAACAATTGCTTTCCGGTCGTACCAAGCTCATCGCCATCACCCATATGTCAAATGTTTTTGGGACGATCAATCCGGTCAAACGTATCATTAACATGGCACATGACCGTGGAGTTCCGGTCCTTTTCGACGCCGCACAGAGTGTACCACATCTGCCGGTAGATGTGGAATTTCTCCAGTGTGATTTTCTGGTATTCTCCGGACATAAAATGCTCGGTCCGACGGGAATCGGGATTCTATATGCCAAAAGCCAGATACTGGAGAATATGAATCCATACCAGGGGGGCGGTGAGATGATCAGCAGCGTTTGGCTGGAAAACTCAACCTGGAATGAAATTCCCCATAAATTTGAGGCCGGAACGCCAAATATTGCAGGAGCAATTGGTTTGGGTGCTGCTATCGATTATCTTACCAAAATTGGTATGGTTGAGATCACCCTGTATGAACAGGCTCTGACGACATATGCTCTGGAAAAAATGCAGGCCATCGACAACATCAGATTGTATGGTGCGGCACCGGAACGGGGTGGTGTAATTTCATTCAACCTGGGCGATATTCATCCGCATGATCTGTCCCATTTTCTGGATCAGGAAGGTATTGCCGTCCGTGCAGGTCATCATTGTGCTCAACCGATCATGCGCAAACTTAATATAGCGGCAACGACGCGGATCAGCCTATATTTCTATAACACATTTCAGGAAATAGACTATTTTATTGACCGGCTGATGGCGGCAAAGCATTTTTTTAACTATTGACATTTCTTGACTTGACCGGCTCTCCGACCTAAATTCGATCATCAAAATAATGCAAAAACATGACACATCGACTTAGTCTGGATGAACGAAAAAAACTTTTACAACTCCGTCGGGATTTCAAATCACCGGTCATTGGGATAACCGGAAACGTAGGAAAAACGACGACAATCGCCATGATACGGGCTGTCCTGGAACGACGTGGGCGTGTGCTCAAACACCATCATGGACACGGTAATTGGAGCAATAATCTTAGTATCCTGAAGCGGCTCACCTCAGACTATGATTATGCCATTTTTGAATTCGATTTTCATCGTAATAATAATTTTGCAGAGATCCTGCGTATCATAAAGCCTACTATTGGCATTGTGACCAATATCGGTGATGCCCATTTGTCATACATCGGGGGAATGGTTGATATTGCCCTGCAAAAATCAGAAGTCGTAAAATACCTGGCCAGAGAGGGTATTGCCATCCTCAACAAGGATGACGAACTCAGTTCCGCATTAAGCAAACACATCGATACAAAAAATATCATAAAATTCGGTATGAGTCGCGATGCCGATTATTTTGCTACAGATATTGAACACCTGGGGCCTTTGGGTACGCGGTTTAAGATCAATGAAAAATATCACGTCACGTTGCCGATTTACAGTATCAGCGATGTTTATAATTTCCTGGCTGCCATGGCGGCGTTGGTCGCGCTAAATTTTTCCATTGAAACCATCATAAAAACGTTTCAGCGTAACTATCAGTTGCCCAGTGGCAGGGGAAAACTGTATAAACTGAACGGATATTATATTATCGATGAAAGTTATGAGGCTACACCAAGATCAGTCGCCAAAGCTGCACGTTCAATTGTCGGTTTTAAACCCTATGCCGATAAACTTATCTATATCGTTGGCGACATGATGGAATCCGGCCCAAACATCGAAGAACAGCATCTCAATATGGGGTATTTTTTATCTGCGTTGCCTATAGACTGTTTTATTACGGTCGGTCCCTATGCCGAATTTATCGGAAAAGGTATCTCCCTGATCCAGCATAAAGAAAAACTGGTCGTAACCTGTAATAATATTGATGAAATATTAAAATCACTTGACAAGGTGATTACCAAAAAGGCCGTTATTACCGTTCAGGGTATCGGACAAGTTGCACTGCGACGATTGATAAAATATCTGGAGCAGAAATCCTGACATGCACGAGATGTCTATTGCGCAGAGTATTATATCCTTCGTCGATGAAACCCTGGCGAAGGAAAAGTATCAGCGATTACAGGAAGTTGTGGTCGAAATTGGTGAGTTGGTAGCCGTTGTTCCCGATTCTCTGGAGTTCTGTTACGCGGCAATTACCGAGAATACAAAATATCATAATTCAAAATTAACCATCCATGTTTTACCGCTACTCGGAAAGTGCCGAACTTGTCATGCGGAATCAAAGGTCGAACGGTTTGATTTTGTCTGTTCCAATTGTAAGGGCAGGGATCTGGATATCATTCAGGGTCAGGAATTAAATATCAGTCATCTGGAGGTGGATTAATGCCGGTTGTCACGGTTGAACGAAAAATATTGAAGAAAAATGATGAGATTGCCCGCGAAAACAGGGACATATTTGTGGAAAATCAGTTGTTCACCATAAATATGCTGAGTTCTCCGGGATCGGGAAAAACGACCTTGCTTGAGCAAACCCTTTCGCAGATCCCGGCCGAGATCAGATGTGCGGTAATCGAGGGTGATGTACAAACGGATAATGACGCCCGGAGGATCGAGAAATATAATATTCCGGTTGTTCAGATCGTTACCAATGGCGGATGTCATCTTGAAGTTAAACTTATCCGCGATGCGCTCGATAATTTTAAACTAAGTGATTTAAATTTATTGATCATTGAAAATGTGGGAAATCTGGTATGTCCGGCCAATTATGATCTGGGAGAGCAAAAAAAGGTTGTTCTGGTCAGCACGACCGAAGGGGATGACAAACCACTAAAATATCCGGCTATGTTTCGTGTGTCCGATGTTTTGGTCATCAATAAAATTGATCTATTACCCTATGTCGATTTCTCACTTGAACAGGTGCGTAAAAATGCGTTACAGATAAATCCGGAACTTGAAATCTTTGAGGTTTCCTGCCGGACGGGCGAAGGTTTAAAGGACTGGATGAACTGGTTACTTTCGGGTATCAGGAAATAATCCGGAAATTTCCGCCGGGCAAATTTATCTTTTATTTTAACCGCATAATTTTTAATTTATAGATTATAAATAAACGGGGCTATATTAGTGGAGGACAAAAAATGTATTTTCGTTATTCCGTAATATCCATTCTCTTTTGCCTGTTCCTGGTGCAAACAGGCTCTGGTCAGACTGCCAAAGAAAGTCTCTTTGCAGATGTGGAGAAAATGCTGATCGAGGCAAAGGAAAAAAATGCCGATCTGCTCTCACCGGAGTATTTTCAGCTGGCAACGACCGCCTTCAACGAGGCCAACCAGTATTATATGAAGAATCAAAGTACACGGGATATCCGCGAAAAACTGGCGGAGGCCCAAAAATATTGTCAACGTGCATTACAGGCGGTAAAATTGGCAAATATCACACTCAAGGAACCTATACAAGCAAGGGCTGATGCGATCAATGTGGAAGCAAATATTTATGCTGAACAATTGTTTATGGAGGCTGAAGAAAAATTTTCTGAAGCAACCGGTCAGGTTGAAGACGATGATCTGGATGACGCACGTGATCGTGGTTCTGAGGCCGAAGCCCTTTATCGTCAATCGGAATTGAAAGCAATCAAGGATAAATTGCTGGGTGACGCACGCAATCTGATACAGGAAGCCCGTGATAAAGATGTTGAAGAATATGCACCCCAGACATTCAAACTGGCTACAAGCCTTCTCGGTGAACTGGAGGATATGCTCACCTATAACCGGTATGCGGGAAATGAAGCCGCCCGAAAGGCTATGGACTGTGTCTATCAGGCACGCCATTCAATTTATCTGGCAGAAAAAATAAAAATGCTCAGGGAAAATGATCAAAATTGGGAAAAATTAATTCTGGAGTATGAGGATGTGCTTACAGGCTTTACAAGTCATTTCGATGAAACGCCTAAGTACGATGAGGGAATGAAAGATGCGGTCAGTCTGATCAATACCCGAATAGAAAACCTGATCAAAGAGCACGCACAATTGATGGAAGATAATGCGCGCCTGCAGGAATCATATGATGCACTCAAGGAAGAAGCGTCCTCTTCTTCGGCTGAACTGGCACTGGAACGCGAACGGGATGAAAAATTTAATAAGGTTAAAGCTTTGTTCACACCTCAGGAAGCCAAAGTACTAATTGATGGCAATAATCTTGTAATACGTTTACACGGATTAAATTTTCCATCGGGCAGCGCTCAATTACAGCCGGAGTATTTTTCATTGCTTACAAAAGTCCAGCAGGCCTTAAAGGTTTTTCCGGACCGGCATATTTTGCTGGAAGGCCACACGGACAGCCGTGGGAATGCCATGACCAATAAGACACTTTCGGAACAGCGCGCAATTGCCGTTCGTGAGTATATCATTGCCAATATGGGAAAAACACGCGATCAGATTACAGCGATCGGTTATGGCGCTGCCAAACCGGTAGCGACAAATGACACGCCGGAAGGTCGGGAACTCAATCGCCGGATCGACGTGGTCATCAACCTGGCTGACTGATATTATTTACAAAAGGGGGAAGTTATGTGTCTCGCTGTACCCATGCAGGTTATTTCCAAGAATGACGCCGCCGGCGTGGCCGAAATTGGCGGCGTGAAAAAAGATATCAGTTTTCTCATGTTGCCGGAAGCCGACGTGGGTGACTATGTGATTGTTCATGCCGGGTTTGCTATCCAGAAACTCAATCAGGAAGAGGCTGAAGAACGTCTGAAATTGTTCCGCCAAATGGCTGATCACCAGGATGAGATCAACTGAGTGATGAATGCAAAAAAGACTGGCCGTCGAAGTAAAGGGAATTGTTCAGGGGGTTGGATTCAGACCATTTGTTTACCGTCTGGCGGAACGATTGCAACTAACCGGTTTTGTCCGGAATGATGCAGAAGGCGTATATATAGAAATTCAGGGAAGGTCGGAAACAACAAATCAATTTGTATCGGACCTTCAAAACCAGCTTCCCCCTCTTGCCCAGATTACAAACCTTTGTTCAAAAGATATGCCGGTTAATTCAGACCGGGAATTTACCATCATATCCAGTACCAGAAAGAAATCAGTCTGAAACCCTGATCTCACCCGATATTGCCACATGCCAGGAATGTCAGGCAGAATTGCTGGATCCCAATAACCGGCGGTATCGGTATCCGTTTATTAACTGCACCAATTGCGGACCCCGTTTTACAATCATCGATGCTCTTCCCTATGATCGAAGACGTACATCCATGTCCGTATTCAAAATGTGCCCTGATTGCCAGCTCGAATACGATGATCCTTTAAATCGTCGATTTCATGCCCAGCCTAATGCCTGTCAGGTATGTGGTCCCGTTGTTGTCGCTACCAAGCCGGGATTTACCGAAGAAAAATTAGATGCAATACACAGTACCGTAAAAGCTTTAAAGGAAGGACAAATAGTCGCTATTAAGGGTTTAGGTGGTTTTCACCTGGCTGTGGATGCAGCAAATGACCGGGCTGTCAAGGAGTTGCGCCGACGAAAACATCGCTTTGAAAAACCGCTTGCCCTGATGATCCCTTCTGTGGCCGCGGCAAAGGAAATTGCCGAAATAAGCGAAGAAGAAGAAAAGTTGCTGAACAGTATCCATCGCCCGATCGTCTTGTGCCGGAAGAAAATAAATCCCAAACTATCACCAAAGATCTCTCTTGATAATGACGATTTAGGTCTTATGCTCCCATATACCCCGTTACATACATTATTGTTTGATATGGGTGCTCCAAACGCGCTCGTTATGACAAGCGCTAATATCAGTGAAGAACCGATCTGCCATCACAATCAGGCCTGTCTCGAACAAATGTCAGGAATTGCCGATCTTTTTCTAATGCACAACCGCGAGATCCTTACAAGGTGTGATGATTCGGTCCTTCGAAACTTTGAGGGGGAGACGTTTTTTATACGTCGGGCCCGCGGATACGCGCCAAGACCCGTAGTTCTGAACGACCTTGGAAAAAGTGTTCTGGCTGTTGGGGGTCAGTTAAAAAATACGGTGGCTCTTACCCGTCAGAATTATGCATTTATAAGTCAGCATATTGGTGATCTGGAAAATCTTGATACAATTTCTGTCTTTGAGGGAACGATAAACTATTTGAAGAAACTTTTAGAAATTAAACCGGTGGCGGTTATTCATGATCTTCATCCTGAATATTTCTCCACAAAATGGGCACTGGAGCAGGGTGAGTTACCAATTTATAGTGTCCAGCATCATTACGCGCATATTTTAAGCGTCATGGCGGAACACGGGTTAAAAGACAAAATTATTGGATTGGCGCTTGACGGCACAGGGTTTGGGCCAGAGGGGCAAATTTGGGGAGGAGAGGTATTAATCGCTGATATAAAGCAATATAGACGATATGCCGCCTTTTCACCAATGCCCTTACCCGGCGGGGAACAAGCGATTTTACAGCCCTGGCGAATGGCGGTTGGCTGTATCTACAAATATCTGAATCAGGATTTAAACCTGGCGTTGGAATTATTCCCCGATCATGCAGATAAAATACCGGTCATCGGACAAATGATCAAAAAAGGGATCAATACACCCGAGACCACAGAGCTGTGGCCGTTTATTTGATGCAGTGGCGGCAATATTGCATTTGAGATCGGAAGTCAATTATGAAGGTCAGGCGGCTGTCATCCTGGAATCTTATGCAAATCGTGGATTTATCGATGCACCAAAGAAGGAAATGGTTAAATTTGAGCTGATGGAACAAAATGGGCAGATATGGATCGATGCCGCACCGGTAATCTGGCATATCATTAATCAAAGACAAAAGGGTGCATCCAGGGAAGTACTGGCCTATGCATTTCATCAGGCGCTGGTCACTGTTTTTACGGATCTGATTACCCGTGCACAAACAGATACCGGGATTAGTACCGTTGCCCTGAGCGGAGGCTGTTTTCAAAATGTGCTCCTTTTGAGCATGCTGACGACCGGTTTGAGAAACAAAGGATTAAGGGTCTATACCAACCATCAGGTGCCCGTTAACGACGGTGGAATCAGTCTGGGCCAGACCTACTGGGGCATGCATAATTTGTAGCCATTGAGTCATGGCAGCGTTGAATGGGATATTCAAGTGTGCAGGGAAAAAGGCATATGAAAAAAGAATAACATTAAGGGCGGCCTTGTGCCTTCCTCGATGTCCTGCCATTTATTAAGGAGATTGATATCAATCGATTTATTTGCCGAATCTGAAGATTTAAAAAAGATCCTGTAAATCCTGTTATCCTGTTAAATGAAATTAACCTAAGTAAACAAAAATTGATAATAAAGGCGACTATTTAACATATGAAATACCTGACCGAATTTCGCGATGAGCGACTGGCAAGTATGTTCGCCGGCCGTATTGCTGAAAAAGCCGCAGACCTGCCTCCACTTAAATTCATGGAAGTTTGCGGCTCACATACCATGGCTATCGCACGGTATGGCATCCGTCGCATGCTTCCTGATAATATCGAACTGATATCCGGGCCAGGATGTCCGGTTTGCGTTACCCCGAATCAATATCTTGATCATGCTATCGCTTTAGGCCGGCTTAAGGACACTATTCTGGCCACATTTGGTGATATGCTGCGGGTACCCGGATCAAGTTCTTCCCTGGAAAAGGAACGGGCAAACGGCAGCGACATCAGAATGGTCTATTCAACCATGGATGCGGTTGAAATAGCCATAAGAAATCCGGCCAAGAAGGTGATCTTTCTTGGGGTTGGATTTGAAACGACAGCACCGACGATTGCGGCATCGGTCGTTCATGCCCAGCAAAAGGGATTAGAAAATTATTTTGTATTATGCGCCCATAAAACGATGCCAAAACCTATGGACGCGATTGCCGGAGGAAGAAAAGTATTACTTGACGGATTTATCTGCCCGGCCCATGTAAGTACGATTATCGGTTCGCACCCCTATGAATTTCTCGCTGAAAAATATGGCAAATATTGTGTAATTGCCGGCTTTGAACCTTTGGATATTCTTGAAGCCGTCGATATGCTGGTCACTCAGGCTGTCCTCAAATCACCGAAAGTTGAAATTCAGTATTCTCGCGTAGCGACAGCAGAAGGGAATCCCGCCGCGTTGCGTCTGATGGCAGACGTTTTTGAGGTTTATGATGCCGAATGGCGTGGAATTGGAAAAATTCCGGGCAGCGGCTTACGCTTGAACAATCGTTTTAGTCGCTTTGATGCTGCGATTCAATTTAAAGTTGACGTGGAACCGACGATTGAGGAGACCGGTTGTATCTGCGGTGAAGTTATGCAGGGATTGGCTAAACCACCGGAGTGTCCTCTTTTTGGAACCGCCTGCACGCCTGAAAATCCTGTTGGGGCATGCATGGTTTCATCAGAAGGAAGTTGTGCTGCTTCATATAAATATGAACAGACTGTTTAAGGAAGAAAGATGCAATACGATAAAATTTTACTCGGACATGGCAGTGGTGGTAAACTATCCCATCAACTGATCGCGGATCTTTTTCTACCCTATTTTTCCGATGAAACGCTTAAAAATATGGATGATGCCGCTGTTCTATCATATACCGGCCAAAAACTTGTTTTCTCCACCGATTCATACGTGGTTGATCCGATAGAATTTCCCGGTGGAGATATTGGTAAAATTGCTGTCTGTGGAACGGTCAATGATATCAGTATGATGGGTGCCAGACCCCTGTTCCTGAGTGCGGGCTTTATCATCGAGGAGGGATTACCGGTTGAAATACTTCGAAGGATCCTCGCCTCTATGAAAAATGTCGCAATGGAAGCCGGTGTTAGAATTGTAACCGGCGATACAAAAGTTGTTCCAAGGGGTGCCGCTGACAAGTTGTTTATCAACACCGCAGGGATTGGAATCCCACTGACCGAAAATATACCCTCCGGTGCGGGTGCCAAACTCGATGATCTGATCATCATCAATGGCCCTATTGCTGAACATGGTATTACCGTAATGGCCACCCGCGAAGGCTTGGAAATGGATCTTGCTCTCAGAACCGATTCGGCTCCGTTGAATTTACTGGTGGAGGAGATCATGGCGGTATCTGGAAATATTCATGTCATGCGTGATCCTACGAGAGGTGGTGTTGCCACGACATTGAATGAGATTGCGTATCAATCCGATCTTGCTATTTGTATTGAGGAAAATCAATTGCCGGTTCCGGCAGTGGTTGCATCGGCCTGTGAAATTCTGGGCCTGGATCCACTCTATATTGCTAATGAGGGGAAAATACTGGTATTCTGCCCTGAAGAAGACAGTTCCCGCGTTTTGGAAACCATGCGTAAAAATAAATATGGTCGGGAATCCCGCGTTATCGGGACAGTTCTTGAGAAGCCGCCAGGGAAGGTGTTTATGAAAACTGCAATCGGTGGTCAGCGCCTGATCGATATGCTTGCCGGGGAGCAATTGCCTCGAATCTGTTAAATAATTTCTTATTACTGAGAATTTATAACCGGTTTTGTTGCATTTGTTTGTATTAATATTCAGAAGATGTTTAATAAAGTGTAATAATGCTTTAGAATATGCCGGGTAATTATCTTACAACGATCATGGCATATATTTTGCCGCGATTGTAAGTATGGCGGCGAAAGAGCGGTACAAAAAAAGTGTCATTATTCTGGAAAATGATCCTGATCTCGCAGACAGTATTCGGGTATTCCTGGAAGATTCATATAAGGTTTATATCGTACAGGATCCGGCGCATCTCATGCGCTACATCTCGAACTATAAAATCAATGTTCTGGTTACGGATCTTGATACAACCCATTCGGATATCCAACGACATCTAAACGAGGTAAAAGTTTTGATCCAAATCTTAAATCCTGGTGATGTATATGTTTATCGACGATGATAATATACCGGCCAGGGCCATTTTAAATGATGTGGATGATTATATATTCAAACCTTTTAATGCCGATGTGTTGAAACATAAACTCGATCGGTTGGTCCAGCATTAAAATCAGTTCTTCTTTTTCTTCTTATTTAAATATTTCAGCCGATAATACGCAATACGCAATATTGTCAACCGTGATTCAACAATCGGTTGAACAGATTGGTGCGGATCATATATTGAACGCTTGTAAGCAGGAGCGAAAATTGAAGAGCGTTGTTCTTCATACAAAAGTAACCGTCAATGCACGCGAATTTAACGTCCATACCGGCAGTGTATCAGAAAAAATATTATTTTAAGCGAAATATTTGAACGGGGTAAATTTGTCACTTCCAAACGGCCTGGTGTTTGAAGAACGCGATGTCCGCGACGAATCATCGAAACTGCGCTTTTCAAGAATAAAGCCACCACGCATTTGCATAAAGATACGATTGATGAAATTAATACGCTTTTTAATATTAAGTCTAAAATAAAATCGCTCAAGTTATATCTGCCACATTTTAAATTGGGGGCGGATTTTTTTCTTTTACCGCGACGTCAGTCCCGAAGCAATCGGATCTTCAAAATCTGTGTTGAAAAAAAACCTGATTTTATCCCGGCTTATATCATGCTCGGTAAATGCTATATTAGCCTGGGTATTTACACCGATGCACTGCGATATCTTCTTGAAGGTTACAAATTAAATTCAGAATATCCCGATCTGGCGAACACGCTTGGCGTTGCCCTTTCACTTAATAAAGAGTATCAAAAGGCAACCAGCATATTACAACAGGCCCTTAAAAAAAATCCTGAATTCGATGAAGCCAATTTCAATCTTGGTATTGCGCTTTTCCGAAGCACCATTGATACTTCGGATCAACAGGATAAATCTGTCGTGCCGCCTCAGGGTGATGCGTTATTTAAAAACACTGATGGAATCAGGAACGGTATCAGAACAAAATCGTGGTTGACTTTGTTTGAAAACACCATGGCAGTTATGCGAAACGGCGACCTGATCGAGATCCTGATAAGTTTGGAACAGTTGCAATTAAAATTGATCACACATATAAAAATCGATCCTATTATAGAATCATTCTATTTAAAGTTCATGTATGGCGGACGTGAATTATCCTATTAGGAACTAGAATCCTATGAGAACAGGATATGGGCTCTCGCAGACAAGCGAAATAATTTTGCCGATTTTTGGAATGAAATGGGTATTGTGCATATTATTCAATGCCGGCATCTGTTTTTAAAAGCGGTAGCCGAATTTGAGCGTGCGGTCGAATTGAATAGAAACTACTCTGAAGCGCGGGAGAACCTCGAACTGATACAAAATGTTAAAAAGGGGTTTTTAATCCTTTTACGCGCCATCCTCAAATAACCATGGCACGAATACTCGTTGTAGATAATGAAGAGCGGATGTGCAGGGTCGTACAGGCAGGCCTGACCCTTGAAAACCATCAGGGTGATATTGCCCTGTCGGGCAAACAAGCATTGTCTATGCTCAAGGTTACGGGCTATGAAATCGTCCTGACTGATCTAAAAATGAACGAAATGGATGGTATGCAACTCCTGCAGGAAATAAAAACCACCTATCCGAATATAGAAGTCATCCTGATGACCGCTTTCGCATCACAGCATACTGCTATTGAGGCCATGCGCCTCGGTGCCTATGATTATCTCATCAAGCCTTTTGATATGAATGAACTGACCATGCGTATCAACCGGATATTGGAGCAGCAACGATTAAAAGATGAAAACCGGCGTTTGCGCCAATCCAGCGATATTTGGGTTCCTCAAAATATGATTGGCAAGAGCGTAAAAATGCGCCACGTATACCAACTGATAGAAAAGGTAGCCGAGACCGATGCCACGGTTCTGATCCGTGGTGAAAGTGGTACGGGAAAGGAACTTGTAGCGGAGGCAATTCATCAGAAAAGCCATCGGGTGACGGGACCTTTTATAGTAGTCAATTGTGCAGCCGTACCGGAAAATCTGTTGGAAAGCGAATTGTTTGGGCATGAAAAGGGGGCCTTTACCGGTGCCACACAGCGTAAAACCGGTCTATTTGAGGCAGCCGAAAAGGGGACGCTGTTTCTTGATGAAATTGGTGATATGCCCATCGGACTCCAGGCCAAATTGTTGCGTGCATTACAGAATCGGGAAGTGATCCGGGTAGGCGGTACAAATAAAATAAATATCGATGTGCGGGTAATTGCTGCCACAAATATTGATCTGGAGACCCGCATCGAGACAGGTCATTTTCGATCCGATCTGTATTATCGGATAAATATTTTTCCCATCCGGTTGCCACCGCTTCGTGAACGGAAAGAGGATATTCCCGGATTGATTCAGCACTTTTTAAGCAATACCGGAAAAGGTATCTCATCTGAAGCACGTAAAAATCTGATTGAATTCGACTGGCCGGGTAATGTACGGGAATTGTTCAATGTACTTGAGCGGGCGGCTATCGTCGCCGATGCGACAATCGATGCTACGGATCTGCCCATTGAAATCAAACCGGTTATATCAAGAAACCTAAAATTTACGATTCCCGACACAGGTATTAATCTGGATGAAGTTGAAGCCAGGCTCCTGGAGGCAGCCCTGCAAAAGGCTCAGGAAAATAAATCCCAGGCAGCAAGATTGCTCGGCGTGACAAGACGCCGGCTATACTCCCTGATGAAAAAGCACGGTATTGATATTTAATATCATCAGTCCAGCAGATGCACAACCAGACCACTCTTTAGTTTCGGTTCAAACCATGTGGATTTCGGTGGCATGGTCTCGCCGGCATCAGCAATCGTAAGCAGATCTTCTATGCGTGTTGGAAAAAGAGAGAACGCCACCGCCATTTCCCCATGATCAACCCGTTTTTGCAACTCCTCCAGACCCCGGATACCACCGACAAAATCAATCCGTTTATCTTTCCGCGGATCACCGATACCTAGAATCGGTTTAAGTAAATTTTCCGCTAGAATACTCACATCCAGCCGGGCGGTCGGTGTCGTTTCATCCCAGGTGCCGGGTATGGCTGACAATCGATACCACGCGCCATCCAGATACATACCGAAATCGTGCAAGACCGAAGGAGTATAACCATGCTTATCGGAGTATATTCTTACAAGAAATTTCGCCGATATCTTTTCTAAAAATACATCTTTTGAAAGACCATTCAGGTCAGTCACAACCCGGTTATAGTCAAGAATTTGCATCTGATTGTGGGGGAAAATTACGCTCAGGAAATAATTGTATTCCTCCTGACCGCTATGATTGGGATTCTCCTCGCGCCGTCTGACACAAACACGCTGTGCTGCAGCTGAACGGTGATGTCCATCCGCCACATATAATTCCGGAATCTCCAGAAAATCTTCCTCAATGCGCCGGATGGCGTCCGTATTTTTGACAACCCAAAATGAATGATGAATGCCGTCCGCACTGGTAAAATCATATTCCGGCTTTTCTCCGGCCAGTCGTTCAAGAAACGCTGTAATCACCGGACGTGCACGGTACGTGAGAAATACAGGACCGGTTTGTGCGTTCAGATGCATAATATGATTCATCCGGTCATCTTCTTTTTCAACCCGGGTAAGTTCATGTTTCTTGATCAGATTTTCCTCGTACTCCTTGACGGATGCACAGGCGACCAGCCCTAACTGACTATGATCTCCCATTACCTGCCGGTAGAGATAAAAATACGGTTGGTCATCCTGCAACATTACCCCGTCATGGACCAATTTTTTTAAATTTTCAGCTCCCCGGGTATACACTTTTGGATCATAAAGATCTATATCGACGGATAGGTCAATTTCCGGCTTATTCACATGCAAAAATGAAACAGGATTCGTCTTTGCCAGTTCCCGGGCTTCTGCACTATTGATAACATCATACGGAGGTGCTGCCACCTTTTCGGCCAGTTCTCTTGTCGGACGTAGGCCACGAAATGATTTGACGACTGCCATATGATCGCTCCTTAAGAAATAATTGGTATCAGTTACAAGATTCACAAGATATAAATTTATTTGTAAAAAATCAGCAAAAAATGCATGTATTTTAACCTAATTTTACTTTTGACAATAAAGAGGGATGGGATTAAATTCGATTGCTTATATGTTTGCTGTTTTAGCCTCGGCAAATAAATAAATATTATTTTAAACCATTAAAAATAAACAAGTTATGTCTTTTGCTCATTTACATACCCATACCCATTACAGCCTTCTGGACGGTGCTGCAAAAATAAAGGCGTTGGTTAAGGAGGCCAAACGTCTGGGGATGGATAGTCTGGCGATTACCGATCATGGCAATATGTTCGGAACACTGGAATTTTATACCACCGCCAGGAAAAACAATCTTAAACCAATTATCGGATGTGAGGCATATATTGCCCCCGGTGATCGCAGGCTGCATCGGGCCGTTGAGGGGGAATCCCATTCCTATCATGTGGTACTGCTTGCAAAAAATGAGACAGGATATAAAAATCTGATCAAACTGACATCATATTCTTATCTTCAGGGTTTTTATTATCGGCCGCGCATCGATCGTGAGTTGTTGAAAGAATATTCTGAAGGATTGGTGGTTCTTTCGGCCTGCATGAAAGGTGAGATTGCTAATAAACTACGTCAGGGTAGAAAAGAGGCGGCCGTTGAAGCAGCGGAATTTTATCTGGAGACTTTTGGGGATGATTTTTACTTTGAAATTCAGGATCATGGAATTCCGGAAGAACACCGCACCTACCCAATGGTATTCGAGCTGGCAAAAGAAATAGGTGTTCCTGTTGTAGCTACAAATGATGTTCACTATTTGCACAAAAAAGACAGTGAAGCACACGATATCCTGCTCTGTCTGCAAACCGGAAAGGATCGTGAGGACCCGAATCGGATGCGTTATAACACACAGGAACTGTATCTCAAGTCTCCGGAAGAGATGCAAAAAATATTCAAGGAATATCCGGATGTTGTTGAGCGCACACTTGAGGTTGCGGAAAAAATTAATCTGGAAATTGATTTTTCAAAGCGGTATCTCCCTGAGTTCCCGATTCCTCAATCTGAAGGTAATATTACGGCCAATGCGTATCTTGAAAAACTCACCCAGATCGGTGTCCGGCGAAAATATAAAAATGTCGATAAAAAAGTCAGCGACCGGCTTGACCATGAATTAAAGATCATTGAAAAAATGGGTTTCGCCGGATATTTTTTGATTGTGCAGGACTTTATTAACGCCGCCCGTGAACGGGACATCCCCGTCGGGTTGGGTCGCGGTTCGGCTGCAGGAAGTCTGGTTGCTTACTCACTGGGAATAACCGATGTCGATCCATTGCGCTATGATCTGCTATTCGAACGGTTTCTGAATCCCGGAACGTATTTCCATGCCCGACATTGATATCGATTTCTGTTTTGAACGACGGGATGAGGTCATCGAATATGTACGTGAAAAATATGGTAAGCGAAATGTGGCTCAAATTATTACCTTCGGGACTATGGCATCCCGGGGTGTCATCCGGGATGTCTCGCGTGTCTTGAAAATCCCCATACCCAAAGCGGATGCTATCGCCAAAAAAATTCCGGTATTTCAGGGCAAACCCATGCCACTTGAAGAAGCATTCGAACACGTGCCGGAATTAAAGGACCTGTCAAATGAAAAGGATCCACAAATCCAGGAATTGATTGAGTATTCCAAGACACTGGAAGGACTGGCACGGCATGCCTCCGTTCATGCGGCCGGTATTTTGATCGCCCCGGATGATATAACCAATTATGTGCCTCTTGCGGTAACTTCCGATAAACAGATCACTACTCAGTGGACGATGGGTTGGTGTGAAGCGATCGGTCTGCTGAAAATGGATTTTCTCGGTCTGCGCAATCTTACGGTAATCCATAATACCGAAAAGATGATCGCAAAAAAGTATGATCCGGCCTTTTCGATCAAGAATATTCCGCTTGATGATGAAAAAACCTTTGAATTGTTTGGCAATGGCAGTACCATCGGTATCTTTCAGTTTGAAAGCTCCGGTATGCAGGAATATCTGCGTAAACTGAAGCCGAACCGCGTGGAAGATCTGATCGCCATGAATGCCCTTTACAGACCCGGGCCGATGAATATGATCGATGACTTTATCGCCCGAAAAAAAGGTGAGAAAGAGATCACATATCTGCATGCAAGTCTGGAACCCATACTACAGGAAACTTACGGTATCATCGTCTATCAGGAACAGGTGATGCGCATAACCTCTGAATTGGGCGGATTTACACTGGCAGAAGCCGATATTATGCGGCGCATTATGGGGAAAAAGAAAAAAGAGGAAATGCAAGGCCAGAAGGATAAATTTATTGAAGGCTGCAGTACAAGCGGCATCGATAAGAAAGTTGCCCGCCAAATCGCGGATATGATCGAAAAATTTGCTTCTTACGGTTTTAATAAATCACATTCGGCCGCGTATGCACTAATTGCCTATCAGACCGGATATCTGAAAAGTAATTATCCGGCGGAGTTTATGTCTGCCAACCTCTCCAGTGAAGTTAATAATACGGACAAAATTGTTGTACTGATCGAAGAGTGCCGGAAAATGGGTATCGAGGTGGTTCCCCCGGATGTCAATTATAGTCTCCGCCCATTTTGTTCCCCTTGAAAAAGATAAGATCGCATTTGGTCTGACCGCGATCAAAAATGTCGGATTGGGTGCCATCCGGTCTATTATTGATCACCGGGAAAAATTGAACCAATATGAGAACATTTTCCAGATGATGCAGAATGTTGATTTGCGCTTGGTAAATAAAAAGGTAATCGAGAGTCTTGTTCAGGCCGGGGCGCTGGATTCGCTTGAAGGCAACCGGGCCCAAAACTTTCACGTTATCGAGAGTGCCATTGAATTTGGACAGGATTTTCAGAGCAGAAAAAATCGCCACCTTGGACAAAAAACACTGTTTGACCTGCAGCCCGATGGAAGCGACAACACCGTCACATATCCCAGATTACCTGAAGTGCAGGACTGGTCCCCGCAGGAAAAACTGATCCGGGAAAAAGAGTTCCTAGGCTTCTATATTACCGGGCATCCGTTGGAAAAATACGCCAACATCATAAAATTATATAGCACCAATTTTGATTCTGTCAATGGTAAGCTCAACGGCGGCCAGAATATGATAACCGTCTGCGGCATGATTACCGATATGCGCACGCTGATGGATAAAAAGCAGAATATGATGGCATTTGTTAAAATTGAGGACTTCCGACGCACCTACGAAGCGGTGGTTTTTGGTTCCGTGTTCCCGCAGGTGGAAAAAATATTGCGTCCTGATGCTATGGTCTTGATGAAAGGGCGGCTAAACGGAGCCCTGGACGAATCGGTCGTAAAACTTATTTGTGAAGACGTGTATGAACTCAAAGATGTACCCGGAAAAATGACCGAGGCGATCATTCTGAACATTGATAAGGCTAAATTGAAGCCGGATGATATCACTTACCTAAAGAATACGCTGTTTTCACATAAGGGGAGCGTACCGGTATATTTTCGGGTGGCGGTCAACGGAAAAGAAGAGGTCAATATGGTATCTAAAAAAGTGAAAATTTCGGTAAACGGCTCATTGCTCAACGAACTCGAAAAAATTATTACTTTGGAAAATATGAAGGTAAAGGTAAGACTGGCTTGAGGGTAGTGGTTCAAAGGGTAAGTGCCGCAAGGGTTGATATTAAAGGTGAAACAGTCGGTGAGATCGGGAATGGATTGGTATTATTGATCGGTGTCGGTCGGGATGATACCAGGGCGGATGTTGAGTTTGTGGCAACGAAATGCGCTAATATGCGAATTTTTGAAGATAATCAGGAAAAAATGAATAAATCACTGATGGAAATCGGTGGCGAGGTTTTGGCGATATCCCAATTTACCCTACTCGGTGATACGCGCAAAGGAAGAAGACCGAGTTTTATCGATGCCGCAGACCCCGATAAAGGGAATGAGTTATACGAATATTTTATCGACTGTCTCAAGCAGGATGGTATTCGTGTCGAAAAAGGTATATTTGGGGCAATGATGGATGTAAAACTGGTAAATCGTGGTCCGGTCACTCTTATTGTTGAATCGAAGCGGTAAACATGATAATTCCTTTTAACTTAAACACAATGGCCATCTATGAACAAAATTGGTGCATTTTTAGAGAACCATCGCGATAGATGGTGGTTTAAGCTGATCCTGGTAATGCTGGGGCTGGTTGTACTGTTGGTAATCCTTGATAAACTGGTAATGCCGTTTTATGTAAAACTTGGCGACGAAACCGAGATGCCGGATGTCATAGAAATGCACGTAGACGAAGCACGCAGTCTTTTGGAAAATCAGGGATTTAATGTGTTCATCAACGATTCATTGTATGATGCCAACCATCCTGAAAATGTCGTTATCGAACAGAATCCCTATCCCTATGCCCGGGTTAAAGAGGGCCGGCGCGTCTATCTTTCAATCTCCATCGGCGAAAAGCCGATAATCATGCCCAATCTATTCAGCGTTTCGCCACGCGAAGCAGAATTGATCCTGGAAACGAATAGTTTGAAACTGAAGAATAAAAATTATGTCTACTCAGACATCTATCATGAGGGGACTGTGATCGGTCAATCTTATCCTCAGGGGCAGGTTATCAAACCGGGCTCAGGTATCGATATCACCATCAGTCTGGGTAAATTGCGTGAAGAATTAATCGTACCCGACTTGATCGGAAAAAGCCTCTATGAGGCCCGGGCACGGCTCCGGGAGATGCAATTGAAGATTGGCGAAATAATCTATGAAGAGCGGGAGAATATCCTGCCGGAGACAATTCTCAAACAATCACTACCGGCAGGGGATACATTTGACGCCGGTGACACGATTGACCTAACCGTGAGTAAAGAAAAATTATGAGTATAAGAAAACTGGCTCCTTCCATTCTGTCTGCCGATCTATTAAAACTGGAAGAGCAGATCAAGATCGTTGAATCGAATGGTGCGGATTTTATTCATGTTGATGTAATGGATGGTCATTTTGTGCCCAATATTACATTTGGTCCGGTTATCGTGAAAACCCTAAAAAAAATAACCAGACTGCCATTGGATGTTCACCTCATGATTGAAAATGCAGATCGTTATGTGGAGGAGTTTGCCAAGGCAGGCGCATCTTACATTACGGTTCACCAGGAAGCACTCTATCATCTGCACCGCGCCCTTCAGCAGATCCGGGATGCCGGTGCAAAACCCGGTATTTCTTTAAATCCGGCCACCGATATTTCAAGTGTTCTGCCGGTGTTGGGTGAAGTTGATATGATTCTGCTTATGACGGTCAATCCGGGTTTCGGAGGACAGAAATTCTTACCCTTTGTTCTGGATAAGATAAAAGCGTTGGCTGAGATTAAGCAGGAAATGGCGTACGATTTTATGATTGAAGTTGATGGAGGTATCGATTCCGAAATCGCCGGCCAGGTACTTGATGCGGGAGCAGAAATCCTGGTCGCCGGAAATGCGATTTTTGGTCAACCTGACATCGCCGGTGCCTGCCGGAAATTCTACCATGCACTCCAAAATACCTGATCCATTACCTGTCCGGCTCGAAATTCGCCGAAAGCTGATTCACCTGAGCTGTTCTGCCCTTCCGCTTGCCTATCATTTTTACTTCACACGGGAACAAATATTGCTGATAAGCGGTATGATTACCATATGCTTACTTCTGGGCGAAGTATTGCGCAGATACTGGCAACCGGGAATCTTGCTGTTTGAGAAATTATTTAGTAGTTTACTGCGCAAGGATGAAACACATAAACTCACAGGAGCAACCCACTTATTTATATCTGCTACCGTAACGATCTTTTTGTTTGAAAAATCTATACGCTGTACCGGCACTTTTTACTTTGACTGTTTCGGACTCTGTTGCAGCTATTGTCGGAAAAAGTGTAGGCAAACAAATAATCTTCCATAAAACGTTGGAAGGATCGATTGCTTTTTTCTGCGTGACCAGCGGTATTTTTTATATGGCGTATGGATCACTGACGCCGTATTTAATCCTGGTCGCCGGAATCGCGACTCTGTTGGAATTATTGCCGCTTCGTTTTAATGATAATTTAATCATTGCATTGGGGACGGCGTTTTTCCTTATGCTTGGTAGGGGATAATGAGGTGATCTTTTTGAGAAAATCGGTTTTTGTTTGTGTTATATCTATTTGTGCGGTGACGTTGACTCAGGCAGGAGGATTTAAAAAGTATGCCGGTGAATTCCTGAATAATGGTGTGGGTAGCCGTGCTCTTGGAATGGGTAGTGCTTTTGTTGCGGTGGCCAATGATGTGACGGCGGGATATTGGAATCCTGCGGGTCTGGTTGATGCAGATGGATTTCAGGCACAATTTATGCATTCACAGCAGTTTATCAGTTCGATACAGTATGATTACCTGGGAATATCCCGTAAATTTGAGCATGGCGCTACCCTGGGATTATCTGTTTTACGACTGGGTGTGGATGATATTGCCGATTCGCGTAACGCCCTGGTCGGTGAATCTTTGCTAAATGGCTATTTGGATTATTCAAAGATTTCCTATTTCAATACCGCCGATTATGCCTTTATCCTCTCTTATGCCAATCGGTATTCAGAAAATTTTGCCTATGGGGCCAATATCAAACTGATTTACCGCGACTATGCTATTGAATCAGCGCTGGGAATAGGCTTTGATCTGGGTGCGCGCTACCGGATTTTACCGGGTTTAATGGCCGGATTAATGCTGCGAGATATTACCACCACGATGATGGCCTGGAGTACCGATGAAAAGGAATTTATCACACCTTCCCTGAGACCCGGTCTCAGCTACCAGTACTTTTTTGATTCCATCGGGCTTTACTTACAACCGTCTTTTGACATCAACCTGCTGTTTGAAAACCGCCAAAAATCCGCTCAATTACACTTGGGTCCGGTGAGTGCCGATACCTTTTGGGGCATGGAAGTAGGTTATCGTGATGTGGTATTCCTGCGTTTAGGTTATGATGATCTGGAACGTTTTAATGGTGGAATCGGTTTAAGCATCACCCGCTTTGGCATTGATTATTCATATACCAACTATGACCGTGAACTGGGAAATGTTCACCGGATATCGTTTCATCTTAAGTTGAACTAATACAGGCACAAAAGCACAAATTCGAGGCAGCGTTTCGTCACTTCTCCGCCATCTCTGCAATATCATCTTTTGCCTTCTCGGCATAGCGCGAGTCGGGATATTTTTCAATGATCGCATTTAAGAGTTCAATCGCTTTTTCTTTGTTATTCAATTCTTCCTGGTAAATCTCAGCAGCATCATAAAACATTTCGGCTGCATCTTCACGTTCCGGATAAGTATCGGCGTATTTTTGCAAGGTTTCCGCTGCACGTTGATAATCATCAAACTTCCGGCGATAGATTTCTTCTATTTCCTTCAAGGCTTCCGGGGCGAATGGATGAGACCGGTAGTTCTGATAGATTTCATCATAGGTTTTAATGGCTATTTCGTATCGTTCTGCATCATAATGTATTTCAGCTATCCGTTTGAGTGCCTCTACGGCGTGGACATTATCGGGGTAGGCTTCGATAAGCAGCCGGTAGTTTGTCACCGCCTCATTCGGATCATCAAATTTACGTTGATATAGTTCTGCCAAATAAAACTGGCCATCTCCAGCGATTTCTTTTTCAGGAAAATCGGTAATCAGGCGGACATAATTGTCCTTTGACTGAGAATACCGGTTCATCTCAGCGTATTGCAATTGAGCGAGGTTAAAAAGCACTTCGGGGATCAGCATACTTTCGGGTTTAATAAATAATATTTTTTCATAGGCCATCATGGCATCTAACCAATCCCGTTCCTTTTTATGCAGCCCGGCGATCCAAAACAGCAGACTGATCGGGATTCTGTACATCCTGATCAAATGTATGCAAATAAAAAATCAAAAGATCATTCAGGATGGGATTGATATCCGGATGATCCAATTCATAAAGAAATGAAAGATATTTATAAAACCGGCCACTGATACTGCTTTCAAATGCAGTCCCGGCCAGATAGTCGTTAATTTTTTGGGCATGCGATTCAAAGGTCCGGACGGCTTTATTCTGAAGAATCATACGGATGAACTCATCGACTTCGCCGGATCTGGGATGCCCTGGGTAAACACGCTTTAATTCCATATATCGTATCAATGCCGGAATATACTCTTCGTCCTGGTCAAAGATCCGACCAAGAATGAAAAGAACTTCCGGGGTGTCTGCCGATCTGGAAAAGGTACGCAAAAATTGGGCACATTCATCCGGTAGCCGTTCATTGATTTCCTTATCTTTACGCGCAAAATTTTCTTTCAGATAGTGTAAAACACCACTCTCAGAAAGCTGATCTGCCTGTAACAGACCAATAAAAAGAATGTTGAGTATAATTATTTTTAACATCTTTACCTCCATTATCCAAGTTTTTTTGGGATCACAAAAAGGGTTTTTTCATTACTGATCAAGACCTGACCAGGCAGTGCTTTGCGGGGTTTTCTGACATAACGAACTTCAGTATAATTTACCGGAACTGAACCTGAGTGGCGCGCAGTACTGTGATATGCGGCGATACAGGCAACATCTTGGATAACCGATTGGGGCGGGTGCTCGTTGCGGTTTGGCAGGCGTATCACCACATGCGATCCGGAAACACTCTGTGCATGAAACCACAGATCGAATTTTCGTGAAAATTTGAATGTCAGAAGGTCGTTGTTTGCTGCATTCTTGCCGATCAATACTTCCCATTTTTTCTCCAGCAGCAATCGGTTAAAACTGTAAATAAATGTCGTATCCGATTTTTTGACATTGTCCTCGGGTTGTATAAGATGTCTGTATTGTAAATCCTGGATGATTTTCTCCAGTTTGCGGGGGGAGGGCTTCCCTTCAAGTTGTGCAACAACTCCCTGAATTTCAGATAACTCTTGATCTATTGTATCGATTTTTATCTTTAATTGGGTATCACGTACTTCGCTGTCTTTATATTTCTCGAAATATATTTTTGCATTTTCATAAGCCGATTTTGCCGGATTTAATTTTATTTTAACTTTTTCCGCATCATTTAAAAATATATTTGGCAAAGATACCGTACTTTGTCCTTTACGAATTTCCATGGCAAACGTTTGTAAGAGATTCCCTTTCAGCGTGGCCTCTGCTTTTCTTTCGGCAAGGTCCTGCGCTGATTTTAACTGCCTCCGGGTACGGTGGAGATAATCAAGGCGTTTTTTTAAAGCGTTAAAAGCCTTTTGATACTGACGCTCGTAACGCCGCACAATTTCCGATAAATAAAAAAATCGTTCCCAGGCTTCATTCAGATTTGAAAAGGATTCGGTCTTGTTGATCTCGTTTAAATGGTTTAATCGGCAGATTGTCAGAACGACATTGCCTGAAGTCTCATGATAAATCGTCGGTGCATACGTTTTGAATTCTGCCAGCATTTTTTGTACTGTTTTTACAATTGCTTCAATCTGAAAGTCGTTCAGTCTTTGCACCGTCATATCTGGCTGAATTTTGCAGCGATGACAGATTTCTGTGGCCAGCAGATTATTAAACCCGGCGAGGGCATGACCTAAAAACCGCTGCAAATGCAGGGCATTTTGTTTTTTAATAGCGTCTGAGAAATTCCCTGCATTAAGTTCACCAGGTAGTAAAACCGGTAGGTCGCCTCCGGCTGAAGTATCACCCAATTTTTTCTTGAATGATACCAGTGCTCGGCCATCAGCATCCTGTAGTATCACGTTTGGGTGCTTCCCATAGAAAATTGCCTGCAATCTGTTTCCGCCAAAATCAAGGATGACCCGTTTATCGTAAGGGAGGATATAGATTTTGCGCAAGGGTTGATCCCGAATCGACTCAAAAAAAGTCGTTTGTGGATCTTTGATGTTCTGAAATGGGGTCAACAACAGATAGGGTGTCTGCAGATTGAGGCCAATTCTGAGAAAATGCCGTTTTTTTCCACTGAACTGAAGAATAAGTTCGTCTTTTCGATAGGTAAAGCATTTCTGCAGGACACACTCTTTGATCATGTTGTGTACTTCAGATACCTGTCTCTCGAAGATAAAGTAATTACGATGCATGATCCCGAGTGGATGCAGTCTTTGCTTTTAAGAATGACTATGGTTAAATTTGACATTCTGAATATAGTCAATTTTACAAAGCCAAACCGTAAAAAAATATATGATGCCACATAGTATGACCGGCTTTGGCCGGGCTGAGACCAGAAATGATCGCTATGAAATAATAGCGGAAGTGCGAACCCTGAATAACCGTTATCTCGAAATCGGATTGCGTTTGCCAAAATCGCTGGCCGGATATGAATTTGCATTGAAGGACATTGTTAAAAAGCACATTCTGAGAGGTAAGGTAACGATTACCCTAACATTCAAGGATGTGACAAACCTGACGGAAGATTTTAGCCTTAAGAAGGATTCAATAAGGTTCTATCGGATGATCCTTGAGCAGATCCGCGAAGAAGCCGGGCTCAGCGATCCTATAAAACTGGAACATCTTCTGCAATTTAATGAATTACTTATTCCGGATGATCAGGAATTGAAGGATGAAGAACTTGAGAAAACATTGAACGAAGTTCTGGAGGAAGCGCTGACCGATCTTAATCGCATGCGACGTGCCGAAGGCCTGAATATTGCCGTTGATATACGGCAAAGGATCAACGCCATAGAGAAAAATATGGAAGAGATTGAAATAAAGGGCAGAGAAAATCCCAGACAGGAATTGGAAAAACTTACTGAACGTCTCAGGGATATGATAGATTCCGGAGAAATTAACCGTGACCGTCTGGAGCTTGAACTCGCACTGATAAGCGATCGTGTTGACATTACCGAAGAATGTACGCGCATGCATAGTCACCTGAAACTATTTCGTGACGTGCTCGATCATAAGGGAGAAGTCGGCAAAAAACTTACCTTTATCCTGCAGGAGATGCAACGGGAAAGCAATACCATTGGATCCAAGACAAGTGAGATCTCGATTGCCCATAGCGTAATTCAGCTGAAAGAAGAAATTGAAAAGATCCGGGAACAGGTTCAGAATTTAGAGTAGCCATATGTATCGATTTATTGCTTTGTCTGCACCTTCCGGTGCCGGAAAAACGACCATAGCTAAAAGTCTGGTCCAGCGTAATATGGATATGGTGATTTCAGTTTCAGCGACAACCAGGCCGCAGCGGACAGGAGAAGAAAACGGTGTCGATTATTTTTTTATGAGCAAACATGAATTTGAGACCAATATTCAAAACAATCAATTTCTTGAATATGAGCAGGTTCACGATAATTACTACGGAACCCTCCGTCCGGTGGTGGAAAATCTTATGCGGCAGGGCAAAAGGATCGTCTTCGATATTGATGTAAAAGGCGCATTATCGATCCGTCAGGCTTATCCTAGGGAGAGTCTTCTGATTTTTATCCAGGCGCCGTCTATCGATGAACTAAAGCAAAGGCTCATCAAAAGAAAAAGTGAAAGTGAAGATGCTATTCAACTCCGGCTTAAAAGAATTGATTATGAAGTAGACCGGAGCAAGTATTTCGATCATATCATCATCAATGATACACTCGAACACACCGTAGAAAAAATTGAATCTTTGATCCATGCAAATGGCTACACAGAAAAAACATAATCTGGATTCTTACAGATTTCTGAAACGGATTAAGCAGGCGAGTCAAATCCATACAAGCGTCATTCGGTAAGAATCTTCCTGGTCTTTAGTCCGGTATCGGCAATAAGGAAGATTCTTACCGGATGAGTGGATAATATATGTAAAATATATAGTCTTTGATGAAAAACATATAAATTTATTGAGCAGGTGCGTTATGAATTTTAGAGGGAAAAAGATCGTTCTTGGTATAACCGGTGGTATCGCTGCCTATAAATGTGCCGAGCTGGTCCGGCGATGGGTCCAAAACGGTGCTGAAGTCGAGGTCATCATGACCGGGTCTGCGCAGAAATTCATTACACCTCTGACCATGGAAACGCTGTCCAATCGAAAAGTGCATACCGAACTTTTTCCGCCGAATGATTTCAGTGCAACGGTTCATATTGATCTGGCTGATTGGGCAGATGCCGTAATTATTGCTCCTGCGACGGCAGATTTTATTGCGAAATTACGAAATGGGGTCGGTGATGATCTGTTATCGACCGTCTGTCTGGCCGCCTGGCGCAAAACCGTCGTGGCTCCTGCGATGAATTCCAATATGTGGGCTAATCCGGCCGTACAAGAAAATCTGAAGCACCTCTCCGAAAGAGATTATCTGATCATACAACCGGATGAAGGTGATCTCGCTTGCGGTTATCAGGGTGTTGGAAGACTTCCCGATCCCCATATTATCGATCATTGGCTGGGTTATTTTTTACATTCAAAATCGTTGTTGAAAGGCATGACGGTTCTTGTAACTGCCGGGCGAACAGAGGAAGAAATTGATCCGGTCAGGCTTATTACAAATCGTTCATCCGGTAAAATGGGCTTCGCCCTTGCGCAGCAGGCGTTTTATAACGGTGCCCGTGTGATTCTGGTGGCAGGACCGAATAATTTAAATCCTTTGCCCGGCATAGAGTACCATCCGGTTGTAACGGCTGAAGAAATGTATGAGAAGGTGACCGAAACCGTGGATGCCGCCGATATCGTTATTGCCAATTCGGCCGTATCCGACTACCGAAGCAAAGATGTCTTTTTTCGTAAGGTAAAAAAAGAGAAACTGAAATGGATCTGCATCTGGTTGCAAACCCGGATATACTGGGTCAATTGGGTATACGCAAAGGAAAGCGGCTGTTGATTGGCTTCGCCCTTGAAACAGATAATGAACACGCAAACGCCAAAGAGAAATTACGTAAGAAAAACCTCGACATGATCGTCCTCAACAATCCAATCGAGGACGGAGCGGCTTTCGGATACGACACCAACAAAGTTACTATTTTTAAGAAGCGGGGTAAACCGATTGAATTGCCTGTTATGTCTAAATCAGAAGTCGCGGAGCGGATTATTAAAGAAATCGGAGAGTTGAGTTTTGCCAGCCTGACAGGCACAAAGGTACAGAGGCACAGAGGCACAAAGTAGGGGCTTGGCTTTTCCAGATCCCTAAATTCGTTGAAGCGTGTAACGATTGAATTGTTTAATTGTTGAACCGGGGATAAGGCATTCGTAGAAACGCACAATCATACGTCTTTTTTATGGTCAAAAATTAAATCTGTAAAAAAACATTTAGGTGGTATGCTGATGGTATATTTTAAAATAATCTTTTGTATTGTCATATTTACAACGGTTCAAATATTTGCACAGGATATTCCTGTGAATCTTGCACCTGACGCAAAAATACCTGTCGATCCACAGATCAGGATCGGGGTACTTGAAAATGGGGTGAAATTTTATATCCGCGTCAATCAAAAGCCGGAAAACAGGGCGGAATTGCGTCTAGCAATCAATGCCGGTTCGGTCCTTGAAAATGATCAACAGCAAGGACTGGCCCATTTCACCGAGCATATGGCTTTCAACGGTACAAAGAATTTCGAACGCCAGGAACTGGTCAACTATCTGGAATCAATCGGAATGCGTTTTGGTCCTGATCTTAATGCCTACACCAGTTTTGATGAAACCGTCTATATGCTGCAAATCCCGACAGACAGTTCGGCGATCGTCCATCGTGCCTTTCAGATACTCGAAGACTGGGCGCACAATATATCTTTCGAGGATAAGGAAATCGATAAGGAACGCGGAGTAATAATCGAAGAGTGGCGGCTGCGCCGTGGTGCCGATTCACGAATGCGGGATAAACAGTTTCCGATCCTGTTTAAGGATTCACGATATGCCGAGAGACTTCCTATCGGTAAGACGGAGATACTTAAAACTTTTGAATATCAGACGCTGAAGGATTATTACCGGACCTGGTACCGGCCTGATCTGATGGCGGTGGTTGCCGTCGGCGATTTTAATCCGGATTCAATGCAAGCCCTGATTGAGCAACATTTTTCAAATGTTCCCGTCCCGATGACGAGCGTTAAGCGTCCTTTATATCCGGTTCCAGATCATGATGGTACGTTATTCGCAATAGCCAGTGATCCGGAAGCGACCCGATCTACAATAAGTATATATTACAAGCAAGATGTGCAGGCGGAATCACTGGTAACGGATTATCGTAAAATGCTGGTAGAAAACTTGTTTAACAGTATATTGAATACGCGTTTGCGTGAATTGGTCCAGCAGGCCGATCCGCCGTTTTTGTTTGGATATTCTTCGAAAGGTCGTTTTATTCGCTCAAAGGAATTTTACACACTTGGTGCCGGTGTTTCTGAAAACGGCATTCAGCGTGGCCTTGAAGCATTATTAACTGAAGCGCTCCGGGTGAAAAAATATGGTTTTACCGGGACGGAACTGGAACGGGAAAAAATAGACATGCTGCGCGGCCTGGAAAGGGCATATAATGAACGGGATAAAACACAGTCAAGGGTTTATGCGGCGGAATTTCTGCGAAATTATTTTGAGCAGGAACCGATACCGGGCATTGCCTACGAATTTGATCTGGCAAAAATTTATGTGCCAGGGATTACGCTGGAAGAAGTCAACCAGCTGGCCGATGCATGGATTACACCCGGCAACAAAGTGATTCTGGTAAATATGCCCGAAAAGGAAGGGGTTGTTATACCAACGGAAGAAGACCTGACCGCGGTATTTGCTATCGTTGATGGAAAAGAAATTAATGCATATGTGGATGAGGTAATTGACGAGCCATTGGTCGATGTAATACCTGTATCGGGAAAAATTGTATCGGAAAAGATCATAGATGACCTTAAAATAACCGAATGGGTGCTTTCCAACGGTGTTCGTGTAATTCTGAAGCCCACAGATTTTAAAAATGATGAAATCAGAATGACTGCCTTTAGTCCCGGAGGGCATTCTTTGTATCCTGATAAGGACTATCTGCCGGCGATCACAGCCACTCAAATTATGGGGCAATCGGGTCTCGGGAAATTCGATCTGATGGAACTACAGAAAAAATTAACCGGAAAATTAGCCGGTGCTATCTCCGTATATCAGTGAACTGGAAGAGGGATTTTTTGGATCTGCTGCCCCAAGGGATATGGAGATCATGTTTCAGATGGTGTATCTGTATTTTTATGAGCCACGCATGGACAGCACGGCATATTTATCATATATCAAGCGGATGGAAGGCTTTCTGCAGAACCGCGAAGCCAGCCCCGAATGCAGCCTATCAGGATACCATCCAGATAACAATGGGCAGTCACCATTATCGGCGGCGTCCCTGGTCAAATCGTATGTTTGCTGAACTCGACTTGTCGCGCTCGATGGCAATCTATAAAGAGCGCTTTGCCGATGCCAGTGATTTTACCTTTATCTTTGTGGGAAATTTTAATGTGGATTCTATCCGTGTTCCGGTAACAACCTATTTGGCAAATTTGCCATCGATAAAAAGACAGGAATCGTGGAAAGATGTTGGTATTGAGACACCGGAAGGTATTATTGAGAAACAAGTCCGTAAAGGTTTGGAACCGAAAAGTAAGGTTCAGATTCACTTTTCGGGTCGTTTTAACTGGACGCCACAGAATGATTATGACCTCGATGCCATGACCGATGTCCTAAGGATCAAACTACGTGAGGTACTACGGGAGGAAATGGGAGGAACTTATGGTGTAAGTGTCAGTGCCTTTGGTTCACGTGTCCCCCGGGAGGATTATCGGGTGATTGTCTCTTTCGGATGCGATCCGGACAGAGTAGAGGAATTGACGCAAGCCGTCTGGCTGCAGATTGATAGTTTAAAAGCAGAGCCGGTAGATGACCTGTATCTCACAAAAGTGAAGGAGATTCAGCGCCGGGCGCGTGAGAAGGATTTGAAAGAGAATAATTTTTGGCTAAATAAACTCGAAAACGTATACTTTTATGACGAAGACCCGCATACGATATTTGAGTTTGACCAAAGGGTGCAAAATTTATCCGCGACCGATATCCAGGAAGCTGCACAAACATATCTTAAAAAAGATGATGTAGTTACTTTTGTATTATACCCTGAAAACCAAACCAGATCGGAAAAATAGAGCGGCTTGATATCGGAAGGTCAACCTCAATAATACAAAAAAGAGATCATAATACCGATCAGTTGCTATAGGTAGTTTATCCTATTGAAACAGCAACTCGAATATGTTTCGCTTTTTCGATTTCTGTTTTGATTTTTTGATCATCCAGATCGATCAGATTTCCGGTGAATGACTTGCCGTTTATGGTAAGATTTTGAACACCTCGATGCAGGCCCTTCGGATTCTCAATGACGATATCATATTTTTTCCCACGATACATTCGTTCGATTTTTACCTTTTTGAAGTGCGCAGGCAAACAAGGATCAATGTTTAATCCTGTATATGTAGGCTGTACGCCAAGAATATAATCAAGTGCACCGCGCAGCATCCAGACCGATGAACCGGTCAGCCAGGAGTGACTGGCCTGGCCGTATGTCGGATGGTCCGGACTGGTGACATATTCTGAATACACATAGGGTTCGGTTTCATACCTATCGATATCGATTGCCGGGTTATTTGGCAGTGCTTTTTTGTAAATCTCAAAGGCCCGGTCGCCCCGCCCTAAAATACATTCGGCAATAATCGACCAGGATACGGGATGGTTGAATACAGCACCGTTCTCTTTCTTGCCGGAAACACATCGCGTGGCCAATCCGATGTCCGGGTCAATTTTTGTGTATGCCGGATGCAGGATTTTTGGTCCTTTACCGGTTTCCAGATGCTCCTTAACCGCTTCCATACAGAGTCGGGCTCTGTCTTCTCTGGCGATGCCGCTAATCACGGCCCAGCTTTGGGTGTTAAGGAATATTTTGCCTTCTTCATTGGCCGATGAACCGATCTCTTCACCACGATCATTCGTGCCGCGGATATACCAGGTCCCGTCCCAGCATTGGGTATTAACGGCATCTGCAACCATTTCATATTCTCTCCGGTAATGATCAGCCATTTTTAAATCCCGCAGATGGGCGCATAAATCTATCGTCTCATTCAGAATATAACACAGAAACATGGTCACCCAAACGCTCTCACCGCGACCTTCACGGCCGAGATAATCCAGGGTATCATTCCAGTCGCCCGGGCCGAATTTTGCCAGTTTCCGGTCGGTTAGATTGGCCAGGGTATAATTGATCGCCGCATAAAGGTGCTGCAAAACCGGAGTACTTCCCCTATCCTGAAAGGGTAAGTCAATCTGTAACAGGTCAAAATCGCCCGTCTCTTTAAGATAGGTCATGATTGCAAGCGGTAGCCATAATGGGGTGTCTGTGTGTCCCGTACGTTCGCCACCGCCGGTAAGCGGATAGTAAAGGTGATACGTACTTCCATCGGCAAACTGATAGGTGCACATTTCCAGAATGCGCTCCTTTACCCACTCCGGTCTGGCGATTACCGGTCCCATGAGATCCTGGCAGGAATCGCGGAAACCGCGCCCAAAAAGCAATCCACCATGGTAATACGATGCATCACGGGAGAAGCGGAAGGTAACCGAGGTTTGATACTGGTTCCATACATTGATAAAGGTGTTCATATCTTCATCAGGCGTATCGATATGAACATGGTTGACATATTCACGCCAGTTGGATCGGAGTGCTTCAAATTGTTGGTCGACGGTTTTTATGTCGCGGTATTTGTTTACGAGTTTCGGGGTTGCTGTTTGCGCTTCGGGCTTTGGGACTACCCCCAGCATAATGACAAAATCAACCGACTCGCCAGCTTTCAGATCCAGCGGCATTTGCAGTGCAGCGACCGCATCACCAGAGGTGATATCTGAGTCGGAACAATATCCCTGCTCAACCGCCTGCGGATTTGTTTCCGAACACCATCGTCCGATAAAATTATTTTTACTGCCGTCCCAGTGAGACACCGGCAGAGAAGAAGCAAAGAAGACATAACGATCCCAGGCCTGATTGGACTGTTTGACCGTCGGACCCGAATAAGTAACCCAGTAACGTTTACTCGCCATCAGAATTTTATGTTCTTTGTTAAAATAAACGTCATTAAAATGCTGGTCATTAGGTTGATTGATCAGATCGACCAGAGCATGTCCGAGACAGAGTTCCGTATATGCAAAAATATCGAGTTGTTTTTTTATTGCACTATTATTTGTCAACCGAATCCGCCAGATCTCCAGATCGTCTTCCGGTACAAAGAAAGTCAGGTCAGCCTGAATATTATCGTAACCTGTTTTGAACCGGGAGTAGTAAAGTCCGTGCCGGCATTCATAACCGTCCAATGCAGTAACTGTGGGTTGCCAGGTTGGCGACCAGTATGCGCCCGTCTTTCGATTACGAATATAAATATATCTTCCTGGTCGATCCATTGGAAGACTATTGTATCGCCAGCGGGTAATCCGGCTGTCTTTCGGTGACCGGTAAAAACTAAACCCGCCGCCGGTGTTAGAGATCAATGCGTGATACCGTCCATTTGATAAATAGTTCACCCAGGGTACAGGTGTATCGGGTCGGGTAATCACGAATTCCAACCGGTCCCCGGAAAAATAACCGTATTTATTCATCGATACTCCTGTCTACTGGTTTCATCCTCATTGTACAATCATCAATTTCCGCCCATGATCGAGAAGCTCGCGCACGCAATCTGGCGTTGGAGCAGTTACGTAAATGCGTGCCATCGGTTCGGTCGCTGATAAACGAATAAGCATCCACGAATCGTGGGTAAAATAAAATTTTATGCCGTCTTTATCATCGATCTTAACGATTTTGTAATTACCGATCATATCGGGCATATTCTTTTTAATACGGGCCATACGTTCCTGCAGTAGTACTGTCGGGTGGTAAAAATCGATTCGGTCGTAGGTTTTTGTACCAATCTCTTTCCGTAAGACGGTGATAAGTTCAGTAATATCCGACTTATAATAACCCAACAGCTCAAGCAGCAATAGGCCGGAGAACAGACCATCCCGTTCCGGGATATGCCTGCCGTAGCCAAATCCGCCACTCTCTTCTCCGCCTATTAACGTATCCCTGAGGAGCATCTCTTCTGTTACATATTTGAACCCGACCGGTACTTCAGAAACCTCTGCCCCCCTTTTTATGGCCAGCCGGTCAACTGAATCGGCCATCGATGTGCTCCTGACAACCTGTCCGCGCCATCCGCGGATATCCCAGAGATAGGTAAAGAGCAGAGCCTGCAATTCATGCACAGCAATAAAGTTGCCTGCACGATCCAAAACGCCAAAACGATCCGCATCCCCGTCGGTCGCAATTCCAAGATTACCCGGTTCGTTTGCAATTCTTTTTTTTAAATCTTGTAAATTTTTCAGTATCGGTTCCGGATACAGACCGCCAAACAGGGGATTTCTTCGTGTATGGAGAGATCTGATTTTGACCGGTAGCCCGGCAAGTAATTTTCTTAAATAACCCTGTCCCGCCCCGTACATGGGATCAAAAAAAACGGTATGATTAAAATTGCTAAGCGCTTCAATATTGAGGTGAGATATGACCTGTTCGTGATATGCCGGAAAGAAATCTGTTTTTTTAATCCGGGTCTTGTCGGAAGTGCCTGTTTTGCATGGGGGGCGGGCATTTAAAAAATGGGCAATCCGGTTGGTCATCTCGGTGGTCGCAGGACCCCCAAAAGGGGCTTTGAATTTTACGCCATGATAAAAGAATGGATTATGACTGGCGGTTAGCATAATCCCGGCATCGAGCTGGCGGTATTTTACCGTGAAAGAGAGCACCGGCGTGGGGATTATGTCGGTGGACAAAAAAACTTGTATTCTATTGGCAGCCAGCACCTCCGCGACAACCTCAGCAAATTCAACTGACATAAAGCGTGTATCATAGCCAACCGCCGCACTGACATGGTCACCGGAATTTTCATGCAGATAATCTGCAAGCGCCTGTGCGATGACTTTCAGATTTTCTATCGTATACAGATCACCGATAACCGCCCGCCACCCGTCAGTGCCGAACCGGATCGTATCAGATTTAGCGAGATGTGTGAAAATATTGCTTTGATCCATTTGAATATTTGCCGAATTGAAAGGCACAAAGGCACAAATAATTTAACTTTATAATTTCTGCGAATTTTTTTTATCTGTCAATTCAACTGCATCTTTTTTATTCCTGGTAAAATAGAATATCTGGCTAAATTATATAAATAAATTTCTGATATTTTAGTATGCCTCTGTATAAAAAGATTAAATTTTTTTTACGAATGAGCATAAAAACCAAAAAGAGCCTGGTTAAGCAAAGTCTCTGTTTTGAACCTCTGTGCCTGTGTATTTTTGTGCCTTCACGTCATTTCACCAACACCATCTTCCGCACCTGCTGCCGTTCATTCTGCTGCAAAATGTAATAATAGACACCCGAGGATAAAAGGCTTCCGTCAAAAGAAAGATCATATAGACCTGGTGTCTGCCATTCGTCCAGCAGGATGGCCGCTCTTCTCCCGGTGATGTCATACACTGCTAACGAAACATGCCCGGCCTGATGGATCTGGAATCTAATTCTGGTTGATGCATTGAACGGATTCGGATAATTCTGCATCAGAGTAAAATCCGCTACGGCCTGGGAATTCTGATTTGGTGGATCTTGACGGTCGGTCACGATGACATCTTGAGATAGTTTCCGATTAATCATGATCATGATGGCGTCAGCTGTCATTTTTTCTGTACCCAAGCGGTGACGGTTGTCCAGCCGAACAATCCTTCGCTCGCCCGCCAGGAGAAAACCTGTTCCCAATTGCTGCCAACCTTCACGGTAGGAATTGGTTTGATCGATGGTCACGGTCATCGAATCCTGACCATGGTAAACCGTGTAGGTCGCTTTTTTTGCTGCCAGTGGACCGGTTACATTGTAAGCATAAATATCAAACCATGCATCAAAAGGCACTTTCAAATAATAGTCAAGCGAGGCAAATGCCGTTGTTGAATTGACCAGGATACCCGGTTGATATCCTTCGACCGAGGATGCTTGCCAGCTGCCGGTTTGTATCGTGCCCGCTTCATCCTCGTTAACAATTTTTGCCGGGGGCCGCCAGACATTTCCCTTGCGGTGGGGGGGTATAGCCGGTTCCTGGTAAAATACTGCCTGCAGGGTATCGCCCAGCTGATTATCATTGGCCCGTAATCCTTCGTAAAAGAAAAAAGACTTCTCCGGCAACGTTTCGTTCACGATTGGCGGCGATCGCATCTAGCATGTATTCCGGACTTATCAGATAACCACCGACACTGATCAGCATACCGCTGAAATATATTTCCCGGTCATTGGGAAAATTGGCCAATGATCTGTTCAGTTCATATAAATATTCACTGTAATCATACCGATAAAGTTGAGGAATTATATGATCGACGATACCACTTTCCACCCATGTTTTTGAATCCTGCAGGTATTCTTCATATGACCAGGGATAAATACTCGGGCTGGAGGAAACAAGCAGATGAGGACTTTTTCCTTTAATTACCGTAAAGACTGATTGAAAAAAGGCGGAGAGTTTATCGGCGCGCCATCGTTTCCAGGCCGTATCTCTGAAATTTTCCGGTGGTGTATTACCATTATGTTCAGATTTATACACAGCAACTGTTACCGGATCGTATCCCCCTTCAACCGGCATAGCCGGTATGCGGTCCGAATACTCGACACCATCAATATCATAATGATCAACAACTTCCATTGTCAGATCGCGGATAAAATCCTGAACATCCGGGTTTACGGCGGACATCCAGTCAAAACCGTTTTTTACGACCAGATTCCCGTTTATATCATACAGAGCCCAGTCGGGAAATTTCTCAAGAATATGTCCACCGTTTTGGGAATATGAAGTGGCAAATCCCATCTCAAACCAGGGCAATACCTCAATACCGTTACGATGAGCTTCGATCACTACCCGTTCCAGCGGATCCCGGTTGATAAATGCCGGATGAATCGGAATACCGAACAGGCTGTCCATAAGAGCGCTGGGGTATAGGGTGCAATCACCGGTTGCACCACTCCCATTCCACACAACAGTTAATACGGTATTTATTCCGATTGAATGCAGGTAATCCATAGCCCTCGCAATCGATCGGTTAGAATTGAGGACATCGCTATCTACATTGGTAAGTTTGACTGCACGAAATTCTATAGGTGGCTGCGCGACCGTGATTCCGGTAACAAAAAGAAAAGCGAGGAAAAATACTCGGTGCATAAGGTCATTTTCAGTTGTGGAAAATATAAAACTTAAAATTATCAATTTTTGTCCATTTCTGCAATTGATCTTGAAATTGTCCTGTTGATAATTGATATTTGATAAATTGTGTGCGGTTTTATCTACATTTCCCATGCTGCGAACCACAAATACAAAATAAAATGACGACAAATGTGACATTAAGCGACTATTTTTATGCATTAGGTATCAGACATGGCCAACATATTTTATTGCATACGGCCTACCGTCAAATTAGCAAAGTCTTTCCGGGGATCAAGATCGAATATTTTTTAAAGATTCTCATGAACCAAATAGGTTCGGATGGATCACTGATTATGCCTGCATTTACCTATAATTTCAGGCGCAGAGGATATCCGGATATGAAGTTCCATCGCGAGCATTCACCTTCTCTGGTCGGGGCGGTCTCGGAAACATTTCGCAGGATGCCTGGTGTTCTCCGCACGGCCGGACCTACACATTCGTTCTGCTTGTGGGGCCAGGCAAAAGAGATCGGTGCTGATAATTCGCCGGATAGTCCTTTGGGGAATGGGAGTGTGCTCGAATGGATCAGCGGGCGGCCGGATGGTTATGTATGTCTGATTGGTGTTAATTTTTCAGCGCTGACTTTTGGCCACTACCTGGAACACCTGGCACCGGTCCCCTGGTATGACTTTTCACCTTGGGAACATTTAAGGGTGGAACCAATTGGAGTAGAGCTCTACTGGTGAACAAACATTACGTGAAATTCCGGGATGTAGCCAGTCATTTGTACGCTTTGAAAAATTTCTGGTAGACGGTGTTTTTATCAAACCATATTTCCGGAAAAGTCTGAAAGCCTATCATATATCGGTGTCAGACCTGCTGAAAGAAGGATGTCTGTTTTTTCGCAACCACCCGCAGGAGTTGTTATGTGAACCGGGCTCATGCAAAGCCTGTGATGAACGCTGGGAATTTTATCTAAAGTCAATCAAGCTGGGTAAAATCTGATGAAAAACCTTTTTATTTTATCTATGGTAATGTTCTCTATGCTGGGATGCCGGAAGACGGATGAGCCACTGGTGGCCGAGCGGACAATTGCCATGAACAGGATACAATTTGAACAGGATTTAAAGCATAAAATTATTCTGGATTCCAGGCTGAACTGGAGCACTGAAAACATGGATCGATGGCAGGGTACTCTCTGGGCTGCAGAACTGATGCAGTTCCGTGATGACAGTCTGCTTGCGGCCTTAAAAATGGGTATGAAACAACTGGCCTACCTGGATCCGGAATGGCAGCGCTCACTGCTTGAAGCGGTCTTCGGATTGTATCCGGATATCTTCCGGGAAGAAATGTCTGCATTTATTACCGAAACGCCTTACCCAAAATTGTTTGCCATGGCGGTGAATTATCTGATAAGGGAAAGCAAAGAAATAAAAAAAAAGAACTATCTGAAAATATTATTTAACGGGTTTCCCGATTGGCAGAAGGATCCTATTCTGTACCTGCTCGCGTCAGATCTTGCGGATATGCAGCCTGAATTGCCTGAACTTGAGGAACTGCTTGCGCACGGGTTTTTACCGGGTATACCGGTAATTTTCTCATTTCAACGTAGCGATCGCAGGTATCCGGGTCTGACAATTCTGCGTGACCAAAATGGCTATTTTCTACGGAATCAGGAAGGCGAACTTATTGGCATTCCGCAACTGTCAATGGCCGTCTCCAATATGCCCGGATATCTGACCAATGGGAATACCCCGCAGGGTTTATTTGTAGTCAAGGGCACCGAAATTTCCAATAATGTTTTTATCGGTCCAACCAGAAATCTGCAACTACGTCTGCCCTATGAGGCAGATTTAAGGGAATTTACGATTGCAGAAAACGATCCGGACACCGTGTGGACAATTGAACGGTATCGCAGGCTTTTACCATCAGGCTGGCAGAGTTATCTACCCGTCTTCGAGACATATTATGCCGGAAAAGCAGGTCGGACCGAAATTATTGCCCATGGAACAACCATTAATCCGGAATTTTACCAGGGCCAACCGTTCTATCCCTATACGCCATCCCTCGGGTGTCTGACAACCCTGGAACTATGGTCACCGCTGAATGGCCATCGTCGATACAGTGATCAGGAGCGATTGATTCGGGCATATCGTCAATTCAGGCAGGATAAATGCCTTTATCTGGTGATCAATCTTGATGACCAGCCGAGGCCTGTCGTTATATCCGATTTAATTCAGACTATTCTGACTGTTGAAACAAAGATTCGCGATAGCAAGGGAAAATAATGTCACTTCTGGATATTGGGATCATTGTTGTTTACCTGATCACCATGGTTGGGATCGGAATATATTTTCAGCGTTCAGCTTCACAGGGCATCGGGGCAGGGTTGCTGATCCCCCTCCTGATACGCTGGTACTGGTGGCGTTTTAACGGTTACGGTTTTTCGATCGGCATACTGACAGGAATGGCAGCCGCAGTGGTGCAACGTATCATTTTTCCCGAAATACCCGAATACCTGGCTTTTGCGACGGTCAGTGGTTTATCCCTCATCGGAACTTTTGCCGGAACGATGTTTTTTAAGGCAACTTCGCAAGCTGTTCTGCTCAATTTTTATAAAATAACCAGACCGTTTGGATTCTGGAGACCGGTTGCCATGGCGATACCTGCAGGCGAACAAACCGGTATACGAAGGGAAACGATACGTGACCGGGTAAGCACGTTATATGCGGTAATATGGCAGCTGGCATTATTTCTGACCATGATGAGCATGGTTATGAAGCGATGGGACTATACCACCATCCTGGGCATTGTATTTGCAGTCATGAGTTTACTGCTGTATTTCAACTGGTTCCGTTATCTGAAAGCCGAGTAAACGGATTAATTTTCCGTAACCCGGCTCTTTTTCGCACTACCGGATACGAATTGGGTTGTAATAGGATAATCGGAGAGTCAATACAAACCAATTAGACCAATTTGAAGAAAGTCCAAAATGAACAGATTAAGTCGTTCACTTCTTCTGATTAATTTGTGCTTATTCCAGCTGGTTAACGCCCAACCTGCCGAAATACGTGGTGTATGGTTGACTAATGTGGACAGCCAGGTGTTCGAGAGTCGTGAGCAGATAGCCGAAGCCATGCAGTTTCTCGCGGATCATAACTTTAATGTCGTTTTTCCGGTGGTATGGAATGATGCCAGAACATTGTATCCCAGTGCAATTATGGAAAAGATATTCAATCATCCCTTGAATGATGATTTTGAGGGCCGGGATCCGTTGAAAGAAGTCATTGAAGAAGCGCATCGAAGAAATATTGCGGTGATTCCATGGTTTGAGTATGGATTTGCAACCTCCCATAAAAAAGATGGTGGCATGATACTGGCTAAAAAACCATATTGGGCAGCACAGGACCGGTCCGGTAATCTGCTCACCAAAAATGGATTCGAATGGATGAATGCGTATCATCCGGAAGTACAGCAATTCATCATGGACCTGGTTGTCGAGGTCGTGCAGAATTACGATATTGATGGAGTGCAGGGGGACGATCGCCTGCCTGCACAACCAATAGAAGGCGGCTATTCGGGATATACCGTAGCCCTTTACCGGTCAGAGCATAAAGGGGCATATCCTCCCGACGACTTCCGTGATCCGGCCTGGCAACGCTGGCGAGCGGGAAAACTGAATACCTTTGCCCGCTCCCTGTATTTAAGGGTAAAAACCATCAAACCGGATGTCCTGGTTACCTGGGCACCCAGCATTCTTCCCTGGGCGTATGAGGAATATTTGCAGGACTGGCACACGTGGCTGCGCGACGGGTATGCCGATCTGATCATTCCGCAGTGCTATCGTTATGATATGCCTGCGTATCAAAAAGTGATCAATGCAATTCATCCGGACAGTTTACATATCGATCCTGCGCAAATCGACCTGATCTATCCCGGAATATTGATAAACGTCGGTGATTACCGTATTTCCTGGCCGTTTCTTGAAGAAAGTATCCGATATAACCGTTCAATGGGATTTGCCGGTGAAGTATTCTTCTTCTATGAGGGAATACGAAAAAACAAAGACGAACTGGCTAAAAACCTCCTGAGAACGTTTTATAATAAAAAAGCAATAAGACCATTTAAAAGCGCCAGGTAGTATAACGAAAATTATAATAAAATTTCGTTGACTTCAAAGAGCCAGTTAACTAAAATAAGTTTGTTTATGTCCTGAACAATCTCATCATGGAAAAAATACGTTTATTATTTCTGCTACTTATAATTCCACTGGAATTAACCGCGCAGTCCACGGGAAAAATTGCCGGAACGGTGACCGATGATGAGAATGGTGAACCGTTGGCAGGGGTTAACATCAGTATTCGGAATCAGTTATTGGGGGCCGCTACGGATCAGGATGGGCAGTATGTGATCCTGAATGTCCCGCCGGGAATACAGATGGTCGTTTTTGAATATATCGGTTACCAAACCAGGCAGGTTGAAAACGTTGAAGTAATGATCGACCGGACAACCCGCCTTGACGAAGCGATGATTCTTGCCACACTGGAACTGGATGATGTGGTGACCGTAACTGCGGAGCGTCCGATTGTTGAAAATGATAAAACATTTTCGTCCGTCCATGTGGATGGAGCAGATTTAAGACCCTTACCGGTAGAGGGGGTGCGTAATGTACTTGAACTCGCTCCGGGTATCAATCGCAATGCGGACGGCACCCTGAGTATCCGTGGAGGCGGTTCTTTTGAGATCAATTATTCCGTAAACGGAATAAAGAGCCTGAATACCAATACCGGTGTGCCGGCATACGGCACCGGTACCAAATCGGAAAACAGCTGGAAATACGATATCAATCCCCTGGCCATATCACAAATGGAGGTTATATCCGGTGGTTTCAATGCCGAATATGGCAATGCGCAATCCGGAGTTGTCAATGTGGTGACCAAAGAAGGGGGGGCGAAATTTAACGGCGGTTTCACGTTTGAATTCCGGCCACCCGGGCAATATCACTGGGGGGACTATGTATATTCCAAAAATCAATTTGAATGGCAGAAGTGGGGAAATGTTGAAAGTTGGTATCCCTATTTTGCAAATGATACAAGTGGCGTAGTCGACACATCGGAAGCCCGCCGTAATTATAATCTCTGGGTTAAAAATCATACCCCTTCCGATGACAATATTTTCGGCGTATACGATTATCGTAAATTTGCCTATACCCGTTATTTATTCAGCTTTGGGGGTCCCCTTGGCCGTGACGGGACAAAACTCAATTTTTTTCTCTCCGGCGAATTAAAAAATAAACCTACGCGTCTGCCGACCCGCGAACAGGTACAGCAGTTGAGCAATTTGTCACTCGTCCTGGCATTTAAACCTTCAGCAGAGAACAATTTCAAAGTTACCGGGCTCTACCAGAAGTATCTTTCCGGAATGGGTTCCGGTTCTGATGATGTCCGCTGGGCAGGGCTGTGGGGTCGTGACGGGGCAAAGCGAAAATACACGCTGATTTATGATTCTCCCCGTGAAGAGTCCGTATTTTCTCAAAGTCTTTCCTTCAAGCATATATTTTCGCCACTCTCGTTTATGGAAGCGACCGTAACCCATCAAAATGAGATCCTGTATGCTCTTCAGACGCCGACACCATCCACTGAGACCGATATCCAGCAACACCCTTTTGATCTTGAAAATCGTCAGATCGAAAATAAAGGACCGTGGTTCGAGGATTACCGGCAATATTATACCTGGTCGAGTCTTTACAATCAGGCCTCGGTAACCGATTTTTATGAAGGTAAAATTATATTTACCGGTCAGGTAACCCGGACCAATCTGTTCAAGACCGGTATTGAAGCCTATCTCATGGATCAGGATTATAATGCCTCATCGTCTCTGGCGGTCTCGGCATTTATCTGGCGGACCGGATTTGCCACTAATTATAAAGCAAAAACCTGGTATGTGGGTACTTTTGTGCAGGATAAAGCTGGAATTTTCCGGCATGGTGGCCAATCTCGGCCTGAGGTTTGATGCCTATAATTATGGTGCCGATGCCCCAAAGGATAAATACAATGTCTTCTATCCGGCGGAGGGGAGTGAATCTGCCGGGATACCGGAGTGGGAACCATCAAAAACGTTCACTTCGGTCTCACCACGTGTCGGCATTTCGTTTCCGATTGGAGATCGAACCGCATTCCGGCTTCAGTATGGGCATTTTCGATCGATGCCGATCATCAACCGGGCACTGGATAATCAAACCAGTTTTGGGTGGGGAAGCTATGGCAATCCAAATCTAAAACCGCAGTTGAGTATTAATTATGAAGTCGGGGTACAACAAAACTTGTGGGATACCCATCAACTCGATATCGTCACCTATTATAATGATCTGAATGATCAGGTATCAACCGTTTATGTGCGTTCTTCCAGCGGCAAGGTCAGCCGCGGTGATGGACTTGATTTTACTTATATCAGTTATAACAATCAGGGTTATGGTACTTCCCGGGGCATTGAAATCAGCTTAGCGAACAGAACACCCGGTCGATGGCGCTACCGCTTTTCCTATGCTTTCAGCCAGACTACTTATGGTAACTATGGGACATTTGTTGATTTTCCTGATATTACACCTGTTGAGGAACAGCGTTTTCAACGTTCGGCAAGCGATTTTCTTGCACCGGAAGACCGCAGCCACCGGTTCAACGCCACCGTTACATATATCATTCCGCCGGGGGAAGGTGCAGAGATTCTTGGGCTGCGTCTTTTTGCCGATCTTACCGTCAGTCTGATCTATCGGGTGCAAAGTGGCGCCCCTTATTTCTGGTCACCGGAATATCAAACAACTCTGGATGTGGAATCCAATCGCCGCTATCCATCAGAGGCAACAACCGATGTGCGTATAGAGAAGGGATTTATTTTACTAGACCTGAATTTTACGGCTGGAATCCGAATTCAGAACCTGTTCAATAACAAACACCTGACACCGTTATATACCACAGAGGATATTGATCAGTGGGTGTTGCGCAGTGTGACCTATGCCGATACAAAATATAATTATTTTCAGGTCTATCGAAATGTTCCGCGGGAGATCTTTTTCTCGCTGGGATTCAGTTTTTGAGGAAGAACCACAGAGGACATGGACTAAAAAAGAATTAAAATTAACATACAAACTGATTAAAGTGGCAAAATTGTCATTCCGACCCCCTCGGTCGGGGGAAGGAATCTCAAATTTTAAGAGATCAGAACAGATTGCTTCGTCATCCCGACTAGGTCGTCCCGACTCAGTCGGGCTCGCAATAACAGTTGTGTAGTCTCTGTGGTAAATAAAAAATGATGAACAGACTAATAATCATCCTGATCGTTTTTTTTACGTGCGTCGTTCCGGTAACGGCGCAACAGGTATATAATATTCCGCTTAAACGAGGTAAGCTGTGGCACTCTTTCTACCTGACCCAGGATGTGGGTCCCATGGGGGACTGGGGGCGGGTGAATTTTGGTTTGGATTGGCCCGGTTTTGATCCGGATAGTCTTAAAGCGTCTATTGGCGGGGCGAACAGTTATATTGTCTCGGGCGGATTTTATATATCTGCGTTAAACGATACCGGTGGTGTTTTGGGTTGGGCTGATTTTGCCACAAAAAATATCGATACAAAGGTGGACTGGTCTGGTGCGTCCAATAAATTTCTGGTAAAAAAACATGAAAAACGTTGGAAGAACGGGGAAAATTTCTGGCTTCGATTGAATAATGCGGAAGCGGAAGAGGTGATCGATACGGAATGGGAGATCAATACACAATGGTTCGAACCGTCTGACAATCCGCCGTTGCCAATCTCAGTGCGCAGGGTGGTTCGTCAGTGGTCCGGATGCCAGGCCGATGAAGAGTACGTGATCATCGAATATACCATTCGTAATATTCAACGTCGTGATCCGTTACGTTCGGTTTATCTGCTGTTCACACATGCTGTTTCACCAAATCATCGTGGATGGAACCTTCTTTTTCCCAATTTGACCAAGGGAGCAAGAAATACGATCAGCCGGTACGATCCTGAAAAAAAAATGGTTATCTCGTGGGCAGGGGATTATAAGGACACTCCGAACATCGATGAGTCATTTGATCCATACGAATATATGCGGTATGATCCGATCACGAACCAGAATATTCGGATTCCAGAATTTGTTGCCCCAGGGGCAGTAGGGATTAAAATTCTGAGTGTACCACCGGATACCAACGGTGTAGAAAATAAAATTAATGGTTTTGCCTGGTCTGCGGGGGCGCCTTCCCAGGATGTGGGTCCGTTCCAGGAAGTGCAGGGGGTAAATGCCAAATACGCCGCCACCGCTGATCCTACCCTGTTAACCCGGGCCTTTACCGATCCGGACGACGATGCCATGGGAGCAAACCGGCTGTATACAAATTTTTCACTCGGTCCGTTTTTTATCGACCGGCGTGATTCAATCCGTGTGGTGATTGCCGAATTTGTCGGAGGTTCTTCTCTTGCGAAAGCGCGTGATTCCCGTACGACACCAGCAATAATCCAGGCCGATATTGACTCAGCCATTAACTATCTGAGTCAACGGATCGAATACAATTTTGCCAACGGGTACCGGGTGCCCATGTCACCTGAGGCACCGGCCTTTTCAATAAGTGCCGATACCCGTTCGGGAGCCATTGCCAATATTATTACCTTTGGGGATGAAGCGGAAAATATACCCGATCCACATCAGGATATACCGGATCTCGCCGGATACCGGATATACAGGTCAAAGGAATTACCTTTTGGACCCTGGGAAAAAATCGCCGAAATCACCAGGGGGGATACAAAATATTATAATCCGGGTATCGGTATATATACTTATATCGATTCTTTTGTAGCGCTGGGATTTGGTTATAGCTATGCTGTAACCAGTTATGATGAAGGGCATGCCAGCTGGATCGTGAATGGAGATCCTGTGCCGCCCCTGGAATCATCCATCTTTTGCAACCGAAAGGGACCGGTAAATACCACGCTGCGGCCCACCGAATCGACCGTGGAGGAAGTGGTTGTTGTTCCTAATCCATTCTACCGACAATCGGGTTTTCTGGAACCGGGCGCTCAGAAAGATATTCAGTTTGTCGGTGTGCCGGAAAATTGTACACTGCGCATATTTACGCTGCGGGGAGATCTTGTCAAGACAATTAAGCATAACACACTTAATTCCGGGGTGATCCGCTGGAATCAGATTACCGATTTCGGACAGTATGTAAAGAGCGGCATGTATTTTTTCCATCTGGAAAATGACAAAGGTGAGGTTAAACGGGGGAAGTTTGCGATTATTAACTAGGTTGCAAGACCAAAAGTGCAAGGCCACAGGCAAAAGGCAAAAGGTTCAACGGAATGGATTAAGCGGGGCAAATTCAGATTTATGATTAAGCGAAGTGGACATATTATACTGCTGGTTTTGCTGGTTTGCGCATTTGTTGTTTCGGGATTTGCCCAGGATTTCAGCAAAGTGGGCACAGCCGGTTTTGTATTTCTTGAGATACCTGTCTCTGCCAGATATCAGGCACTCGGAGAAACCGGTATATCAATGAAGGATTTCGGCTCGGAAGGTATTTTTGTCAATCCCGCTTTGATTGAGTATAGTGAAAATCCGGTATCCTTAAACGCGACCTATGCAAAATGGTATGTTGAAACCGATCACATGGCTGCGGCATTGAGCTACCGATGGACCGGTATTGGTACGATCGGTTTCTCGGTTGTCCATTTTGATTTTGGTGAAATAACCAAAACACGTAATCCGACCATCGATGATGTAGGCTCCTATATTAAGTTAGGAACATATATGGCAGGGGCCTATGCGGCCGGTTTCACGTATGCGCGACGATTGACCGATCAGTTTTCTGTTGGCACGACCTTGAAATATGTACGTGAAAATATTGATATATATAGTGCAGATAATTTTGTGGTTGATATCGGTTTTATATACCTGATGGGATTTGAAAACCTGCGGATTGGTGCTTTTCTGCAAAACTTCGGCCTGGAAACCGTATATGCCAATGAAAAATTTAGAATGCCCCAGTTACTCAAAATGGGCCTGTCCGGCGAGCTCATTGGTGATCTTACAAAAAACGAACATCTGACGGTACTGGCTGAAGCCATTCACCTGAGCGACGCCAATGAACGGATACATCTTGGACTCGAGGGGGTCCTGCTGAATAGCATATTTTTAAGAGCCGGATATAAATTTGGTTATGAAGATGAAGATTACACACTGGGGCTTGGATTGCAATTTATTTACGATATGAAAAAATTTCGTCTGGATTTTGCATATATGCGCCATGCATATCTGGATGATACATTGCGCTATACGCTCGTAATGGAGTTGTAAGAACGTGGCCAGATCATTCGCACAGATTCTTATCTTGTTGCACCTGCTTCCCGCTATCATTTTAGCACAGGAAAGTTTACCGGTAGAGATCAAGGTTCTTGGGGGTTATCAGTTCCCACTGGAACTGCGCCGTGTGGACGGCGGCTCGGGATTTAACCTTGGAGGCCAACTTGCTTACCGGTTCAATACAACATCATGGTCCATATTTTTGAATGTCATATATGATTATATGTATTTTGAACAAAATGATGTTCTGGACGAATGGAACTGGGATTACTGGGAGAAAACCTATATCCCGTTTTTACCGGGAATAAATGTAGAGGAAGTCAACCGGACTCTGCGTTATGATAATGGCGAACGGGCAGCAGTTTTTGAACCGTCGCAGCGTCTTAAAGAACTGCGGTTATCAATCGGTGGTGCATATGATTTTGTTATTACGGAGTCTTTTACTACATCCCTCGAATTTGATTTTGGCATTTCGATCTATGACCGTGAACTCCGTATGACTGAGCATTGGACCCGCCGATACGAGTTTGAAGGGGATGCGGGAGATACGGTGAGATATAATTACAATTATGATCTGCTGCATTTCGCCCCTTCCCACAAAGGAACCAGGTTTTTCCTCGCGCCAACCATGGGTTTGAGCTATACCCTCGGCGATTATATTGATCTGATCGGTCAGGTTAAATATATTCAATATTTGAACCGGAAAGATATTGAGTGGCTGGAAGATTTTTTTAATATCTATGAGGATAGCCAGCGGTATTTTCCGCTAAATTCAAAATTATTGATCAATATCGGTGTTCGGTTCCGTTACTGATCCGGAAGGATAATGTATATTAAAGACCAGATAATTCTGACATCGCTTATATTATTCGCCTCGATCAATGCCGTCGGTGCGCAGCCGTCCGGAGCATGGGGTATCTCTGTCGGTGCAGCGTATGTCAGTCCGGTCGCAGGACTGGCCGATTGGTTCAAACCGACTTACGGGTTTGAACTGGCAGTCGGAGAGCAACAGGAAGATGGATGGTATTTCAAAGGTTGTGTGGATTATGTCCGTTTTTATAAGAAAAATCTTCAGGGGACCGCCGCCCAGAAGGTCGATTTAAATCTGGAACATATCGGCTTTTTATTCAACGCCGGATATACGATAACCGAGTGGGGTAGCATAAAACCGTATTTGGCATTTGGAGTGGGACCTCACTATTATAAAGGCACACGAGGTCAGATCGAAGCGGATCCCGATAGGGGTATCCCACTGATTGTCGCACGCACAAATGAGGAATGGAACTGGGGGTTCACGGCCGGGGTCGGGGCCCGGTTTCTGCTCATCGACAATCTGGCGCTTGATTTGCAGTTTAAATATCGTTTTGTCGTGGGGGATTTATGGCCAACCTTACAGCAATATATTGAGCTGGAAGGGGTCTCGGGATTGCAGACGTTAAATATTGCAGGCGGACTCGAGTATTATTTTCACTAGAAAAAATTTAGACCGACGATTGTATATATAATAACGTTTCTAAACGAGGTAAAGGGTAGAGACAAAAGCTGAAAACAGAACATTATGTATTAAAGCAAGCAAATTTTTCCCGGTTCTCCTTTCCCTTTATCTCCGGCTGATTTGTAATTTTTAAATTTTGCTAATATATATAAGGAGGAATTATGAAGAAAATTTTGATACTTTTAGCCATTCTGACGGGTCTGTCTTTTGCCGATTATAATCTCAACTGGGCCAAGTATAACCTGATTACACCTGGAAGTGATATTACACGGAATGCAGTTTACAACCGGCATACGGATCATGTGCTGGTTGCCACGCGTAAATTTGGAACAGATGTTATTATTCTGAACGCTGCAAATGGCGATTCCGTGGGTAAATTAGATACCGGCATCATTACCGGGGGCACATATCCTGTAAATCTTGTGGCTATAGCCGATGATGGTACTATTTATGTCTGCAATCTTTCGGCACCTCAGTTTACCCCTGGTTCAACGTTCAAAGTATATCGTTATACGGATGAACAAGCATCCCCCCAACTTGTATTCGAAGATGCGCTCGAAAACGGGCGGTATGGTGATGCTCTTACGGCAATAGGTTCTGGAGATGCTAAATATGTCTATTCCTCCGGTCAGGGGAACGTCAAAATGGTTGTACTTAAAGATGAGGGTCCCATTGGATTGGCAAATATTGATCTGGTTACCCTGCCGGTTCCGGGAAATGCCCGTCACGGTATCGGTCCGATAACACCCGGTGGCCGGGTTTGGGTAAACGGTGCGGATACAGGAACACCAGCACCCTCCCTGTTGGCAAATGATGGTAGTCTGATTGCGGTTGTACCGGATTCACTTGCATCAGCTGGTGGAACTTCCTTTGTAGGTAATTTAATTCTCGGAAAATATAATTTTATTACGCTTGTGAACGGATTTTCGAAAACTTTGCGCACGGTACAGTATTTTGAAGATGAAATCGGAAATATAAATTTCGGATACTTCGGAGGTAATTCAGATTCGAGTATGCTTTTTTACGAAACTGGCGAAATTGGAAATGCCAATGCATCAGGTACAATCAGTTATGACTCTAAACGTAACGCGTTGATCGCCGTTATGGGGCAAAACAGTGTGAGTTCAGTCAGCTTCGAGGGTATGCTGAAAACCAGTACGCCACGTGACAGCGCATTGGTGGTTGATATTGATGGGTTTAATGATTTTTTCCCTACCGATCATGTGGGGAACAGCAACGGCCGGGATATGTATCTGACCTGGTCTAAGGGAAAATTCTTCACCGGAATCACCGGTCAGACGCTGGTGGATCCGACCGAAACAAATTTTATGTATATCGCGTTTGATAAGGATCCTTCCGGCACAAACGGAAGCACAACTCCACCGGAAGATGCCGGTGGGGTTACAAAATTGCCCTTCAAAGCAGATGTGGTATTCATGATCGAACCCTGGAATGAGCCGGATTTTATGATCGGCTCCCGGTACAAATGGAACGGTTCAGGATGGGACAAAACCGATTTTGACGGCAATCTTGCCGCACAGGGCGCCCTTGCCTATGCCGATACCGGATACCGCAAACTGGCAGAATTTGCGGCGATTCTTAATGAACCAGGTCTGGATACGGATTTTGAAGCACTTGGTATTATGGTATATGTGTCCGAAACAGGGGCCAGTGGTGCTGTGCTCTCCGCCTTTCCGGATATAAATCCCACGGGAAACGGTGCTGCCTTCACCCATTATTTTTATGTGGATAGTCTGGCGGGTGGACTTTTTCCAACCAATACCGATCACGTAAAAATTATGGGTACGGCTGCTTCAATTGAAGATCAACCGGCTTCAATCGTGCGCGAATTTACGCTCTCACAAAACTATCCCAATCCCTTTAATCCGGTGACCACTATCGACTACAGTCTGCCCGTTGCTGCAAGGGTTAATCTTAATGTTTATGATATAACCGGAAAGCTTGTGCAAAAACTTGTCTCGGGCAATAAAAAAGCCGGAGCCTATAGCGTTAGTTTCGATGCCGGTAAATTGAGTTCAGGAATCTATTTTTACCGTCTTAATGTGGATAACCGGGATATCCAGGCCCGGAAGATGGTAGTGATAAAATAAAAAAAGCAGGGTTTTGCCCTGCTTTTTTATTGAATGGTTTAACCGTTTCAATGTTGAATCGGCAAATGGTTTTTTAGCTATTGTAACGTTGTATGAATTTTCCGAAGAACGATCATATATGCAGCTCCGGATATCCATACACGGGGCGGCAAAATTTAAAACAAAAAAGACGGACCGGATCGTGTTAAAGTTAAAATTAATGATCAATACTTTATTCCTGATCCCCTTCCTTCTTCAGGCCCAAGCTCAGGAACTTCGTGGAACCTGGGTCGCGTGGGCCGGCGCGGATTACCCTGAAAAAACCGAGATTGCCGAGTGGATGAATGCGTTGGCGTCTGCCAATATCAATATCGTATATGTTGATGTGTGGCGTTATGGTTATCCTTATTTCAGGAGTGAAGTTTTCTATAATCTTACCGGTAAATGGACCGATCCGGGTGTAGGGGAAAGGGATGTTTTACAGGAAATGATTGCCGAGGCACACCGTGTGGGAATTGAAGTGGAAGCCTGGTTTGAAGCCGGTTTTGCCGCCACTCAGATGGATAACGATGATATTTATCTGGCACATCCTGAGTGGTTCGCGAAAAAAAAGAATGGCACGGGTATTTTTATCGCTAATGGCGATATCCAATACCGCTGGCTGAGTCATTGTAACGAACAAGCCCAGCAATTCCTGATTGATATGACGCTTGAGGTGGTTAAAAAATATGATATCGACGGCATTGAGTTTGACCGCATTCGGTATCCTGATCTTGACTGTGGTTATGATTCTGCCACCGTTGGATTATATCGGGCTGAACACAACGGCAGCGATCCGCCTGCAAATCAATTTGACAGCGAGTGGATCAGGTGGCGCGCTGACAAATTAAATGCCTTTGTCGAACGCCTGAGTCTGGCGGTTAAGGCCTATAATCCGGATATTACCATGACCAATGCACCGTTATGGTATGGTTATGAACAGTTCTGTCAGGATTGGACCGCGTGGGTCAATAATAACTATCTGGATCTTGTAAGTACGCAAATGTATTTCGCCAGCAATGATCAGTATGCATATCGATTGAGCCAGGAGTATCAGAAAATATTGGATCCCCAGAAATTATATCCTGGTATTTCAACAACGGCAAATGGAATAACAACACCTCCCGGTGAATTGATCAAGATGGTTCAAACCACCAGAACGGAAGGGTTACCCGGACATGTCATCTGGTATCATAAAAATCTGCTATCATACCTGGATACACTGAAGGCAACGGTATATAGTGATCAGGTTGAAATTCCATATCGGGAAGCGGGCTGGCGAAAACAGGCGATTATTATCAACGAGGATGACCCGGGTGTGCAAAAATCTGAAAACTGGGTATTGTATAGTAACATCCCGGGTTATGATGGCAGTAGTTGTCTTTATGCCGATAACACATCAAGCGCCTGGATCGAATATTCTGCAGATATTCCGGAAAGCGGATGGTACGAAGTATATGCATATATTATCCAGTTCTTCAATGCTGCCCGTGAGGCTTCCTACGAAATCCTCAAAGCGATTAACGCCGATACTGTGCTTGTCGATCAATCGAAAATCGCAAATGCCCGCTGGCTTAAATTAGGTGATTTTTATTTTGAACAGGGCGATGCCATAAAAATTATCAGATTGACGAATGAAAATATTGGAACGCGTCTCGTATTTACCGATGCCGTGATGTTACTGAATTCAAACAGAATTATAGGTGACCCGACAGGGTTCGGAAGCGATAGCCAGTCAGGTGACCGGATCCCCGGCGAGTTTCTGCTGGGACAGAATTTTCCAAATCCCTTCAATCCGGTCACAACGATTCCCGTCCTGATGATGGATACAAAAGATGTTGCCATTGATATCTTTGATACCACCGGCCGTAAAATCGACACAATTTATCAGGGGCGACTTTCACCGGGGCAACATCAGATCAGATTCAACGCTTCCCGTTATGCCTCCGGAATTTATTATTACCGTCTGTCTGCCGGTAAGCGGGAGTCGATAAAGAAGATGATATTGCTAAAATAAGCGGCAAAGGAATCATTGACAGGGCAGAAATGTTTTTTCTTTGTCTCTTTGAAACTTTGTTACTTCAATTTTAACAAATTAATAAAATAACAACCGCAGATTATATGGCCTCCCTCCAAATCATATTGTTCATATTCGTTTTTCTGGTCATGGCCTTGTCTATGTTTTTCAGGAAAATTCCTGCCTTGATCGCGCTCCCGGTTATGGCCTTTCTTATTCCGCTTATCGGTGGGGTTTCTTTGACCGATACGATTGAATATGTAATTGGACTGGGGGCGGTAAAACTGCACACGGCCTATACGGTGGCTCTATTCGGAAGCATGTTGAGCATTCTCTTGCAAAAGACAGGTGTCGCGGAAAATTTTATCAAAAAGGGGGCAGAACTGGCCGGAGATAATCCGGCTGTGATCGGCATTATAATGCTGCTCCTGATCACCTTGCTGTTTACTACCCTTGGTGGATTAGGAGCGATAATTATGGTCGCCACTATCGTGCTGCCGATCATGTCCTCCGTAGGTATCGGCCCTATGACCGTCGTGGGGATATTCTTGATCGGCCTGAGCATGGGGGGAATCCTGAATGCGGCAACTGGGCGGTCTATGTGGATGTGATGGGCCTTTCGATCGATGAGATACGCCCTTTTGCTCTGACCATGTTCCTGCTGACGTTCATTGCTTCTTTATTGTATATTTTTATCCAACTCTACCGGGATGGACAGCCCCTGAATTTTCGCCGAATTATACGTATTTCCATCGGCCTGATGATCATTATGACTATTTGCTTATTTTTATACACTCAGGCTGACCAGGGTACACTGGCGTTCCTTAAGCAGGTAATGCTGGGTATAGGGTCGTTTCTCAAATGGGTGACGGCTGTTCTGATTGTACTCCTCTTTTTAATAAGTGTTTATCAGAAGATCCTGATGAAAGACATCAATTCCCAGCGCATATATTGGACAGCCTACATTACACCATTAATTCCTTTGCTGCTGATCCTGATCTTTGGTGTGAATTTTATCGCGGCTTTTATCTGCGGTCTGGTCTATGGATTTATCGCAACCTATCGGAAGGGTGGTCTGAATATATTTGTTCAGTCGGTTCTGGAAGGGGGTGCAGTCGTAATGCCCGCGGTGGCCTTAATGCTCGGTATCGGTATGCTACTCAATGCAGTGATCGGTCCAGGAGACACATGGTTGGCAGCACATCCGGAAGGATGGCCGGTGCTCAATCTTCTACGTCCGGTTATCCAGGCAGTTGTGCCGGAGAACATATTCGGCTATGTTTTGATCTTTGGCATGGCGGCACCTCTGGCTCTCTACCGGGGACCGCTCAATGTCTGGGGGATGGGGTATGGAATGGCAGCTGTTTTACTGGCGAGTGGAATGAGTGCCGGAGCGGTGATGGGATTACTGCTCGCGGTAGGACAGGTTCAGGGAATCAGCGATCCGACAAACACGCATAATGTATGGCTGGCCAACGAAATGCGTCAGGATGTGCAAAAGGTCTTATGGAATACCCTGCCTTATACCTGGCTGCTGGCGGTCGCCGGGCTGATCGCAGCAGGGTTGTTTTTTATGGTTTAGAGGGTTAAGGGAAGAGGGTAAGGGAAAAGAGTAAAGGAGTAAGGATCTAAAAGAAACAAAGTAGCAAAGCGACAAAGCAACAGAGCAGAAAGATTAAATCAAGTTCCGGTTCAACGATTAAACAGTTAAACAATTCAACAATTCAATATATACCCATCGTAAATACAGATGAGCCGTAAAATCAAGATTGGTATCGATGTCGGTGGTACCTTCACCCACGCCGTGGCGATTGATATTGCTGATTTCAGTATTATCGGTAAAACCTGTGTACCAACCACCCATACCAGCACACAGGGGGTGGCCAGGGGCGTGGTGGAATCGTTGCAATTATTGCTTAAAAATACAGGGATTTCAGCCAATGAGGTAATCTTGATCGCCCATTCCACAACCCAGGCGACAAATGCACTTCTGGAAGGAGATGTGGCAAAAGTCGGAATTGTCGGAATGGGAAAAGGATTTGAGGGGCGTATTGCCCGACGTGAGACAAGAGCAGATAATATTCTTCTGGCGCCGGGAAAATATCTTCCCACCTGCCACGTATATCTGGATGTTACAAATCCTCCTGATGATCGTATTTTACGCGATGCCGTCGGTAAGTTGACCGAACAGGGTGCGCAGGTGATTGTGGCATCCGAAGCTTTTGGGGTGGATGATCCCGCGAATGAACACAAAGCCGTGCAGGTTGTCACAGAATTGGGTCTTCGGGCAACGGCTGCGAGCGACATTTCAAAACTGTATGGACTGCGGATAAGGACCCGTACGGCGGTAATCAATGCAAGCATGCTTCCCAAAATGCTCGAAACGGCCGATATGACGGAACGATCCGTGCGCGAAACCGGCCTTACGGCTCCTTTGATGATCATGCGTTCTGACGGTGGAATTATGGATATCGAAGAAATGCGGAAACGACCGATCCTGACCATGCTTTCCGGTCCGGCAGCCGGTGTAACGGCTGCATTGATGTACGCCCGAGTTTCCGATGGCATATTTATTGAAGTCGGCGGAACTTCCACCGATATATCTGTGATCAGAAACGGTAAACCGCAGGTAAAAAGTGCGCAGATCGGAGGTAACCGTCTGTTTCTCCGTACTCTGGATGTACGCACGTTGGGTATTGCCGGGGGATCAATCCCACGAATAAAGGAAAATCAAATCATTGATGTTGGACCCAGAAGTGCCCACATAGCCAAACTTGGATATGTGTCCTTTAGTTCTGATGAAAAGTTTGCCGATTGTGAAATAATAAATATCCGTCCGCTGGAGAGCGATCCGGATGATTATCTTGCGATAACAACAAAAGGCGAAAAAAAGCCAAAATACACCATCACGCCGACCGGAGCTGCCTATTATCTTGATCTCGTGCGGGAGGCCGGACACGGGTCAGCTGACCTGAAGGCGGTAAACAGCTTTTTTAAGCGGTTCGGTGAGAAAACCAAACGGGATCCCAGATCTTTGGCGACCGATATATTAAAACTTTCGGCAAATAAGATCGAACCGGTGATCAGACAGTTGATCCGGGAGTATAAACTGGATCCTGACCTGATCCGGTTTGTTGGTGGCGGAGGTGGAGCACCCGCCCTTGTACCCTTTACGGCACGGGAATTGGATTTCAAGCATACTCTTACCGAAAATTGTGAAGTTATCTCGGCCATTGGTGTCGCCCTTGGTATCATTCGTGATTCTGTCGAAAGAAGTATCGTCAATCCGACCGAGGCAGATTTGCTTGCAATCCGCCAGGAAGCGGTCAGATCCGTTCAGGCAATGGGCGCAGTGCCCGAAAGTATTGAAGTAAGTGTTGAAGTTGATACACGTAATAAAAGGGTGAACGCGGTTGCCACCGGCTCAAGTGAATTAAGAACACGTGATGTGGAAATCAGGGAGCTTAGTAAGGATGATCTTAAAAAAAACACGGCCGATTCGTTGAAGTGTACCCCTGATCAGGTCAAATTACTGGGAAAAACTTCTTTTCTGTATATTATGGGATTTTCAGAAAAGAAATCTCGGCTCTTCGGACTGGTCAAAATGGAGCGCCTGAATATTCGTGTGATCGATCGCGAAGGTATTGTGCGCTTACAGATACAGGATTGTCAGGTGGCACAGGTCAGCCGGGATAAGATTAAAGCGAAAATAAAACAATATATTGCCGAATTGACCACATTTGGTGATGCGGGTGCCCTGGTGCCCGATGTGTATATTCTTATGGGTTCCCGGATCCTGGATATGTGCGGACTCGTGGAAGCTTCGCAGATAACGGCCCTGGCAGATATTGAACTGCAAAAGATTCCGCCAAATGAACAACTGGCGATTATCGCCGCCCGGAAGGCCTGATCCATGGAAACCGAAAATCGTCTCGGGGCACTGGATGCTCTGCGTGGACTGGCGATATTATTAATGGTTCTATCAGGAATGGGGCCATATGGTATTTTGCCGGCATGGATGTATCATGCCCAGCCTGCCACCGCCAGAGCACCATTTTAATCCCGATCTGCCTGGTCTTACCTGGGTCGATCTTGTTTTTCCGCTATTTTTATTTGCCCTTGGTGCCGCCATACCGGTTGCCCTTACCAGACGCATCAAAAGCGGGGAAAAAACCGGGAAATTAATTCTGCGTATTCTCGGGCGTGGCTTTCTGTTAGGATCTTTTGCCATATTCCTGCAACATATCAAACCCCTGAATCTAAATCCTGAACCGAACCCCCGGACCTGGTTGCTGGCGTTGCTGGGGTTTTTCTTCATGTTTTTAATGTACACCCGCTTTCCGTTAAACTGGAATACCTGGCTGCGGCGATTGCTGCGCTTTGGTGGATGGGGAGCTGCCGGTGTGTATCTCGGATTCATAAGTTTTCCCGATGGTTCGGGATTTTCTCTGCAGCGCAGCGATATCATACTGGTCGTATTGACCAATGCAGCGGTTTTTGGCGCAATCATATGGATTTTTACCCGGGAGAAAATTTTACTACGTCTCGGTGTCATGTCAATTCTTGTGGCACTACGCCTGTCTGCTCCAATTGAAGGTTGGGTAAAAATGGTTTGGGATTTCAGTCCTGTCCCCTGGATATATAAATTGTACTATCTCCAGTATCTGTTGATCGTCCTGCCGGGAACAATCGCAGGCGATATACTTATTTCCAGGAGAAACGGGCATAGAGAAAAAAATAAATCCGCCCCGACTGATATGTGGGTGACTATCTTGCTGATCATTCTGCTGATCCTCAACCTAATCGGCCTTCAGGCAAGATGGGTGGGGACGACGCTTATGATCAGCATATTAATCTGTATGATGACGTATTATTTATGGTGCCGGGAGAAAGGAAAATCCGGTGATTCGATACGACTTCTAATATTGTGGGCCACTTTTTGGTTGGTTCTTGGTTTAATCCTTGAGCCATTTGAAGGTGGGATTAAAAAAGATAAATCGACACTGAGTTATTATTTTGTGACCACCGGATTATCCTTCTCAATCCTTATTGCCTTTTCCATCTGGATCGATATTCTGAAAACGGAACGTTGGTTTAGGCTTTTGATAGCAAACGGTCAGAACCCCATGATCGCGTATGTGGGATTTGGTAATCTGGTCTGGCCGGTGCTGGCCCTTACCGGATTGGAAAAATTTATCCGGTTGTATACTCCCGGCCCTTTGCCTGGTTTTATCAGGAGTCTGGTGTATACGTTGCTCGTTGCGTTCGTGGTCAGTATTTTTACCCGTAAACAGCTCTTTTGGCGCACATAATTAAATATTATTCCAAAATTCCATTTAGCCAAGGGCCTTTTCATGGGATGATGTCGAAATGCAGATATATTTTTCCCTGCCATGAGGAAGTGGAGCAGAATGGGTAAACCAGAATGACTTTAAACATATTTGATACTGTAATAATCGGAGCGTCGGTTCCCGGAGTCGTTGCAGCATTAAACGCCAAAAAACAGGGACAACGGATTTTGATGGTAAATTCCTATGGATTTCCGGGAGGTCAAATCACTGAAAACTTATGTTGCCGCCAGCAGAAGCTGACATCACACGAAGATTGTCCGGTGACGCGGGAAATATTTGATTATCTTACCGCTGCCCGACAGGCCGTGCTTTACGAAGACCAATTTTCCATCCTACTAAATCCGGAAGTCGTAAAATACCAATTACAGGAAAAGCTTCTGGAAAATGGGATTGAATTGCTCTGGCATGTCGCCCCGTGGCGGGTGAAAACCGAAGATCAAAGAGTTATTGCGCTTAATCGCTGGCCAAAGAAGGAGTGGTTGAGATCCGGGCAAGAAATTGGATTGATGTTTCAACCGGGTTGTATCTGGTCCGAAAACTGATGGGAAAAACAGGTAATGCCAAAAAAATGTTTTATTGCTTTTTCTCTATGGCCGAAGCAGAACCACATTTTGAAATACCTGATACGGATATCGTCAAGCTCTCAAAGAGCCGTTATTGGTCGCAGTTGAATAGAACACTAGATAAAAACGACAAACCGGCTTTTATCATACAGTCCCTCATTGATCAGGTAAACCAGGTTCTAAATGGCAGGATCGAATTGATTCCGGCCGAACCCTTAATCGTGTATTTGGGTAAATCGCCAATTACAAACAAAATAATGAATGTGAACGTGATAACGCCGGATAATATCAACGTTCCTCCGATAGGAGGGGATTTCATGCTGGCTGCTAAATTTGAAAAGAGCGTGCCATGAGTATTCTCGAAAAACTGAAATATGGTCTGATTGTGAGTTGTCAGGCGGAGGGTGATGATCCGTTTAACTCACCTGAAGGTGTGGCACTTTTTGCCCGGGCGTCTCAGATGGGGGGGGCGACCGGTATACGAAGTGAAGGGATTGCAAAGACAAAGGAAATTTTAAAACGCGTGGATATCCCCGTCATTGGCCTGGTGAAAGACGAATTTGAAGACGGCTCGGTTTGTATCACCCGTAAAATGGAAGCGGTTGCGGCGACTGTCTGAGATTGGGTGTGCAGCATAATTGCGATAGACGGCACCCATCGGAAATCTTTCGGTAAAACCGGCCCTGAATTTATCCTTCGGGTAAAGCAGGAATTTAATGTTCTCGTTATGGCAGATTTGGACCGCCTTGAGGAGGCCGAAGCGTGTGTGCAAGCTGGCGCAGATTGTCTGTCGACGACGTTGAGCGGTTACACACCGCACACACTGGATAAAGGCCTACGATTATCCGGATATCGGCCTATTAAATGCGCTCATCACCACTTTTAATCTTCCTGTTTTTGCCGAGGGAAGAATTAATACACCGGAACAGGCTAAAGCAATGATCGATGCCGGTGCCTGGGCAGTTGTCGTTGGAACGGCCATAACACGTCCAAGGGTAATTACCGGTTGGTATGTGGATGCTATTACTGGAAAGAGACAGAATACGTATGATGGATCGATATGATATTATCGTGCTGGGGGGTGGAATTGCCGGTATTGCAGCTGCCATAAGTGCAGCAAGGACTGGTGTAAAGGTTGCATTGGTTGAACAATATGGATTTCTGGGAGGCAGTGCCACCGCCGGTATGGTTTCACCATTTATGAAGCATTCGCTGGAAGGTAAACCACTTGTCCGGGGTGTTTTTAAAGACCTCGAAGATGAAATGCGCCGGTCTGGTGGCATGATCGATAATGGATTTTCAGCGCTGGCTTTTCGCTCGTCGGCCTTCAAATTATTGCAAACGGCTGGTACACACTTGATCTTTGGCGCCCGTCTGGCATCAGTACTTACCGAAAATCGGCGGATTACAGCGGTGGAAATTAATCTTGGTGATGAGACAAAGAAACTTAAGGCTAAAGTTTATATCGACACGACAGGCGATGCCCAGTTGCTCTTTCTGGGCAACCTATCATGGGTAAAAGGGGATGAAAAAAGTGGTCATTTGCAGGCAATGACGCTGTTTTTTAGGATGGCAGAAATCGATCTGTATCGGGTTACCGAATTTGTTAGACAGCACCGGAATGACTTTTTTGATTGGATGACATATGATTTTGATTTTAACAGAATCATTTCGATCGCTGGATTTTTCAGCCAGGTTAAAAAGGCGGTAAAAGAAAAACGCTTACCCGAGGAAGTGCAATATATTTTCTTTACCACTCTGCCGGCGACCGGCGAGGGCTCATTCAATACCACCAACATCCTTGGTATAGATGGCAGCAGTTCTCAGGGAATGACCGAAGCCGAGATAGCAGGGAGACGGCAGGTTTATGCAATAGTGAAATTTTTGCAGGAAGATATACCCGGTTTTGAACATTCTTTTTTACTCGAGACGGCAACCCAGGTCGGTGTACGTGAAACCCGCCGTGCTATAGGCGATTATATGGTAAGCGGTGCCGATATTCTGGAAGGACATAAATTTGAAGATGCCATCGCACGTGGTATTTACGGGATTGATATACATGGCCAAAAAAATGAAAAAAGCCGGATGGAGAATCTGCAAACCGGACAGTATTATGATATTCCACGACGTGCTCTTGTTGTCCGGGATGCGGATAATGTCTTAGTAGCCGGTCGATGTATATCGGCTACCCGTGAGGGCCATTCAGCGTTGCGGATCATGCCAACCTCAGCGGCAACAGGAGAAGCCTGCGGTGTCTGGGCCGCTTTGGCAGTACAAAAAAATGTACAATTAAGAGATGTGCCATTAAAAGATTTGCAGGATCCCTTGAGACATAATTTGAAGGGATAACAAAAGGCCCGAAGGCAGGGCAGAACTAAGTTTCAAGGATTGGGAAATCAGGATTGGGGCGGGGGCAGGACTATAATATCAGGCAGTCGGCCACAGGCCGTCCAGGAAAGGGAAGGATTTAGACCTCGTTGCTCACGTGCTTCCGCCTTAGCCCTGATCCGAAGACCTTGTACGGGTTCAGCCATTCCGAGTCCCGTAAAAAACGTCACTAATTTTCGCAAAATTGAGAAAAATTCTTTAATTTTAAACCTGGCTATTTAGAGTATAACCCATTGTAAATATTGTATTTGATTTCATTGGCTTTATATTTGCAAATCCTATCACCTAATTTATAACATTTTGGAGGATGCATTTTTGAAACTTGCAACATTCAGGAAAGGGATCCATCCCAAAGATAATAAAGCCTTAACAAATAAACGACCTATCGAGGTTTTGCCTTTACCGGAGGAAGTCTTCATTCCGCTGCAACAACATATCGGGGTTACCGGCGAACCACTTGTAGAAAAAGGGCAGGAGGTCAAGACCGGTCAGATCATTGGTAAAAGTGAAAAATTTGTCTCCAGCCCGGTACACGCCACAGTAACCGGAAAGGTTAAGGCTATCGATTCATTTCTACACCCGCTCGGCATGAAAGTGACGATGATAAATATCGAGCGAACCGCTGATGATGAATGGGAGCTACTACCGCCGGTCAACGACTGGCAGCATGCCGAAATCGATCTGATCCGAAAAGTTATCTGGGATGCCGGTGTTGTCGGACTGGGTGGTGCGGCATTTCCAACCCACGTAAAACTTTCTCCGCCAAAAGAGAAAAAGATTGACACCTTTATTCTGAATGGTGTTGAGTGTGAGCCTTTTCTGACTGCTGATCATCGGGCAATGCTGGAATATAGCGACCGGATACTTACCGGTATGTCTATCATCATGAAAGTACTTGGGACAGAGCGGGGGTATATCGGCATAGAAAATAACAAAACAGATGCCGTTGAAGCGATGCAAAAAATGGTGATTGAGAAAAAATTACCCTATGAGGTTGTACCGTTGAAAGTGAAGTATCCTCAGGGTGCTGAAAAAATGTTGATCGAGGCCATTGTACACCGAAAAGTGCCTGCCGGTGGGTTGCCCATGGATGTCGGGACGGTAGTTAACAATGTAGGCACCGCTATGGCGGTGGCTGACGCAATTACCGAGGGTAAACCGCTCGTTGAACGGGTTCTAACGGTTACCGGTGACGGGATTAATGATCCAAAAAACCTGTTGGTGCGTATCGGTACACCATTTATAAAGGCGATCGAATTCTGTGGCGGTTTACATAAAGACACCAGCGAAGTCTATATGGGTGGCCCGATGATGGGTTTTGCCCAGTATGAGCTTTCAATTCCTGTCATTAAGGCGACCAGTGGTATCGTCTGCAATATAAAGTCAGAGATTCTCGGTAATCGAATCTATCCCTGCATACAGTGTGGTAATTGTGTGACGGCTTGTCCGATGAATCTTCTGCCGACCCGCCTGGCAGGTTTTACTGAAAAAGCCAAATGGGAAGACGCCGATCAATTGGGTGTGCTTAACTGTATCGAATGTGGATCCTGTGCCTATGTTTGTCCTTCGCATATTCCATTGGTGCAGTTGATCAGAGTAGGAAAGTTGAAAGTCAGTGAACTGAAACGTAAAAAAGTAGCATAGAAAAAGAATCGGGTATATGGAAGAGCAAAAAAATCAGGAAGAGCGGCAAAAGCCTGCTGCTGAAGAGCCGGCGAAACCGATCGTCGCTGCGACCGCTGCGCCAAAAGCCAAACCGGATCCTCGCGACAAGTTATGGAAGCCAGAAGGCAAGCCACTATTGATAACATCATCACCGCATTTTACCAGCACGGACAGCGTCCCAAAAATCATGTGGACGGTTGTCATTGCCCTCACCCCGGCAACCATAATGTCGGTGTACTACTTTGGTATGGCCGCAATTTATATGATTCTTGGATGTATTATCGCTGGCCTGCTGACCGAGATGGCAATAAATAAATTTAAGGGGGAACTATTTACAACCGGTGATGGCAGTGCCGTGCTTACTGGATTATTACTGGCCCTAACCCTACCACCATCATTACCGCTCAGCATGGGTATTCTGGGATCTGTTTTTTCGATAGCCATTGGTAAACAGGTTTTCGGAGGTCTCGGATTTAATATATTTAATCCGGCCTTGCTTGGACGGGCTTTCCTGCAAGCCAGTTTTCCCGTTGCCATGACCACATGGACCTATCCACAAACAACAAAATACATGGATATTGATGCCGTCACGGCGGCCACCCCCCTCGGCATGTTCAAATTCGAGAAGGTGGTCACGGGGTATGGAGATTTACTGATCGGAAATATCGGTGGTTCATTGGGTGAAACCTCTGCACTTGCCGTCATAGCTGGTGGAATTTTTATCCTGATCAGAAGATATGCTGATTGGCGCATACCGCTAAGCTATTTAGGGACCGTATTTGTGGGCGGGGGCATTTTTTGGTTGATCGCTCCGGCATCCTATCCAGATCCGGTTTTTCATCTACTGGCCGGTGGTCTGATATTGGGCGCTTTTTTTATGGCGACAGATATGGTAACCTCACCGATCACCCCGCTTGGAGCATGGGTGTTTGGAATTGGCGCCGGTCTGGTACTTCTGGTGATCAGACTTTTTGGCGGTGTTCCTGAAGGCGTTATGTATTCCATCCTGTTCATGAATGCGTTCACCCCAATTATAAATCGTAAATTGAGACCCAAAATTTTTGGTGAGGTGCAGGCATGAGTACATCACAAAAAATGATTATAGTGCTGACGGTTATTGCCATGTTTGCCGGTGGGATTCTGTCCACTTGGGATGGGGTAACCAAACCCAAAATTGAGGCCTACAAATTGCAGGAACTTATGAAAGCGATTGCGGAGGTTATGCCATCTTACGATACCTATGATGAATTTACCGCTGACGGGATGATCTTATATGTGGGTAAAACGGATACACTGCCTGAACCGGTTGGAGTTGCTTTTGAGGCGGTGGGCAACGGGTTTCAGGGAAAGATTTCGATCATGGTTGGCATAAAACCCGATTTCTCGGAAATTACCGGTATAAAAATACTTGAACAAATTGAAACACCGGGTCTTGGAACAAAAATCGTCGAAGATCCGACAAATAAAACGGATCCGTATTGGTTCTCGACCCAGTTCAAAACGTTAAAAACAGAACCCCAGATTGAAGTGATAAAGAATGTTAAACCATCAAAAAATAATGAAATTCAGGCCATCACGGGCGCAACAATTTCTTCCCGGGCAGTCGCTACAATTCTCAATCAAAATATAGAGATGGCAAAGAATCTGTATCAGAATCAGAACAATTAAATCCACAGGAAAAGGCTATGGCAGCAAAAAAAACACCTCCACTTCAGGATTTTATAAAGGGACTGTGGCGGGAAAATCCGGTGCTGGCATCACTGTTAGGACTATGTCCGGTTCTGGCCGTCACAAACTCTGCAATAAACGGCATGGCAATGGGTTTGGCTACAACTTTTGTATTGCTCAGTTCAAGTATAATAATTTCCCTGGTACGTAAAATTATTCCGCATCAGGTTAGAATTGCCAGTTATATTGTAATCATTGCCACATTTGTTACCGTGGCTGACCGGTTCCTGGCTGCCTATTTTCCACTCATCAGTAAAGCACTCGGTCCTTATGTGCCGCTGATCGTTGTCAACTGTATCATCCTTGGGCGACAGGAAGCATTTTCTTCAAAAAACAGTGTTTTTCGCTCAATTCTGGATAGCACCGGGATGGGTGTAGGATTTATTGGGGTTCTGATTATTCTTGGCGGATTCAGAGAGATCCTCGGATCCGGATCAATTTTTGGTCTGACCGTTATGGGAGACTGGTTTGATCCTTGGATGGTGATGATCTTACCACCGGGCGCGTTTCTCGGTCTTGGATTTTTTATCGCTATTGCCAATTGGCTGAACGCAAGGAGGGCCAAAGCATGAGACTCTTTCTGCTTTTTGTTTCAGCGGCTGTCGTCAATAATTTTGTGCTATCATACTTTCTCGGTATTTGTCCGTTCGTGGGTGTGTCAAAAAAATTATCTTCAGCCACCAGTATGGGCCTGGCCGTGACCTTTGTGATGACCATCGCAGCTGCCGTGACGTGGCTGATCTATCACCTGATTTTAGTACCGTTCGGTCTGGAAATCCTCGAATATGTTTCATTTATTCTGGTCATCGCCTCTCTGGTGCAACTGGTTGAAATGTTTGTGCGGAAGATCAGCAAACCATTGTACGAGGCGCTGGGTATTTATCTGCCACTGATCACTACCAATTGTGCCATCCTTGGATTGGCTCTGTTTTCAGTATTACGCGAATATGATTTTATTGAAAGTCTGGTATTTGGAATTGGAGCAGGCGCTGGTTTTACGCTGGCCATTATAATTATGGCAGGTATCCGGGAAGAGCTGGAATTGGCAAATGTGCCCAAACCGTTCCAGGGTGCCGGTATTACGATGATCGTTGCCGCGGCACTTGCTTTGACGTTTATGGGCTTCGCAGGGCTGATATCGATTTAGTTTTCAGGTGAAAAAATATTTGAGTTAAACTGTTGAATTGTTTAATTGTTGAAGGACTGTGACCCTTATGATAGTGGAGTGAGCTATTTACGAATTTGCTTTTGAAAAACTTGATGTATGGCAACTTGCCAAGCAGTTGGCCATACATGTATATATAAAAGCTCAAAAATTTCCTTCACAAGAAAAATATGGTTTGATATCTCAGATTACACGGGCCGGTTTTTCGGTTGCCTCAAATTTGGCAGAAGGAAGTGCAAAGAGATCCACGAAAGAACAACTTTATTATTATTCTATTGCATATGGATCATTGAATGGAATTAGCTTCATTCATGTCTATTGTAAAGGATATAGGATTAATTTCAGACGAAGAATATAAGACAATTCGATTAATGATTATAGAAGTTGGAAATAAGGTTAATGCACTTTACAGGTCAAAGCAAAAAGGAATTAAAAATCCTGAAACAGTTATACAATTAAACAGTTAAACATTAAACATTTAAACATAAATTTGGGAGTATTCTCAAAATGGATCTCAACACTATCCTCATCTCTGTCGCCAGCATGGGTGGACTGGGTATCTTATTCTCAGTCGGACTGTCCATTGCAAATAAAAAACTTTATGTGGAAGAAGATCCGCGCATTGCGCAGGTTATCGACGCATTGCCGGGAGCAAATTGTGGAGGATGTGGTCTTCCGGGATGCGCAAAATTTGCTGAATGTGTGGTTACGGGTGAAATGTCACCATCCGGTTGTCCGGTCTGTGCCGAAGATGCGATTTTTGAGATTTCAAAGATTCTCGGTATCCAGGCTGAAAAATCGGAACGGATGATCGCGCGTGTTTTTTGTCAGGGTGGAGAAGCCGAGACTGCAAAAAAAGGGGTATACCAGGGTATACAAATCCTGTATCGGGGCTACATTTGCCGGGGGCGGTGATAAATTATGTTCTTACGGTTGCATTGGTTTTGGTGATTGTGTCGAGTCCTGTCCTTTTGATGCAATGTATATGAATGATAACGGGCTTCCGGTAGTTATCGATGATAAGTGCACCGGCTGCGGAAACTGTGTTGAGGCCTGTCCAAGGGATATTATGGAACTGCATCCCGAGAGTCATAAACTTTTTGTTTTATGCAAGAATCATGACTCACCCAAGGAGTCAAGGAAGATCTGCACACGAGCCTGCGTGGGTTGCGGCATATGCGCTCGTCTGGCCGGAGAATCAAATATGGTTATGGACAACAATCTGGCGGTAATAAATTATAATGTTTACGGTACCGATTCTGATTTTCCGGTTGAAAAATGCCCGACCGATGGCCTTGTCGTTCTGGGTGTCGGCAAAAAGAAAGAGGAAATTGCAGAAAGTGCCTGAAATATACCGGGACCAGGAGGAATTTGAGACCGGTGTCGTCACCGGAGTGCAGGGTGACGAGGCGATTGTGACACTCAACCTGCAGCAAGCATGTGCAAGTTGTGGTGCCCGAATACTCTGTGTACCCGATAATACCGGTAAGAGGATCCTCCGGGTCGCCAATCCGCTTCACGCCAATGTCGGAAGCCGTGTGGCTATTGCCGAACAGTCCGGTTTTCTGCTAAAACTTTCGGCGTTACAGTATGGCATACCGTTTATCGGTTTTCTGACGGGTATATTTCTGCTTTATTTTACACAGGTAAGCGTCGCTTCTATTCCGCCAGAACTGATTATGTTCTTCGGCGGATTGATCGGACTATTTTGCGGGGCAGTTATATCACGCCAGCTGGCAGATAAAATCGCCGGATCAGGCGAAACCTTCTTCGAAATCGCCCGAATCCTGTAAATATATTCTGATTTTACCCTCTATTAACGCCCACCGAGAGAAAACCACGGAGTTACACGGATATTGTAAAATTTAATATATTTAATATTATATGAATTATTAATTAAATAATTTAATATTATAATAGATAAAAATTAATAATATCAATATAAACATTAATATATCTGTGTAGTTCCGTGGTTTTCAACAGAACTGGATTGAAACAGGTTATCTGGTTGATAAAATTGCATTTATATCTCTGGATTTGCTATATTTGACCGTTCCTTTAATAACCAGCCTTAAAGCATGTTCAATCAAATTACCGCCATTGCACATTCCAATATCGCCCTGGTCAAATACTGGGGTAAACGTAATCAGTCACTTAATCTTCCTGCTGTGGGATCGATCTCATTGACCCTCGCGGCGCTTTCGACCAAAACCTGTGTAAAATTTGATCCGGAACTTGAATCAGATCGGTTGGTTTTAAATGGTCAAACAGCAGAATCGGATAAAGCACGCAGGATATCAGATTTTCTTGATCTGATTCGCCAGAGTGCCGGTATAATCTTTTGTGCGGAGGTACAAAGTACGAATAATTTCCCGACAGGTGCCGGTCTGGCCTCTTCGGCTTCCGCGTTTGCTGCGTTGGCAAATGCGGCTACCCGTGCGGCAGGTCTTAACCCGAGCAAGCAAGAGTTATCCCGTTTTGCGCGGCAGGGATCAGGTTCTGCGGCCCGTTCAATTTATGGCGGAATTGTGGAGATGCATCGTGGAAATCAGAAAGACGGTCAGGATGCATACGCTGAACAGCTTGCCGATCCGTCCTGGTGGGATCTGCGAATGGTCATTGCTATTACCGATGAAAAAGAGAAAAATACCGGTTCAACTTCCGGCATGACGAAGAGTGCCGGAACTTCACCATATTATCCAGCGTGGGTGGAGACTTCTGAATCGGATCTTGAGGAGATGCGTGGGGCCATCCATGGGAAAAATATTGAAAAGGTTGGGGATATATCAGAATACAGTTGCCTGAAGATGCATGCTTTGATGTTGTCCACAAAACCCGCATTGATTTACTGGAATGGCACCACCGTGAATATTATGCATCATGTGCGTGAAATGCGTCAAAAAGGTATTCCGGCCTGGTATACGATAGATGCTGGTCCACAAGTGAAAATACTGACCCTACCCGAACATGAAAAAACAGTCGAGGCTGCTATTCTCCAGATAACGGGAGTGATAAGGGTCATATGCACCGGTTTAGGACCTGATTCGTATTTAATGAAAGCGACCCATGTCGATTGAGGTTCGATCTCCGGGAAAACTGATTCTGATTGGTGAATATGCGGTTCTCGAGGGTATGCCGGCGATGGTGGCTTCGGTTGACCGTAAAGCCATCATTTTGATCGAAGAGCTTTTCCGCAACGTACTATAGTTTTGCGGCCCCCAATATTGGTATAAACCGGCAGAAATTTATCCCGGATGCGGATGGGCTTCCAGAATTTATCACCCCAAATAATGAAAAATTAAATTTTTTTAAGGCAGCATTCGCCAGAGCCTGGAGAAACCGCTCTCGGGAGAAAAATCCTGTACTGAATATCCAAATCGATACCGCTGCGTTTTATTATTCCGACCAGAATAAAATGGGCCTTGGTTCCAGCGCAGCGGTTACCTGCGCTCTTATCGCGGGATTAAATGCTGTCTGGGGGAAAAAATTACTCCCGGAGGACCTTCTTTCTGAATCATTGGCCGCACATCATGAGGCTCAGGGAAAAATGGGCAGTGGCATTGACATCGCGGCGAGTGTTTATGGAGGCATCCTCTCCTACCGGAAAAAAGATCAATTGCCGGAAATCAAAAATATCGGTATTTGTGAAAATATCATGGTGATCCCCATATGGAGTGGGACTACAGCTTCGACCCGGGAGCTGGTAGCACATGTGATGCGGTTTAAAAAATCTCAATCCGGTCAATATCAAAATATGATTGAACAAATGACCGATGTAAGTGTCCGGGCCATCGATGCATGGGCTGACTGCAATACCAAGATGTTCCTGCTACAGGTACACCGGTATAATGAATTGATGCAGGAACTTGGAGAAAGAAGCAATGCGCCGATTATTTCTGATATTCACAGAATTACAGGCGAAATTGTCCGGAAATATCAAGGGGTTTATAAACCATCCGGAGCGGGGCAGGGAGATCTGGGGTTGGCTTTCTGGGAACGTTCGGCGTTCGATCCAGGTTTTTTGGAATTGCTCCGGGATGAAGGCCTTCAGCCCGTAGATCTTGCTTTCGACGCCCAGGGTACAGTTATTTATAATTAGAAACTTCTGAAAAATGTTAAGATGTGCCAAAATGTCATTCTGAACTTGTTTCAGAATCCTTTAAATAGACCCTGAAATAAATTCAGGGTGACAAATTGTCTTATTACGAATGTATTTTTCAGAAGTCTCAATTAATAATTATTTAAACAGGACTTAAAATGGATCGCTCACGAATTCCAAAATTTTATCAGGCCAATATACCGGAACGACTGGAAATCCTGCGTGAACGGGGTATACTCAACAAACAGGATTTCTTTGATCTGCTTAACCATGATAACGTTTTAACTGCTGAGCAGGCCGATAAAATGATCGAAAATGTAATCGGTGTATTTGGATTTCCGATGGGCCTGGGATTGAATTTTTTGATTAATGAGCAGGCGTATCTGATTCCGATGGTTGTCGAAGAGCCATCGATTGTTGCGGCTGTCAGCTCTGCGGCAAAGACAGTTCGTAATGCCGGAGGTTTTAAGAGCATCAGTGATGAGCCGGTAATGATCGGCCAGATCCAGATTGTCGATGTGAATCACCCCAGCAAAGTTCAGCATGCCATTCTGCAGAAAAAGGATGAAATCATTAATCTGGCCAACAGTTTGCATCCAAAAATGATTGCACGTGGCGGGGGCGTAAAGGATCTGGAAGTCATCATTCACCCGGCTGCAACACATAAAGGTGATATGGTGGTCATCCATTTGATGGTTGATACCCGTGATGCCATGGGTGCTAATCTGGTCAATAGCATGTGTGAAGGCGTTGCATCCCTGGTTGAAAAAATTAGCGATGGCAAGGTTTTCCTGCGTATCTTGTCAAATTTAACCGACCGGGCCATGGTAAAAGCAAGTCTTACAATTCCGAGCAACCTACTGGATGGAAAAGGATATTCGGGTGAGGAGGTCCGTGATGGTATTATTCTGGCTAATGAGTTTGCCTATGTCGATCCATATCGGGCCGCAACCCACAACAAAGGGATCATGAACGGTATCGATGCTGTGGCAATTGCCACTGGCAATGACTGGCGGGCGATTGAAGCAGCGGCTCATGCCTATGCCGCCAGAGGGCATACATACACGAGTCTGACTCACTGGAATAAGACGGATAAAGGTGAATTGCATGGTGTACTTGAGATTCCACTAAAAGTGGGACTTGTGGGTGGATCTCTTGAATCAAATCCGGCGGTTGGGATCGCGCACAGGATATTGGATGTTTCCTCGGCAAAAGAATTGGCGGAGGTGATGGGCGCAGTGGGCCTCGCGCAGAATTTTTCCGCGCTGCGGGCTCTTGTAACCGAAGGGATTCAGCAAGGTCATATGACCTTGCATGCGCGCAGTGTGGCCATATCTGCTGGTGCCCCTCCCGAGATTTTTGATGATGTGGTTGAAAAACTGGTCGAGGATGGGGAAATTAAAGTATGGCGTGCCCGTGAAATCCTGAATGATTTGCAGCAAGCCGGTTCTATGGTGGCAGAGCTTCCGGCCCCGGTTGTAAAGGAGGGTTTTCAGTCCGGGTACGGCAAAGTGATTCTGATTGGGGAACATGCGGTGGTATACGGCACCCATGCCGTTGCAGCGCCGATAAATCTTGCGATGCAAGCAAAGGTATGGGAAAGTAATACAGGAGTGCATTTATTGATTCCGCGATGGGGCGTAGAAGAGAAAATACAGCAGGGCGCCGATCATAAATATTCTATATACAAATCGTTGGAACTGATACTGGAACGTCTTGAATTACGTGACCGGAACATAAAAATTGAAGTTCTGCCAAATATACCACGTGCCATGGGCTTGGGCGGATCTGCATCACTGGCGGTGGCGATTATACGTGCGCTGGATGTACATTTTGATCTCAAACTTGAAAATAATGATATCAATAAACTGGCCTACGAATCTGAGATGCTGGTACACGGATCGGCCTCGGGTATCGATAATACGATGGCTACATATGGCCGTTTTACGTTGTTCCGTAAATGTGATCCACCCTTGATGAAAGACGTACATGTAAAAGAGCCAATCCCGATGGTCGTGGGTTTGACCGGTGTGGAAAGTCTGACCGCAAAGATGGTTTCTCAGGTACATGCCGCATGGGAAAACAATAAGACACTCTACGAGAGGATATTCAGGGAAATCGATGAACTTGCACTCCAGAGTGTTGATGCCATAGAATCCGGGAATATTCGGCAGTTGGGCGAGTTAATGAATATAAATCAGGGCTTGCTCAATGCCCTTCAGGTATCCAGCAAAGATCTGGAAGTACTGATCGACATCGCCCGGCGTAACGGTTCGATCGGTGCAAAGTTAACCGGCGCAGGCGGCGGTGGGGCCATGATTGCCGTTTGTCCTGACGATCCCGAAAAAGTCGCCCTTGCCATGCGTAAGGCTGGTTATGACGCCATGGTAACCGCTATAGGATAGGAGTGAATATATGCAGACCAATGACCAGATCGTTTCCTTTGATGATGAGCCGTTAATTGTTGTCGATAGACATGACAAAATTCTGGACTATAAATCCAAGGCAGAATGCCACAAAGGAAATGGCATCCTGCACCGGGCATTTTCGATATTTATTTTTAATGATAGGCATCAATTGCTTCTGCAAAAACGCAGTAATCATAAGCTGCTATGGCCCCTGTTCTGGTCAAACAGTTGCTGCAGCCATCCGCGCAAAGGAGAATCTTACGAAGAGGCCACAATCCGCAGATTAAAAGAGGAATTGGGGATAGAGACTTCCCTGCAATATTTGTATAAATTTGTTTATCAGGCCCGGTTCGACAAGATTGGATCTGAATATGAATTGTGTTCGGTGTATCTGGGTAAATCTGATCAATCACCGGTGGTCAATCCAACCGAAATTGCCGAGTGGCAATATATCGATCTGGCAAAACTGGACGAGGAAATTGCACTCAATCCAGATGACTATAGCCCATGGTTCAAAATGGAATGGCATAGCATGCGGACGGAATATATCGACCGGCTGGAAAGATTTCTTGCGAGATGACCACAGACAGGAAGCAGTTGGCGGTTGCCATTACTAAAAAAGAAATGATTAGCGATAATCCTGTCACGCTGTAAGCATCTTCCTTCATGCTTATGCGGATTTGAAGACAGGAAGAGCTTTCCAGGATAACTGAGCTAATATTTTTGTCTTTTAAAAAAGAACTACATATCCTGCCAGTTACCTACTATATGCTGTCTACTGTAAAGAAAATCAGTATCCAATCGCACAACCATCTTTCCTGGACTCAGATGCCCCAAAGTATATTTTTCTCATATCGTCAAACATGATCGCCTGGTAGCCGCCAAAACCACCGGTGGTGCTGCCGATCGCATGCCCTGTCTTATCCAATTCACGCAGTACTTCGGCTGAAAAACCGGATTCGAGATAAACGATTCCACCATCGGCCATTTTTTCTCCGGTAGGCTGTGAAGAGCCGCTGTGCCGAATACGCGGTGCATCACCGGCTTCCTGCAGGTTCATACCAAAATCGATCAGATTTATAACAATCTGAGCATGTCCCTGAGGTTGCATGGACCCCCCCATTACGCCAAAACTGATCCAGGGTTTCCCGTCTTTGGTAATAAAAGCCGGAATAATTGTATGGAACGGTCGTTTTCCGGGTGCAAAGGTATTAAAATGACCCTCCTGCAAAGTAAACAGCTCGCCGCGGTCCTGAAGACAAAATCCCAGCCCTGTGGGCGTCATTCCGGAACCCATACCTCTGTAATTGCTTTGGATCAGAGATATCATATTTCCGGTACTGTCGGCTACTGTTAGATAGATTGTATCACCGGCATCTGAAAGAACATCGCCGGCCGGATATGCTTTCGCTGCCCGGTTTGGATTAATCAATGCCCGCCGGGTGGTGGCATAATCCTTTGAAATCAAAAGATCCAAAGGGATATCGTTAAAATCCGGATCGGCATAAAAAAGCGCCCGGTCTTCGAAGGCCAGTTTTTTCGCTTCAATAAAGTAATGCAGATGCTCTTTGCTGCCAAATCCGTATTCAGCCAGATCATAGCCTTCCAAAATATTGAGGATCTGCAACACTGCAATCCCCTGACCGTTTGGCGGTAATTCCCAGATATCAAACCCTCTATAATTGGTTGATACGGGTTCAATCCATTCTGAGGTATGACTGGTAAGATCATCATAGGATAAAAATCCACCCTGCGACCGCATATAATCGACAATTTGTCTGGCAATTTCTCCTTTATAAAATGCTTCCCGGCCACCAACGGCAATTTTTTCGAGCGTTTCAGAGAGATCTGGATTACGAAAGATATCCCCTTTCTGGGGTGGCAAGCCGTTGATCAGGTAAGTTTCCGAGAAACCAGGAAAATCAATTCGACCAGGAATATTGAGTGACCACGCGTATGCAATGACTTCACTTACGGGAAATCCATTTCGTGCATACGCAATAGCTGGCTGCAGGATCTGTCTCATTGGTAGTTTTCCAAATCTGTTGTGGAGTTCAAACCATCCATCCACGCACCCAGGTACACTGACCGGCAAGGGGCCCAGAGGTGGTATTTTCTCAAGGCCCTGTTGCTGAAAATATTCCAATGTAAGACTTTTTGGAGAGCGGCCACTGGCGTTGAGACCATAGAGTTCTTTTTTATCTGCATCCCAAACAATGGCGAACAGATCACCACCGATCCCGGAACCGGTAGGTTCCATTAGTCCCAAAACAGCATTTGCTGCGATTGCAGCGTCAGTGGCAGTTCCGCCTTGTTTTAGGATATCAATCGCCACCTGCGTGGCAAGGGGCTGACTGGTCGCTGCCATGCCGTGTTGGGCAATTACTTCTGAACGGGTTGCGAAATTCTTTCCTGTGAGTCGGTCACTGGCAAGAACCATCAAGGGCAAAACAGCCAGACAGAGTAGGGCATTACCAATATCTTGCATGTTTATTCTCCGGTTTATAAATCGATGTAAATCTACAGATTTGGTCCCGTAAATTCAAAGCAGACTTGAATGTAAACTCAAAACGCGCGATATCAGCGGCTATATAACAATCTTTTCACGTAAAAATTCTTATTCTATTTATCGGGAATATTCAGGATCATCCAGAGCTTATCCTAAACAGATCTATTTGAACCACAATGGGCTTCTGTCGTTGTGGAAAATTTGCTTTCTTTGAAAAAAGTTGCTAATTCACATCACATAACGTTTATACATCAGGATAAATTACATAACTAAATATGGACTGCTTTTTTTATTATTCCTGTAAGACGTAAATTGCATTTAATCCACAATATGAGGGAGGTTGTCATGAAACTATTGCACAGAATAGTCATATTAATTGCGATCTTCTTTATTTCCTGTCTTGTTTTCTCTGATCAGGAGGTGACTTTTACCCAAAAGGAGATTGCCGGGGCTGAAAAAATTATGGGTCTTAATTTTACATCCGAAGAGAGGGATTCATTGACAAAGGATCTTGTAGAACAATTAAAGGACTATGAAAAAATCCGTACATTTGATCTACCAAACAGTGTTCCACCAGCATTGAATTTTAATCCGATCCCGATCGGATTCAAAATACCTGATCAGCCATCGGGTTTTAAAATGAGTCCCGCTCCCAATAAAAACGTTCCTGCTTATCTGGAAGACTTGGCATTCTGGCCGGTATGCGACCTGGCAGAATTGATCCGTCTCAGAAAAATTACTTCCGAGCAGCTTACCCGGATGTATATTGGCCGTCTAAAGAAATATGATCCACAGTTACATTGTGTCATTTCTCTGACCGAAGATCTGGCGCTCGAGCAGGCACGTCGTGCAGATCGCGAGATTGCCGCCGGAAATTATCGGGGTGCATTGCATGGTATTCCATATGGTGCCAAAGATCTGCTTGCGGTAAAAGGTTATAAAACCACCTGGGGAGCGATGCCGTTTAAAAATCAGAAGATCGATTTTGACGCCTCTGTCATACGCAGGCTGGAAAAAGCAGGGGCAGTCCTGGTGGCCAAACTGACCCTCGGTGCCCTGGCCTGGGGGGATGTCTGGTTCGGAGAGATGACCAGGAATCCTTGGAATCTTGAACAGGGTTCCAGCGGTTCTTCGGCTGGTTCTGCCTCCGCAACAGCGGCCGGATTGGTTGCCTTTGCCATTGGGACCGAAACCTGGGGGTCAATTATTTCGCCCTCGACAAGGTGCGGGACCACCGGTTTGCGTCCAACTTTTGGAAGAGTAAGTAAGAGTGGTGCAATGGCATTGAGCTGGTCGATGGATAAGATCGGACCAATATGCCGAACGGTGGAAGACTGTGCCGTGGTATTTGATGCGATTTATGGCCCGGATGGAGAAGATCAGAGTGTCATTGATGCCCCGTTTAGATATGATCCTGATATTGATCTCAAGGCCCTTCGTATCGGTTATTTAAAATCGGCGTTCGAGGAAGATTATGCTGAGCGGGCAAACGATTCAACCACGCTTGCCGTACTCCGTGGAATGGGCGTAAAATTTATTCCCTTTGAGTTGCCGGAAACTCCGGTCTATTCCATCTCATTCATCCTGAGTGCAGAAGCCGGCGCGGCCTTTGATGATCTTACCCGGTCTAACCGCGATGACCAAATGGTACGGCAGATCCGAGACGCATGGCCGAATGTATTTCGGGCCTCCCGGTTTATCCCGGCTGTTGAATATATTCAGGCTAACCGGATACGTTTTCAGCTGATCCAGCAGATGCATCAAAAGATGCAGGCGGTCGATCTCTATTTATCCCCGTCCTTTGGTGGCAACAATCTGCTGCTTACAAATCTGACCGGCCACCCTTGTATCGTTCTGCCAAACGGATTTAATGAAGAGGGTAGTCCGACCAGTATCACTTTTATCGGGCAATTGTTCGATGAAGGTCGCTTACTTGCTGTTGCCCGTGCTTATCAGGAGGCGACCGATTTTCATCGACAGCATCCGGATACTTTTAGCGTGAGATAATGATAGGTAAAGGCACTAAGCAGTTGGCACTATGCGGTCGGAAATGGAAGTCGATGATGAGGGAGGAACTCAAATTATTAATATTCAAGACCGACACAGGGCACATTTGATTATTTTAGTAAAACTTGGTGTCAGTAACATATCTCTCCACCTGCACTATGCATAGCCGATCATTTATTCGATCGACTACCTACCGCTTACTGCTAAGTGTTTAGCGCCTATTGAATCAATTTATGTCCCGCTTGCCGAACATCCCCATCCCTTTGAGTATATCCTTCTGAGTCAAGATATTCCAGCAGGGGAATCGCAAATTTTCGCGTGGTTTTAATATACTCTTTCAGGGTCACAACGGAAAGTTCAGATTGCTGCGAGAAATATTTGTGCAAGTAATCGATCAATTCTTCCCATACCTGTTTGTGCAAATAAAACTGGCCTTTGACAAGAATGATCTGATGATCGGAAGCGAGAATACCGGTTACGGATTTAACTTCTGCAGAGGGCAGGTTTATGCTTTGAGCAATTTCTTCCATTGTAGGCGGGGCAAAACGGTGTGTGAGGAGGAGATCCAGAATCTCCTTTTTTGCCGTATTGGTATCTTTGCTGACTTTAACCTCAAAATTTTTTTCAGTGAACAGATTGTGTGAGAACTGCAGAATTCCGCTGTTAATCAGCTTTTGTAATGCGGCATCCATAATCTCGGGAGCCACCCATTTTTTTTTCATCCCATTGATCAGTTCCTGCCGGTTAATACCAGGTTTGATTGGATTTTTCTGGTGATAGGTTTTTACAAAATGGCTTATCTCATCCGTGAACGTATTGAAATTCTGTATCTTAAGATATCGATTTTCGCCTTTAATATTAAATATACGGATTTTTTTTCTTTCTAATGCTTGTTCAAGCAATGGTCCGATATCTTCTCCTTCTAAAAAAAGTTTTCTCTGCAAATCTGAGGCTGAAAGTGCTTCCAGGCCTGAAAAGTCAAGTAAGGTTTCGATTAACTGTTCAGTTTCACTTGTGGTCATTTTATCAAAATAAGGCTGCCAGCTCTCAGGTGTGTGTCGCAAACGAGGAGGATCGATTTCGGTAATTATTCCCCCGGCGAGCGTGATTACCGGGGAGTGAAGGCGAACCAAAAATGCATCTCCCGGGGCTGCGGTAACCGGTTGATCCATTGTAATTCTAACGTGGTATTCGGTTTGGGGGGATAGTTTTTTATCCTCTTCAAACCATACCATCTTGCCAGTCCGTTCTGCCGTGCCGACATAAACATGCACGCGTGCCCGGTTGGCAACTTTTGCCGTGAGTCCGGCAATTGTCCGCATCACAGCGGTGAATGTGTAAAAAGATTTCATAGAGTCCGGCTGGCAAATCACATCCCCGCGTTGAATGTCTTCCTTGTTTATGCCATGAAGATTAACTGCTGCACGAAATCCACTCTGAACCTGAGATATATCGGTAATATGGGTCTGGATACCCCGAACCTTCAAACGTTTGCCTTGAGGCATATGATCCACTTCCTCCCCCTTATGCAAAGTGCCGCTCAACACCGTACCGGTAACCACGGTTCCAAAGCCCTTTATTGAGAATGAACGATCCACCAGCAAGCGGAATGGGCGTTTAATATCTGTCTCTTGCAGTAGATCGATTTTATGCTCGATCTCAGTTCTGAGCATATCTATATTTTCACCACTTGACGCTGATACCTTGAATATGGGTGAATGTCCTAATTCATAGCGCTCAAGCAACGCAGTCGTCTCATCTGTAACCAGATCCAGCCACTCGTGATCCACAAGATCGATTTTATTGATCACCACAATGCCGTCATGCACATTGAAAAAATGAAGAATGTCCAGATGTTCGACGGTCTGAGGCATAATACCGTCATCAGCGGCAATCACCAGGATAAAAAAATCAATGGTGCTGACTCCGGCTACCATATTACGGATAAATTTTTCGTGTCCGGGCACATCGATGATGGTTACATCCTTACGCCAATAGGCAAATCCGATATCAATCGTAATTCCGCGTTCCTTCTCTTCCTTAAGGCGATCTGCATCTATTCCGGTTAGTGCTCTGATCAGTGCGGTTTTTCCATGATCGATATGTCCGGCCGTTCCGATAATCGTGTGCTGTCTCATAGTACATTTTCTATCAGGTCTGGAAGAGAATGGATATCTGCCTCACTCAGCGCGAGCATATTCAGGCGATATTTATCGTTTTCAAAATAACCGAACACCGGTGTATCAAACAAACGTAACCTTCGCGCCAGCTGCTCGGCAGTTACAGGACCCGGGGTATATTCCAGTGCATAAGAAGTGATCGGAAAAACCGGGTAAGCGCCGCTCCCGACACGGCCATCCGATTCGATTATTGTGAAATATTTGCGCGTTTTGGTTTGTAGCGCATGATGCAAATTCTGGGCACGTTGATATAGCATTTCCGGTTTTTGTGAGAATAGATGCAATGTTTCATTTCTTGTATCGACGGTTTCGGGATCAAGATACCCTTGCAATACATGCCTGAGAAGGGCAAGGATTATTTTGTCACAACGTAAAGCCCGAAGCAGATGATTTTTTCTGATTTTAAAAACAAGGTCCTTTTTCCCAACAATAATGCCGGCTTGCGGACCCCCGAGTAATTTATCACCTGAAAAGGTGATGATATCCACACCGGCGTCAATCACTTCGGAAACGACGGGCTCATAGTCAAAACCAAATCGGCGCATATCAATCAGGGCACCACTGCCCAGATCATAAAAAACCGGAATCTCTTGCGTATGGGCGAGGTCGATAATCTCCTTCGTTTCCGGTTTAGTTGTAAAACCGATGATATGGTAGTTGCTGGGATGTACAAGCATTATTGCGGCAGTTTTTTCATTAATGGCTTGACGGTAATCATCGAGGTGCGTTTTGTTGGTTGTGCCGACCTCAATCATTTTTGCACCGCTGCTGATCATCACTTCTGGCATGCGGAAGGATCCACCAATCTCCACCTGTTCGCCGCGCGAGATGATAACTTCCTTACGTCGGGCAAGTGAATTCAGCGTTAATAGAACCGCAGCCGCATTGTTGTTGACGACAACCGAATCCTCTGCACCGGTGAAAAGTCTAAGTAGGGGTGTGACGTGACTGAGCCGGTCACCGCGCCGGCCAGAGGCTAGCTGGATCTCAAGATTGGTAAAACCGGAAAGACAGGATAATTGTTCGATAGAGGCAGAACCAAGAGGTGCACGACCCAGACCGGTGTGCAGAACGACACCAGTGGCATTATAGACACGTTTGAAACCGGTATCCAGTAATGCATCCATCAGGTGTTTCACCTCTTCTGTGATTACTTGGATTAATTTGGTCCTGTCTCTTGTATGTAGTTTATACCGTTCCGGGTGTTGACGCACCTGATCAATCACTTGTTCAATCAGTATTTTTTTGTAATGGTGAGCGAACGGCTTTTCGAATGTGCTGAGTGCTTCCAGAAGAATATTGACCGACGGGATTTTAGCAAAATTTTTTTTCATTTGATTATAGTAATAAGCTAATAACAAAGGGTTACAGCTAAAAAGACAGGTTGTGTCATGGTTTTACTCCATGCTCATCAAAGTGTCATATAATATTAAAAAAAAACAATCCAAAGATTCAACTTGAACCTGTTTCAGGGCCGGCAAGAGGTTTACAGATTATTCTGACTTGCTTGATACGGCGCCGGATCACTTTTGTGATGACAAATTCGTAACCATTGTAATCGATTGTCTGCTTTTCAGCGGGAACCGAACCAAAAAGGCCAAAAAGAAAGCCAGCGAGGGTTTCAACCCCTTCTTCTGTTGGTAGGGAAAGACCTAATTGATCGTTGATCTCTTCCAGGTCCATACTGCCGTCGACGATAAATTCGGTGTTGGAAATCTTTTGGTACAATGGCTGTTCGATATCGTGTTCGTCCTGAATTTCACCAACAATTTCTTCAATGATATCCTCCAGCGTCACCAAACCAGCAGTGCCCCCGTATTCATCGACTACGATCGCCATATGGATTTTCTCGGTTTGGAATTCGCGCAGCAAATCATCAATTTTCTTCTGTTCCGGAACGAAATGGGCCGGCCGGGCAAGCTTACTCAGTTCAACGGTTGCCGGTCCTGGTTTATCTAGAAAAGGCAAAAGATCTTTTGCATAGATTATACCGGTAATATTATCCACTTTTTCCTGGTAGACCGGCATCCTGCTGTGCATATGTTTTCTAATCAGGTCGAGCAGGTGGTTCATATCTGCATCAGCGGAAACGGAGATCATATCAATTCGGGGGACCATAATTTCTCGTACGGTGGTTTCACCGAATTCAAAAATAGAGTGAATCATCTCTTTCTCGTCTTGCTGCAATGTTCCTTTTTCTTCACCGACATCGACAAGGGAAATCAGTTCCTCCTCTGACAGCAGCAGTTTGTTCTTATTGATCCTGAAAAGATGGGTCAGCCACTGCGTGAAAATGTGAAAAATACTGACAATCGGTGAAAATAGATAAAAGAATATCGTCAACGGAAAGGAAAAATTGATCGCTACCCGCCGGGCATTTTTTACGGCAGCGACTTTGGGAACAATTTCAGTAAAAATTAATATTACAAAAGTTACGACAATTACCTCGATAAGAATGCCGATCTCAGGATCAAGATCAAACGCACGGCAAAAATCAAGGGTCAAAATGGCGGCAAGTGATGCGGCGCCAATATTTACAATCGTATTACCTATAACAATGGAAATAAGTAATTTTTTAGGCTGGCTGAGCAATTGAACGACCTGCCGCGTGGGGGCATCTTTCCGATTTTTTAAGCGTTCGATATCAGCGGCCGAAAGCGAAAAATACGCTGTTTCTGAGGCAGAAAAAAAAGCCGAAAGTGAGAGCAGGATGGCGAAAACAGCGATATAAAAAAGTATCATTAATTCCAAAACTCAATATTCTCCTGTATAAATTATACCAACAATAATTATTCGGATCTTTGTTAAACGCACTGGATACAGGGATCGAGAGCCAATAAACGTTGAAGACGGAACATGAAATGCTCCACGATCTTTAACGTAAAATACATGGCAAATATATCAGTTCTTTCTATATTCCTTATCCCTGCTCCCGCATTATAAATCCCGAAACTTTTATCCTGTTTATTGCATTAGGCCAGGTATAGACCGGTGGCCTCTTCAACAAGCCGGTCTTCCATTGCCTTCATCTTTTTGGATGCAACCGGATCTTGGTCATCCAGACCTGCCAGATGCAATATGCCGTGTATCATCAAACGGATCAATTCTTTCATCGGGGTTATCTTGTACACTTCCGCCTGATAAAGTGCCCGTTCAAAGACTGATATAGATTTCACCCTCGATGACTTCCTCGTCACCAAGATTGAACGTCATCACATCCGTATACGAATCATCATTCAGATATTTCTTGTGATATCCCTTTAGATGTTCATCGTTTGTGACGATCACGGTCAGTGATGATGCAGGTAACTTAAGCTTTTCACAGGACCAATTTGCAATTTTTTGCAGAATGGACCGATTTTTTTTAACCTCGGGCTGTTCTGCATGAATACTAATATTCATCATGAATTGTTAAAATTTCATTTTTTTTGTGTGGTTTTCTTCCCCTCATCACTGTTCGGATATTCGATTCGTTTATGATAAATTCCAGCCAGAACCGCCATGAAACCATCAATAATTCCTTTAAGATCACGCATGGTCAGATCACTTTGATCCAGTTCCCCTTCAAGAAATCTTTTTTCCACTAATTCTTCGACCATCTTCCTGATACGACCGGCAGTCGGATTTTTCAGGGTTCTTACCGCCGCCTCTACCGTATCAGCCAGCATCACAATAGCCGTCTCTTTCGATTGGGGTGATGGACCGGGGTAGCGGTAATCTTCATCGTTGACTTCGCTATCTTCTTTTGCCTTAAGTGCCTTATTGTAGAAAAAGGACATAAGATTCCGACCGTGGTGCTCCGGAATAAAATCACGTATAATTTTGGGTAGGTTATGTTTTTCAGCCAGATCAAGCCCGTTTTTTACGTGTGATGCCAGGATCAGGGCGCTCATATTTGGTGCCAGGCTCTCATGCTTATTTTCGCCGCCCTGTTCGTTCTCCACAAAATATTCAGGCTTGACCATTTTACCAATGTCATGGTAATAACTACCGACACGGGCGAGCAGGGAATTGGCACCGATATATTTGGCCGCTGACTCCGATAAATTTCCGACAATGATACAATGGTGAAATGTCCCGGGTGCTTTGACCGCAAGTTCTTTAAGCAGAGGATGATTAAGATCGGATAGTTCAAGGAGTGTGATATCGGTTGTAATGTCAAAGAGTTTTTCGAAAATTCCCAGACTCATATAGGTGATAAAAGGTGATAAAATGGCATTTGGTAAAATAAAAAATGTAAGGATACGGAACAGTTCGTCCCATTCTTCAAACCGGAGCATGCCGAAAGTAATCACAACACCGAAATAGGCAAGTAAAATATATAGAATCGCACGGAATATATGATTACGGGTACGGATATGTGTTACGGAGTATATTGAAACCAGACCAACGAACAGCGTCATTACAATGAAGGTATAATCAAAACCTGTGATGCCGCCCAATAACAGAGCAATAATTACCGTCCCAACGAAACCGACGCCAGGATCAAATAGGATCCCCAGGAGCATCGAAGAGATTGTAGTCGGGATAACATATAATGACCAATTAATGGTGTTGACAAAGACTGCCCCGAGTGCGACCTGTAGAAAGATTAAAAGACTTAGCAGGAGCAACTTCTTATTGTTTCGAAAAACACGCGGTCGGTTTGCCGAAAGATATATCACCAGCATATAGAGGATAAGCCCGGTCAGAATAAACCGCGAGAGTACAGAAAGCGCATTTCGCACCTCTTCATGTTGTGCACCCCTCTCGGCGGTAGCGACTTCAAGTGAATAAAGTTTTTGATAAATTTCTTCGGTGATCCGTTCATTGGCATCGACGATCCGTTCGTTCTCATAGACGATATCCTTGGCGGTGGGAACGGCCGCAATGACTTCTCGTCTTCGTTGTTCATTCATTTCACTCTGAAACTGAATGGCCGGTTTAGCAAATTTCGAAAGCATACGGGCTAAATTTCCCGTCGAATCTACAGAAGTGATCTCCGCACCAAAGATGGGTTTATCGATACAGTCCGCCAGGGGGATTTCCTCTTCAATACCATTTTGCAGTATGGATATTTCTGGCTTATCAATGGAAATTAATGGCTGATTGATGTAGTATTTTGTATATAACTTTTCCAGTGCGGAAACGAGTGTATTGCGTAATTTACTATTACTATTGAGCGCATGATTAATCTGAATAACCTCATTCTGTGTGAAAGATATATTTAACCGAAAAGAAAGGTCCTGTAGAAAATTATTTACCGAATCTTGGGTAACTGTCGAATCGATATGAAAAGTTCGGACATCGGTCAGAAATTTGCGCAGACGCTCCACTTGAATATCGGCTATGGAATCGGACCGAATAAAAAGTGGTAGTATTTCCTTTGCTGCTTTCTGTCGTTCTGCCGCCAGTTCGTTGTCGGTCTTCAAAACTGAAAAAGTAAACGGTGCAATGACTTTTTTATTTGTGATGCTCCCTACCGTCACATCCGTATATTTGAATGACCTTTCGGATGGGAAGAGCAGTGGAATAAAGATCATGAGAAATAGATAATATCCGATCTTTACGAGCATTTCCGGCGCAGGAATATTCCCAAATTTTGCATTACGAATGCGCTTCAGAAGTTCGACTTTGTTTTTTGAATTTTCCTTAACCATAACTTATATCTTTTCTAGTTTTTGTAAGTCTTTTTTCTCGCCAAAAACCAGTAAAACGTCACCAAGTTCGATGCGATAATTAGCATCGGGATGGACCGTCTGCTGGTCTTTGCGGTTGGAATTTTTTTTAATCAGTATCACTTCAACTCCGAAACCAGAACGCATATTCAACTCACGCAGATTTTTACCCACAAAGATATTAGGTGCTTCGATCTCAATCAAATGATAATTCTCGAAAACCGGAACAAGTTGCTTGCGCAATGTTTTTTGAATGCCACCACCGAGTTCACCCGACATATCACGCAAGAATATCTGCCGGTTATAGACTTCAATGATATCCTGTTGCCAAATAGTCCCTCTTATCTTATTGCCGTTCTGAGATGAGACCACAGGGAACACATCCAGGTTATAACGGCCGAATTTTTTCATCACGTCATCTAGGTTCTCATCCATCGACACGTTAACCACTTCCGGATTCATGATATCGCGTGCAATCAGGATATTTTTTAGATTTTCATAATCCACAATGGTCTGGCGAATTTCATTTAATGAGATTGAACCGATAATCTTTTCCTCTTTATCAACGACATAGAAATAGATATGAAAGCTATTTGATAGTTTATCGATGATATTTGGGAAAGGTTCCGATTCCGGGATAACCTCCACAGAAGTCTTATATATGTCGCTTACTTTAAGCGATTTTAATACATTAATCTCGCGTCCGCCGAAAAGATTTATACCTCGTAACTTTAACTTTAACGTATAAATGGATTCCGGTTTAACACGCATAGCGATCAAGGTTGAAATAATACAGGTGATCATGAGTGGCAGGATGATCTTATAATCGTTGCTCATCTCAAAAATAATTAGAATCGCAGCAATTGGACCGTGTGTTGCAGCAGCAACCACCCCACCCATAGCGACCAGTGCATAGGCACCCGGATAAATATCCAGTGCAGGAAAGTAGGTTGCAATAACCGAGCCATAGAAACTGCCCAGGACCGCGCCCAGGAATAAGGAAGGTGCAAAAATACCGCCCGACCCACCCGATCCAAGACTGAGCGAGGTGGCAAAGATTTTGAGAAAAACCAATCCAAGCGCCAATTGCCATAACAGCGTTCCGCTTAAAGCACTGCTAATGGTATCATAACCGACCCCGAATATCTGTGGGAATACAATTCCGATAATACCGATTCCCAGGCCGCCAAGTCCTGCCTTTACGGGCTCCGGCCATTTCTTTTTGTCAAAAAAGGCTTCAAAACCGTACAAGCTTTTAATAAACATCAGGGCCACACCAGCGGCCAGAAAGCCAAGAATAACATAAAAAGCCAGTTCTACCGGCGACTGCAGGTGATATTTTGGTACGACAAATGCCGGAAAATCTCCCAGAAAATGCCTTGAAACGACCGTTGCCATCACCGAGGAGATAACAACCGGACTGAACTGTGGAACTGCAAAATCACCAAGAATCACTTCAACGGCGAACAGAGTCTCCGGCAACCGGCGCATTAAAGGCGGCCGCGATTCCGGAAGCAGCTCCGCAGGCGACAAAGGTACGCATGCGTTTTGGATTGACCCGAAAAAACTGTCCGACAGTCGATCCCATTGCAGATCCGATCTGGATCACCGGACCCTCACGGCCGACCGATCCACCGGAAGCGATATACACAGCAGAGGCGAATAATTTGGCGATTACCACACGTGGACGAATGATCCCGTTTCGCAGGGCGATTGATTCCATGACTTCAGGTACACCGTGTCCTTTGGCTTCCCGGGCTACAAACTGAATGATCAATCCGACAAAAATACCCCCAAAAGTTGGTATGATCAGTTTCCAGAACCAGGATATTTCATTGACGGTTTCCAGATTGAAAGCACCGTTCCAGAAGAGATGTTCAAACTCCCTGATGGCGTACTGAATTCCCACGGCGCCAAATCCACCCAGAATTCCGATGATGACGGCTGCTGTAAGAACAAACGAATGTTCGCCCATCTTAAAGCGGTCAATAAGTATTGTTGCTCTTTTGGAAATACGATGGAATATACTATGTATTGGTTTATCGGGGTCGTCCATTTAGGAGATTTATTTTTGGATGGATTTCACGTTATTGTGCTCATCCACAAGTATCGCAACCGGTCGATGATGTTTCACTTCTTCGGGGGATAGACTGATATAGGTGATGATGATGACAAGATCACCGATACTGCCCAGTCTGGCGGCCGCACCATTAAGACAAATCTCACCTGAGCCGTCCCTGCCTTCGATGGCATAGGTGCTGAACCGTTGACCATTGTTGATATTCACCACATCCACCTGTTCGTAAGGCACGATATCCGCCTGGCGCATCAGAGAAGGATCTATCGATAGACTACCCTCATAATTGAGGTTTGCACCGGTTACTGTGGCACGGTGAATTTTTGATTTAAGCAATGATCTATACATTGAACTTTATATCCCATCGAAAAACATCAATGAATTTACACATCACCCATTTTCTTTTCAACTAAAAGTTGTAAACGAATATTATGAGGGAAATATTCTTAGTAAAACCGGAAGAGACTAAGCGAAAAAAGAAAGAAAGCAGTAGCCAAACATTCATGAGGTGTAAAGTTCAATGTGCAATGACCAAGGCCAAAACAGTTGGCAGTAAGCGGTTGGCAGAAGACCGTCAGAAATGTTTGTTATTAGATCTCCTTTTTTCACGTGGACCGCATTCACGATTTTGTCGCTCCGACGCTCTGTCGCTTTATCAACCGTTTTTTTGACTTTTGCCTTTTACCTTTTTCCTTTTGCCTTTGTTCCAAACCTTGGATAAATTAAAAGTCATATATATCATGAAGTAAAGACGTCTATTATAAGGAGAGTAACCATGACTGCCATCGTGGATGTAATGGCCAGAGAACTACTCGATTCGCGCGGAAACCCGACGATTGAGGTTGATGTTGTTCTAGAAAGTGGGGCATACGGACGTGCGGCTGTACCTTCCGGTGCATCGACCGGTGAGCACGAAGCCAATGAATTGCGAGATAAGGATCCAAAAAGATACCTGGGTAAGGGGGTTCTCAATGCAGTGGATAATGTCAATGAAACGATTGCCGATCACCTGATCGGGCTGGACGCAACAGATCAGGTGGGGATAGATATGCTGCTGTTGGATCTTGACGGAACTCCTAATAAGAGTAGTCTTGGTGCTAACGCCATGCTTGGGGTGTCGCTGGCAGTGGCTAAATCTGCTGCTGAGGCCCTCGGCCTGCCACTATTTCAGTATTTAGGCGGTGTTAATGCCAAGGTGTTACCGGTGCCTATGATGAATATCCTCAATGGGGGATCGCATGCGGATAATAATGTTGATTTGCAGGAATTCATGATCGTGCCGGCAGGTGCCCCGACTTTTAGTGAAGCGCTGCGGATGGGTGCAGAGATCTTCCATAACCTGAAAAAAGTGCTTCATGACAAAGGATATAATACTGCTGTAGGGGATGAAGGTGGTTTCGCGCCGGATCTTAAATCAAATGAAGAAGCGATCGAAGTGATCTTGGAAGCAATCATCAAGGCAAAGTATAAAGCCGGTAAGGATGTTTTTCTAGCTCTGGATCCTGCCTCAAGTGAGTTCTACGACAAGAAGAAAAAGAGATATAATCTTGCATCGGAAAAGCGGGAATTGAGTTCTGAAAAAATGGCTGATTTCTATGCCGATTGGGTCAAAAAATATCCGATCGTATCAGTCGAAGACGGTATGGCCGAGGACGATTGGGAGGGTTGGAAAATGCTGACCAAAAAGATCGGTGATAAAGTACAGGCTGGTCGGGGATGACCTGTTCGTGACGAATACCGATCGTCTGGGCAAAGGCATCCGTAATGGTATCGCCAATTCGATATTGATTAAAGTAAATCAGATCGGAACTTTGACCGAAACGCTGGATGCCATTGAAATGGCCCATAAAGCGGGCTACAGCACAGTGATTTCGCATCGGTCGGGAGAAACGGAAGACAGTACGATTGCCGACCTTGCCGTAGCCACCAATGCCGGTCAGATCAAGACCGGATCGGCTTCACGCAGTGACCGGATCGCCAAGTACAATCAATTGCTGCGAATTGAGGAGATGCTGGCGGATACCGCGCAGTACCGCGGGATAAGTGAATTTAAAAACGTGAAAAAAAATAAAATATAAAGAAAAATTATACCCATCTGTTGTTGCAAGCCCGATTGCTAGGGGTGGCGATGCAATTTGTGGCTTACGGGTTAATACCGGATTGCTGCAATCTGCCCGCAATGACAATAAAATTTAATACGGTAAGAAGGTGGGAACTGTATGCTCCCATTGAAACCGGGAAACAAATAAAGATATGGCAAAACCGCCATTGCGCGCGAAAAAAGGACAGTTCAGATCTTTGCTGCAGGAATTAAACCGCAAAAAGCGTACCCGGCAGCTGTTATGGCTCGGTGTGCTGATCATTGTCCTTATGTTTATTGCATCGGGTCCCCGTGGTACGGTACAATTACTCAAATTTACGAGTCAGAAACAGGCGCTGGAGGAAGAAATAGAAGGGCTCGAGGCTAAAAAGAAGGAATTGGAAGCCCTTAAGGAAAAGATTGAAAAAGATCCGGAGTACATTGAAAAAATTGCCCGCGAAAAATACAAGATGCGGAAAAAAGAAGAAAAAGTCTATCAGGTAATTGAAGAAGAAGACTGAGCCCTGAAAAGGTTCAATGCATAAATTTCTAATTATAGGCACATTGCTGGCAGCTCAAATTGTTTGTGCCCAGTTGATCATCTTACCCATTGACAATACACTTCAGACCGGTTTTAGTAAACAGGATTTCGAGTGGGACTGGTTCGGGAGGTTTGGTTTCTATCGGGAACCGGTGGATGGCGCCGGCATCCGTTTTACCAATAATTTTCGTACTAATTTAATCGTCTCCGAACGCTACTGGCGCGAACAGAACAATCTTGAAGGCTATGCCTTTATCAAAACGCCAAATACCTATCATGGTATTTATGCGAAATCCTGGTATTTACAGGATAAGGCTGATCAGGTTATCGTATCCCGGTTCGGAAACCATGCGATGGGCTTGCAGGCCCATTATAAATCAGGACCGTTTCTTATTCTCAGCCCTTACGCCGGTTACCAAAAATCTGAAAACCGAACGCTGGTTGACTGGGGATGGGATTTAGGTATGGATGCCCGGTTGAATCACTATCCGCTGGGAGAATATCAGACCGATCTGCGAATTCAATCAAACTTTGATCTTTATCCCCAAAGGCAAAATGCCTTCAACGCATTTGAAACCAGGATCAAAACCCGTTTTTCTGAGGTCGCCAGTGATTCTCTGATGGTGCATTATAGCAGAGATAACCAGGAATATTTTGCCTCAGACAGAATCAGTCTTATCGATGTACAGATCGAAAATAAGGGTTTTGAAAATATTCTATACTATCTTTTATCATCGCATGGAATAATAGAATTTAATACGATCTTGCTTTCCCGTAATATCGATGATAATACACCGGGTGCTAACAATAGACGGGATATCGAACGATTTGAGAATAAGTTATCCTTTCGTCATACCGGCCGTCGGTTCTCAACGCTTCTAAGCCTGCACACTTTTCAGGAGATCCAGGATAATCTGGACGTGGTTACCGATAGCAAGGCGTTGCAGACCAGCCTGCGGGCAGATTTTTTCTATCAAATCAGTCCCAGGGACATATTCGTGCTGAGAATGGGGTTGATTAAGTTCCAGTATGATACACCGGATTCTGTAACCAACAATAATGATCGTGATGAAACCCGTTTTACAGGATCCCTGGAATATAAGCGAAGGTTTAGTAATCTGTTTGAGGCAAAGATAGAATTTGATGCCAATTTATATCATAAGCTCTATATTTTTCGTGAACAAAGCGCAAACAATAACCGCAACCGAATATATAAATTACAAGCTTCAACCCGCTATTCAAACGGTGCCTGGCGAAATAAACTACTGACTTACGTGCTCGCCAATTATACGATTTATGATTTCGATACCCAGTTCACCATCAGGCGCAGTTATGTCTTCCGCAAATATGTCCTGGCGGATTCAATGGAAATACCTGTATTTCCGAGAACATCGCTAGGTTTTCTTGGGCGTTTTGAACTTGATGATCGCGGAACATTTTATGAGGAAGACTTCACAGAAGGATTGCTCGAATCCGGGAGAAATCTATATTATGATATCTATTTTGAACAACGGGGAATTTTTTATTTTACTGTTGTTGTGGGTGTATCTGCTTATCAGCGTGACAGCTGGCGCCATATCCCGGTAAAATATCAGGACAGGAGAATACGCAAAACCAGCCCCTACATAAGAATCGTATATCCATTCGGCCGGAATATCCGCTTCAATGTTCATTTCTCACTCACACACCTGAAGGATGACGGACAGGTCAATCCGGGGTATATCAACACTCCGGTCTATAACAGCAGGCAGATCAATACAAGGTATACGACAGGGAATTTAAACTTGACGTTTATGTTTTAGTAACCGCTCAATAGTAAAAAGATGAAATTAGTAGATTGTTGGCCCCCGACTCATCATGGTCAGGGAAGATACCGTCTTGTTAAGGGCATCTTCCTCAATGATGATTCAGATTTAAAGGCAGGAATATCCTTGTCCAAAGGATCCTCCAAAGGAGTTCTTCAGACTTTCGGACCGTTCCGGGACAGAATGATAATAAAAAAACTTACAATCGGTATCACATCGACAGCCGATTGGCTATCGCCTACTGCTAACTATATTGGGCCTTTATTTTGGTTGACTGCATAAGGTGATTTTTATAAATTGAACAAGCTAAATAAACCGCTGAAAAATAAAAATAACCTTAATCATATAGGATTCGTCTCGATAATAGGAAGTATCCGGTATGTTTGCCGTTAATAATCGCCAACGCGGAAATAAGTTTGATCCTTTTAATCTGGAACCAAAGGAAAAGAAGGTGCAATTTGAGCGCCTCGCCCAGTCGGTCAGAGTAAAACCATTATGGTGGTATACTATGGTTTTTGGCGTTGTATTGATCATTTACTGGTATCTAAACGGTAATTTATAATTTGCGCGTCCACCGGGAGGTAGAATGATTCAGATTAGTGAAATTCTTAAAAAAGTACCTATATTCCGGATGCTTGGCAAAGAAAGTATAGATTTTATCGTCGAGCGCCTCAAATTCAAAACCTTTGATAAAGCATCTATTGTCTGTAACATCGGTGATCCGGGTGATACGATGTACATCATCATCACGGGAAAGGTTGATATCTGTATTTATACCCAGGACGGATCCGAACAGGTCGTAGCCACACTCGGTCCTGGTGATTATTTTGGAGAGATGGCTTTACTTACCGGCGAAACCAGATCGGCAACGGTGCGCACATCGGAACCATCGGAAATGTTTCTTCTGCACAAGGAAGATTTCGATGTTATCCTCGAGAGATTTCCGTCCATTTCACTGAGCATGGGTAAAATTGTAAGTCAGCGTCTGAGCGAAACGCTCAAAAAAGCAACACAGTTACCCGGCAGAGGTGATCTGAAAGACACCGGACTGAAAGGGTTGATTAAAGATCAGGCCGTCGTCGAACTGATTAGTTTTTGCGAAAGCAATTCCCTGACCGGCACACTTACCCTTAAAAAGGATGGCGATACCGGGGTGTTTGAATACAGCAAAGGCGAAGTAAGTTCAATCAAGCTTGGCGGTAAAAAGGATGATGAAGCGCTCGATACCATGCTTACGTGGACTGAAGGCGAGTTTGAAATTAAATCAAAACCGCTGACAATGGAGAAGAAAGAAAAGAAACCGGAAGTAATAAAGAGAATTCTCATCGTCAACAATAGCCTTGTGGTTCGTAAGTTAATTGAGCGGGCCTTTAAAGGTCTCGGTTATCAGGTGGCCACGGCCGAAAATATTGCAAAATCGAATGATCAGATAAATCAATCGGTGCCGGATATCATAATCACCGATGTAAAACTTGCCGATGGACAGGGTCTCGATCTTTGTCGCTCCGTGCGGGAAAAAAATCCGGTATCTTTTATCTTCCTTGCCGATGATTCGGTGAAATCCGAATTTGAGCAGGAACTAAAATCACTCGGCAAAGCGGTGCTTACGAAGACCCATGAAGTGAGTGAAATCGTGAAACTTGTCGAAAATATGATCTAGGATGAGCGAAGAAACGATCTCGTATCTGAAACAGGTTATCCCCTTCAAAGATTTATCGGAGGAAAGTTTTCAGGAAATCGCTGAGGATGTGACGCATGTGGAAATTCCCGAAGGGCAGATTATTATACGGGAAGGTGAAGAAGGCGATAGTCTTTATATCGTAAAATCCGGTAGTGTTCAGGTTTATATCAACGGTCCGGAAGCAGGACGAGAAAATTATTCTCACCAAACTATCAGCAGGAGATTATTTTGGTGAGATGTCTCTGATTACCGGCGAGCCCCGTTCTGCAAGTATCGAAACCCTGACCAATGTCTCACTTCTGCGTCTTGACAAAGAAGGTTTTCACCGTCTGATAACCGAAAATCCCAATGTCTCCCTCTCGCTCTCGCATATGCTTAGCCAGCGGCTCAAACAAGCCAATATTAAACGTGCTGAGACGGAAAAATTTTATCATGCCAAAATTTCACAATCCGGATCACTGAAAGAAATTTCTTTTTATGAGCTATTGCGCTTTTGCGAGCAGAATGCCCTTACCGGCAGAGTGAAAATTGAACATGAGGAATCGGTAGCCGAAATTACCTTTCTGAAGGGAAATGTACAGACCGTCGAACTTGGAGATCTCGCAGAAGACCAGGTTATGGATAAGTTGATGCAATGGCAGGATGGGACTTTTATCATTGAGCCTTCATTCTTCACCCATGAAGAACATGTCTACGGCAACACCTGTTCCGGGCAAGGAGCATTTGAACGAGCCTGAGATGGTTTCCGGAGAATCCGAAAAACATGAGTCAAAACCCGGAATTCCGGCTGAGCAGGAGGTACCGGAAGTTAATCCGGAAGAACCGGAAACACAGCACAAAGGTGAAAAGGATAAAAAAACGGAGAAGCCATCTGAACCGGAATCCGGTCCACTTACTATACAGGAAATTGTTGAATTATTGCTCAATGAAACATTTCAACAGCTGATTTCGATAGTTGGCTCGCAGACTTTGCGTGAGATTGTCATCGCATCGCAGGAACAGTTGGTTCCTTATTTTCCCACCGTTGAAGCATTAAAGTTTTCTTTTGCACCTGAATTTAGCTTAAAACTTTTCCTTGATGGTGATTGGAACGATAAACGCACTCTCGCTATGGCTGTTTATCTTCAATCTGTCTTACAGCAGTGTGGTGCCCAGGCTATTGGGATGCGATATTTTGATGTTCGGGAAATTGCCGGGAGACATGCCTCTGAGCTCGACAAAATTGCTTTCTTTGATTATATGTCGCATGCAGATGAACTGGCACAGGGGAGATGAGCGGTAAAAGAAACCTGGATGCAGTTGAAATAATAGCAACAGAGTATCAGAGAGACAAAGGCGGCACGTCGCCTCTACTTTATTACGGACTTTACCCCTCTATACGCTCAATTATAAAATCAAATGCATCATCTACAGAATCGCTAAAGTAAAATAATTTGAGATCGTCGGCATGGATCGTTCCCCATTTGACCAGCGTTTCCAGATTGATAACTTCTTTCCAGAACTCGGTCCCGAAGATAACGATTGGCATCTTCTTTTTTAGCTGCGGGTCTGAACCAGGGTCAGCACCTCCATCAATTCATCCAGTGTACCAAATCCGCCCGGCAGAATCACCATGGCTTTGGCCAGATAGGCAAACCAGAATTTGCGGATAAAAAAGTAATGAAATTCAAATTTCAATTCTTCCGTGATATAAGAATTCGGGTATTGTTCCATCGGTAGGCTGATATTCAATCCGATTGATTTGCCACCAGCGAGATGTGCACCTTTATTGGCAGCTTCCATCATACCTGGTCCGCCGCCGGTACAGATATAATAACGCTGTCCTTTTGATTTGTCGTTCAAAGCCCATTCAGTCAAGCGTCGTGCCAATTCTATCGCATCCTCATAGTAGTCCGCCAACAGCAGCTGCCGTGACGTTGGGTTTTGGACATTCTTTTTCAGGTGCTCATGGTCGATCGATCGGGCAGAACCGAAAAAAACAATACTATTTTCAATCCCAAATTTGCGGAATCGTGCCATTGGTTCGTGATATTCCGACAAAATCCGGATCGTTCTTGCTTCCGGCCCATTGAGAAATTCCGGATTTCTATACGCTTTCGGTGGGCGGGTGTTTTGCGGCATGGGAAATATTCCTTTTTTTATATTTGAGAAAGTTAATCGGTTAAGGGCAAAAGATCTGAGGTCTAAGAATCCAAATGCCAGTTTCTTAACCGAAGAGCAGAAGGGCCACAAAGCCGAGTATTACATGCAATATTTGATGGGTCAAACTGTAGCACCTTTCTTTTTGTTCATGGTGATGCATAAATAAGAAGATCCTTTCAGAATGCAATATTTACACGGATAATAATAAAAAATTTTTCCGTGGTACTCTTCAAATAAAATCATTTAATTCGCAATATTATGACCAATATAGCTTATTTTTTTGAACCCGTAGTTTAATTAATGTAATTTTTAAGATCAACTGTCCCAGTGATTTTACCGGTTGGAGGTCAGGTGTTTAAAATTAGTACAACTTTAATGTGTATCCTGCAGGTTGCATGTATTAAACAGGAGTCAAGGATGAATCTAGATCAATTCCGCACCTCTTTAGCTAACTATCTGAATGATCAACCGGGAGAAGTTGCCGTTTCGCTCGATTTTCCCGCAGAAAATATTTATATCGGCGTCAACGATACCGTTATTATGCACGCGGCCAGTACGATGAAGGTTCCGGTGATGATTGAGGCTTTTCGACAGGTGGATGCTGGCAAAATAACCTTGGAAGATTCTGTTCAGGTCATCAATCAATTCAACAGTATCGTTGATGGGTCGCCCTATTCGATGGATATTGATGAAGATAGTGGCGAAAGTCTGTATGACCGGATAGGGCAAAAGGAGTCGGTGAAAAGTTTGATGGAAAACATGATTCAGTGCAGCGGTAACCTGGCGACAAACATTTTGATCGAATATCTGGGCGTCAATAATATTCAAGTGACGGTAGCGTCGCTGGATGCCTCTGAAATGCAGGTTCTGAGAGGTGTGGAGGATATCAAAGCCTTTGAACTGGGGCGGAACAATACGACCAGTGCCCGGGCGTTGACCCGCTTGTTTCGGGCCATCCTGGATGTCCATGCGGCCGGAAAGGAAAGTACCAGGCAAATGATCGATATTTTACTCGGTCAGAAATACGACGACAAGATCCCCGCCGGCCTGCCGGACGGAATAAAAGTGGCCCATAAGACCGGATCGATCACCGAAATCGATCACGACAGCGGGATCATTTATCCATCGGAAAAATCGCCTTACATCCTGACTGTCCTGACCCGCGGATTCAAGAACCGTGATGAGGCAAAGGCCTGTATAGCAGAGGTTTCTCGGATGGTGTATGGATGGTATGTGGGGGATAAAAGGCAGGATTAAAAGTTACAAACGCCAACCCCAGTGTCGCCCTCTGTTGGAACTTTGAACCGGAATAGTATTTTATATAATCAGATTTTAAAATGTCGGAAAAAGTTGTCCGGAGGACAATTACATCTTTAACTCCAGGCGAAGACCCCAGGGAAATTGCGAAAATCCACGGGATAAGCCGCAAGGCAAAGTACCGGCATGCCCCTTCCTTTTGCATCTTTTCTTGGCCAATAAACTTCCGATATCACGAGCTATTAGGTGTTTCTCATAAAAATATTTTGAAATTTAAAAACATCCCGCGTATATTTAGTTAATTAATCCTACAAACTAACTATTTCTTCCTTCATACGCTAAATGCGGAGTCAAAATGTTACACCAACTTGGGTCTGGTGTTAAGTTTATTAAGGATTATAATGAACTAAACGTTTTGCGTTTTATCAAACAGAATGCACCGGTCTCAAGAGCCGAAATTGCCAAAAAATATCATATATCCAAAGCTGCTGTAACCGATATTATTTCACGGCTCATCGGGCAGGGATATGTTTCTGAAGTTGGAGTAGGAGATTCCACAATGCGCGGCGGTCGAAAGCCGATCATGCTCGAATTCAATCATGCGGCCGGGTATGTGATAGCAATCGAAATAAAACGGGACCATGCTCAGATCGCTCTTGTAGATCTGGACGCCAATATTCGCAACCTGGAAAGAGTGGATTATGCTGTGGGCAGCTGTTTCGAAATTGTTACCGAAAAAATTTTTCCGGTTATCCACACTTTCCTACGGGAAAAGTGGCTGCGAAAATCAAAACCGATTGGGATCGGAATCGGGATCCCGGGTATCATTGATTATGAAAAAGGGTGCATAAAGGTAAGTGACACGCTGCACAACTGGGAAAAAGTTTCCATATGCAATCTGTTTGAAAATGAATTCGGTCTGGCAACAGTCCTGGAAAATGACGTAAAGACTCAAACGTTGGGGGAGTGCCTTTTTGGTCAAGGTAAAGATTCCGACAACCTGGTTAATCTTTGGATCGGTGATGGCATCGGTGCCGGCATCATTATCAACGGAAGTCTTATCCGCGGTCATACCGCCAGTGCAGGAGAAGTCGGCTATGATGAATTAGGATTCTTTCTAAAGGATCAAGGTAGTTTTCCTATGCTTTACCGCGGACAGAAAGATTTTGGAGATATCCTTTCCAATAAACTGCTCCTGGATTCGGCGAGAGAAGCGCTGCAAGAGGGTGTTGATTCAAAACTGTGTCCTGAAAAGCTTACACTTCAGGAACTTGCCTGTGCCGCAGATAAAAAAGATCCACTGGCGACCAAGTTACTGAGGGAGTATGCCAATATTCTCGGTATAATCTGTATCAATTTAATCAACATGTTGAATATCGAGTTATTAATAGTAAGCGGTGAACTGGTCAATCAATGCAATGCATTACTTGATTTCCTGAAGGAAAGAGTGCATCAAGACATTTTGCGCGAACCGGCACAATCTGTTAGAGTCGTCCCTGGATCCTTAAAAGATACCGGTATTGTTTTAGGCGCAACCGGCCTTGTTCTGGAAGATCTCTTTTATCAGGAACGGTTGAATGTGGTTAAGTATAGATCGATTTTTAAGCAGTGAGAAGGTACATAGGCACATGAGGCACATAGGCACATAGGCACATAGGCACATAGGCACATAGGCACAAAAAATTTAACCAATAAATTTATTAAAAATATCATCTATCAGCCAATTTAGATTCTGTAAAAGCTATATTTGTTATTAATTAAAAATTCCTAATTCCTAATTCCTAATTCCTAATTTCTATTCCTTCATATCTCATCCCTGTCTTGCTCAGGAACCGTTGATTGGTTAACTTTATACTTTTTAATGAATCTGCCGGAAGTTTTACCGGTAAAGGTGAGATTTTTACAGGTATCGGCGAGGTATATATCAGTTTTACGTTAGAAAAGACGGACAAGGATACAAAAGCCCGTACCGGAACTTTGCACACCGATCATGGGCAGATCAATACACCGATATTCATGCCAGTGGGTACACAGGGAACCGTTAAAACGATGGCGCCTTATGAATTAGAAGATGCCGGGGTTGAGATTCTTCTGGGAAATACCTATCACTTGTATCTGCGGCCGGGGGATGAGCGGATTGCCCGGTTGGGCGGATTGCATAGGTTTATGGGATGGAACGGTCCAATACTCACCGATAGTGGGGGGTATCAGGTCTTCAGCCTTAACGCACTGCGCAAAATCGATGATGACGGGATCGTATTTCAATCACACTTAGATGGTTCCCGGCATCGTTTTACACCTGAGCGTGTAATCGATATCCAGAAAAACCTGGGTTCCGATATCATGATGGTCTTGGATGAGTGTACACCTTATCCATGTGAGCGGGAATATGCGGTTAATTCAAATAAACGCACCCTGCGCTGGGCTGAAACGGCTCTTAACTACTGGCATAACAACGAACCGGTGCATAATCATAAACAGGTCCTTTTCGGCATTGTGCAGGGAAGTATCTATGACGATATCCGGAAATTGAGTGTGAATTCTTTGATCTCTATGGATTTTCCGGGTTATGCCATCGGTGGGCTTGCGGTAGGTGAGCCGGCAGAGGAACGTAATCGTGTTACCGCTTTTTGCACCGATATCCTGCCGGTAGAGAAACCGCGGTATCTGATGGGGGTGGGCACACCAACCGATATACTCGAATCTGTGGCCCTGGGAGTTGATTTGTTCGACTGTGTAATACCAACCCGCAATGCCCGTAACGGAACCGTTTATACCGGTAAAGGTAAACTTGTAATCAAAGCCGGCCGATATCAGGACGATGCTCAGCCAATAGATTCAAACTGTGGTTGTTATGCCTGTCAGAATTTCAGCCGAGCCTATATCCGGCATCTGTTAAATGCCAATGAGATACTTGGACTGCGGCTTGCAACGCTGCATAATGTGTCTTTTTATATGAATCTGGTCAGAGAAACACGAAAAAGGATATTTGATGGCAGTTTTGCGGATTGGTATCGTAATTTGATCGGGAAATGGGAAGAACAGGGATAAAAAGTGACAAAGCAACTGAGCAACAAAGCGACAAAGAAAAGACTAAAAGGGCTTTTTTAGTTGCCCCGTATAACGGAAATACATACTGGCCTATAAAAAAGTACGAACATTGTCTCGGGAAAATAACAGATTGCTTCCCCCGAGTCCTCGGGGTCGCAACAACAGATAAATGCGTTTAAATAAATTAGGTTTATAAATAACCAAAAAAGGAGAAAAAATGCTTTTAGACATCTTAATACTCATGACGCCACAAGGGGGCGATGGAGGCGGCGGTTCGCTGTTAGGCTTTTTACCCTTCATCCTGATCATCGTAGTGATGTATTTTCTGATGATACGGCCGCAGGTCAAGCGTCAGAAAGAGAAGCAGAAGATGATCGATGCCGTGGAGAAAGGGGACAATATTGTTACCAGTGGAGGTATCCATGGTAAAATAACCGGTTTTACCGATGATGGAAAAACAGCCATTATTCAGGTGGATGAGAAGGTGAAATTAAATATCGACCGTTCAGCGATCGGCCTGGTCAAAGGAAAACCGGGTCCGACCAAGTGAGAATTGTATTTATGGGGACACCGGAGTTTGCCCTGGTGTCCCTGAATACATTATTAAAAGAAAAAATGAATGTAGTGGCGGTGGTAACTGCCCCCGATAAGCCTGCTGGACGCGGCCTAAAAATGCAGGCTTCGCCCGTAAAAGAGGCCTCAGTGGGGGCCGGGCTGCCGGTAATGCAACCTGAGAAACTTCGCGATCCGGATTTTATCACGGCTTTGCGGACATTAAAACCTGACGTAATTGCGGTTGTCGCCTTTCGTATTCTACCTGAGGAATTATTTAACATCCCGCCCCTCGGTACCATTAATGTTCATGGGTCCTTACTGCCAAAATACCGCGGAGCTGCTCCGATAAACTGGGCGATCATCAAAGGTGAGACAGAAACCGGTGTAACAACCTTTTTTATTAAAAAAGAGGTAGATACCGGAAGTATGATTGATCAGGTGACCATTCCGATTACGCCTGATATGACTGCCGGTGAACTGCACGACATTATGGCGTTAGAGGGTGCCAAACTTCTGGTCACCACGCTCTGGAAAATAGAGCAGGGTGCTGTGCCCACCAGCAAGCAGGATGAGTCCCTCGTCACCAAAGCACCCAAGATCCGCCGCGATGATTGCATGATCAATTTTAATCAGCCTGCCAAAATGGTCCATGATTTTATACGCGGCCTGTCCCCATATCCTGCGGCTCACACATTTCTCAATGAGCGAATGATAAAACTATTCGACTCGAAAATATCTGAAAAAGAAACCACGGAGGAACACGGTACTATTCTGGAAATTACTTCCGACGATAGCTGGGTGATTTCCTGTGCGGAAGGGTGCATCACTATCGGTGAGGTGCAGATGGAGGGAAAGCGGCGGATGAAAGTCGGGGAATTCATGCGGGGATATGACGTTGAAGAGGGGATAGTTTTAGGCCAGAGTCCAAAGGTTAAAGGCTAAAGCTTACAGGAGCCATGCCAAGCAACCGAATAAAAAATGACAATGTAGGGTCATGGCGTGCCATGACTTTACCTACATTAATCTATGATACTGTTTTTTACCTGTTGGAGCCTGCCCTGGTGACTTAATTTTCGCGCGTTAGTTCTCTCCAATTTCCTGCCATGTCGCTTTGTGGCTTTATTATTGCTTTTATCCTTTTTGCCTTCTGGCCATTTGGACTGGGGTCTGGATCCTGGCACCTGGAGCCTATTCTACCACCCCTTCCCCTTTGCCCATAAATTTGGAACCAAAATCCCTCTCTTTGAGTTTTATTTCGTATTAACAAAGGGGGAAGACCATGATCACCGTCATCGTCAGGAAAGATGAACCGATCGAGCAGGTGCTCAAAAAATTTGAGTCAAAGGTCCGCCGGGCTCAGATATACAAGATCCTGCGGGAGAAGTCCTATTATATCAGCAAGAGTGAACAGCGGCATAGGAAAAGATCGCGTAGGTCGCGATGATTATGCAGACTGCCGTCTTGTCATTGCTCCGAAGGAGTGACTTTGCCACGAGGAGTCCCGATTTGGTCGGATTGACGAAGCAATCTCTTTTTCTGTCATTGCGATCCCGACGCAATCGGGAGAAGCAAGCCCGGATTTCGTTTTTTCTGCGACTTTTTGACGGGCCAAAAAGAATTTGATGGGATTCTTTTATATTATTTTATGTTATTGGAATTCCATTCCTTTGTTACTTTTTGACGCGGCAAAAAGTAACCAAAAACCGCCGGCGACAATTAAACTCGCCCCGCTATTACCAATTCCGTTTTTAAAACTCAGCCAAAGTAAAGCGGTAATAGCGGGACTCAGACAGAAATTGTCGCCTTTGCCTCTGTGCGGTATTTCGCCCATGTGTGGGGAAATATATAAGAACTTATCTATCGCACATACCTGTGCATTCCAAATATCCCGCTCACGGATACTTTAAATTAATCATGTATCTTCAACGGTCGTATTACGATTCTCGTCAATGTGTTAATGCATTTGTCTTAAGGATCTTTTGTAATGGTATCCAAATAGATGGATTTATGGTCTATTTAAAAATATGTACTTGATTTATTAACCTGTATTACAATTTTATAAAATCGGTCGACGGATTGAATAATACGACCGTTTTAGATGATAGTATCTGCCAGACTAAGCCAAAATGAATTATCGAAGCACATCAGAAATCGCATGAACAAGTTTCTGTATATTTCAATACGTAAGACAGAAGTACCGCGGAGGTGCAATGGCGACAATTTCTGTCTGAGGTCTGATATTGCGGATTAGTCATAGAGATCCGGTAAATCGGGATTAATAATATCAGACCGAGTTTAATTGTCGCCAGCACTTTTTGGTTACTTTTTAGTGCTTTTAAAAAGTAACAATCAATCGAAGCAAGGCATAATAGGAAGATTGGTTTACATAAAATAATCTTCGAACGTACTTTTTGGCCAGTCAAAAAGGGGCAGAGGCAGTGGAGAATTTTGGCGTTTTATTCGTTGTTAATAATGGAAATATTGAGTATCTTAAAGTATAGCGATAACAGATAAACCGTATGGACGAACAGAAGATACTTGTTGTAGATGACCATCCTGACAATATCCGCCTGATACAGACCTATTTTCGCGATGAACCCTGGATCATAAGCAGTGCCTCGAATGGGCAGGAAGCCCTGCAGGCGGTCACCGAGGAACCTCCTGACCTGATACTGCTGGACCTGATGATGCCACGCATGGATGGTTTTGAGGTCAGTAAACGTCTCAAAAGCGATATGCAAACCCGCTTGATTCCAATCGTCATGATGACCGCTTTCGCAAACAGTGAGAATAAGATCAAGGGCATACAAATTGGGGTTGACGATTTTATCACAAAACCAATAAATTTTCTTGAACTACGCACCCGTATCCGCTCACTTCTTCGTATAAAAAGCTATACCGATGAACTGGAGCAGGCAGAAAAAGTTATTTTTAGTCTTGCCCTGGCTGTCGAGGCCAAGGACCAGTATACGATGGGCCATTGCACGCGCTTGGCAGAGATCGGTGCAGAACTTGGCCGGAACATGGGGATGAGCGATGATGAGGTCACGACCATCCGGCGAGGTGCCTATTTGCATGATATCGGCAAAATCGCGATTAATGAACAAATCCTGCTTAAACCCGGTCCTCTGGTTGAAACAGAATTCCGCCGGGTAAAGCAGCATCCGGTGGTTGGGGAACGTATCTGCAAACCGTTAAAAACACTCCAATCGGCCCTGCCGATTATCAGGCATCATCATGAACGGTTTAACGGATCAGGCTATCCTGATGCACTGAAGGCGGGTGAAATTCCGATTACGGCGCAAATCGTCGGTATGGTTGATTGTTATGATGCACTGATCAGTGACCGGCCCTACCGCCGGGCAATGAACCAGGAAAATGCCATAAATCTGATTGAAAAAGATGCAAAAGCGGGGTTGTGGGAAAAGGATCTTTTTAACGATTTCAGCCGGATAATTCAAAATAACACAAGCATTGCTAAATAGTTTTTTATTTTCTTCTTGCATCTTCGTATCTTCTTCGTGCTCTTCTTGTTAAGAGCGAAGTATTCGATTATTCTGTATTATGTTTATTTGTTACTTTTTGTCGCGGCAAAAAAGTAATCCCGCCAAACGAGATAGGCCAAAAACCGCAGGTGATAATTTCTATCTGAGTTTCGATATTAAAAATCTTTTATCTGCGACTTTTTGACGGCCCAAAAAGTCGCCAAAAAGCCCTGGCGACAATTAAACTCGCCCCGCTATCACCACGCATTGACTCACGGTTTTTGTTGACGAAATTAGGTCGTTGCCTCATTAAAATGTTCCCGAAATACAGGAGGATAAGCAATGGCCAATGGAATCAGCAAAAATACCAGAAATGAAATAATTAATGCCCTTAAAGAACGTTACGGAAAAGCAACAAAAAATGAAAAGAAACGAATATTAGATGAATTTACCGCCGTATCAGGTTATCACCGTAAACATGCATCACGTCTTCTTAGGGGCAATTATCAGATTATTTTATCGAATAAAAAAATTACGAGTAAACTCATTTACAATGATGCCGTAAAAGATGCCCTAATCATTGTATGGGAAGCTGCAGACAGAATTTGTAGTAAACGTCTTAAAGCCGTCATACCTGATCTCTTAAATGCAATGGAACGGTATAACCATTTAAAACTTGATCCAATCGTACATCGACATCTGCTTAAAATAAGTGCTTCCAGTATTGACCGCCTTCTTTCAGAAATTCGGAAAACAGCCAATCCACATAAAATGCGACGAAAATCGTCAAAAAAAGTGCGCAAACAGATCCCTATTCGTACATTTGCAGATTGGCATGATCCGGTCCCAGGTTTTTTGGAGATCGACTTTGTAGCGCATCATGGGGGATCTATGTATGGTAACTTTATTCATACGCTCGTTGGCACGGATGTATGCTCAGGTTGGACAGAATGTATTCCACTTATTGCCAGGGAACAGTCTATTGTGGTAGAAGCGCTGGAAGTACTTAGTAAACAACTTCCTTTTCCACTACTAGGAATCGATTTTGATAATGACAGTGCTTTCATAAACGATACATTATTGACTTATTGCAGAACAAACGGAATCAAGTTTACGCGTTCACGGCCCTATCGAAAGAATGATCAAGCCTGGGTCGAACAAAAAAATAGTGCGGTGGTACGGCGTTTTGTTGGATATGAGCGTTTTGCCGGAGTTGTTGCTGGTCAAGCTCTTGCCCATTTGTATCAAAATATTCGACTCTATGTGAATTATTTTCAACCTTCATTCAAACTATTGAAGAAGGAACTGTATAACGCTAAAATTAGGCGCTTATATGACAAGCCTACTACGCCATATGGCCGTTTGATAAACCACCCAACCATCACTGGCTCTGAGAAAAATTCTCTTCGTTTGGAGAGTGTTCAACTTGATCCGGTATATCTTTTGCACCAAATACGAGATAAACAAGCCGCTCTGGCTGCTTTAACTTCTCCAGATTACCCATCATCAGGGCCAGGGAGAAGAAGTCTGGAAGAATTTCTAGCACAATTGCCACATTTATGGAAATTAGGTGATGCTCGTCCAACCCATGCAAATAGAAAGGGAAAAAAACATTATTGGCGCACGAGAAAAGACCCATTTGAACAAGTTTGGCCGGATGTGCTTCAATGGCTTCAGAGGGAACCTGACAAGACTGCAAAAGAATTATTTCAACGTCTTCAGAAAGAATATCCTGGGAGATTTTCTGATGGTCAATTAAGAACTTTGCAACGACGTATTAAGGACTGGCGCCATGTTATGGCTCGAAAACTCGTGTATATTTCCCTGGATCTTAATTCTGCGTCTGAAAATATAGTACCCATAGGAATTAAAAATTACAACAAATAGGAATCATATAAACATCAAGCCGTGATCTGACACATATGAAAGTTTTTCTCACAATAGAAATAGTGAAGATCGGCAAAGTTCAGAAATGAAGGGAATTACAGTCGGGCTACGCCCTCCTTCAATTCCCTTCATTTTTCTTAAAATTGAGATAAAAAAGATTAAAAATATTGATTATTTTTTGGTAACATTTTTATATGAGGCAACAGGGCACTTTTTGGTTACTTTTTGGTGCTTTCAAAAAGTAACAAGTAAAACCATAATTGAGATCGCTTCGATTCCCAAAAGAGGACCTCGCAATGACAATCCTTTTAGCCTCTTTACCATTTGTCCTTTTAAAAGGCCCATAATTTTAATAAGTTTATTGCTAATCAGTAAAAAAAAGAAAAAGAGGGAAACAATGGATCAAACCGCAAAACGTGCCGCCATGCGTTCTTTATCCTACGGAGTTTATATCGTGAGTGCATACGCCAACGGCGTCCACAATGCTGCCATTGTCACCTGGCTTTCACAGGCCGGAATGGAACCGCCAAGGATCATGATAGGTCTTAAACAGGACGGCCGGATTTACAAAGAAATTAAAGAAAGCCAAAAATTCGTCATCAATTTGGTGGGAGAATCACAAAAACCCTTTGCCGCTTCTTTTTTAAAAAATGTGATGTAGAGGGTTATAACATTAACGGTTACCCTTTCCGGTCCGGTAAAACCGGTGCCGCTGTTTTTGACGACGTCCCCTATTACATGGAATGCGAAGTAAAGGAGTGGCATGGAGGAAGTGATCACGATGTGCTGATCGCCGATGTCATCGAAGCAGGCGCTCGCAGGGAAGAAAAGAACCTTGATTTGAAACAGGCAGGATGGAAATATGGGGGTTGAAGCCGAAGTGATAAAGTGACAAAGGCCCAAGGATCAACATGTAAGGTTCAAGGGGCAATGTGCAGGGCACAAGGCTCAATGCTTATATAAAAGGTATGATATCATATTCAGTGGCCATCAATAATATATTGCACTGATATTTATTTTCTTGAACCTTGATCCTTGTACCTTGTGCCTGAACGAGGAATATTTCACGTAACATTCACATTATAACGGTGGATTTCTTGATCTGTATCACAAGAATCACTTAAACTATTGCAGAAATTATAACGATTATGATATATGATATATCCCTGTAAAGGAGGTAAGGCATTTTGCGTATTATAAATATGTTGTTGCTGGCCTCAATCGCACTTTTCCAGTTAACGTGTTCACTGCCTGAGATTGAAGATATTACCCCCCCGGTTGTATTATTAGTATATCCATTTTCTGGTAGTGTGATCACTGATACAGTTCGGATAACCATTGAATCTACCGACGACAAAGCGGTAACCAGAACCTGGTATTATCTCGATGGTGTAATTAAAGGAAATTCATCCAGTGCCAATCCGCAATTTGAATTAGAAATAACCCAGTATATCGATAATCAATCTCATGTACTCCAGGCAGGAGCGTCCGATGCGGCTGGTAATGTCGGCTTATCAGAGCAAGTGCAGGTGACTTTTGCCGACCGGCAGGATATAATTCCACCGACCGTTGTGATTACAGCCCCCCAATCAGGAACGACGAATCTTGATACAGTCAAGGTTATCGCAAGCGCAATTGACGATCGAAAGGTCGAAGAAGTTGCCTTTTTTGTCGACGGCGATTCGGTATCTACGGATAAAACCTATCCTTATGAATATTTCTGGCAAATTTTTAAACTGAGCCCGAATTTTCCCCATTCGATCCAGGCAAAAGCCTATGATACCAGTCGTAATTGGAATCTTTCCGATCTCGTATCGATTACGTATCAGCCTCCAGAAACGGATACACAGCCACCTGTAGTGAACATTCTATTCCCCCAGACCGGAACAACCAACACAAGTCCAATTAAAGTAGTCGCGACAGCAACCGATGACTATGGGATCGTGGAGGTGGTTTTCTTCGTGAACGGTGATTCGGTCATGTCAGTTAATAAATATCCATATGAATATCAATGGCCGATCGCAGATTTTCCACCTTCAGTTGCCCATTCCCTACAGGTAAAAGCAACCGATACCAGTAATAACTTTAGTTTTTCAAATCTGGTAACAGTTACTTATCAGCCCCCTCTTCCTGATACGCAGCCACCGGTGGTCACCATTATTTACCCGCAAGCCGACACGACCAGTATCAGTCCGATCAAAGTTGTCGCAACGGCCACCGATGATGATAAGGTAGCAGAAGTTGCCTTTTTTGTAAACGGGGATTCAGTTTTTGCTGATAGCGAATATCCATATGAATATCAATGGCCGATTGCGAATTGGCCGGGTGGAATTGGTCAAACCTTGCAAGCAAAGGCATACGATGTCAGTCGAAACTGGAGTTTTTCTGAACGGATAATCGTAACATATTTCATCCCAAAAGATACAGAACCACCTGTGATTACGCTCCTCTACCCACCAAACGAGCAGATTCTGACGGGTACGGTTGTTGTTTCAACCAATATTACCGACAATGTTGGTGTAACCCGGGTAGAATTTTATGTTGATGGCGGTATAAATGGCGTACCAAACCAGGTGGTAACGAGTCCCCCTGGAATTTTACCTGGAATACTGCCGCCTGGGCAGATGGTAAAGTACATACATTATTCATTAAGGCGTTTGATGCAGCCGGGAATATTGGTACAAACGGACCATTATCATATACGATTAATTAAATAATTTAGTGCTAATTATTGCCAAATAAAAAACAAAGTAACCGATCAGGAAAGACAAAGGAGCAAAATCCAATTATTATAAATTATAGGGTTGATCACCATTTGATTCAAAATCGCTTCTAGGATTGTTAAGTATGCCATGAGGGATGGTGTATACGTTATAGATCAAATTAAATTTTAAAATTAATATTTTGAATGGATTGGTCATAACCCATTTAAAAAATAATAAAACTCGTGAGTAGGAATTTGTAAAAGATATTTTATTCTTCAGAAAGTAACTGATGAACACTTGATGGTGCAATCTTTTATATTTTTTCTCTTGTGTTTTCTACAAAAATTGCTTTTATGGACAACTTCTGCAACCCTAAATTAAAATTACCTCCCTCTGTTTTTGTTGACATTTTTATAGATATTTTTTGATGAGGCGTATGATATAATCTTAATACAAAATCATATAGTATCTTTCTAATATATTGATATTCATGTATTTAAAATCCGGAAATTCTAGTATGTTATTAATTAATTGAACTTTTAAAATATTTACTTCAATATACTGTGATGTCAATCACGTGCTAGTATGTACAGTTCCGTATTTTTTAACTCAAATATTGTGATATATTGAATGCCATTGTTGACCCTTTAATTGCTTGGTTTTCATCTTGGTCTTAACCTGCTGGGAATCCGGGAATGCCCAATGTAACTGACGTGGCGGAAGCTGTGCCAGAAATTTAATCAGACCAACATGTCATCCCGATTGACAAGCCAAGCCTGAAACAATATAACCACGCCGGAACGTGAAAAACACACTGATCATTGGGTGGAATAGCGAAGCACTGCATCTGTTTGACCGGATTATCAGTTATCCGGCACTTGGTTATAACATTAAGGGTTTTATATCACTAAATAGCCATGGTCAAAAATTGAAATACAAAAACATACCTTTGTTAGGAACACTGGATTCTGTGGGTTCATGGGTAAAATTATTTCAAATTACCGACTGCTTGATTGCGATACGACCCGAACAGAACCGTCTGCTTGACGATATTATAAGTAAATGCCGTACGATCGGAATTGGGTATCGAATCGTTGGAGACGTATATGACACGGTTTACGGAAATGTGGTGCGCGATATCTATCACGATCTGTTCCGCACACGTCATTTTAGTTTAAGGCGTCTTCTTGATAAATTATTCGCTATCGTGCTCATGTTGTTCTTTATGCCGATCTTTGTATGTATTGCAATTGCGGTCAAACTTGAGTCACACGGACCCCTGTTTTATTCGCAACATTATTTAGGCCAGGATGGACGCATATTTCCGTTATATAAATTCCGCACAATGCGCCAACCGGACTCAAAAATAGATCCACATTATCTGACCGCCTTCGATCGAACCACCCGATTTGGCCGGATACTTCAACAAACCCGTTTGGATGAAATACCGCAATTGTTAAATATCGTAAAAGGGGATATGGCCTTTGTTGGCCCGAGACCTGACAAACCTTTTATCTTTGAAAGTCTCGAGCAGCAGATCGCACTCTATTCGAGAAGGTTGGCGGTAAAGCCGGGCGTAACCGGATTGGCACAGATAAACTGGCCCTATGATGAGACCATCAGCGACGTAAAAGAAAAATTGGTTTATGATCTCGACTATATAGAACGCCAGAATTTTTGGTTCGATTATAAAATAATCCTAAAATCTGTGTCTAGATTGATTGCACAGGAATAAAACCGCGATAAATTGGATTATGTGGGTAAAAAATATAGGATTTAAGCGGTATCCATATTAAATTAAATAAACTTATAAGTCATTCTGAATTTATTTTGAAGTTTTGTGCAAAGTTTGAATTGAAATATCACATTAATCTCCATTAGGTCAAGTAGAGTAGAAACACAATAAAAATTCGATCATTTATATTTCATGCTTGTTAGTTAAGGAAAAAGATGTGTTTCATTTCGAATGATCATATTTATCAGGGAAATTTAAACTTAATTCATGTTAAAATTGATATCTTTAAATTAAACTATCGAGAATAAAATCGCCGCTATGGAAGGCCTTAAGATAAAAACCAATTTTTACACCGACAACGATAATATCATTATTATCGAGTCTAAGTGGCTATATAGATCAAACAAATACGAGACAGGTTGAGAAAGTGATCAACGATATATTACGCAGCGGTAAGCGGCAGATCGTTTTTGACTTGTCGGATCTTATTTATATGAGCAGCGCCGGATGGGGTATATTTGTCGGGGAGATCAAAACGGTCCGCGATAAAGGTGGCGACATTAAACTGGCTACCATGTCACCGGAAGTATATGAAGTATTTCAGATGCTCGAATTCTATCACATCATTCAGGATTTCCCCACAGTAGCAGAAGCTGTTGAAAGTTTTCCGACTATTTCTGAGAAAAAAATATCAACACATTCACATGCATCACCGGTAGAGGAGAGTGATTTTTCTGATTTATTGGAAAAAACAGGTGTCCGCGCTGCCGCAACTGATAGTGATAAAATCAAGATTGATAAACCAAAGATGGAACTATCATTCCAAAAATCTTATGGACAAATAGAAAAAATCAACGCTCCAAAACCAAAGAGAGAGCGGGAAATTGATATTTCGCAATTACCGCTTGGTGAAAAAATAAAAAAAATAGTTGCAAGCTATCCACTATTAAACCTGTTCCAGATCCGTAAAATGCTCAATCATGAAAAGTTCGGATATACCCGTATCAGCCTCCTCAAATTGTACTAATACCCTGAAATTCCTTGATTTAAACACCAAGGCTGAAAAGATACCGTTTTTATCGTTCTGTTTAACAGCAAAACCGGAAAATATGATATGAATACCAGACCTGTAAAAAAGACAGTTGTATGTATTATGGCAGTACTGATATTTTTTTGGGACATGCTAGCCATTATGACCCCGATTCAAGCATCTTCAAATATCGGTCTTAAATATGAAAATATCGATACAAGGATCCAAACTTCAGATAAAAGTCCCTTTAATCCAGGGGATGGTATCTTCATCGACACATTTCCGGATACCAGTTTTGTTTTGAATCAAAACTTTCCCATCGATCAGACTGGAATGGTGGAGTTTCCGATGATTGGAAAGATAAAAGTTACGGACATGAGTCAACGGGAACTGGAAGATTTTTTAAAATCTCAATTCAGTAATTTTATGAAATACCCGATGGTACGTATTAAACCGGTCATGCGCGTGAGTGTACTTGGTGGGGTCATTAAACCTGGTTTATTTTATGTGGATCAGAGCAGCTCGCTCTGGGAAGTGATGCGTCTGGCAGGTGGCACGACCTTTGAAGACGGTTTGAAAAAAAATGGTATGGGAACGAGACCGGGATGAAATTTCCGATGACCTAATCCCTTTTTTCGAACGCAGTGCCTCACTTGAAAGTATGGGATTTCAATCAGGAGACCAGTTGTGGACACCTGCGACCCAAGAAACATTCTGGACTTTCTTTGGAGCAAATATATTACCGTTATTAGCGTTTGCGACAACGCTGTTTTTTTTTTATTATCAATATCAACGGGATCTTCTATATCTTGAATCTTCCAGGGCTCGGTAAACGATCAAAGACCAGGTGAACTTAAAGCAAAACCATAAGCTCTATTGATCTACAGATTATATTTTGAATTTAACATCTATATAATTTATACCCCTAAGCGAAATATTATTTGATCCAAAGCTAATTTATTTTGAAGTTTCGTTGTACACAATGAATGTGTTAATAAAAAAATTCAATCAAAATACTGAGTTTTAAAAATGGAAAATAAAAATCCATATGCCCGCCCTGTTAGGTAGCAACCAAATGCCATCTATTAATGAGCTAATTTCAAAATACTGGAAACTGATACAAGCAAAACGTTTGATCATTGGTATTATTATCATAGTAAGTACAATCATTTGGTTTGGGATTTATAAAATGATTATTGTTAAACGCCAAACCTATTCAACCACAGCGATTATCAAGTTTGACGATCCGGAATCCAGACGCGATGTTCGTGCGGTAACCGATTTTGCCATCGAAGGATCTTCGGGTAAATTAGCCGTACTGACAACTTCAACTTTTCTCAAGATGGTTGTGGATTCTTTGAATCTTAATTTGGTGGTGGTTACGCCAAATATAGACCGATTTACATTATTTAAAGAAATAAATATTTCTCAAGATGCAAAATTCGGTTTATACACGTTTGAGCATAAAGATAATTCGGTTATCGTTTCATACACCAATGAAGAAGATGAAATCTATCAAGAAACGATTGTTGATATCCCTTTACCGTTAAATCGCGATCTCAATTTTAATTATAAGGGTCTCAAGATGCAACTGGCGGCTGAAATAATAAACCGAGAGGAAATAATTGAGATTGCACATTTAAATACACGCGGTGTGATCGAAGGACTTAAGGAAAATCTAAGTAGCTCTATCGATCGGGCAGGAATTATTTTAGAAATATCATACACCAGCAAGGATCCTGAACTTACGGCGGTCATTACCAATACCATATCCCATATGTATATCGAAAAGCTGCTGGAGATGAAACGATATCGGACCACCGGCGTGCTCCATTCTTTTGAAGAACAACTGGCAGTTGCCCGCGAGGAACTCGACAAATCTGAGAAGGAATTACGTCAATTTCGCGAAGCGAATCCCTACCTGAATCTCACAAATGTCGGACAAACCCTCGTTACTTCTCTTGCAGCTGATCAGAGTAATCTTCAAGAAACATTACAGAGTATTAATCGCCTGAAAAGTCTGATGACTCAGCGTAAATCCGGCGATTTCAACCAACAATCCTTGGTTTACCTGGAACTGCTTTCATTTCTCGAGCCAAGACTTGCTACCGGTTCCCAGGTTTTTACGCAGGAATACCAGAATTTGCTGACCCAAAGAAACCAACGGATAGCAGAAAATTATGCCCCCGGGCACCCAATTATCAAATCACTCGAAGACCGTATTAATGAGATAAAAGCAAATATTGATGATAAAGCCAGTGCCTATCTCACACGGCTGGAAACGAACCGACTTTCACTTCAAGAGATGTGTCACAAAATCGGAGCCAAATACGCAGAATGCCCAGCGGTGAGCTTCGTTTGGCAGAATTACAGCGAGATCGCGAGGTTAAGGCCAATATCTATTCTAATATTTTAATACGTTATAATGAAGCGAAAATTTCCGATGCAGCAATTATCCCGGATGCCTATGTGATCGAAGAAGCCCAAATACCAATTATAAAGGAAAGCAGGTTAATCAAATTACTTTATTATCTTGCTGGCCCACTAATTGGGATTATTTTGGGTTTTGCTCTTATAGTTCTTATGGATATGTTCGATAATTCTGTTCGGGATGTGCACGAAGTCGAATCAAAAATGAAATTACCCGTACTGGCAGCGATACCCGTTATTATTAGCAATTCTGAGGTACCAGAGCTGGTTGAAGGCAAGAATCAATTAGATCCCAAGTTGGTTACTTCTGATTATGCACCCCATCTTGGTGGGGAAAGGTTTCGACTCCTTCGCACAAAATTGATGCTTGAAAATTCAAGATCTCCATTATCTTATATCATTTCAAGCTTTGCACCATCTGAAGGAAAATCGCTCGTAATTTCAAATCTTGCCATTTCCTTTGCCCAACAGAAAAATACCACAATTTTAGTGGATTGTGATCTACGTCGCGGTGTACTACATCACTCGTTTAACCGCGAGAAAAAACCCGGTTTGGCTGATTTATTGATCAGTCCCCACCCGGTCACCCCTGAAGCATTGATTAAGATCATATTGGAAACACATGTTCCAAATCTATTCCTGATTACCAGTGGACAGCCTGTACCCAATCCATCGGAACTACTCGGTAGCAATCGCATGCGTGAGGTGTATGACATTTTAAAAAATAATTTTGATACGATTCTTTTGGATACACCCCCTATTGAGATTATTCCAGATGCGCTTGTCCTGAATAATCTGGTGCATAATTTGCTACTTGTGGTACGATATGGAAAGACCAATCTCAATAAACTTGCAAATAAAGTAAAAGAGTTTGATCAGGTAAAAAAAGATTTTAAAGGGGTTATTCTTAATGCTTCAGAAGAAATATTGGCAAAAGATCAATATTCCTATTCATATTATCAGTACTAAACCGAAAATAATTCATTTGTGTTTATTACAAATCACAGAACAAATTAATCCTTAAAAGTATAATACTTCCAAGATTCATATAGCAAGATTGGTAAACTCTTCCAACCTCCTCCACATTTAAAATTGCTTAATATCTTCGGGTACAAATTTTAAAAAAAAATAAAAAAACTACCTTTTGTGCGCTGGAGCAATAGTAGCAGAATCATGTATCTTATATTGCTATATCAAAAAGGGAATAAGGTAAAGAGGATCAAAAATACATTGGTTTATAATCAATGAACCAATCTATTCGTGTACAAACCGATCATCTGAGTTCTGCTCAGGGTGGTCGATTACCTCTTCCTGTAAATTTCTATAAAAATTCTTAACGTATTGATTTAATGGTCAACCTCTTTAAAAATCGCTCTATCCTCACCAACAAGACCATACGTAATAGCCTATTGCCGCAAAATGGATGGTATGCCAAGGACCAGGCGGATGATATCATGATCAAGGAACGCAACCGCAGTAATCGTAGTGGTCTTCCCCTGACCTATGTATCCATCGACCTATCCGTCTATGCCGAAGAACTACCGGTGATCAGTGAGGCAACCTATATCGATTTCCTGGATCAATTGATACAGATTATTAATGAAAATACACGCAACTATGATATAAAATCGCTTGATGATCCTTTCAAGATCAGTATCATCTTGCTGGATACATCGGCTGAAGGCGCCCGAAAATTTATTGAAAAAATTTCTCAAATGGCTTACAACCGGTTACGCATTTTGAATCGTAAAAATCTCCTCAATATGATCCGATCAATACAGATCTCCTCATACCCGATGAATAACCTTACGGAGGCACAAAAAATCGACGGTAGCCCGGCCATTGTCAATAAGGTTCTGCTGGGAGACACGAATGATTCGTCCATGAAGTATGGTGACCACAAAAAATTATTATCTGACCATGATGAAGAATTGCAGATTAACTGGAACATGAAAATTTCCTCAGATGGAACCATAACCCTTGATGACACAGATTTCTGGAGTACCTTTCATTTTGACCGAAAGGATATATTTTATAAATTTTTCAAACGGATTGTTGATGTCATCGGTGCGATAACAGGTATCATTTTATTCCTGCCACTGATGATCCCGATTGCCGTTGGGATTAAACTCAATTCAAAGGGACCGGTTTTATTTCGTCAGGAGCGGCTTGGTTATTTAGGTAAACCGTTTAAATTTTTGAAATTCCGCAGTATGTATGTCGACAGTGATGATCGTATTCACAAGGAATATGTGACAAAACTGATCGAGGGTAAAACCGATGAAATCAACAAAGGTTCAAGCGAGAAACCGATGTTCAAGATTACCGATGATCCCCGGATAACGCCGGTCGGTCGCTTTATACGCAAAACCAGTCTTGATGAATTACCGCAATTTTTCAATGTACTAAAAGGCCATATGAGTCTGGTCGGCCCACGCCCCCCGATTCCTTACGAGGTGAAATCTTATAAAAACTGGCATCTTCGCCGTGTTCTTGATATTAAACCGGGTATCACCGGTCTCTGGCAAGCCTATGGCCGGAGCAAAACCACTTTTGATGAAATGGTCCGCCTTGATCTGCAATATGTGAACCACTGTAGTCCATGGCTGGACTTTAAAATCATCCTAAAAACCATCACGGCGGTTTTGTTTGAGCGGGAGGGTGCGTATTAGGCTCAAGGAACAAGGACTAAGGTACAAGAGGCAATTATCATAGTGCGCAAGAAGACCAGGGATTTATATTTGGCAATTATGTACAAAAACTGTGTATATTTCTAAAAGTTACCATCAGGTCTTAATCCTTGATCATTGATCTTTGATCCTTGTTCCTTGTGCCTTCAGCCTTGTCCCTTGTTCCATATAAAATCCAAATCATCCACAAGAATATGAACGTATTATTGAAAAACACACGGAGGTAATCATGATTAACGTAGGTGTCGTTGGGGTCGGGTACTGGGGTCCCAATATGATCCGAAATTTTACAGCCAGTAACCGGGCAAATATGAAAATTTGCTGCGATCTCAGGGAAGAACGTTTGAATTATGTCAAAGCCAATTTTCCGGCTGTAGAAGTTACTCTGGAATGCGACAAAGTGATCAAAAATCCGGATGTCGATCTGGTGGTGGTCTGCACGCCGGTATACACCCATTTTCCGATCGCCAAAGCAGCCCTGGAAGCAGGAAAACATGTGCTGATCGAAAAACCGATGACGTCATCTTCGGAGGAAGCCGACAAGTTGCTTGAACTGGCGGAGAAGAAAAACCTGAAAATTTTTGTCGATCACACTTTTCTATTTACCGGTGCGGTACGCAAGATCAAAGAGCTGGTCAGCAATGGAGAAATTGGTGATCTGTACTATTTCGATTCGGTACGGGTCAATCTGGGGCTGTTCCAGCACGATGTCAATGTTTTATGGGATCTGGCACCGCACGATATCTCGATCATGCATTATCTGCTCAAGACGCCGCCGACCAGTGTGGTAGCGACCGGCGCCGATCACACGGGCAGTGGGCTGGAAAATGTGGCTTATCTTACCGTCTTCTTTCCTGATAACATGATCGCACACTTTCATACCAATTGGCTATCGCCGGTAAAAATACGTGAAACCCTTATTGCCGGCAGTAAAAAAATGATCGTCTGGGATGATAATCAACCCAGTGAGAAGGTCCGTATATACGACAAGGGTATCGAAGTGGTCAAAACTGCCGATGAAGTATATAATATGCTTATCCAATACCGCACCGGTGATATGTATTGTCCCAAGATCGATGGGCGTGAGGCGATCGGCATGGAAGTTGAAAACATAGCCGATTGCCTGGAAGGTAAAGCCACTCCAGTGGCCGATGGCCATGCGGGCCGGATGGTGGTCCGAATCCTTGAAGCGGCGCAGGAATCGATTAAAAATCGTGGAAAGGAAGTCATGATATGAAATACCTGAGCATCGCCGACGATGTGAAGCTGGGCAAGGATGTAAAAATCTTCAATTTTGTCAATATGTATGGATGTGAGATTGGCGATAATACCAAGATCGGTACGTTTGTAGAGGTCCAGAAGGGTGCGAAGATCGGCAGAAACTGCAAGATCTCCAGCCACACTTTCATCTGCGAAGGTGTAACCATTGAAGATGATGTATTTGTCGGTCACAATGTGACGTTTATTAACGATATTTACCCACGGGCTACTGCCCCCGGCGGCGGTTTGCAAACGGAAGCCGACTGGGTCTGCGTGCCAACACTGATCAAAAAAGGTGCTTCCATTGGCAGCAGCGTCACGCTTCTTGCCGGCATTACCATTGGCGAACGTGCTATTATTGGTGCGGGGGCGGTGGTTACCAAAGATGTACCCCCTGATACGATTGTTGCAGGTGTTCCTGCGAGGGTGATGAGGAAGGCAGATAGGTAATATATAAGGTTCAAGGCCCAAGGCAAAAGGCTCAACGATGCGATTCGAAGATTTAGAAGTTTGGAAAAGATCAGCAGCCTTGGCAAGTGAATATTTTTAAATATTTTATTCAATCAAAAAAATATGTATTTGTTAATCAACTTACTCGATCTGCCTTATCAGTCTCAAGCAATATTGCTGAAGGCTTTGAAAGATTATCCAAAAAAGAAATGATACAATATCTATCAATCGCCAGAGGATCTTGCGGTGAACTGAGATCGCAAATTTATATAGGAATATCAGTTGATTTGATTGATAAAAGGATTGGTAACAAATGGATTAAAGAGGCGATTGAAATTTCATCCATGATTTCCGGCTTAATTAAAACTAAGAAAAGCCATTTATCTTGAAATACTAAAAACCATAATGTCCTCTTGGTCCTTGAGCCTTGATCCTAGAGCCTTTAGTACCAAGAAAATAAAAATTCGGAGTAAAAAAAATGCAAGTTCCATTCTTAGATCTAAAAGCACAGTATAATTCGATTCGTAAAGAAGTAAATGCCGCTATTCAGGAGGTTTTAGATAATACCGCTTATGTACTTGGAAAAGCCGTATTTGATTTTGAAGATCGGTTTGCCAAGGCACATAAAGTTAAGCATTGTATCGGTACAAGCTTCCGGAACGGATGCAAATCACCTTGTCCTTTGGGCTTTAGGTCTTGGACCGGGTGATGAGGTGATCATGCCGGCCAATACATTTATCGCAACCGCTTGGGGGGCGACGTTGTGTGGAGCCACACCGGTGTTTGTCGATGTGGATAAGAACAGCTATAATATCGATCCGGAGAAAGTTGAAAGGGCAATCACCAGAAAAACAAAAGCCATTGTAGCGGTACACCTCTATGGTCAACCGGCCGACATGGATCCGTTGCGGGTGATCGCCGAGAAACATGGCGTTCATCTTGTGGAAGATGCGGCCCAGGCGCATATTGCCCAGTATAAAGGAAAGCCCGTCGGCGGATTAAGTACAGCAGCGTCGTTCAGTTTTTATCCGGGGAAAAATCTCGGCGCTTATGGCGAGGCTGGTGCGGTGGTGACCAATGATGACGACCTGGCGGCGAAAGTTAAATATATGCGGGACCACGGAATGCCTCAAAAATATCAGCATGAGATGTACGGCCATAACTACCGTATGGAAGGTATACAGGGTGCTGTATTAGGCGTGAAACTAAATCATCTTGAAAAATGGACCGAGGGCCGGCGCAAGGCGGCAGCAAGATATCGTGAATTACTTGCCGATATTCCGCAGATCAAGCTACCAAAAGAGATGGAAAACGTTCGGCATGTGTATCATCTCTTTGTTATCCAGGTGGAAGAGGGCGGCAGTCCAAAACGTGATCAGCTTGCTGAACATCTGAAGAATAACGGAATTTTTACCGGCATGCATTATCCGGTTCCCCTGCATTTACAAAAGTGTTTCGCTTCTCTTGGATATAAAAAAGGGGAGTTCAAAGTTACCGAAAAACTGGCTGAAACGGGTCTTTCTATTCCCATGTTTGCAGAGTTATCAAATGAACAAATTAGACTTTGTGGCCGAGACTATAAGGTCATTTTGGAAATAGTGTATTCTCAAAATTGCTCTTTAATCGCAGAGCGCGCCTATTTAAACCATTGCATGTATCAAAATTATTTGCGCTCTGCGGTTAATTTTAATTGTTAAAAAATATGAGACTTTTAAAAAGATTTTCTTTGATATTATGCCCTCTGAACTGCAAATTGTAAATCCACTGGAAGTCGAAAACTGGGACACACAAATTTCCGGTTTGCAGGATAGACTCATTCTTTCATTCCCGTGCCTGGATACAAACACTTCAACGGACCTATCACTATACTCCGATTTTTATCATATCCGGGAATAAAAACAGGATAAATGGAGTAGTTCCTTTAATGGAAATAAACAGTTGGGTGACGGGTAAACGTGCGGTATCCTTGCCTTTTACGGATGTTTGCGGATTAGTACTTGATGGACTTGATAAAGAAAAACTTTTGATTTACCTGAGCAAATTAGGGAAAGAACGAAGATGGAAATATTTGGAGCTCAGAGATGATACACTCTTTACATCTGAAGCAATCCCATCTACCTCTTTCTACGAGCATGTCATCATGCTCAGTGATAATGCTGAACAGGTCTATGCAAAATTCAGATCAAGTACAAAACGGAATATTGCCAAAGCAGAAAAAAGCATAATTATTAAAGTTGATAATTCAATCAACGCCTTATCTGGATATTACCGACTCCATTGTTACACAAGAAAACGACAAGGCGTACCGCCTCAGCCGTTCAGGTTTTTCGAAAATCTGTTTAAATATATTATAACAGATGGTAAAGGTGATATCTTTACGGCCGTGTATGATAACCGAATGATTGCTGGTATGATTTTTTTCCATCATAAAGAAAAAGTGATCTATAAATATGGTGCATCGGATTTTCACTATCAATCGTTTCGCCCCAATAATTTGATCATGTGGAAGGCAGTTCAGTATTATTCTGACAGAAGTTTCGAGCAAATTAATCTGGGGCGAACCGAGTTTGAACACCAGGGATTGCGTCAGTTTAAAATGGGCTTCAGCCCTCAGGAGCGTGTTCGCCACTATTATCGAATCAATATACCGGATGGTGTGTATATCCGGAACAGTATAAATGTAGATAGTTTTAGTGAAAAGGTATTTAGATTGTTGCCGATAATTGGGCTTAGATTAATTGGACGCTTGGCATATAAACATATCGGGTAATTAATGATATTATTCATCTCACTCTTAATAAAAGTATATTATTTTATGCGACCGGCAATTCCAAGGAAATTTCAGTTATTGATCCGGCGTTCAAGGACCAAATTGAAGAAAAAGTTATATGAGGATGTCTGGCCGATCAACCCGGAAGTGAATGGTAAACCTGCAGGCTGGCCGGGGTGGCCCGATGGAAAAAAGTTTGCGTTTGTTTTAACGCACGATGTAGAAACACATATTGGTCATGACCGCTGCCGGCAACTGGCCAAATTGGAGATGGAACTGGGATTTCGCTCATCCTTCAATTTTGTTCCTGAACGCTACAAAGTTTCTCCGGAATTAAGAAAATATCTGAATAATAACGGCTTTGAAGTTGGGGTTCACGGACTCTACCATGATGGTCGTCTATATTTCTCACGGGACGAATTCAGACGCCGGGCAACAAAGATAAATAAATACATTGAAGAATGGCATTCAAAGGGATTCCGATCACCGGCCATGCATCATAATTTAGACTGGATCCATGATCTCGATATTCTTTATGATGCATCTACTTTTGATTTTGATCCTTTTGAACCTCAGTCGGACGGAATGGAAACGCTGTTTCCATTTTATGTAGCTAATCCCGATTCGAAAACGGGATATGTTGAACTGCCCTATACATTGCCACAGGATTCAACATTGTATTTATTGTTGGGGGAAACCGATATTTCGATTTGGTCCAGAAAACTGGAGTGGGTTGTAGAGCATGGAGGTATGGCTCTTTTTATTACCCACCCGGATTATATGGCTTTTGGCAACCATGGAACTAAAATAGACGAGTTTCCCGTAGATTTGTATACCCAATTTCTGAAGTATGTTAAGCAAAAATATAGCGGGCAATACTGGCAGGTTTTACCTCACGAATTGGCCAGCTATTATCGATCTACTTTGGAAATCAATCCATAATTGAAGTTAAAAAATACTTATTATAAAGGATAAAGAATGGAAATATTAAATAATTCAGTCGCGGTAAATTTTACCGGTCTAAAACAATATAATGATAAAGTACCCTTCGATCCGCCTGAGAATTACCCGGAATATACAGGGAAATCGACAAATCCGGACAATAAAATTTATATGGCTGTCCGGGAGACCTTTTACAGACTGGGAATGGATGTGGATAATTATGGAACCCCAGATTGGAATCCTTTTGGTGAAATTGTAAAACCAGGGATGACCGTTTTTATTAAACCAAATACAGTAAGACACTACCATTTGGAACATAAAGAATTCTTTTCCATTGTCATTCATCCTTCAATTCTAAGACCGATTTTGGATTACCTTTGTATCGCTCTAAAGGATAAAGGAAAAATCATCATCGGCGATTCACAGGTTATCTTTGGGGAGTTTGATAAAGCTTATAAACGGGCAAAAATTGACCTCTTACTGGATTGGTATCGTCAACAAACTTCAATCCCAATTGAATGCTTTGATCTTCGCATTGTCAGGGGTACCAGAACCTGGTTATACGGAAAATGGGGTAGAAAAAAGGTAATGCAGGATCCACTCGGGTATTCATGGGTTAATTTTGGTGAACAGAGCGCCTTTCAGGGACTGGATGCAACAAAATTCAGAGTAAATATCGCCGATCCGAAAGTTATGTATAAGCATCATTCAAACGGAAAACATGAGTATCTGATCCCGAATTCCTTGTTATCCAGTGACGTTATCATTAACATCGCCAAGTTTAAAACGCATCGGCGCACTGCCGTCACACTGGCACAAAAAAACTTTGTCGGCATTGTTGCCCTCAAAGACACGATGCCGCATTATCAAATCGGTTCAGTCTCTGAAGGTGGTGATCAGTACATTAATCCATCAGCACGCAAGAGACTGGCGGTGAAATTACACGACACCATTCAGGCCAATCCCTTTGTGCTGGTGAAATTTCTGGCGGCTATGGTAAAAAAGGTTGTCTGGAATTCAAGTGCTGTTTTCCCCTTCAAGGATGACATCTATGAGGCCATGTGGTATGGTAATGATACATTATGGAGATTGTTGCATGATCTCAATCGAATTGTATTTTATGCCAATAGCGAGGGCAAAATACAGGATAAACCAGCCCGGCAGCAGATCGTCTTTATGGATGGCATAATTGCCGGGGATAAAGATGGCCCGGTTGCTCCGGATCCTCAGTATCCCGGCTTGCTTATGGCCGGTTATGCCCCATGCGCGATAGATGCTGTAGGTGCCTCCATCATGGGATTTGATATCAATAAAATTCCAATGATTTATAAGCTGATGGCGACCAGCAAAGATCGGATGCCTTTGTTTAAAGGCTCTATTAATGATATACGCATAATTGAAGAAGACGGAGAATATAATTTTAAGGAATATCAGGAAAAACGAAATCTAAAATTTGAGCCACATCCCAATTGGAAAGGGCATGTTGAACGAACAGAAGAACGGATTCTGGAAAATGAACCAGCTGTTTAAAAAGATCAAACGCAATATAACCGATTATGGGCTCTGGATTACATTTACCAAATCATTCAGCGCCCTCTTTTCACACTTTTATCTGAAAAAGATTTATCGCCTGTATCGAATCGATCTGCGTAACTATGTTCCCAAAAAGGTGAATGAAGAAATGTTTACCTATCGGATCATTAATAAAAATAATTATGATCAGGATAAGGTTCGCCAGATTGAGGAACTGGAGGAATGGTCTGCCGGAAAAATCGGCCCGGAACTTCAAAATGATGCGATTTGTCTTGTCGCGCTTGATGGGGAACGGGTAGCGGGTTTTAATTGGATAAATTTAAATTCCTTCGAAATTCCTATTATTGAAAAAACCATGACATTCAGGCCGGATAAGGCGTGGAGCCAGCAAATAACAGTAAATCCCGATTATCGTGGTAAAGGACTCGGATCTACACTCAGATATAAAATATTTGAGGCATTGCAAAATATGGGCATAAAAAAGTTCTATGGCGGTACTCTACATAATAATTATCCAAACATTAAATTATCCCAGAAAGTTGGATTTGAATTTTTTGTTGATATCCATTTTACAAAAATTTTTGGGTCTAAAAAATGGAAATACAGAAGGGTAAAATGAATCGACTGGATAACATTCATTCGACGTTCGTCGGTCATTTGAGTTTTCCGTTCATGAGCTATCTTATGAACCGGAAGCAGATTATGAGCCGCTTTAGGGCATTAAAAAAATCGGAATTCTATTTGACCGAACAGATCAGGGATATTCAGTTTGAAAAATTGAAATCCGTGATCCGTTACGCCAATAAGTATGTCCCATTCTATCAAAAGAGATTTAATCAGATAAGTTTCAAAGTTGAAGATCTGAAAACTATCGACGATCTGAAGCATATTCCGCCTCTTGAACGTGCGGAAGTGATCGAATATCATGAGCAACTTGTGGACGTCAGATTTGCTCCATCTATCGAGCATGCCAACCGATCACAGAGGGGACCAGGCGTTCCTGATCCCCTGGCCGGGTTAAAAAGGCACAAATTGGTACGGAATACATCCAGTGGATCCACCGGCGCCCCGACCATCTTTTATGAAGACGGATCACAAACGGCAGTGAATTGGGTGCATGAACTACGATTGCGTCATTGGTTTGGAATTTCACCTGGTGCACCGGAAGCAAGGATGGTGCGTGTTTCAAATGAATTTGTTTCCGGTAACAGAACAAACAGGTTGAGGAAATTATTATGGAACCAGTTAATTCTACCGGGTGTTAATTTAAACGAGGAAAATTATGCCTATGCAGTGAAAGAGCTTCAAATTTTTAAACCTAAAGTTTTATGGGGATTTACAGCTGCCCTGGCAGGATTGGCAAAATTCATCGATGAACAGGACATCTCCGCGGAAAGTTTTGCACCGCAACTGATTATTACCTGGGCTGCACCGCTTTATGATCACGAAAATGAAATACTAAAAAAAGTTTTCAACTGCTATGTAACCAATATTTACGGTATGCGTGAGATTGGACATATAGCCATGCAATGCTCCGACCATCGGTTTCATATCAATCATGAAAATATGTTGCTTGAATCCGTTTCAAGCAGAGAAAATCCGGAGGGCGTGGAGGCAAAAGAGCTGCTCGGAACACCACTGGAAATTTGTCCGATGCCATTCATCCGTTATCGGACAGGGGATCTGGGTGAAGTTTCTTCCACCGATTGTAGTTGTGGTAAGACCCTTGCTGAGATAAAGAATTTTGTGGGTCGCACAGGTGAAGTATTTTTCAGTAAAGACGGACGGATGATTTCGCCTAACTTTTGGTGCAGATTGTTTATGACAGAAAGTCTTTCCGGTGCGATAAATCGTTTTCAGGTAAAATATAAAAAGAACAAAGATATTGACTTGTTCATCGAAAAAGGTACCGGTTACGATCAGAACATCGAAGAGACGCTGCACAATAAATTTTATAAATCTTTTTCGGATAAGACAAAACTGTCATTTATTTATGTGGATAAAATAAAACCCAAAACTTCGGGAAAATATTTAATGGTTTATCACGAGAATGGAGATCGTCATTAATGCAGGTGAAAATTATCGATTTTAGTGAAAGAGAGGCCTGGGATAGCTATGTAATGGAAAATCCCAACAGCATTGCCTGGCAACAATTCTCCTGGTATGATGTGCTGAAGAAGAATTATGAATTTTACATTTTACCCCATTGTTGCATATGAAAATGGCAAAAATCAGAGGTATATTACCACTTTATTACTATAAGACAAGGTTCAGAACGGGTGCATTGATCTCCGTTCCATTTGCCGTAGCAGGGGGGATCGTCGCTGACACTCAGAGT
>CAVQJT010000015.1:0-13112 GCA_963712885.1 Calditrichia bacterium
TAGTTTTAACTGGTCTCTGCCTGCCAGGATCAATCCCGCTCCTGCTTGGGATAACAGCCGGACCAGAGCGGTCCCAATACCACCCGAAGCGCCGAAAATAATATATGTACTTGAGGCCATTTTGGATTTTCCTGGAAAAAAAAGGTTTACCTTACATCATAACCGGGTAAAATGTATTTATATCGTTCCATCATTTAGAACTCGGCACTGATACCGATGGAAGGTAATATCCCGATTTCGCCCTCGGTAATAACTTTATCCTGCCAGGTATCATAACGCGGGCGGTTTTGGACCTTGTAATTCAACACATTCTGAATATCCAGAAAGACAACCAGGCGCCAGCTCGTAAAATTAAAATACCGATCGACCCTGATATCCCAAACCCCCTGATCCTTCAGACGTTGCGACAAATATTCGTCGGGCAGATTCTGGATAGAACCAGGATTTACCGGATTGTCTGACGGGCGATATACCGGTGTGTAGGGGATGCCCGAGAAAAAACGGTATTTGGTGCTGACCTCCCAGGAGCTGTTGAATTTATATCCGCCGGAGAGATTTATGATTATACGCTGGTCGTATTGATTGGGATAGGATATGCCATTTCCGGCCGTCAAATCACTTTTACTGTAGGCAAAACTGATCTGCCCGTAGCAGGGCACCTCGGAAAATTTTTTCTGCAACAGCCACTCAAAACCGTAGGCTTCTCCATAAGCATCGGAGACCATCGGAAAATAACCAAACGATTGAAAGTCATCTTCCACACCGCCATATCCGATTCCGGTGTTGGTAATTACCAGGTAATCGTTCAGACCGGCTTGTGTTCCGGTAGGCAGGTCCCGATAGGTCTTATGAAAAACCTCCACCGACATGCGCAGGTCGTCCTGAAGTAAATAATCGATACCCAGAATATTCATAAAATTGCGCAGGGCATTGAGATCCCGGTTTGTTTCATTCACCATCCAGACATAGGAGGGGGATTGATAATACAAACCGGTACTTGCTTTCAGGCTAATATCACTTGCCAGGCTGTATTTTAGGGTCAGCCGCGGAGAAAAATAGAGCGGATCATTCAGAAAGGTGTAATAATCGGTCCTCAAACCGGCATTGAGGGTAATCCGGTCAGATATTGACCAGTCGGCTTCTAAAAAGGCAGAGAGTTTGGTTGCTTTTTCCTTAACATTCAGATTTTGCGGCTGTCCGCTCTCTTCGACCGGAATCCGGTTGCCGCTTCGGTCATAGATGGTATCGGCGAATGCGGTATTATTATCAATACCCACAAAACGGCTGGTGATACCGCCAAGCAGTCCAAGTCGTTTTGAAACCGACCAGTATCGTTTGGCTTTTATACCAAATTCGGATTCGGTTGCATCGCTTCGGAAATATTCTACCTGATTCTCATCAATCTGACTGAATGCGTAGTCATAGAAATTTCCGTTCAGGGTCAGGTCAAGATAGCCATCGCCCATAATCCGCCGGTAGTTGACCCCGGTTATATATTGGTTTTGCGTGTTATCAAGTATCCCGGCATTGGTGACCCGGTTCTCTTCGGTGCTCTGGTCCCGATCCACGCGATCGAGGGCAGCAAGGCCAAGAATAAACAGTTTATCCCGAGGCGAAAGGTCAAACTGCATCGAAAAATTAAAGTCCGTATACACCGGGATAAACGGAAGTCCGGCGGCTCTGAAAATAAGATCAAGATAACTCTGTCTGGCAGAGAAGATAAAAGAGCTGTTTTTGGTGACCGGACCTTCCACATTCAGGCCAAACTGTGTAGCCGAGACGAGCAACTTGCCACCTAAACGATCCATCCGGCCGCGGCTCAAATCCAGTGACAGGGTCGACGACATTTTATCACCATAGCGGGTAGAAAATCCACCGGTTGAAAAAGCCACAAAGTCCACGAAATCCAGATTGATAAAGCTGAGACTTCCGCTGCTTGTTCCCTGTGTCCCAAAATGATTGATATTGGGAACTTCTATATTGTTGATTATAAACAGATTTTCAGAAGGTCCGCCCCCGCGCACCAGCAGGTCATTACGCCCGCCGGACGTATTGATCGCAACCCCGGGCAAGGTTGAGACGGTTCGCACGACATCTTCGAAGCCGCCGGGAAACCGCCGTATTTCTTCTCTTGACAGGCCGACGGTACTTGGCTGGGTCATGGTTTCTTCCACAAAATATCCGGCTGTTACGGTAATCTGATCGGTTTCAAGTAACTGTTCCATAAGTTGTACATTCAACATCACTGGCTTGGTTGTCGTCACGATGAGGTCGGTTATTTTTTGTGAAATATATCCGACGTATAAGAATTCGAGCCGGTAAGTGCCGGGTTGCAGTTTATCGATATAAAAGCGACCATCAGGATCACTGGCCGCACCGCGATCGGTATCAAGTACCAGAATATTTACACCAGCGAGCGGTTCACGCGTTTGCGCGTCAACCACCCTGCCCTGAATGACGCCATCATTTTGAGCAAAGAGCAACGAGGCCAAGAATAACATGGCAAAAAATATTTGTTTCGTCCACACGTCCTGGTTCCCAATCAATACGATTATAATTTTCCTGATGTAATCTAATCTACAAACAAAATGCCTAAACGTAAACAAAAACAAGGTGCGGTTACCATCCTTCAATGTAAAAGAAAAATCTGATTTCTTTTCCCGCAATTCCCTTTTTTATTGTTTACTTTCAGGTAGGTCAAAATTTTCCCACTTATCTGAAGTTCAGTTTTGATTTAAATGATACCCCTTTGTCCGTGCATAACGGGAAAGCTTGTTACGCAGCAGGGACCGTCCGCGGTGCAGACGCGACATGACCGTACCGACCGGCACGTTGAGCATACGCGAAATCTCCTGATACGAAAATCCTTCGATATCACACAACAGGACGACCAGTCTGAAATAGTAGGGCAGCTTTTCGAGGGCGGTTTTCACCTCATCTTCAAAATGATCATCGGAAAATCCGGGCTGCATGGCATTCACCTGTGTCGGTTCGAAAGCATCGTTGTGGTACAAATGATAATCTTCCAGTTCGTCATAGCTGACCTTTTGAGGCCGCCTTACGACCTTCCGGTAAGCAGTTATATAGGTATTCACCATAATTTTAAATATCCAGGCCCGGAAATTGGTTTCGCGCTCAAACTGACCGAACGCCTTAAATGATTTATAATAGGTTTCCTGCAAAAGATCTTCGGCATCGATCTGATCTCTGGTTAAACGGAAAGCCGTATTTTCCAGTGACCGGAGATGCGGCTTGATCAGTTCATTAAATTCGCGGTGCATGCTGTTCTGACTCATCATGATAATATTCCTTTCATATATTTTTTAATAAACTGAATAAAATGAGCGTTTTGAGCGTTAACATGTCCATAATTTAATGAATAAAAATTAAATGTCAAGAAAAAAACGCTCATTTCGCTCAATTTTTTGGAATTATTTATTTATGATCGTAATTTATAGCGTAATGATGGAGATTTGATGAACAAGGATACAAATTTTTTAAACAGCCAGGAGGCGGCGGATGTACTCGGTGTCAATGTCTCCTCAATCAAACGATGGACCGATTCGGGTAAACTGGAATGTATCCAGACCGCCGGTGGGCATCGTAAATTTTTAATGAGTCATCTGGTGAAATTTATCGAAGCGCATGATACCAAAACCTCGAAAGCCAATGTTTTCCAGATCGAAAAAGAATCGGATGTGGAGATCAGTTATCATATTCTGAAAGGGGATTTTGAAACTCTGATCGATCATATGGTTTCAAAGGCACAGCTCAGTGACCGGTTTGCTGTGCAAAAAGTCCTGAACGGTCTGTATCTGGGGCATTATCCGCTTCATATGATCTACGATCACCTGGTGACCCCGGTTTTAATTCAGATCGGAACGCTATGGATGGGTAAAAATCTCTCAATTATCGAAGAGCATATCGCGGCACAAACGATTCGTGATGCGATTAACCGTCTGCAGGGTATTATTCGTATTCCGGATAAAAAAGAAGGGAAGGCAATCTTTCTCAATCTATCGACGGAATTGCATGATATTGGCTTGAAAATGGTTGAAAATATTATGGAGGTCAGGGGTTTTCAAACCTTTTTCAGCGGTCAGATGACGCCGCTTATTCAGATTGAACAGATATTCGATAAAGTACAACCGGACCGTTTATACATATCGAGTACCTATGTAAATGAACTTGAGGCCACCCAGATGGAAGCGGACAAGTTGTTCGATATATGTAAGCAGCATGATACCAGGATATACGTCGGTGGCCGCGGTTGGGATGTGCTCTCCTATGATCATCCGGCCGTGGAGATAAGGCTTTATAATTTTGAAGAAATTAGCAGGACCTGAGAATAGTAGGCGGAGATCGAATGAAAAATGAAAAAAGAAAAATGACAAAAGAAGCGGGGCTACTTCGTGTGCTTCGTGAAACTCATTTTCTGCGATGAATCCCGGAATATAATTCCCACATCAGATTACCCCGACCCTAAACAAACCGAGGAATAAAATCCTGTTGAATAAGTTGGATTGCTTTACGAAGCGTTGTAAATTTTATGCCAACTTTTTAAGAGCAATCCATGGTCAAAAAAAATACAATTTTTGTCAAAGGCGCCCGCGAACATAATCTTAAAAATATCGATGTCGAAATTCCCCGCGACCGCTTTGTCGTCATTACCGGCCTTTCCGGATCGGGGAAATCCAGTCTTGCGTTTGATACCATTTACGCTGAAGGACAACGACGTTATGTGGAGTCATTAAGTGCCTATGCCCGGCAGTTTCTCGGGCTGATGGAGAAACCCGATGTTGATTATATCGAAGGGCTTTCACCGGCTGTATCCATCGAACAGAAATCCACCCATCGTAATCCCCGTTCAACCGTAGGTACGGTTACCGAAATATACGATTATTTGCGGTTGTTATTTTCCCGTATTGGACATCCACACTGTTACAACTGCGGCAGACCGATTGAAAAGCAGACGGTCCAGCAGATTACCGATGCCATCATGAATATGCCGGCAGATACCCGTATACAGATCATGGCCCCGGTCATTCGAGGCCGGAAGGGGGAATACAAGGAGGTTTTCAACCAGTTCAGAAAAGAGGGCTACGTTCGGGTCCGGGTCGACGGTGAGATGCTTACCCTGGATGCCGAAATCAATCTGAATAAAAATAAAAAACACGATCTTGATCTTGTCGTTGACCGTCTTGTGGTTGGACAGGATATCCGAAAGCGTTTAACAGATTCCATTGAATTATCGCTCAAACAGGCCGCCGGGATGGTCTTGGTCAACATTCCGGAAACCAATAAAGATACACTATATTCGGAGCATTTCGCCTGTGTTCACTGCAATATCTCCTATGAAGATCTGGCCCCGCGGATGTTTTCCTTTAACAGCCCATATGGTGCCTGTCCGGCCTGCGACGGCCTGGGTACCCTGACCCGGATAGATCCTAATCTACTTGTGCAGGATGAGCATCTTTCCATCAGGCAGGGGGCATTGCTCCCGCTGGGCGAACGCCAGCGACAGGAAGGGTGGAATTATGAACTATTGCGCAGCGTGGCCAAAGAGATGGATTTCAGCCTGGACACACCGTGGAAGGATCTGACCGAGGAGCAACGGGATGTTATCTTCCATGGGACGGGGGGAAAAAAAGTAAAAATGATCTACCGGCGGCAGACCACCTATGTGGAGTGGATGAGCAAATATGAAGGTCTCATCAATAACCTCAACCGGCGCTACCGGCAGACCAGTTCACAGTATATCCGCGACTGGATTGAGGGATTTATGAATAATATTCGCTGCAGTGAGTGTGACGGGGCCCGCTTGCGCAAAGAGTCCCTCTCGGTCACCATCGGCGGAAAAAATATTCAGCAGGTAACCTCCATGTCGATCAGGGAGGTGCAGGCCTATTTTGATACGCTCAAATTGGACGAAACCGAAAAACAGATTGCGCACCAGATTTTAAAAGAAGTTCGTGAACGTCTGGGATTTCTGGTCAATGTCGGACTGGATTATCTCTCGCTTGAACGATCAGCCGGCACGCTCTCCGGTGGCGAAGCCCAGCGTATCAGATTGGCGACACAGATCGGTGCTCAGTTGGTCGGGGTTTTGTACATTCTGGATGAACCCAGTATCGGACTGCATCAGCGGGATAATCTGAGGTTGATCGAGACGCTGCATAAACTCCGTGACCTCGGTAATACCGTGGTCGTGGTTGAACATGATCGTGAAACGATTGAAAAAGCAGATTATCTCGTTGACCTTGGTCCCCGCGCCGGCAATCATGGCGGACAGTTGGTTTTCAGCGGCAAGCCGGCCGATATCCTGAAATCGAAAACTTCAATTACCGGTGCCTATCTGTCAGGAAAAAAATGTATTCCGACACCGGCGATACGCAGAGCCGGCAACGGCAAGCAGTCTGACGATCAAAGGCGCCGCAGGTAATAATCTGAAAAAGGTATCAACTTCATTTCCTCTGGGCACCTTTATTTGCGTCACCGGTGTATCGGGGTCCGGAAAAAGCAGCCTGATCAATGAAACGCTCTATGCCGCCCTGGCGCGTCATTTTTATAAATCAAAATCCCTGCCGTTAGGCTTCGAGACGCTGGACGGGCTTGAACACATTGACAAAGTGATCGACATCGATCAGTCGCCGATCGGCAGAACACCGCGTTCGAATCCGGCAACATATACCGGGTTATTTACCCCGATCCGTGATGTCTTCGCCCAGTTGCCGGAATCCAAATTACGCGGCTATAAACCCGGACGATATAGTTTTAATGTAAAAGGCGGCCGGTGCGAAGTATGCGAGGGCGACGGGATCAAGAAAATTGAAATGCATTTTCTGCCGGACGTTTATGTTCAGTGTGAAGTTTGTAAGGGCAAGCGGTATAACCGGGAAACACTGGAGATTACGTATAAAGGAAAAAATATTGCCGATATTCTCGAAATGACCGTTGATGAAGCGCTGGAATTTCTCCACAATATCCCCCAGATCCGGCGGCGGCTGGAAACACTGTCCGATGTCGGCCTGGGTTATATTCATCTCGGTCAGGCGGCGACAACCTTATCCGGCGGCGAGGCGCAGCGGATAAAACTGGCCACCGAACTGTCAAAGGTCGGTACCGGTAATACGTTTTATATCCTTGATGAGCCAACAACCGGTCTGCACTTCGAAGATATCAATATGCTTTTGAATGTCCTGAACAGACTGGTCGAACGGGGCAATACGGTCATTATTATCGAACACAATATGGATGTGATCAAAACGGCAGACTGGGTCATCGATCTGGGGCCGGAAGGCGGGGACAAAGGGGGACGCATTATCGCCACCGGTACACCGGAGCAGATCCAGAAAGTAAAAAAATCCTATACGGGCCGGTTCCTGGCGGAGGAATTAAGAATGAATCCCTGTTCGGGATCTACTCAGCGTCCTGTCAAACGCACTGTGAAAAAATTGGAAAAAATATGAAACTAAATATTATATAGTAATATCCATGATGATATATGAATTTGTTCCCCCTTAGAAAAGGGGGCTAGGGGGTTGTTCTAAAATGAAAATATATTACGATCCGAAACTAAAAGAACATACCAAAAGCTTACGCCGAAATGCCACCTATGCTGAGCGGCTTTTCTGGAAACATTTAAAAAGTCGTCAGTTACATGGTTTGAAATTTACGAGACAGAAGCCAATCGGCAATTATATTGTAGATTTTTATTGCAGTAAACTTCAGTTAGTAATAGAGATAGATGGTATCACACATGATGGAAAGCAGGAATATGATGAGAAGCGGGAAGGGATACTAAGAAAATTAGGCCTTGAAGTTATGCGTTTTGATGGATATTATATTATAAATAATACTAACGATGCATTACAAGCAATTTCAGATAAAATAATAAATATTGGACGCGATACAACCCCCTGACCCCCTTTTCTAAGGGGGAACTAATGTGATATTGTGATGTTTTTATATACTTTTACTGCTATCCGGGCGATCAAATAAGGAGTATTAAATGAAAAGAACGGCGCTGTACCAGAAACATCTGCAGCATAAAGCCAAGATGGTGCCATTTGCCGGATATGAAATGCCCATCCAATATCACAGTATACGGGAGGAGCACCGCCGCGTGCGCACCACGGTCGGGGTGTTTGATGTTTCCCATATGGGCGAAATTGAAATCCGGGGACCGAAAGCGCTTGATCTGGTTCAGAAAGTAACCATCAATGATGCCGGACAACTGGAAACCGGTCAGGTCCAGTACAGTGCCATGTGCTATGAAAACGGCGGCATTGTCGATGACCTGCTGGTTTACCGCTTTAAGGATTATTTTCTGCTTGTCGTGAATGCCGCCAACAAGGATAAGGATCTCGATTGGATCCTGAAAAATAAAACGGACGGCTGCCAGGTGTTCGATACCAGTGATCAGGTCACCCAGCTGGCGGTTCAGGGTAAGAAAGCGGAGGATACATTGCAGCCGCTCTCCGCCGTGAATCTCGCGGCGATTCCATTTTACCGCTTTACCGAAGGCGAACTTGCCGCTGCACCGATGCTGATATCCCGCACCGGTTATACCGGAGAACCGGGCTTTGAATTGTATTTTGATAACCGGTATGCGGAAAAAGTGTGGGACGCGGTAATGGATGCCGGGAAAAAATTTGACATCGAGCCGATCGGATTGGGCGCCCGCGATTCGCTCCGGCTTGAAAAAAAAATGTGTCTATACGGCAACGATATCGATGCCGGTACTAATCCGCTTGAAGCGGGGCTTGGATGGATCACCAAACTGGAAAAGGGTCCGTTTATCGGGCGGGAAGCCCTCTTAAAAATAAAAGAAACCGGCTTAAGCCGTAAGCTTGTAGCGTTTACCCTCCAATCCACCGGATTTCCGCGCCACGAATATGAGATCTATACGGACGGGAACAAAATAGGGCATGTGACCAGCGGAACCGTTTCCCCGATGCTTGAAAAAGGTATCGGCCTCGGATATGTTATCACCGAATATGCAAAGATCGGGACAAAAATAGCGATCAAGATCCGCGACAACCTGATCCCCGCGGAGATTATCAAGCCGCCGTTTGTGTAAGACCAGTCGTCAGTCGCCAGTTGGCCGTTTAAGTTATTAGAGACTTCTGAAAAATGCATTCACAATAAGAAAATTTGTCACCCTGAATCCTGACCTGTCGTCAGGACAGGTTTATTTCAGGGTCTATTTAAGGGATTCTGAAACAAGTTCAGAATGACATTTTAGCACATATTAACATTCTTCAGAAGTCTCTTATTAGTTAATATATATAGTAAAATAAGTCATGTTGTAAACATCTTCCTGGTTGTCGTGAAGGAAGATGCCTGCGGCATGACACGATAAAACTGCCAATTGCCTAATGCCTGGTGTTTGCTGCCTCCTGTAATTGCCTTTTACCACCAATCTTTGTATATTTTTAAGATATTTAAGCGTAGAAAAAATAGTAATTAAGCATGAAAAAACGCAGCCAGCAGGTCAATAAGAATTATACCCGTGAAGCCCTCAGTATCATCTTCATCGGGCTGGGTATTATTCTGATCCTTGCGATTATTTCTTACGATCGGACCGACAACCCGGACCTCGATATCAAGCATAATTCCATTCAGATCAAAAACTGGCTTGGCCCGCTGGGTGCGGCACTTGCCGACCCGATGATGAACTTTACCCTGGGATATCCGATCCTCGCACTGCCGGTTCTGATTATATTCTGTGCGGTCCAGGCGTATCGTAAGGTCGCCATGCAGGTCTGTTTAAGACCCGTCATCGTCACCCTGATCTGGGCGATTGTTATTTCCATTATCCTCGCCATGCCGGAAGCGTTTGAGACGGGCGGTCAGATCAAAGAATATTTTCCGAGCGGGCTGGTCGGCGGCATGATCGCTGAAAATCTGGTTCTCTATCTGGGCAAATTCGGTTCGGTGCTCATTCTATTGGTATCCCTGATGGCCATGGCCGTCCTCAGTCTGCGCCTGGACATCAATACAATCACCGGTTTTATCTCAGACCTGGTCAATCGGATGTCTGAATCGATGGAGCAGGGCTATAAAAAATGGCAGCAGGCCAGTTTGCAACGCAGGAAGGATCGCATAAAAGCACGGGAATTAAAAAAGAGCACCCCCGATATTGAGACGAAAACAGTACGTCCGCTTCGCCACGAGCCTGAAATTGCGCCGCAGCGTCAACCCGTGATTGAAGAGCCGCCAAAGCCGCAACCGCCGCCGTCGATCCGGACAACGCTCGATGAGATCCTCCAACATGCCGATGATACCAAGATTGACACAAAAGTCATCAAAAAAGCCGGTGATACCCATGCAGAGTCGCCAATTCAGCAAGTCACGGAAGATATGGATTTTGAGGTACAGGAAGAGGCCCGGATTGAAGAAGTGGATTACGACAAGATGGTAAAAGAAAGTATTGCCAAGTATCAGTTTCCGTCGGTAGATCTGCTCAAAGACCAGCCCATGGAGGATACAACGGTTACCCATGAAGAGCTCAAGGCTAATGCGGCGTTGCTCGAGGCAAAATTACTTGATTTTGGCCTGGAGGCCAAAGTCACCCGGGTGACCGCCGGTCCGGTGATCACCTTGTATGAGCTGCAGCCGGCCCCAGGTGTAAAAGTCAGTCAGATCGTCAGTCTGGCAAATGACCTGGCCCTTGCCATGGAAGCGCGGGGTATCCGCATGGTGGCCCCGATTCCGGGAAAAGCCGCGATCGGTATCGAGATCCCAAACCGCAATCCGCAAACGGTTTACCTGAAACCTCTGATCCGGTCCGAAACGTATGCTCAGACAAAATTTAAACTTCCGATCGCGATCGGCAAAACCATTAACGGAGAGGTTTACTGTGCTGATCTGACCAAGATGCCGCACCTGCTGATCGCCGGATCGACCGGTTCGGGTAAAAGTGTCGGGATCAACACAATTATCGCCTCATTGCTTTACAAGATCGATCCGGGAAAGGTCAAATTTGTAATGATCGATCCGAAAAAGATCGAATTATCCCTTTTCCGGCCCCTTTCAGAGCATTATCTGGCCTGGCGGACCGATCTGGATGAGGAAGTGATCACCAAACCGTCCAATGCGGTAAGTATCCTGAATACACTGGTGCTCGAAATGGAAAGCCGTTATGACAAGCTGGCACATCTCGGGGTTCGTAATATCGAAGACTACAACGAGCGGGTCCGGACCGGGGGACCGCGGATCAAGGAAGAAAAGCTGCAGCAACTGCCATATATCGTGGTGATCATCGACGAGCTGGCGGATTTGATGATGATCGCGGCCAAGGAGGTTGAAGCCCCGATCGCCCGCCTGACCCAGATGGCCCGGGCGGTGGGTATCCACCTCATCCTTGCAACACAGCGGCCGTCGGTAGATGTGATCACCGGTGTGATCAAAGCCAATTTTCCTGCCCGGATCGCCTATATGGTAACCACGCGGCCCGATTCCAAGACAATTCTCGATATGAACGGTGCCGAACAATTGCTTGGCAACGGTGATATGCTCTACCAGCCCCCGGGTGAACCCCGGCCGATCCGTTTGCAGAACCCTCTGATCACAACGGAGGAAGTTGAGCGTATCATCAATCATATCCGCAAACAGCCAAAGTTTCCCCATTACAGCCTGCCTCAGCCGACCGCGTCACAGGGCGGAACTTTTAACGGTTTTGAGGGTACAGGGAGTGATGAGTTGTACGAAGATGCCAAGCGGATCGTTGTGCAGCATCAGCAGGGGTCGATCTCTCTGTTACAACGTCGTCTTAAGATCGGCTACTCCCGTGCAGCCCGTCTGATCGATGAAATGGAGGAAGAGGGTGTGGTCGGACCGGCCGACGGCAGCAAACCCCGGCAGGTGTATTATCAGCCGGAAGATCTGTGACCGGGTTTCACGAAGAGACGCTAAGAAGTCACGAAGCACACGAAGGAATAAAGGGACAGGATAACAGGATTAACAGGATTTGCATGATTAAAATACTTTGCACGGAGGTACACAGAGCATCTCGAAGAGCCGCGAAGATATTTCAGGGACTAAAAAACGCGTGACAAGAGATCATAAATATTTTTCAGTTTAGTTTTGAGTCAAGGCGGTTATTCTGTCTGATTTGTGTTGAGATCCTTCGTGATTCTTCGTGAAAATCTTCGTGCGTCTTCGTGTAAGGTCTGATCATTCCTGTCAATCCTGTTATCCTGTCCGGGAAAAAAGTAGGTCATAATAAAAAGGAAATTGATGTGAAGAAGATGATAATTTTGATGGTTGTGTGTTTAATTTCGATATCGAATGGAGCGGATGTTAAGAAGATCGTGAAGGAAATTCAGGACCGCTATGAGGATATCGCCTATTTATCGGCTACATTTATACAATCCGAGGAGTATAAACTGACCGGTTCGCGAAACGAAACCAGGGGTAAAATTTATGTAAAAGACGGTATACAATACCGTTTGGAAACGGAAGATCAGATCATCGTCACCGATGGCAAATCGGTGTGGACCTATTCGCCGATGAATAATCAGGTATTGATCGACCGGGTGAAGGAAGGGGATGGATCGCTGTTACCCCGCGACCTTTTGTTCAAATATCCCCGCGATTATATAGCCACGCTGGTTGATGAGCAGTCGATAGATGGGAAAAAATACTATGTGTTGAAACTGGATCCCAAGGAGGGGGTATACGGTTATATCAAGACGATGAAGATATGGGTGGATACAAAATCATACATCATTTCAACCATTGAATACCAGGATTTCAACGAGAATATATCAAGTTTTGAAGTACAGCAGATCGACACCCGAACCAGTCTGCCCGAAGAATTATTCCACTTCGAAATTAAAGAGGGGATGGAAATTGTCGATTTACGAATGTAAACGACAGGGACAACATGATCGATTTACATTCCCATTTTTTACCCGGTGTCGATGACGGCGCCAAAGACATTGAAGTGACCCGCGAAATGCTTCGACAGGCTGTTTCTGCCGGCATCACCCGCCTGCTTGCCACACCGCATATTAATGAACATACAACTCCCGCGGTTGAACAACATATACAGGAGACATACTCCCTTGTGCAGGAGGAAATTGCCAGCGAAGGGTTGCCGGTCA
>CAVQJT010000016.1:0-9312 GCA_963712885.1 Calditrichia bacterium
TTCGGCAACATAAAACTCGCTTTTGTTTTACCGGAACAGCACCCCCCCATTTAGGATTTGTTCGATCGGATGCGGAAAACTTTGGTGCTTTGCATATCCATCGTGACGGCACCCGCTCGACCTATATCGAAGACAGCGAGGGTAATGCCATTGAAATTCTTGCCGTGGACCGGGAACTCCTGAAATGAAGGATTGCCTGATTATCGGGGCTGGCATTTCCGGTCTCATGGCCGCGCGAACCCTGATCGGTAAGGGCATAAACGTAACAATCATTGATAAATCGGCAGGCGTTGGCGGCCGAATGGCAACAAGGCGGATCGGCGACGGTGTTTTTGATCACGGCGCACAATTTTTTACCGTCAGGTCGGACACTTTAAGAAAGTATGTTACCTCATGGGAGGAAAGGGGCATTGTTCATGAATGGTGCCGGGGATTCCTGCCCGGAAAACCAGAAGGGCATGCGCGTTATATCGGGACATCCGGTATGACCGGTATTGCAAAATTCCTGGCCGCAGACCTCGATCTCCGCCTCAATCAACGTGCCCTGTTCGTATCGGAACGGAACAGGAAATGGCATGTTCTGACGGATCGCGATGAAACCATCGAGGCCGATGCACTTATTCTGACCCCCCCGGTTCCCCAGTCCCTCGCCCTCATTCAAACAGCTCAGGCTGGTAAGTCAATCGGATATCGAACACGAGATCGGAACCATTATCTACAACCGCTGTCTCGCAGTACTCGTGACCATGGAGCCGGATCAGATTTTAGCCCGGCCGGGTGGATTACAGCTGTCCGGTGAACCCTTGCTCTGGATCGCCGACAACCGGATGAAAGGCATCTCACCCGATGTAACCGCTGTAACCATTCATGCCGGTCCGGAGTTCAGCCGGAAATACTGGAATATGGACGACAGCGGGGTTGCCCAGAATATCCTGCATACGGCTGCAGGATGGCTTAAGGGCAAGCATATCACCTGGCAGGTAAAGCGATGGTTATACAGTCAACCGCGTATCATATACGATGAGCGCTTTTACGCGGTTTCGGAGCCGGCACCACTGATATTTGCCGGAGATGCGTTTGGTGGCCCCATGATCGAAGGTGCCGTCCTGTCAGGTATCTCAGCCGCTCAGTATTTGCTAAATGATAACGCATAAAAATCTGCTGTTTCTGAAATTATTCTGACCTCTTTTTTGTTTATAACTCAGGGCATATCAAAGGCTTTGGGACGATATAAATTATATTTATAAAATAATTATCGCTCATAACGCTCATTTGGGAATAATAAGCGCAGTTCGTTGGTTTTAACCTTCGATTATGTGTATTGAAAAAACGGGTATAAAAGTGCAATACGAGTATCTCATATTTAATTTACTGGTTTTCAGCGGACCGGTTATATTTGGTTTTTTCCGTCCGTTTTATTTTGTCGACAAGTGGATTCCGGCTTTGGTGTCGATCATTGTCGTGGGTATTCCCTATATTATATGGGATGCACTGGTAACCGGCCAGCACTGGACATTTAACACCCATTATATTACCGGAACCTATATCAGCGGTTTACCGGTTGAAGAATGGCTGTTTTTCCTGACTGTGCCGTTTGCCTGTATGTTTACCTGGGAAATGATCACAAGGCATTCGGAGAACCGGACATTTGACCATTTGAAAAAATTCCGGCCGTTTCTGTATATCATCCCGGTTATCGGTATTTTGCTGTTCGCCCGTGGGCTTCAGTACACCGGGCTGGTTTTGATATTTTCCGGTATCGCCATTTTTGTTGATCAGATTTTAAAGACAGACCTGCTGTTTCAGAAGCGGTTCTATACATATCTGAGTTTAATTATTCTTTTTACGCTTGTTTTTAACGGATTTCTTACCGCACGACCGGTCGTCCTGTATGGTGAAGAATATCAGACTTGGTCTGCGTATCATCACCATTCCGATTGAAGATTTCGGGTACGGTATATCCCTGCTGTTTTTGAATACAGCCGTATATATAAAATTAAAACAGAGCAGATTTGCAAACTTTCTGCTCCAAACAAAAATGTGAAAGACTAAAAATGTCAAAAGTAATTGTCATTGGTTCAGGTTTCGGGGGATTGGCCATCGCTGTGCGGCTGCAGGCCCGCGGATTCGAAGTCACTCTGATGGAGAAAAATCAGCAGGTGGGCGGACACGCAGCACAGTTGAAGAAAGATGGCTATACGTTCGATATGGGGCCGTCACTGGTCACTGCCCCTGATATCATCCGTGGTGTATTCGGGTCAGCCGGACGCCGGATGGAAGATTATATCGATATGATCAAATTGGATCCCTTTTATCGGATCTACTTCCATGACGGCAATTTTATTGATTATTCCGGCGACAGTGAAAACATGAAAGTTCAAATGGCAAAATTCCATCCCGGAGATGCCAAAAATTACGACCGGTTTATGAATGATTGCCATAAGATCTACGACGCCGTCATTACCGATGGATTGGGATCGACGCCCTTTATGTCCCTCAAAACAATGTTCGATTTTATCCCCCGGGCGGCAAAACTGAAGGCCCTGCTTCCGGCACATGCCTTTGTAAAACGATATTTTGAACATCCGTATCACCGGTTTACATTTTCCTTTCATCCGCTGTTTATCGGCGGAAATCCGTTTCGATCCCCGGGGGTCTATCTGATGATTCCCTATCTCGAAAAAGCCGGTGGCGTGTGGTTTACCAAAGGCGGAATGTACTCACTTGTACAGGCTTTTGAACGTCTGTTTATTGAATTGGGCGGTAAAATCGAAACCGGCAGCGAAATTTCCGAAATAAAAGTTGAAAACGGGCGCGCCACCGGCGTTATGACCAACGATCAGTTCCATGCAGCGGATCTGGTCGTATCAAATGCCGATATCGTTCATACCTATAAAGACCTGATCAATTCCCGTCACCGGAAAAAATGGTCTGACCGGAAACTTAAGCGCACCGGGATCTCGATGAGTGCCTTTTTACTTTATATCGGCAGCAAGAAACAGTACCCGCAGTTGTTACATCATACCCTTATACTCTCGGAACGTTATAAAGGACTAATAAAAGACATCTTCGACAACAAAATTTTACCGGAAGATTTTTCGATGTACCTCCACGCCCCCAGCCGTACCGATCCCTCAATGGCACCGGACGGATCAGAAAGTATGTATGTGCTCATCCCGGTCAGCAATCTTGCCGGAAATATTGACTGGCAGACCATGGCAAAACCGTATGCCGATCGGGTGATGGCCTTTCTTGAAAACGATTTTGGTCTGACCGATCTGAGAAAGAATACAGAGGTTCTGGAAATATTCACACCTGAGGATTTTCTTGAAAAACGGAACTCATTTCTTGGCAGCCCCTGGGGGATTGAGCCAAAATTAACTCAGACGGCTTATTTCCGTCCGCACAATCGCAGTTCCGATATTTCAAATCTTTATTTTGTTGGCGCCGGTACCCATCCCGGAGCCGGGTTACCTGGTGTTCTGCTCACCGCCGAGGCCACTGAAAAGGTGATTTTGCAGGATTTTAACCATCCGGTAACCGATAAAGTAAACCAATTTGAGGAAGTTTTATAATGGAATTTATCAATGATTCAAATCGTGCGCAGTTTAAATATGCGCGTGCATTAACGGCACATTACGCAAAAAGTTTTTATTTTTCAGCCGCCATGCTGCCCAAGGAAAAACGTTGGGCAACATTTGCCCTTTATGGTTTTTGCCGCTTTGTCGACAATCTGATCGATAATCCGCGCGATCGCACCGCCGCAGAAATCAAACACGAATTGAATTTTCTGAAACGAGAGTCGACCATCGGCTACCGAACCGGTGAATCAGAACATCCGATCCTCAAACCCTTTCTTTCGGTCGCAAAACATTATGATATTAAAAAAGAATATGCCGATGCCTTGATCAAGGGCGTATTAATGGATATCGATAAGCAACGTTATGAAAATTTCGATGAACTATATCTTTTTGCCTATCGGGTGGCTGGTGTCGTCGGACTGATGATGACACCGCTCCTTGGTTATAAAAATCCGGAAGCGATGGTACATGCCGAAAAACTGGGTGTCGCCATGCAGCTGACCAATATTCTGCGTGATATAAAAGAAGATAAAAATATGGGGCGCATTTATCTTCCACTGGAGGAAATCCGGCAATTTGGTGTGGATACCGATGATATATTCAATGAGAAAATGACCGATGGGATACGCAATTTAATGAAATTCCAGGTTGATCGTGCTCATAAATATTATGACGCAGCCGACGCCGGCATCAAAATGCTGGATCGCGACGCACAATTTGCCATCTTTTCCGCCAGTAAAATATACCGTGGTATTCTGCGGAAAATTGAAATGCATGACTACAATCCCTTCCTCGGCCGGGTATTTGTTCCGAACCGAAAAAAACTGACGATCGTTGCGGGGGAAGTGCTGCGTACCAAAACATTGTCTTTTGCTTCACTTTTAGGTAATTTTTAGTCTAAATCATTTATCACCCGCGTCCAACGGGGCAGGCGGAATTGCACGGAAAACAAAGATTATTGAAATTTCAGTAGTTCGGCTAATATATCCGCATTAAGTTAAAATATAAAGCCTGTTCAGATTAACTAAATAGAGACTTCTGAAAAATGCATTCACAATAAGACAATTTGTCACCCTGAATCCTGACCTGTCGTCAGGACAGGTTTATTTCAGGGTCTGTTTAAGTGATTCTGAAACTACTTCAGAATGACATTTTGGCAAATATTTACATTTTTCAGAAATCTCCATATATAAATTTTATAAATTCATGTGCTTATCCGTGTTGCTCCGTGGTGGGTCTATAGTTCAGATGAATTAGTCATTAAAAATCCTGGGAAATCAAATGATCAGAAATTACTGGTACCTGGTATGTCCTGCGCATGAACTCAGCCATACCATCATGACCAGAAAAATTCTCGGTGAAAAAATAATTTTTTTCCGGGATAAATCTGGCAAAGCCATCGCACTTGAAGACCGTTGCTGCCATCGTAATGTGAACCTCTCGCTTGGATATCTCAAGGAAAACACGGTTGTCTGCGGCTTTCATGGATGGGAATATGATGATCAGGGGATCTGTGTAAGAATCCCATCTCAGGCCGAAGATGCCAAAATCCCCAAAACAGCGAAGATTAAATCCTATCCACTGCAGGAATTTAACCGTTGGATATGGATATTCATCGGGGATCCGGAAAGCGCCGTAAAAGTATCACCTCCCGATATCCCTGAAATGAACAGCTGGGATTTTACCTATGATAACTATACGCTAAAAGCGGATCTGGAATCAACGGCTGAGAGCCTCATTGATCCTTATCATATTGCCTTTGTTCATCGCAATTCGATCCAGTCCTTTATGGGTCAGATAACCGATTTCCCCGCAGACTTCAACCTGCAAGTTGTCGAAGACGGTATCGAAGGTACCTATCGCAGGGCTAATGTGGGTAAAATATCCGAAAAGATGTATTTTGGGAATGAGCCATATATCAATACATTCTATCGGTTTTATTTTCCGAGCATTTCCCGTTTGCAATTACATTTTAAAGAACGCACACTGCTTATCCTTGAAAACATCTTTGCCGTTGACGACGACCATGTAACCATGATGCAGATTACGCTTTGGAAAAATATTTTTCCAAAATTCCCCGCTTTTGCACGCATGTTTATGCGGCGAAAATCAGCAAAAATCGTCAAGGAGGATATTGCGTTTCTCACATCCCAATTGGAAACCTATAAAAGGACAGCCGGACGGACCCATGAAGTCAGTGTCAAAGGGGATGAGATTTCACTGGCTTTCCGGAAATACTGGCAAAAAAAACAGAAAGAGGCGCAGTAGATGTCATCCGCAGAAATGCTGCTTAAGGACAAAATACAGGTCCCCGGAGAGTTTAACAAAATTGCCCGGCGATATGATATGGCCACCTTCCTGAGTCAGGGATACACCAGTGATTTAAAACTGAGTGTCAGGCGGATGAAACTGAAAGGTGATGAGTATATTGCCGATCTCTGTTGTGGAACAGGCAAATCAACCATCGCCTGTATTGAAACCGTAAGAAGGGGCAAAGTGCTTGGCATTGACTTCTCGGTGGAAATGCTCAATCAGGCCATCGCAAATGTATTACCACGCTACCCGGACCGGCAGCTGGAATTTCGCAATTGGAACGTAATGGCTCTTGATTACCCGGAAAATACCTTTGACGCTATCTTTATGGCATACGGCATCAGAAATATGCCCGATTACCGTGCCTGTCTTCTGAATCTTTTCCGTATGCTCAAACCGGGTGGGATGATCGCCTTTCATGAGTATTCTTTATCACCCAATGTATTAGCACGTCTGTACTGGCGAATAATGGGATACGGTTTGATTATTCCAATTTCAGCACTTTTAACAGGTTCGACCCGGATTTTTCGGTATCTGATCAAAAGTGTTCTGGATTTTCTTTCACCCGGGGAATTTATAACACTGCTCAAAGATACCGGCTTTACCGGTGTAAGTTCAGAACCTTTACCAAGCTGGCGTCGCCCCATTCTGCGCACTTTTCTTGCCCGCAAACCCTGAATTCGTGGCTTTGTCAGCAACAGTTATATATATTCGTCATAAATATTTTCTGGAACGACCGCATGAAATTCTTGATTAAAAGATTTGTAAAAAAGAAACTGGGACCTTTTGAGCAGCTGATCAATCCTGTCGACCAACATCAGCCGATGAATTCGACCAGGAAAAAATGTGTAGCTGTAATCGGAGGCGGGCTGGCGGGTGTATCCGCCGCGATTATCCTGTCCGAAAGGGGATTCAAGGTCGAACTCTTTGAACGTGACAGCTTCCTCGGTGGCAAAGTCGGCTCCTGGAAAATAAAATTTGATGATGGATTTGAGACAAATGTTGAACATGGATTTCATGCATTTTTCCGTCAATACTACAACCTCCGGCGCATTCTCGGCAAGGTTAACGCGCTTAAGAACCTGAAACCGGTTTCCGATTACATGATCCTGACACAGGACCACGGAAATTTTAGTTTCAAGGGAATTGAAACAACGCCAATTTTAAATCTGCTGTCCCTGCGTAAAACCGGTGTTTATCGGTTGCGTGATATGATCGGCAAAATGAACCTGGACAAAATGATGGCCTTGCTACAATACGACCGGGAGCCTACGTTTGAGGCCTACGACAGTACCACGTTTGAAGATTACGCGGTTGCCGCAAAGCTCCCCCCACCATGCGGCTGATGTTTACCACCTTTTCACGCGCCTTCTTTGCAGAACCACAGTTTATCTCCATGGCGGAACTGATTAAAAGTTTTCACTTTTACTTTTTGAGCAACGACCATGGCCTGCTCTATGACGTACTCGATGACGACTTTGCCGATAGTCTCTGGCAGCCGGTCATGAACTATCTTAAGGGATTCGGCGCGAAGGTAAATCTGAACAGCCCGGTCACGGATCTACACCGGGATAAAGCAGCATGGGTTGTCAACGGTCGAAAATTTGACTATACCATTCTGGCATCGGATATCCCCGGCACGCAGAAAATAATTTCCGGTTCGGATTTTTTTCGTAAAAAGCACCCCGAGTTCAGCAAACAGATTGCCGGACAGAAAATTTCCCAGAAGTACGCGGTCTTGCGCATCTGGACCAACCGTGACATATCCGGAGAACTGCCGTTTTTTATTTTTACCGATGCTCTGAAGATCCTGGATTCCATTACCATCTATCACCGGATGGAAGAAAATTCACGCCGTTGGGCCGATAAAAACGGCGGAGGCATTTATGAGCTCCACTGTTATGCGCTTCCATACGGTTTTGATGACCACAAGGAAGTGAGGGATCAGCTGCTGAAGGAGTTCGACACCTATTTTCCGGAAATGAAGGGGATGAAAATTCTCTATGAAAATCTCCAGGTGCGTGAGGATTTTACCGCATTTCATACAAACTTATATAAAAACCGGTCCACCTATAAGACCGGTATCGATGGCCTTTACCTGGCCGGCGATTGGATCAAACTTCCGATACCGGCCATGTTGATGGAGGCTGCCGCCTCATCAGCCATTTTCGCCGTAAACGAAATATTGAGGACCGAGCGCTTGCAGGAGGAGCCGGTTTACAGTGTCCCATTGAAGGGGATTTTTGCCTGATCTGAGCTAAAAATCGTAGGGGCATGGCGCGCCATGCCCAAAAGCGACAAAGCAACAGAGCGACACAGCAATAGGAGGAATCCTGTAGGGGCGAATCCGTGATTCGCCCTGAAACGATAAAGTGAATCAAATTGATTGATAATTGATCAATTAAAAATATAGGTCAACAATCGATTCAACAATTCAACGATTTAACTGGCTTTTCCTAGCAAATATTAATTTTTCGAAAAGCCGTGCGTCATAATCGTATCAGACCGTATCGTGCGGATCTGCTGAAGCATCTTAGCCCGGCTCACGGCCGACTTCAATAATTCCACACTTCGGATTAAACGTTCTTCGGTATTATCAATTTCGAGAAGATTCTGCTTTTCAGCCAGAGTCAACCCGATTGAACCTGCCAGCAGAAATGAAATCACCTTGAAATCCAGGATTTTTACCCGGTCAAGACCCTGACTGATTTCGGTGTACTTTTCCAGCTGCCGTAATAATGCAACCCCCTCTTTCGCCAATTCGGCCATCTCAGGATTATCGACTGAGTGCGTATCATCAAAATACGATATATTCGACTGAAGATACGCTTTTTCCTCTGAAACATCGATAATTCTAAAGCGGTCATGTCCGCTTACCCATATATCCATCCGGCCATCTTCGTATCGTTTTATAACCTGGTTAACACGTGCCGTACAACCGGTTTTATGGAGATACTTATCTTCAAGATATACAATACCGAACATTTTGTTATCGCTAAGACTTTCGTTGATCATCTCTTTATATCGCTCTTCAAATATGTGAAGCGGCAGTAAACCATTGGGCATTAACACCACGCCAAGGGGAAATATAGGAATTTTTATCTCACCGTCCATTTTATGACTCCGTCTATCCATTATTTATAAGAATGAAACACAAAAAAGATTCGCTTTATTTGATAAAAATAAAGAATTTTGCCGCCTGATTTTTTCATTGCCTTCCGGTGTATCCACGACCCGCTTCCGGCCCAATAAATATCTCTCTAATACAGAAGGCTGTGAATCTTTGTCGATCAGTACAGACTTCCCCCGCAATGAAAGGTGATTAAGGGGCATATTTCACCATTGAATTACAACAACCTTTACCCCGATCAAAGGGGAAATGGATGCTGATTTAAATCAAATCACAAGTGTCCGATAA
>CAVQJT010000017.1:0-708607 GCA_963712885.1 Calditrichia bacterium
GAAAGTCGTCAGGGCCGGCAACATCGCGCAGGCGTTGCGCCGGCTCAAGGAGGAAGGATTCTGGATCTACGGGGCAGCCGGCGAGGCCGGCGCAGAGGATTTGTACCGGGTTGATTTCGCCGCCCGGGCGGTCCTCGTCCTGGGCGAGGAGCACGGGGGATTGCGCCGCTTGACGCGGGATCTGTGCGACAGTTTCGTGGGCATCCCTTCCACCGGGGTCATCGATTCGTTCAACCTGGGCACGGCGTCGGGGATCGTCCTGGCGCGGATGTTTTCCGGACGGCGACACCGTTCCGCGTGAAATCGCGGAACCATTCAAATGTTGGTCTTGACATCCCCCGCCGGCGTAGCTATAATCGCCCGTCTCTGACTATGGATGGAGGGGTGCGCTTTTTTGGACTTGGACGGGCCGGTGTAGCTCAATCGGCAGAGCGACTGATTTGTAATCAGTAGGTTGGAGGTTCGAGTTCCTCTCATCGGCTCCAGAATGAAGGTGACCTCGGGCGGTGGTCGGCAGAACGGGGACGAGTGATATTCGTGATGCACGTGGAGAGGTGCCCGAGTGGCCAAAGGGAACAGACTGTAAATCTGTCGGCTTATGCCTACGGAGGTTCGAAACCTCCCCTCTCCACCACGATAGAACGGGAGCGAAGAGGAGGGACGCCAGGGCAGCCGGGCGCCCCGACGCGCGGGAATAGCTCAGTTGGCAGAGCGTCGAGCCTTCCAAGCTGAGGGTCGCGGGTTCGATTCCGTTTCCCGCTCGCAGAATGTCAGGTAGTTGGCGGTTTGTGATTTGCCGCAAGGTTGACACGGCAGATTTGAAGAACGGCGAGGGAACGCGAGATGCAAGCAGCGCAAGGCGCGACGAGTCGGGGAGTGAGGCGTACGTCCGTACGCCGCAGCGACTCGACGAGGAGCAACGCAGCGATGCGACGCATATCGCTTTCCACAGACGATATGCCCACATAGCTCAGTCGGTAGACTGTTTCAATTCTGTAATAGTAGATTCCGCTGGCAAATCCCGAACCATCCCATTCCACCTGATGATAACCGGCATTTTGTTTTTCATTAAACAATGTTGCAGCCTTTTGCCCAAGAAGATTATAGATATAAAGTTCAACATTACTAGGTTTTGGGAGTTGATATTTGATCGTCGTAATCGGATTGAAAGGATTGGGATAGTTCTGTCTTAAGGCAAATGACTTAGGTATGGCTAAATTATTCTTTTCTATATCAGGATACAATTATTTCAAGTGTGTCATACCAAAACACAAAACCGTCACTGGAAATTTCAACTAATATTTTAGTGGTCATAGGATTTGAGCAACCAATGAGAGTATCACTAAATATTATTATATGATCCCCGGAATGCACGGCTGTTGCACCAGGGCTTATATCACCATATGGCCTATTTATGAATCCCGATATAGTGGCACATGAATCAAGGCTGAAGAGATTGGTTGTAACATTTGTGGCGGTGGCGGTTTGTCCGTCATTTCTTAATGTTAACTTATAATCTATTCGGTCACCATGATTAGGAATCGTATCTGATGATGTAATGTCATAGTCATCAACTTTAAGTGGGCCGATTGTGGTGAACCAGGCGACATTCGGAAGCGTACGTGATGTTTCTTCAGTAATGTCATCTGTTGTAACTGATACTTTGTAGGACTCTTCATTATCAGGTGTCGGAAAGTAAAAATTACTCCAGAGATTATCGTTGGTGGCACCATCTCCATGTAAACCATCATCAAATAAATTCAGTTGATCGGTTATAGTAGAATCCTGGTTCCGAATTATTGTGGTATACAGATAACTCATGCTCATTGGGATTTTCCACCTAAGGCAGTCACCTTTATTGAATCGGTTCCAGGTTTTACATCAACTTATCAACTGTCGCATCATGGGCATAGGCCAGATTCTGAATCCATTCGATGGCTCTTTTGACTACTGTATCTTCCCCTTTGGACACATCTTCTTGGGTCAGCCAGATTTCTTCATCAACATGAGATTCTGTTCGGGATAAATAATTACCCGGATCACTTACCAAATATATATTACCAAAAGCAAGTCATCATCATCCAATCAGGATCCAGATATTGGGACCCTCAAGAATCTTCGAACCGCTAAAAGCCCCGGCTGTCGGTTTACCGAATATTCGGGTCATGGGATGAAAACGCATTTTCAAAGGAATTAAATCACCACTTACTAAACGCACCAGGCCCGGTTAACACAGCAATGGGCCGGTCAAAAAATGTGTCGTGGATCTCCGGGGATAGCAATTCTCGCCGGTGTATATTCTGCATGAGGGCACATTTCTAAATGATTATCAGGATTACATCTTATGTCGAGGCCAAAGGTTTCTATATAAGAATTGAAAAGCAACTTAAATCCCTTGTCTGCAGTATCAAATTGCCCCCAGCCAAAGTCAAACCTGCTGTCAAGAATTAAACCTTCAACCTTATGGTGGTTCATCAGGCTATCTATTGCCTTGTAAAATTCGTTGGCAGATATCACTACCCGGTGCTTGAACAGGGGTAGCCCACGCGTATACATAGATATATCCAATTTTTGTGTCTTCAACAATTCCCCAGCTGACATAATTCATTTGATTATAAACATCAAAATTGAAAACACCTTGCCAGTTAATATCCGGGAAAGGTACACCAGGGATTTTCAATTGCTCGTTTCCTCCAAGATTTCCGCTTTGACCAGCCAGCAGAGCTGTAGGATAATGACTTGTATCTCCGCCACTATATTTAACAACATCCAGTGTATCAAAAAGATGCCAATTCATTCCTGCATCCTTTAACATTACATGGGTGAAGGACTTCTCATTAGAAGGATAAAAAAATACTTGAAAAAAGGGTAATTGAGCCTTTAAGATCTCTTTATAAAGGATCTTCCAGGGAATACCATCATAACCCAAGACGATATCGCCGGGAACCAGACCTAAGGGGTGATTTGGCAGGGTTTTAATTACCAGAAGCGAGCTATCCGGGAGCGGTGTCAGGGTAGCGCCAAAGTGAGAATTGTCCGACCAGGCGCCAACGACAAATAAAGGGATACCTGGTGCAGGATCCTTGTTATTATTAAAGTTAACCTGCTTATCGGCAATCCAATTGTGTCCCTCTTTAAATGCTAATACAAAATAATTCATTATCGCAGCAAAACGACCTCGGCTGACGCCTGTCTTCAATTTCCGGGCGGTATAGATTCCCGCAAAGAGTCCATATCAACATTCAGGCCTTGAAAACAGGCAAATTCATCGTTGATCGCATCATAAACATCGTCAAAAATTTGCAATTTTTTTTCTGTTGATAATCCTTCGCCCCAGGTATTGTCAATTATTGCCCGCCAGTCTTCTGCAGTGTATTGTCCTGGTTTTTTAGGAATATAATTATATCCTGCTGGAGGCTCAGCACTTTTGATTCGATACAAATCTGTCAGGATGTCTTGAGCACTGATTGAGGTGGTGACAATTGATAAAAGGATAGCGATACATAGATTTTTCATCGGCCTATCTCCTTTAGAAAATGTCAATTAATAATAGTAACAAAAAAGAAAAAGATATTCTTAATTAAAAGAAACACTTGAAAATTGGTAAGATTATCTGTCGTCTTAAAAAGGTATTTCAGAAAATATTAGTCTGAGTGATCTGAATCCATATCAGCGGCATAATATACAAACCTAACATGTGGATGCAATAAAAATCGGATTAATCTCAGGTAGCATATAGGTGGCATTCTATTGTGCGTAGGATTAAGTTCAAATACGTAGAAATACGGTGAGAACACTGTTTCAGGTGGCAGCCATACGTATGATAATTAGTATTGATTAATCTCTATCTTAAAATATCTAACAAAGGGAAAGACCACTTTTTTCATTCAGAATATGATGATAAATAAATCCTGTGGAAAAAGGAAAGAATCTTCGCCGACTTCCGCCATGAAATGTACTCAAAAAATTCACATTTCAAAGAACAAATCAAAAAATACACTGAACGTCGACTTTCTATATTTGGTGTATTCTTATTTGCTGACCGTTTGATTAAATATCCAGACGATAAGGATGCTTTAGAAAAGATGTCATTATTGGTTTGTCGTGTTTTTGAAGATTTACAGACTTTTAGTGTCCCACCTTGTCACCCGAAACGATTTTTTAGTCATTGTAACTATATTTACACCTGATAAATTTAAGCAAAACTGAGTGATTTAAAAACCGGAAAAGGTAATTGTAAATTAATAATGAATAAATTCTACAGACTAAGACGTTAAAAAAACCAATTATTGAGGAGTTTTTATGAAATACCTAAAAATTATAATGCACGTGATTGGGGGATTATTGCTGTTTGTTAATTCAATTTTCACTGCAGAGGAACCGCAGTTTGAATTACTCGAAAAACATGAAGATATCGAAATCCGCCAGTATAGCGCTTACCTTATCGCGGAAGTAATCGTATCCAGCGATTTTGAAGATGCTGGAAATGAGGCTTTCTCGAGTTTGATTGGATATATCGGTGGTGAAAACATCAGGCAGGAATCGATTGAGATGACAACACCGGTCAGACAGGAAAAACTTGAAGACGAAGGGTTGGAAATAGAAATGACCGCGCCGGTCCGTCAGGAAAGTGCTGATTCCGGGAGACTACCGTGTTTCCTTTGTCATGCCTGACCGGTTCACACTTGAATCCTTACCTAAACCAAAAGACAATCGTATTCGGCTACTGGAAGTACCGGGAAAAAAAGTCGCAGTGATTCGCTATTCAGGGACATGGACCAAAGACAATTATCAGGAACACGAATCGTTGTTGTATGCTTTTTTACGTGAGAAAGGAATACAGATAAAGGGTGATCCGGTTTGGGCACGATACAATGCGCCTTTTGTTCCCTGGTTTTTAAGACGAAACGAAATCCTGATCGAAATCGAATAAGTATTTTCTAAACTATCGGTTTAAAATATAATTTCGTCCCTATCAAAAACCTATCGGCCTTGTTTAACTTGATAGTTCTGAACGCATTATTCTCTGTCAAAGAACAGGATCAACTGATTTAATCCTATTTTTTTTCCTGTTGACTCGTTCCTTTATAAGCAGGATATTACTGTTATTAATAATTGATATTTACATCTCGAAGATTTATTATTTGAGATAAATCAATATATTAATTCAACGGGATAGTTTATATTTAAGGAATGGAAATCTTATGATTATTTTAAAGTCGCGTATCAAGAATGCCGGAATTCAAACACTCTTAATTTTACTCACGATCATCTTTCTAACGTTCCCGGTAACTGATTTATATTCCGGACCAAAAGACACTCATTCAAATTTTATTGTACAATTGGAGTTGGGGCCTGTCTGGCAGAGTCTAAATGATGTTCAAATCCCAAACAATCAGGATGGAACACGCTTTTCTCTGGTTGATTTAGTCGGAAACGGTCCATTCCCCGCCTTTCGCTTCTATCTCACCTGGCGGATTAGCCAGCGACATGATTTGCGCCTGCTGGCCGCACCGCTCAAAATTACAGGAAGCGGTACGATTGATGAGCCTGTTTCCTTTGCCGGTAAAACGTATGATCCAAACCAAAACGTAGAAGGCACCTATCAGTTTAATTCATGGAGACTGACCTATCGGTACCGTTTTCATGATGGCGAAAACTGGCGCTGGTGGATTGGTTTCACGGCAAAATTAAGAGATGCGATTGTAAAACTGGAACAAAACGGATTGACCTCCGAGAAAACGGACCTTGGATTTGTTCCGCTGCTGAACCTTCGAAGTGAATATTCAATGAGCAATAGTTGGTGGATTTTATTCGATTTTGATGGATTGGCCGGTGGTCCAGGCCGGGCATTTGATACCACTCTTCAAATAGGTTACAACTTCAATGAATATTGGAGCCTATCGGCCGGGTATCGAACTGTTGAAGGGGGCGCTGATGTTGAAGAAGTGTATAATTTTGCCTGGCTGCATTATGCGGTTTTAAGTACTAATTTTAGTTTCTGACAAATTTATTTTTAGGTGCTGGCAGGATTGAATGAGAAGTATGTAGTAGTATTTATACGAGGTCAATAATGTGGGCTTTTATCAGTAAAAATCCACTTCTGATTTTAGACATCCTGGCCTCGATTGCAAAAGTTTTTACTGAAAGCAAAAAACCCGCTTTGATCTGCTGCTAACTGCAGCCGGATTCCAGATCCTGATTGTCCAACAGCTTATTCAATATAATCAATCACATAAGTATAGTTATTGTGGAAAAGTCACTTGTTTAATATCATCTTCTTCACTTCCCGATAATGCTGTCCTGAGCCCCTTGACTCAGCTCGGGAAAGGATCCGCCGCCATCAATTGATAGTAATAAATGCCACTTGTCGCATATGAACCGGCAAATGTGTGGCTGTGATTTTCCTGACAGGGTTTTTTAAAGAAGGTTCGCTCTTCCTTATGAGGGGCGTAAGGTGCATTTGGTCGGCAGATTCTGATCCGGGTCAGTGAACGAAAAAAACCCAAATTCTCCCTTGACCATGTTCCATAAATGGCGTACATTTATGGAGTATGTTCGATAGATTATTAAACCCAACAAAAACAAACAGCTATTTTCTGTTTGGGGCGCGCGGAACAGGCAAAACCACCTGGCTGAATAATCATTTTTCTTCCCAAAAGGCGCTGTTTATTGATTTATTGGATCCGGAAGAAGAAGATCTGCTTGCCAGGAACCCCTCTGAACTGACAAATCGAATCAATGCCCGTCCGGATATTGATTGGGTTATTATTGATGAAATTCAAAAAGTACCTAAACTATTGAACCTGGTACATAAAACTATTGAATCAGGTAATATTCGCTTTATTCTTACCGGTTCCAGTGGCAGAAAATTAAAACGAGGCGTGTCCAATCTATTAGCCGGCCGGGCCTTTGTATACAATCTCTTTCCGTTAACACAAAGCGAAATTAAAGATGCGTTCGACCTGTCAGAAGTTCTGCACTGGGGAACATTACCACAGATATACAGCTATTCAACTTCTGAAGATAAAGCCCAATACCTGCGTTCGTACGCCCTAACTTATTTAAAAGAAGAGATTGTATCAGAACAAATTATTAGAAAATTAGATCCGTTCCGCCATTTTTTGGAAGTAGCCGCCCAATCGAATGGTAAAATTGTCAATTTTTCGAAAATCGCGGGTGATATCGGTGTTGATACCAAAACGGTTCAATCCTATTATTCCATTTTGGAGGATACACTGATCGGTATATTGCTGCCCCCCTATCACACCTCCATACGAAAAAGGCAGCGCAGCAATCCTAAATTTTATCTGTTTGACCTTGGGGTTAAAAGAGCGCTTGAACGGTCACTGACGATCGGTTTTCAGGAACGAACCTATGCCTTTGGCCAGGCTTTTGAACATTTTTTAATACTTGAAATTATCAGACTGTCGGGGTATCAAAATAAAGACTGGACATTTTCGTATCTGCAGACCAAAGATAATGCGGAAATCGATCTGATTATTGACCGCCCGGGAATGCCGACGGCACTGATCGAGATCAAATCCACGAGTCAGATTAAGGAACGTGATGTCTCAATCCTTAACATATTTGCCAAAGATATAAAAAACAGCGAGCCGTTCTGCCTGAGCAGAGATGTCAACGAAAAAAAAATTGAATCGGTCTGGTGCTGTCCCTGGCAAAACGCATTCGAAAAACTGGGATTGAATTTACCTGATTAGAACCATCTTCTTCACTTCCCGGTAGCGGTGTCCCGAGCCCCCCGACACAGCTGGGAAAGGATCCCCCGCTACCAATTGGTAGAAGTAAACACCACTCGCCAGATTAGAACCGTCGAAGGTGTAGGTATGATTTCCTGCGGTCATTCTTTCTGAAACTAAAGTTGTTACTTTTTTTCCCAGCAGATCATATACCGATAGTTCCACATGACTGCCGCCTACCAACTGCTACCTGATGGCTGTTTCCGGGTTGAACGGGTTGGGGTAGTTCTGGGATAGTTGATAATTATTTGGTATCGACAAGTCTTTATGAGAATTATTTAATGGTACTTGTGGATAAGGTGATTCAACAGCGCCTATATCAATAAATCTATCAACAAGATGGGGTCTGGAACACAAAAAGAAATATAGATTGTGAATGGAAATACAAAGGAAATTCTGTGGGTCGTCGTTTCGTGTCCCTTTTGTTCTGTCTTCGATGTAATTCAAATTTATCCCTTGACATTTAACGCCATACGTTATACATTTTCCGTGTGATCAGATCTTTAAAGTGCAGTGAAACTGAGAAAATATTCAACCGGACTTTTTCACGAAAATTTCCGAATGATATTCAACGAAATGCGCTTCGCAAATTGAGAATGTTAAATCGTGCGGTTTCACTACAGGATTTAAAAGTACCACCAGGTTATCGTTTAGAGGAATTAAAAGGTGATCGTAAAGGACAACACAGCATAAGAATTAATGACAAATGGCGAATTTGTTTCAAGTGGCATAAAAATGATGCCTATGATGTGGAAATTGTAGATTACCATTAGGAGAAATAAATGTCGGACAAAAGAATGAAACCACTACATCCGGGTGAGGTATTAAGCAAAGAGTTTTTGCTTCCAATGGGCTTAAGTCAAAACAAAGTTGCCCTTGACATCCGTGTTCCTGCGCGCCGGATCAATGAGATTGTCCATGGTAAGAGAAGGATTACGGCTGATACGGCACTTCGTTTAGCAAAGTATTTTAATATGTCTGCACAATTCTGGCTCGGATTGCAAATGGATTACGATCTTGATGTTGCGTCAGATCAATTATCTGATAAACTTGAAATCGAAGTCCGGTCTTATTCGGCCTCTGCATAATTTTATAAATAATAACAGGTTAATCTTTATACTTATCGATACATTCTACTGGACCCCGATTTAGTCGGGATAAAATGAGGACCGAATCAAGGCGGGATGGAATTCTGGTAGAGGAAAGTGTTGGTTATTGGTAATCAGTAATTAGTAATTGGTAACTGAAACAATAATTACTAATTACCAGTTACAAATTACAGATCATGATCCTACCGCAATAAAATCATCTCTGATACTTCTTATTTTTAGTGCTTCAACACAAAATTTTCATATCATAAAACCCGGCCAGTAGGTATATTTTTCTGTAGTTGACCAAGCGAAATGGTGTATATGATCAAGGTATAAGACATCCTGGACAAAATTTAATTAATACCTGTTCGCATGTGTTGTCCATTGGAGGACACCGTGAAAACGCACAAAATTCATTTACCCGATCGACCGGGAAATTAAAACAGAGGATCCGATGACCATGCGCAGTTCGACGATCATACTCATCTCAGCGCTGGTCTTGTTAATCGTAAGCGCCATTGTCGGGAATTATCTTGAATCTTCCGGAATCCTGACCAGAGAAAAGCTGGGTCAACGGGGTTTAATCGCCGTCATGCTGGTCTATATTAGCCTGTTTTGTATCATTGCCTTCTCCGCGGTACCCGTCGCCTTTCGTTTCTTTATCGCGGGACAATCCAAACTCGGCAATGCCGGACAACCGGTCATCCAATGGCTGCAGGAGCATGAGGCGACCATTGTCTAAGGCGTTTGGGTTTTCTTTGCCGCAGGATTGTTGACCGCCGTATTCCTTCTCCGGGACAGGATCTCTGAATTGTTGAGGTAATGGATGGAGTGTCAAAACTGTCATCGCACCTTCCTTGATGAGGAGCGTATCGCCGCGATCTCCGGCAGCATCTCAGGCGATGAAGTCACGGATGTCTATTATCTGTGCCCCGTCTGTGACCAGTATACGGTGGCCATGTGGTGGGACAACTTTACCGGCGAGGAAACCATGAAGGTCTCAGGACCCTTACCGCGCGCAAAGGGTGACCGGCGGATCGGGATCATCCGCCAGTGCACAAGACCCTGGGAGAAAAAATGCCGCTGTGCAGCTCATTTGGAATATTTCAAGAATACACTGGACTAAACGCGTCAGCTTGTCCGGTTTGGACAGGCCTTCATCACCAGGCATCATCTCCTGCCGTACAGGTGATCTCCGATGCGGCGCATGCGTTCCAGCTCCTGATCGGTCATTGGTCCCTGTTCAAGGACCGCCAGGTTTCCGCGCATCTCTGCCAGAGTCCTGGTGCCGGTCATGCACACATTTACTGCCGGATTCGAGAGGACAAAGCGGTAACATTCAGTGGCTGTCGCCGGCTTTTCGCCCGACGGCATCTTTTTTGGGTTCATCAATTTGCCCCAGGCGGTAGCGGTAAAGTTTACCATGCCGGGTCTTGCCTGATCTTTGATGAATGGGAAAATCTCGGTTTCTGCACCTCTGTGCACAGCATTATAGCGTATGTGCCAGACATCGAATATATCCTCATCGAGAAGTTGAGCGAACAGCTTGCGGTTATGACCGGAAAGTCCCAGAAAGCGCACCAGTCCTTTTTCTTTCAGTCGCAGGGCACCGTCGATGATCCGCTGTGACGGACGCCGGGAAAAAAAGCCAAGGATCAGGACATCAGCATAATCGGTTCCGGCAGATCTCAGGCCCTTCATCAGGAAATGCTCGGTCAGGAAGGATTGATGGGCATAGCTGAACATCGCCAGGACCATTTCTCCGCGCCTGCCTTTGCTGACAATATTGCGGATCGCTCCGCGCATATCGTTCGAAAATCCCTTCAGGAAGGTCCCCCAGGTCATGTAATTGCACCCGCGTTCGAATGCCTCTTCAATCGCCGCGGCAGGCGCCCCGTATCCCGAGGCGATACCCAGGCGGCCGACCCTCAGTCCGGTCTTTCCCAGCACGACCTGTTCGCTGAATTTCATGTTCTCCACCTTTCAATTTGTTTATCCAACAATACGCAGGGCAGCCTGTTCTTTAGCTGATGTTACCTTTTTGCGGATTAATTTAAACAGGAGAACTCTCAGATCAAATTGTCCAGTTTTTGGGGGTAAGGTCATAAGGACTCCACGAAATTCCGTCTATTGATGTAGCATAACCTATTTGAGCGTATGTTCCATCATATCCCGTATACCACATATGATATGTGTTATCAATAATTATAATAGTTGGATTGGCAGCGAATTCTAAAGTCCATCCACCAGTTGTATCGGTAAATACTGGATTGTTACCATGCTTTTCCCAATCAATCTGTGCTAAACACAACTGAACCAATCCAAAACAAAACATCAAAACCAAAATCATTTTCAAGGATTTCATCTCACTTTTCCTCCAATTAGAAACTTCTCTTCTTAAAAATACTGACACCCATTCTGTCATTCTATCACAAATGAATCAATTTTTATCACTTTTGCGTCAAAATCGGTCGTCTGAGTGGTTCAGTATGAAAATCTATGTCTGTAAGAAGAATAGGTGGGAATGCAAAAGGAATATAGAGATTGTCAATGGAAATACAAAGGATTTTTAGGTGGCGTTTACACCTTTAAGGCGTTTTAAAATTAGTAAACTTAAGGACAGTAATAACAGGGTGTTATGAAGTTTACGTCAGGGCGTGGAACTTTACAGCAGATTTTTTTCACCTTAATCGAAAAGATATAATTTGTGAACAAATTTGAAATAACATTCCTTTTTTTACAGTTTAAATATTTCACTGTTAACACCTGAAGGAATACAAAGAAAGGACTTCCTTATTAGAATGAAATTGTATGTGTCAAAGTTGGGTAAAATAATCATTGTTGTATTTTTACTAATGATCATCTCATGTTCAACAGTTGATTATATGAGTTATGGTGGTAATCATTTAAGAACAAATCGGTCAAAAAATGAGATAAGTCTGCTTACATACAACATTAAAGCAATTTATGATAAAGAAGAAGGTCAAATTGATTCTTTAATGAGATACATTAATAAAGAGAAATTTGATTTTGTATTGTTTCAGGAATTGTTTGATGAAAGTACACGCGATGAAATTATTGAAAAATCTGATACCTCTTTTTATTCTACAATAATACCAAGGGTCGACTATAATTCTTTTCCTGAATTTATATTTCAGGATGCCGGATTATACATGATGGCCAGCTATCCAAGAATTGATTTGTCAGAAATAGAATTTGGTGATGATGTGAAAAACTCAAATGGTATTGTTCACATGATTCTGGATAAGGAAATGTCCAGGACAAATGATTTTTTAGCAAACAAATCCGTTATGGGCTCACTTTTTGCCATCAACGATACAACCAGGTTGTTTTTATTTAATACACACGTTCAGGCTATTGGAACAAGAGAACATAAACAATTCCAGATGAAACAAATTTATTCGTTTATAAATACGACAGTAACTAAAGTAGTTGAATCCCGCTTTGTAAACTCATCCGAAAATCTGATTGTAATATTAGCAGGTGATTTTAACAGCAATGCTTATAGCCCGGAATCTTTTCGTGCTATGAAAAATATACTGGGTAATCCCCGTGACTTGCATATGGAATTTAACGGCAATAAACAGGAGTATACCTGGAGATTTCAGATCAAGTAGCAGCCCAAGACGATTCGACTATATTCTTGCTTATGATAGTTTAAGCACGAATACTTTTAAAAAGGTAGCCGCAACATCCATAAATACTAAAGATGTTAAAGATGATCAGAATAATAGTATTTCAGATCACAAAGCATTAAAAGCAAACATAAGATTTAATAAGTAATTAGCATGAGTATAAAAGCAATAATCAGTGGCTCTGCCATTATGCGTAAAGTGCAAATTTAAGATTTAGAATTTATAATTTATTTCGGATTTCGAGTTTCGTGCTTCGTGCTTAATCTCGTGTGTTTCCCCAGCTGGAGTGAAGGCGTAGCCTGGAAAGAAGCCCCGATTGGGATTCGATTCTTGTAGTAGGGATTAATTCGTACTAAAATCATGTTTAGCTCGTGTATAATTTAGATACCCCCCTTCTATTAACCATGGTCAGAACTATGCCAAAGAAACCGGTTATAATGGTTGTTGATGATGAACAACCGATGTTAAAAATGCTGCATGATACCCTGGAACGACGTTATGGCGCCGATTACCAGGTGGTTTCACATGATAAACAACAAGAAGCACTTGACGATCTGGAAAGGATGAAAACTAACGGAGAGCAGGTAGCATTGGTCATTGCTGATCAGTGGATGCCCGGGATAACCGGTGTCGATCTGCTCCGGCGTGCATACAAGATATTCACAAATGTTCAACGTGCCTTAATGGTAGCCTGGGGGGATAAAACAGTCTACAAAAACTATTCTTCATGCCTGTACATTCGGCTATATGGAAAATTATATATTAAAGCCCTGGCTACCAGCGGAAATAAACTTATATCCAATTGTCAGTGAATTTTTATCGGACTGGACACGCCAACACAGTGAACAAATGGAATTGGTCCGTATTGTCTGTGAGGATCCCTCTCCACGTGGGCATGAAATTCGTCTGTTTTTTGAACGGCATGGTATACCACATGGTTTTTATACTACAGATTCAGAAGCAGGTCATAAAATATTAGAAGATCTGGGTGCAGCTGATCAGAAACTACCCGTTGTAAGTACGTTTGAAGGGCATGTAATGATCAATCCCTCAAATACAGAGTTAGCGGATGAAATCGGTGCGTCTGATCTTGAGGAAAATGATTGTGATTTGGCCATTGTCGGTGCTGGCCCCGCCGGATTGGCTGCCGGCGTATATGGCGCGTCCGAAGGTTTAAAAACACTTATCATTGAAAGAGGGGTTGTTGGCGGACAGGCAGGGACCAGTTCGCTTATTCGCAATTACCTGGGATTTCCGCGTGGAATCAGTGGAGGCGAATTGGCCAGACGGGCTCATCAACAGGCCTGGTTGTTTGGCGCAAAATATGTTCTGGCCAGAAAGGCAACCGGCCTGCGGGCGGAGGGTAAAAACCGGATTATTAGCCTGGCTGATGGAACCGATATCACCGCCAGATCTGTTTTGATTACAACCGGTGCTGATTATCGCCGACTCAATGTGCCCAGAATTGATCGCTTTAACGGCGCTGGTGTTTATTATGAAACCGGTCTTGAAGTGGGGATGATGAAGCATGCACATGTAATAGTTGCTGGTGGCGGAAACTCAGCAGGTCAGGCTGTTATTCATCTCGCGAAAAGTGCAAGCAGAGTTACCCTGATTATCAGGGGAGACGCAATTGAAAAAGGCATGTCGGATTATCTTGTTAATGATATCGAACGCTTACCCAATGTTGAGGTTCGGTTAAATACTGTAGTTATTGACGGCGATGGGCAGTATCGGCTGGAAAAAGTAGTCGTAAAAAATTCCATTACTGGGGAAGAAGAAACACTCAAGGCACAGGCACTTTTTGTTTTAATCGGGGTTCAGCCACATACCGATTGGTTAGGTGATGTGGTTGCCCGTGATAAAAAAGGTTTTATTATTACCGGATCTGCTTTGGGTGAAAATGGTTCAAAGTGGACAGTAAAACGCCAACCAATGCGCTTCGAATCCAGTATGCCCGGAGTCTTTTCTGCCGGTGATGTTCGTATGGGATCCATAAAACGGGTTGCCTCTGCAGTTGGGGAAGGATCTGTTGCCATCCATTATATACATGAGTATGTGACATCTCCGGTTTTGCTCTAAGGTTCTACAAATTTTGTTCCAGCAAAATCAATAACGAATGTGTGAATCTGAGCAATTAATGAAAATATTTTCTTCAATTATGAGAAAGGTTAAAGTTTAGAAATTAAGTATTCGGATTTGTTTCGGATTTCGAGTTTCGTGCTTCATGCTTAATTAGCGGTTCCACCATTAAAAAACAAAGGGTTAGGGCAAGTTTCTAACCCTTTTTTAATGCCCAAAAACTTTCTACAAACTTACTACAATCTACCCAGAAACGCCTGTTTTTAAGGAACTTACTACAATAATTTACTACAAAGTCAGCCTGATGAATTAATATTGATATTGTGACCGTTTAAAAAAACCGTTTGAAATTGACTTTTTATTAATATACTTTCTAAATACTTCTTTAATTCTTATCTAATCAGACATATAAACGGGATAATAAGTCGTGATCGGCAAAACCATATCTCACTACAAAATCCTCGAGAAGATCGGCAGTGGCGGGATGGGTGTGATCTACAAAGCACAAGACTTAAAACTCGATCGTTTTGTCGCCCTTAAATTTCTGCCACCCCACCTCACAACCAGAGAAGATGATAAACAACGATTCATCCATGAAGCTAAGGCTGCTTCAGCTCTTCAACATAATAATATCTGTAACATCCATGAGATAGATGAAACTGAGGACGGACAACTGTTTATCTGTATGGATTACTACGAAGGTGATACGTTAGATAAAAGGATTAAGGATAAACCATTACCAATTGATGAAGCCAACGACATCAGCATCCAAATCGCACAAGGGCTAGCCAAGGCTCATGAGAAAGAAATTATCCACCGAGATATAAAACCTGCAAATATAATGCTTACTTCTGACGGTGTTGTGAAGATTCTTGATTTTGGTTTAGCTAAACTCTCCACTCAAACAAAACTGACCAAAGAATCGACTACTTTAGGCACAGTTTCCTATATGTCACCAGAACAGGCAAAAGGCGAAGAAGTTGATTATAGGACAGATATTTGGTCATCAGGTGTCATCCTATATGAGATACTTACCGGACAATTACCATTTAAAGGTGAATATGAATCCGCTGTTATCTATTCCATTTTGAATGATACGCAAGAACCAGTAACAGGATTGCGTACTGGTGTGCCGATGGAACTGGAACGGATCATTAATAAGTGTCTTCAAAAGAATCCTGCAAACCGTTATCAGCATGTGGATGAATTGATTGTTGACTTACGGAGTATAAAAAGAGAATCTGAGTCTACCAGCATTCCGACCAAAATAGAAAATCCGACTAAGCGTTCTAAACTTATAAAAATGTCTGTTGCTGTTTTATCAATTTTGATTCTAATTGTCGCTGGATATTACTTCATCCTTGAGCCAGATAAATCCGAAAAAACTAATTCCATCCCAACAAAATGGGAAAATTCAATTGCCGTCTTACCTTTTGATAATATCAGCAATGATCCTGATCAGGATTATTTTTGTGATGGGATGACAGATCAGATCATTTCAAATATAGGGCGATTGTCAAGGATAAAAGTTATTCCCTACAATCTGTAAAGAAATTCAAAAATTCAGATAAAACTATTTCTGAAATTGGAGAGGAGTTAAATGTTGCTTATGTACTCGTGAGCAGTTTTCGCAAGTTCGGTGAACGAATAAGAGTAACCCCAAAATTGATCAAGACAGAAAATGAATTACAGGTCTGGTCGGATGATTATAATAAAGAGTACAAAACATTTTTTGATTTACAGGATCAGATGGTGGAAGCAATTGCTTCTAAATTACTGGAAAATCTCTCTCCACAGGAAAAGATAAAAATAAAAACAAACAGACCTAATAGTAATGAAGCAAATGAGTATTATTTGCAAGGCAGGTATATTCATTATAATAGAGTCTTTGAAAATAATAATAAAGATGAATTTTTTAAATCTGAGAGAATGTTTAAAAAATCAATCGAACTTGATCCCAATTTTGCAGATGCCTATGCCAGTTTAGTCGATCTGTATGATACATATTATCACTCATTTGCAAAAACAGAAAAGGAGAAAAATAAATATAAACAGTTACAGAAGGCATACCTTGACACTGCTTATCAACTTAATCCAAATTCAGCAGAGGTCAATTATGCAAAAGCAACGGTACATAATGATCGGAATGAAATTGAGGAAGCTTTTAATTGTTATAGAAATGCCATAAATATCAATCCAAATAATGATATGTATTATTTTGAGCTGGGGTGGTTCTTGAATTACAGAGGATGCACTACCATGGCGATTCGATGTGTAACCAAAGCCATTGACTTAAATCCAGTAACTCCATATTATAATTTAAGGGGAATATTGTTTGATCAAGTAGGTGACTATAATAAAGCGAAAAGTGATTATAAAAAAGCGTTTGGTTTAAGTAAAGAAGTATTGATTCGAGAAGCTTATTGGATTTTATTGGTAAAGAGAAAGCGATATAATGACGCAAAAATAATGCTGGATGAATTAAAAGTCAATTATCCAGAGCAAGATTTGAGCGATGTAGAGGCAATTCAGTACGCTATTGATGGAGAAAGAGAGAAGGCACTCAATATAGACCTTCCCAGATATTATAAATTGCTAATTTATTTATTACTTGAGATGAAGGAAGAGTCACTTAATCTTCTGGATGATGACAGTCGTTTACAAAAATTGAGAAGATCAAATTATAATCAGATGACGGATAGCCCTATTTGCGATTTTCTACGTGACGACCCCCGCTTCCAAGAAATATTGGCAAAACATAAAGAACTATATGAAGAAAACCTCAGAAAATATGGTGACATAGACATATGATCGGCAAAACCATCTTTTGCTACAAACTCCTTGCACGTATCGGAGGTGTGAGAATACAAAGAAAAATCCTTACTCGTCCTCTCGTGTTCCCTTTAGGACACTGGTGATTGAATTCAATGTAACTACAAAAGAGTGTTTTTGAGGGGATTTTCAGTCAATTTTTTGCAGTTCTTCACCTTCCAGCCGGGCCACGACCACCGCACCTACACTGTCGCTCAGGACGTTTACGGTCGTCCGAAACATATCCAGTACGCGATCGACCGCCAGAATGATTCCCACACCCTCCAGGGGTAATCCGACGGCATCTAGAATGATCGACATCATTACCAGACCGCTCATGGGAACACTTGCCGCACCGATTGAGGCCAGTAAGGCGGTGATGACCACAATAATTTGCTCACCAAATTGTAGATCGACTCCATATACCTGGGCAATAAAAATTGTAGCGACACATTCATACAGTGCGGTCCCATCCATATTTACCGTAGCGCCAATCGGTAACGTAAAACTGGCCATTTTTTTTGAAACACCGGAATGTTCGGTTACTGCGGACATGGTCAGCGGTAGAGTCACCATCGAAGAGCAGGTGGAAAAGGCAGTAAGTATAGCGGATGACATTCCCTTATAATGCTTTAGATGGTTTTATCCGGCAATCAATCGCATTAGTAGTGGCAGATTGACAAAAGCATGTATAGATAAACCAGCCAGCACGATCACAAAATACATACCCAGCGATTTAAATGATGAGAATCCGGTTTGTGCCACTATTTTGGCGACGATGCCAAATACACCGAGTGGCGCACTCCAGACCACAAATTGCGTCAGTTTAAGCATTGCTTCAAATGCCACCTGAAAAATATCACCCATTTGCTTATTCGGGAACTATCTTTCAGACGGGTAATAAAATATCCGAATAGTACACTAAAAGAAAATTACCGGCAATACATCACCATCTGCCATTGATTTAACCGGATTTTCCGGAATGATCCTGAGTAAAAGATCCTGAAATCTCTGGTTTGTGGCCGGTACGGATTGTACCGAATGTTCCAGACCAATATTGGTATCTATCCCGGGAGCAAATATATTCACCAGGATCAGACCGGTTACGATGGCCATCAGACGTGCTCAGAATGTAATAACCAAATGTTCTTATGCCGAGTCTCCCTAAACCGGCAGCACTACCGACACTTATGACACCCGAAATGATTGATGTGATAATTAATGGCATGATGGCCATGCGCAGCAAACGAAGAAATAACCCGGCCAGCGGTTCTGCCACGGGTAATATTGGCTCTCCGATGATCCAGCCGGCTATTGCCCCTAGAAAAGAGACCGATAAATATATAGTGGGTAAGGGAAAATTTTTTAGAATATCATACCTGATCAGAAATCGACTATTCAGGACCGAAACAGCGATAAGGATTATCGATCGAGTACTCATTAATGATTTCCTGATAATCATCAAACCAGTATGCGTCACCGTTTCTCTCAAATATAATAAAGCGGGCCTTTTCCTGTGGATCAGCGGCACGGTGATAACGCAAATAAATATGGGTTTCTGTAAGACCGACAACCTCTATTTTCCCGGTACTATGAGACATCACTAACCGCGCTCTTTTTGCCAGACCGGAACATCTCATCCGTGCCTGTTCAAATATTTCAAATGATTCCTCAATGGGAACCGCATAGGATATATTGCCCAAAGTCGGCCGGCAGATAAATAAATAATAAGGTGCAACACCCATGTAGGACAACTTATTAAATAATTCTGCCAGTACTTCCGGATCATCATTAATTCCGCGAATCAGAGGTGTTTGATTTACGGCAACTACGCCTGATTTCCGAATCAAATCCAAAGATTTGGCGCTGGTTTCTGTAATTTCGCGCGGATGGTTAAAGTGTACCATAATATAAATACGCTTACTGTCCGAGTCTATATCTTTCGAACATTTCAACCAGACCGGAATCGTTGATGATCCGGAATGGGTTAAATGCCGGGATTTTTGTACCTATCCGGATAATTTTAACATGATCGATGTCTCTCACCTGACAAATAATATTTTCAAGTTTTTGCGTAGACAATACCAGTGGATCACCCCCGGTCAGCAACACATTATTAATTTCCGGGTGCTCTTTAATATACTTGATTCCAGCAGAAACATCTCGCACAACTTCATCATTCGCATCCATAAACAACCGCTTGCGAAAGCAAAACCTGCAATAGGCACCACAAACATCATTTACCAATAATAATGCTGTAAATTCGTATTTATGTTCCAGCCCGGAGACTTTGGTATATTCTTCTTCATCCGAAGCATCCAGCCGTCCCCATGCTTGTAATTCACCAATGGATGGCATAACAATCTTACGGATTGGATCATCCGGATCATCCCAGTTAATTCAGCTCCTGATAATACTCATTGGTGCGAAAGGCAAATTTCTCAATCACAGGTTCCAATTCTTTACGCTCAGATTCGGATATTTGAGAAACTTGATTCAGATTTACAATATATTTAGGTTTATACATAATAATTACATCTGTGATTCCCGAAAGTAACTCGGGAACGAGAAATCTTTAGTTACGGAATTCAGTTTAATTTAATTATGAGCTCTGTTTTTTCAGATTTAAACAGCTCGTTTAATTAATATAACCGCAGACATTAGCTGGATCAAATTTAAACTTAAATTTTCCGGCAATATAACTGAGCAAAACGCCAAACAGGGGCAGATTATATTGAGGCGAATGAGTGCTTGAGTAAGAAGGATTTATCTTAATCTAATCTAAAATCCAATTTCTTTACATCAAAATTTATCTATTTGATCAGAAATTTTCCTCTTTCTATTATATTGCAATTCTAACCTCATTTGTTATATTATAGAGACTTTTGAAAAATGCATTCGTAATAAGACAATTTGTCACCCTGAATTTATTTCAGGGTCTATTTAAAGGATTCTGAAACAAGTTCAGAATGACATTTTGGCACATCTTAACATTTTTCAGAAGTTTCATTATAATAATATTATTCACTACGACTCATTGTAAAGATCTGATATCGCTTAATTTGACCTGCTGAAATTCTTCCGCATCCGGTTTAGAAATATATACAAATTAGTTGATCGACATCTGACATTATAATATTACCATGCGGCTTATTGATCGAGCAAATGCACGCAGAAAGATTTAATACTAAAAGTGTGATGATGGTGTTTACACTAATATATATATTGAAAGTGTATAGGTTTTATGTCCTAACCTTAGACATTGAAGGCGGTAATGGAAAATTTGTTATGAGATTTAGTTTTTGCCAGCGGTGTCTATCTGTATCGGCTTTCAACGGATAATGGATTTGGGCAGATCAAAAAACTTGTTTGTTGAAATTTGCATTTGGGATATAACTTTTGATAACAATCAATTATATATATAATATCTTGAAGGTGTGGGAGGTATTTTATTTACGTTATTCCAAATTTATGATTATCGACATCTTACATAGCCATATTAAATTGCCGTAAAATCATGGATGGAGGTAAGAATATTTAATATTTGGAGGTATTATAAACTTGTTTAAATGATACATAAATTATGTTTATTGTTAAATGGCAATAAACGCGAAGAATTAAATTCCCTATCCTCTTACTATAGATTTTTATGCCTGAATATTAACATTCAATTAGAACAGAGCCTCATCTCCCTGATCTACTTTCGGATCAGTACTCTTTTTCTTTTCCCCTAAAGTGCTTGTCTTGCGAGTCGTTCTTCTAGAGATAAATACGTTTTAAGTTTCCCTATTAATGTTCTTCTCTTTATCTACTGGACAAATAATGAAAATGAGGAATATTTCATCAACTCAAAATTATACTGATCTTTTAAGGAAAGGTCGCAAAATGAATGATCTGCGATTTTTTATATTTTGCTGTGTTGTTCTTGTTTCAATTAACCAGTTAGCAGCCCAAAAAGGCTCATGGATTCACAAACAACTACGAGGGCCACTTGGATATAATTGGATCAGAGATGTCGGCGGGAACTGTTGCATCTTTGTTTACAAGGATAGCGCTTTTATCGAAGCCTACGACAACGTTTCCGGTCAATGGCACGAATCTGTTATACAAACGAATCTACCCTGGGAAAATATTACTGCGGGTGATAGTGTGGCTATGGCATGGAGTAGTGAACATATTGTCGGCTATAGCACACTGAGCCACACTTTTGTTAAACACACCTATAAAGGAACATTATTAGGTGGTTTAACGCCCGACTATGGATATGGTGCGGGTAATACATTAGCATGTGTTTTGACCTCGGATTCCTGTTACGTTTTCGATGCTGAAGACTCGCAGTGGCACGTATATGGGTATAATCCTCCGGCTTATGGTGACAGTATGTATATTAGCATTTTTGCTGAAAAAGATTACCTACTCGTATCCCTGACCAACAGGTATGGCTGGGTAGAAAATACACTTATCGCTTATAGTCGTCATCAGAAATCATTTTGGGAATTAAATGGTGATTATATTGTATTCCAACTGTTGAAAGGAGGATTTGCTTTCTACCGCGATTTCGGAGAAGAAGCTTATTGTTATTTAGGAGCCTGGAGCGCACTTTATGGACAAGACGCCGTCATAAATCATCAAAAACCTGGTTTAAATGTTAATGAACAAAACCAAGGGACCGCATGTATATTTCAGACGGTTGATGATAGTAATTACCCTGAGATTGTACATTATTATTATGGGTTTGACACAAGGCACGGAACATTTAAAATAATTTCGGTGAGTAATAACTACGGTGGTGATGAAAAGATCTTACTCTATTGGGAACTATGGAAAAATAGCGCAGTCCTATCTTACAGATATGATGATAGCCACCAGACGGAATATTATATCTATAGCGGAGATACACACTTGTTCACTTACTTCGGTCCGGCAGACCTTGGATATGATCCTACCATTCACCCAAACTATGGACATGCTCTTGGTAATAATGTTATGATGGCTTCGGGGTGCAGCAGCATTATGGGTTATGATATAAAATCCGGCAATTTTGCCCTGGCCTCGCTTCCGACACCTACTGACGGATATCAAAATCCAGTAAGCTACTGGCCCATGGAGAATAATGCCCATGCCCACTGCAAACGTGTGTTTTCCGATAAGTTCCACATTTACACCTATCATCGTTTGGATAATACTACCATAACGGAATTGGTTGAAACCGTTCCCGATGAATTTGGATATGGATATAAATACCGGTTTGAACAGGAGAATGTCTTTGGGTTTCTATTTAAAGATTCAACCAATGCTTTTATACTATTACTTTACTCACCGACAGCGAATCAATGGACAAGAAAAGTCGTTGGAGCAGAACCTGCGGCTTATGGATCTCACCGGGATTATATATACTGGGCTGATTCTGAAGGGAATATCACAATCTTTAATGGGCTCACCAACAGTGAATATCAAATCGCCTTTGGAAATATGGTTTACTGGAATTATGAGAATTACATTCTTCACCGGGATAATTATTTCATTGCATATACTTCAGGTAATCAATATGCCACCTATAGCCCACTTACTAATAGCGTTGCTTTTTACACTTCTGATATGTTTTCCTTAGGAGGGGGACGGGAGAAAGTTGTCCTCTACGAATCAAGTGATACAAAACAGTACTTCGGATACAGTGCAGAGTTTAATACATTCACCCCATTATTTCTCACAGAAGAAGATGGTATAGGTCTCTGGGCCTTGGGCGGGGACAACACTGCTCTGGTTATGACCTCAGAAGGATCTTTATATGCCTTCAATCCCTACGGGGAGCCACATGCTATCAATGATGAAATATCTGTTGAGCAGCTTCCTCACCTGTTTAAACTCTCACAGAATTATCCCAATCCTTTTAACAATAAAACAATTATTAGTTATCAGCTGTCAGCTTCAGCCAGCTGGATTTGAGCATTTACAACATCCTCGGGCAGAAGGTCAGTACGCTGGTAGCAAAGAAGCAGAAAGCTGGAAAATACGAAATAGAGTGGAATGCCAGTGGGATGGCCAGTGGGATTTATTACTATCAAATTGTTGCCGGTGATCCTTCGACAGGTTTATCCCGAGCTGAGTCGAGGGGCTCAGGACAGCGTTATAGGGAAGTGAAGAAGATGATCTTGCTGCGCTGAAGTTCACGATTAAATAATATTCATACCCCGTTCATCATCAATATGGAGGCGGCACAACACTTAAAGCCCCGTAAAATAGACACTTACAAGGCTTTTTTCTTTTGTCAAATTCACCGATTTCTATGTTAAAAATCTACTACAATTTTACTACGAAAACTTATTACGATTTTGGGGATGATTTTTAAAACTGACAAATTTAATTTTTGATGTTATACAATCATTTTTAAACTTTTTTTTATAAAATTGGTGTCCTATTTTGAATATTCCAAAGAATAGTTGTATGAAATAATTATGATTACAGTATTGGGAATAAAAACTATAGTCAATCTGGTTTTTTATATCATACATTTCAACAATAAACAAAGCAGGGGGAAATATTTATGCCATTTACAACAATTAAGGTTATTGAAGGAGTCTTCTCTCGAGAACAAAAAGATCAACTCATAGATAAGGTGACCGAAGCGATGATTGAAGTCGAAGGTGAAAATATGCGTAATCTTACTTGGGTTACAATAGAAGAAGTAAAAACAGGGGATTGGGCTATTGGTGGTAAACGTCCAAAACCAAAACCACAATCATAAATATTTATCTTCTTTTTGAAAATACCAACCAACGGTATCAAGGGATTACAAAAAATCGTGATCCCTTTTTTTTTGTAAAAAGCGACTTCAGAATACCTTCAGAAAGTTCAAAATGAGTTGATATTTGGGGATTTACTACGAAAAGTTACTACGATTTTGAAGAACTGACCGTGAAAAAGGGTTGATAAATCTGACAAAAGTATTTGTACCTTCCAAGCGCCAGTTTACTGAGTTTTGACAGTCGGATTTTGTAGTTGTAAATTAATCCATAGGTTGTGTCATTCATAAAGTCTGAATGATCTAATTCTTAGCGTACCAATGATATGTATTGCTGGGATATTACCATGATTGGTAAAACAGTATCTCATTACCGGATCATCGAAGAATTAGGTCGTGGTGGAATGGGATTGGTGTACAAAGCAGAAGACACCAAACTCAAACGCACGGTCGCTCTCAAATTCCTTCCCCCAGAACTTACTCATAATCAAGAATCTAAAGAACGTTTTATTCGTGAAGCCCATGCTGCATCTGCATTAGAACATGATAATATCTGTACTATTCATGAAATTGATGAAATAGAGGATGGGCAGTTATTTATTGTCATGGCTTGTTATGAAGGACAGACTTTAAAAGAAAAGATTAAAGATCAAAGATTAAAGACTAAAGAAGCCATTAATATTGCCACACAAATAGCAAAGGGATTACAAAAAGCCCATGAAAAAGGAATTGTTCATCGCGATATCAAACCAGCCAATATTTTTATCACCGACGATGGAAGTGTAAAGATTCTTGATTTTGGTCTGGCAAAGTTAGCGGGAAAAGCTCAGTTGACGAAAGATAGTTCTACGCTGGGAACCGTTGCTTATATGTCCCCGGAACAACTTCGTGGCGAAGAAGTTGATCATCGTACTGATATATGGTCATTAGGTGTTGTATTGTATGAGATGCTAAATGGTGAACCACCGTTTAAAGGTGATTATGAGCAGGCAATATCCTATGCTATACTGAATGAAGAACCGAGACCATTAGAAAATAGTCATACTGAGTTATGGGAAATTGTAAAAAAGTTGTTGGCGAAAAATCCGGCTGAACGACAACACGACGCCATTAGTATTATTGAAAATCTGAGCAATGGTAAAACCAAGAAATTAAATAATAGGTCAAGGTCAAAAAATCTTTTTCGAAAACCAATTGTCTATTTGTCAGTTGGAATTTTTATTAGTCTTGTAATTATTATTATTTTAATAAAAGTAATTTTCTCTCCTACCAAACCAATCCATACTTATAATTCCATTGCGGTTTTACCATTTACCAATATCAGCCCTGATAAAGAGAATGAGTATTTTTGTGATGGTATGACTGAAGACATTATTGCCCAACTCTCGAAGATAGGTGAATTAAGAGTGATTTCACGAACATCAGTTATGCAGTATAAGACGGTAAAAAAGAAAAGTCTCCCTGAGATCGCCGATGAATTAAATGTATCATTAATCCTTGAAGGTACAGTTAGACGGTCAGATGATCGTGTTCGCATTGTCGCCCAATTGATTGAAGCGAGAGAAGATAAACATATCTGGGCAGAAACCTATGATAGAGAAGTGAAGGATATTTTTGCCATTCAGAGTGATGTAGCCGAAAAAATAGCAGGAGTATTAAGTGTTGAACTTTCTGCAAACGAGAAATCGTTAATCCAGAAAAAGCCCACTGAAGATTTTGCTGCATATAACTTCTATATAAAAGGTCGAGAATATTATTATCGTTACAGAAAGAAAGATAATGAACAAGCTATCCGTATGTTTAAAAAAGCACTTGAGATTGATCCAAAGTACGCAATGGCTTATGCAGGTTTAGCAAATGCTTTCAGTCAGCGTTATCATAGGTTTGGTTTCTCACGATCATGGAATGATTCTGCATTAATAGTCAGTAAAATAGCGCTTGAAATTGATCATAATTGTGCTGAAGCCCATGAAGCACTTGGAGTTTCACACGCAGTAGTTGATAGATCGAGTTTGGCGATTGAGGCCTATAAAAAGTCGATTCAGTCAAATCCAGGTTATTTTAAAGCAGTGGGGAATTTAGCATATAGATATCAAAAGATTGGGCAATTGGAAAAAGCATTAAATTGGCATAAAAAGATGATATCATTAAATCCAGCTTTCGCTGGAGCTTATCATCAAATAGGGCTGGTGTACAAAATATTATGTGATGATTTAAATGCACATCACGCGCTGGAAAAAGCACTTGAGCTCGATCCAAATCATGTTTACGCACGTTGGGGATTGATATCATTATATTTATCGCAAAATAAATATGACCTGGCAAAAGGAAAAGCTGATGAAATCTTAAATTTATCAACAGATAGTTTAAATGCTTTCACCTATAAAGGATACATCGAACATGTGCAGGGCAATATTTCTGACGCATACTTTTATTTTTTAAAGGCATTGAGGAAATCCAAGGCAAAATTCTTTTACAATTATCACATAATAACTTCAGTACATTTTGCGGTCATCCAATGGAAACAAGGAGAGAAGCAGAAAGCAAAAAAAATATTTTTTGAATTTTTAAATTATGCAAATAATGAAATAGATTCTGGAAATGAGTCTTGGGAAATATGCTATAACTTAGCAGGTGTACATTCATCGATGGGTGATCAAGATAAAGCCATTAAGTGGCTCGATCAAGCTATTGATAAGGGCTGGCGGGATTATAGAATTGGGGAGATTGAACCTTTATTTGAGAATCTAAGACAAGATAGCCGTTTTAAACAAAGAATAGAACGTGTGAAAGCAATAGTCGATAAAGCCCGTGAGCAAATAAAAATTGCAGAAATAGAATGATCGGCAAAACAATATCGCATTACAAAATCATTGAAAAAATTGGTGAAGGTGGGATGGGTGAAGTATATCTCGCTGATGACCTAAAACTTGAACGCCAGGTCGCCATAAAATTCCTTCCCCAGCATTTAACCAAAGACAAAGAAAACGTCGAACGGTTTGAAAGAGAAGCCAAAGCTGCGGCGGCCCTTAATCATCCAAATATTATTACCATCCATGAAATTATTGAAACTGATGGACAAATATGTATTGTCATGGAATATGTTGACGGCGAATCCTTAAGAAATAAAATGGATAAAGGTAAATTAGATCATGATGAAGTAATAGATATTACTAAAGAAATATGTGAAGGTTTGGGAAAAGCACATCAGGCAGAAATTGTTCATCGTGATATAAAACCTGAAAATATATTGGTCAATTCAGATGGTAGAGTAAAGATTCTTGACTTTGGATTGGCGAAATTAATAGGTGTAAGCAAACTAACCAAAGAAACATCGACACTTGGAACCATTCATTATATGTCACCCGAACAAATCCAAGGGAAGGACGTTGATCACCGATCGGATATCTGGTCATTAGGTGCAGTTTTATATGAGATGCTCACTGGAGAGACACCATTTTCAGGAGATTATGAGCAAGCTATCAGTTATGCAATATTGAACGAAGAACCAAAGTTAGCAGAAAGTATCCCTTTTGAACTACAGCAAATATTGAAAAAAGCACTCAACAAAAATCCACATCAGCGTTTTCAAAATTTAAATGAGTTAGTCAGCGAATGTAATGGAATTCAAAATACTTCTAATATTAATCAACCAGATAGTAAAACTACTTCTATAGCAGGCAAACTTCTTAATTTCAGGCCTTTGATTATTACAATAATTATTGTAGTTGCTTTACTAATCGCTTATCTGATTTATCATAGTCAAACCAATCATGACATTGAAAAATCTCACGTAAAAAGATTGGTCGTTCTACCATTTGAAAACTTGGGGTCCGAGGAAGATGAGTATTTTGCAGATGGTATAACCGAAGAAATTACCAGCAGATTGTCTTTGCTACACGGTTTAGGTGTTATTTCACGTTTCAGTGCTATACAATATAAGAATACCGATGAACCCACTCCTGTAATTGGAGAAGAACTAAATGTCGATTATATTCTTGCAGGTACTGTTCGTTGGGATAAAAGTGCAGGCACAAAAGGACGGGTGGTTGTTACCCCCCAATTGATTAGTGTTTCAGATGATATTCAGTTATGGTCGGATTCTTATGACCAGATGCTCGAAAGTATATTTGATGTTCAAACTAAGATTGCAGAAGAAGTAATTAAAGCATTAGATATTACCGTATTAGAACCTGAACGCGAAGAATTATATGTACATCCTACAAATAATCTTGAAGCCTATGATCTTTTTATTCGGGCGAGAGAAATAAGGCAAAAATACTATCATACAGAACCAGCAAAATTGGATAGCGCTGTCCAACTTTTTGAACAGGCCTTAAAAATTGATAAAAATTTGGTCATGGCCTATGTATGGATTTCTGAAATTCATTCCTGGTTGTATCATATTCGATTTGATCGTTCTGAAGACCGTCAGGCAAAAGCAAAAGCTGCAATTGATAGAGCACTTGAATTACAGCCCGATTTACCAGAAGCAAAGTTATTTAAAGGCTTGGTATTTCTACTGGGTATTTAAGGACTATGATAAGAGCTAAAGAATTATTTAAGGAAGTGAAAAAACGGCGACCTAATCAATCGCCAAGATTATTAGCAGTGATTGAAAGACGCCAGAATGATTGGGAAAATTCAGTTCTTCATTGGAAAGAAGCTTTTAAACTTAATCCACGTATGCCCAGACTGGCAATGGAATTAGGTACCACATAAATGTGTATGAGAAAATATAAAGATGCTGAATCCTGGCTACATCGGCATCAAGTATTGGTGCCTTCTGATGTAGTGTCTATTTCTAAATCAGCACAATGCTATGTTTTGGCTGATGGTAATATTAATGCTGCTCAAGCTAGGTTAAGTTCAATTGAAAAGATAAATAGATATAACGGTGAAGTGGTGACAACCTTAATTCTAATAGACCTTTTTAAGAATAATTATAATCGGGTGTTGAATCTTTTTGATTCAATAGGAATTAAGGCTGTGGATGACCAGCAAATATATTTGGACAAATATTGTGTAAAAGGTTATGTCTACAATATATTGGGTGACGGAATAAAATGCAGGCAATATGCTGATTCTTCAGTGATGATTATAAATGAAGAAATGAAAAAGAATCCAAGCGATCCCAGATACCATTCTGCTCTGGGAATAACCTATGCTTTTCAGGGTAAAAAAAATAAGACTATATCAGCAGCAAAAAGGGCAATAGAAATATATCCCGTTTCATTAGATGCACTGGATGGCCCAGAATATGTTAACAACTTAGATTGGGTATATACGATTATAGGTGAATATGATAAAGCACTGGAACAGCTGGAATTCTTACTTTCAATTCCGGCTGGGAAAGTTATATCGAAGGCAAAACTTAAAAAAGATCCTAAGTGGGACAACTTAAGAAATCATCCAAGATTTCAGGAATTAATACAATAGTCTTAAAGTAAATTTAATCAAAAGAATGTTGAAATCTTTCCTTTTTTCCATCAATATTTATTGAATTCTGGTAGTACCATTTATTACCATTTTTGTAAATACTCGACATAAATACATCCTTTAACAGCAGTAATATCAACGTGTTAAAGTATGTACTTTCGGTTTCCGATTCAACTGGATATTACTACAATGTTACTAAAAACACCCAGAAACACTCCTTTTTGAGGTGGTTTACTACAATCCTTACTATCAGCCGGTAGGCTGATCCGTCTGCCGGCGGACAAAAAGAAAAGACCGAATCAGGGGAGATGATATTCTGTTTGATAGAAAACAGTGTGAATTAGTAATTAGTAACTGGTAATTAGTAATTGGTAACTGGTAATTTGGTTTGATGTTTAGGGCATATGATCAGGTTTTGGCTCAATTATTGCCTGATTCTAAATATGCCTAAAAAGTTAACCGATATTGAGATTTACCTTATTTCTGAGGAACTTTCCAATAAAATTTGGGGGATAGTTAAACATTGGCATTATTTTGAAAAGGAGACGTTAGGAAAACAATTAGTTAGCGCAGCTGATTCAATTTCCGCAAATATAGCGGAAGCTTTTGGAAGGTATCACTATAAAGATCGTCAGAAATTCGGCTATTATGCTCGTGGCTCATTTGAAGAAACCAAAAGTTGGCTAAGGAAAGGTTATCAACGCAAGCTGCTTAATGATAATCAGATTGAAGTAATAAATACTTATGTCCAGCAGATCGGACCAAAACTAAATAGTCTGATCAATACGTTTAAATATCCCCCCACTCACAAATAGCTTATTTTAATTACTAATTAGAAACTTCTGAAAAATGTTAAGATGTGCCAAAATGTCATTCTGAACTTGTTTCAGAATACTTTAAATAGACCCTGAAATAAATTCAGGGTACTAATTACTAATTACATTTTCCATTATGACACTACCGCAATAAAATCATCTTCTTAACTTCGTTGAAGCCTCCCGCCACCAGCTGGTAGTAATAGATTCCACTCCTGATATAATCAGTCTTAATCAATTCTTTTATAAACCTCATAAAGTTCCAGGTCATATAGACCAATCCCAAATCTCTTAGCCGGCCATGTACCGGTTTGAACCAGTGTATCTCCCTTAACTTTCATTGTAAACGTAACCGATTTGCCTATACAGTTGGGAGTAAAAAAGAATTCAATATGTTCCGTATAATTATCACCCTCAACCGTATATTTACCTCCACCATATCCATTGGCTTCCTGCCGACTTGTGTCTTGCCTTATCCAAACATAGTATGTTCGGTTAATCATCAATATGTGTCGGTGGTAATCGGTAACAGGAAATAGATATGTCGTATCCGGTGCTAAATACTTTCCGGAAATCAGCTCCCAGGTTCCCTCAATTGGATTACTTTGTTCGACCGTTGATGTACAGCCGAGGATAAAGACAAAAAGAAATGTGATACATATGATATAATATAACTTCATGACTTACTCCCAAATAAAAACGTCTATCAGTATGGTGTAATTTATAATTATGAAGAAAATACTTGTTTATGCTATTCGGTTTTCGGTCTATTGAAGTTGAACAAAATAAAATCTAATTAAAACCACGCTAATTTTTTAATGTAGAGATACTTCGATAGAATTCCAATAAATTACTTATTTCACAAAATTTTTGCCTTCAGAAATGGCAGAGATTTGATTCAAAGGATTATTTTGGGTTGTTTTTGAGCGGATTTACTACGAAAAGTTACTACGATTTTGAAGAACTGACCGTGAAAAAGGGTTGATAAATCTGACAAACCTATTTGTACCTTCCAAGCACCAGTTTACTGAGTTTTGACAGTCGGATTTTGTAGTTGTAAATTAATCCATAGGTTGTGTCATTCATAAAGCTGAATGATCTAATTCTTAGCGTACCAATAATATGTATTGCTGGAATACTACCATGATTGGTAAAACAGTTTCTCATTACCGCATTATCGAAGAATTAGGTCGCGGTGGAATGGGTTTGGTGTATAAAGCCGAAGACACCAAACTCAAACGCACCGTTGCCCTAAAATTCCTGCCCCCGGAATTGATCCGTGATCCTGAAATAAAAAAAAGATTTATCCACGAAGCTCAGACAGCATCAGCTATTGAGCATATCAACATCTGCAATATATATGAAATTGATCAGACCAATGATGGACAAATGTTTATCAGTATGGCTTATTACGAAGGTGAATCTTTAAAAAAGAAGATTGAAGGCGAACGGTTATTATCTATCGAAGAAATCCTGGACATTGCCATACAGATTGCCCAGGGATTGACTATCGCTCATGAATCCAACATTATTCATCGTGATTTGAAACCAGCCAATATTATGATCACCGATCATGGTGAAGTAAAGATTGTTGATTTCGGTTTAGCCAAATTAGCCGGACAAACAAAACTAACCAAGGAAGGTACAACATTAGGAACAGTTGCTTACATGTCCCCGGAACAAGTACGCGGAGAAGAAGTTGACTACCGCTCTGATATCTGGCAACTTGGTGTAATTCTTTATGAAATGATTACTGGGAAACTACCCTTCAAAGGTGATTATGACCAGGCAGTAATGTACTCGATATCTAATGAAAATCCTGAGCCAATAACTGGATTGAGATCAGGTGTATCTCTGGAGCTGGAACGGATTGTAAGCAAAGTTATGGCAAAGAATATTGATGAGCGGTATCAGCATTTAAGTGATTTGGTGGTTGATTTAAAATCCCTACAAAAAGTATTGGAATCTGGTGCCAAACCATTAAAACATGCTGGTAAAGGTGTTTCAAAAAAACCGAGAATGATGTATTGGGGTGCTGGGATTCTCTTAATTTTGATAATTTTTAGTGGTTATTATTTAATCTTAAAACCTAAAAAGCTATTTGATTCTATCGCCGTGCTTCCCTTTATCAATACAACGGCCGATCCGGAATTGGAATATCTCAGTGATGGCATGACAGAGAGTATTATTAACAGTCTTTCGAAACTGTCCAGCCTGAATAGAGTAATTGCTCGCAGTTCTGTTTTTCAATACAAAGGGAAAGAAATTGTACCAAAGGAAGTGGGTAAAGAACTCGGCGTGAAGGCACTGCTTATCAGCCGAATTAGTCAGCACAAAGATGAACTATCGATAAGCGTTGAACTAGTGAATACTGAAAATAACAATCGTATCTGGGGAGATCAATATAAACGTGCTTTTTCGGAAATATTTGAAATTCAGGATGAGATATCAGAAGCGATTACTGAAAATCTTGCGATTAAAACTCACCGGTGAAGATTATAAGCGTATGACAAAACGTTATACGGAAGATTCTGAAGCCTATAAACTGTACCTTAAAGGAAGATATTTTTATAATAAACATAATATAGAAAGTTATAATAAAGGTCTCGAATTTTTTGAACAGGCCATTGAAATGGATCGTAATTTTGCACTGGCATATGCGGGCATTTCAGACGCTTACTTTAAACTGGGTTGGTTAAATATCATCCCCCCCCAAAATGCTCATGAAAAGGGAGTGGCAGCTGCAATGAAAGGGCTCGAGATAGACAATACTGTCGGTGAAATTTATGTAGCCCTTGCCAATCATAAAACATGGTATGGCTGGGAGATAGATATTAAAGGTGCCTTGAATGATTATGAAAAGGCTCTGTCTCTGAATCCCAGTGATGTTGAGTCATACCATGAATATGGCCATTTATTGACTCATATAGGTAAGTTTGATGAAGGTATAACCATGATGAATCGAGCATTAGAGCTGGAGCCTTTGTCTATAGGCAAAAACTCTTGCCTGGGTCAGATTTTATATGAAGCAAAAAAATATGATGAAGCAATCAGTCAATTCAAGAAAGCAATCGAGATGGATTCGACTTACCAGCATCCATACGGCTGGCTCGGATTGTCATATTTACAAAAAGAAATGTATGATGATGCGATTGAGATGTTACAGATAGGAGCAACATCGCCAGGATATGGTACCCGATGTATTGGTATCCTTGGATATACGTATGCTGTTCAGGGGAAAACTGATTCTGCAATGCTGCAGCTCAAACGTCTGAATGAACTATCTAATGAAAAGGTTGTTGATCCCTGTTTTATTGCCTGGATCTATACTGGACTGGGAGAAAAAGAAAAAGCATTTGAATGGCTTGAAAAGGCTTATGAAGAAAGGTCGAACTGGCTGATTATGATTAATAATGATCAACTTTTTGATTCATTGCGTTCCGATGAAAGATTTAAAACTTTGTTGCGGAATATAGGATTTGATATATGATCGGCCAAATAATGTCTCACTATAAAATTATCGAGAAGTTAGGTGTGTAAGTCGTAAGGTGCATTTGGTTATCATATTCTGGTCTGGGTAAGTGAAAGAAAAAACCCAACTTCCCCCTTGACCATGCTGCATAAATGGCGTCCATTTATGGGGTATGTTCGATAGATTGTTAAATCCAACAAAAATAAACAGCTATTTTCTGCTTGCGGCGCGCGGGACAATCCAAGGTCGGCAATGCCGGGCAAACGGTAATCCAATGGCTGCAGGAGCATGAGGCGAATGTTGTCTATGGCGTTTGGACTTTCTTCGCCACAGGATTGTTGACCGCCGTAATCCTTCTCCGAGACAAGATCTCTGAATTTCTGAGGTAATATATGGAGTGTCAAAACTGTCACCGCACTTTCCTTGATGAGGAGCGTATCGCCGAAATCTCCGGCAGCATCTCAGGCGATGAAGTCACTGATGTCTATTATCTGTGCCCCGTCTGCTACATTTTCTCCAATTGAAATATTCGGCGTCAAATATGTGTTTTACACTTCGTTCCCGCCTATGCGGGAATAGCAATTCGTGGCAGTCCCCACGTAAGTGGGAACCCCGTAATCCATATCTTAAGCAACAGGGAGAATAATCATGTCTGAATATATTATTGCCTATCACGGTGGTAAAATGCCGGAAAGCCCGGAAGAAGGCGCCAAACAAAGGGCGAAATGGAAAGCCTGGGTCGACAATCTTGGCGATGCGGTGGTCAATCCCGGATCCCCGATGGGGAGAACCAAACTCGTGAGTTCAACGGGTGTAGCAGACGATAACGGTTCTGACAAAATGTCGGGTTTTTCGATCGTGAAAGCCGACAGCCTGGATTCAGCGCTCGAGATGGCTAAGGCATGCCCGTTTCTTGAGACCGGCGGCACACTCAAAGTTGCCGAACTGATGAAAATGTAGCATCGTATTAATATTTTCGTTTATTCCAATTGATGGATTATCGGCGATATACCGTCGGATTGACCGGCGGTTCTTCTGCCGGTGTCTGTCAAAATGAAAAAATCGGATTGATGGAATTAATCCATTGATAAATGTCCCTGCATTTTTCATAATCACACCATTATACAATTGTAAAATTTGTCTTTTTTTCTTACTATAATTCTAATCCTGACTAACCTGAATAATTCGCCACACGCATCCAACGGTGCCGGCTGCATTGCGTGGAATAAACAGACTATTGAAAATAAAGTACCTAGGCGATTATTATGAATAAATTGTAAGATTAGCCTACTTCAACTTTTTCATATATAAATTGAATAAATCCATTCACCTATCTGTGTTATTCCGTAGTTTATGTAATACATTAGATTAAACAAAACTCACTGCTTTTGAAAAGGAGAGGACATCGTGAAAAATGAGACACACTTTTTGACTGCCATGATTTTCGTGATAATCGGGTACTTAACCGCTCCGGGACAGATCCTGTTTGAAGAAAATTTTGACTATGCCAGCGGAGATTCCTTACCCAATCAAACCTGGATGCAGATTCGTCCGGGAAAAGCGATCGAAATTATTTCTCCGGGACTTATCTATCCGGCGTATACTTCATCCGGTATCGGAAATGCGGCAAAATTAGTTTCAGACGGTAACCAGGAGGTTCGCAGTACCTTCACTAAACAAACCATCGACAGTCTTTACATTTCGTATTTAATCAACGTTGACAGCACCTCTGCCGATTTGGGACTTTATCTATATCTCGGTGCCTCTAACGTAAACATTTTTAACCGTTATATAACGGCTTATCTCAGCAGCAATGATTCTGATAAAATCTCATTCGGGGTAGACTAAAAACAGTGGCATCAAAACGACCGGCTATAATTATAACTTGAATGAAACATATCTCATACTGATGAAATATAAATTTATTCCGGGTGATGGGAATGATGAAGTTTCTCTCTGGGTCAATCCACCCCTGTCAGGCGCTGAACCGGATCCGGATCATGTGACCACTTCCGGTGTTGATGCGGACAGCCTGGGTGGGATCGTGCTATCGCAGATTACCGCATCCAATATGCCGCCCAATGCGCTTATCGATGGTATCAGAATTACCACGCAATGGGAAGATATCCCTTCTGCAATCTATTATCCTCTGATAAAAACGGCGAATAAGTATGTGTTGGAGCAAAACTATCCAAATCCGTTTAATCCGTCTACAAAAATAAAAATTAGTTTACCAAAATCTGAATATGTCAGCATCGAAATCTATAACACTTTAGGCCAGAGGGTCGAAACCCTACTAAGCAAAAGATTAAATGCCGGGAATCATGAGGTAGATTTTATGGCTCATGATCTCGCTGCAGGTTTATACTATTACATTCTTCGGACGAATGAAATATATCGGGTAAAAAAGATGATTTTGCTCAAATAGCATTATGTGATACGCTTTGATTCGCATCCTATTTTGTACAGCAGGACAAAGCCGATAAATTGATGTGAAATTGAGTATCTGCGCGATCGAAAATTGATCATATTATAAATTCACACCACCCGAAACCTCAATCCGCTGTCCGTTAATCCATTTTGCAGCATCGGTACAGAGAAAGGCCACGACGCTGCCAATGTCATCGGCATTGCCAACCCGGCCCAGGGCGGTCTGGCTTGCGAGAAAGGCTTTCATTTGCGGATTGTTGCGGATGGCGGCATTATTAAAATCGGTCTCAATCCCCCCGGGCGCAACCACGTTTGAACGAATGCCCCTTTGTCCGAATTCTTTGGCAACATATCGGGTGAAAACCTCTACCGCCCCTTTTAGCGATGAGTAAACCGAATAGCCGGGAGCGCAAAAACGGGTCGTTCCGGAAGAGATAAATATAACACCACCGTTATCATTCATATTTGATAATGATTTTTGCGTAAGAAAGTAAACACTCTTAAAATGAATGTTCAATAAATTGTCAAAGGACTCTTCTGTTACCTGGGGAATCGGTATGGTTGCACCGATGCCGGCATTGTTGATTAGAAAATCAAATTTGTCCGTGTTCCATTCTGATTTAAGCGAATGCAGAACCTGCTCAATGAAACCATCAATCGATTTTATGTTGGAGACATCAAAATGCAGGGCAACCGCTTTTTGTCCATTCTCTTTAATCTCTGAAACGACTTTTTCTGCTTCGGTTTTTTTTGTATTGTAGGTCAGTATGACATCTATTCCAACCTTTGATAGCGACAGCGCCATGTCTTTCCCAAGCCCACGGCTTCCGCCGGTAACGAGGGCTATTTTATTCTTCATATTAAATTCATTTCTTTTTTGGATTATGATCATAAGAACTTTTTAATCTCCCAAAATATTCGGGAAATAAATATATGCTCATTTTTAATCATTTATTCTAGTATTCTTATTTCTCTTTTAAGCCACCCCTTTTAATTAGACTGTTTATGGACAATATCTGCTTAATTGTCACCAAAGGATTGCTGCCCAATAATATCATATCAGCCATTTTTCCGGTCCCTTTTGTACCAGGCGCCTCAAAATAAGTGTGGCATTGACCTTATCAGACATTGATATCAAGTATGCTTGATAAATATGTTACCGACAAACTTATCGAGGAAAAACATATTTTAAAATCAATCAGGAGATTAAAATAAATATGAAAAGCCGGATTAGAGGAGACGATACAAGGGTTGAATAAAATACAGGATATTAGTAATTAGTAATTGGTGAGGAGAATAATAATTACCAATTACCAATTACAAGTATAAGCTTCACGCAATTAAATCCGCCTTATTGATAAATGATCTTTTCATTGCAGATTGATCACACATTTATTTTATAAGTTGCATGCCCCTGCACGACTTATTAATTTGTGCATTGATGAATCGAATCATTTCAAAATTGATTATACCGAACAAACAACAACTCAGTTTTATCCTGAAAGTTTTTTTTCTTTTTGTCACGCTTATCTATTCAATAAAACAGGAAAGTGAAACAAATAAGTGTTTTACGTATGCCGAGTATTCCGGGCATACCTACTCAGGCTTTGTGGTTGATCTCAAAGATTACCGTGACCTGCCGTTTTATACCTATTATTCTAATTCTACATTCCATTGTAATGAAATTATACCCGGCGATATAAAATTTTGGCCCGATCGGTCTACGCTTAAATTTCCCATTTATTATATTTGTAATTTATCTCCGGTCTTTTTGCCTACAACACAAATCCTGAAAATCCTTCAAAAGAAAAATATTTGTCATAAATCCTCTGATGATAAACCCGCTCCTTATCTCTGTTGCTAAGGATTGTGAATCCTTCTTTGCTAAGTACACAGTGATACATTACGCTTCAACTTTCTGAGAAAATTAGAATTCACATTTCTGCAGCTGCGCTTTGTCAGATTACATAGAAAACCGGGTATGCATATTTACCTGGTAACTCGCCAAATACCGGTGAGCTGATCATCAAAGAGGATAATACCATGACAATAGAAACCTTAAAAACAAAAATCAGACTTATTTATCGGCGTATGAACGGCTGTACCATCGAGTATGATCTTTCCCCTTATTATACAACCTTAAATCAAATCAAAGACATCGGAACGAACATTAATAAATAAGACCGATCGGCAGCTTACAGCAGATGTCTGAAAGTTTAAAGTCAAAAACACAAAATGGTTGTTTAACCGAGCACCAGGTCATTGAATCTTTTGCACTTGTGCATGAGGCGGTTTGGCGGGTGCTGAGATTACATCCCTTTGATGTGCAGATGCTTGGCGGTTTGGCTATGCAACAGGGCAAACTGGTTGAAATGCAAACCGGAGAAGGTAAAACCCTGACGGCCGTATTTCCCGCCTATCAATCTGCACTCACAGGGAAGGGGGTACATGTCCTCACCTTTAATGATTATCTGGCCCGCCGGGATGCACGATGGATGGGGCCGATATATCAATATTTAGGTTTAAGCGTTGGTTTTGTTCAGGAAGGTATGAGTATTCAAGAGCGCCGGGACGCCTATAGTGCAGATATTACCTATGTGACAGCAAAGGAAGCAGGTTTTGATTATCTGCGTGATAGTCTTTGTTATGAAAAAGACAGGCGGGTTCACCGGTTATTCAATTTCGCTATTATTGATGAGGCGGATTCTATTTTAATTGATGAAGCGCGCATTCCCCTGGTTATTGCCGGTGCATCAGATGATTACCTGGCAGATACCTATTATTTGGCCGAAATAGCACGAAAGCTGGTAAAAAACATTGACTTTGAATTTGATGAATATGCCCGGAATATTCATTTAACGAATTCCGGTCTTGATCATGTTGAACGATCTTTAAAATGCGATAATCTGTATGACCTGGAAAATTATGATTTACTGACCCGCTTAAATTGTGCCCTACATGCAGAATTCCTGTTACACAAAGATATTGATTATATCATTCGTAGCGGTAAAATTGAACTTGTTGATGATTATACCGGTCGCGTCGCCGATAAAAGACGCTGGCCCGATGGTTTACAGGCGGCCATTGAGGCAAAAGAAAATATAGATATTCAATCTAAGGGGAATATACTAAACGCCATAACGCTGCAGAATTTTATACAACTTTACCCGAATATTTGCGGCATGACCGCTACGGCCCAATCCGCTGAAGAGGAGTTACGCACATTTTATGATTTGCATATTGCGGTTATCCCACCCAATAAACCATGCATTCGAGTAGATCATAAGGATGTCATTTTCGGAAAAAAGATCCAAAAAGAAAAATCGGTCATTGATGAAATCATCAGGATCCACAAAACCGGACGTCCCATACTTGTCGGTACACGAAGTGTGGAAGAATCGGATTTGTTTGCAGAAGCATTAAGAAAACATAACGTAAAATGTGAGGTACTTAATGCAAAACGGGATGAATACGAGGCCCGGATTATCGCTCAGGCCGGTAATTTAGGCGCGATCACGATATCCACCAATATGGCAGGGCGTGGAACGGATATCCGTTTGGGTGGTTCGGATGAAAAGGAAAAACACCGGGTTATGGATTTGGGTGGACTGTATGTGCTTGGTACAAATAAACATGAAAGCCAACGAATTGATCAACAGCTGCGTGGACGGGCCGGCCGGCAGGGAGATCCGGGATCATCACGCTTTTTTATCAGTCTTGAAGATGATTTGTTTATAAAATATCGGTTAAACGAACTACTTCCCATAAGCACCTTGTCCAGGGTTCAAGCGGGTAGGATCGACAGTCCAATCATAAAAAAAGAAGTGACACGAATTCAACATATTTGTGAAGGTCAAAACCTCGATATTAAAATAACACTCAATAAATACGCTTCCTTAATTGAAAAGCAACGAACGGTTATTTTTAACAGGCGGGAACGTATTTTTAACAACCATACAGCTGCAGATTTTTTTAAACGGGAAACACCGGAGAAATTTAATACATGTCAATCGGCAGTTGGAGACAAAGATTTAAATGACCTGTGTCGGTTAATTTCATTTTATCTGATAGATAATTCCTGGCAGCAATATCTGGCTGAAATAGCTGAAATTCGTGAAAGTATTCATTTAAAGCGTGTTGGCGGACAGGATCCTTTTATCGAATTTCAAAAACTGGCAATTCAAATTTTTGATCAACAGTTGCTCAGGTTGGACCGGGATCTGATTCAAATGTTTAATACGATTCATATTGATAATAACAGGATTAATTGGGAGAAATCAGGTATAAAAGTTCCATCGGCCACCTGGACCTATCTGATAAATGACAATCCTTTTGAACATATGGTTGGCATGCAGTTTATCGGCGACGCCGGTAAGCAAATAGGAGCAGCCATCATGACACCATTTCTGGCATGGCACTTGTTATTCAGAAAAAAACGAAAAAATTAAAATAGCAATTTGAAGCAGGTTATTAAAATAATCGCTATTTATTTATAGAATATATTATAAAAACTGAATAGCGGCAGCAGTTTTTTTGTTTATTTGCATCCCATCAATATTATCGTTTCTGTCAATTTGATGGATTATCGATAATATTTCGTCGGATCGCTGATAATTCAGGGGTGAAGCACTGCCGGTAAATATCAGCCAATCAGGATGGTCATGTTGTCTGCAATGCTTCGACGGTACAAAATCGATATCGGTATTATGTGTAAATATGATAATACCATGAAAATGATCGTAATATTTGAAAAATATCGAAATGTGCAAGTTTAAAATGTGTGGGAGTGTCGATCCATGTTCAATGGACAATCCTGTCGAATCAATTTAATATTATTTTACTGCTGAAAATTTTATCAAATGGATGATCATGACCCTATAAATATGGTAATAAAATAAATCTGAGGCTGTGCAGAATCATATGCCGCTGAGCGAATTGGCCAGCGCTGATATCGCATGTTAATCCCCTGCCCGCAATTAGCAGTATTAAACACCAACCTTATCCTGTAATCCGGGTAAGGTTATTTAATTTTTTATTCCAAAATGCCAAATCAGTTACTGGCAATAACCGGTATAAAATATACTTTACTATATACTTGCATTTGTATTATATTATCCGGGTCTGTCCATAAAGGGAAACAAAAACGTATGCCGCAAATATCATTATATATTGATGAAGCCACTTTAAGAAAGGTGGAAATTTTGGCGAAAAATGAACGCAAATCGATATCGAAATGGGTGAGAATAAAAATAAAAAATGTCCTCGATACATCATGGCCGGATAACTATTTTGCTTTATTCGGCAGCATTCCGGATAAAAAATTTGACCGGCCGAAGGTGCCCGACTACAAAACCGATGTGATCAGAGAACAAATATGAAGTATTTTCTTGATACAAATATTTGTATTTATTTCCTTAAAGGTAAGTTTCCCAAACTGTTAGATCACTTAAGCAAGAAAAAACCCGAGGATATCAGGATAGCTTCCATCGTGAAGGCCGAGCTATTTTTAGGGGCCTATAAAAGTTCCAATCCAGCCAAAACGGGAAAAATCGTAAATGCGTTCTTATTCCCATACACCATCGTCCCGTTTGATGATAATTCATCCGTTATTTATTCCCAAATTCGTGGTTCACTGGAGAGAAAGGGACAAATCATCGGTCCAAATGACCTTATCCTTGCCGCCACCGTGGTTGCCCATAAGGGCATATTAATTACAAATAATCTGTCAGAATTTAAAAGAATTAAAGGTTTAAAAATAGAAGACTGGACCGAATGATAAACTCGTTGTTTATTTAACATTTCCTGTTCGTGAAAAATTAACTTTAAAATGAAAAGACCGAATCGGGGGGATTCGGTCTATAGTCTGTGAAAATATAATTAGCCTGAATAATTCATAAAAAATTATATTAAACCATCAACCTGAATCCTGGCCTGTCACCAGGAAAGGTTCATTTCACTGTTGTTTGCTCAATGTCATCCTGAGCTTGTCTCAGGATCTCGGTTGATCATCATTTCGAGATTCCGACCCGTCTCCGGCGGGCGGAATGACGCGAAATACTTAATACTCATAAAAAACAATACGTTATTAACTTTTTCTTTAAAATTTATGAATTATCCAGGTAAGTTTAAAATTTATCTAAGATAACTCATTTATTTTCTCCCAATTCCTCTAAAGAACGAATCACCAGAAAATAAAAAAGGGCACTATCAATGACAAAACCGGTACCGATGCATATCCATCGACAGGTATAATCGGGGACCTCGATTTTTTTTATATCAATCATCGGTATTTCCTTTTCTTCTTCATCGAGGTTAATATGAACATATTTTTCCTCTAATTTAATAAACGTCCCATTAATGGTGTCGTGATTCCGAAGGGTTATTTCTATATAGGTATCAGGTTCGATCGATCGCATTTCAACCGAATTTTTACAATTTGTCCCGATATAGACCCCAAGTGTTGTGGCACAACCTGAAAAAATAAAACAGACAAGCAATGCTGAAATAAAATACCTCATCTTTATATCCTATTTGCAATATTAAGATAGGAGCAAAACCATAAAATCCAAAACCCAGATGGATTTTATTTGTTAAACATTTAAAAAAAGGCTGCTCCGTTGGAAGTATTCTAAAACGATCAATTTTGGCTTTGACAATTCAGATTTATTTTTATAAAATAATCGTTTGGTCTGTTTCAATCTGAGTTTGAGAAAGGATATCTGATAAATGTAATGAAAGAAAAGGGAAGTGCAAAGGGAAATATATAGCATGCGATTTTAGTATGTCTTCCGGGATGTATTAGATTGATTCCCAAGTTCATAAAATGTTTAAAACTGAAATCCTCCCCGCTCTCAAAACAGCCGGACAGTTATCACCTACTTCCAGTCAATGATTACATATTCCCGGTTACAGAAGTTATAACCGTTCTGTAAATTCCAAACAGACCGCAGATTTTTATTGACGGTGAACTTTAACTTTAATACAGAATATAAGTCAGTATAAATTAGTTGGATATAATATTAAATTGAGTTGAGAGGTGGTTAAAGAAACTATGAGCAAAAAAGTTTTATATATAATACTGTCAATGGGTATCCTGTTAATTGCCTGCGACGGTGAGCAAAACCCTTTAAGCACGGAAACTGCTGAACCCGCCTCAACCGCTGACTATATCCTGGTCTTTACCAGTACCTGGAGCCATACGACGCACCCGGTGGATTTTCCGGCGAATCCCCATTTCTCGGGCCTGGTTGGGGCAACCCATAATTCCGCCGCGGTTTTCTGGGAGGAAGGACAACTTGCCTCAAAGGGCATAAAAGATATGGCAGAGCGGGGTTTAAAAGACCCATTGATCGCCGAAGTTGATTCTGCTATTCAGGAAAATATTGCTGGACGCGTGTTATCCGGAGGGGGTCTGGCCAGTTCTCCGGACTCTGTGATGCTTGGCTTCACCATCAGCAAAGAATATCCCCTGGTCACAGTGGTCGTCATGCTGGCACCAAGTCCCGACTGGTTTATCGGAGTTTCCGGGCTGAGTTTAATGGAAAATAATCAATGGATGGACATAATTACGGTACCATTATACACCTATGATGCCGGGACCGATAACGGCATAACCTATGCAGCTCCGGATGAAGTGACCATACCACCTGATCCTATTGCAAAGATTGAGGTAGTGCCTTTTCTGGTTGACAACACATTGCCGATGATCGGAACCTTTACCATAACCAGACAACACGAATGATAGACATTTCTTGACCGGTATTTGATCGGCTAATTGAATATCGTAGACTGATAAGGCATATGCTATTATCAATTGCGAGTCACCGAAATCGACAGTATATTTGATCCTCAACTTGCAGGAAATATCCGAATGCCAACCAAGTCTCAGAAACACCGCCTTGGGCTCTTTATTTTCTTAATAATCATTATGCTTGCCGCATTACTATTGATTATTGGTACCGAACAATTTCTGAAGAAACAAGATTTCTATCTGATAGCTTATAAAGACATCTCTGTCAGTGGTCTGGAGATTGGGAGCCCGGTTAAATATCTCGGTCTCGGTGTTGGAAGCATCAGGGATATACAAATTGATGCGGAGGATATAAGCCGGATTATTATAACGATTTCCGTAAAATCAGGAACGCCAATAAAAAAAGATGCGTATGCCGATATTGAATTGATCGGAATAACAGGACTAAAGATGATTGAGATTCGCGGTGGAAGCAGTGCGGCAGATCTACTGAAGCCCGGTGAATATATCCAGGCCGGTGGTTCAATCTCCGAGATGATTACCGGTAAGGCCGAGGTGATAATGGAGAAGATTGAACTTTTAATAAATAATCTGAATCAGTTTTCAAAACCGGAAAACCTGAATGAAATTATCAATCTGGCTAAAAACGCCAGGAAGACTTTTGAGGATTTTGATCTGATCTTAAGAGAAAACCGGCAGGAACTGCGTGGGATAATTGCACAGGCAAAAGTTACCGGTGCAAGGCTTGACACGATAACTCAATTATTTGTTCCCGGCAAAGTGGAATTGCAGCAAATATCTCTGACAGATACACTAAGTGAAATATTGACCAATATAAATAAAGTCACTAACAGCTTAAAAAAGGCTAATATGGATCTGGTGATTGAAGAATTAACGGTGACATTGGATCATACAAACGCAATATTAAAAATTATGGATCATGATTTGCAAAAGGGTCGTGATAACCTGTTTGTTAGTCTGCAAAAATTACGGTCAACCCTTGAATATATCCATGAAGCGGCACGCATGGTCAATGAGGATCCTTCAATTCTACTGCGTGGCACTGAATACGAGGATTTACCAGATGATGATTTGGACAGGTAGATCAATGAAAATAATATATCTCTTATTATTGCTTGTCATATTTGGATTACAATCCTGTGGCGAACGGACATTGATCCGTCACTATTATATTCTGGAATTACCAGAAGAAAACCGTATAAGTAATCAGGATACACTGCGCAGTGAAGGGATATGTGAAATATTAAGAGCCAGGATTCCGCCGGCCTATGATCAACAACGTATAGCCGTTCGAAGGCGAAGTCATGAAATCAGTTATTATCAGTATCATTATTGGGCGATGAATCCTGCTGAAAATTTGACTTCTCTTATGGAGCAACAGATACAACTTTCTCAAATTTTTGCCTACAGCAGCAGCGAAATCCTAAAAGGAGTTCCCGACTTTCAGATCGGAACGGATGTCTATAAACTTGAGGTCGTAGATAGCGACGATCACTTCTATATCCGACTGGAGATACGAATGGAACTGATTGATTATATTACCGGGAAAATGGTCTTAAGCCATAGCTTTGACCGAACCAAAACTCTGGAAAACCGCGATCTTAATTTGTTTGCATCAGAGTTGAGTATAATTTTACAAGAAGAAACGCATAATTTTATCACAAAAATAAGATCCTACTTCGCAAAAAACAATCTCCTGATTCCCGCTGAAGAATAATTGAATTGGCCCGTATGCAGTCGCAAATATTCTCACAAAGTGCTTCAATTTCCTATCGCCTTGAGGGTAGCATACTGCACCTCCTGGACTCATTAACGCTATCCAAAATCGATATCGATCAGGATCTATTACTTTCCAGGCTAAGATCCTTTCAGGAACCAAAGCTGCAAATTGATCTCAGCGGTTTAAACGCCATCGATAGTGCCGGAGTAGCCTACCTACAGCATATAAAACAATTTTTTAGTGAAAAAAACAAACACGTTGAACTGGTAAATATTCCAGAGAAAATTGGTATAATCCTTGAAACCTTTTCAGCATCTCTTCCGGCAGGTGATGGTGAACCGGAAAGAGAAAATATTTTCGAAAAAATAGGTGGCCATACGTATCATTTTTTTCATGCTATTTTGCGTAACTATGTCTATTTGATGGCAGATTTGTTTTACTGGTCGGTCGTTGATTTTTTCACAAGAAAAAAAGAATACCGCAAAGGTGAGGTTATTAATCAGGCTGTTCTGATCGGAGTAAATGCCGTACCGATTATCGGGTTGATTTCGTTAATGATCGGTCTTGTTTTAGCATTGCAATCAGCCGCGCAACTGCGCCAGTTTGGTGCAAATATTTTTATGGTGGATTTAATTGTTATCGCCATGACCCGCGAAATGGGACCTCTGATCACTGCGATCATGATAGCCGGAAGAAGTGGCTCAGCAATTGCTTCCGAGGTCGGGACGATGGTTATCACTGAAGAAGTTGATGCGTTAAAATCCATGGCACTTGATCCGGTGCGCTATATGGTCGTTCCCAAAATGCAGGCCAGTGTTCTTACCCTGCCGTTTTTAACAATCCTGGCCGATTTTATGGGCATACTTGGCGGGATGATTGTTTCTTATTTTTATCTCGATTTGTCGGTTATGACATTCTATAATCGGATGTCAGCCGTTTTGTTTGGCAAAGATATTTTTATCGGAACTTTTAAGAGTATCATATTTGCCATAATAATTGTCCAGACAGGCAGTTATTACGGATTTCATGTTAAGGGCGGATCTGAGGCGGTTGGCAGGTACACGACAGCCGCAGTTGTCACTTCTATCTTTCTCGTTATTTTAGCTGACAGCATTCTTGGTCTGATCTTTTATTAATACTAAAGCAGGTATACGCATTGGTAGAAAGCAGGATGGAATCTGAAATAATCACGGTCAAACATCTCTCTGCCACATTTGGGAATAAACCTATTTTAAAAGACATCTCATTTCAGGCATTTAAAAATGAGATAACCGTAATACTTGGTAAAAGTGGTAGCGGAAAGACGGTGATGTTAAAACACATTTTGGGATTATACCCAATTCAACAAGGCAGTATATCGATTAATGGGCAGATGATTGAAAATTGTGATGAAGCAGATATGAAGCAATTACGTCTTCAAACAGGTGTATTATTCCAAAATGGTGCTTTGTTGAATTCATTAACCGTAGTCTGAAAATATTGCCATACCGCTTGAACAACATACCAGTTTACATAACAATTTAGTAAATAGATTAATCCACATAAAGTTGAGGTTAGTCGGTTTGGAACACGCTGGTGATTTACTACCGTCTCAGCTTTCCGGTGGCATGCGTAAACGTGCGGCACTTGCCCGTGCTCTTGCCTTGGATCCTCCCCTGCTTTTCTGTGATGAACCTTCTGCGGGATTAGATCCGGTAACACTCGAAGCATTGGATATTTTAATACTCAAGTTGAAGAATCAACTGGGTATGACCATCATTCTGGTCACCCATGAAGTTTCAAGCATCTTTCGATTAGCGGACCGTGTGATATATCTTGAGGATGGTCAGGTCACCTATCAGGGAGATCTAACCACGGCGCTGAATTCTGATCATCCATCCATTTCTGAGTTCTTTAGTAAAGCAAAAGGCAAAGGTATATCTTAATTCCGTGTAAACCGGTTAGAGAAGTTCTTTTAGCTTCAAATCCCGGCACATAGTTCAACCGAAAGATTCATAATCCCGAATTAATGGCATCGCTGCAACTTCATTTCTGGTTACGTTTAATCCTGTTTCCTGAAGGATCACTTCGTATAATAAATTGATCAGCTACCTGGACATGGTGGCCGGGTCTGACGTATCATAGTGAAGTACCACTAAATAACACAGAATTATTGAATAAACCAGCACATTCCAGGGGTCTTAAACAGTGGTATTTTCAGGTGACCTGCCAGCCAGTGCATTCGGGTGGAGTCGTGAAGATCAAAATTTCAAATAATTCGATATTTAAAAAATTGACAATCTTTTGTGTAAATGATACTTTATGTAAACGTTTACAAAAAATCCAAACCATGAATTTCCATTTTCTAAAACTCAGTATACTCCTTCCTCTGATTATTGCTTTCACTTCCTGTAGTTCAAAGGATGAAGAAGTATTAACCTTTTGGGGACTAGGCTCAGAAGGAGAATATGTGCAAAAATTAATTCCGGAGTTTGAACGCCGTAATCCCGGGATAAAAATTAAAGCACAAATGATCCCATGGACAGCCGCTCAGGAAAAACTGATCACCGCTTATGCCAGTGAGAATCTGCCTGATGCTTTTCAACTTGGAAATACCTGGATACCACAGTTTGTGGCACTGAATGCCCTGGAAAACCTGGATCAATGGGTGCAAAAATCAACAGAAATAAAACCGGACAATTATTTTTCGGGCATCTGGGAAACGAATGTTATCGAGGATATTATTTATGGCATTCCCTGGTATATTGATACGCGGGTTTTGTTTTACCGGAAAGACGTACTTGCCGAAGCCGGATATGACAGCGCTCCAACCAGTTGGCAGGAATTGTATGATCTGTCGGTAAAAATCAAAACCCGCTATGCAGATAAGGATAAATATGCCATTTATCTGCCCACCAACGAGTGGGTCATATTTGTTATTTTTGGTTTACAGAATGGCGCGACACTGCTGCGGGATAATGGCTGTTATGGTAATTTTAGCAGCAATGAATTTAAATCGGCATTTGAATATCTTATTCGTTTTCACAAGGAGGGCCTGGCACCGAAAGGAATCTCCCAGGTGACTAATGTCTACCAGGCTTTTGCGCAAGGATTTTTTTCGCTCTATATATCCGGTCCATGGAATATAACAGAATTTAAAAAATGGATGACCGGGGATTTGACCGATAAATGGATGACGGCCCCTTTACCTTCTCCGGATGGTTCCGGACCGGGTATATCCCTGGCCGGAGGTTCAAGTCTGGTCATATCACGGAAATCCCGCAAAAAAGATACTATATGGAAATTTATTGAATACTTATCGCAACCTGCGACACAGTTAGAATTTTTTCGCCTGTTAAACGATTTACCGGCCGTCAAATCTGCCTGGAATGATCCAATCCTGAAAGACGATCCCTATATAAAGGCTTTTTACACCCAGTTTGAAAATGTGCAATCTATGCCAAAGATAACCGAATGGGAGCAAATTGCATTCTCAAAATTGCAGCAGTTTGCAGAAGTTGCCGCGAGTGGGGTTATGACTGTGGATGAATCGCTGAGAGAAATGGATAAGGTGACCAATCAAATTCTGGAAAAACGACGGTGGCTTATGAATAAAAAAAATAATATTGAATGATCGGAAGGGGATCTGATATCAATAAGATCTCAGCCATCTATTTTTTCCTGATGCCGGCATTTTCGGCCATATTTGTGTTTTTTTTCCTGCCGGTGCTGGGTGCCTTTTGTATGAGTTTTACCGATATGGATATTTATGCCCTGGGAGATTTATCAAAAGCCCGGTTTATCGGTTTTTCCAACTATTTGCGGCTTTTCGAAGATCCTCTGTTCTGGACGGCGCTGAAAAATACTTTTTACTTTGTGCTGGTTGCTGGTCCACTGTCTATAAGTGTTTCGCTCATTGCCGCATTGCTGTTAAATTCCAAATTAGTTCTTTTTAAAGGTTTATTTCGTCTGACCTATTTTATGCCGGTAGTTACCACCCTGGTGGCGGTAGCTATTGTGTGGCGGTTTATCTATCACCCCAAATTCGGGATTCTGAATTACCTGCTGGGCTTTTTGGGACTCAATCCAATCGACTGGTTGGGTGATCCCAATTGGGCAATGCCGGCAATCATTTTAATGTCTATCTGGAAAAGCTTTGGTTATAATATGATCATTTTTATTGCGGGGTTACAAAATATTCCCGAATACTTATATGAAGCAGCCGTTATTGAAGGTGCTAACCGATGGCAGCAATTTAAATCGATTACGCTTCCCATGCTGGCTCCGACCACGTTATTTGTCAGTATTATCACAATGATCGGGTTCTTTCAGTTATTTGCCGAACCGTATGTCATGACTCAGGGAGGTCCTCTGAATAAGACGTTAAGTATTGTCTTATATATGTACCAGGAGGGTTTTCGCTGGTGGAATATGGGCTATTCAGCGGCAATCGCCTTTGTTTTATTTTTTATCATTTTATTGGGGACTTTGCTGCAATTCAAATTTCAACAGATCAGAAGTGAATGAAAAAATTTAAAAAACCTGTTTTATACCTGATCCTCATCACGGGGGCTTTATTGACATTAACCCCATTCATCTGGATGGTCTCTGCTTCCTTTATGGCGGATGGACATGCAAGTGTATTTCCACCACGGTTTTTGCCTGATAAGTTCACTTATGAGCAGTACGTCATCTTGTTCTCCAGATTAGATGTGACCATAAATTTCATTAACAGCCTTTTTCTGGCAACCATAGTTACCCTGATTTCGCTGTTTTTTAATTCGATGGCCGGATATGCCTTTGCAAAATACCGGTTTAAAGGAAGAGATAAATTGTTCAAAGTGCTGCTAAGTTCCATGATCATACCCGCACAGGTTACCATGTTACCACTTTTTCTCATGTTGAAATATATGGGTGTTCTTAATACGTATATGGCCATAATCATCCCCGGGATGGCCAATATTTTTGGTATATTTTTAATCAGGCAATATGTGATTTCAATACCCGATAGTTTAATAGAAGCCGCGCGAATTGATGGTGCCAGTGAGTTTATGATTTATCGCACGGTAATTTTGCCCATCGCCAAACCGATCCTGATTACGCTTGCTATTTTTACTTTTTTAGGAACCTGGAATGATTTCTTGTGGCCCTTAATCGCGCTAACCGACAGCAGTATGTTTACGCTTCCTGTACTCTGGCTAATCTGATGGGAGAGCATACCAAAGATCCCGAATTAATGATGGCCGGTTCGGTCTTAACCATTCTCCCGGTGATCATATTATTTCTGGTTTTGCAAAAATATTATATTCGTGGGATTATGGCCGGCAGCGTGAAAGGCTGAGAAAAATCCGGATTAGGGAGGGGGATTATGGGGGTGGGTTATAGCGGGCCGGGGGCGGGCGGTGGTGAATTATTCATGCTAATAAACCTGATAAAAACATGCCATTTAATGCGGTATGTAATATAAAAATATTTTTTTCTTGACAAACCTAATATAAAGAAGCTATATTAGGCATCGAATGTAAACGTTTACATTCATCCTTCATAAAACACTCTTAACTCATTGAAAAATATAGATAAAGCGTTTACACAATTCGGGACCTATGAGAACCAACATTAAAGAAATTGCGGAAAGAACCGGTGTTTCTATCGCTACCGTATCCAGGGTTATGAACAATAAGGGGCCTGTCAGAGATGCGACACGCAGGAAAATTCTCCAGATTGCTAAAGAGCTCAATTATAAGCCCAATCCGTTTGCGCGTGGTCTTTCACGCAAACAAACCGATACGATCGGTGTCATTCTGCCTGAACTGAGTGATGAATTTTTTATGGACATCATCCATGGGATCGATGAGGAGGCCCATCGGAACAACCGATATCTGATGGTTTCCAGTTCGCATAGTGAGCGTAATGATATGGAAACTATTATTGAGTTTATGAGCAGCGGCAGAGTTGACGGTGTTATCCTTATGGCTCCAAGTATGCAGCAGGATATATATGATATCATCAGCAAAAGTAAACGACCGGTTGTATTGCTGAACTCTGCACGAAATGCGAATGGTGTCGTGTGTTTTGGTGTCGATAATTTTCGTGGTGCCTTTTTGGTTACCGGGCATTTAGCCGGCCATAACTATAAGCGAATCGGAATGATAACCGGTCCCAAACTTAACATTGAAGCAGATGAACGTTTTCAGGGATTTAAAAATGCTCTGATTGAACATGAGGTAGAATATAATTCCGACTATGTCATATCTGGTGATTTTTCCTCACGTACGGGATATTATGGATTCTTAAGACTAATGAGTCAGTCAAAAAAACCGGAAGCTATTTTTATGGCCAATGACATGATGGCTCTTGGCGCTTATGAAGCTGCTCACAGTGCCAATATTCGCATCCCGGAGGACATTGCCATTGTAGGCTTTGATGATATTTTTTCCGGAAGGGTTGTTACACCAAGATTAACTACGGTCCATACACCGGTTAACGAATTAGGCAGTCAGGCCATGAAATATTTATTAAAGATGATAAATCGCGAAGTCGATCCCGGCGCATCCTATCAGGCGGTTCTTTCTCCGGCGCTGGTGATCGGGGGATCCTGCGGTTGTCAAAGCAAATCGTTTAACACCACTATTGTTTAATTGTTGAAACACTAACCAACGAGGAGGTAACTGTTATGAACGTAACTGGTACAAAATTACTGGTAGCTTTATTCCTGCTGGTCATTTGCGGGGGGCTGCTACATGCCCAGGGCCACGTTGATCCACCGTATCTGATGATTCAATCGGCCGAACACCCGATCACAATCGACGGTGTAGCCGACGAAACAGACTGGCAGCGGCGTTTTGATTTTCTGGTTTTTAAAGCAGGCTATAAGCCTGGTGATGTTGAATATGACGTGACGGCCCATGTGCTGGTTGATGGTCATCCTGATTATGTTGATACCACTACAACGCTTGTAAAGATGCTCCATTATGGTACGGATCTTTATATCCTTATTGATTCAGATGATAAGTATGTGAATAAATGGGGCGGGTCATGGGAAGGCGATGGCCTTTTTATGAAAATTAAGGACGCCGGCGGAATTGACCGGGAGATAAAGTTATATTTTAACGCCTCCGGTATCGATCCGGATATTGTTCTTGAGGAGCAGGTGGTAGGTTGCAGCGAAGCTGTTGCGACAAAAAAAGAGGGTACCGTTGTTAATGATACAACTCAAATCGATGCCGGTTATCTGGCTGAGATGGTCATCCACTTAGATGTGCTTGGGTATGGCGACGATGTTGAGGAAGTTACTCTTAACATGAATATTTTTGACCCGGATAAACAGACGGGTACTGCCGGTGAGGAATATAATAAGGGATCATATTTTAAAAGCTGGTGGGGAAGCGAATGGGGAAATGACCGCAAAATTCTTCTGACTGATCTCCCGTCTCGAATTGCCTACAGTACGGATGACGATATTGTACTTGATGGCAAACTGGATGAAGCATTCTGGAATGGTGCCGAATCTGTTATTGTTGGAAAAGGCTCAAACTCATCCTCCGGGGGATATTATATGCAGTGGGGTCATCCGACCAATGAATATACTGATCAAAGCCAGGCGGTCATTAAGTTTATTCATAAAGGTACCGACCTCTATATCGGGGTTGAATCGGATGATGCTTCGGTTTGTAAATGGACACCCGGGTGGGAAGCCGATGGTTTATTCTTGTGGATGACCAATAAAGGTGATCCCCGGCCAACCGATCGTATGGAAATAAAAGCCATGTATTTTACCGGTGGTGAAGGGGATAGTGTTGAATTTGGTCTTGGTGGTGCCGCACCCGTTGGATCGGCAGAAGGCGTATCATTCGAACCTGAAGGGACGGTAACACATACTGAAACGAATGGTCCTGACGCCGGGTACTCAATCGAGGTTGTTGTTCATACCGATTATTATGGATACAGCGTTGGCGACACCGTTTTATTAAGCACGGTGATATGGGACATTGATTATGCTTCACCGGATGCATGGACGGATTCCACTTCTGATTATGCTCCGAACTGGTGGGGTACACAATGGTGCGACGTGAACTTCGAAAAATATTACCTGTACCGAGCGGTTGTCCTATCCCCCGAAGTATCAGCTATTGAGGATGATTACCTGCTTGGAACGATCAGTGAGTACAGCTTATACCAAAATTATCCCAATCCTTTCAATCCGACGACAACTATATCCTATAGTCTGCCGGTGAACAGTAATATAAAGATTGAAATATTTGATATACTTGGTAAGAATGTCGCTACGATCGTTGATAATTATCAGATTGCCGGAAGTCATCAGGCAGTCTGGAATGGTAGAGATATGGCTGGAAACCTGGTGACGAGCGGTATTTATTTCTATCGTTTAATCACACCGCAATTCAGCCAGGTAAAAAAGATGATGTTGATGAAGTAAGCCAGCAATTTTAACCGTGGGCGCTCTATCCGGAGCGCCCTTTTTTGCAATCTTGTCCAATTCATTAGCAAAAATTATGCGATCAATACTTTTTTTATTCTTTTGTGTTGTCCCGCTTATGCTTGGAGCCGGACAGACCGGAAAAATAGCAGGCGTGGTTACCGACGAAGCAACCGGTGAACTGCTTATCGGCGTAAATGTATATCTGGAAGATCAGGTGTTTGGTGCGGCAACGGATATAGATGGGGATTATATTATTCTCAATGTACCGCCGGGTCGTTATACAATGGTTGCCGTGATGGTTGGCTACCGGGAAATGCGGGTCCTTGGAGTTGAGGTCGAAATCGACCGTACGACTCGAATCGATTTTAATTTACAATCCACCATTCTGGAAACTGAGACGATCGAAGTCCAGGCCACACGTCCACTCATTCAACGTGATCTCACTGCTTCGGCTTCATCTGTTTCGGCACAGGAAATTGCCGGCATTCCCGTTGAAACCATGCAGGATGTTATGCAGATTCAGGCGGGCATTATCGTTGATGCTAACGGCGGTATGCATTTACGTGGTGGCCGGGCGAATGAAATCGCTTATATGATTGATGGTGTCTCCGTTTCCGATCCTTATTCCGGGGGTCTGGCCGTTAATATCAATCAGGATGCCATTCAGGAACTAAAGGTGATCAGCGGTACATTTAATGCGGAATACGGAAAGGTAATGTCTGGTGTTGTAGAAGTAGTTACCAAAGATCCGACGCCGGAAATCAGCGTTGGTGCTACCTTTTATGCGGGTGATTATATCAGCTCAAACAATCAACTTTTTTATAATATTGATGATATCAATCCAACCGATATCTATAATGCCCAGGTTCATTTAAGTGGACCCATAACCGTATTCTCGGAAAATCTGAGTTATTATATTTCCTTCCGGCGATTTTATAATGATGGCTGGATGTATGGTCAGCAGCGATTTTTACCCTCGGATTCATCGGAATTCTTTCTTGACTATGCCGAGATCGAGGAAAATGGTAATAATCAACCCGTACCAATGAATTTTTCGTCGCAGTACTTTGGAAATTTAAAGTTTGTATACAAAATATTACCTGAACTAAAACTGAGTTATAATTTTGTTGGTAATTATAACAACTTCCGGAATTATGATCATTTGTATAAATACAATCCGGACGGTGATAATACCAATTTTGAAACCGGTTATACTCACATGATCAGTCTGGATCATACGGCTTCCAACACCACGTTTTATACCTTAAAACTGTCGCACTATCTGTTTGACTATAAATCTTACTTGTATGAGGATCTCACTGATCCGCGATACCAGAATCCGCAACTACTAAGAACCCGTCAGGATTCATACAGCTTTTTAACCGGTGGTACAAATATGTCCCATAATTACCGGACGAGCACTGTAACCCTCGGCCGGTTTGATATTACTTCTCAGCTCAATAAAACACACCTGATTAAGGGTGGTATTGAATATAAATATAATAATATCAAGGTAATTACTGAAGAAGCGCTTTATCATGGACAGCCGAGCACAATCTTTAATCCTGATTTATTCTTCAATGGCGGTACCCATATTCATGAACCGATTGAATTCGCCGCTTATATCCAGGATAAAGTCGAGTTGGAAAATATGACGCTCAATATTGGATTGCGATATGATTATTTTAAGGCGAACGCGAATGTTCCGACAGATTTACGCGATCCCTCCAATGACCGGCAGCTTACGGACGCTTACCGGGCAGCCAAACCGGAAAATCAGTTTAGTCCGCGTGTGGGTATCGCTTTCCCGGTTTCCTCCACCGGAGTTATTCATGCTTCTTACGGACAATTTTTTCAAATTCCGGATCTGCGTTATCTTTATGAAAATCCACGGTTTGCCGTTCTCGGCGGTCTGAACACATTAATGGGAAATGCTGAATTGAAACCGCAATCAACGGTAATATATGAAATCGGATTGCAGCAGGAGTTTATTGATCAATTTGCCCTTCATATCACCGGTTTTAATAAGGATATACGTAATTTACTGGGAACGAACATTTATGAAACCTATATTCTGGGTGACCGATATGCCCGGTATGAAAACCGTGATTATGGAAATATAAAAGGCATCACCCTATCATTTAAAAAAAGACCAACAACAGCGGATCATTTAACCGTCTCTTTGGATTATACCTTCCAGATTGCCGAGGGCAATGCCTCCGATCCCAATCATATTTTTTATAATAACCAGGCCGATCCTCCCAGGGCGACCAATATTCAGGTTGTACCGCTTGACTGGGATCAGACACATACGGTCAACCTTTCGGCCTCGTATCATAATCCTGATATCATAAGTCTTGGTCTTATCGGACAGTTTCAATCCGGTCTGCCCTATTCACCGGCTTTCCAGAATAAGGAAACCACATTTGAAAACAGTGGACGGAAACCGGTTAATTATTCCGTCGATTTGCGCCTATCCAAAGATTTTAGAATTGGTAAGGTAATGCTTACCGCTTTCTTAAAAGTGTATAATCTTTTTGACCGTCTGAACGAATTGACCGTTTATACCGATACGGGGCGCTCCGGATACTCGCTGGTCAGCCAATACAGTGAAGCCAGAGAAACCGTCAATACGCTTGATGAGTGGTTAACCCGCCCTGATTTCTTCTCAGAACCCAGACGGTTATTTTTGGGATTTGCATTAGAACTCTAAATGATAAAATGTAATAAAAGAGATAAAACAACAGACGAAGGATCATGATTCGCAAAAGCCTGATATTGCTACTTATTTTTCTGAACGTTTCTGTCGCGCAGCAAAACATTCCTCAGGATCAAAGGGGAAGTCGTCAGTTCCGCAAAGAAGGCGTGCATAACGGTAATCTTGTGGAAACCCTTTTCTATAATTTTGGTGAAGTGGCCTGGTGGGGCCGAGTGCCCAGCGGCGTATGGCCGAAAGGAACAAATCACTCTTACATGGATGGAATTACCCCGCTGGTAGTTACTGAAGTTGCTAACGATAACATTGAAACGTTGTATATCTGTGAAGCGGGTTACCGGGAGTTGATGGATGTCTCTCCGGAAGGTGTTGAAAGGGGTTGGCAACCACGACCGGGTTATGCCAATCCGAATCAGGATTTTATTGCCATGAGTGACAATCCTATTTCCTGGCCTGATAAATGGGCGGATCAAGACGCGACATGGAATGGCTATTGGAATGGCTATTTTGGAAAACGAACAAATGCCGATCAGGAAAGCTATTTTGTTGTAGATGATAACTCTGATGACGGGCAGGCTTTTTTCCCGGATAATACTGATATCACGCGCCGGGGGCTGGGCCTGCGAATGGGTGTTCGTGGTTTCCAGTGGTCCAATGTTCTGGCGGAAGATTTGATATTCTGGCACTATGATATCACAAATGAAAGCACCACCGAATATAATAAAATGATTTTCGGTATGTATGTTGATGTGGGTGTAGGCGGTCAGTTTGATTCCAATGATGACAATGCTTCTTTTGATCTGCAAAATGATATAACCTATTCGTGGGATACAAACGGGTTAGGCGAAGGTGGCTGGGGGCCGACAGCATACTGTGGATATGCTTTCCTTGAGAGCCCGGGTAATCCATATAACAAAATTGATGACGACGGAGATGGTGAAGAAAACAGTCCGGTCATCAATGGAAACATGCTTCTCGGAGAAATTCCGGAAAACGGTATCGACGATAATAATAACGGATTAATTGATGAAGCTCAATTTCATATCGGTTTAAAATATGCAGACGGTATAGATAATAACGGCAACGGGATCATTGATGAGATGATTGATGAATCGCGCGATGACCTGGTTGATAATGACGAAGATTGGGATATCGAACGCGATGATGTCGGCGTCGATGGTCTTGCAGGAACAGGCGATTTGGGGGAGGGGGATGGATTACCTACGGCGGGAGAACCCCATTTTGATGCTACCGACAAAGATGAATCGGATCAGATCGGTCTGACCGCGTTTGATGTTTTTTATATCGGAACCGGCGTTGCCTTTTATAAGGACCAGGAGATATGGAACCGGGTTTCCTACAGTCATTTCGATACACAACTTCAGAACGGTAATATTGCCTTCCTATACGGATCGGGATTGTTCCCGCTAAAACCGGGCGCAACCGAACGTTTCTCAGTCTGCCTGGTATTTGGCGTTGATCTCGCTGATATTAAACGGAATAAACAAATTGTTCAGCAAATCTATAATAACGAATATAATTTTGCCCGGCCGCCACTTAAACCAACTGTCTGGACGGCAGCCGGCGACAACAAAGTTACGTTATACTGGGATGACGTTGCTGAAACCAGTTATGATCCCTTTTCCGATCCTCCGGAGGATTTTGAAGGATATAAAATATATAAAAGTACCGATCCCGGTTTCCTCGATCCAAGGCTGATTACCAATGCTTTCGGTGAAGCAACATTACTTAAACCTGTTGCCCAGTTTGATATCCGGAACGATATAGAAGGATTCTTCCCGCTTGATTATCAGGGTGTTCATATTTATATGGGTGATAACAAAGGTTTAAGTCATTCCTGGACCGACACCGATGTGATCAATGGTAAAACCTATTACTATGCGGTAGTCTCTTATGACCAGGGCAACGCCAGTCTGAATATGCTTCCTTCTGAATGCAGTCGTGTAATCGTACGTGATATAAACGGGAATGTACATGTGGATAAAAACACCGTGGAGGTAACACCTCAGGCGCCGGCAGCCGGTTATCATCAGGCCGGTTTACAAGATACGATTAACCATGTGCAGGGATTTGCAACCGGTAATCTCTGGCTTGATGTGCTTGATCCGCTTCAGGTAAAAGACGATCAGAATTATCAGGTGGTGTTTGATGATACGACCCATCCCGATACGATCACCTATCATTTGATCAATGTGACTGATCCGGCTGAGCCGGATACGATTACCAGGGAATCCTATTCTGTACGTGGTGAAGATACCAATGATATTTTCAACGGTTCTCGTCTGTTTGTTTTTACCGATAGCATTGAGTGGGATGGTGATAATTCGGGTTGGACCACCGGGGAATCAAACCTGCCTATCCGTGTTGATCATCCTTATCATTTCCCCAAACGCCGGCCGGGATATCCGTCAAGTTATGAAGTACGTATGGGTGTAACTGATACCAGCTGGTGGTTTGTGCCTCGTTTTGAAGTCAATTTTACGGTCTGGGATATTTATGAAAATAAAAAAGCACTTTTTTCTTTTGAAGAACCTAATGAAGCGACCCGGGACAGCATGATCTCAGTCGGAGACTATATTCGGGTAATCATCCGCGATGGTGCCGTCCCACGAGAAATCTGGCGGATCACTTTTCTCGATCCTTTTAATGGCGCAGAACCCAACCTTCCAATTGATGGAGATGTGTTAAAGGTACAGATTAAAACACCATTCCGCAGCGGAGATGAATATCATTTTGGAACCAAAGCAGCCAGAATCGACCGGGAAACAGCAGTCACTGAATTAGATGAAATTGCGGTGGTACCAAATCCGTATGTAGCGGCTGCCCGTTGGGAACCACCAAGACTTTACGCTACCGGACGGGGAGAACGGCGTATCTTTTTTATTCACCTGCCCCAGCAGTGCACCATTCGTATCTATACGATTAGCGGGGATCATGTCCAAACCCTCGAACATAATTCTCATATGCTGAATGGTTCCGAGTCATGGGATCTGAGGAGTAAAGATGGACTTGATATTGCAGCGGGTATATATATTTTCCATATAGATGCTCAGAATCTTGGCGAAAAAATGGGCAGGTTCGCAATTATAAAATAGGTTTTATATCAAAATGAAAAAAATAATCTGTATTATTTTTTTTATGGCCGGCATAAGCCAGGCGGGACTGTTTGGTTCACTTTCCAAGAGTGGCACAACGGCAAGCCAATTTTTAAAAATTCCGGTCGGTGCCCGGGGGATAGGAATGGGAGGTGCATATGTAGCGCTCGCCAACGATGCCTCTGCCGTATTCTGGAATCCCGGAGGACTTGCAAATATTCCTGGTAACGGTGTTGTAAGTTTCGTTCATACAAAATGGCTGGCCGAAACCAGCTTTAATTTTGCTGCTGCCATAATAAATATTGAGGAATTTGGTTCATTAGGCATAAGTTTTACGTCGCTTTCCATGCCCGACATGGAGGTTCGTGATGAGTTCAATCCGGAGGGTACAGGCGAATACTTTAATGCGGGTGATTTGGCCCTTGGACTAAGTTATGCCCGTAAATTAACGGATCGTTTCAGTCTTGGTTTTACCGCAAAATATATCTCTCAGAAAATCTGGCATATGACAGCTTCCACAATAGCTTTTGACGTGGGATTGCAATTCCAGACGGATCTGGACTGGCTCGTGCTGGGAATCAGCGTCACAAATTTCGGGCCAAAAATACAGTATACTGGAAAAGATGTTTTTGTCAACTATGATTTTAATCCGGATGAATGGGGTGATAGTGAAAATATTTTTGCAAATCTGCAAACTGATGAGTGGGAATTACCGTTGATGTTTCGGGTAGGTTTGGCATTTCGGGTTTTCGAAAGCGAAAATCATCAACTGATCTCCGGTGTCGAAGCCCGTCATCCCAACGATAATACGGAAAATATAAGTGCCGGGTTGGAATATGGCTTTTTGAAAAGATTCTTTCTCCGCGCCGGCTATCAGTCCTTATTTGAAGAAAATTCCGAAAAAGGATTGACGGCTGGGGCCGGATTCGTATATTATCTTTCTCCGACCTCACCGTTGTATCTGGATTATGCCTATGCTGATTGGAATCGCCTGACACAGGTCCATCGATTCTCCATTGAAATTCAATTTTGAATTACCCTGGATATTGACGGAATAAATTTATTGTCCCGTTTTGAAACGCTTTAGAAACCGGTTGTCCCGAATTTGTTCACCAAATATAAACTGTATTCCGTTGGAGTTTTTGGTGAGCAATAAAAACCGATAACAAATTCATGAAAAAATTTAAAACAAAATACGGATATTTTTCTGAAGATGGACGGGAATATATTATTACGGATCCACATACACCCAGACCCTGGGTGAATGTTATGTCCAACGGCAGGTACGGTATCGTCATGTCCCAGGTGAATGGCGGATTCAGTTGGTTGGATAATTCAAACCTAAACCGGCTGACCCGCTGGAACCAGGATCTTGTTATGGACAACTGGGGCAAATTTATCTATTTGCGTGATGAAAAAAGTGGCGAATACTGGAGCCCTACGCTTCAACCGGTACCGGTAAAATTGGAAAATTATACGTGCCGGCATGGCATTGGGTACAGTTATATTTCCAGCCGCTACAAAGAATTGACCTGTAATCTGCGCGTTTTTATTCCCTTTGAAAATAATTTGGAAGTGTGGACACTTACATTAAAAAATGAATCAGATCAAAACAAAAAAATCGCAATTTTTACCTATTTTGAATGGCTATTGGGCGCAGCACCCGATATTCACCGCGAATTCCACAAAATATTTATCGATACACAGTTTGATCATAAAAACGAAATTATTCTGGCCAGCAAAAGATTATGGGAAGTGCCTTCAGAAAGAGGGCACTGGAATACGGAATGGCCGTATACCGCATACTTTTTTTGCGATTCTCCGATCGACAGTTACGAATGCGATAAAGAATCTTTTATCGGGATTCATAACAGTTTAAGCAATCCGGTTGCAGTGCAAACCGGAGAGTTAAAAAAACACAGTGGCCGTTGGAATGATGCCATCGCTGCCATTAAAAAGAGTGTTGAATTAAAACCGGGCGAAGAATTAACGACAAATTTTTTCCTTGGTGTAGAGGCGGATCATCAAAAAATAGGTGAGATTACAAATACATGGCGTAAAAAAGGAACCATCGAAACCGCTTTTGAAAATGTAGCAAATATATGGAAACATTATTTGGGACGCACCATTGTTCAAACCCCCGATGAAGCACTGAATTTTATGACAAATATCTGGCTAAAATATCAGGCTATATCGGGGCGAATCTGGGCGCGGGCTGCCTATTATCAGCAAAGTGGTGCTTATGGGTTCCGCGATCAGTTACAGGATAGTCAGATATTTTTGTATTCGGATCCGCATTTAACCCGAGATCAAATCCTGTTACACGCTGCCCATCAGTTCAAATCAGGCAAGGTGCTGCATTGGTGGCATCCACTTACAGAGCAGGGTATGTCTACCGAAATGACCGATGATCTGCTCTGGCTGCCTTATATTACATCACAATATATCAAAGAAACGGCTGACTGGGATATCCTTGTGGAGAACATTCCCTACTATGATGACAAAAACAGCGAAACGCTTCTTCAGCATTGTATGAAAGCATTTAATCTTGTATTGAGCCGCTTTAGCGACCGGGGATTACCACTCATTTTAGAAGGTGACTGGAATGATGCATTAAGTGCAGTCGGTCTGGAAGGAAAAGGCGAATCAATTTGGCTTGCGGAATTCTTGTACAAAGTCATGGGTGAAATGATTTTTATTCTTGAAAAAGTAGGTGATCCGGATCATGCTGTATCTTTTAAGAATCGCCGGGAAGAATTGGCACTTGCCGTAAATAAATATGGCTGGGATGGTGCCTGGTTCCGCCGGGCAACAAAAGATGACGGAACCTTTTTAGGCAGCCTTGAAAATAAAGAAGGACAGATATTCTTAAATCCACAGACCTGGGCTTTAATATCCACGATTTCGACACCGGAACGTATGCGCATGGCAATGCATTCTGCTATTGATCGGCTGGAGTGTAAAGTAGGGATGCAGTTGTTCAGCCCTGCTTATAGCAAACCAGATCAGTTTATCGGATATCTTTCACGTTATGCGCCCGGCGTTCGGGAAAATGGCGGTATTTACACCCACGCGGCAACCTGGACCATATGGGCAGCGCACTTAATGGATGATCCCGAATTGGCTTACCGCATCTATAAAAAGATTTGCCCTGTTTATAATGGCATGGTCCCGGATGAGTATCTGGCCGAACCTTATGTGACCCCGGGTAATATCGACGGCCGGGATTCGCCAAACTATGGTCGTGGTGGCTGGACCTGGTATACCGGCTCGGCGGCCTGGCTTTTTCGAATGACCATTGATCATATTTTGGGAGTTGAAGCCGATTTTGATGGCTTACGCATAAGACCCGGTCTGCCGGCAGAATGGGATGAGGTCAGGGTGGAACGCTATTTCAGGGGTAATATGTATCATATTCGTATCGTAAATAAGAGAAATCTCGCTCGTGGCACAATTGAAATTTATGTGGATGACCGGAAAGTGGATGGTGACCTGATTCTTCATCAAAACAAAGCGACAGACCACGAAGTATTAGTTTACAATGGCATCAAGTAATAATACCATAAGGAGACGCCAAATGGCTTTTTTTAAAATATTTATTCTGGCAGTGCTGATGACTTACTGTGCTTTTGCGCAGGACCCGGCCATCTTTTTTACCGACTCTCCGGACGGGGATGAACTTTATGATTCATCCTGGGGATATGAAACCGCACCAAGCAGCCTGGAACTGGCCGGAGGGAATGACAAATTTCCGGTTGATCCCGATCATCCTTATAAAGGGGCTCACAGTTTGCGCCTGCACTGGACCTCCAACAGCGGCGGTGATTGGGGAGTTGCCGTGGCTTCGCCCGGCTGGCCCGGGCACGATTTTACAAAACTGGATAGCATTGTTTATTATATAAATGCACCTCAGGCCATCGTCGAAGCCGATATGCCTCAATTAGGTTTAGAAGACCTTTCAAATAAAAAAAGCACACGGGTGAATGTAGGCGATTATGTCAGCGGCGGAGTGGACGCCGATTCAATGAGCTGGCAAAAGGTTATGATCCCTATCAGTGACATCGCACCAGGTACCGATAATTGCGATTTTACAAGAATTAAAACGATCTTTCATTTTCAGAATGTTGCCGACGGAACCGAACATCTTGCCTGGTTGGATGAAATCCAGGCAATAAAAGCAGGTTCCGGCGGGCCCGGTGATGCACCGGCCAAACCAGCTCGGATTATTAGCCGAAGGGCATGAAAGCCGCATCGATCTGCGCTGGCAGCGTAACACCGAAGATGACCTGCTGGGATACTATATTTATCGTGCGGCGACAGAAAACGGTCCTTATAACAAGATTAACGATGTATATCATGAGTCACCGGTGTACAGTGATTTTCTGGGTGAAAATGATCAAACATATTATTATTACGGTACAGCTGTGAATCTAAACTTTGATGAATCGGAACCATCGGATACCGTAGCAGCTACTTCAATCGAAATGACCGATGAAGAACTGCTGATTTCTGTTCAGGAAGCCACCTTTCGCTATTTTTATGATTATGGTCATCCGGTCAGCGGGCTGACGCTCGAAAGAAAAGGGTCTGACGATGTCTGTACGTCAGGTGGAACAGGAATGGGTTTACTGACATTGATGGTAGGTGCTGAACGAAATTTTGAGCCGCGCGACGCAATCGCAGCCCGGGTATTAAAAATACTTATATTTCTGCAGGATAGTACAACGCGGTATCATGGCGCCTGGTCACACTGGATCAACGGGACAACAGGTGCGACCATTCCATTTAGCCAGTATGACGACGGAGGCGATATCGTAGAGACGGCTTATCTGGTTGAAGGTCTATTGGCCATCCGGCAATATTTTGATCAGGATGATCCCGTTGAAAACGAGTCTAAGACAAAGAGCGACAGAAATGTGGGAAAGTGTGGAATGGGACTGGTACAGACGCACAGGAGATACGGATGGGAATATGATTTATTGGCATTGGTCTCCCAATTACGGATGGCAGATGAATTTTCCCATCGGCCGTGACGGATTCAATGAAGCTCAAATTGTTTATTTATTAGCCATTGCTTCACCAACCCATCCGGTTCCCGCTTCATTGTATTACGCCGGCTGGTGCAGTTCACCAAGTCTACGTAAATGGTAACACCTATTATGATTATAAACAGTGGGTTGGCTGGCCATACGGCGGTCCGTTGTTTTTCACACAATATACTTATCTGGGATTCGACCCGCGTAATAAAGCCGATGCCTATTGTAACTATTTTGATAATAATCGTAATATCTCACTTATCAACCGCGCCTACTGTATTGATAATCCGGAAGGGCATGCCGGATACAGCGAACTGGTCTGGGGCCTCACTGCCAGTGACAATCCCTGGGGGTATTATGCTCAGGATCCCCGCCCGGCCAATGACAACGGTACCATCACGCCAACAGCTGCGATCAGCGCCATGCCCTACATCCCCGATGAGTCCAGGGCCACACTTAAGCACTTCTATTTTACTTACGGTACAGAATTATGGGGTGAGTTCGGATTCCGTGATGCTTTTAATCTGGATGAAAACTGGTTTGCCACAAGCTATATATCCATAGATCAGGGTACGCAAGTGCCGATGATCGAAAATTATCTGACCGGTCTGTGCTGGGATATGTTTATGGCCAACGATGAAATTACCGCGATGCTGGATTCAATCGGCTTCGTAACAGCTATCGGTGATAATCCTGAGCGCGCTCTATATGAATATAAACTGGAACAGAACTACCCCAATCCGTTTAACCCACGAACGGTTATCAACTACCAGTTATCAGGAATGAGCCCAGTGGAACTTAATATTTACAATATGTTAGGACAAAAAGTTGCGGTTCTGGTTTCCGGAACCCAACCGGCCGGGAATTACCAGGTTGAGTGGGATGCAACCCGATTTGCCAGCGGTGTATATTTCTATGAACTAAAGGCAAGTTCATTCCAGCAAACGCACAAGATGCTGTTGTTGCGTTAAGAAAGTTCGGATAAATTGATCACGATCGACCCTCCCGACAGTTGGGCGGTTTTATTCTATTATACCGGCTGAGGTTGGTAGAATATATTAAATTGAAAATCCATGAAAATAAAAACCGTCTATTATTGTGGACTATTTTTTGATATTATGGAAACGGTCCGTTCCTCTTCACCTGAGGAAATTGTCAGATGAACAAAAATATCATTTTGGTTCAAATACTGGTTATTTCATTTTTAATTTTTTACGAAGGATTGGCCTTGGAATATCAGAAAGTTAATCTTAACGGCACCTGGCAATTCAATCCAGGCGAAGCTAAACCCAGGCAATGGGAGCATCAGGTGCAAGTGCCCGGATTAGTGGACATTGCTTCCCCCGATATTAACTGGCCCGATTTTGACTATTTCTGGTATCGGAGAGAAATCACCATCCCGGAAGATGCACGGGAAGCAAAAGTTTATTTACAACTGGAGCAGGTGAAATATGGCACCCAAGTCTGGCTGAACGGTAAACCGGTTGGGGGTGATATTCCATGCTACACCAGCCAGGAATTCGATTTAACCCCTTATCTTCAGCCCGGGCAGGATAACGAATTACTGATACGGGTGGGACAAAAAAGTACGCTGCCCAAGCACAGCCCCGTGGGCAATGATTTTGAAAAATTATCATGGATCCCCGGCATCTGGGGAGATGTTTGGTTACACTTTTATGGTACAGGTCGTATGAGGTGGACGCGTATCTTGCCCGATATTCAGAAAAACAGCGTTAAAATTCATTATGAAATTGAACGATTAGGAAAAGAAAAAAAACAATTTACCATCCGTTACCGGATTAAGGATAAAAAGAGCGGTCGGGAAATAATCCAAACCCGAACAGGCCCGGTAAATTTCAGTAAAGAAAAAATAACAACGGTTGATCTTGAACTTCCACTCGAAAACTATAATCTATGGTCCCCTGAAGATCCTGTCCTCTACGTACTGGAAACCGAGTCTGCTTTCGGAAAATCAAATGGTACATGGTCAGAGGATAAGTTTCGGCATGCGTGAATTCTCAATTCGTGATGGCAGTTTTTTTCTTAACGGGAAACGGCGTGTCCTCTTTGGCAGCAATATACCGTTCCACCGCATGCTTTCAGATCCTACCCGCGGCACACTCCCCTGGCAAACGTCCTGGATAAAAAAGGCCCTGATCGATATACCCATAGAACATAATATGTTTTTCTTTCGATTCCATTTGGGCCATGTTTACAATCGCTGGTATGATTTGGCCGATGAATATGGGATCATGCTGCAGGATGAATGGCTTTTTTGGACTCCCGGTGGCAGCCATGAACAAATTGAGCAGGAATTCACCGCCTGGATACGGGAGAATATTAATCATCCGAGTATTGTAATCTGGGATCCATTAAATGAATCGGAAGACAATTGGATCACCGATGAATTGATTCCGAAACTTAAGCAAATCGATCCATCCCGTCCATGGGAAATGGTTGATTTTGGCGAAGATCATCCATATATCTATTCCCTTGGCCCCGTGTTAAATGACCATAAATTTGGTTTTGCCCGTTCGATTAACGACTTGGAAAAAAGTATCGGGCCTACCATGGTAAACGAATATCTCTGGTGGTGGCTGGATCGCGACGATAATCCCACCCATTTGACGGATATTGTTATCGAACGCTGGCTGGGGAGGGATCATACCAAAGAACAATTATTGGAGCACCAGGCTTTTCTGGCCAGAGAATTAACCGAGTTATGGCGACGCCTTGATCTGGATGCGATCCTGCCATTCGTGTATCTGAGTATTGGAGAAGGCGCTACCGCAAATTGGTTTTCCGGCCCCCTGAAGGATTTACGTCCAAAGCCGGTGTTGGAGGCGCTGAAAAATGCATTTGCCGCGGTAGGAATAAGCATCGAATTATGGGATCGCCATTTTATAAATTCGGAGGTCAGAAATGTACCGGTCTATTTATTTAATGATTCTGAAAAAGATGAAGCAATCGAATTGATCCTTTCTTTAGAGGGTAATAACCAGGAAAGAAAATTATTACAACAGACACACATTCTCCCGGCGGGTACACATACAAAAATCAGCATACCAATAAATTTCACAGATGGACCGGGAATGTATCAATTGGTTGGGCATATTTATAATTCAAAAGCAGAAAAGCTGGCGGACAGCCGCAAAATAGCAATTATTCTTGCTCCGGTGTTAAGGCCAGGTCAGGAAAATATACCCCGGTTGATGATACATGATCCTTCCGGTGAATTGAGCAAATACCTGTCACAACGGAAAATATTATATCATGACTTTCCCGGCAAGCTGGAAGACACCCAGGTTGTAGTTATCAATCATGGTGGTCTGGATGATACTTTTACCCGGTTTACCGGAGAATTGACTCAGTTTGTCAAGCAGGGCGGTGTTCTGATCATACAGGAACCGGGTTACGAGGTGCAGGAAGAGACAGAAATTAAGATTCTGGATGATTTATTTGTATTTGTCAACTACCGCCCGGATCCAGACCGCGGGGGCTATGATTCCTATGTTTTCCCGGAAAATATACATCATAAATTATGGAATGAGATCGAATCCGATCAGCTAAAGATTTTTAATGGCGGATTTGGCGGGGAGGTGGTAAGCCAACACAATGTAAAGCCGACAGTCCCTTACAATGCCGTTGCCTCCTGCAATCTTTCTTTAAAAGTACCGGCAGTGCTTGAGATCCCCTACGGTAATGGCTGGGTGATCATATCACGATTACAATTCCGCGGCCGTCTTTTAACCAGCGGGGAAAATGATAAACTTTATGAACGACGATATGATCCGGTTGCGGAGAAATATTTTCTGAATCTGATCGCAGGCTATGTGAATAATTCTGATTACCATGATACAATCAGATCAAAATTGGCAGAGCAGCAAATTTATATCGCCCGGGCAAGAGCATCCTCAGGACAGATTTATGATGCCCTGGACAATAAAATGGAAACCCGCTGGTCGAGTGATGCATCCGACCCACAGTGGGCCTGGCTGGATCTGGGTAAACTGACAACCCTGCATAAGTTGACGATGCACTGGGAAGTTGCCTACGGAAAAGAATATAAAATTTCTGCATCGGTTGATAATGCCTCCTGGATTGAAATTGCACATATAAAAGATTCCGATGGCGCGATCGATGAGGTTGATTTGAATGAAATTTCCACCCGTTATTTAAGAATTGACTTTATTCAAAGAGCTACCCAATGGGGTTTCTCCATCTGGGAGTTGCAGCTTGAATAAAAGAATACAACAATTACCTGTATTCCTGGTTTTCACCGCAATCTCATCCCTTTTGATTTCTTGCCAATCCGATAAGCCGGAAGATCAGACGGTGATTGCTGTTGCTGACCGATACCTTTCTTTAAATGAATTCCGGACAGCTTATGAATTGGATCCCTCCTTCCCTTCGTACAAGATCGGATTGGAGGGTCTGATCGAGTTTGCTGATATCCAGGTCGATAAGTTTCTCAGCGCCCGAATGGCCGAAAAAGACGGATTATTTGAGCATAGCCCCTATCACGAATTGTTAGCTTATAAAGAACAAACCGCGACGATCCGGGCATACTATTCCGATCTTATTCACGACAGATTGCAGGTCACCAAACAGGAAATAATTTCAGCCTTTAAAAAAATGTCCGCACGAATACACCTGAAGCATCTTTTTACCGAGCGCGAACGGGAAGCATGGGAACTTCGGCAAAACTTATCAAATGGTGTTCCATTTGATACCCTGGCAAGACAAATTTTTACCGGTTATGATCGACAAAGTGGAAGACCTGCTAACCTTGGGTGGATCAACTGGGGTGAACTGGAACCGTCGCTTGAAAATGCGGCATTTACTCTGGAACCGGGACAGGTTTCAGAGCCAATCAAAAGCCGCTGGGGTTATCATATTTTAGTAGTAACGGAGCGTGAAGAGTCTCTTTGTCCCATCTGAAGACAGATTATTGCAGATGAGCGATCTGATATCAAAAAAAGTTAAACAAAAAAAAGAGGAGGTACTGGCAGGAGAGTATTTGAAAGAGCTATTGGATCCGCTCGATATAAAGGTAAAAAGAGAGGCATTTAGAAAAATAGCATTGCACCTTGGCTTTGATCGTGAATCTCAAAATAAGTTTCAGCCAAAATACATGGCGCGAATAAATGATGATGATATCGCGCGAATGGAACAATACCTGAAGACGGAACAGGATGATCTTTTTATGACCAGTAAACAGGAAGATTGGTCAATCAGGGAATTTTTGGATAAACTTAAAGGTATTCCTTTCTCTAAGCGACCGGGGATCGCTTCAAAGTCACAATTACAAGCCGATATCGGACTGATGATCCGAAATGAGTTTTTGTATAAATTTGCCAGAGAAAAGGGATTTCATAAAACGAATTATGTCGATTCCGTAAGGTCGCAGTCTATTTGTGAAATTGCTTATCAGCATTACCTGCAGGAAAGCTATGAAAATATTGCCATCCCTGATCAGGTTAAAGCCTATTTTGCCACGCCGTCGTCCAATCGAATCATCCCCCCGAATCAGGAGGATATGATATTCCCGGAGATGCAAACGATCGATAGTTTTAATCTCTATTATGCCACACGTAAATTGCATGAGCATCTGTTAAAAGAATTCCCGGATGTAAAAATTACCATCAACACACGACTACTTTCCGAAGAATCAGAACGGATCGATTGGAACAATCCCATACGCATGTTTGTACCCGATAATTTTTAAACCGGATTATTTTCATACAAAAAAAATTCGAGAAAAATTTTGAACAAACTTATCATAAAAAATATTTTCATAATTACCGTCCTGTTTTTCCTGGTTTTATTTAATTCCGGTTTTACCCAATCGGTACATCATTGGGAAACGATCGTGTATGCTGCCGATACCTGGAAATATTTTGTCGGTATGGAAGAGCCGCATGGGGACTGGTATACTTTTAGACTTTGTTGATACGTTATGGGCAGAAGGGCCTGGTGGCGTCGGTTATGGGGATGGTGATGACCTTACGGAAATAGAATCGACGATCTCCCTTTACATGCGCATAGCATTTACCGTTCTTGACACAGTCGTTATTTCCAAAGCCGTCCTTAATATGGATTATGATGATGCCTTTGTGGCCTATCTTAACGGCGTGGAAATTGCCAGGTCAAATATCGGTATACCCGGGGATCATCCGGCGTTTAACCAGACGTCCACTGGACATCACGAAGCGACAATGTATCAGGGCGGTTCACCGGAATATTTTTACCTGACAAGGCAGCAGCTGATCCGACTTGTTAATACCCGGTGATAATGTATTGGCTGTGCAGGTCCACAATGAAAATATCACATCGTCGGATCTGTCATCGATACCTTTTTTCTCCGTGGGAATTATGGATACGGTTAAAAGCTGACCGGACAATTCCCGAATGGTTTAATGCGCCGGTTGATTTTACCTCTTCAAAATTACCGATTATTATCATTGATACCGATGGTCAGGAAATACCGGATGAACCAAAAATCAATGCTGCGATGGGGATTATTTATAATGGGGAAGGGCAGGTAAATAATGTTTGGGATCCGTTCAACAATTATAACGGATATATCGGCATCGAATTGCGTGGACAATCGGCACAGGCTTATCCCAAGAAATCTTATGGCATTGAGACACGGGATGTTAATGGGGAGAATCTAAATGTATCCATATTGGGACTACCGGAAGAAAACGACTGGATACTTTATGGACCATATTCTGATAAAACCCTGCTAAGAAATACCCTGGCATTTTACATGGCTCAACAGTTGGGGCAGTATGCTTCAAGAACGGTTTTTATTGAGCTTATCCTGAATGACGATTATCAGGGACTTTATGTATTAATGGAAAAAATAAAAAGAGATAAAAATCGGGTTGATATTGATCGGCTGAATCCTGAGGATATTGAAGGAGATGAATTAACGGGTGGATATATCATCAAATGTGACAAGCCATATAATACCGGTTGGCAGGTTGATGTTATTCCTCCGGGCGAATTCGGGAAAGTGTATTATCAGTATCATGATCCAAAAGCGGATGAGCTAAAACCTGAACAGGAAACGTATATCCAGAATTTTATTTATGAGTTCGAGCGTTGCCTCGTTGGTGATAACTTTGAAGATCCTGTGGAGGGATATGCAAAATACATAGACGTAAATTCTTTTGTGGATCATTTTTTACTGCAGGAGTTTACAAAAGAAATAGACAGTGACAGATTTAGCTTCTACATGTATAAAATGAAAGATAGTAATGGCGGCAAGTTATATGCCGGGCCTGTTTGGGACTTTAATCTTGCCTTTGGAAATTTTGGCGAAGGTGTCTGGGAAGAACCATGGACCACGAAAGATTGGAATGCCGAAATACCCGCATGGTCAAGAGTATTTTGGTTTGACCGATTGTTTGAAGATGAACATTTTCAGAATAAATTAAAGATCCGGTGGACACAAATAAGACAAGGTGTATTTTCCAATGAATACATTCTGGCCTATTTAGATCGAGCGGCGCTTGAAATTGAGGACGCACGTATCCGAAACTATCAGAGATGGCCGGTAATCGGTGCGTATGTTTGGCCCAATTACTTCATTGGAAACTCTTATGAAGAAGAAATCACCTGGTTTAAAAACTGGATTATCGCCCGTCTGGATTGGATGGATACAAATATGCCCGGAGAAATCACTTCGATAAATATTGGAAGCGAAGATGATAGTCAATCGGAGGATATTTCGGTATACGCTTTCCCAAACCCGTTCAATTCATTCAGTAAAATTATCTATAAAATCGATATTCCCGGTCAGATAACCATCTCTATATTTGATGCACTTGGTCGAAGTGTTAAAAAAGAGTCGTTCTATGCATCAACAAAAGGGAACTATACTTTTATATGGGATGGCACTGGAAACTCCGTAGATCAGGTGGCAAGTTCGGTATATTTTTATACGGTTAGTTTGGACAATCTTGTTATTGTAAAAGGTAAGTTCATTAAAATTGATTAACCGGCCCGAATAATGTACCACCGCCCGCCCCTGGCTGGTGGAGGCGGAATTACACGGTAGCACAAAGAATATTAAAATTAAAGTATGCAGGTTCATACTTCCGAATATGCAAGGAATATTAAAATAATTCTATATAACTATATGAGACTTCTGAAAAATGTTAATTTCTGTCAAAATGTCATTCTCCCGAACTTCGTTCGGGATTCCAGAATCTAGTATAGAAACCCTGAAATAAACCTGCCCTGACGACAGGTCAGGATTCAGGTTGAAAATCCCGTCTTTCGGGAGTGGCAAATTTTTTTATTATAAATTAATTTTTCAGAAGTCTCCATAATTAAATTAAATAGATTTATGAATTTATCACTGAATGTTTTACAAAAAATACTGCCGGTTGTTCTTATGATGAGTCAAATAGTATTGTCTCAAAACGGTTATGATAATCATGTTATTTTTGATCATTCTTTGACCGATGAATCTTATTATTACAGTCAGGTTTCTTTTAATTCGCCGAGCTGTGTTGATTCAATCGATGGCAAGTTGCCGGTCGAACAAAAGGTTTATTTTAATGCACCCAATGCGCTGCGGCTTACCTGGTGTTCAGAATTTGGTGGCGACTGGCTGGCGGTTATTGGTGTTGGTAAATGGAGGGGGCGGAGTTCTGCTTTTGAGGGAAATACACTTTCCTTATGGGTTTATTCGCCAAAAAAAATTATCGGAAATCACCTGCCCAAAATATTTCTTCGAAATCGCCGCGGTGCTTCAACCGTTCAAATTAATTTAAATCAAATAGTCGATTCAGTTCCGGCAAAAAAATGGATACAACTCAATATTCCCCTTAAAGAATTTGCAAAACTGAGACCCGATTTTGATTTTCAAAATACCCAATCTGTCTGCTTGACACAAAACATTGATGACGGGCAGGAACACGCGCTGATTATTGATGAAATAAAAATATACAATGAAAATGCGCAGGATAAAAAAGCGCCGGTTGCACCGGCAGGTTTATCAGTAAAAGGATACGAAAGACATCTGGATCTGAAATGGAATTTAAGCAAAGAAGAGGACCTTCAAGCATATAAAATTTACCGTTCATCAGATAGTACCAACTATCAGACGATCGGTATTCAAAAGAATGGTTTAAATCGTTTCGCCGATTATGTGGGGGTCAATAAAAAAAAATATTATTATAAAATCAGTGCGATCGATTTTCATAATAATGAATCTGAGCTGTCGACGGCAGCGTCCGCGGAAACCAAACCAATGGGTGATGATGAATTACTTACGATGGTTCAGGAAGCATGCTTCAGATATTATTGGGAAGCAGCTCATCCCAATGCGGGGCTCGCGCTCGAAAATCTTCCCGGTGATGAAAACCTGGTGGCTGTCGGGGCTTCGGGTTTTGGAATTATGTCTCTAATTGTCGGAATTGAACGGGGATTTATTTCGCGAGATGAAGCAACGCAACGTTTTCTTAAAATTATTGATTTTTTAAAAAAGGCAGATCGGTTTCATGGTGTCTGGCCCCACTTCTTAGATGGCAACTCTGGAAAAGTTATTCCCTTATTTGGAAAATATGATAACGGTGGTGATCTTGTGGAAACCGCTTTTTTAATGCAGGGTTTATTAGCAGCGCGACAATACTTTAAGGGAGAAAGTCCAATTGAACAGCAAATTTATTCCGGTATAACGCAACTTTGGGAAGCAATTGAATGGGACTGGTATCGACGAACACCCGATAGTGAATTCCTTTTCTGGCACTGGTCGCCGGAATACGAATGGCATATCGATCATCCCCTGGTAGGCTGGAATGAAACAATGATTGTCTACCTGCTTGCCATAGCGTCACCGACGCATGCGATTCCGGCAAAGTTGTACCATACCGGTTGGGCCGGTCAATCGGAAAAAGCAAAACTCTACCGCCAAAACTGGGGAAAAACGACAAAAGGCAACCGGTATACCAATGGAAACATCTTTTATGATATTCAACTGGATGTGGGCGTTGGCAGGGGAGGCCCGCTGTTTTTTACCCATTACTCATTTATGGGATTTGATCCGCGTCATAAAAAAGACTGCTATACGAACTATTTCAAAAACAACCGTAAAATTGCTTTAATTAATCAGGCCTATTGTATCGATAATCCGCGCGGCTATAAGGGTTACGGGGAAAATTGTTGGGGTTTGACCGCCAGCGATAATCCATGGGGCTACAAAGCGCATGAACCGGTTCAAAGAAATGATAACGGGACAATTACACCGACCGGCGCATTGGCATCATTTCCTTATACTCCCGTGCAATCGATGAAAGCTTTGAAGTACTTTTATTATGAGTTGGGAGACAGGCTCTGGGGGATCTATGGATTCCGGGATGCCTTCAATCTTTCGGAAGGCTGGGTGGCCAATATTTATATGGGATTGAACCAGGCTCCAATTACCGTGATGATTGAGAACCATAGGACAGGCTTGATTTGGGAGCTCTTTATGTCTAATCCCGAAATAGATTTGATGCTTAAATCGATTGGATTTGCTGAGGATTAATATTACTTTGCCAACAAGGCCTGATACTCGGACACTTTTTCCTGCTTATTCCAATCCTCATAAAGGGTAATGATACGCAGGAGAGCATCGCGTTGATATTTACTTGCTCCGGGAAGCTGGCTCTGGATACTCTGATAACTTTCCAGCAATAATTTTTCAGCAACTTCATAATTGCCGAGTTTTGTCAGACAATCGCCGAGCAGGCTCCGGGTGACGCAAACCTTCCAATGCCCGGCAGTGAATGTTTTTTGTTTTATCTCGATGGCCTCACGCAAGGACTCTTCTGCCGCGGAGTAGTCACCTTTCATCATCAGCAGAACGCCGATCTCCTGAAGGGTTGCACCCACGTAGGGATGATCATCCCCTAATAATTTACGATCCAATGCCAATACCTGGTGAAACATTTTCTCTGCTTCGTCATAATTTCCCTGGGCACGCAACACCTGGGCAAGATTGCTCAGGTTTGCCGAGATTTCCGGGTGTTCCGTACCAAGTATTTTACGGTTCATGGCCAGAGACTCACGTAACAACTGTTCTGCCTCCGCATACTTCCCCTGATCGCAGAGAAACTTCCCCATATTGTTCAGGCTTTGCGCCACTTCCTTGTTTTCACTGCCCAATAATTTGCGACGGATGGCCAGCGCTTCCCGATAAAGTGGTTCCGCTTCATCAAATTTTTCTTGTGCTTTCAAGGTCATCGCCAGATTATTCAGACAATTTGCGACACTGAGGTCCGCATCACCTTGTACGAAACGCCGGATGGATAATGCCTCCCGGAACAGTCCTTCAGCCGAAGCGTAGTCACCCTGGGCATAATACAATATGGCCAGCCCGTTCAGACTTTCCGAGACTTCAATATGCTTGTCGCCAAGCGCCTGTCGTTGTATCTCCAGGGCTTGTTTCAGCAACGATTTTGCCTGGTCGTACAAACCTAACCGCCAGTAAACGATGCCAATGGTATTCATCATCCGGGCCTGGACCCGCGGTTGATCCTTCAGTTCCGTGTTTATCCTTTCTGCCCCTTTATCAAGAATTTCCCGGGCGGTAATCGTATTACCGCGGGCTTCACCGGGATCAGAAACTTCAAAAAGCCCCTGGAGAAATTCGGACATCTGCTGGGCTGTCTGTGCTTCATTTTTTGCTTTGGTTTCTGCCCGAATTGCTTTTATAAGCCCGATACTGGTTCCGGCTATGCCGATCAGCAAGGTCAGAATTACGAATGCCGCTGCAACAACTCCGGTTCTGTGCCTCTTGATGTACTTTTTCAGGCGATACATGGTTGTTGGTGGACTGGCCAGGATCGGTTCGTGCTTCAAATGCCGGTCGACATCGGTGGCCAGTTCTGAGGCCGAAGCATATCGTTGGGTCCTGTCTTTGGCCATTGCTTTGGTCGTTATCAAATCCATATCGCCTTTTAATTGATTGTATAAGGCAGATGATTCAATAACCCTGTGTGCCGCAATTTTTGTCTGGTCATCACCTAGATTCTTAAAACGTGTACTGCACTTTGGCGGATCGGTCTCACAAATCAGCCGCCGGATTTCATTAACAGAGCCTGACCGGAGTGCTTCAGGATCATACGGCAGGACGCCGATCAGGAGCTCATACAGAATGACACCGAGGGAATAAATATCGGTTCGTGTATCGACATCAAGTCCTGACATTTCAGCCTGTTCCGGACTCATATATTCAGGCGTACCGATCAGCTGGCCCTGCTCGGTGAACAGGGTTCGGTCAGTCAAACTGTGTCCGATGGCCTTGGCAATACCAAAATCAATGATCTTGAGGTAAGGTTTATCGTCTTTGACGGTCACCATCACGTTTGATGGCTTGAGATCACGGTGTATCACCCCTTTCTGGTGCGCATGTTGGACCGCGTGGCATAGCTTGATAAAGAGTTCAAGCCGGTCAGGTATCGTAAGTTTTTGTATTTCACAATATGCGTCCAGCGGAATACCAGGCACATACTCCATAACAAAATAGGGCCGTCCGGTTTCGGAGCTGCCGGCATCATAGACCTGGGCAATATTTGGATGATCCATACTGGCAAGCGCCTGGCGTTCGGCTTCAAACCGGGCGACAACTTGTTGTGTGTCCATTCCCAGTTTAATGATTTTGATCGCCACGCGCCGGTAAAAGGGTTCCGTCTGCTCTGCGAGATAGACCAATCCCATACCCCCTTCGCCGATCGGCGCGATGACTTTGTATTTACCGATCGTTTTTAAATCGGAATTGTTTTTATCATACCGATGAGCCAAACCCGCCACTTGCAAGGCAGGATCACTTTCACGACTCAGAGATCCCAGGTCAAGCAGGACATCATGAACACTTTGATAACGTGTAGTCATTTCTTTCTGCAGCATTTTTTTTATGATCTGATCCAGTACTTCAGGAACATCTTTCCTTAAGGAGCGGACCGGTTCGGGATCGGTATTCAGGATATCATAAATCATCGCCTGATTGTATTCGCCCTGGAAAGGTAACCGACCGGTAAGCAACTCATAAAAAAGCACACCCAGGGACCAGATATCGCTTCTGTGGTCAACGGCTTTTCCCCGATGCTGTTCCGGTGACATGTAGGCCATCGTACCCAGGATCTTGCCGCCTTTTGTGATGCGCGATTTTCCTGTCAGCATCGCCAGGCCGAAATCCAGGATTTTAACTTCATCACTTTTGCTGATCAGAATATTGGCCGGCTTGAGGTCGCGATGCACAATGTTTGCCCGGTGGGCGCGGTCAAGACCCCGGCAGATTTGAGTGAATATATTTATTGCCCGGTCAACCGGCATATGTCCTTTTTCGAGTTCTTCCCGCAGTGATCGGCCGGTTACATATTCCATGGCAATATACAAATGGCTTTCATATTCATTGATTTCATAGATGGTAATAAGATTGGGATGATTTAATGAAGCCGCTGCCTGTGCCTCCCGCTCAAAACGTTTGATATTTTCTTTGTCTTTGGTCAGGTGTGCCGGAAGAAATTTGATGGCGAGCTGACGCGCAAGTTTGAGGTCGTCGGCAAGATAGACTTCCCCCATTCCCCCTTCACCGATTTTTTTTATAATCCTATAATGGTAAATCGTTTCCCCTATCATCAGAGTAGCCTCGCTTGATTAAATATTTCGGTTTAAAATATTTTTTCAATCGAAATAAATTGCATGAAAGATTCAATATGGATTTAAGCGAAAATCGTCTGTAACGCTATTTACGTGAAGGCTGTATGATTAATATACAAAAGGCTTCGGGGATGTCAAGCAAAATCAGGAAAGGAATTAGATTTTCCATTTTTATGCGTCTGATTCGTATATGCGAGATATATGCAGGTGATATGAAAACCATAACATCAGCCGCAATTAACGGCAAGTAGTAGACTCTCCTCCGGGGACTTTAGCCGGTCCTGCTAAAATCCTTCCGTAAAAAGTTCTGGAAAGTATACATGATTTTTTAACCGGACACTTGTGATTTTAAATAGAAAATCAGAAAAGTTTTGATGACCTGTAGGTTCATCTGAATTAAATTTAAAATAAAGTAAAAAAATGCAGATTTTGATAGGCCCGGCCCATGGCCATCTGTACCTGCCCGGTTTTTAGATTAAACAGAACCGACCAGCGTGTGGAGGGAACCGAAACGGCTTCAAGCAGACTCAAGGCACCATTTTCAGACTGGGACCCACCGGTTGATCCCAACACGGTGCAGGCATTTTGATAACGCCAGCAGGGGGCATCCATGGGATTTTGCCAGTCACTGATAATAAAATTGGTGGTTACCTGCCATGGATCTTCGTTCTCCATCACGATCATCTGCCCGTCAACAAATTCAATGATCGCGGAATGCCCCGACGAATCGGCGATCAGATAATGGACGGGCGGATCCTCCATCCTGATGTTATATTCCCGGACCAGGGAAATCGCCTCCCGGGTGGAAGCGGCATAATCCAGCACAAGCCGTATGAGTTGTAATTCACCAATGGTCACCTTGCCCGCATCATACGGCCCAAGCCCTTCGGACAAGGCATTCATCCCGACCGCCACCCCCTTTTCATTCATTCCGTCAAATGGGTAGTAGGGTATAATACGCAAAATGTCCTGATTGCCGGAATACCCCGGGGATTTACTCTGATCATAATCGAAAAAATACATATCAACAGTGGAGACCGACGCATAACCATCCACCGGATCGGTAAATACAATAAAATAGGTAGACTGTTCCGGCCAGTCATAATTCCTTCCCAGCAGCCGGTTCCCGCCCCCATAGGCTGAAAAACAGGTGCATCCGTAATTGTTCGCGTTTCTCGTTAAGGCCGTATAATCTGGAATGTCCCCGGTTTCCAGATAGTCATCAAATTGGTAATCAGCTGAATAGGTGTACCGGAAGAGCGGATAGGCGTCAATTTGTGTGATGGTTCCATAAGCTGTTTGATATGTTCCGTTCGTTGAGGGGGCCGGATCCCCACCTGTTTTACACGAAATAAATAAAAAAACGGCAAAAATACATGTGCCAAGCCATTTCATAAGCATACTGCCTTTATAATTATCTCTTTTCAATCCTGTCACGGCAGAATTTTAATCATCCCCGGGTTGATGGATGGTATGAGATAATCCGCCAGGAGTGACTCTATCGGGATGGCTTCCGGCGTATAATAATTCCCGGCGGTGGTGACAAAAACCGTGTGCTTCTCCGGCCAGACGATGATCCACTGCCCACCCCAGCCTGAGGCGGCATAAGCGGTAAATGCCAGGTCATTTATATCTTCCCATAACCACCATTGATATCCGTATCCGTCCAGATCGGCCCAGGTTTGTTGCAGCACTACCTGCTGTGCAGTGGAGGAATCAATCCATGCCCGGGAAATGACCGGTTCTCCCTGCCAGCTGCCGCCATTCAAGAAGAGATACCCGAACTTAGCCATATCCCTTGGACGCAGCCGTAAATCACCGGAACAGAAAACAACATCATCGGATATCATCTGCCATTCAAAATCGGTAATCCCTAACTTGCTGAATAAATAGTTTTCGGAAAAAGTGTCTAGGCTTTCGTCACAAGCCTTATGGATGATCTCTCCGACCACGTTGGTATTCCCATTACGATAGGCGAAGATCGTCCCCGGGATTTCGATCAGGTCTCTGGACAGAACATATCTTATCGGATCGCGGCTGTTGAACATTCGGTTCATATCGTTCTGCGGATCGAAGTAAGAAGTTGATTCATCATCCCATGCCAGTCCGGCTCGCATGGTAAGTAAATTTTTTATGGTGATTTCCCCTTTTTCGGGGGACGAATGAAGGATATCGGCATATTCGGGAAAAAAATCAAAGATCCGCTTGTCAACCGACGTAATAAAGCCCTTATCGATCGCAATACCGGTCAGCGCGGAGGTAAAACTTTTGGTCGCCGAACACAGGTTATGCGTATCATTCAGATCAAATCCCGTTTCTCCCGTATACTGGGCAAGATTGAACTTCTCACCGGGAAAATACTGTTCAAAAACCAGCTTTCCGTCTTTCACGATCAGCAGGCTGTGCATCAGGTGTTCTTCCGTAAGGCTCAATCTGTACAATAAGTTCAAAAGCGGTTGTTCATTTATTCCCACGCTGGTCAGAGAGGCGGTTTCCCAGCCATCGTCCGTCTGAACGGGCACCCGGTAATAATAATACCCGGAAGTATCAAGCGGGATTTTGTCACCGGTGCATGAACTTAGGTAGATTAGAAGCGGAAACAGGATCAACAGAATGAACCAAAAACCTTTCGTGTTGTCAGATAGTGGCTCCATCCGGAACGGGATTACCGGTTCTGTTTTAAAATTGCGTATCATTTGCAGTCGGGATTCCTTCCCATTATTCAGGAAAGATCAGAGCAATGCCGGAAAGATCCTGAATTCGGTTAAAATACCAGGTCTTCCCAGGATTTATGTAATTATTTTGATCAGATTATGAGCTATCAGGCTATAATAATGATACGTCAGTCTGTAAAAATGGTTTCAGACCAGGTCCCGCTATCATTGAAAGCAGCAAATTGGATGTTTCGAAGAATTATTGGAGATGATTAACAATGAAAATTCAGATCAGCTGGATGGTAAGTAGTAAATGGTAATTGGTAATTACATTTATTTTCGAATTACCAATTACCAATATACTTACTTAAGTGATTTCGCTTTTATCTTGCCTGCTATGGCTGGCGGGGAATAAGCCCGGTGCAGGATTACTCATGATGCATTTCTTGTTCAGGTGATTTATCAGGAATAGCGCCGATCTGGTGCATCATGGTCATGGTGTCGGTAACGCCCCAGTGTTCCGCGGCTTTACCGTCAACAAAACGAATGATGTCAACACCGTTCAGATTTATCTTCTTGCCCGAGGCCGGTGTTCCCATGAACTCACCTTTCTGGGTTCCGGTGATGGTAATATAGGTGACCACCTTGTCATCTTTGGCAATCATCTGTTCGACAGTAAACTTCAGATCCGGAAAAGCGGCGCGGTACATTTTGAAAAATTGTTTTACCCCTGCCAGATTTGATTCCACGCCGGGCAACGCCTCGTGCTCCACGAAGTCCTTCTGGCATAACTCATCCATAAGGTCGATATTACCTTTGTTGACAACTTCCGTGTAAATCTTTTTCATCTGGGTCATATTTATCTCCTCCGTATCGCTCGCATACAAAAGACTACCGCAGAAAACGATAAGTAGGGAGACGATAAAAATTGAACTTAACCTGCTTAACATTATAAATCTCCTTATAAAAAGTTATGGGTAAGTTAAATGTGACATTATTAATTAATCCGTATCCGGTCTGCTAAAGAACAAATGAAGACGTCGATTTCAGAAGGAATAGAGATATAATAAAGACTGAAACAAAATTAAATTATAATTAATTCCTTGCTTCTAAAAAAGGCTGTTTTATTTGCGGGTTCATTGTGCCGTTTGTGCCGTATACCGGCGAATTTGATTTGTTTGCCCATCGCATGGCGCCGGATCCGGTTTTTGATTTTCATCTGAAATTGGTAAGAACAAAATTATATAATGAACCGATTCGCTAAGCATCATGGTCCAAGAAGGAATGACTGCGGATGAGGGCGTCAGAAGATTTTAAATCGGTCGAATACGAAACTTCCAAAAACCAAAGACAAAGCAGAGTAAACCAAGGATAAAGGGGTAAAGATCTTTATAGCGAAAATAGAATGTATATTCCTTGGAAACCATTTTTTCCGGTACACCCATCTGGGCGGGTGACACGCGTACGATCCAGCCGTATTTTTGTGCACCGACTAATACTTTGTTCCAGGCCAGATCACCGATTTGTTCAGAACCGGTGTTCAGCAGCACATGCCCGGCCGGCATTTGCTTAATTTTATTGCCTTGCAGCGAGGGCTCTGAAAATATACTGCTGTTATTTTCCAGCACCTTTAGAAATCGATGTGAGGAACTGTCGAGCACCTCATTCCATCTGGATTCATAATGAAAGGGACCAAAATATACAATCAAATAGATCATCATAAATCCAATTGAAAAGACAAAACCGCCTTTTATGATACGTAAGATGAATAAAGGCAACATTTGCATGCGTAAAAACACAACAGAGAGAATCAGGATTAATAAACCGACACCCCCAACCAGATAGGGATAGTTTTCAAGAATATTGTTGAAATTCAAATATCGCACCGCGAAGTCCTCGGAATCTGAGACCAGGTAGCGGAGATAATTAAGATAAATAAAATAGAAGACAGCTGCTGTAATGGTTATAAACAGGCCCAATTCAATCTTTTGTCTTGCAGAAACGGGCATATATGAGTTCCTGACCGATTTTCCGATCAGGCGGGGATGATTTTCCCAGTCACAGGTGCTGACATATAATTTTTTATTTTTTCCTTTCGGAACAAACCAGCCCTTCCGTTTAAGAATAAAGGCAAATTCATCGTCGATATAGGCGACTGTAGCCTGAGATACCAGGATTTCATTGCCCTTGCTTGCGCTTTCCACCCTGGCGGCCACGTTGACGATATCTCCGTATACATCCCCCTTTTCAACGATCGCATCGCCAGTATGAACTCCGATGCGGATACGAATATCAAATGTTTCATCGGCCTGTCTTTCCGCCGCCATGGTTTGTTGCATGGCAACGGCTGCATTGAGCGCATATTCCGGTTTATCAAAGGCGGCCATGATCGAGTCACCGATCGTCTTGATAATCCGGCCTTTAAATTTATGAACCACCGGGAAAAGCAGCCGGTTGTGACGGTCCACCATAAGTCGTCCCTGCACGTCCCCAAATCTGTCCCAGTATTTGGTTGAATTTTCGATATCCGTAAACAGGATAGTTATATGTTTTTTCGAAGACCTGATATGAAGACTGGTACTGTAATCTGTGCCTGGATCTCTCATGCTATTTTTACACCCGTTTATACTTCCTCTATATTTAAATTATCGACCTGGGTTGTTGATAGCTTGAATAAAATCATTCAGATGGTAAATTTTGAAAAGTACTTTGCGCGGTAATAAATGCGATGGCAGATAAAATAGGGACAATGAAATCCTGTCCCTGTTCAGGATCAAAGCAGAACGATCCCGAGAAAAATGTGAAGTGCGATATCACGAAGGGGAAAATAGATGTATGTTAAATTGTGGTTACACCTTTCAACCTGTTCGTGATATTTAAAAAATAAATTATATTATATATTGAGGCCATTTTATTTGATCAAGAGCATTTTTTTCACCGCCTGAAAATCCCCGGCCGTCAGCTGGTAGTAATAGATTCCACTTGCCAGGTTGCTGCCGTCGAACCGATACGCATGTGATCCCGGCGGCAAATTCCGGGATACCAAAGTCGCCACTTTCTCGCCAAGCAGATTGTATACCGACAATTCCACATAACTGCCGGCGGCCAACTGCCAACGGATGACCGTATAAGGATTGAACGGGTTCGGATAGTTCTGCGCCAGAAAAAACTTATGTGGATGCGTAAATGACCGATCCTGCAAAGCGGTAACGGTGAGGGTATCCAGTTTGGTCACAAACACATCATACTGCCCCTGGCCATTGAGTACCGTGCCTCCAAATGTGGCTGTATTTTCAAATACACCGGTCACCACCAGGTTTCCTTCCGGAAGCAGGGTAAGCGATTTAGCGAGATTATCGGTTTCGTCGATCTGCTTTACCCATCGAATCCGGCCTTCCGCATCATACTTGGCAATAAACTGTCCGCCACCCTCAATCTGTAAATCCCCGAAGAGGGCTGTGCCGCTGAAATATCCGCAGATATAGACATTACCCAGTCCATCGGTTATCACATCATTGGCGCCGTCATCGCCGGCACCACCGGCTCCACGTACCCAGAGCACCTGTCCGTTGGAATCGTATTTGGCCAGGAACAGATCAATGAAGCCGTTGGAAAGAATTTGATGTGCCGAATCAAAGGCAGCGGTGTCACTGAACACACCGGTCAGGTAAATATCTTTATGGTCGTCGAGCGTAACGGCACGGGCCTGGTCAAAACCGATACTGCCCGCCGATGTCTTCCAGATAAAATTACCATCCGGATCGTATTTTACCAGAAATATATCTTCATCCCCGCTGCCACCAGTTACAGTCAGGGATGGTCCCCCGAATCCCCCAAAGAGCAGGGCCGTCTGGAAACCGCCGGTGACATAACAATTACCGGCTGGATCTGTGACCACATCGGAACCGCGATCCCAGCCTCTTTCGACCATCCGGTTTGCCCAAAGGGCATGGCCGGCAGAATCATATTTTGCGATAAAAATATCAAAACCATCGGTGGCGCCCATTCCGTACAATCCGGAAAGGGTAAAATTATCAAACCTGGCTGTGCCCCAATAGGAGCCGGTGATAAAGATATCACCGGAAGTGTCGGTGCAAATGCCGAATGCTTCATCCCAAAAAGCTTCACCGGCACGGGTAACCCAGATCAGATCACCGTCCAGTGTGTACTTGGCCAAAAAGATATCAAAGTAATAAATGTTATCGTCAAAACATATGAGGGTATCGTTTTCAAAATAGGCGGTATCGGCAAAACTGCCGGTCAGATAACAGTAACCGTCGGCACTGATGTGTACGGCATAACTGTCATCATCTTCCCTGCCGCCGGCCTGCCTGATCCAGATACGCTCGCCGGAAGGATCATATTTGATCAGAAAAATATCGGTGGCCCCCCTGGCCGTCAGGGATGTATCTCCTATTACAGCCGTTCCATTGAAGATACCGGTAACATAGCAATTACCCGCGTCATCGGAAGCAATCGAGAAACTTTCATCGATCAATGGTCCGCTGAGCATATCTGCCCAATCGTAGGTGTCTGAGTGAAGTTGAGGCGAAACAATAAAGAGGAATAACAACAAACCGTTTAACCCGATCTTAGAAGAATTTTTCATGAGAGAGTCCTCGCTGATTTATGAATTTTACCAAGATTCCTGCCAATCAGAATATATAATCTGAAATATTCGTATTCAGCTGAGTTTACCGCCTGTAAATACAACGTCTATCAAAGAAGTGCCGGATATATGTAAAATATACATCAAACTGTTTTTTTATCCAACCGTTTTTATCGGGATGAAATGATCATAAATTATCTGTCCCGGATATCATGCAGATCATTCAGAATGAGCATGCTTATAGTTGAATCTGCCATTAATTTTTAAACCGAAAAGACGGTATTGATGGAGATAATATATTCTATCGAGATGAAAAATGAGGGAACAACGTATTACAGATCGTGACAATAAATTCCCGGTTATCCGAAGGAATTTATGAGAATACCTTTTTGTCATACTTGCGCAAATCTGCCGGCCAGTTTTCCGATTCGCACCACCTGTATTTTTGGCAATCCTCTACATATATTTTAGCGGATGAGGCAGTTAGAGCGCGAATTCCGCCTGACACGAAGCATTGACAAAGTTAAATATATTGGATATCGCAAATGACTTCATAGATGTTAAATTATATCCTCCAGCAGGAATCAGCCCCAATTAAGGTGAATAAGCAAAAGAAATTTATCCTTATATGGTGAAAAGAGACTTGAGCAGATATAGGCTCAACACCAATAAAAACCTTGCCATAAAATCCTCGTTTTATTATTATTTACAATTGAATATAAAAGAGTATAAAACAGGGTGAATTTGTGGCTGAATTTCTCGTTATCAAGGTGAAATTCGGCCTGGAACAATAACTTATCATATGCGCTGCACCTGAGGTAAAAACATAAAAATAAGGCCTTGAATATGTCCAAAACTGACATCATCCACGCCGCCGGCGGTATTGTATGGAAAGAAGAAGACGGAGAATACAAAATCGCCGTCGTATACCGCGACCGGCATGGACCTGAATGGTCCCTGCCCAAGGGAAAATTGAAACGCGAAAATAACGAATCGTGGGAAGCCGCCGCCGTGCGTGAAACGACCGAAGAGCTCGGACTGCGAACCGAAATCATTTCCTATGCGGATACGATCAGCTATTATGACCGGGACATCCCAAAAGTAGTGATTTTCTGGCATATGAAAGTTTCCGATGAAACGCCGCTGGGAAGAGATGCCGAGGTAAAAGAGATCCAGTGGCTGACCCCCGCACAAGCCGTGGAAAAAGTGTCCCATGAAGATATCAAAACACTGCTGAAGCGAATAAAATTTCCGCCTGTCAAACCGGTTTTAGCAGCCGAAACAAAGAAAAGGGGAAAACACCTGTATCACACGCTGTGCAAATTTTTTACCGGCTATTCAAAATATCGCCGGCTGAGCGGTGACCTGGCGTATTTCCGCGAAGAACTGTATTATGCCATAGCAAACAGTACGCATAAGTCCTGGACCGCCCACGCCCGGATGCTATATGAACAAGCCTGCCGGCAGCTGGACGATTGCAGGATCGATGAAGCCTGGAAATCATTTCACGCCTCCAGGCGCATGCTGATCTTTGGAATGGATCAAAAAGAAATGAATGATGAGGCGAAAATTATGCGCCAGGAAGCCGGCAAACTAAATGAGTGGCGCAGAAAAGCCGTATTTGATCTGATCGGACCGCCGGAGAACCCCCATACCCGTATCAGGGATGTCGAATTGTTCAAAGCGGCTTTCCTGCGCGACGAGCATTTTAATAACGAGTACTACAAAAATCGCATCACCCGTAAAACCTTCAGATATCTGACCCTTTGTCTTGTGATTACCCTGCTGCTGATCACGCTGTTCTTCTATAATGTAGATATCGACCCGATGCCCGGTCACAATCAGATCATGCTAAGTGTCATCTTTTTTGGTCTGTTGGGGAGTATTACCAGTTCGATGTTCAAAATCCGGGCTTCCTCACAGGTGACCAGGATACCGGAGGTCATAAACAGTAATTTTTTTACCTTTATGCGCATCTTCGTCGGTGCGGTTTCCGCCCTGATCATCTATCTGGCACTGGAGGCCGGTTTTAATTTCAGTTTTCTCGACCTGGCAGAGGATTTTAATTTTCCCTATTTTTACTTTGTGATCTCTTTTGTCGCCGGATTCACCGAGCGCCTTTTGCTGAATGCGGTAACAACAATCGTGGGAAAAGAATAACGAATATATCGCATTGAAAAAATATGGGCCGAAGAAAAGCGGTTAGCCCTGTAAAAATGTCGCTATTTTTTTGTATAATACGTTCAAAAAGCCCGCCAGAATGCCAGCGTATTTGGTATGGGGTATATATTATCCATCCTTCAGCATTTATCACCACTCGGTTCTTGCAAATGAAACAAAATTTTTATAAAATCACAATAAATCTTTCTCCAGCAATATAAATAAAATATCATTCGATTTTAAGAATTTTACACCGGGAATACAGATCCAAAGGTTGCTGAGCAGTGAAAAAACGACCTGCTCATACGGGGAATGTTCTTCATCCGATGCAGGTTTTTAGTTGCAATTTTATTGTACATCCTGGAATAAAAAGGTACTTTTTGAAGTAAGATAATATCAATAAATCGCCAGAAGTATTTTCGACAGTTTAAATGAGGTAATTTAGATCTCCAGGATTGCTACAAAGACAAATAAATAATAGTTAGATCTTTAAAACCCAAAAACAGGAAATTTAACACAAAGGAATTTTACCATGGCAAATTACAAAATTAGTGATGTTGAAGGTATCGGACCAAAATTCGCAGAGAAATTCAAAAAGGCAGGTGTACGCAGTGTCAACGCCCTTTTGGAAAATGGTGCCTCGAAAAAAGGCCGTCAGGAATTGGCGAAAAAACCGGGATTGATGAATCAATGATTTTAAAATGGGTGAACATGGCCGATCTTTATCGTGTAAAAGGGATTGGCAGTGAATATTCGGAATTGCTCGAAAAAGCGGGTGTGGATACCGTTAAAGAACTGGCAACACGCCGTCCTGATAATTTATATGCCAAGATGGTTGAAGTAAATTCCACCGAACGTCCGCTGGTCAGACAACTTCCCGGACAAAAAACAGTACAGAATTGGGTTACCAGTGCTAAAAAACTGAGCCCAAAAGTTACATATTAATTTAAATAGGAGACGCATGGATCATTTGAAGCGAAAAATGCGTCTCCATTTTTTCATTGCGTTGATGCATTGAATACAGGAGAGAACAATGGGTTTATTTGATTTTTTAAAAAATGTGGGGAGTGATATTTTTGGCGGAAATGACGAAGCCGAGAAGATTACCGAATTGATCAATACGGAATTACCGGGCAAAGTAAAGGATCTAAAAGTTGAATTTGATGATGGTCTGGTAACACTTTCGGGATCCTGCGATACCCAGGAAACAAAAGAAAAGGCGATTCTCCTCGCCGGAAATCTGAAAGGGGTTGAGAAAGTCAACGATGCAAATCTGGGCGCACCACCGGCTGTGGAACCTTTTGATTTTTATACGATCAAAAGAGGTGATTCACTGTCCAAAATCGCCAAATTTTATTATGGTGATGCTATGAAGTATCCGGTTCTTTTTGAAGCAAACCGTGAAATTATTAAAAATCCGGATCTTATTTATCCCGGACAGGTATTACGCGTTCCCAAAATAGAACGGTAGAAATAAAAAACACCGGGTATTAAACCCACGCAGTCTGATTTCTGGTTACTCAGGAATGTATTGCTGATGACAGGGTAAACCGGAAAATTAAAAAAAAGGGAGAGGTCACTCTCCCTTTATAATCTTAGGAGTCATATTATGGGAAATTTTATTGACGATTTTGTAGGTTCACTGGGAGGTGATGTATCCAAGCAGGTTTCATCCACTCTCGGTATAGAGCCGGAGAAGGTGATGCAAATGTTGCCCCAGGTCGCCCCGCTTATTTTGGGTGGATTAAAAAAGCAAAAGGATGAACAAGGTGGAGCCGATCGTGTGGATCATATTTTAAACAAATATGGAAGCGCCAGTGTGCTTGATAACCTGGGGGATTTATTTTCCTCTAAGGCACAGGATAACAATCCGGATCCGAACCTTGGCGGATTACTGGGGAATTCAGGCGGTGAAGCCGCAAATCTGATTTCAAAACAATTTAATCTTGATGGTAGTACAGCGATGAAATTAATCCCGATGCTGGCGCCGGTTATTTTAGGCTTTTTATCCAAACAACGCGATGCCGGCGGTCTGGGCTCGTCGGGTATCAGTTCACTTCTCGATCAGGATGGTGACGGCAGTATTCTCGATGATGTGGCCGGTTTTCTCATGCAGGGTATGGGCGGTTCTTCTCAAAAAGGTGGTAGTGGACTTCTTGGTGGTCTTCTCGGTGGTCTGTTTGGCGGTAAAAAGAAGTAATATGTTAAGGTTATTCGGATGCGCGTTATGAACAACTCATTTCGAACTTTTTTGCTGATGACGGTTTTGACCGTCCTCTTTGTTTGGATTGGCGGTGAATTGGGCGGACAGACCGGTGCCATTCTGGCTTTTGTTGCGGCCGGGGCGATGAATTTCTTTGCTTACTGGTTTAGTGATAAAATGGTGTTGAAACGATACCGGGCGCAGGAAGCCTCAGCGGAAAATAATCCCCGGCTGTATAATATGGTGGAAGCACTTGGCGGCAAAAGCAAATTTACCGATGCCAAAGGTCTATATTATTCCCGAACAAACCCCGAATGCCTTTGCAACCGGCAGAAATCCCGCTCATGCGGCTGTGGCGGCAACAGAAGGAATTTTAAATCTGTTGGATGATAAAGAATTATCCGGGGTCATGGCGCATGAATTAACCCATGTTAAAAACCGGGATATCTTAACCAGTACCATTGCTGCAACATTTGCCGGAGCGATTGCGATGCTGGGTCAGTTCTCAAGATTTGGCGGTTCAAACCGCCAGGGCAATAAAAATCCAATTATGTTGATTTTAATTATGGTTGGCGCACCCTTGATTGCCATGATTATCAGAATGGCCATATCACGGGTACAGGGAATATGCTGCTGATAAAGGCGGGGCGGAAATCAGCGGGGAACCGTTGGGTCTGGCCAGTGCTCTGAATAAATTGCAGCGGGTGCACAACAAATTCCGATCAGTAGCAGAGGCAATCCTGCACATGCCCATATGTTTATCATAAATCCATTCTTTGGTGGGTTGCAGAAACTTTTTGCGACCCATCCATCGACAGAGGAACGGATAAAAAGACTCCAGGAAATTGCGGCGCAGATGTAAAAACTCAGGCGCCCATCTGTCCAGTAAGTTACAGGTGTTTATCCATTCATTTAAGCTGGAAATATTTTTACCTCCGATTGGTTGGATTTTTCGCCAATGATTGCAGATATTTTACTCCCGTATAGTACCCGGGGCTAATATCCTGCGCAAATTGAGGGAGCAGTCGGTAAACATAGTACCGGTAAAAAATCTGGCACTATTACCGGTAATTAATACATATTGAATGAGTCAAACAATTTGATAAAGTAAGGTAATCTTCCCATGCAAGCATTCGAAAAATTAGGTCTTTTCTATCTGGGGAAAAAACTCACCGCGGATCGGAAAAATCTTAGTGATGAATATTTACTTTACGATTCGAAGGACCTGACAACCCATGCTGTCTGTGTGGGTATGACCGGCAGTGGTAAAACGGGTCTCTGCATCTCCCTGTTCGAAGAGGCGGCCATCGATAATATTCCGTCAATCATTATTGATCCCAAAGGCGATATGGGAAATTTACTTTTATCTTTTCCGGATCTTAAGGGGGCAGATTTCTTACCGTGGATAAACCGGGACGAAGCAAAGAAAAAAGACCTGACCGCGGAAAAATATGCCGCATGACCAGGCCGAACTATGGAAAAAAGGTCTTTCCGAGTGGGATCAGAGCGGTGAACGAATCAGTCGTCTTCATGAAGCCAGTGATTTTGTCATTTATACCCCGGGAAGCAATGCCGGTTTACCGGTTTCAATCGTTGATTCATTCTCTGCACCCAAAGGTCAGTTATTGGAAGATCTGGATCTTCTGAGGGAACGCATTCAGACGACGGTTTCCGGTCTGATGGAATTGTTGGGTATATGATGCAGATCCGCTGCAAAGTCGTGAACACATTCTGGTCTCGAATATCATGGAACATTGTTGGACTACGGGAAAAGATGTAAATCTGGGAAGTCTCATTCAAATGATACAGGCCCCACCGATCGAGCAAATCGGTGTATTTAATGTGGAAGATTTTTATCCCGCTTCCGCCCGTATGAAACTGGCCATGTCGTTAAATAATTTATTGGCAGCACCGGGATTTAAATCCTGGATGGAAGGGGAATCTCTGGATATTGATCAAATGATCTATACGCCCAGGGGTAAACCGCGAACGGTAATTTTTTCCATTGCCCATCTGTCGGATCAGGAGCGGATGTTTTTTGTTACCTTATTACTCAATCAGATTATCGGATGGATGCGTGCACAGTCCGGAAGTACCAGTTTACGGGCGATCCTCTATATGGATGAAGTTTTTGGATTTCTGCCCCCGGTCAGCGAACCGCCATCAAAACGCCCGTTTTTAACCCTGCTTGAAGCAGGCCCGGGCATTTGGTGTCGGGGTGGTATTGTCAACCCAGAATCCGGTCGACCTGGATTATAAAGGTCTGTCCAATGCCGGTACCTGGTTTATCGGTCGTTTGCAGACCGAAAAAGATAAGGAACGATTAGCCGATGGATCTGATTCGCGGTGATCAGGGAGATATTTTTGATAAACAAACATTGATGAATACGATTTCTTCGCTCAATAAACGTGAGTTTCTGATGCATAGTGTTCATGAAAAACAGCCCCAGTTTTTCCGGACCCGATGGGCCTTATCCTATCTTTGCGGACCGTTAACGCGGACACAGATTAAAACCCTGATGACCGGAAAAAAGCCAATTCCGAGAAATCGTAGCAGAACCTTCACGTCCGCCAGTTTCGAATGTGATCGTAATATGAAGCAGGATGCACCGCCCAGACTTACCGGCCATGATCCGGCAAGAATTATGCCCCCGTTGATCAGCCGATCGAACCGGATGGAAAGGTTATTTATCATTTATATATCGTTGCCTCCGCGGATGTTTCATTTTTTAATAACCAATATGGCATTGTCCGCACGGTTCCTGTCGCTTATGCCTTGCCGCTGGAACACACCACTGGTTGATATTTCCTGGACCCAGTCAAGATCATTTAGTTTTAAGGCAGATGTATTTGCCGGTATCGCATTTAAAGAGGCGGCCTATATGCCCGTGCGAACCGGCTGTTCTCAAACTGGCAACTGATTGACGCATTGGATAAACAATTTGAAAATTTTGTTTATCAAAATTACCATATGATACTTTGGAAAAGTGAGACATTTAAAACGGTCTCACTTCCCGATGAGCCAGAACGTGATTTCCGGATTCGTCTGCAGCAGGTTGCTCATGAACGCCGTGACCTGGAAGTTGAACGGATCAAGCGACAGTTTTCAAAGAAAATAGATACACTGGAAAGACAATTAAAGACGGCCCAGCGTACGGTGGATAAAGAAGGAGATCAATATCAGCAGAAAGATGCTAGATACAGCCATTTCGGTTGGTTCCTCTATCTTTGGTGCAATTCTGGGTGGCAGAACCTCGCGAACAGTCGGTCACACGGGCGGCAAGATCTGCCAGCGGTTTGAGCAAGGAAAAAAGTGATATCGCCCGGGCGAAAGAAAAAATGTTGCAAATCGAATCGCGTATTAAGGAACTTGAGGATCAGTTGAATGACCAGATCAATGACCTTACAGCAAAATTTGATCCGCTTAACTGAAGCACTGGAGAAGATTATTATTCAGCCTAAAAAAACCGATGTTTTACAAAGGTACTTTGGATTTTTGTGGGTGCCATTTTTCCACAGCGATAATGGTACCGTGAAATCGCTTAATCGATTGATTAGTTAAATGATCCGGACCACAAAATAAGTGGACAGGAAATAAGAAATAAACAAAAGAGAAAGGAATTTATCATGAGTGTAGCAAAAGTATCTGAGATCATTGCCTCGTCAAAAAAAAGTTTTGACGATGCACTTGAGAGTGGTATCCAGCGGGCCAATAAAACGCTTAAAAATGTGAAAAGTGCCTGGGTAAAAGATCAATACGGTTGATATTAAAAACGGAAAAATTGAAGAGTATCGTGTCGCTTTGATGATCACTTTTATACTGGATGATTAACCAGACGGGACAATCAATCGCAATGAATTTTAAATGATTTCGCTCACCGGATGGTAAATGCACGATAAAAGGCACCTGCCGGTCTGTATAAGAGAAATTATTTGATGATTTTATGCTGGTTAAAATTCACAAGTGCATAAGAAAAGTGGTGGCATCTGACGATACAATTATCGCAAGATCCACCACTTTTTACAATATGGGTTTATTTAGCTACCGCTTTCTTGATTGCACCGATAATGGCCAGCAATACGGCACCTCCGACGCCACCGCCGGCGATACTTCCGATAATACTTTCGATATCCATACCGCCGGCACCCGTCGCCATGCCCAACATGCCCAGCAGCTGACCACCAAGGCCGCCACCCAATATTCCCACAATGGAATTACCGAGGGTACCAAGGGATAGATTCTTCATAAATGAACCTGCTGCATTTCCGCCGACAGCGCCGCTGACCAATTGAATCAATAAAGGTACTAAATTTTCCATAACTCGTTCTCCTCCAGAAAAGTGATTGTAGTAGATGCAGATGTTTACTTTGTATCTTAGTTATAAGCGGATCTTTCAAATATATTCTCAAAAAATATCAATTACAACAAAAAGAAACGCCGGAGGTAGGTCAAGGGAAAGGATTAAACACAGTTGCGTTTGTTTATTTACTGAAGAACCGAACGAATTGTCTTTTCTAATTCTTTAATGGTAAATGGTTTGGAGAGAAAACAATATTTATTCTGAGTGGATTTTTCTCCATGAAATACCCGTGTTTGGGCATACCCCGAGCATAATATGATTTTGATCGATGGTTTTAGCGATTTGATATTATCGGCGAGCTCTTCACCGCTTACCGAAGGCATGACGACATCACTGATCAGCAGATCAATCGAATCAAGCAGATCATCGTTCACGACCATATCCAGCGCACGTTCGCCATCCTCTGCAACGATGACTTTATATCCCAGGGCTTTTAAAGCGCCCGAAATCCAGGTCCGGACAGCCGCATCATCTTCCACCAGCAGGATAGTCTCATTGGTATGTCTGAATTGTATTTTGGTCTCGATGATTTTGTCATCCGGCCTTTCATCTGTGGTCACCGGCCAGTAAATTTCGAATACACTGCCAATGCCGGGTTCACTTTCCAAATGTATAAAACCGTTATTCTGTTTGACGATGCCATATACCGTGGACAGGCCAAGCCCGGTCCCTTCACCGTCTTTTTTTGTCGTATAAAACGGTTCAAATATCTTTTCCCTGATTGCATCTTCAATGCCGATACCGGTGTCTTCGACCGCCATGAGAATATGCATTCCTCGCTGGTTTTCCGGTGGAATCTCCCTGAGCTGCCCATTCAATTCCGTTTCATCGGTAATAATTTTAATCGACCGCTTCTTTGATTTCCGCTTATCCAATTTGATTGCATGATTGGCGTTTACCACCAGATTTACCAGGATTTGCTTGATCTGGGTCGGATCGGCCTTTATATATTTTAGATTTTTTCCCAAGCTGAGATCAAGTTTAATATCTTCTGTTATCAGGCGTGCGAGCATGCTATACAGTTCATTGATCACCTGATTGATATCGATTGTTTTTGGCTCAATCATCTGTCTTCGACTGAAGGCGAGCAGATTCCTGATCAATTCTTCCGCACGCTGACTGCCCTTAATAATATGGTTAATCTGTTCGTAATGAGGGTCCGATTCTTTCACATCCATCAGCATCAGATCCGCGTATCCTCTGATGGTGGTCAAAATATTGTTAAAATCATGCGCGACACCACCGGCCAGTAATCCGATCGACTCGAGCTTTTGTGACTGAGATAACTGATGCTCCAGCAGACGCCGTTCTGTTATATCATGTAATATACCCTGATAAGCTACAATCTCACCGTCCTCATTTCTGACGACGGTTGCTGTTTCCAGAACGATAATGTTTGTTCCGTCCTTGCGTTTCAGTTTTAGCTCGTAATTTTTTATATGACCGCGGACTTTTATCGTATTTTGAAAGTTCGCTCTGTCTTTTGGATCGTCATAAAGATCCTGCTCGATATTTCACTGCAACACCTCTGGGACCGAGTTATAGCCAAATAATTTGACCCCTGCGTTATTGATCTCAAGAAACTTACCCTTTGGCGTTGAGATAAATACGACATCTTCTATTTCAGAAAAAAGATTTTTGTACTTTTTTTCACGCATCAATTCAATCTGCGCCTGTTTTCTGCGATTAAATGATGCGGCAATAATAGCGGCGCTTTTTTCGACAAGATATACCTGATCATCGTCAAATTTTTTCTCTTCCTTTACACGATCCAGGCCTAGAAATCCGATTATTTTTTCATTTGCAGACAACGGCCAGAGTAGCATGGACTTTGTATGCTCAACATCCATGATCAGTTTTATGGTGCTGGACTTGGCCGATATATCCGCAGGACAGGAAACGTTTATCGGTTTGTTGACAAGAATGGCACGCATGAGCCAATGGAAATCTTCTTTGTCAACCTGCTCATGTTGTCTGATTTTTCCCTTTATGCCATCCTGATAATAGTGATGGGTAAGTACCAGGCTGGTTTGACTATTTTTGATCAGGTAGATAAAACCCCGGTCAACCTGCAAATAATTGGTGATCTCTTTTAGCCCTGCGGTGATCTTTTCATCGATTTCTTCAGGATTCAAATTGATAAAATTTATTGCGAAAGATACCAGGAACCGCTCAATTTCAAGATTCCCCTGAAATTCAGATTTTTCAGAGGAGTCGGAACCGGCAGAAATTTCAGTCGCGGATCTGTTCGGAGTAAGTTTCATTTTAGAGTATATTCTTCCTGATTTGCCTGACCGGGAATATTCACCACATAGAACAGAGAGTGGATTAAGTTAATTAATATCATTTGTTTATAAGTTTTCTGACGATCAATTTGCTTTCTGATTAAATTTCGCATGTTTCTTAGTTAGACTTCATATAATTAATGATTTTTCTCTGTGACCTATGTGGTTTAAGAATAGGTCAGGTTAAATAATGTTCATATATACCGGCACTAATTTTTTGATTTATATTTCATCTGCTGAGTATCATTTTTATGAAATGATTATACGTTCCGGCGTTTAGGTGAAGGAAATACATCCCGGATGCAACCGGCTCACCAAATTCGTTTTGGCCATTCCATTCAATTTGATAAACACCGGCTTCCTTTTTTACCCCTTTCATCAGACTGTTGATTCTTTGCCCCAGGATGTTGTATAGATTTATCGTAACGATACTTGTTTGAGGCAGATTAAATTTTATGGTCGTGTTCGGATTAAAGGGGTTGGGAAAATTCTGCTCCAGATGAAAGGCAAGCGGTATTTGACTGAAATTTGATTTAGCCGCTTCAATATACTGATCTGTCCCGACCAGGATTTTATAGTGAACCTGCTTATCCGCTCCAGTGATGAATTTTTCCGGAAAGTATATACCCTGTTTTTCTGAAACCACCAGCCAATCATACTGCTCGGGCAGGTCTTCCTCATGGAAAGATATATTTATCGGTTCATTTAAATTGGTCGATAGTTCGAATGCGAAGACGTATTCATCGATATCCGGTTCCCGGTAATCCGTAGAAAACTTGTCAGATGAATTTTCGGATACCAGAGCTAAAGATATAAATTGTCCAATCGGCGGGGGTTCCGGATAATCATAACGATCGATAGCGGATGTGCTCTGGCGTAAGGCGCCGATATAGTTAAACAGGTCTCTTGAGCTCGCTGACTCGGCGGCGATCCGGATGCGCCACCCCTCGGATCCCTCCCTATAATCCGTTGTTTTTACTTTAGATACCGCTGCGGCCTCCCGAGTTGGAATTAAGAGGACGGTATCATTGGCGACATTGACCGCATATCCCTTGAACGGCTCAAGCAGGGATGCAAACGGCCAGTCAGAACCGTCATAATATCGTAAGGCCAGTTGTGTACTGACCTGACTCCAGCCGATGGGAAATGCAAACGGGGATGCGATCAGATTCCAGCCTTTCTGCAGCGATAGTTCAAAATCATGATCGGTCACCACAGAATGCGCGCTAGAAAATCCCAAATTAACCGGTTCTTTGGTAATCAGCCACAGCGCTTTTCCCGGCGGAAGCGTCTCATCAAGTCCCGTGACCTCCGTGTATTGTGCGCCGTCCGGCAGATCGTAAATCCGGTACTTTGTATTGTCATAGGGCCCCAACTCATCCTCGAACAACGTCTTTAGATCCTGGCCGGATGTGGCCAGTGGTATCGATATCATCTGATACACTTCTTTTTTGGTCTGCCAGGGAAATGTCATCTGCGGCACGTCGACCTGGATTGCTTTTGGTGTATTATTTCCATTTGCCGGATAATAGGTGGAAGTCGGCGCATGCCAAACATGCACATAAAATTCAACACCGCGTTCGGTTACCAGTGAGGCGTCGATCCCGGTGGTCCAATCCTCACCGCTCTGAAGATTCAGGGGCAATCGGGTAAAGTTGGCCATGCCACCAGGCCGGAGAAAAACAAAAGCGGAATCAACAGATTGTGAACCGTTGATTTTAAATGCAATTGTGGCCGGCTGATTATTGGTGAATGGGTTGCTGGACAACAGCTGATTAAAACTGATGGTAACCGGACTGGGATTATACGCCCGGCCGGAAAGAGATATAGGCGAAACCCTTTCATGGGGATCATTACTCACGATGTGCAATTCAGCCTCGTGTACACCGGTCTGCACAGGTTGAAAGATAATACGTATCGTTGCTGAATCATCCGGACCCAGGTTGATGTCCTCCGTTACGTTTTCGATCGAAAATGATGCCGCGTGACCCCCGCTAATCGATAAACTGTCGTGTATAATCAACAGGTCCGCATCTCCCCGGTTATAGATATAAAGGATTTTAAGTGAATCAGAGTCCAGGGGCAGCTGTCCAAAATCCAATTGCGTCGACGACAGTTCGATTTTTGGTGCGGTTCCGGTCCCGCTGAGCCGCACAGTGGTATTTTCGCGCAACGGATCACTTGAGCTGATCAAAACCGAGTCAATTACTGTGCCGGTTTTTAACGGCGAAAACCTGACCTGGACGGTCAGGCTGCTGTCTGGTTCCAGTATCCGGGATTGCAGCAGTCCGGCATTGATCAGTTCAAAGGCTGAACTGTCATTGTTCTGCCCGGCGATTTTCACACTGTCGATGGTCAGGGCATCGTCTCCATGATTACTAAGCATCAGATCCAGAACACGCTCGGATCCGAGGGGTACCTCAGGAAAATTCAGTTCAGTACTGCCGACAGGATCAGGGAACCGGCAATTCCGGTTCCGGTCAGCATGACCGTTGTGTCTTTTCTGAACGGATCGTCATACCGGATTGCCAGCTGCGCATGCGCCGTACCCGCCTTTATCGGTGTGAAACCGACCCGGACAAGCAGACTGCTGTCGGGCGCAATGATTATGGGACGATCCGGGAGGATCCCGGTAATTTGAAATACCAGACTATCCGGATGCTGGCCGGTAACGCCCAGGCTGTCGATGATCAGGTCATCGGACCCCCCGTTACCAATCGTCAGGTCCAGCACGGATTGTGCATTCAGTGAAACTTCATTGAAATCCAGTTCGGTTGACGATAAGGTCAGGTAGCCCGCAATTCCCGTCCCGCTGAGCATGATCGTCGTATCTTTACTGAACGGGTCGCTGTATTTTATGGCCAGCTGGGCATTGACCATACCCGGCTTTATCGGAGAAAAACCTACCCGGACGATCAAGCTGCTGTCGGGGGCAATGATTATGGGCCGGTCCGGGAGTGTACCGGTAATTTCAAATACCAGACTATCCGGATGCTGGCCGGTAACGCCCAGGCTGTCGATAATCAGGTCATCCTGACCCTCGTTGCCAATTGTCAGATCGAGAATCGATTGGGAATTGAGTGATACCTCATTAAAGTTTAGATCGCCATGGGATAACATCAGTCTGCCGGCAATACCTGTTCCGGTCAGACGAACCTTGGCCTCTTTTCCGGATGGGTCGTAATACTTAAACACGAGCTGAGCATTTACCCTGCCTGCCTTCATGGGTGAAAAACCGACCTGAACCATCAAATTGCTGTCCGGTGCGATCGTTATAGGCAGTTCCGGGAGACTATTGATAATTTCATAGACAAGACTATCCACGTGCTGGCCGGTAATTTCCAGGCTATCGATAACCAGGTCATCCAAACCTTCGTTATGGATCGTCAGATCAAAAATGGACTGTGAATCGAGCGGAACCTGATTGAAATTCAGTTCAGTCGCCGACAGAACGAGTGAACCGGCAATACCGGTTCCGCTCAGGTTGATTGAATCCGCTCCGTTGAAAGGATCATTGGACCTGATCATGAGCCGGGCGGTTGATGATACGGCCGAAATGGGCGCAAATCGGATGGGTACATTTACGCTGCTGCCCGGCATGATCGTTATGGGGAGACCCGGTAAATCAGAGGTAATTTCAAACACGATGCTATCCGGATGCTGATCCGTAATGTTGAGATCGTCTATGATCAGCGGGCTGTTTCCGGAATTCCCGAGTATCAGATCAATTATGCGGTCGGAATAAACGGATACCGCTCCGAACTCGATTGGATCCTCATTGAACTCGATCACCGGTCCCGTGCCCATACCTTTTATCGGAATTGCCACACGGCTTTTCAGCGGGTCATTACTTAAAATAATCAGAGAATCCTGATAGGATACCGGCAGAACCGGGGTGAAATTGACTTCGATGCTGTTTGATGATGAGGCGGGACCAATTAGAAGAGAAGATATATTCACGCTAAACGGGGAACCAGTGACTAAAAACACATTCAGGCGAAGCGTGTCACTCCCTGTGTTTTGGATGGGTAAGACTATCGCATCGGATTTTCCCAGGTTTACCGTGCCGAAATCAATTGACGGTAGCATGACGTTCATTTTCGCCACAATGCCTTCACCGCTCAGGGGCAAAAATACCTTGCCGTGTGACAGTGTTTGTAAGACCATATTTGCCTGGAATATCATTTCCTGATCCGGAAGGAAGGAGAGCCCTAATTCCAGACTATCGGAAACGGGAAGAAAGAAATTTTGCCTGTCCGCTGAAAATACCTGATTATCATCGCCCGAAAAATCAATATCTGATACCGCGATACCTGTATTCCGGTAATTCAGAATATTGGCTGAAACGGCTGCACTGCTGTCCTGGGTCACCTTTCCGAATGATATGGACGGTGGTTTGATATAGAGCGGCGGATACCAAAGATTTGCTTCAGGTCCGCCGTAGGCGCCCATATCGTTGCGTGATCCGCCCAATGAAGGCGGAAAATATTTATCATTGTAAGCCAGGGCCGGATTACCGCGGTCCACACAGGGCGATTGCGGCGCCAGGGTATATAAACTGTGATTTTCAAAATTGGGGATATTGTTGATATTTCCGGTACCGGAATAAACGGGTGTCCCCTGAATAGCGCTGTAGGTCACATCGGGGACATTGTCGACAATAAAGATTTGCGTAGCATTATCATAAATAATCGAATTTTTAACGCTTAGCATCCCTTTCTGACAGCTGAGGCCGATGTTTTGATTGTCGGCAATTACGGTATTTATTAAGGTAATTACATCCGCGGCGTTGGTCGAGAGAATCCCATTCAGGGTGTTAGCCGAAATTATTGAATTTGAAGCGCTGATCTGCGATACATCAAGATAAATGCCGTTTATCGTATTGTGAGTGATGATGCAATGTTTAATTTCGAGACCGGTATCTTTTAATCTGATCCCATTTCCAATATTGTTAACAATACGGCAGTTTGATATATCCGGCTGAACCTGATCGATGAAAATGCCCTGATTAACGGCTCCCTCAATACGGCAATAGGAAAGTGAAGAAGCGATGGATGTATTCTTAAATTTTATACCTTCCCAGCTGTTTGGATTTGACGCATCCGGTTTGAAATAAATAGAATCGCTATGAAATCCCTCTGCCCGCAGAATGCCGTTTACTTCAAATTTATATTTGTCTGTGAACCTGATTTCCACACCGGGTTGAATGGTCAGGTCTTCGATAATGAGATTTCCGTTTACAATATATGGGGAATTCTCACTTGTCCAGGTATCACCGTCGATGGTTCCCTGAGGGACTGGTGTATCGGCGACCAGCAGATTGGCGAATACCAGAAATAGTATGGCCATTTTCTGTTTCATCGTCTTATCCTTTGGCTTCATGGCAATACCGGTGGTGCGGGTAACGGATTATTGGTGCCGGTGTTTTCTTCTCCGCCGGATCCGGATGCGACAATAATAATCGCAGCGGCAGCGACACTGCCCGCTCCGATCCATATCCATGGAATTATCCCGGTCTTTTCCTGCGTCGCCGCCATCTTTGCCTGTTCTTCCTTCATTTCAGCTACGAGGCTGACAAATCGCGGGGATTCCTCCTCAATCGTCGGATGGTAAGCCGGATTTACCTGTAACAGCAACCGGATCTGTTTTTTCGCCCCGGTTGTATCTTCTTTCACCAGGTGGCACCGGGCAAGAATTTTATGGGCACGGACTATTGCATCCTTGCTCAGTGATGTATTCTCCAGACATTGCGAGACAAGGCTGATCGACAAATCGGGTTCGCCGTTATAATAACTTTCTTCTGCCTGATCCAGTTTTGCCTGACATGACTGTTCATCTCCGGTGATTTGCATAGGTGCGGCATTCATGACCTGAAAATGAAGTAAAAAAAGAGCAAGCGATAAAAATACTACGGGGGAATTATATCCGCCTTTTCGGGAGATCATAGGCTACCACCTTGTATAATTATTTTTATGTCAACAACGTTATGCGCATTACCGGGTATCATAAATCATCCCTGAATCTAATTGGTTTTCTTTAAATTAAAGACCAGAATATTATCCATGCCGGAATCGATCAGGACTTCTCGGTCTCCTCCGTCAAGAACGTACCCAACTTTTTTCACACCGATCCTGTGCATACCGATGCGCACAGAAACGGCGCCGGGTGTAACCTGTCCGGTTGATTGGCCATCCACGAATATTTCACCGTTGAGCGGATTATCCTGGTCGTCAACGGCTTTTACCTGAATGGCGATCTGTTTTGTAAAATTGATCATCAAAGCAGATTCTTTATCTTTCATGATCTCAACCCTTTTCTGCCACACCCCCAAAGTCGGATGTTCAATCTTCAGATCATAGTGCTCGACCGGCAGCCTGACGGTATATTTGATATCTGCGGAAGATTTTTGTAATTGACCGTTGATATAGATCGATCCCCAGGGCCTGATCTGAATGCTCAGATCTCCTTCGTTGCGCACCAAATTTGCGGTAATGGCAGTGATCTCATTGCGTTTTATTTCTATTGTTTGCTTGTAGGACGCATAACCCGCGTGGGAAACTTCGATAAGGTGTTTTCCCACCGGAATGCTGTTGATATTGGCGACAGGCGCTTTTTGACTGTTCACTTCTTTACCGTCTACCAAAATCTTTGCCGCCTGCGGATCTTTTGTTATCGACAGACCGCCGGTGAATGGTTTCAGTTCGGCGCTGATCCGGGGATTATTTCCCGCCACCAGATCCAGATCCCGGGTGTAATTTTCATAACCTTCCAGACGCATCTCAAGTTGGTAACTTCCGGGCGCAATTTTTGATAAACGCAGTGGTGTTATTCCTTTGTACTTGCCATCCACCCAGATCTCCGAGCCTGACGGATCCGATTGAACCGACAATTCTGCTGATACGGAAGAAACGGCCATTTGCTTCCTGGGAGGATTTGCCTGTGACGCGGTCAACGGTTGTTCGTTTTCCGTACTTTGAAGGGTAAATGCCATTCCAAGATCAATATCCTCTGCTAAGGAAATGGTCGTATCGACCGCGTTATAGTGATCCTTGCTGATTTTCAATGCATATTGGCCTGCAGCTATTGCGTGGTTTTTCAGGGGTGTCTTACCAACCGAATCACCATTTATGATAATCCAGGCGGCTGCCGGTGTACTGGAAATCGTCAAACGTGAAAGTAACGTTTTTGCCGGAAGTTCGGCGGGTGAAGATAACGAATCTGTAAATATCCAGCCCCTGAGCAGGACAAAAATAATAACAGCCAGAACAGAAAATACGCCGGTCAGCTTGATCAGCGTGTGCTTTTTCTCTGGAAGTACCAGGTCTGTTGATTCTGCCGGTAATGGGATGTCCGAAATTTTTGCCGGTTCTGTGGGGGGCACCGGCACATTTCTGCTCCGCACCGTTTTTTCTTCCGATTTCTTTTCAGAAAGACCAACTTCTGCTTCAAAATCCAGGATCGCCTTCATCATATCATCGGCAGTCTGGTAACGGTCATCCGGACTTTTTTTGATCGATTTCATGATAATCGATTCTAACTTCACCGGTATCGTGGGATTGATTGACCGCGGTTTATCAAATTCTTTACGGATGATCGATTCACGTAAATCAAAATCCGATTTTATATGCTGAAATGGGACAATGCCCGTAAGCATTTCGTAAAATGTCATTCCAACCGAATAAAGATCACTGCGGGCATCTATAAACGAAAAGCCCTTTACATGTTCGGGTGACATATAATACAAGGTCCCACCGCTTGTTACGGAGACGGTGTTGGTATTCTGGGTCTGATCCTTGGCCAGGCCGAAATCGGTTATCTTAACCAAACCTTTATCATTAATCAGGATATTACTCGGCTTTATATCCCGGTGGATAATGCCCGCTTCATGGGCATGACCGACGGCACTGAGTACCTGTTTTATAATCGGGAGCGCTTCAACCCAGTGGTATGCGCCATCTTTCAGGATCTTTTCGGTCAGTGTGGTACCTTCCACATATTCCATCACAATAAACCACTGATCCTCAAAGGTACGCAGGTCATAAATGCGCACAATATTTGGGTCTTCGAATTTAGCCAGGGCTTTTGCTTCGGTCTGGAAGCGCTTGATAAAGTGTTCATTCATAGCCAGACCGGGAGCGATTATCTTTATGGCAAATACCTTATCCAGCTTAATGTGATTTGCTTTAAAAACAACACCCATCCCGCCGATCCCCAGTCTTTCCAGGATTCGGTAATTATCCAATACTTTTCCAATAAATGATGAGGACATAAATATCTGCTTTTTTACCCTTTCACAATCAGACACGCCTACTTTATCAATATATCGTCAAAAAAATGCACAAGTTTATGATCGATTTATATTTTTCCACCGATAAACCGTTGATTAAAATGCCCTGACAGCAAGGGAAAATGTAAATATTCAAACCAGATTTGGAACGGAGAAAGAAGATTCATCGGCAACCGGCAGTGGGAAAACCGAAGGGTGGGCGGCTGATCCCGATCCCAGCCGGATGAACGGAAAAGGTTTTAATTTATTTTTTGTTGATCGCTACCGGAATTAAGCGTTGTTTCAAATGGTTTTTTCTATATATTGGCTGTTGTTTTTTTTAAATTGTTTAGACTGACCCCTTTCATATTCTGCATAGATCAAAACAATTAAATATATCAGCAACGCTCAGGAAAATTTAAATTTGAACGGATAAAAGCAAAAGGAGGCAGGATATGCGCAATATAGTCATATGTCTTTTTTGGGGATTAATTTTGCTCAGCAGACTTGACGCGCAACCCATGGCGGAAAAGATAAAGGAGCAGATCACAAAATTATTCGTCTATACGGATGAACAAAAATGGGACAACGTGAGAACTCTTTTTGCCGATGAAGTTTTGCTCGATTATTCATCATTCACGGGGATAGAGGCAGCCGTGATGACCCCTGGTCAACTCATCGATGGATGGAGTGGATTCCTGCCCGGGTTTGCAGCGACCCATCACCAGGTAAGCAATTATCTGGTTGATAGAGATGACAAACGAGCACGTCTGACCTGCTACGGGACGGCAAGCCACTACCTGCCCAATGAATCGGGTAAAAATGTTTGGATTGTGGTCGGCACATATGACTTCGGACTCCTGGAAACAGAAGCGGGCTGGAAAATAAATAAAATGATATTCAATTTTAAATACCAGGATGGAAATACCGACCTTCCGAAACTTATTCAAACGGCAACCGGGAAGGATAAATGAAGCGACTCATATTTACTTTTCTTCCGGTCCTTTTGGTGTTGAATTCCCGCGCCTCAATGTACTTAAATAGAAGAAATTAAATTGACGCGGGATAATAACATCAACACCGCGCGCACTTTTCTGATCATATTCAGTATAGCGAATCACCCCTGGGCAGCATATCAGTGTCCCGGTAACCTAACAAAAATACGGGAGATTACCGGGCACCATCCTTAACCGGATAGCGGGAAAAAGCGGTGTCAGAGCGACACCGCTGTATCAATCGTGATTATTTCAGTTTAGGGCCACAACCAGCCAAAGGTTCCGGCGGTCACCAGCGCATAAATCAGACCGTCGACGGTATTTTTTAGTGTGGTACTCCATTTGCGATTGTACCAGATGGAATCCTGCCAGCCGGCCACGGTATACGCGATAAACGCCGTGACACCGGTGAACCTGAACACCGCCAGATAATGGGCATCCGGACCCAGTGCGCGCCCGGCGACATAGGCCGCCAGGATACCGATGATTACAGAATAGACAAACCACAAAAAGAGATTCATGCCCATCTTTTGGGGACCGCTTTCGGAGACCGTAAGGATAGCAACCGGTCCCTTCTTTGTCTTTTCGATATATTCCGGTGCGGCCATCTCTTTTGAGGTGACGGCCCGGGGCATGGCATATTCACCCGGCGGAATATTATACTTGCGCAGATCTTCCATGATCTTGTCTTCGTCCGTAAGTTTTACAAAATCACTCTGATGGTGCTTGAGCAGCATATGAACGATTGAACTGAGAATAAAAACAAATACGGCCGACAGCAGAATCGGCAGCCATAACGATAAAATTGGTACCATAGATACCTCCATAAATGATAAATATTACACGCTATAAATAACAGCTTATTTCCTTGAACGCATATTCTTTGACATTTCTATTCAGGGAAGCAATAAATTTGATTTCACCTTGTAAAGGTAATGTCGGTCAAACCCGATATATATCAGATCGGGATCATCGAGCAGTCAATAAAATGCACCCGAAAGGACTGAATTCGGGCTCTTTGTATGGAACAATATGTAGTGCGGTATATCGTTTATTATCACCTTAAAATATCCATTTATAGTCAGGACTGTTTAATTACATCATATTTGTGCGCGAAAAACATTAAGACCACACTTCAAATTCAATGAAGCCGTTTTATTTATCGTGAACTGTGAGACACAGGAAGAAGTGGATGACTATTGGGAAAAGCCCTCCGTAGGGGGAGCAGAGGCATGTTGCGGCTGGCTAAGACACAGGTTCGGTGTGTCATGGCAGATCGTACCCACCATGCTCGGGGAACTACTGCGGGATACAGACCCGGAAAAATCGGTAAGGATTATGGAACCCCTGCTAAAAATGGAAAAACCAGACATTGAAATTTTAAAATATGCCTGTGAGCGTTCCTAATCCGCTCGTTGCCAATCTTTGATCACAAGTATACGGTCAAAAAAGCGTACCCACCTTCCGGAAACTGATTTGGAAGCATTTTAACAGGGTCAACAAATCGTAAGACCTTATTTCAGTAGGATCATCTTTTTAACTTCCCGGAAATCCCCGGCTGACAACCGATAGTAGTAAATACCACTGGCAAAATGAGTACCATCGAATTTATAATTATGATTTCCTGCATTCATTCGCCGGGATACCAGGGTTTTCACCTTTTCACCTGTCTGATTGTAAACGGATAATTCCACATCGCAGGCGCTGGCGAGTTGCCATTTAATGACGGTGTAAGGGTTGAACGGATTCGGGTAATTCTGAGACAGGGAGAAGACAGTGGGGTGCCTGCTGATTTCAGGTTCCAGGGCAGATAGGTAATCCACTACCTCCCCAAATAATGCCTCGGCCATGTCACTGGTTTGATCTATAAAACCCCAATTATTAAAGAAGAAGGCGATGCTTATTTTTTTTTCAGGCCAATACAGTACGGTAGATGAAAATCCCGGATCAAAACCCCAGTGGCCCCACAATTCTTTCGGATCGGGGTCATACAATTTATATCGGCATAAACCTAATCCATAGCCATCCACAGGGTCGACAATATATTCAATATTTATAAAATTTTTCATTGCAGCTAAAGAGGTGGGACTAAGCAACTGCCCTTCAAAAAGGTATTGGGCAAAAGTGGCGAGATCTGCCGGTGTCGACATGATCCTCCGGCCGCCAATACTCCAAGCAGCCATTTTATAAAAATCGAGCCATTCCTCATGGTGGGGCTGGGCAAATTCAGCCGAGATCGTGTCGGACCAGTTAAAATAAGTTTGCTTCAGATCCAGCACCTGCCCTATCCTTTCCTGATACTGGATATATGGATCGGTTCCGGTTATCTTCTCAATGATCATATTTAGCAGAACATAATCGGTTTCCTGATAGTTCCAGTAACCAGGTGGGGAATATGCCGGGTGATCGACAATAAAAGTCAATAAAAATTCTTCCAGATCCCAATACCTGAACAGATCCGCTTTTACCGAATCATGGGCAGTATTTGTATGATTAAAATGCCAACGATAAAGACCATTGGTGTGATTTAATAACCGTTGAATGGTTATGGTACTATCGATGTTTGGGTAGGTGGGAAGCCACTTATACAGGGAGTCTTCCAAATCAAGTTTGCCTTCCTCTACAAGCTGCAGGATGACGGTGGAAGTGAACATCATATCAATACATCCGGTCCAAAAGAGCATCTCAGTCTCCATTTCAATCGTATTCGAAGGTTCCGACACTCCACAAGCCCCCTTCCAGATCCCATGCTCCGGAATAATAATGGCAGCAGATACCCCGGCAAGTTCCAAAACTTCCAGTTGTCTCTCCAATTCCTGTTGGAATTGCTCGGAAAGTTTTTCAGGAAAGGTCTGAGCCTCTGTGCGCCCTAGTAGATGTGCTAAAATAATGACGGTTGTGAGTAAAATTTTATTCATACCTTACTCCTTATTGTGAATGAGGATGATCAGTTTGACAATAAATATAGCCTGCAACTTAAAGGTATTCTACCAGAGGGGTCTGTTTTTCTATCAGCAATGTCTGATATTCTTAGGCGTGGTTCTTTTATATTTTTAAATATTTAATGTTTTGCATGGACAGTATAGAATTTTCAGTCGTTTGCACGACTTCGAAATGTGGACGCAGGCAAGGGTAATTGGTGTATTCGTTAATTTTTAAGGGCGAATTTAGAAGGGGGCTGACCAAACTGTTTACGGAAACATTCGGAAAAATAAGCCGGATTGCCAAAACCAACCTGATAGGCAATCTCGGAAATATTCCCGGTATGTTTTTGCAATAGTTGTGCGGCATATTTTAGCCGAATCGTACGAATAAACTGTTTTACCGATTGATCGGTTAAGGCGTGCAGTTTGGTATAGAGGTGAGCGCGGCTTATAGCCATCGCTTGCGCAAAATTAGCCACATCAAATGCTGGATTTGATATTTCTTTTTCAATAATGGTCATGGCACGGGTGAGAAACTTCTCGTCGGTTGAGGTCGGAGCCATTTCTTTTATCGGAAAGATCGCTTCATGACTGAAACGTTCTTTTAATTTTGTTCGCTGTATGAGCAGGTTTTTAATCCGCACTTTTAACTCAATGGCCTCAAACGGTTTGGTAATATAATCATCGGCACCGGTTTCCAGACCATCTACCTTATCCTGGACGGTGGCACGAAAAGTCAGCAGTATAATCGGAATATGGCTTATCCGTTCGTCGGTTTTAACCTTTTGGCATAGTTCGAATCCGTCCATGCCCGGCATCCGCACATCGCTGAGGATCAGATCGGGAATGGTTTTGGTCGCTGCCTCCAAACCGGTAAGACCGTCCTGGGCTTCAATGATATCATACTGAGTTTCAAGAAGTTCGTGCAGGTAACTGCGCATATCGGCATTGTCTTCAACTATGAGCACGACTGGTCGTTTGTGAAACGGAAAGGTGATGGCAGGTTTCGTCTCCGTATCCGCACAGATGATTTCCAATTCATCGATGATACCGGTTTGCACCGGTTCCTCTGCCTGTCTGGATTCTGCACCAAAATCTTCCGCGTTGAAGTGTTGACAGCCCAGCGGAAGGTAAATGGTAAATGTCGTCCCCTTGTTCGGTTTACTGCCGACTTCAATATCGCCGTGATGCAATCCGACCAGTTCTTTGGTCAGTGCCAGGCCGATACCGGAGCCTTCATGGGGACGAAGCTCTGCGTCGAGGGTCTGATAGAACCGATCAAAAATTTTATCGACCAGCTCGGGAGGGATGCCAATACCGGTGTCGGTTATTTTAAGTATCAGACAATCTTTTTGTGATCCTTTATCCCCCTTATTCAAGGGAGAATAGACCGCCTTTCTCCGGGCATTGGGGAATTGAGGGGGCGGCTCTTTTATACCGGTATCGACGGTTACCTCAACCCTTCCACCCGGTGCCGTAAATTTAAAGGCATTGCTTAACACATTAATCAGGATATCTTCAATTTTATTCTTATCCACAAAGGCGATAATTTCATCGTTTTCAGATCGGAATTTCAGATCAATTCCCCTTTGCATCGCCAGGGATTCAAAGGACTGAATAAGATTTTTTATCAATCTGACAATATTCTCTTCCGTGACATGCAGTTTCATCGCACCTGTTTCAAGCCTGGAAAGATCAAGTAATTGATTGATCAATCGGTGCAATCGTTTTGCGTTTCGTTTCATCCGTGAAAGTTCATCCAGTGATTTACGATCACGTATCCGACCGAGCATAGTCTCAATCGGTGCGAGTAGCAGCGTAAGCGGCGTGCGGAATTCATGTGAAATATTAGTGAAAAATCGTGATTTTAATCGATCAAGTTCCTGCAGTTTTTCAGCATGCACATGTTCGAGTTCAAGTTCGTGTTTCAATTGTTGCCGTTTTAAATCATAACGGCGTAAAGAATATAGCAAGTGAATAAAAAAGATCATATATGAGATGTAAGCCCAGTATGTGCGCCACCACGGGGGCCGTATAATCACCTTTACGGATGCTCCGGTCTCATTCCAGATACCGTCATTATTTGATCCTTTCACACGAAAGGTATATTCACCCGGATTCAGATTTGTATAGGTGGCGAATCGCCGTGAAGCATCCGTTCCTACCCACTCAGGATCGACACCTTCCATCTTATAGGTATATCTATTCTTAAGAGGGCTGCTGTAGTCAAGCGCAGCGAATTCAAAGGAAAATACATTCTGATCATGGGTTAGTGTAATTTCATTAATCATTGATACCTGTGTCTTAATCGGGCTATCCGGACCGGGATCAACCGATTTATTGAAGATTTGGAAATCAGTTATAACAATCGGGGGAATAAACTGGTTAAATAAAATACTATCCGGATGAAAAAAATTAAAACCGTTGGAGCCGCCAAAGTACATAATTCCGTCGCCGCTTTTCTCAGCTGCACGGGGATTAAATTCATTGCACGGCAAACCGTCATTTATATCAAAGTTATCGAAAATTTCTGTCTCCGGATTGAACCGGCTGAGACCGTTTTGCGTACTGATCCACAAATGTTCTTGGTTATCCTCGAGAATGGCATGAATGATATTGCTCGGCAGACCATGATTTTTATCATAACAGAAAAAATTATCATCGACCTTAATATATTTGTTGATCCCACCGCCTCTGGTGCCAATCCAAAGATTTCCATTAAAGTCCTCATAAATACAGGTGATGGCATTACAGGACAGACTATGCAGTCTGTCTGGTTGATGCTTGTAATAATGATATGTTGTCCGGATCCTCCCGTCGAAATCTCTTGAATATGTTAATTGCTTCAACCCGCTATAATAGGTCCCTAACCATAGATGTCCCGGTTCTTTCTCATATATAGCCGTTATGTAATCATTCTGTTTTTGAACAGCCGAATCATCAATGGCTTCGTAGGTATGATCCTCCGGATTAAAAATATACAGTCCTGTAGCGCTTCCGATAAATAGACCTTCTCCCTGACTTTGCACGATGGTATAAATGAAGTATGGTTCCCATCCTTTGGACAGCTGTTTGCTGAATTGCAGGTTATCCTTATCGAAAAGCCACAGGCCACTGCCCCAGGTCCCCAACCATAATAAATTTGAACGGAACGGGTCCTGATATATGGCTTTAATATAATTCCCACCAATATGTGATCTATTATAGATCTGTCTGAGAGATTGGGCCGTCATATTGAACCGGAATAACCCGCCACCCCAGCCACTGACCCAGAGATAATTCTGATAATTCCCAATATCTTTATGGATTGCTCTGACAGAATGATAACCCGGTTTATTTTCTAATTCAGGTTCTATGCGGAAACCGGTAAATTTATTTCGACGGTTTATAATTTTATTAATACCTCTGCAAGTGGCGATCCATAAAGGTTCAAAACGACCCTGGAAGATTTTTGTGATTTGATTATCGTTTAGGCTATGTGGATCGTTGGGTATGTGATAAATCCGTTGGAAATTATCTTTTTCTTTTGAATAAAGATTCAGGCCATTATAACTTCCAACCCAGAGATTGCCCTGCAGATCTTCTCCGATTGCCCGAACATTGCCGTTGCTCAGCGAAAAGGGGTTATCTTCATCGTGTTTATAATGTTGATTATAACCTTTTTCCCGGTCAATTTTGTATAAGCCGCCATCGCGTGCAGTCCCCACCCACAAATAACCGTACCGATCTTCATATATACATTTAACAGCAATTTTTTCAATAAAACAGAGGAAAGAATCAATTTCAGCTTTATAATGATACAGGCCATGCGATGTACCAATCCAGAGTATCCCGGTCTTATCACAGAGTAAAGCACCGATACTGTTATTGGTATAGGTATATCGTTTAAATTGAAAATATCTTTTAAATGTACCGGTGTTCAGATTAAATTTGTTCAAGCCCCAATTGGTACCGATCCAAATAAATTGGCCGCTGTCCTGCGGACAGGCACTAATGGACATGATATTATCATTACTGAGTGACCGGGGATTATCGGGATCATATAAATAGCGTGAAAATTTTCCGGTCACGGGATCAAACTGATTGAGTCCACCGGAATATGTCCCTACCCACAGGTGGCCATTCACATCTTCACACAGCCAGGTGATAAAATTATCGCTGATGCTATTCGGGTCGTTGTGATCATATTGATATATTGTAAATTTATAGCCGTCATATTTATGTAATCCGGCTTCGGTAGCAAACCACATGAATCCCAGCCGGTCCTCAATCAAATCAAAAACCCGGCTGGCAGCTAATCCATGTGCCATCGAAAGGTTCCCAAATTTTATATTTTGTTCCTTAGCACTGGAGAGGTATGAAAATAACAACAGTGATGTGAATATTTTAACAAAATCGACCATGATAAAAATCTTCCTTTGTTTTCAGGGCAGATATCATTAAAAATTCTTCTAATTGTAAAGACTCATGTTGGTCTGATCCCACAAACCTTTGTTTATTAAATATATAGATGCTTACGTAATCAAGCGTAAAGACAAATTACGGTAATTCCGGTCCTGCTGTTCGCGCACGATAAAAGTGATGGTTATATTTTGATCTGTCTGCGAAGTTCACATGAAACCGTATTTATTTGTTGCTCGGAATCGATGCTTGCTATAGGTCGCGAATATAAGAACAAAGCGTATATTTTTACTGCTTAGAATAGATAGATAAATACGAGACACTTAAAATATAGGAATTCAATTCGGAAGTGCAAGAAAAATCGATAACTTTTATCGCGGCAAGAATCGATAGTGCGTATTGTAGGTATTGGATAATTTCGCACTTCTGGATTCATAAATCCATATAAGTATCCCCATACGCTACTATCTATTTGCAGTTTTTAATTATTCATCATATCACCGGGGCGTTATTCAGGACTTTGAAGTAAAACCAACAATAAAAGATAAGGTATACCCTGAAGATTCACAGAAAAATTCACATCGAAATTTATTATAAAAAGAAATACCGCAAATTATTAATTACGCTGCTTCGACACGCTTCTCCGGGGCTCTTTTTATATTGCTGTTTGTCGCAGCTGACCGCGTATTCATATTCCAGCGTTTTGAATAATTCCCTGACAGATATAATTTTCTTTACCCGATACGCATTTGCCCCGGCAAAGGTATAGCCCTCCAGCAGATTACCCTTTTGGGCGCTGGTCAAAGCATGTGCGATACAATAGGGTGCTTCCCGGAAGTCACACGTTTTCAAACATTTCCAGGGACATTTAAAGGGTTTTCTTTCCCCGACCGTTACCTCATCTAAAAATTTGTTCCGAATGGCCCGCCCGGGGAGTCCGACCGGACTCTGGATAATCGTGATATCTTCTTTCCTGGAATTTATATAGGACTGCTTGAATTCAAGCGAGGCATCGCATTCGTGAGTTGCGACAAAGCGGGTACCCATCTGCACGCCCTGGACACCCAGATTGAAAAACTTATAGATATCCGCTCCCGTATAAACGCCTCCTGCAGCAATCACCGGGATTTTTTTTTCGGCCTGATCCTCGAAGGAATGGACTACATCCAGAACCTCCGGAACCAGTTTTTCCAGAGCATAACCGGGGTCAAAAATTTGATCATTCTTAAAACCCAAATGACCGCCGGCCATTGGCCCTTCTACGACAACAAGATCGGGGACGTGGTCATATTTTTTTTGCCAGGATTGGAAGATCAATTTTACCGCTCTTCCGGATGATACGATCACACCAACTTTGGTCCTGGCGTTCTTTAACCGGTCCGCGCTAATTTCTTCCGGAAATTTTAAGGGCAGCCCGGCCCCCAGAAAAACAATGTCAATTTCTTCATCAAAGGCGATCTTAATCAACTCATCATAGTCAGATGCTGCGAGCATAATATTCAGCCCGATGACCCCATTACTCAGTTGCCTGGCCTTGTGGATTTCTCTCTGCAATACCTGTTTGTTTCTTTCTCTGTAACTGGTTTTTTTATCCTGGTCCAGCAAACCGATCCCGACGGAAGAGATCACCCCAATGCCGCCCTGATTGGCAACGGCAGAAGACAGTCCGGACATCGAAATTCCGACCCCCATCCCACCCTGAATAATCGGTTTCGGAACTTCCAAATCATCTATGATCAGTTTTGGCATATATTCGGCGTTCAAATGATCCTTCCCTTCCTTGATTTCACCTGATAAAAATCAAAAAATCGGTCGTTGATACCTCGCGCTCATAAAAATTCATCTTTTGAGCGTAAATTGTATATTAAAATAAGATATTTGAAGCAGGCGGAATGTAATAGTTATGTAAAAGTTGAAATCAATGGACCGATTTTTGACGCTCATCGGAGACTGCTGGCTGTTAGTGCCGAGACCGATACGATTCTGTTTACCGTCAATGATAGGACCGGTTTCGGTAATCCGGATACGTTGCTCGGGGGCTGGTACGGAAGTTTGGCGTTCAGCATTCCGTATTTTTTTTCAATCACGCTTTTAAAAAGTCTTATTTTTGACCTGCGACACGATTCTTATTTCTGGATTTTATATTTTTATTTTAATTACTGTTTAAAATTAACAACCAGTTGAGGTCGTTATGAAGTTGATCGACAGGATGTACTATTTATCACTCGAAAGTGCAGAAAATGTTACGAAGAAACACGAAGAGAAAAAGCGTTGTTGAAGGACGAGTAAAAACCGAATGAAATACCTGACATTAGTACCTCGTATATTATTCCTGCTTGTATTTTCTTCAGCCTGTCTTGCTCAGATACCGGAGGAAAAAAATCAATTCAATGAGATCGGTATCCCGTTCATGTGGAATTATCACCCCGATGAATATCAGGGCCATGGTCAAAACTGGGGCATCGTGCAGGATCGGGACGGGCTGATCTATTTCGCGAATACTGATGGTAAAATCCTCCAGTTTGATGGTGTGACGTGGCGAAATATTTCCGTAAGTAATGGCAGTATTGTCCGGTCACTGGCGATAGATTCTGCCGGGACAATATATGCCGGTGCGCAGAATGAATTCGGATACCTGTCACCGGATTCGACCGGGACAATATGCTATATATCCATGGTTTCAAGACTTGACTCAGCCTATCGGGAATTTGGAAATGTATGGCAAACCCATGCCACACCGGACGGGATCTATTTCAGTACCAGGATGTATTTGTTCAGACTCGATCTATCCGGTCAGATCCGCATCTGGGGGGCTGCAGGTGCCTTTCAATCCTCATTTTATCTTCCCGGGAAAGGGCTCTATATTCATCAGATGGAAACGGGCCTGATGCACCTGATAAATGACACACTACAGGTAATTCCGGGAGGGGAGACCTTTAAAAATGACCGGGTTTATGTTCTACTGCCGGGACCCGATGACCGGCTGCTGATCGGTGCCAGAAAAATGGGATTGTTCCTGCTGGATGACAAAAAAGCAATCCCTTTTAGTCCGGAAGTCAGCCGATGGTTGGTCGAGAATCAGATCTATCACGGGATCTGTCTGGGAACCGGCGCATTTGTGTTTACTACCATACGCGGCGGGATGATCGTCCTGGATGACGATGGCAAGGCAAAGTCTGGTGATCAATAAATCCAAGGGACTGCCCGATAACAATATCTGGTATGTTTATGAGGACCGGGAATCTACGTTGTGGCTGGCGACCAACCGGGGATTGGCACAGGTAATCTATCCATCACCCTTTGGCGTCTTTGACCAGCGGACCGGTCTGGAGGGAAATGTTCAGGATATTGTCCGTCATGAAGGGGTGATATTTGCCGCTACCGGTCTGGGGCTTTACCGGAAAACGCCTCCCGGCCCGCTGGATGACACCTACGGATTTGAAGTATTGCCCGGCCTGAGAAGCCAGTGCTGGTCATTACTTTCGCTGGGAGATCGTTTACTGGTTTCCTGTAACCAGGGGGTTTATCAGTGGGATCAGATGGGTTTCACCCTGGTAACAAATAAGAGTTCCTGGAAAATGATCCGCTCGACTGTTGATACCAACCGGATTTATCTTGGGCTTGACGATGGTGTGGCTTCCCTTTACCGGACCGGCAGAATATGGCACGACGAGGGGCGCCTGCCGGATATTACTATCGAGGCCCGGACTGTGGCAGAGGACAGGGAAGGGCGTCTCTGGATAGGTTCAGTCTATGATGGCATCTACCGGGTGCAATTTGAAGGATCAACAAATAAGATCCTAAAGATTGACCGGTTCGACACCGTATCCGGATTGCCTTCCATGAACTATAATCTGGTTTTTCCCGATGGGGATGACATTCTCTTCGGCACCAGCAATCGTATTTACCGGTTCAATCCGGTTGATTCAAGATTTTCGCCGATAAACGCAAAAAGCGAATCCGATCTGTATGATAGCCGCTGGGCATCCTACACGGTACTGGCAGTTGGGGAATATAACAATATCTGGTTCAACCGCAACGAACGGCCGGCTCAGATCAAACAGGGCAGGCTTTTATACCGGAAATTTTTGCCGGTTCCAAGAGCACCACTATACACGTTTTACCCCGAACCAGATGGCCCGGTGTGGATGGGCGGGCCGGCCGGGCTTCTGCGGTACGACGAATCCGTTGCTCAAAAAATCGACCATAATTTTAATACCACCATCCGGCGGATAGCCATAAACCGGGACTCTACGATCTTTAACGGTGCCGATCCCGAGCGGTTTTCAGTGCATAAGATTAGCTATGCCCAACATGATCTCAGATTTGAGTTTGCGGCAACCTCTTATATCAATACGAAACAAAATATATACCAGTATTTCCTGGAGGGATTCGATCAGGACTGGTCCAAATGGACCGACGAAACGCGCAAAGATTATACCCATATCCCGGAAGGGTCATATACGTTTAAGGTACGCGCCAGGAACGTCTATCAAAATACAAGTGAAGTGGTATCGTTCAGTTTTATCGTGACAGCGCCGTGGTTTCGCACAGGTCTGGCCTATTTCATATACCTGATGCTATTCATGATCATTTCTTATACCTCTGTCCGCGTCATCGTCAATCATGCGCAGCGTAAAGCGATCGCCGAACGGAAAAAAGTGGAAATCATCGAAAAAGCCGCGGAAGAAAAACTGCGCAGCCGGGTTGCCGCCGATTTTCACGACGAACTGGGAAACCGGATTACCAGAATTTCTCTCTTTGGGGAGATCCTGATGAATGATCTGAAGACTAAAAATGAGCAAACCCGTAATTATCTGACCAGAATTATTGAAAATGCGGATAACCTTTATAATGAGACGCGGGATTTTATCTGGCAACTGGATCCTAAAAAGGACACCCTATATGACCTGGTTGTCCGGCTGAAAAATTTTGCCGATGAGTTGTTTGAAGGAACGGATATTGCTTTTAAAGTCTCAGGTTTCAATCGTAATCTGGGAAAGATCCGACTCAACATGGACAGGCGGCAGCACATCCTGAGGATCTTTAAAGAAGCCCTGCACAACGCATTGAAGTATGCCGGATGCCAAAATATCAGGTTTATCATCGAAATTAATAATGCGGCGAAGTTGACACTGCATGATGATGGGATCGGATTTGACACCGGTAACCATAAGAATCATGGCAATGGCCTGGACAACATGGCAGATCGTGCCCGCGCCCTGAATGGTAATCTGCTGATTGAATCAAAACCGGGGCAAGGGACCTCTGTACAACTGACCATTAAACTACCCGAACAGGCAGTTGTATAAAGAATCTCTTATCAATATTTTAGTGGTATAGATTTTTGATTGAAGCAAATATGGAAGATAAAATCATAGATGTAGTGATTATTGAAGATGATCAGGAAATCAGGGAAAGCCTGGCTATTCTGCTCGCGGGGAGTGCCGGTTTTTCCTGTGTCAGTCATTACGGCAGTTGCGAACAGGCCCTTGTATCCATTGCCGAAGATGCCCCGGATGTCATTCTGATGGATATAAATTTACCTGGGATGACCGGTATTGAAGGGATCCAGCCGATCAAGCAAAAATTGCCAGATACAGAAATTATTATGCTCACCATCAGTGAAGATGATAATGATGTGTTTGACTCACTTTGTGCCGGGGCATGCGGTTACCTCAAAAAAAATACTTCTCCCGGCCGATTGATCGAAGCCATCCGGGAGGCCATGAACGGCGGGGCGCCCATGAGCATGGAGATCGCGCGTATGGTAGTGAATTCGTTCAAGGCCGATTCTCAGCCAAAAGCACCTCTGACAACCCGTGAACGGGAAGTGTTGCAGAAGATGTGTGAGGGGATGGGTTATAAGATGATCGCCGATGAATTGTTTGTCGATATCAATACCGTAAAATTCCATATCCGCAATATTTACCGCAAGCTGGAAGTAAACTCCAAGGGCGCGGCCATCGCCAAAGCGATCCGCGAACGTCTTACCTGATCGCTTTATTTCATCACCAACAGACAGGATTAACAGGATTCTGAAGATATTTCACGAAGGAACACGAAGAAAACATAAATAAATTGATTTTTTTCTCTGAAATTACTTCGTGGATCTTTGCTATTCTTCGTGGTTCTTCGTGAAAATTATATATCCTGTCGATCCTGTTATCCCGTCAAAATACAATTCCCATAGTAGCATATGATATTATTTTAGCAGGATCATTTTTTTCACCGCCTGGAAATTGTCAGTCCGGAGCCGGTAAAGATATAAGCCGCTGGCCAGCTGTGCGCCATTGAATGCAATAAAATGGGTACCGGCGGGCATTCTACGGTCCACCAGTGTTTCGACGTGCTGCCCGAGCATATTAAATATCTCTACTACGACTTTAGCGGATCTTGGTAAGGTGAATTTGATATTGGTGATCGGATTAAAGGGATTGGGGTAGTTCTGTGACAGGGTAAAATCCTCAACCGTGCTCAAAGATCTGTCCTCTATTGCCGATATACCGGTAACATTGTAACGGGCAATGTGCGAACTACCTTTATCGCCAGCGATGGTAAACCGTCCACCCGCATAAACAAAATTGGAGTCGGCAGCAAGGACAGTGACATTATCATTTAAGCCACTACCAAGCGCAACCCAATTCTGTCCGTCAAAGCGGGCAATAAAATTCACGGTATCTTTCCCGGCCAGATCACAAAAGCCAGCGGTGTAAAGGGTACCATTTTGTTTTAAAACAGCGTCCAGTGTGTAACCGGCCGAAGAGGACGCGGTGTAGTAGAATTCATCACCAATATCACTCCAGGTAGAGCCATCCCACATGACCACCTTGTTCGCGGGTGAGCCGCCGATCCGCGGGAAACTGCCTGCCGCATAAATTCTGGCATCTTCTACATAAATCGATTTTATTAATTGTTGATTTACATCACTGAATGGCGCCAGCGCATACCAGGTATCGCCATCCCATTTGGCCATGCTTTTAACCCTGATGAAACTGTCCTGATAAATTGCGCTGGCAAAAAATCCACCGATATAAACGGTATCCTGATCCACAACAATAGAGGTGACGTAACTATTGGGATAACCATCAAGCCCGCCGGCACCATTCAAACTTCCATCACCACCCAGGGCATGCCACTTCTCGCCGTCCCAGCGGGCGATCCGCCGGGCCCATATCTCCCCGGCCGAGGTGAAATTTCCGCCCACATACACATCCTTACCGTGGAAAGCGATTGTGTAAACCTGATTATTCATCCCCGTACTGAGGGCATTCCATTTCTCACCGTCCCACATGGCGATCCGGTTTACCTGCAGATCACCGGTCCGTCCGAATGCACCTCCGGCGTATACCCTTCCACTGTCAACTTCGATAACATTTACCCTATTGTCGAATCCCGATCCCATTTTGTGCCAGGATTTTCCGTCCCACATGGCGATCCGGTTAACGGTATCGCCGCCGGCCCTTTTAAATGTACCGCCGACGTATAAATTTTTACCATCGACGGCTATGGCATTAACCTCTCCGTTATCAACCGACTGGTCTGGCATTTTACCTGGTGATGACCAGGTATCACCATCCCATCCGGCGAAATAATCTAATTCAGTATTCCCGCTGGTTTCAAATTCACCACCTGCGTATATCATATTTGCGGTCACTAATACGGTGTTAACCGTAAAATTGAATCCGTTTCCGTAGGTATGCCATCTTTCACCATCCCATTTGGCAAATCGGTTGGCCTGAAGGGTATCAACTTTTTGAAACTGGCCTCCGATATACACGTCATCTCCAACGACGTCTATGGCATAAACGCCGCTATTGGGGCCATTTTCAAAGCCAATCCACTTCTGACCATCCCAGATGGCAAAGTTCTGTGTTGGCAAGCCACCGGCGTTTCTAAAATAACCGCCAACATAAAGCAAACCGTCCGCGTATTCGAGATCGAAAACAGTATCATCGACACCTCCCCCGATATCGTTCCATTTGCTGCCATCCCACATGGCGACATGATTAACTGTATCGGTCCCGGATAGGATGAAATTTCCACCTGCATAGACCGTATCATTGTGGGCCACAAGGGCGTTCACATAGTTATAGCGCGTAAGGCCGTCCCCCATAGCGTGCCAGCTCTGGCCATCCCATTTCGCGACATTCATTACCTCAACACCTCCGGCCTCGCTTATATCAGATCCCCCCACATACACATTGCCGTTTTCCAGAGCAATAGCGGTCACCTTTCCAGTTACACCACTTCCTAGTGCATGCCAGGCTTCTCCATCCCACATGGCAATACTGCTGGCTGTAATATCGCCGGCCTGGTTAAAACTTCCTCCCACATACACACGGTTACTGTCGATGACGATGGCGTCAACGGAGCCATCATACCAACCTCCCTTTGTGCCGGTTCCGAGCGCATGCCAGTTTTCACCGTCCCACCGGGCAATATGATTAACCAGTACGCCGTTGTTGAGGGTGAAATAGCCACCAACGTAAACATCACCGTTTGATGCCACAGCGGTCGCCTGTACATAACCGTTTAAGCCTCCCAGACTGAAACTATCGTCCCAGCGTGCGTCATCCTGCGCCGGCAAAAGGATAGGCATTCCGAACATCAATATAATTGTAAGGCAAATGGATTTCATTTTACTTTCCTCCGTTGGTAAATATCAGTTCTTTGTTGAATATCCGCCATTAAGAAAATTCAATCTTTTTCTCATATATATCTATATTTTTAAACCGAGCCACTAATCAATTTTATGAATAGAGGTATCTACCAATAAATATAGATGATCAGGTATAAAGTAAAACTACCCGAATGGGTGGTTTTTGAAGCAGAAAATTAATTAACCCGGTTAAAAGCTTCTTGACTTTACTATTTAGAACGGTTATAATTAAACATATTCTCTTAATGATACCGCAACATCTTATTTAACTCACTTAAACAGGAGGAAGAATAATGGGTAAATATGGCCCGCTGCTCCTTGCTGCGTTGATTTTCAGCCTGGTACACCTGCCCGCTTCCGATATGCCGGAGGCGAAAACACCATTGGGTTTGCCAGTTATAACTTATCCGGAAAATAATCCACAGACACCCGAGAAAATCGCGCTGGGGGAAAAGCTGTTCAACGACAAACGTTTCAGTACAACCGGAGAAGTCAGTTGTGCAACCTGCCACGACGCAAAAAAGGCGTTCACGGATTCGCCTTTAAAAGTGTCAGAAGGAATCAATAAACTCACCGGTACACGTAACGCACCTACGGTTATTAATTCAATTTACTTCGAATCCATGTTCTGGGATGGCCGATCTCCGGATCTGGAAGACCAGGCCCTGCACCCCTTTGTGAATCCGGTGGAAATGGGTCTTAAGGATCATCAACCGATTCTGGATATAATCAAATCGGATCCGGACTACACCGCGGCTTTTCAGACCGTTTTCAACAAGAGCGGGGATGACATTACGATGACAGAAGTGACCCGGGCAATCGCTGCATTCGAGCGAACCATTGTGGCCGGAGACACCCCGTTTGATCGTTATTTTTACGGTGGTGAGGCCGATGCACTGACGGAACAGCAGAAAGAGGGTTTTAATCTTTTTGTAAACGAGGGACGCTGCGTTTCCTGTCATGTGATTGAGCAGACCCAGGCCCTGTTTACCGATAACCGCTTCCATAATATCGGCGTTGGCATCAACGATATCCAAAAAGAGGTCCCTGAACTTGCCGGAGAATATATTAAAGCCAATCTGACCGCCGCACAAGTGGATGTTAGGGTATTGAGTGATAAACGATCTTCTGAACTGGGACGCTTTGCCCTGACAACCGAGTTTGATGACCTCGGTTCCTTCAAAACACCGACACTGCGCAATATTGCCGTCACGGCTCCTTATATGCACGACGGCAGCCTGGCAACGCTGCGTGAGGTGGTTGTCCACTATAATAACGGCGGGATAACTCTTGAGGGCGATCCGGTCAATGATTTTCTCAGCGGTGGCATCCGGCCCTTAAATCTGACCGATGCCCAAATTGATGCGCTGGTGGCTTTTATGGAGGCCCTTACCAGCCCGGAATTTACACCGCTGGCCCAGCAATCCGGAAAAGAATAAGGAGTGCACTATGAATAAAACAGATATTTCACGCCGCAGGTTTCTAAAACAGATGGGCGCTTTAACAGCTGTTTCGACCATGCCGATCAGTTTGGTGGAACTTTCCTTCGCCGATACGGCCAAGAATTTCACATTTGCTTACATCTCTGATGCTCATATTCAGCATATTTCCGGTACAAAGTTTGTAAGAAACTGGGATCGGGGGCTCATTCGTGCGGTGGCCGAAACAAATCTTTTACAACCGAAACCTGATTTTGTGGTATTCGGTGGCGATCTGGCCCAACTGGGGACAAAGGCAGAACTGGATCATGGGGCTGAGATTCTGTCGAAACTCAATTACAAAACCCATTGTGTGCTCGGTGAGCATGATTATTATCTTGATCTTGGAGAATACTGGTCTGAGTTATTCGGTCCCCATTATTACAGCTGGGATCATAAAGGGGTTCATTTTATCGTTCTGAACAGTATTCTTACTTATGATAAATGGACCTATGAACGCTGGCCGACTGCAGAACAACGCATGCTGGAAATGGCCGGTCTCGACAATCCCAATGGGTCACCTTTCATGGTCGGTGAAAAACAGCGTGCAATGGCTTAAAAAAGATCTGGCAAGGTATTGAGAAAGATACGCCGGTTGTTTTGTTCTCGCATTCACCGATACAAAAGATCTATAAGGGCTGGAATTTCTGGACCGATGACGCAGAAGAGGTACAGGCGCTTTTGTTACCGTTCAAGGACGCAACGGTAGTGTACGGTCATGTGCATCAGATTCAGTATAATCAGATCGAAAATATCAGTTTTTATGCCGTAATGGCCACGGCCTGGCCCTGGCCTTATCCGGAGACCTACGCTCAGGCTGAAACGCATCTCCCAAAATTAACGGTGCCCATGAACCGGGCAGATCCGTTCTTTGAGCGGGATGCAACGGGCTGGCAATTTATCAATCTGAAAACCGGACGCGTAACCATGGATTACAATTTATACAGCAATGTCAACCGTACAGTTGCCTATAATCCCAAATCCGGCCGGCCTGAGGACACAAAATTCCAGGGTGAAGACCAGCGTGTTCCCGCCCAGACCCATTTCTAAAGGAGAAAACCATGTCCCAAAAAAGGAAGATCCGCTTTATCAAAATTACCGGTGTTTTGGCTGTGATATTAATCGTTGTGCTGGCCTATGCAGATGAATTTACCCAAAAAGATCTTGACCGCTGGCAACAGGAATATATGAGCGTGGTAGAGAAAGGGCGTTCTCTTTGGGTGAGTCCGGAACTGGGTACCAATGGGGTGGCGTGTGCACAGTGTCATCCCAATGCAGCCAATACCCATCCGGAAACCTATCCCAAATTCCAGAAGCAGTTAGGCCGTGTGATTGCACTGCGCGATATGATCAACTGGTGTATTCTCAATCCGTTGGAAGGTCCAACCCTGGCCCTGGACAGTCCCGAAATGATTGCCCTGGAGTCCTATATCATGTATGAAAGAAGAGGAGTGGCGTTAGCACCAGGTAAACATTGATCTGAATTAAAGTTTACACGAAGTAACACGAAGAGAGGCACGAAGCCTAAATAAACAGACAGGATGACAGGATTAACAAGATTAATAAATTCTTGCATGAAGGACCACGAAGAAATTCACATCGTTCCTGTCGATCCTGTTATCCCGTCTATTCTTTGAGATCTATGTGTGATTTCGTGTCTCCTTCGTGCCTCTTCGTGTCACAGATGTAGGGCAACAAAATAATCTCACACCCCGGTAATGCGGCGTTTGTATTCAGCCAGTGCCTCGTCCAGACGATCCCTCGCGGTGGTGTCACCCGGCACATTGTGTGACGGGTGGATGTATAGTTTCACCCCCCGGTCGACCAATTTCTCTGCGACGTTGGCGATCACCATCCACACGACCGTGACAAAACCGATGGTGGATACCGGTCCGATCTTATCCTGGTGATTTTTTACGTTTACTGATGCGTCCTGCGCCGGAACGCAGGAGTCGATGACCACATCTGCGATTTCTGTTAGTTTCTTACCGGAACTGTGCCGGGATTTTACCGGTTTGGTATCCTTCCACGGAACTGACCACAACAATCTTCATCCCTTTTTTTTCGCTTCCAGAGCGATATCGATATTGACCTGGTTTATGCCGGAATGGGAAAACAGCCACATAGAATCGCGCGGATCGAAGTCATAACTTTTCATGATTTCTTTTCCGAACCCCTCGGTCCGTTCCAGGAAAAGAAACTGATTGATGCCCATCTCTCCGACAATGCGTGTGAAAAAAGTGAGTGAGAGTTCAATTATGGGATGAAATCCGACATAACCGCCGATGCGGGGATACATTTCCTCGACCGGTATGGTTGCATGACCGCAGCCGAAAGTGTGGACCCATCGCCCTGCAGCAATCGAATCAGCCATTATGGTGGCGGCCTGATCAATGGCCTTTTTTTGGGTTTCCGCGATTCTGTTCATTACATCCTGTGCATTTTTTAACCAGACTTCTGCAAGCATGGGGCACTCCTGAAAATTTGTCTATCTGTGGGTTAGTTTTCCTTTTATCGCAATGAATATTAAAAAGATCAAGACCAGACTTACCGGAATAATTCCCAGTCCGAATCGCAGCGTATAGGTTTCGGCCAGTATTCCGGTAAGCAATGGCAGCAGTGATCCGCCAATCAGAGCGATGACAAACAAGATACTGAAGGCGGTTCCGGAGAGATTTGCAAATAAACTGCCGGCAAATCCGAGAATCACCGGAAATACAGCAGCAAATCCGATTCCGATAAGCACGAGGGCAATTACTGCTGTAGTTAGTGTGGAGGCATTGATCAAAATCATGATCCCGCAAAATGTCACGATCAGGGAGCACATCAAAACAACACCAGAATCAATTTTCTTCAGCGCAGCGCCGAGACCAAGACGGGCCAGAGTCAGACCTATCCAGTAGAAAGACAGAAAAAACACCGCGCGGTTTTCACTGACCGACAGATCTTCGGTCAAAAATGTCGTTGTCCAGCTGCCGATGGTAATTTCCATGCCGCTCTGAAAAAAGAGGATAAACCCGAGCAGGAGAAGGGTCAGGTTGCGAATAAGTTTAAGACTTTCCTTCACCGGAAATCCCTGTGCCTGTTTCGGAGAAGGAAAAGTGGTGCGGACAAAAAATATTAACGGAATAAGTACCGCAGCTCCGATGACGGTCATGAAGGATTCATAGGATATATATTCAAGCAACAGCCCAAGTACAAAAGGGATACCAATAGCGCCGATCCCGAAAAATACCCCGAGTAGACTTAAACGGGCACTCTTGTTGCTTTCGCTGGTATCCGCCACCAGCGCATTGGTTGATCCGTTCAGGATACCCCCCCCGACACCGATTACAAATAGTGCTGCCTGCAAAACCACGAATGACGATGTCAGAGCAATACTTTCCAGTCCAATTACAATCGATGCCGTGGCAAATATGAGGATTAATTTATAGCCAAAACGATCAGCGATCGGTCCGAACATGAGTGAGCCTATCAAAATACCGATCGAGAGGAGGGACATCATTGAACCGGCTTCAATTTTGTCGATCTGAAATTTCGGGATCAGCATGGGTAATAAGGCACCGATCGTGGTCATGACAATTCCGAAAACAAGCATCCCCATACAGGCGGCACTGAAAACTAATTTTCGATTATACATCGCTTATCCATTCTGAGCGCTGTTTAAGCAGATCACCTGATGAACCACGGAATAACACCGGATAACTTTATATTTATATAAAAAGTATCCATAGTCAGATAAACCTGATTTAATATCTTCTATATATCAGGATCGAGTGAATCATCCCCTTTAATTTCATAATAGTGTGTTATTCTGTGTCGATCCGTGGTGTATTATTTTGGTTAATCAAATTTTCAAGTGCCAGAAAGGCGGCACCGGCCAAACCTGCTTCATTCCCCAGCACAGCCGGTTCAAGACGTACCTGTTTTACACTCACCGGTTGAGCCCACCTTTCCATTTCAACACGGATACGATCAATAAACCGTGTAGCGGGGCCGAATACTCCTCCGCCAAAAACAATGATTTCCGGATTGAAAATGCTTACGAGATTAGCCGAGGCCATGCCCCAGAGGGTTACAGCCTGGTCGAGAACCTTTTTGGCTATTTCATCGCCCTGCTCATATGCAATGAACAGATCAGGTGTTGATAGTTCAGAGATGGGCCTAGTTTTCAATGCGCCGTTGTATCCGGGTGTTTCCTGCAGAAGTTCGCCTGCACATCTTATCAGACCCGGACCGGAGGCATAGTATTCGAAATGTCCGCACGATTTATACCCGGGCCGGTAGATCCGGTCCAGGGTAAGCCAACCTATGGCACCGGCGATATCGTTCTGTCCGTGTATGATTCTGCCATCGGCCAGAATACCTGCGCCGATGCCGGTGCCGACTGCCAGAAAAATGGCATTGCTGCACCCCTTTGCACAACCCTGCCACACTTCGCCAAGAATATAACACGCCCGGTCGCTGTCAATTTTTATCTGGTTTGTTTCAAGTTCAACCGCGTTACGGACTTCATCCAGGAGAGGATAATCCGACCAGCCCGCAATATTCGGCGCCCAGACCGTTCCGGCATCCGGATAATAAATGCCTGGGACAGAGACACCAACGCCCGAGAGAACCTGTCCGAAGCTTCTGCATTTCAGAAAACTCTTTTTGGATCAATGCGGTTATCAGAGTGCCTACTTCCGTACCGGAATGCTTCTCCAATGTGGCAATATGATGACTCAGTTTTTTGCCATTCGCATTATAGGTTCCGCAGGCGATTTTTGTACCGCCGATATCTATTGCCAGGACATTCATAGACTAAGACCAGCTCGATGTTTTGAAGTTTTCCGGAAAAACAAAGAAAATGCCGATCATTCCTATTAACTTCTAGCATCATGATACTTTCGAGTCAAATACGATCAATCGAATTTTTCAGAAATATCTTATGTTAGAACGATCAGGTTCAAAAAGATTCCGAATCATCAAGTAGCATACAAAAAATTTGATTTAAATGATATATATTATTTCTCACCTTTAAAATTTTCGGATTTGAAAATCATATACCGGATCTGAATGATCATCTTTTCCAGGATCATTTAATTGAAAACTTTGGGTTTTGAGACAGCGTAAAGGTTGTTTTAATTATATCAATACACGAATGAATTTTCGATAAAAAAAATGTATTGCATAAAAATTATTGTTTCGGTACTTTCTGATTGTTATAAAGGTAGAACCACATGCCTCATGTGCACCAAGCTGGCAATCTATTCCTATTATCACAATTTTTTATTATCAATAAATTCTACCTTTCTCAAGAAGATTTGTGATTTACAAAAAAGATTCTGTTTGAATTACAGACCATTATTTATAATCTGATATACCATATATTTATATCCGACAAAGCGTGGGAGGATAAAACGATGACCCGATTACTGCGCTTCTGCATACTCTTATCCGTGTTCTCCTTTCAGATTTCCATTGCAGTGGCATCAAACGGAAAAATAGCCGGACGGATTTACGATCTCGGAACAGAGGAAGTTTTACCCGGGGCCAATATTTACATTGCCAGTATCTGGAAAGCCGGGAAGGAGATCGCGATGGCGACCGTCCTGGGGGCCTCATCAGATCTCGATGGCTATTTTGTTATCCTTAACGTGCCACCAGGTACCTATAACATCCATGCTAATATGGTCGGATACCGCGATGTTATTCTGAAACAAGTACGGGTGAACCTGGATCGCACAACGGCCCTCGATATTACCATGGAAACAACAGTATTGGAGACTGAAGAGATTGAAGTTGTTGCCCAGCGCGAGATTATCAAGAAGGATGTATCCGGAACCCAGGAGATCATACTAAGCGACAGGTTAAATGACACGCCTGTTTTGCGTGTTGATGAATTTATGAACAAAATAAAGGGGGTTAATCTCATTTCTAACAGTGACGGTCAGGGATTGAGTATTCGCGGAGGTATGATACGCGAAACTGACGTCCGGATGGATGATATCTCGCTGCGTGACCCTCGTTCAGGCAACTCCTATCTGTCATTCAACTCAACCGCGGTTGAAGAGTTACAGGTTCTCACCGGCGGGTTTGAGGCGAAATACGGAGGAATACGATCCGGCCTGGTCAATGTGGTCAGCAAAGAAGGAAGTGAAAACCGATATAATGTATCGCTTAAATTCGACTACTCCGTAGGAAATAAGTACAAATATTTCGGCACGGATCCCTGGAGTCAGGATTCCTGGATCTACAAAGTGTTTGCGGACACCAACTTTAAATACTATAACCCTGCTACGGAAGAATGGCTCAGTTATGCCATGAACGGTGTGCCGAATGAAGATTCATTGCTGCATCCAGGATTTCCCGAAGAACTCAAGTTTTTCCGCGGATGGAACTATCGGGGTGAAGGCAGAAGCAATTATCAATCGATCGGACTGCCGGCGGGGACAATACTTACCCCCGAATTAAAGCGGGAACTATGGCTTATTCAGCATCCATTGTATACATACGCTGACAAACCGGATTATTTCATCGAGGGAACGATAACCGGACCTTTACCCGGCGGAAATCTGCCCCTGATCGGGTCATTCCTGAAAAGCACGACGTTTTTGATCGGGGGTAAATATGAAGATTCACAATTTGCCTTTCCGCTGGGACCCAAGAACGACTATGTCGACTGGAATGCACAAGTCAAGCTAACCACCCGCATTAATCCGGCCATGAAACTCTCTGTCAGCGGTATGTATGCAAAAATCATGACTCTGACGGCCGGTCAGTCTTCCACTTTTGGAGGAGCCTTGATCGATAATTCTAACCGGTTCAATTTTTTAAGCAGTACGTCGGTTTCGGTGGATCAACAGGCTAATCTGTTGGGCGGTTCGAACGGCTTTATTCAGATGTTTAATAAAAGTCGTCTTCAGTACTATGATCAGAGATATATCATCGGTGGCGCCAAATTTTCGCACACGCTGTCACACACATCTTATTATACCGCTGATCTGCAATTCAGTTACACGGATTTCAAGGTTAACCCATATGCCTTCAATCCCCTGAATCCCGCAGCATATGTTCCGCTGGATACATTAAGAGTTCTGAACGTCCCGGAAATCGGTTCACCGAATGCTTCCACCAACTGGCTGACCGATCTGAGTAACTTTTTCTGGCTATATGGTGGGTTGCAGGTAGCCGATACTTCCTATTCCTGGGCGATCAATTTTAAAGGCAACTATATAACACAGATCGGCCGGCATCATCAGGTCGAAACCGGATTTAATGTAAACTACAATTACCTGTCAGTGAATACGGGAACCTGGCTGCAATCCGAAAAAGCTGGACACCGGATACCTGGCAGTATTTCACCGTTCAGCCGATCGAGATCGGGATCTATGCCCAGGATAAGCTGGAATTTGAAGGCATGGTCGCCAATATTGGTCTGCGTATTGACTATTTCAATGCCAACAAAGATGCCTTCATAGTCGCCCATCCACTCGATCAGAGTTATGCCGATTTTTATAATCTGATCTACCAGAATCTGGGTGGAAAATTCGGATCATGGGAGAGATGGGTCGAATTCCGTGAAATGCTGGACCAACCACCAGGCTGGCCGGTAAAGGAAAATAAGGCGCAGATCGCTTTTTCGCCACGGATCGGGATTTCATTTCCGGTTACTGAATCGAGTAAACTCTATTTCAATTACGGTCATTTTTATCAGCCACCTAACATACACTTTTTGTATAACCTGGGCGTTTCACCGGGATCGGCTACTGTCCCCTCTACGGATCTGACCATGGCCAAGACCATTGCCTATGAATTTGGATATGAGCAAAGGTTTCTGGAGACTTTTCTGATCAATGTCAGTTTCTATTATAAGGATATCAAAGATGAACCGCTAAACAGAACTTACATAGATTATAATGAAGAAATCTATGTCAACCAGTACTCCCCTGACCGCTATCGTGACATCAGAGGAGTCGAACTTCGGCTGGAAAGAAATTTCGGTCGCTTTTTTACCTTCTGGGGCAATTACGATTATATGCTCCAGAGTTATGGATCCAGCGGCCTGGCACGGATATATGAAAACCGGCTGAAAGCACTTGAAGAGAGCCGGAATCCGAATATAACCATTACCGAACCAAGACCACGGACGCATCTCAATGCCGCGCTGCAGACGCCCTATGACTGGGGTCCGAAACTTGGCGGATACAGTCCGTTGGGCGGTTTTGTGGTAAATTTCCTTTTCGAATGGCGGGACGGCGGTGAGCAGATTATCAATCCCTATGAACCGGAAGATAAGCAGAAAAAAATTGAAGTGGTCGACTACTGGAATGTCGATCTGCGGGCGTCAAAAATATTCAGGTTTGCCGATATCAATTTTGATGTCGTATTAACCATTCAAAACCTGTTCAATATCAAGCGGCTTTCTTACTGGAATATGAGCACGGCACAGTTTGACCGCTACCGCGAGTCCCTGCATTTTCCGTTTGAAGGGGGCGATCAGGCTGGAGATGATAAACTTGGAGAATGGGATAAAGATTACATCGATATTGGATGGTTTACGGCACCGCTCTTCCTGAATCCGCGCCGGATTTTGATCGGTCTCCGGTTCTATATGTGATTGCGTAAAACACTTTTATCCATCATAATATAAAGACGGAGATACCAGATGGGATTTAAAAAATATGGTCTAAATGTATTACCCGTATTGGTTTTGCTGCAATTGCCGGTATTGGCACAAAAGGATTATAACGGTCCGCCGTTGTTTATCAATGTAAATTCCATCAACCTGGAAATGAAGAAACTTAACGGCGAAGGACAATTCACAACACAGTATAGTCTGGATGCTGACTGGATCTGATCCTCAGCAAACCGAAATTTTTTACTGGCCGCAGGATCAATGGCATACGCAGATGCTTTACCAGATATTTAATCCGATCTGCCCCGATGACAACGGTGTGATTGACAATTTTGGGGTGAACAAGATTATACCGACCCCGTTTGTGAGCAACGGCGTGAATGATTTTTCACAGGAGATCAGGCGTTACCGGCCGCCCTATGTAACTGTTGACGATATCCCGTTATACCAGACATACCGCTGGAAAACCGACCCGAATCTCAATGCTGACATGGTTGCTGTCTGGGAGGATATTATTCCGTTCTGGGGGATCCGCACCCATATCGAAGTTTATGCTTTCAGCAACCCCAATCATCAGGATTATATTATCTGGAAAGCAACTTATAAATTTACCGGGGAGACCCGCCGTCCGATAGAAAATCCCGATGCCGGAGATTTTTTCCCGGATCAGACGATCAGGATCTGGTGGCCGCTGTCATTCAGTTTCGGTCCAACCAAGGCCGGGGAATATGAAGTTTACGGTACGTTTACCTTTGAAGGACAGGATGATCTGGACAGCTGGTTTGAAAAGCCGTCGGAGCTTGTTACAAATAGCAATCGCAGTAATCTAAGGGTCGCTTATTACTGGGATGATGTCGCTGGCGGGATCCAGCCATATCCAAACGGCAGCAGCGATGATAGTGGCGACCCGGACCGTAAGACCGGTCATCTGTTGTCACCGCAGATCCCGGGTTTTACACTGCTGCACGCACCTGTGACCGCGATCGATGATACGGATGACCCAAATCAGCCTTTCGCCATGCCCCATGCCGGCATCGTAGCCGATCTGTGGGGCAGACGTGATCCCGGGTTGCGTGATACCTACCGCGGGCTCGATTCGCGTGGCCGGTTTCCGCTGGATATCATTTCAGAAGGATGGGAAGTACAACCTGAAAAGGGACCGATGCGCTTTATTACGGTCGGACCATATGACCTGTCTAAAGACTCCACAACCGGCGTGAATGACTCCATTACCGTTGTTTATGCTATCGGTTGCGGGTCCATATCATGGGCAGTTGCCGATAGTGTGGGACGGGGTTGGTTTAACGGTGAGGTCAGCGATCAGGAAAAAAAGGACCGGATTCTGACCGGCCGTGATTCGCTGTTCAAAACCCTTGATCGCGCCTACTGGGCCTTTAACCGGGGATTTGATATTCCTGATCCGCCCCCTCCGCCAGATGTTACCGTGACCAGCGATGCCGACCGCGTCGTCATACAGTGGTCCTATCCGGAGGATAGGTATTTTCAGGATCCCGATACCGGCGAAGATGACTGGTATGCCTGGCGGATCTATCGAAAGAAAGGTGCGGCATATGTTGCCGATCCGCAAGATAATTACAGCGGTGAACGCTGGGAAATGATCTATGAAACGACCGATCGAAATCAGACCTCTCATGTAGACGAGAATGTCACCCGGGGTGTAAGCTATTACTATGCGGTTACAGCAATAGATGACGGCTCACAGAATTCGGATGGGCTCTATCCGGGCCAGCCATTGGAAAGCTCGAGATATGTAAATCGCACCGGACTCCCGGCAATTCCATTCAAAGCAGGTCTGGCTACCACCGAGCGTGTCCGGGTGGTGCCTAATCCGGCAACCATAAGTGCGGGAGCCCTTGGCTTTCCCGGAGCTGAATCCGGATACTGTTCGTAAACCTGCCGTACCAATGTCAGTTGAACGTCTATACCGAAACGGGTGATCATATATTGAAATTAGACCATTTCGGTACAGATCAGGAGTCTTTGGGACCAACGGACAGATACAAATCAATATGTCGTCAGTGGTATATACATTCTGGCCGTGACCGAAGCGAAAGATCTGTCGGGTACTTCGCTTCCCGATCAGTTCGTCAAGTTTGTCCTGGTCAGATGAACATCATTACTCTCATATCCGGAGCATAAAAATGAAATATCTCATGGTAGTTTTTTTAATCCTTTTCGTTCTTTTATCGGAAGGATTCGGTCAGATCAAAAAAGCGCAAGTGGGATTTCGTTTCCTGGAAAATCAGATTTCTGCCGAGGCGATCGGACGCGGAGGAATGGGGCTGGTGATGTCCCGGAATGCGAATGCCGTCTTCTGGAATCCTGCCGGAGTGGGATGGATTAATGGGCAGTATGATTTATGTCTCAACTATACTGCGGGAATGAGCTGATATCAATCACAGTTCAATTGCCGCCGCGTTAAATCTGGAAGAATGGGGTGTATTTGCTTTCGACTTACTGGTCATGGACTACGGGGATTTTTACGGTACCCGTCGTGCCAACAATGACCAGGGATTTGAGGAAACCGGGGTCTTTTCACCGGCTTCTTATGCGGTCGGTTTGGCGTATAGCCGGAAAGTTTCTGATCGTTTTTCCTTTGGTGTGCATGTTAAATATGCCGGGCAGGATCTGGGCAGCGCCTGGATCTGCGACTTCCGGAACAGATGTAAATGATCCTGGTCTGGTAATGGTACAGAAGGCTTACAATCTCAATCAGTTGGCTCTGGATGTCGGTGCCATTTACGATTTTCTCGACAGCGGACTTCGTTTCGGTGCGACGATCCAGAATGTTTCCCGCGAAATAAAATATGAAGAGGAGAAATTCCCGCTTCCGTTCGCTGCCAGTTTTAGTCTCAGTATGGCACCGCTGATGTTGATTGATGTTGATCATCCGGAAGGCGATCTGCGGATCGGGTTTGAATCACGCCATCCGCGGGATTTTAAGGAAAAATACAAATTTGGTGCTGAGTATATATATCGGGATCTGGTTGTTTTTCGAACCGGTTATATGACGAATTATGATGAGCAGGGCTTGACATTCGGATTGGGATTACGCAAGTCTTTTTTCGATACCCTGATGCGGCTCGATTACGCCTTTCAGGATTTTGGCCTTTTTGGGATAGTGCATACCTTTTCGTTCGGTTTTTACCGGTAAACGATGCCTGTTTAAATTGATATGCCATCCGGGAGTTCGCATTCAGACCGAAACCCGAACTGAATAATCATAGTCCCATATGGAGAATTCATTTATAATTTCACATAATCCTTAGCCATCATGTGCGTCACGCCTGACGTCTACCGACAGCTCCCGCTGCCTACTGCATTGCTAATCCGTGATCATTTCGACTCACAGCGGGCGCAGATACCCATATATTCCAGGCGATAATTTGTCGTGATAAAGTTGTTTTTTGCTTTAATTTCCGCAATCGAAACGGGTAATTCAAAATCGATATCCTGAATACTGCCGCATTGGATACATACCAGGTTCAGATGTGGAACCAGATTTGTATCGTAGCGATTTTCGCCATGTTCAAAATCTATTTCTTTAATCAATTGCATGTCAACCAGTGTTTTAAGCGTATTATAAATGGTCGCAAAGCTCGATTCCCATAGTCGTCTTGATTTCATCCCATATATAGCGGGCACTGGGATGATCCTCGCGTTCGGCGATGAAATTGATTATGGCCAGTCGCTGCTGTGTAATCCGGAATCCGGCCTGCTTGAGGGCGGTTATGATCTGACGTTTTGATCTTCTTTGTGACATGGCGAATATTATCTTTAATTTTCAGAAACCGCGTGTATCTCCATATGACGCCCAGTCTATCGGTAATATAGTCAAATCATGGTTGTTTTGAAATAAATAGAACGGTAAAACACAAAGTATCAGTGCTTTTTATAAGGATCGATCGGGTCAGACTATAAATGATACATTTAAATGCGATGAATCGTTTGATCCGAACATACTGAGGCAAATCCCTGCCATAGCTTTTACTGAGAGATCATTTCAGGAGGATCATTTTTTTTACTTCTCTGAAGCGCTGTCCTGAGCCTCCCGACTCAGCTCGGGATAAACCTGTCGAAGGATCACCGGCCACCAATTGGTAGTAATAAACGCCGCTCGCCAGATCGATATTTTCAAAATAGAAGTGCTATGTGTGCCCGCGTTCAATTTTTGTGATACAAGTATCGCCACCTCTTTTCCGAGTATATTGTGGATCTTGAGTTCGGTATAGGTCGGCTCTGATAATGTGAATTTAATGGTTGTTGATGTGTTGAAGGGGTTGGGGTAATTTTGATTGAGAACAAATGCTGTGATTTTTGATCTCTTCGAATGGTTTGAATCCGTAATATAATTTGCCGCAAACTGATATAAGGCGGAGTAAACCGGCTCTAGATTAACTAGCCAATGGTCCAGATTAGTCAGAATAACGATACCAATTTTTTCCACAGGGTAATAACTGATCCGGGTAGAACATCCGTATAATGAACCATTGTGAAACCAGACCGGTGAGGTCCCCTGGTAATCCTGAATCCAGATCAAGCCTGTGAACGGAGCGATTTGTGGGTATTGCACCGTGTTCATCAGATGCACTGTAGAGGCGTTCAGAATCCTGTTACCTTCAAATTCTCCTTTATTGATGAAAATCATTAAATACCGGGCCAGGTCAGAAGCGCATGATTTCAGCAGGGTGCTGGGATAAGGCGGTAAGGAATAGTAGCCATACGGATAATATATTTCGTTTAAGTCAGCTGATAAGGGATGGCCAGGTTGGTGCTATCTAATCCACTTAAAAACCAGGAAGTATTGGTCATTTTCAACGGCTTGAAAATTTTCTCATTACAATATTCTGCGAATCCGGTGTCTATTAATGCTTCAACCAGATATCCGGCCAGGGCAATGGACTCGTTGGAGTAAAGATACCGGGAACCTGGACAATATTCCGTATAATTAGTCGAGTCATAATAACTGCCACCCTGGGTAAAATAATTCCTTACAAATGATTCCAGGGTAATGGGAGAATCTTTACCCCAGGTCATACGTGTATAAAAAATACCATAATTTATACTTGAAGTATGGGTCAATAACATTCGGAATGTAATCGGTGCTTCCGGATACCAGGGATTGATCACACGGATATCCGCAGGCAGATAGGAATTGACATCATCATCCAGATCAAATAATCCCCGCTCCACAGCTGCATCACAGCGGTACCGGTAAAAGTTTTAGAGATCGAAGCCAGAAGAAAAGCAGTGGAATCATTGACCCCGGGATTTTTTTGAAGATCGGCATGTCCGTAGTAACCCTGCCATATGATCTTATTATCTTTGACGATACAGGTTGCTAATGCGGGTAAATGTTGTTGTTCCCTTTGTGTCTTAAGATATGCGTCCAGAGACGTTGAATCATTTAACCTCACCGCATCTATAATCCGATATTGCGAGTTAAACGGTTTTGTCTCTAAATCCTCAGATTGACCAAAGACCGTAACCGCCAGGCAGAGAAATATAATTTTATAAGACCGGACATGGAAATGCAAGTCTCATGATCAAATAATCCTATTTTATTTTTGCTAACATGCATATGGAAATAGTTCCTTATCGGATTAACACCATTTTGCGGATTTCATTATGTCCATTTAGTGATAGTTGATAAAAATAAATCCCACTTGCGAAATCGCCGGCATCCCAGGTTATCTGATGCTGACCGGCCTTTTGTCTTTCTGATACCAGACTTGGCTACCTTTTGCCCGAGAATATTGTAAATACTAGAGCTCAACATAACTGCCAACTGCCAGCTCCCAACTGATAACTGTACTCGGATTAAAGGGATTAGGATAGTTCTGGTTTAGAAAAAATTTGCGTGGCTGTTCAAGAATTTCTTCTTTGATACCGGTGAGATATTCAAGACCGCCATGAGCGCCCATGTCGGCATGAACACTACCCATAGCCGGCCACAAGGCAAAACCGGCGTCAGAAATATCCAGATAAGCGGGATCACCTGTATCAATGCAGGGGGAATTAGGGGCCAGGCAGCAAAATATTGTATCATTACCGGCAAGCACCGAATCGCTGAAAAGGGGATCGTCTTCAATCATACCCTCCAGCCAGTTTAAAATTCCGTCATCCGTTGATACGATTCCCTGCAAGCCAAAGCGGATATCGGAATAGGATACATCCAGTGAGCCCTCTTCCAAAAGGATTTCCGGGGCAAAGGAGGCAGTATTCCCCCAGCTGATGGAATTGATGATGATCGCTCCTGAACCCGTCATGGAAATTCCGGCGGCACTGTCGGCAATATTAGAAGTAATCGTATTATTAACCAGTTTTACCAGATACGGTATGGGTACTATTTTGATCAGGGAAATTCCTCCACCACGCATTGCTTCATTGTTCAGGAAAATATTATTGGTAATTAACAGATCTGAATTAAAGGCAAATAATCCGCCACCGGTGCGTGCCTTATTCTGCCGAAGCAGATTTCCTGAGATGGTCGTGGCAGTTACCTCCTGGCAAAAGATGCCCCCACCTTCTACGATATCTGTTCTGTTTTGAAAAATTTTATTTTCAGAAATGTTACTATCACTGATTCTAAAAGCACAAACACCCCCGCCATATTTTGCGGTATTACCTTTGAAAATATTCTTATAAATTAAAGTTCCGGAAACTTTGAAGGTATATAAAGCACCTCCTGCATATTCTGCTGAATTACAGACAAATTTATTGCCGGCTATTTTGGTTCCGGTGGACTGCCAGTCGCCCATTCCACCGGCCCGGTAACCGCTGTTTCCTTCAATGTGATTCCCTTCAATGTTAATTCCCTTGGTCATATACAGTCCCAGGCCGCCGCCATCGCAATTTCCACTGATTGGAGAATTAAATGAAATAATGTTATTGAGTATTTTACTGGTTTCCTCCGAGTAGGCAATATTTATCCCCGGCACGTAACAATAGCCGGTACCTACTTTATTATCAGCTGACCAGATTACTATTCAGAATGATATTATTCCTCCAAACGTCAATGCCTCCGCCTCCGGCTTCTACGGGACACGTGGCCTGGTTATCAGTTATAGTATTTCCGGTGATAACAACCAGCGTCCGCTGCATTGTCATATCGCAGGCGGTACGGATGCCTCCTCCCACCGCCACTTGTGACATGGCAGAACATATATTTTGATTAATTTTATTATGAATAATTCTTCCCTGTACGAGACTGATACCGCCACCAAATGCCCCGTTAGAACCGCTTACTGAATTTGCTGTAATCACGTTGTCTTCGACGATGACCTCATTTATATTCTCTAAAGGAAATACCCCTATACCCCCTCCCCAGTTGTTTAAATTAAATGTCACTGTATTGGCCTTTATTTTATTAAACACAATACGTGCACCTGAATTTTTACAAAAAATTCCTCCTCCTATTCTATCCGATTCACTGTATACTGTTCCGCTGCCGCCGGTGATGGTAAATCCGTATAACACCGAGGTCGTATCTTCGCCGGATGTAAAGCTGACCACAGAGCCCATATCCGGATCAAGCGGCCGACTGCCGTTGATGATGGTGTTATTAATATGATTGGTATCTCCATCCACACAGAAGTAACTGGTCACGGTAATAGCCTTGCCTTTAAAGTTGATGTTTTCGTAATAGGTGCTGTCCGCCACCAGCACCGTGTCGCCGTTCACTGCTGCGTCAATTCCCCCCTGAATGGAAATCTGGTCCTGCGGTACGTGAATAATGCCGGCGGCAGAAAACGAATAAACAACAAATAGGCAAGAAATAACGGTTAGATTTAAATGCTTTAACATTGAATATCCTCCTGTCTGTAGAACCTTCTTAATATTAGGATACAGGAAGGCATGGAGGCTAACACGAATGTTGCAAAGATTAACACATATGTTTATAAACGGGGCTTTTGTGCGGCATATAAGGAAGGTGAAATGCCGAACTGTTTATGGAAACATTCGGCAAAATAAGACAAGTTATTAAAACCGACCTGGAATGCAATATCGGTAACATTGCCACTTCGCTTACTTAACAGTTGAGCGGCGCGATTGAGCCGCATACTGCGGATAAATTCACTGGCGGAATGATCGGTAAGCGCCCGCAGTTTGCGATGCAGCAATGCCCGGCTAATGCCGATTTCCTTTCCAAACCGGTCCACACTGAAATTTTCATCAGAAATATGTTGCTCAACAATTGTCACGGCTTTCTTTAAAAATCCCTGATCCAGAGAAGTGACCGCAATCTCCTGCGGTTGCAGTGTGCCTTCTTTCGCGAAAACGTTCACGCAATTTTTGTCTTTGCTCGATCAAATTTTTTACCCGCACCTGTAATTCGCTGGCATTAAAGGGCTTAATGATATAATCATCGGCACCGGTTTCAAGGCCACCGATTTTGTCTTCCCATGCAGCGCGTGCGGTGAGTAAAATTACTGGAATATGGCTGGTGCGTGGATCGGTTTTAAGTTTTGCGCATAGTTGAAAACCGTCCATCCGGGGCATCATGACATCACTGACTACCAGATCGGGAAATAATCTGGTGCATTTTTCAAACCCAGCCTTGCCATTTTCCGCTGTAATTATTTTGAAGTCATTTTCCAGATTACCGCTTATGTAGAGACACATATCGGGATTATCTTCCACAATGAGCACTACAGGAAGAGATTTTCTTGTGATATATGATTTTGGATAATCGGGTGTAATCATCTTGTCATCACTTATCCCAACTTCTGCTGATCCCACTTCGGATGGAGGGATTTGTGTATCTTTTGCAGCTAGTTCTTCAGTTGAATAATATTCTTTACAAACAGGTAAGGCTAACAAAAATGTAGTTCCCTTGCCCGATTCACTTGATACGGATATCGTACCTTTGTGAAATTCAACCAGCTCTTTGGTTAGTGCCAAACCGATACCTGTACCTTTCTGATTTCCTGCGTTAGAATCATCCCGTTGCTGAAAACGATCAAATATGTACTTTGTTTTTTCTGGTTCTATATAGGAGTCCGAGTTGTAGACGGCTATTTCTGCAAAGTTACCTTTCATTCCCACTGCTACTTTGACTGTGCCACCTTCCGGGGTAAACTTTAGCGCATTTGACAACAGGTTGTTGGCAATGGTTTCCAGTTTTTCCCGGTCGGCATAGGCCAGGATGCATTTCTGGTCGGAGTGGAAAATCAAGCGAATATTTTTCAGCGTGGCCAGAGATTCGAATGCCTGCATAAAGTTGCGCAACATGACCACAATATCTTCTTCACGTACCTGCAATTTCATTTTTCCCGCCTCTAACCTGGAAAGATCCAGCAGTTGCGCAATCAACTTATGCAAACGTTGGACGCTGCGCTGCATGATTTTCAGTTCATGGTGCGACTGTTCATTTTTTTCGCGGGAAAGCAGTGATTCCAAGGGACCTAGAATCAGGGTCAGCGGCGTCCGGAATTCGTGGGATATGTTGGCGAAAAACCGTGATTTTATCCTGTCCAACTCTTCTAATTTTTCACTATGGAGGTGCTCCATTTCAAGTTGGTGTTTTAATCGCTGGCGGCGCAGATCATATTGACGAATGAAATACAGCAGAATCAGCAGTATAATCAGGTATGATGTATATGCCCAGTTGGTTTCCCACCATGGTGGGGTGATCAGGATCGCTATCGAGACGCTATCCTGATTCCAAAGTCCGTCGTTGTTTGAACCTTTGACGTGAAAAAAATATTCTCCCGGATCCAGATTAGTATATGTGGTGAAACGCCTGGATGCATTGGTATATATCCAGTCCGGATTAATCCCTTCCATTTTATAGGCATACTGATTTCTGCCTGGAGCAGTATAATCCAGGGCTGCAAATTCAAATGAAATGATATTTTGCTCGTGAGTGAGTTTTATTTGATTTGTGAACAGCATTGATTTTTGTAGGGGTGAATCATGGCCGATTTTTACGGTTTCATAATTTATTTTGATATCAGTTACCAAAATATCAGGCGGATCAGGATTGTCACGCAGGCTGTCCGGATGAAATACAGTCACAGCTTTCGAGCTGCCGGCATAGATTTCACCGTTTTTTGCTTTATAAAAGACTGCATATCCGCTTTCCACGGTTTTGCAATACTTCAGACCGTCACGCTCATCAAACACCCGTATTTTCCCGCTGTCCGGATTATATTTTACAATTCCCCGCCGGGTACGCAGCCATAAATTACCCGCCTTGTTTTCAGATATTCCGTGATCATCCTCGATAATACCCAAAATGGTATTTATGGGAAGACCATCCTTTTTGGTAATTGCTCTGAAAGTACCGTTTTGCCGGTCAAATAGATTAAGTCCTCCGCTGGTTCCGACCCAGAATCTGCCGGCACGGTCTTCATACAGAGATAGTACAACCTTACCGGAAATACTGTATGGATTTTCCGGATCCGGTTGATGGCGGATAAATTTTTCTTTGCCGTATTTATCATAAACGAGTTGACAGAGCCCGTTTTCCGTTCCGATCCAGAAATTTCCTTCCTTATCCTGAAATAGGGTATTAATACAATTATCGCTGATACTGCCGGAATCGGCCGCATCAAAGCAGAAACGTTCAAAACTCTCATTACGGTGATTGAATTTTTCCAGACCGGCGTTTTGGGTTCCGAACCACATTGTGCCCTGACGGTCTTCAGCGCAGCATAAAGTAAATGTATAGGCGTGACTTTTCAGGATTTGCGAGATCGTGTGGATAATGTTTGAATTTTCCTGTTTTTCTGTTCAGGCGGTTGATATCCGGCGTAATAGCGAGCCACAGATCCCCATAATGATCTTCATAAATAGCGTAAAGCGCACCGCCACTCATGCTTTGAGGATTTTGGGGATCGTTGGTCAGATGACTAAAGTTACCGGTATTTCTGTCTAACAGGGAAATACCATATTGACGGGCAATCCAGAGCATTCCGTCTTTATCTTCAAAGAAATTCATTACTTCACCGGGACCGAGGCTGTTGGGATTTTGCGGATCGTGAACATAATGCCGGAACGGTTTCTTCCATTTTGGCACAAGATTGATGCCGCCATCCGCGGTTCCAAGCCACATGTTCCCCTTATTATCCTGATAAATATTGTTAACGATATAGCCGCCCATACTCTTCTCATCCCGGCCCGTTGGCTTATACTGTGTAAAACGACCGGTAGTTCGGTCAAAAATGCTGAATCCCTGATCATAGGAGCCGATCCAGATATGACCATTGATGTCTTCGATTATCGAAGTAGACCATTTACTGTTGTAACTGAAAGGATCATTCAGATCGGGCTGATAAAGCCGGGTTTTACCGGTTTCAGGATCGAATTTAATGACGCCATCGGCGGCAATGCCAATCCAGAAATAGCCTGATCTGTCTTTACAGATGGAAGATACGGCCGGCCAGCGCTTTCTTTCCGTTATGAAGTAAGGAATAATCGTAGTCTCTTTTGTCTGAGGATCAAAGATGAGAAAATCATTGATTGTGCCCAGGAGCAGTTTACCGTCATCGGTTTCATTGATCGCCCGGATGGCATTATTATTCCACCAGAAGCTGACCGAGTCCAGCTGTCCCGGAAAAAAATAGTGTGAGAAGCTCTTATGAATATTGTCATATCGGTTGAGTCCATATTCCGTCCCGATCCAGAAATTTCCATCCCGGTCTTTGAACATGGTGCCGATAATATTGTTGCTGATACTGTTTGGATTATTTTTGTCCATCAGATAACGTGTAAATTTTTCCGTTTGCGGGTCATACAGGTTCAATCCGTGATGCGTTCCTACCCAGATTTGTCCTGAGTCATCTGCGAAAAGTGACCAAATTATATTATTCGAAATAGAATTTGTATCATCAGGGTTGTGGGTGAATATTTTAAAGGTATAACCATCCCAGCGATTAAGCCCTTCCGAAGTGCCAAACCACACAAAACCAATGCTGTCCTGGGTGATAGAGTTGACACAATTATTGGATAATCCTTCTTCAATGGTAATATTTTCAAACTGACGATGGGGATTCTGAGGGAATAAAAACGAACAGAATGAGATAAGAAATAAGATAATAAAAATCCTGATCACAAGATTTTTACTCCGATTAATAAAATTACGATTTTCTTTAATAATTGAGTCGGACTTTAAGAATTAATGATAAAATACAGCTATTCTGATGCGTGGGCAATAGAAATTAATATCTGAAAAATGAATTATTTTATTAAGACCGTCTGCTCTTTTATGCCAATCAGACCTGAAATAAATGGGTGCCCATTTATTTCAAAAGTATCATCTTCCTGGTCGCACTAAATTCACGAACAACCAACCGGTAACAGTAAACACCACTTGCCAGATTTTTACCGTCAAATCGGTAAGTATGATTCCCTGAATTCAATTTTTTTGAAACTAACGTCTCAACTTCTTTACCGAGTATATTATAAACTTTTACCGTTACAAATTCCGATTTGGGCAGAATGAATTCGATAAAGGTTGAGGGATTGAATGGATTGGGATAATTTTGACGTAACTCAATAGAGAACGGCACCGAAGGATTTTTTGCCGGTTTAACCGCTGTCAGCAACGACGCCTGCCCGCCATAGGCACCCATATCATTGCGAATGCTTCCCTGCGCCGGCAACATCGCATAGCCAGGATGGCTGGAATCTTCGCGATCATTATAGGCTTGATCCGGATCGCCCTGATCTACCGACGGTGAATTTGGCTGAAGATGAAAATTCTCTATGTCAACAAAATCAGGCACCATATCTATATTGCCGGTCCCGACCCACCCTCGGGCAATATTTGAATACGAGCAGTTCAGTGTACTGTTGGGTGCCGCGTAAATCTGGGCGCTGGAATTCGATAGATTTTCACGTATTATGGAATTTTTAATTTCACAAACGGCATCCTCAATATACAGACCTCCGCCTGACCGGGTCGCCGTATTGCCGTAAACGGTATTGTTTATAAAACCAATCCTGGCGGTCAGATAAATAAGCACACCGGCGCCATCCGTGGCAGTGTTGTAAGCAATGATATTATTACTCACGGTGTAATTGCCGTCAGCGCAGCGCAGGCCTCCTCCATAACAATTACCTTCCAGCACCTGGTTGTACCGGATGACATTTCCGGAGACCAGTCTGCCGGAACCGAGGCGCACCAGATCCAAACCGGCTCCGTAACAAGTACCGGCGGATTTGACGGTGTTATATTCGATGTGATTGTTTTTTATCACCGCTCTGCTGCCAACGCCATGTATACCGCCCCAGGCGCCCAGGGAAGCATTCGACTGAGCCGAATTGTAAATAATTTTGTTACCGGTTATTTCAATTTTACGGCGATTTACCAGCGTTGAATCCGAGCCAAAATATATTCCTGCTCCTGGAGCCCAGTAGTCTGCTACTATAAATTTCATTTGTACTGATGGTGTTGTTGACAATTCTGGCATTGCCCAATATTTCAATGCCACCCCCAAAGGCATAGGTACTGCCGCTTACATAATTAGCGGATATGACATTATTTTCGATTACCAGCCAGGAGTTGACATTCGGAGGCCCCTGTGAGATACCGCCGCCCTCCGCCTCAATTGGGGACTGAACAACATTATTTATGATCTTGTTGTGACAGATACGCGCACCTGCATTACTGCATAAAATACCCCCACCGGCCCAGACATTGTTGGCCGGTACGACAAACGAACCGGTCCCACCGGTAATGGTGAATCCGCAGATCACCGAGGTGGTATCTTCTCCGCCGGAAAAGGTTACCACCGAACCAAGCTCCGGATTGGCCGGCTGACGGCCATCGATAATCGTACTATTGATATGAGTGGTATCCTGATCCAGAATAAATTGGCTGGCGACGGTGATGTGCCTTCCTTTAAAATCAATATTTTCGTAATAGGTGCTGTCGGCGACCAGAACGGTATCACCGGTGACTGCGGCGTTTATCCCGGCCTGGATCGTAATGTAATCAGCAGGCACATGGATGATACCTGCGTTGGCGGAAGGGACTAAATTTAGGATGACGAAAATTCCGGGCAATATTATTTTCATGGCACATCCCTCCATTAAGATCTTTCGGATTTATTATTATCGGGAGAAATGTATGTTGAATCTTTGATTCCGGCTATCCCATGATAATGGGATTCTGAAGCTGCTAATGGTGGATAAATGACTGGGAAAAATCATGCCGGAATTTTATCTGGATATGCTTCTGATTGTTTTGAAGAAATGTCAGGATGCGAATTTTTACACGAAGAGCAATTATTACTTCCCACAAAAAGGTGAATTTATTTTCGTATAATCCATGGCTAAAAATTATATTTCACCACTAAGGGATTTGCGGATCACATCGGCTTTACAGTGGACATGCAATTTATGATAAATATTCTTGATATGGGTCCGCACGGTTTCGATGGAAATATTCTGTTGGTCAGCAATCATTTTATAGCTGAGACCGTCAACCAGTCCCATTACGATTCCCTTTTCTTTATCCGTAAGAACAGATGCGTTTTTTGTTGTGTCAGCAGGATGAAAATAGTCGATCACTTTGCGGGCGATCTGGGGCGACATCGGTGCGCCGCCCGCATGCAGTTCTTCCAGGGCTTTTTTGATACCGACAAAGGGGGTTGTCTTCAGAAGATAGCCGCTGGCTCCGGCACACAACGATTGGAATATCATATGCGGATCATTGTGAACTGTCAGCATGATAATATCAACGTCCGGATATTTTTCTTTGATCAGTTTGATCCCACTGATACCGGACATGCCTGGCAGGCCGATATCCATTAAGATGACATCCGGAATATAATCTTTCGCCAAGTGATGCAAAAATCCCTCGACGCTTTCTGAATCCAGAATACAGGAGATATCCGGCTGTGCATTCAGATAAGCACATATTCCCTCGCGCACATCGCTGTCGTCTTCCACGATACCGATACTGATCATATTTGAATTTGTCTGATAAATCATTCTTGTAAAATCACATCTTTATGGGATATTCAATATTGTCTTTAAATCAGTTTTGCAGCCAATGTTACGCATGTCCCATTCGTATGTTCAATCTGCAAATGTCCGTTAATTTTCCTGGCCCGCATGTACATATTTTTGATGCCCTGATGCCCGGCGGCTGACGGTTGCGGTTCAAACCCGGTTCCATTATCTGCGACGGATAGGGACAAGTTGCCGTTTCCAGAATACAGTTGAACTTCAATTTTGGAAGCCCGGGCGTGTTTGATGGCATTGTTGACCAGCTCTTTAAATATCAGGTAAACATTTTGGCGGATCTGCTGGCCAATTTTCAGCTCAGCATCAATATTCACCGGTTTGAAAATAATTTCAGGCTGGCTTTCATCCTGTGACTGATCAAGGAAATCACGCATGCGGTCCACCAGATCGCCCAGACTTATCATTGCGTGCATCGATCGACCAGATGATATCGCTCAGGGTGGTAATAATGCTCCGGCTCATATCCCCGATTTTTTGCGATGATGATCTGATTTTTTTTGCATCGGTCGTGGTCTTGATAATTTCGGAGTGCACGGCAATTTTGGTCAGAGAAGAACCGATATCGTCATGCAGATCGCTGGCGATTTGGATGCGCAGGCGTTCGATTTCCAGCAGGCGGCTGACCCGGTAGCGGTAGAGCAGGTAGATCAGACCGGTCAACAACATAATTATAAGCATACGAAACCACCAGGCCCGCCAGTAGGGAGGGGCGATATATATAGGTAAGGAAGCACTTCGCTCACTCCAGATCCCGTCGTTGTTTGAAGCTTTAACATGAAAAATATACGCCCCGGGATCGATGTTGGTAAACGTGGCCTGACGTTGTGTCCCGCAATTGATCCACTCGTCCTGGTAGCCTTCCAGTTTATACGCATATTGGTTGTTCTCTGAATTGGTAAAATTCAATGCGACAAATCTGAGAGTAAAATCATTCTGTTCATATAAAAGACGGATGCTTGTAGAAGTATCAAATAGAGAGATCTCTACTCCCGGGGCGTCCGGAAAATGCAGTGATGTCAGAACAACCGGCGGGATATATGGATTGTCATGAACATCATCCGGTCTGAACATATTGAAACCGTTGATGCCGCCGAAGAAAAAATATCCACTGTTTCCTTTATGAAAAGCGCGGTCGTTAAACTCCCTGCTCTGTAAACCATCTTTATGGGTATAATTTCGGAAAATCCGGGTTAGCGGATCAAAGCGGCTCAATCCGCCGCCGGTACTGATCCATAGAAATCCCTGGTCATCTTCAAGCATACCGTTAATGGTCTTACTGGACAAACCATCGGACATACTAAAATGAAATATTTTATCGCCCGTTCGCTCATATTTTTTGAGTCCTTCAACGGTTGCCAACCACAGATTGCCATATTTGTCTTCCTGAACAAAAGACACATAGTTGGAACTTATTCTTCCACTTTTTTCCTGCAGCAGACGAAAACGCAGAAATTTTCCGGTCGCCGGATAAAAGGTGTATAATCCGCCGGTGGTACACATCCAAAATGTTCCGGTATGATCTTCATAAATATAAAATATTATATTCCTGCCGGGTTCCTCATCCTGATTATAATATTGGGTAAATGTTTTTGTGTCATGATTCCATTTATTTAAGCCATGCATGGTGCCTATCCATAAATTGTCTTTACGGTCTTCGTAAAGGCTGGTAATCCTGCTGCTTGTCAATCCGGTTGAACTTTCCGATTGCTTGTATATTTTATAACTGTCTGTTGCACGGTTTAATTTATTTAACCCATTGTCTGTACCGATCCAGATAGACTGGTTGTGATCTTCCAGAACCACATTTACCCAGTCTGAGGAAAGACTTGCCGGATTACGCGGATCATTTTTGTAATGTATAAATTGGCCGGTTTTCGGATCACAAACATCTACGCCACCACCCCACGTGCCGATCCAGACCATTCCGCGATGATCTTCAAAAATCGAGTAAATATGGTTGGCACTCAGACTGTTCGAATCGGCCGGATTGTGTTGAAAATGCCTGAATTTGGATTTCCTGTAATCCAGCTCATTGACTCCGCCGAGCAGACTGGCGATCCAGATGATTCCCGCCTGGTCAACATATATGTCAGCGATCATATTGCCCGACAAACTTCCCGGTTTCCTGTCATCGTGAACAAAATGAGTGAAGATATAATCCCACTTGTTAAATTCCGTTAAACCGCGGTTCTCTTCTCCGCCGAACCAGATCACGCCGGAAGAATCTTCGGCGATGGCGGATACGCCTGTCAGATTGAATGTCTGGTAATGTATGAACCGATGGGTAACCGGATCCAACCGGTTAAGCCAGCCACTGTATCTGGTCCCGACCCAGAGGTACCCGTCCGAATCCTGGGACAGGGCGCTGATGTTATTGTCGCTGAGACTGGTGGTATCATCGGGTATATTCTGGTAGCGGAGGAAGCTGTCTGTTTCCGGAATGTACTTATTCAGGCCATTTTTTGTGCCGATCCAGATATTGCCATCCCGGTCCTGGGAAAGATTGTAGACATTATCATGGCAGAGGCTGTTTGAGTCAGAATGGTCATGATGGTAGTTTTTAAAAGTGATATTTTTCTGTTCAGTTTCCAAGTCGCTGACATATAATCCGCCACCAAAAGTACCAACCCAAAGGCGTTCCAGATTATCCACAAGCAAGGTATTGATCCTGTTTGGCAGTGTATTTTTATTCTCGGAAGTAAACATAAAGCGGGTGATATTTCCGGTCTTCAAATCCAGCCGATTTAATCCCTCCATGGTCCCGATCCATAGATTTTGCCGGCTGTCTTCAACAATATCAATAATATAAAAATTGGAGATAGTGGTAGAATCGTCCGGATCGTAATTAAAAACGGTGATGTCGTAGCCGTCGTATCGGTTCAATCCGTCCTGGGTGCCAAACCACATAAAGCCCCGGCTGTCCTGGAAGATGCAGGTTACGCTGTTTTGAGATAATCCATCATCTACAGTCAATTTGTCAAATTCGTGAATTTCTGTGCTTCCGGATAAAAATGTGATAACTAAAAACAGATAGAAAAAAGATCTTTTATAATTGGCCAAGGGAGGACCTCCGACCAAGTTTGACGATTTAGATAAGATAAATCAGACTCATAGAAACCTACCGGAATGCGGTAATAAAATACGCCTATTTTGAGGGAAGGGCAATGAAATAAAAAAGGTGATCTAAGAGCACTTTTTTTCCGATAAATCAATCACTTCAAGCGCATAAGATCAAAAATATATTTTCAACGTATTTCAATTCTTTATTGGCTATATTATATAAACTTAACATCCGGATAAATTATATGGATTTAAATCTTGCGGTATTGATCGACGGTGATAATATTCCTTCTGCTTATGTAAAAGAAATGATGGAAGAAATCGCCAAGTATGGCAATCCGACCATAAAAAGAATTTACGGTGACTGGACGAATCCGAAACTATCAAAGTGGAAGAATCTCCTGCTTGAAAATGCGATTACACCGATTCAGCAATATGGCTATACCACAGGTAAAAACGCGACCGATTCGGCCATGATCATTGACGCCATGGATATATTGTATTCAGAAAAAGTGGGTGGTTTCTGCCTGGTTTCCAGCGACAGTGATTTTACCCGCCTGGCCACAAGGCTGCGCGAAGCCGGGATGAAAGTCATTGGCATTGGCGAAAAGAAAACACCCGAACCGTTTATCGTTGCCTGCGATAAATTCATTTATATCGAAATCATCAAACATCAGACGGAAGGAAGTGAGTCCGAACTTGCCAGAGCAAGGTCCTCACGCCGGGATAATCTGGACAAAATCACACCCAAAGTAATCAACCTGATTTCTTCTACCATATCCGACCTGGCTGATGATGATGGTTGGGCTTTTATGGGTGATGTTGGAAATCTTCTGCAGAAAAAACAGCCAAATTTTGATTCCAGAAATTATGGCTTCGAAAAATTGACCCCGCTGATTAAATCACTTAAAAAATTTGAAATCGAACACCGAGAAAATCCAAAAGGAAGATTTAAGTTAATATATGTAAAGAAAAAATGATGGGCTTTAAATAAATAAAAAACCCCGGCTGAAACCAGCCGGGGTTTTTGACAACAAGCCTAAGAATTATACTCTAGAGACGTTGGTTGCCTGCAATCCCTTGGGGCCTTGTCCTACTTCAAACTCAACCTGATCGCCTTCGTCCAGCGACTTATAACCGTCGCCGACAATGGCATTGTAATGGACAAATACATCTTCACCTTTTTCTCTGGTGATAAAACCGTAGCCCTTAGAGCTGTTGAACCATTTAACTGTTCCTTTTTCCATGGAACCCATCCTTCTAAAAATTGAACTGTTGCGTACCTCTTTTTTCAGCTTAATGCAAAAAAAATCGTGATGAATAATTTTTCTTTATTCCCCACGATTAATTTTAATGTTAATTTGCAGTCTTGCGTACTTAACAACTAAAACAAAAAAGCGAGAAAAACAGTGTACAATTATTTAACTCACTAAGTTACGATATATAATTTGGCAAAACAACATAAATATAATATTTTTAGCGATTGTAAGATTAAAACAAAAGATTTATCTTTTCCCGAATGACCGCATTAAAAATTATTTCTCTGGGCTTGTTACCTTGTTTTTTGATCTCATGTTCAAATCATGCTTTGGATCTGAAAAGGGATCCGGGAGAAAAAGTTTTATATTTTTTAAATAATATGATCGAAAATTCCGATACACCCGGTGTACAATATTTGATATCGAACCGCGATTCAACTTTGTTCGAATTTAACGGAGGTGTATCAAAGATTGCAAATAAAACGCTGGTATCTCCGTTGACGACGTTTAACGCTTTCTCGGTAACAAAAACCTTTACAGCGTTAGCGATTATGCAACTTGAGGAAGCAGGAAAACTTAAAATTGATGATACCGTCCAAACTTATTTACACGATTTACCTTATAAAACCCGATTTACCATACATCAGTTATTGAGCCATACGAGCGGTTTGCCAAACCCAATGCCGCTTCGATGGGTTCATTTGATTGAGGAGCATGATAGTTTTGAATACGAGGCGTTTATAAAAAGTGTTGTCAAAGAGAATGATGAGCTTGATGACCAGCCGGGAGAAAAATATGCCTATTCGAATATTGGATATTTATTGCTTGGCAAAATAATTACGCAGGTATCGGGTGAAGATTATCGTTCCTATATCAACAAAAATATCATTCAAAAATTAACTCTGTCAAGTCATGCCTACCTGGGGTTTGTCATACCGGACACCATGATCCATGCCCATGGTTATATAAAAAAATGGAGTTTCTTAAATTTCGGCTTAAATTTTTTGTTTGATAAGTCCAAATTTATGGATGAAACTTACGACGGTTGGACGCAGTTCAGGTACTTTTATATAAATGGATATGCATTTGGGGGTTTAATTGGGAATGCCCGCGGATTTAGTGGGTATCTTCGGGCTTTGCTGCAAAATAATACATTTATAAGTGATTCCTCAAAATTAAAATTATTTAAAACGCAGAAACTGAGTGATGGTGAACCGATTGAAATGTGTCTGGGATGGTTTGAGGGAAAACTTGGAGATAAAATATATTATGCACATGCCGGTGGCGGCGGTGGGTATTATTGTGAGATCAGGATATATCCGGATGCAAATATTTCCAGTGTTATTATATTTAATAGGACCGGTGTCAGTGACGATAGAATTCTGGATAAGCTAGATCATTTTTTTTGGGAAAAATAATACCCGGCAGGTATTAAGAATCAATTATCCGGTAACCATGCAGTTTTGGTGAAAGCGGGTAATTTCCCCGGTGGGGTATATTTTTACCAAGAGACTTCTGAAAAATGCATTCACAATAAGACAATTTGTCACTCCCGAAAGACGGGATTTTCAACCTCAATCCTGACCTGTCCTAGCGTCAGGCCAGGGTTCAGAATGACATTTTAGCAGATATTATCATTTTTCAGAAGTCTCACCAATGAAAAGCCGGGCACGAATATGTCGAAATAAAAAAAATGATGCTCCTTCGATAGTATCAAATGACCAGGAAAACTAAAAAAAAGAAACGTATAGTTCTTTGATTCAAACTTATGACAGAAGAATCAATAGCGAATATGAAAAAATTACATATTTCCCAGGTTGATACGATATTTGCAAATGGAAGTTATCCAATCGAATTTTTACTGTACTTTAAAAATCATATAAAAACAGAAAATATCAGATCGGCACTAAAAAAACTGTCATCTGCATTCTGGCCTATCTTTGGTGAATATGCAGCCGGTATCATCCATTTTGAAAAATATGAGGAAAAAGCGTGTTTTGATGAAGAAATAATTCAGCAGGAATTTAACTTTGGCGAAACCAGCCGGGATACCTATAAGCGCTATCATAAGCTTATCCCGCCGGATCATAAAAAATTATTCTTCATAAAAATTATCCAGTCTAAAAACGGCACGATAATTATCCCGAAGTTGAATCATCTGGCAGGGGATGGATACAGTTATTTCTATTTTTTATCGGTTCTGGCTGAATTGTCCCGGGATCATTCTGTTCCGTTCCGCAGACAGATAATCAGAGTTCTTTACAAACCTCATCATCATAGAACCATCCTCAGGGCATTTCAATTTAACGGAATGGCACCGGAACCACTTATTCAACCCGAAGAACCGACGCTCATGGTCGAAAAAATTCCGCGTGAATCGGTTCGTGAGATGATTAAATCGATCGGTTCCAATCTGAATAAGCCGGTTTCCCCGAATGATATCTTATCGGCAATGGTGCTTAAAAAGTCGGTTGAGATTCAGACAGAACATATCGGGGATGATTTTCAACTGACCATACCCATCGATGTTCGCAACCAAATCGGGGCTTACGGCTCTAAATATTTTGGCAATGGGTTAATGTTTAATATCATAAATTTTAATAAATCAGATGTCGGACAATCGGAGGTTAACCAAATAGCCATACGGATCAGGAAAAGCATGCCAACGGTAAGCACGGATAATTATCTGGACTACCTGAAAAGTATCGAAACCATCATTACCAGGCGGCAGATGGACAGACTACGGCCGTATGATCCGGAGAAAGGTTGTCTGGTAACCAATTTATCAAAACTGCCGGTAACCAGACTCAATTTTGGTACCGGCAACCCGGATTTCATTTTTCCCTTAACCGTTGGTAAAAATGCAGCAGCCGTATTGGCGGACAAAGCCAATTTCATTTTAAGGCTGGTATATTAAATCTCAATAAAGTGGATTTACCTTTTTGCATTCATTTTTATGGACCATGCGATTCCGATCGTTCCGGCTAAACCTTGTTTGATCGATTCTTCCTGATCTAAAAAATGGGTTAATTATGAAAATATTTTATACCATTATTATCATTATCTCTATTTTTATCGGTTGTGACCCGATGTATACGACCAGTTTTATCTTTAATGCGAAAAAGAGTATTACCATACCATCCGGGGAAATCATCTCTACAGATATGTCATACGATGACCTTATTGTCATAGTTGATTCAATATGTACAGCAAATAAGCTTATTAATGACGGCCGGAAATTACTCGGCAGTGAGCTTGTTTCCTGGCACCCTCCTTCGGTTGGGCAGTCTATCGGTCGGTATCATACAGTCGGATTCTTTATCGGAGACATATGAAATACGCATTATGAGTTTTGGCGGGCCGGACCGAGAAATGACCCCGATAATCCGGGAGTCATTAACAAGTGCTTTTAAAATAATAGGCAGCAAGCCGGAAATAAGTGATTTGTGAGGTACTTGTATGGCGATCTTACAACCGGATGTAGTTAAAGCTGCGAATATTCATTCTACCATCATTACTTTTCATCATCTAAATTTACTTGCCAATAATCCCCGCTAAAAAAACGGATGTGGTGTTACTTTTAGCAAAATCCTAAGTCTAACCAACATACAGAGCTAAAAATCTAATGATGGCCAGTCACAAAAAATCTAGGGAAATTGCCATGTCCAGAGCACAAAATTTGATAAAATTATGCTTAACCTTTTCGCTACTCCTCACTTTCTCCTGTCAGAAAGGTGAACAGGAAAAATCCGAAGTTCAGGAGCTTGCGAGTAAGATGAAATCTACGCAGGACTCATTAAAGGAATTGGGTATTAAAGCCCAAAAGGATAAAATCGGATTTACCGACAGATTGAAACAATTGGAAATCGAAAAAGCTGCCCTCGAGTCGGCAAGAGAAAAAGAAGACATTCAAAAACTCATCAGGCAAAAGCAACAAGTTAGGGAAAAACTCGAAGCTTCAACCAAGGCGTTATATGATTTCAAATCCGAGCACCTAAATCTTCAAAATAAAAAAGAGACGATAAAAGATCGTCTGGAATATATGGACAAACTGGCTCAGAGAAGTAAAAAAGATATGCGCAGTGACATGATGAATGTGGATTCCATAGTTAAAAACCTGGAAGATGAGCAGTTAATCGAACAAAAGAAAATATCCATAATGCAAAAAGAAATATCCATTTCGAAATCAAAAACGCAGGCCAATCGTGATGAACAGGATTTATTGGAGGAATTAAGAATAAACAGGATTAGGGAAAATGCTCCTGATTCTGAAATTGATCTGATAAACCGAAAGATGGCAACTGTAAACACGGCGATTCAGGATGAGCAGAAAAAAATGGCTGATATCCAGACACAAATTTCCAATTCTGAAAATCGGATAGCCGAAATTGACAAGCAACTGCAAAATCTGACGCAGCTCATCAAGAATAAATATGATAAGAATGAAATACTAAGGGAGTATGGCAGAACCGAAACGGCTCGTTTAAAGAAGGATCTGGAAAGAGCTCTGGCTGATGATAGTCGTTTAACCGAGCGGATAATAATTCTGGAGACAGAAAATGATAGCCTTGCCAACAGAATCACGGTGTTGAATGATGCAATCCAATCGCTCAGCGGGAGTAATGCAGAAGATATTGGCGGTCTGGAGTCTCGGCCTGAACCGATGAAAACCGAGGTGACAGAACCCGAGTCTGAAAAAGGCAGCGAGGATAAATCTGGTTCAAGTGTTGATCAACTCAGCCGAATTTCAGACAAGACGGCCAAAAAACATTCTGATAACATTCAGAGCCAGGTTGCAGAGCAGAAGCAACCCCAAAAGGAGTTGGAGGGGACGGCGGATCTTCAGGACCAGAACGGATCTGAAAACGGAAACTGGGGATATACGATATTTCTTTTGATTGTTGTGATAGTTTTAATATTGGGGTTCTTGTTTTTTATCGGTAAATATTTCTCAGCGAAAAAAAGAAAATAAAAAAAACATGGAGTACATTATGGTTCAAAAGAAAAATACCGGAGTGAGCACGAAAAAGGACCGGTCAAAAAAGGTCTCATCAAAGGACAAGATCAACGTAGGAAAACAAGTAGATTCCAAAGAAAAACTGTCAGGGATAGTCTGCGCAAGAAAAAGAATTGAGCGCACTGGCAGATGTTACCGAAAATATCGAAGCCGGAGCCAGGATAGTCGGGGAGAAAACGACTGAAATAATCTCTGACCTTGCAGGAGTGACATCCCAGGTTGCCGGGACTGTTTTTGAAAGCTTTAAGAAAGGTGTTACCGATGCTTATGAAGCGGGATCGAAAATGGTCGGGAGCTTTAGCGATACGGCTCATGATTATGTTGAAAAGTATAACTATCATAGGGAAGTGAAAAAATTAATCGAGGAACAGAACGCATTATACAAAAACCTGGGTGTCTTCATTTATGAAAAATCTAAAGCCAGTAGGACAACATTAGAGACCTCGTTTGGAGAAAATGAGGTGAAAGCACTGCTTAAATCAATTGAAATAAAAGAAAGTGAAATCGTTAAACTTGGACAGGAACTCGACAAGGCTGAACGTTGATAATTAAAAAATAATTATAAACCAATCAGAGGATAATTATGGGACTTTTTGATAATATAAAGAATTTGATAAAAACTGTATCTGATAAAATCCCCGAACTCAAAGACGAAACATTGGAAAATATAAAAAAAACCGGTGAAGATTCTTTCGAAATTACCAAAGAGTTTGTCGGTGACATCAGCGATAAGGTCAATGATATTGCAGCCCTCACACGTCTTAAATTCGAGATGAAAAGTCTGAGAAATGAAATGGATAGTCTATATCAGGAGTTGGGGAAAATTGCTCACACATATTCTAAAAATAAACGTGTAAAACGCGGATTAACTCAGGCAGAAGAAACGATAAACAAAATCGGTAAACTGCAATCGGTTCTGAACGATAAAACAGCAGAGTATGATCGCATGCAAAAAGAACGTTCTGATAGCTATGTCGTCCAGAAACTGAGCGACGAGCTCAGTGCGGCAGGAGCTATAATCGACCAGACGATCGTGTCTGAAAAATCTACCATTTCAGGCAAACTGCTAAAGGAAATTGTATTGCCTAAAGAAGCATTGATTACCGTAGTAAAACGCGGGCCGGAGGTGATTATTCCGGATGGTAATACAAAAATATTTGCGGGGGATCTGGTCACTGTTTCGGGAATTGAAGAAGATGTAAAGAAGGTTATCAGACGCCTGAGCGGCGGCGAATAATTAATCAGAGGTTCGCTTTTAACGACCAGAAAGTCCGAGACAAGAGGATCAAACAGAATCGTCTGAAGCCGGTCGCGCTATTTTTTATTTTCGATGCCGGAGCAGAGGAAATGTATAATAAATATAGTAAGAGTTCAAATTGATGCAACAATATACTTATTAGAGCTGGGAAAAATCATGAAACGCTCTTTTTTAATATTAATTTTTAGTTACATGTTGGTAACATTCTACTTTGCGGTTTTTAATTGGGAGATGTTTATTGTAAATCTTAATATCTCTCTCGGCTTTGGGGTTATTAGAATTCCACTCATATTAATTGTGTTCATTGTTGGGTTATTCACACTGTTGATATTATGGATGGTAATGAAAATCTTTTCACTGAATTTTGAAAAAAATATAACCCATAAAGATGAGGAAATTAACAAACTGAAAGCCGAGTACTTTGACAATCAGTCTGATGATCGTCCGGAATACTTCCAGGAGCCTAGAGGAACTACATGGTAAATTGAATCTGGTGATTGATAAATTGGGTATCGAGATGAAAGGAAAATTGAAAACTCAACATTCCGACGCAGGCGATGTCGACCAAACCCGGACCGAGGAGGCAAGAGACTGATCAATAATATGGGTAGGACAGGATAATGATCAATCATTATGTGTAACAGTTATTCAGGTCATATTTTAGCTCTATGACAGGAATAATTTAAAAAAACAATTCAGAAAGGATTGGGATATGAAAAAAATGATTTTCATAATTGTATCGATGGTATTTTTTATACTGAATCTCCAGGCTCAGCAGAGTATCCGCGACCAATTATTCAATGAAGCGGAAACATTGCTAAACAAGGTAAAAATGGAAAATGCCGATATTCTGGCACCTAATTCGTATAAAACAGCTATTCAGGAATATGAACGTGCTGACACCGAATTAAAAGAAGGTGGGAACCTGGATAATATCCGGAATCGGCTGGTTAAGGCAACAGTGAATTTTAAAAAAGCCATCGAATTTGCGGAATTAGCCCGTCTCTCTTTCGGTTCTACTATTTCCAGTCGCAATGCGGCTCTGGCTGCCAAAGCTGATCAATTTGCCGTTAAATCATGGAAGGATGCAGAAGAAGTTTTTTCCGATGCAATGGTTGAGATGGAAAATAACGATCTGGAAGACGCAAAAAAGGTGGCCGGGAAAGCGGAAACTCAATACCGCAAGGCAGAACTTGAAGTTATTGAAGGAAATTTACTAGATCCGGCAAAGGAACTACTCAATACAGCGAGGGAGCTGGATGCCGATGATTATGCACCACGAACCTATGTTAAAAGTCAAACGGCAGTCGCAAATGCTGAAAAATCATTAAAAGAGAACCGGTATGATCGGGAGGACGCACGGGTTTATGCTGAAGAAGCCAAATATGAGGCAAAGCATGCTATCTATCTTGCCAAATATATCAAAGGTCTGGAAAAGCAAGACAATGCTTTTGAGGAATTGATATTGAGCAGCGAGGTTCCTCTCAGCCGGATTGCGGGTAAACTTGACCTAGTACTTTATTTAAACAACGGCATTATGGAACCTACAGATCAAATTCTTGAGGTTTTGGATTCTTTACTTGGTAAAATCAATAATTATCAGTCGGTCATCTTGAGTCAGAATGAAAAAGTTGCGACGCTGGCTGAGCAAATTAATCTGATGGAAAAGCGTATGGGTAAATATACGGAAGCCGAGGAACAACTACGTCGTAAAATAGCTCAAAAAGATGAACAGGAACAAAAAATTAACACCGTTGCTGAAACCATTACGCAGGCTGAAGGCCAGGTTCTTCGGGATGGTGACAACGTGATCATTCGGCTTTATGGACTAAATTTCCCGTCAGGTCAATCCACTATTAAACCGGAATTTTTTGGTCTATTGAAAAAGGTTCAGAATGCTATTGCCAGTTTTGAGGATTGCAAAGTCATTATTGAAGGCCACACCGATTCACGTGGTGGTGATGCTGCAAATCAAAGACTCTCAAACGAACGCGCTGATGCGGTAATGAAGTACATAATTGCCAATATGGATTTGGCGTCGGAACGCATCGAAGCGAAGGGGCATGGTGAAACCAAGCCGGTGGCGAGCAACGAAACTGAGGCCGGACGTGCTAAAAACCGCCGCATAGATGTAATAATTATACCAGCCTGGGCGCAACAATAAAAATATTGTTTATAGTCTGGGAACCGTTTAATTTAAAGCCGGCAACTTGCCGGCTTTTATTCATAAGGCCGCAGATGCCTTAATACTAACGGCCGCTTTTATGGATCTCGGACAGATAAATGATAAGGAACTGGTTTTACTTTGCCAGCGGGAACTACCTGAGCGCACCATATCCTTTAATGAGTTAGTAAGACGATATAAGGACTATGTTTATGCGCTGGCGCGTAAGAAACTGCGAAATCCGCAGGACGCTGAGGATGCAACCCAGGAAACGTTTATACGAATTTTCCACGGAATAGGCACATTCAGGCTGGAGTCGGAATTAAAAACATGGATTACGGTTATTATCGGGAATGTTTGCTTGTCTATGCTACTCTCTGAAAAACGAAAAATGTGGAAATATCACGTCTCTCTAAATGGCGAGGCCGACCTGGAAGGAATTTATACCTCCCTAATTTCACAACAACAGGAGTATAATTTCTGGAGTAAGATCGGTGCCATCCTGCGGGAAATGCATAATATTTACCGGAAGGTTTTCATTTTCAAATATATTAAGAATCTTACTATTGTACGAATTGCTGATAAAATTAATTCAACCTTAAGCGCAGCGAAGATGCGTGTAAAAAGGGCCAAGGATCATTTCATAAAAATATTTATTAGAAGTTGATCTAAAGTAAAATATGGAAAAAACGCCTGAAGATCAAAAGTTGTCAATTAATTTCGAACAGAAATTATTTAAAGAAATAAAACGCAGCATGTTTGGCAAATCAATATTTGAATCCATTATGATCACTTTTTTATCCACGATGGATATTTTTCTAAAACTAATGAAAGAATTATTTCCGAATAGAATCCGGAGGCTCTGACATGGATGAATGGCTAAATCTCTTGATTTCTTCAATACGCAATACCTTTGAGCAGGCAATACTTTTTCTGCCAAAATTGATCGGCGCCCTGGTTCTATTTATAGTCGGCATCTTATTCGCCAAGGTTATTGAAAAAACACTGTACCGGTTTTTTAAACTGGTCGGTGTAAACCGGGTGGCAAAGAAGTCTGGATTGGATCATGCATTATCGTCGTTTGAAATCAAAGATGATTTATCCCTTCTTTTGGCGCGGCTGCTTTTTTGGATTATTCTTTTTATTTTCCTCTTACCCATCTCCAATTTATTAGGTTGGGTATTCTTTACTGAGCTGCTTAACAAAATCGTGGGATATGTACCAAATATTCTGGCGGCGCTGATGATCATTCTGCTCGGATCGTGGGCAGCCAGAATACTGAGTAACCTTCTGAGGGGCAGCGCTGCCCGGGTGAACTCAGAGTATGCCGAGGTTTTGGGAACAATGGTAAATTTTTTGGTTCTTTTTATCACGATCATTATTGCCCTGCTGCAACTAGACATTGAAGTATGGATTTTATCTTATATTCTGGTTGCACTTTTTGGTGCGCTGGCGTTTGGCTTTGCTATAGCTTTTGCCCTTGGTGCTAAGGACATACTGCGCCTGATTATCGCCGGGATTTATATTAATCGTTCGCTAACCAAGGGGAGCAAGATAAAACTGCCGGATATTGAAGGGACCATTGTAGAAGTTGGTACCATCATGACCATTATTGAAAAGAAAAATAGAGATCAGATTGCTGTACCAAATACCTATTTTTTAGAGGTTACTAAAAAATAGGCCATCAAATCTTTATATCTTCATTCTTCCCAATAGAATGACAATATATGATACAGGTGTGCTTTCAAAGGTATTCTGTTTTGGCATTTGCAGTTCTTGTTTTTCAACGGCAGAATAAGCGAAAAAATTTGGTCGCATATTAATGGGTTTGGCCCCCGGCCCTTGCATAGTGACAGATTTAAAACGATTGGTAACACTCAAAACACAATGACCGATATAATAAGGAATTCAACTGAATGAAGATGAACGATCAAAATGTAATATGGAAAACACACCTTGGAAAGGGCCCATTGGTAGCTACGGCAATCCACAATGGTCATCAGCTACGAAAAGAAGTCGCCGAGAATATATGGCTGAGTGATGACGAACGGTTGCGCGAAGAAGACCCATATACAGAAGCATGGACAACCATAGCAGATACCCGGATAATCGGGTTGCGGTCACGTTTTGAAGTGGACCTAAACCGTCCGCGGGAAAAGGCTGTATATCTCAGACCGGAAGATGCCTGGGGATTGAAAGTATGGAAATCCGAACTGCCCCGCGCGATATTTATGCGATCTCTTGAGGAATACGATGCCTTTTACACTGAGACGCACCGGATCCTGACAGATCTGGAACAACAGTTCAACCGTCTTGTGGTTTTCGACCTGCATTCTTACAACTACCGCCGGGAAGGAGCTGACGAACGACCTGCAGATCCGCAATCAAATCCGGAAGTTAATATCGGTACCGGAACCATGGACCGGGTACGCTGGGCCCCACTGATAGATCGCTTTATAGCTGATCTTCGTGCTTATAGTTACCGTTCACGCCGACTTGATGTGCGTGAAAATATAAAATTCAAAGGTGGGCAATTCTCCGGCTGGATTCATAAATCATTTCCGGAGTCCATTTGTTCCTTGGCCATTGAGTTCAAAAAGTTCTTTATGGATGAATGGACCGGTAAACCAGATCTTACACAACTGGAAGAGATCCGCCTGGCTTTGCAGTCAACCGTTCCCGGAGTGCTGGAAGAGTTGAAAAAGCTGGGGGCGAAGTGGTAAAGAAGGTAAAAAACGCGATTTCGGATGGTTTTATACGAACGGTTTCCACGCGGCTGGCCGGTAACAAACAGGTACGACGATCACTTCCCTTATGGGGACGGGTGCACATTGACCGGCAACTACCGTTCCTCTGTATTTACCGGCGGTTGAAAGATGACGATAATGCTTTATCCGAGCGACTTATCATGGGTGAAGCATCCTATATAATGGCAACCGGGAATCGTCGTCAACAGAAGCAATTGTCACAGCTGGTTAAAAGTATTGCCCAGACGTTAAAGGCAAGTTTCGGCTCATTCTTAATTGTAGAAGTTTGGATTGGTGGAAGGGAGCCCGTCGAGGAAGACTTCCCGCCTTATAAACCTTTATTTAGGATAATCAGGCCCAAAAATTCGGCAATTTCAACGACTATTGAAATGCTTGAAAAGACCTTAAAAGATATCAAAATTCGCACCGAACCGGCGAAAGTTGATATTGTGGATTCAGGAAAAATATCCCCACCGGGATTGCCGCCTTTAATTACCACCACAGAAGCGAAACAGCTTGGCTACCACATCATCGGGATTGAGGTACGCCCAATTTATCAAAACGATGCGACAAACCAGGTTTTTCCGCTTATTCGCCGTGACCTGCACCGGGGCATTTCCCGGGCGTTAAAAAACAGTTTTTTTGAATTCACCCACGTTAACACCCTTTTCCGCCCGATCCACTTTCAGTCGTTGGGACGCTTTAGTATGGTCAAGGCGGTTTGGGAGGTGGATCGGCAACTTGCCGAGATTTGCAACGGATTTGATTTTCTCCTGCAGGTAACCCCGGCCAACAGTCATGCTGCATGGACTGCCTTCCAGCGCAGTCATTATGATTCGCAACCGGAGTTTGTCTATCGTCCGCTGCCCATGGATCCGGCGCTGGCCAAACGGCGTTTATTCTCGGTCCCAATTGAACGTATCGAAGATCCCACGCTGGCTCAGCTCTTCCGAGAACAGCAGCTCGAACTGGATCGTAAGTTCACCATGCTTATCGATCGGGGGACGCCACGTTTCATGTATGGAAGTCTGCAATTCTACGGTGCTGTGGAAGAATCTTTAGGAAAGCAAGCCAATGAATTGTTGGAAGAACTTCCGTCCCGTAGCCGGGATGAATCGCATGGCAATTTTATTGACGCAAAAGCTTTGCCGCGCGGGCCACGCAGGAAATGGCTTATTTTCGGAAAACACTACCAGAAAGCCGTAGCAAAGTTTTTGTGCGGGATGATATTACCGGCCTGATGGTCTCACAGGGCAACCTGCTTATCGGGACACATACTAAAATACCGCTGTCACGGGTTGAAGCGCTGATACAACATGAAGTGGGGACCCATGTCTTAACCTATCTCAATGGAAGAGCGCAACCGTTTCGGCAACTTTACATTGGTCTGGCCGGTTATGAAGAACTGCAGGAAGGACTGGCGGTACTTTCGGAATATATGGTTGACGGCCTGAGCCGTCCCCGCTTGCGGCTGTTGGCGGCCCGGGTAGTCGCTGCCCGTCATATGATCGCTGGTGGCATCTTTTGTGGATGTCTTTCGGGATCTAAATAAGGTTCACGGTTTTGAACGCCGCACGGCTTTTACTATTACCATGCGTACTTTTCGATGTGGTGGTCTTACCAAAGATGCTGTATATTTGAGGGGATTGGTACAACTTCTGGAATATTTGAAAAGTGGCGGAGCACTGGAACCGTTATTTGTTGGTAAAATTTCTGCTGATCATGTCGCGATTATTAAGGAATTGCAGTGGCGAAAAGTATTACACCTGACCCCGCTACGTCCCAGCTATCTGGACGATCCGCAAACAGCTGAAAAATTGGAATCGCCTGCGAAAGTGGTCTAACTCCGATTAACTTAATAAAAAGGAGTAAATAATGAGAATTGGATTAGTTGTTAATGATATAATGACAGAACAAACCGGTTATACAACAACACGCCTGGGAATGTGGGCAATAAACCGTGGCCACGACGTCTGGGTAATGGGTTTGGGTGATTTTGCTTATGATCCGGATGAAAGCATTCGTGCCCGGGCCCGACAGTGTACCCAAAAAGCAATACAAATCCAACGAACTTTATCTTAAGATGCTTCAGGGGAAAAAAGCCATACAGGAACGGATTACAGTTGATGATCTGGATGTATTAATGCTGCGCAGCGATCCGGCTAATGAAACCGGCCAACGCGCCTGGGCAGCCACCGCCGGTATTAATTTTGGCCGAATTGCCATGCGCCATGGTGTCATCGTATTAAACGATCCCAACGGTCTTGCCAAAGCGGTTAACAAAACCTATTTTCAACTTTTTCCGGAAGAAGTCCGTCCAAAAACTTTGATTACGCGCGATGTGGAGGAGATTAAACAGTTTGCCAAGGAACAGGGGGGTCATATCGTACTCAAGCCACTGCAGGGTTCAGGCGGTTCAGGTGTTTTTCTGGTTCGTCCGGAAGACCGCGCAAATCTAAATCAGATAGTCGAATCGCTACTCAGGGACGGATATATTATCGCTCAGGAATATTTGCCGGCTGCTGCAGAAGGTGATACCCGGCTTTTTATGATGAATGGCCAGCCGCTGCGCTACAAAGGTAAATACGCGGCCTTCCGGCGTCGAAGATCCGGCGACGACATGCGCAGCAATGTACACGCCGGCGGTAAATTAGCCCAGGCGCATATTACGGAGGAGCATTTAAGACTGGCCGAAATTGTTCGACCCAAACTGGTTCAGGACGGAATGTTTTTGGTCGGACTTGATATTGTGGGCGACAAGCTGATGGAAATAAATGTCTTTAGTCCCGGCGGATCTTGGAAGTGCACAAAGATTCGAAAAAGTAAATTTCAACCATGCGGTGATTGATGCGTTGGAAAGAAAAGTAGAATATATGCGGTATTATCGCAGAAACTTTGATAATGATGAAATGGCTGCTTTATAGCAAAATAGGTTGTATAATGCGGGCACAGAATAAATACGTATTTTATGATATTTCTGATAAATTCGATCTACATTTTTGGATATAATTGATTACGGCAAGGCTTTATCTGACATGATAAGTTAAAAATACGTTGATATTGGTGAGAATGGCCAGGAGTGAGTAAACCGGGGGAGGTGGGTATGCAAGGAGCCCATAATAACAGACAAAGGAGGTGTGCTAATGACTGAATCTGTTAAGACCCGGTACACAAAAGTAGAAATTATTCTCGAAACCGTTAGTATCGTTGCGCTTTTGTCCCTGCTTGTTTTTACATTGCTTTTCTGGCCGGGTGCACCACCAAAAACGCCATCGCACTTTGGCTGGTCGGGTTTGCCTGACGCGTGGGACGCCAAAGGTATGCTGCCGACCATGGTCTATCTTACCGTATGCTTATTTATTCTCTTTTCTGTTCTTTCAAGGTTTCCACGGGTGATAAATTTCCCTGTTCCGGTGACTGAAGCCAATTCCAAAGCGCAATTACAATTAAGGTTTTCCGCGATCATCTGGATAAAAACAGAACTTGTGATCTTCACCGCTTATATCGGTATTCAGGGGATGCGGATCGCTTCCGGACAGGCTGAGGGATTGGGGGTCTGGTTTGCTCCGGTTTTGCTGCTGGTTTTATTCGGTACAATGGTATTTTTTGTATATCGCGCCTATCGATTGAATTAGCATGCCTGATTTAATATTCCCGTTACGGAAATTTAAGGATACTTTCAGATAGCGGTCTTGACTCGATTTGTCTAATGGGCATTTGGCCGGAACCGGCGGTTAACGCCATCGACCAATAAAAAATACAGCCAGGGCAGATGTTGTCTGACCCAGTATGTCCCAAAACCGTGCCAGGTGATGAACTTTTCGCGCTTACCCTTTGCAATGGCCTTTGCAATCTGCCGGGCCGCTTTTTCAGCCGGCATAACCAGATAGGATGGGACCCAATCCTTATATTCAGGATGAAACGCGCCAAGATTGTCGGTCATCCTGATTTCAGATGCGATAAAACCGGGGCTGATCAGGACAACTTTTATACCATGGTCGGCCAGCTCACTCCTTACCGCTTCAGCAAAAGCCCGCACGGCAAATTTACTCATGGCATAGGCGGATGATGATGGGGAGGAGATATAGCCGGAAATACTTCCCATCAAAACCAGGGTTCCACCGGTTTTTTTGAGATCTGCTAGGGCAGCATAGCAGGTCTGTATAACGCCGAAGACGTTTGTCTCAAATTCGGTCCGGTAGTTTTCGAGCGCCAGTTGTTCGAATTTACCATGCATGGGTATGGCGGCGTTGGCGATGACAATATCGATATCACCAAAATTTTTATGCGCCAGGTCGACGGCACGTTCAAGATCCGCTTTAATCGTGACATCACATTTTGAAATCGCCAAATTTTCTGATAACGGACCCAGACTCTCTTTTAGTCCCGTTAAGCGATCTTCTCTGCGTGCGGCGAGAACCAGTCTGGCGCCGTTGTTGGCCATCTCCCGGGCAAGGGCATACCCGATACCGGATGACGCTCCGGTGATCAATACGGTTTTTCCTTGAAATTTCCTGATGGTCATCGCTATTTTAGTTCCGCTTCACCAGCAACTTTTATAACCGACGGTCTGCAGAGCTCTGCTCAGCCGTCCCTGCAATAGGCGGGTATGCTGAGTTATGGAAAAATCGGTTTCATCATCAATTTTTGTTGATCAGAGAGAACCTATCTAAACTTGCGAAGGATTCACTTATCCGGGCGATAAAAATCATTTAAGGCCATATCCTCCCAATCGAATTCAAATATAAGTCAAAACCGGGTTAAAAGAAACCGGATAGGATTCAATGTTCAGGCTCAGATTCTGATCACGGCGATGATACCCGGCAATTTCAGCTGAAATCGTGCTTGAATCTGCGATTGGTATATTTCAGTGATATGAGCTAAAGGTTTGGTCGGATATTCAGGAAATCGAAATTACCTTATTTTTCGAGATTATGGTCGTATTGTTTTTTAATTTCTTACCGCTAGATCCGGAACCGGAGGGTAGTCCTGGAATATAGCACGTGTGTAAAAAACATTTAATATAAAAATAACTTGCAAAATACGAACGTTCGTGCTATATTCAAGTCATGAAACGGGGAAATGATACACGATCACTGATACTTAATACCGGTCTTGAGACGGCCAGTATGATTGGACTGGAATCGGTTACAATCGGTAGCCTCGCGCAAAAGACAAATCTTTCCAAAAGCGGACTGTTTGCACATTTCAATTCAAAGGAAAATCTTCAAATTGAAATTTTGAAATATGCCGAGGAAGAATTTACCAATTCTGTTCTTATTCCGGCTCTCAAAACACCAGCAGGTATTCCGCGGATCATAAAACTGATCGATCTTTGGATCAAATGGGGTGCCAGACTTACCGGTGGGTGCATATTTGTTACCGCCGGTATCGAGTATAGTGATCGACCCGGTAAAGTCCGGAATTATCTGATCAGACAGCAAACTGAATGGATAAACAGTTTAAAGCGCGTGGCCGTTTCAGCTATGAAAAGCGGTGATTTCAAACCGGATATCGATCCGGAACAATTCGCTTTTGATCTGTACTCGCTGCTGCTCGGATTTCATTTTTATCATAAAATATTTAGCGATCCGCATACCCGAAACCGTCAAAAAATGGCGCTGGATCATCTGCTTACCAGGTACCAAATAACTCCATCACAATCCAAAAAACAATAATATCTGAAGGGAATTATGTATGGCCGATAAATTTAATGATATTCAAAATTATAGTACGAACGTTCGTATAAATTATATCAAACGCCTTGTAATTTATACGATAAGCTATTTATTCTGGATAGCCAATGATAACTGGGTAAAAAAGTTTATCCAGACAAAATTCTTTGCACCCCGAAAGTACCCGACATCGGAAAGCGAAAATCAACTCTTGCGTCAGGCGGAATCCTTCCGGATCAAAGTCAACGATCAGTTTATTCAATGCTGGCGATGGGGCACCGGACCGGTACTCATATTTGCACACGGTTGGAACGGAAGGGGAGTCCAGTTTGCCCCCCTGATCCGTGAATCGCTCAAAAAAGGATATTCGGTCGTTACCTTCGACGGACCCGGCCATGGTGATTCTGACGGCAAGTCGTCGAGCTATTTTGAAATGACCGATGCTTTACGGGCGGTTATGCGTCACTATGGAAAAGATGAAATTATTGCCCTTATCGGACATTCTTTTGGTGCATCAGCTATTATCAATGCCTTGCATAAAGAACGATTCAAAATACCTGCGGTTTTACTGGCACCTGCCCTAGGTATTAAAGAAATGCTGGAAGGTATTTTTAGTCTTCATGGGATGCCAATGGTCATTTATCAGGGCATGGTCAAGACCTATGAGGATAAATTTGGTTATGACCTTGAAAAAGACAATCCGAAGAATTTACTAGGTGAATTTCCCTTGAAAGCGCTGATTATCCATGACCGGTATGATAAAGTTACTCCGTTTGCAGAATCAAAACTGGCGGCGGCCAGATTAGAATCGATCGGGTTGCTGCCAACAAATGGTCTGGGACATAAGAAAATTATTTCCGATACACAAGTTGTCGGTAAAGTGCTTGATTATATCGTATTAAATGGGGAACGAAAGGTAAAATATGTTTCGACCGCAGTGTAGTCAGGTCGTTAACCGGCCGGGAATAAACAATACGATGAGATTTTTTTACATTTTATCCTCCAAGTCCTGCATTTGGTTAATCGTCTCCTGACATTTGGAAATTGGAATGTATTCGTATCTCAAAACATTATTGTTTACTCAGTTCCCGGCAAAGATCGATTGCAAACATAATCTTTTCATCGGGGACATCATGTTCGATATCGGGCAGGCCGACATCACACGGCGCCAGATTCTCAGCGATATATTCAAAATCTCTTCTGATCTCTTCGTTTGATTTATTTTTTAGATCAACCGATTTGTAAAGGCAATTGCGTCTGGCCTGAGGGAAAACCTGTTTCACCCGGGCAAGATCTGAATCGATGCCCATATCGATATAACTTACCCTGGGCACCCGGGCATAATGATCGATATAGGGTGTAACCGTCCAGGCACAATTGTGAATACCAAGGGAGGTAAATTGTTCCGCAATTCTGATATCATAAGCCAGTAAAGTATCCCCATAAACCTTCGGTCCGACCATATTGACGGTACAATTGGCTACCGTAGCAAAGGTATTTTCTGTCCCATACTGACGTTGTTTTTCGTAAACCATCTTTACTCCGGTAATATAGGTTTCCACAATAACATCGAGTAAATTTTTAGCCAGGCCCTGATCAGACATGAGATCGGTAAAGATATTCTCCCCCCGGAAACGGAAGGCGGTATTCAGATTTCCCTGCCAGTTCAGATAACCCTGTGATGAACCAGTGAGTTCATGGATTGTGTCGATCTGTTTGTATAGATGTTCCATTAAGGCATTGTTCCGGAGATCAGGTACTTTCAGCGTCTTGATCTCAAAATCGGTCATCTTTTCTCCGATTGGTACAGGCCACCTATCGGCAGCATACAACAGCGGCCTTCCAAAAATGCGGTCCATGATGCCGATGCCATATATACCGGTGATGAGGTCGGGCGGTATATCCGCATTTGTATGTCCGATATCGTATCCCGGAAATCTCCTTCTAACCTCCCTTTGCATCGTCAGATAGGATTCCAGGCGAAAGGCGACATCGGTATGCCATCTTTCTGAAAAATCTATATCACAGAAACGCTTAAACCAGGAGGGATTGAATCCCACTTCCGGACGCATAAACGGCTCATTCCCTTCCACCGGCATACGAATGGGCGGGCAACCCAGATTGATATAGTATTTTAATTGATCCATACTCAATAGGCCTGCAACTTGTGATGTCTGATCGAATCCAACTGCACCGGTGTCCAATCATACTGCCCCTCATAGATGCCATAGCTTTCCCAGTCCCCATACATGGGATTTGGGAAAACAATGAACCTGGTGCCGAACATTTGTTTTAAACTGTCGACCAGCATGTTCCGTCTTGCGGTACCCTGTTGATCAAACAGCGCAGAGAAATCCGATAAATTATCGCCGAGCAGCAGGATTATTGCGTATCTCTCTGCCACCACCAGACGCCTCGCTTCTTTTCCGCCGGATGTGTCTTTCAGTAAAAGATGGGCATCATCTGCAAACGGAAAACCATATTTTTTGAGATTATCAATCGTCCTCTGTTTTTGCTCGGGATACCGGTTGCTGATATAAAAGACCTCTACCCCTTTTTCCGCAGCGAATGTAAAAAAATCCAGTGCCCCCGGTATGGTATCGGCAATGGCAAGTCCACCCCAATCCAACCAGCGATGCTTCGAAAAGGCCGAATCCAGTTCGATCAGCTTCCCGTTGAAAGGACTGTTATCCAGGACAGTCTCATCTATATCAGTGACTACCACCGGTTTTTTCTCTTTGTCTGTCCTTTGTGCAAGGATTTCTTCCAATCGCAGCCGGGCGAGATAAAAGGTCTGATAGGTCAGGGCTCGGTATTCGGCTGAATGCTGCTGCCACAAAACAGATTGTATGGAATACTCACGTACCGGTATACCGGATTTTTCGTACGGATCGTTACAGGAATAAAAAAATATGACAAAGGTTGTTAAAAAGATGATTCTAAAGATGGCATTTTGCATATTTCCCCTCGGACAAATTTCTGACCCTAATTTAATAATCTGGGATGAATATATCAGGAAAATCATTCTGTGGAGCAAGCGGGAATAAGCTCCGATCAATTCAGGAATTAATAAAAGGCTGGACAAAATCAAACCAATCCGAATATATAAGGACTACTTAAATGGTCCTCCTAAGCGCTTTCGCTACTGTTTGAAAACAACAAAGTGCTGATAAGGAACGTGGCCCCGGGAACAAACAAGGTAAATAAATTATTTTTCGCTTCAGTGAAATAAAACACCAATATTTACTCGTTGTAGATATACCTTATCAATAATTTTGCACATTTCTTTAATTCCACATATAAACAGAGGAGAATGGCATGCGTTCCCTTCACCGCAATTTAATCTCCGGTTTAATCATCCTGCCCCTGATTTTTAAGTTAAGTATCGCCCAGAATAATACAGGCATATACCGGACAATAACACCCGCTTTATCGGGTGGTGCCAGCAGCATATTGGATCAGATCCAAATGCAAAAAGGGGTGCAGGCTGTCAATGTACCGGTTCCCGGCGCAGCGGGAGTTGGCAATACATCCCAACAACTTACCGATGATTTTGATGGGATAAATTTTGATGATAACGTCGAATACAATGATCTCTATTTTATTCCGCCAGATGCCATTGCTGCCGCTGGGCCCGATCATGTCGTATCGGTCGTGAATGCGATGGTCGAGTGGCATGCGAAAGGTGTACCTCCGGAAACATTCTCTCCCGGGAATTCGACGGCCGCTTATCTGCAATACAGGAATTCATTGCGCGCTTTCTTTGCCGATTTACAACCTCAGACACCTACCTTTGATCCAAAAGTGATTTATGATCAGTATGCCGGTCGCTTTATTGTTGTGACACTGGAGCGTCAGGCCAGTATAGAGCCCGGAGATCTTGCCACAATCATGATCGCCGTCTCGGCGACATCGGATCCGAATGACGGATGGTATTTTCAGGCAATCGATGCCCTGGAACTCATAGGCGGCTCAAATAATTATGCCGATTATCCCGGAATTGCCGTCGATGATAAAGCAATCTATATCACCGCCAATATGTTTTCATTGTCGAGTTCCGTATTTGGCGGATCTCGTTTGTGGATTATCGACAAAGGTCTGGGAGCGGAGGGGCTCTACGACGGTTACTCCTCGGAATCAAACCGGTACGATCCTTCCACGCTCGCCCAATTACCCGGTCAGTCAGCCACACTGCAGCCGGCGCATGTGTTTGGTTCACCCCCCGGTCAATTGGGAACATTTCTTGTGAGCTCCGGGTGGGGGGATCAGAATGGCGGCGATTATCTGAGTATTATCCGCGTCGATGATCCGTTGGGACAAATACAGTTTTTAAATCAGTTTATCTTTCTGGGGAATATAACTGACTTTACCCTCCCGGATGCGCCCCAACCGGGAAATGCAGCGACCATAGAGACCAATGACACCCGTATGCTAAACGCCGTATGGAGGGATGATAACTTATGGGCCGTGAACACGGTTGTACCCGTGTCGGGTACGGATGCCGGACAGGCTACCGCCCACTGGTACCGGATCGGTACATCAAATGCCGATGCCCTGCAGCTGGATGATCAGGGTGATATCGGCGGAGAAGATCTTGGAGATGGAACATTTACTTTTTTCCCGGCGGTAGCGGTAGATCAAACCGGAAATATGGCCGTCGGCTTTTCAGCCTCCGGCCCCGACGTGTATCCCGGCGCATACTTTACGACGCACCTGGCGGGAGATCCGGCTGGAACGGTCCATGCGAGTGAAGTTTTACGGAAGGGCGAGGATTATTATATTCGCCGGTTTGGCGGGACCCGCAACAGGTGGGGCGATTACAGCGGCATGGCTGTTGATCCAAGTGATGAATCAACCTTCTGGGTTTTTAACCAGTATGCGGGTCCGAGAGGTTCCGTTTTGCAGCAGTATCCTGAAGAAGACGGACGCTGGCAGACCGCCTATGGCAGCTTCAGGATTGAAAATCAGCCGCCGGTGGCCAATGATGATTTTGCCGAGGTCGATGAAGATGGCGTGGTTCAAATTGATGTTCTGGCGAACGACCTGGATCCGAATAATGATCCGCTTGTTCTGATTTCTGTATCAACACCCGTTAATGGTACTGCAGCAATCAATATCAATCAGACGGTACAATACACACCCGACGATGATTTCAATGGAGAGGATGCATTTAATTATGTAGTCAGCGACGGCAACGGCGGATTGGACACGGCGCAGGTGACGATAACGGTTACGCCGGTGAACGACCGTCCGGTAGCGCTGGATGATCAGGATGAGACAAATGAGGATACCCCGGTGACGATCGCAGTGCTGGCCAACGACAGCGATCCGGATGAGGATGCTCTGACGGTAAGTTCGGTAACCAACGGCACAAACGGCGGTGTGGTCAATAATAACAACGGTACGGTAACCTACTCTCCGGCTGCCAATTATCATGGCACGGACAGTTTTACTTACGTGGCCGGTGATGGCAAGGGTGGCCTTGATACCGCCCAGGTGACGATAACGATTACGCCGGTGAACGACCGGCCGCTGGCGGTTGATGACCAGGCGGAGACAAGCGAGGATACCCCGGTTCAGGTAAATGTGGTAGCCAATGACAGTGATGTGGACGGGGATGACCTGACGGTAAGTTCGGTGACGCAAGGGGCAAAGGGCCAGGTGACCAATACTAATAATGGTACGGTGACTTATACCCCGCAGGCAAATACAACCGGCCAGGATATTTTCACATACGTGATAAGTGACGGAAATGGCGGTCTGGACACAGCGCAGTTGACCATAAATGTCACAGCGGTCAACGATCGTCCGTTAGCGCTGGATGATCAGGATGAGACCCCTGAGGATACCCCGGTGACGATCGCGGTTCTGGCCAACGACAGCGATCCGGATGAGGATGCCCTGACGGTAAATTCGGTAACCAGCGGCACAAACGGCGGTGTGGTGAATAATAACAACGGTACGGTAACCTACTCCCCGGCTGCCAATTATCATGGCACGGATAGTTTTACGTATGTGGCCGGTGATGGCAAGGGTGGCCTTGATACAGCCCAGGTGACGATAACGGTTACGCCGGTGAACGACCGGCCGGTAGCAGTTGATGACCAGGCGCAGACAAATGAAGATACCCCGGTTCAGGTAAATGTTGTGGCCAACGACAGTGATGTGGACGGGGATAACCTTACGGTGAGTGCCGTGACGCAGGGGAGTCAGGGTCAGGTGACCAACAACAATAACGGTACGGTGACCTATACCCCGCAGGCAAATACCACCGGGCAGGATATTTTCACTTACGTAATAAGTGATGGAAATGGCGGTCTGGACACGGCACAGGTAACAATATTCGTTGGTGGCGTCAACGACCGGCCGGTGGCTCTGGATGATCAGGATGAGACCCCCGAGGATACCCCGGTGACGATCGCGGTGCTGGCCAATGACAGCGATCCGGATGAGGATGCTCTGACGGTAAGTTCGGTAACCAACGGCACAAACGGCGGTGTGGTCAATAATAACAACGGTACGGTAACCTACTCTCCGGCTGCCAATTATCATGGCACGGACAGTTTTACTTACGTGGCCGGTGATGGCAAGGGTGGCCTTGATACCGCCCAGGTGACGATAACGATTACGCCGGTGAACGACCGGCCGCTGGCGGTTGATGACCAGGCGGAGACAAGCGAGGATACCCCGGTTCAGGTAAATGTGGTAGCCAATGACAGTGATGTGGACGGGGATGACCTGACGGTAAGTTCGGTGACGCAAGGGGCAAAGGGCCAGGTGACCAATACTAATAATGGTACGGTGACTTATACCCCGCAGGCAAATACAACCGGCCAGGATATTTTCACATACGTGATAAGTGACGGAAATGGCGGTCTGGACACAGCGCAGTTGACCATAAATGTCACAGCGGTCAACGATCGTCCGTTAGCGCTGGATGATCAGGATGAGACCCCTGAGGATACCCCGGTGACGATCGCGGTTCTGGCCAACGACAGCGATCCGGATGAGGATGCCCTGACGGTAAATTCGGTAACCAGCGGCACAAACGGCGGTGTGGTGAATAATAACAACGGTACGGTAACCTACTCCCCGGCTGCCAATTATCATGGCACGGATAGTTTTACGTATGTGGCCGGTGATGGCAAGGGTGGCCTTGATACAGCCCAGGTGACGATAACGGTTACGCCGGTGAACGACCGGCCGGTAGCGGTTGATGACCAGGCGCAGACAAATGAAGATACCCCGGTTCAGGTGAATGTTGTGGCCAACGACAGTGATGTGGACGGGGATAACCTTACGGTGAGTGCCGTGACGCAAGGGAGTCAGGGTCAGGTGACCAACAACAATAACGGTACGGTGACCTATGCCCCGCAGGCAAATACCACCGGGCAGGATATTTTCACTTACGTGATAAATGACGGAAATGGTGGTCTTGACACAGCGCAGGTGACAGTAAATGTGAACCCGGTCAACGATCCACCGGTTGCGAATGAAGATGCATTCGAGTTCAACGAGGATTCAACAATTACGGTGGATATTCTCGCAAATGATCTCGATCAGGATGGAGATACGCTGGTTACTGAAATTATCGTGGCACCAAAACATGGTGCTATAAAGGATGTCGAACAAGGGAATCTTTCATATACGCCGGTAAATAACTTCTTCGGAGCTGACTCTTTCCGGTATTCTGTGAGCGATCCACAAATGGCAAAAGATACAGCCTGGGTTTTTCTCCGTATTAATCCGGTAAATGACCCCCCCGAAATTGTCAGTCTTCCCGATTCAATCGAATTTATCGAGGTGGATTCGATTGCGATAAATATTTTTGATTTCGTATCGGACGTTGAGACCGCCGATTCTTCGCTTGATTATATTTTTATGCAAAAGCCTGAACTATTGAGTTATTCATTTGATTCCACGACCGGGCGTCTGGTGATTAAAGCGGAAAATCCGATAAAAGAAAATATCATGTTGTCTTTAAAGGTTTCCGATCCCGATGGTGGAACGGCATCCGATTCGGTAAAAATTATTACCGACACCGGTAGTGTCTCAGCTCTGAATGATCTGATTTCTTCAGGTATTCCCGTGAAGCCGGAATTGATGCAGAATTATCCGAATCCATTCAATCCGGCAACAGTAATTCGGTTTGGCCTGGTTGAATCCGGTCAGGTATCGATAGAAATCTACAACCTTATTGGAGAGAAAGTAGAAGTGCTTACCAGTAAAAAATATCCGGCGGGTTATCATACCGTTGAGTTTAACGGCAGCGGATATGCGAGCGGTATGTATCTATATGTGCTCAAAACCCAGAAATTTGTGCAGGTTAAGAAAATGATATTGGTCAAATAGTCTTTATTGACCATTAGTCAGCTACTTCTTTATCGATAATTTACGTATTATCGTTTTGTCGGGTATTTTTAAACGTAAAAAATAAGTGCCCATTGGCAGCTGGTCAAGATGTAGTGTGGATGTTGGGCTATATAAATTTGTTTGCAGAACGCGTTGGCCGAGGGTATTATATAATTCGACTACGCCGTTACCCTGAAAATTATCATATGATATAATGATCTTATCCGCGGCCGGATTTGGATATATCTTTAACGGGATCTTTTGCTTTCGGGGGGAAATGGCCGTGGCGGGGGGAAGGTAGACCGAATGGGGAGATGAATACATATCATAGCCCGTCGCGGAACCGGCTATTATGCGATAAAAGTAAGTTTTGTCGGGAGAAAGATCCGTATCGCGAAATTGGGTTGAACTGCCCGGTAACTCCGCAACAGTCTCAAATATGGTATCGGCGCTTCTTCGTTCGACCAGAATATCGATGTAATCTCCGGAACGGTTTAACCACGAAAGTTTTATGGTGATATCATTCTCGATTTGTGCGCTGAGAAGTGTTGGTCCCTTCAAATCTGTATTTGTAAGTATATCTTTGATTTCATTCCAGAAACGGGTCTTACGCTGATATATTCCGAAATCACCACCGTCATCCCACGCCTGAAAAGCGATGCCATAATAGAGAGCCTCTTCCACATAGGCCGTGTAGTGAAGCATACGCGAATTGTAATCACACTGCTGCACTGCCCCGAATTCACTGATCATTACCGGTATATTATTCGTTTTTGACCATTCCGCTACTTTTTTAAACCGCGCTTTTAATTCCATTCGATCGGCGGGGGTCCCCCATGTTCCGGTTCCTTCTCCGGCAAAACTCCAGGGGTCATAGGAGTGAAAATATCCCATCAGATACGGATCATCCGGAATGGCGGCCGCCATAAGATTGTCCGCGCTGGACCATTCGTTTCCGGAAAACACGATAATCCGTGTGGGATTGGTGCGCCGGATAATCACAATAATCCGGGCATTCAGTTCGTCAACGTGTTCTTTCGTCATTCCAAAAGGCTCGTTAATGATCTCGAATAACAGTCTGTCAGATTTATTCTGAAACCGCACCGCGATCTGACTCCATAAACTGTCGAATCGTGCGCGGGTGGTATCGTTAGTATAATTTTGCTTTATCCAGTCGTCATGATGAGAATTGATGATGAGATATAATCCCCTGTCCAGACCCCAGTCAACCACCTGTGCAATCCGGTCCATCCAGGAGTCATCGACCATGAAAGGTGCCGTATTTGCGGTATAATTATCCCAGCGTATGGGGATCCTGACACAGTTGAAACCTTCTCGTTTAAAATCATCAAAATAGTATTCCTGTAATGGTCCGTTATTCCAACCCCCTTCCGTAGGTGGTTCCAGCGTGTTCCCGATATTGATCCCACATATCATCTGACCAATGGCCTCCTGTGGAGTCAGCTGGGCAAATAGTGAAAAAGATAACATCAAAAGGCAAAAAAACATCGAGAATAATTTCATATTTACAATTCCGTTTAGGAGGTTCCTATTAATGTAAATTTTACACCTGGATTTTGCAATCAATCTCTTAAAATAGCGGGAACAGAAATATCGAACAACTTACCTGGATTATACATTATTAAATTTTATCGGTGTAGTTGTAGCGCGCCATGATCACAACTGGCGATTGCCGTTTATTTAAATCGAATTCTATCTAACACCATATAGTAATCTGGCATAGATTTTGAAATAATTTGATATATATGGGTTATAATACACGCAGACAGATTCGCCTGAAAAGTCATGATTATTCTCAAGGTGGTATCTATTTTGTCACAATTTGCACTAAAGAAAAAGGAAATATTTTTGGTTATATATCAAATTATAAAATGATTCTGAATACATTTGGAGAAATTGCCCGGAATGAATGGGTTAAAAACGCACGATTACGCGAATATATAAATCTGGATAAATTTGTAATAATGCCCGATCATATACATGGCATATTAATTCTAGAAAATGATAATATGTCTGATAGGGATTTTTTTGGTAGGGTCATGGCGCGCCATGACCCTACATCATACATTGATCATATACCGGGTCATAAATTTGGTAAACCATTATCACAATCATTATCTTCGGTCATTGGGGCGTACAAATCATCGGTGACCCGTGAAATAAACAGGATCCGAAATTTGCATGGTCAAACAATCTGGCAGGGCAGATTTTATGACCATATTATCAGAAACAAAAAGGAACTGTTTGCCATGCGCAGGTACATTTCTGATAATCCGGCGAATTATATATCTTAATAGAGTAAATCCAAATGGTTTACGGGAAAGATGATGGCGCGCCATGACCCTACATCATACATTGATCATATACCGGGTCATAAATTTGGTAAACCATTATCACAATCATTATCTTCGGTCATTGGGGCGTACAAATCATCGGTGACCCGTGAAATAAACAGGATCCGAAATTTGCATGGTCAAACAATCTGGCAGGGCAGATTTTATGACCATATCATTAACGACAAACAAGAATTATATGCCATGCGAAAATATATTTGCGCTAACCCTGTGCGTCACACGCTGCTATAAAACAGAACCCCTGTGTTTTAATTGGTAGGGGCATGGCGCGCCATGCCCCTTGTCATAGATGCGGGGATTTAGATGAAATTTCGATTATGTGAAATGGTATCTGGCCAATTAAAATGGTGATATCCGCTAAATCCATTCAAGCATGATGATAATGATGATGAATAATCATTTAAATATTTTGATCCGGGTCATGGCGCGCCATGACCCTACGTCATACCGTGATCATATACCGGGTCATAAATTTGGTAAACCATTATCACAATCATTATCCTCGGTCATTGGGGCGTACAAATCATCGGTGACCCGTGAAATAAACAGGATCCGAAATTTGCATGGTCAAACTATCTGGCGGGCAGATTTTATGACCATATTATCAGAAACAAAAAGGAACTGTTTGCCATGCGCAGGTACATTTCTGATAATCCGGCGAATTATATATCTTCATAGAGTAAATCCAAACGGTTTACGGGAAAGATGATGGCGCGCCATGCCCCTACATCATACCACAATTTGATATCTGGTCATAAATAGATTGGTAATCGAAGGCAAATTTATATGGCATTTCTATTAGACCTGGCCTATATTAGGCCTGATCGATATTAATTGTCATCGCTTATGAATCTTATTCAAACGGAGAATCTGACAAAAACCTTCGGAAATACCATCGCCGTTAGTGGTGTAACCATCCATGTCAGACGCGGGGAAATTTATGGTTTCCTTGGTTTAAACGGAGCCGGCAAAACAACGACGATCAGGCTCTTATTGGGGATGATAAAACCCGATTCCGGTTCGGTATATTTATTTGGAGAGCAGGTAAAACAGGCCTCAAGAATCTGGAATGAAATTGGATATCTGGTTGAAACACCTTACGCGTACCCTGATCTGACAGTAAAAGAGAATCTGGAGGTCATACATCGTCTCAGGGGGCTTGAGGTCCAAGAAAAAATAGACGATATTATTCAACGGCTTCAACTTACCCGCTATAAAGATATACAATTCAAGAAGTTATCGATGGGGAACAAACAACGATTGGGCTTGGCCAAGGCGTTGATGCATCACCCCAAATTATTGATCCTTGATGAGCCGATAAACGGATTAGATCCCGCGGGTATCGTCGAAATACGAGGCTTTCTTCAAGATCTTGTACATAACCACGATACGACTATTTTTTTATCCAGCCATATCCTCTCTGAAATTTCAAGACTGGCAACCCGCATCGGTATTGTACATGAGGGCAAACTGATAAAAGAGATCAACTCAATGGAACTGGAAAACCAGATCGTTAAGAAACTCAAAGTGAAGACGATCAACAATCACAAGGCTTTATCCATTTTAAACGGCAGGGGGTATAACTTTTTTAATGGCGACGGGGAATATATTGAAACCACGAACCTGCATGTCATACAGCAGCCCGAAAAAATCGCAACTTTACTTGTAGAGGCAGAAGTACCGCCAAAATTGTTGAATATTTTCGAAGAGGATCTGGAGTCCTACTTTCTCAGAATAATCGGAAAAAAGGGAGAAGACCTGTGAGGCAGCAAATTCAGGCATTTATGGCGGAAGTCCATAAAAACAAACATGCAAAAATCACCTGGATCACGTTTATTGCGTTTTCAATTGCTCCGATATTCGGAGGTTTAATTATGTTTTTGATGAAGGATGGCGGCTACGAAGGTCTGTCCGGAATATTAAAATCAAAAGCCATCATGTTTTCATTTTCGGCTGACTGGAACTCTTATCTGGGATTATTGTCTCAGGCGGTTGGTGTTGGTGGTGTCTTGATCTTTGGCTTTGTTGCCGCCTGGTTGTTCGGCAGAGAATTTTCCGATGGCACGGCGAAGGATTTATTATCCTTGCCCATTTCACGTATAAAAATATTGAACGCCAAATTTATGTATTACATGATCTGGTGTATAGCTCTGGTCTTATCTAATCTGTTTCTTGGAATGGTATTTGGCATAATTTTACAGATTCAGGGATGGCATACGGAAATATTTATTGACCATATGAAGATATATTTCATAACGACTATTTTGATCATTTTATTAAATACACCGATTGCTTTTTTTGCTATTTCCGGAAAAGGATATCTGGCCCCGCTTGGCATCGTGGCTCTGGCCCTTGTTATGGCTCAAATATTAGGCGCAATCGGTTTCGGTACCTATTTCCCCTGGGCTGTTCCTGGTATATTCAGCGGCAGCGGCGGTACCGAACTCAAATCGAAATTAAACCTGATGAGTTATATGATCTTGATTTTCACAAGTATAATGGGCTATTTGGGTACGATTATGTGGTGGAAATATGCGGATCAGAGGATATAAGTCATGCTCCGGACGCCGGTTATATTATATTTTGAATAATTCATAAGGCTGATTTCTAATAGAAGAATTTGCCGGATTGGGATCAATAGCTGGATTAACAAGATATATGTTTGAATTTCATCTTAAAACTAAGATCCGAATAAACCTACAGGCGTAAATATTCGTATTGAGAGGGATGGATCATGCAGATAAAAATTTCTCTCCTGGTATTTATACTTACCATCTGTTTTTGTCATTCACTGGTCGCACAAAACAAACGGGTCCGGGATCTGGGGATCCGGCCAGGTGTTCTGCCACCGGGTCCGAATAATGCAATTACCGATGTAAATGGCGTCAAGGTTGGGCATTTTACGTTGATTTCCGGCGACAACATCCGCACCGGAGTAACCGCCATCCTGCCCCATGCGGGCAATTTTTTTCAGGAGAAGGTGCCGGCTGCCATTTATATCGGGAACGGCTTCGGGAAGCTAACCGGGATCAGCCAGGTGGAAGAACTGGGAAATATCGAGACACCGGTCATTCTCACCAACACTTTATCGGTACCGATGGCGTCGGATGCGCTGATCGATTATACCCTCTCCTTCAAAGTCAACCGGGACGTCCGGTCGGTCAATCCGGTTGTAGGGGAGACCAATGACGGGTGGTTGAACGATATCCGCGGCCGGCATATTAAGAAGGAACATGTTTTGGTGGCGATCGAAAATGCAAAAACCGGTCCCGTTGAAGAAGGATCAGTCGGCGCCGGCACAGGAACAGTCTGTTTCGGTTATAAGGGGGGTATCGGAACCGCCTCGCGTGCGTTACCTGAATCACTCGGGGGCTGGACAGTCGGCGTGCTGGTTCAGACAAATTTTGGAGGTGTTCTGCAAATTTGCGGTGCCCCGGTAGGTGTTGAACTCGGGCAGTATTACCTGCATGATGTCCTCGAAGATTCACCGGACGGGTCTTGTATGATGGTGGTCATGACCGATGCCCCGCTCGATGCGAGGAACCTCAAACGAATGGCCAAAAGGGCCATGCTGGGTCTGGCCAGAACCGGTGGAATCGCCAGCAACGGCAGCGGTGACTATGTGATCGCGGTTTCTACGGCGGAAGCGATGCGTATCCCCTATAAAACCGGTTCAAAATTCAGAAATATCAGGGTATTGCGAAATGAAGAAATGTCACCTCTTTTCCTGGCCGTGATCGAGGCCACGGAAGAGGCCATACTGAATTCACTGTTAATGGCCACAACCATAACCGGCAAAGCCGGGCATACGGTACAGTCCTTACCCATTGAAGAAGTTTTGCAAATTTTAAACAAATATAATGTTATCAGACCGTGATGATCAATTACCGACATCAGAATATCAACAAAGTCATGTAACAACCATGTAGCCGGATAAGAGATGGAATCTGATCATTTTACCAAAAGCATCTTTTTTATTGCCGGTGCATGTTGATCGGCTTGCAATTGGTAGAAATATATTCCGCTTGCCAGATGTCCCGCGTCAAATCGAATCCGATATCCGCCGGGTACCTGAAATTTATCCACCAGATTCCTGACCACTTTACCGGACAGATCATAGACGGTTAATCTGACCATTGACGGAACATGCAACTGATAACGTATAAACGTCGTTGCATTAAAAGGATTGGGGTAATTCTGCGAGAGTACAAATCCGGTTGCGATCCTGGGTCTGTCTTGTTCTGTATTCTTGATGGCATTTACGCCACTCATATTATAGACTGCCAGTCCGCCGCCATAGATACCGATCCATTTATTTCCGCTTTCATCGATGGCGATTGTATGAATATCATTTGCCGGAAGTCCTGAATTGGACGACGTGAAAGCTTCCCAGACGGCACCTTCAAGCCGTGCCATTCCATTGTTGGTGCCGATCCATTTTATACCGGAACCCTCAATGGCAATTGACCAGACTGTAAATCCCGGCAGATCGGAATTATTGGGGCTCCACGTTGCCCAGCTCTGACCGTCAAATCTGGCCAGAGCAAGGTTTGTTCCGATCCACGCTGTCCCGCTATCATCAAAACATATAGCGAGCACACGATTATAAGGAAGACCGGAATTGGAGCTGTCATAATATTTCCAGGTAGCATCGTCAAATATTGCCAGACCGGCGCTGTTGGTTCCGATCCATTTTTTACCGGAATCATCGATAGCGACACAATTAACATCGAGGGAGGGTATGCCTGAATTGTTTAAATCGTATACAATCCATTCATGGCGGTCAAAGCGTGCAAGGCCGCCCCAGGTGCCGATCCAAACGATACTATCCTTTTCGATCGCTATTGAATACACCGAATTGTGCGGAAGATCGGAATTTGCTGTCGTATAGGTTGTCCAGATATTTCCGTCATACATCGAAACACCACTACCTCCAAACCAGGTATTTCCATCCCCGTCGGTTACAATGGTCCGGACATTATCGATGGGCGGAAATATTTCCCATTGGCTTCCGGATAATCTGGCAAGCCCTACTCCGAGGGTACCGATCCACTTTGAACCGGCATCGTCAATTGCAACGGAATTGACATAATTGGATGGTAAACCGGAATTGGATGTATTATAGATGTCCCAGTTTACGCCATCATAACGAGCAAGACCCCAAACAGTCCCGACCCAGGCATTTCCGCTATTATCTGCGACTATTGCCTGCAGCATATCATAGGGTAAACCGGAATTTGAAGTATTATATACAAGCCAGGTGTTTCCATCATACCGGGTCAGGCCTTTTCCGATTGTTCCGAACGTAAGATAGGTTCCGATCCATAAAATATCATTATGATCAATGGTCAGGACTGTAACCCGGTCGCCGGGTAAACCGGAATTTGAAGTCGTATATATATTCCAATCTGAACCATCAAACTTTACCAGACCACCGTTATATGTCCCTATCCATTTGTTCCCTTCACTATCGATAGCCAGTGAGCGGATATCGTTGTCAGGTAAACCGGAATTTGAGCTTGTAAATATTTCCCAACCGGTTTCATCCAAGCGAACAAGTCCTTTGTATGTCGCGATCCACTTTATATTGCTATCACCGATTGCAATAGTAAAGACCAGATTCGTCGGTAAACTTGAATTGGACTGTGTATATACATCCCAGTTGTTGCCGTCAAACCTGGCCAATCCGGCCGGCGTTGCTATCCACTTGGTGCCGCTGTCATCGATTGCTATTGATTCGATGACATCATAGGGCAAACCTGAATTAAGAACATTGTAGATATGCCAATGGATACCATCGAACTCTGCGAGACCACCACCATCGGTTCCGATCCATTTGGTTCCGCTGCCGTCTATGGCAATGGCCTTGACTGTGTTCACAGGCAGTTCTGAGTTAAGGATGTTAAAAAAAGTCGGTATTCCGGTAGATTTATCGATCTTGAGCAGGCCTCCACCGGTTGTTCCGACCCAGATAAATTCACCTTCTTCGGCAAGTGATGTGATATAACTGCCATTCGTGTAATTGATCCACTCGGGATTCTGGGACAGTGCGCTTGAAACAATCAATGAAAAGAAAACAAGGCATAAACCCATGATCATGTTTTTCATAGAGTGACCCCCTGAAAATGGTAATCTAAATGCATGTTCTAATCATATATTCGCGGTTGAAGACGTATGTGAAATATAATAAATATTTCACATAATCCGAATACAATAGAAAAATTATGCAAATTGAGTGATCAGAAAAGAAAAATTTAAAATCTGAATCCAAGACCCAATGACAGGCAAGCCGGATCTATTTTTATCGGGGCGAATTTTTTATAGCATGATTGTCATCATACTGTTAATATGTATTTTTAAATCTTAATGAAACAGACAAGAATTAGTAATTTAATGAATATGTATTCTGAGTTTTGGAAAACATGGTTGCCATGGAAGAATTGAAAAATTTCAGGATGGTCAAACCTTCAACTTACACTTTTCTAAACAGAAAGCTCAGGGATTTAACGCAGAAACTATTCCGGCAAGCAAGGTAATTGGTGTGACAGTGAACTAGCAGCTCAATGAAAGGTGGTAGGGATGATTATTTTCGAAGTTATTGGGATCGTCAGTACGGCGTTGACGCTGATTTTCCTCATCCTCGGTCTGGCATATAAACGGGTCAAACTGGCCGCGAAACAGGTGACACCGGTGGTTGCGTCTGAACGCATGCCCAGACTACAGCCGCTCCCCATACCCACCAAAAACCAGACCTCTTTAAGACGCATCCTGGTATGGATGTTCGAGATCCGCCGCTGGCGATTGCTTGAAAACTGGTTCTATGCCTACGAAGGCGGATATATCATCATTCCAAAAGGATTTGAATTTGACGGAGCGTCGATCCCAAGGCCGTTCTGGTTTTTTCTGAGCCCTGTCGGACTGCTTCTCATTCCCGGACTGATCCATGATTACGGTTACCGGTTCGGATTTCTTTGGAAATTTACCGGAAGCAAGTTGGAAAAATTCGCCGAAGGGCAGAAAAGACACCATTGGGACCGGGTATTCAAAGAGGTCGGTAAAGTGGTCAACGGATTTGCGGTTATCGACTGGGTGGCCTGGCTGGCGCTCTGGATCGGAGGCGGCGGTGCATGGAAATCGTGGGAAAAGAGCCGCGGTGAAAGTCCCGCCAGACCTGAATTTACCCAATATGAAATAAAACGATACACGAAGGCGGAGAGCATAGATCCCGATTTTGTCTGATTCAACCACCGGCAATATTCAGATCCTGCAAAAAAGATATCAATACTTTTCGGCTCCACATCCAAATGTATTGTGGAAAACAAGGGAGATATAACGCTCATCTGTAAAATTATTCCTGGCGGAAATTAAATTCCACAATTCTTACGTTTAAGCATTTAAACCTACCAAAATCGGAGAAAGTATTATGAGACTAATTCGTCCTTTTGTTTTATTTCTTATTTTCTTATCCAGTGTTTCGCTTTCAGCTCAGGAAGAAAGTGCACATATGACACCTCCACCCCCTTTAGAAGATGAATATATCACCTGGATGATCGGGGAATGGAAAGGTGAAACCAGCTCGGCGATGGGTATGTCCACCGACCATATGAAATGTGAAATGGGGCTAAACGGTCAGTTTATGATCATGACCTATGAAAGTAGAATGGCTGACGGTGGATCAATGTCCGGATTTGGCGCGATCACCCTCGATACAGAGGGCAACCCGGCCGGATACTGGATCGATTCCTGGCGGTCGATGTCTGAAGGTCATGGTACCCGTGAAGGAAATATCTCCACAATGAAATGGTCGACACAGACCGGTCCTTACGTTCGTACAACCGAAAGAGTGGATGAACATACAATGAGGATAACCGGGGTAATGGCGGGCCCAGATGGCAAGGAGATGCGTTCGGTAACAGAATTAAGGCGGATTGAAAAATAGGTCGGGAACTTTGTTTGCGGGTCAGAAAGGTTTACAACCAGCGCCGGACCCGGCATTTATAAGAGAGCCATACTTCACCGAACTTTGCTTCGAGCATTTGTTCCTCGATCCGGATAAACCGATAATCCATCAGAATCGCAAAAATAAAAGCGACGATGAATGGCGAAACCGTCCCCAGCAGCAGTGCGGTACCGACCAGGATTAAAACCATGCCCAAATACATCGGATTCCGGCTGAACTGGAACGCGCCGTCTTTAATGAGATGGGTTGATTCTTCAAATGGTTTGACGGTTGTTTGAGCTTTTTTGAAAGCCTGATCGGCAAAGAGATTTAACCAGCTTCCGAGTATCATCGGGACAATACCGGTCAGATTCCACGGATACCTTAAAATTGTGCTGACGGGAAAAACAAAGTGGGCAATGATACACATTGCAATGGAGATCATAAAATAAGTTGGTGGAAGTAGTTTCCTTCTTGACACGATAATTTTTGTACCTTTTTATCTAACCTACGCTATAAACAAAATTCAAATTCCACAGTGAAAATTTTCTATTTATATCATTTTCAAATTAAAGCCTAAATATATGGATTTTGTTCTATAATGTGAATTCGAATTTATCGCCACGACCGGTTAAAATCATTCGATAACGGTTCCACCGGAACACTAAATCGACCAATATTGACGATTCGGCAGGCTTGAATATTAGTCAGAATTTTTCATTACGAGTGACAGTTAAAATCAAAAGAAATATCTGACCCCCAAGCCACCATTGAATCTCAACTCAGTGGCCGGGGCAAGATCAAACACAGGGGCAAGTTCCAGAAATATATCAAGCGGTATGCTGACAAAAAGATAATCGAGACCAATAACACCGCGGATACCAAAATGTGATCGGGATGCAAAAAGCAAACGTGCACCAACGCCATAGTATAGCGGTAGCCGCCCTTTTTCCACCTTTATAAGGCCATATTTGTGCCAGAGGTAGTCGCCGTGCAGGTGGAACGCGCTGTCCTTGCCCAGGCCCCACGCGATCCCGGCATCCCAGGCATTTGTCGGTGAAAGCCATGATTTAAGGCTTATTCCGGTTGGTTCACCAAGTATGATTCCCGCACCAAAACCATTATCCTGAGGGTATAAATTAAAAGCAAATATGAGCAGTAGGATGGTCGAAACCATGATTGTTTTGGCCATAATCTTGCCTTCTTAAAAGATTCACCATAATCCGCAAAACAAAATTAATATATATCGAATTTAAATAAAAAAGTAGCTAAGCAAAGCACAAAATTTTTGCCCAAAATACCCGGTTCAAATCGTCTTTCCCGGTTTGGCAGGATTTTATTGATAAATAATATATAAATATTGACAAACGATAAATATTTATCTATATTTTGGCATAATAATTATGTGGAGGAAATATCATGAAATGTGAATCATGTGACCGGGACTTTCCTTCTGTGTATTATTTCAGGGCCAAGGGGATCTGTAACGACTGTTATGAAAAACTCGATGCAGGGGAGAAGGATGAAACCGAGCCCTTGTACCAACCCATACCTAAAGTACATATACAAAAGTCAAAGCTGGTTGGCTTTTTAAAAGCATTCACAACCTTCGTTCTAGTCTGTTCTTATTCTGGGTGGCATCGGCATCACTCTGGCTCTGGTAGTCTATGATGATCGATCCGGTTTTGTACCGATTCGATTCATTTAAAGATTTCGGTTTATTATTCGAGCTTGAACCACTGGATCTGGCCGGAAAATGGCAATTCATCAATACTTCTGAAAGCGTTAAAGATTTGCATCTGACAATGGTCGCAGCCCTGGATTTTGCATTCACCGATAGAATGACGATCATGCTCTACTTCCTCTCAAAATATATTATTTTGGCCTTTACGATTACCATTTTTTATAAAATGCGTCAGATTCTGATCACCCTGACGAACGGTGAACCTTTTATCCGGGAAAATGCCCGCCGCATCCGGTGGATCGGATATTCCATTATCGGAATCAGTCTCGCCACGATTATTGTGGGTGGAACAATTCTGATCCTTATGCAGGATCCATTCCGGATCTCCGGTATGCAGATCACCACCTACTGGCTTTCGGTATACAGAAATCTTGCGGATAGTATCAGCAGCATCTTCTGGGGTTTTCTCGTATTGCTCATTTCCGAGATCTTCCGGCAGGCTGTTCTGCTCCGGGAAGATCAGGAACTTACGGTATAAAGGAGGGGGAAATGGGCATTGTGGTCAATCTGGATGTGATGCTGGCGAAACGCAAAATGAGAGTCACCGAATTGGCCGACCGGATCGGAATCACGATGGCAAATATATCTATCCTCAAGCAGAATAAAGCACGCGCGATCCGTTTTTCCACCCTCGAAGCCATCTGCCGTGAACTGGATTGTCAGCCGGCCGATTTGCTGGAATATATACCGGAAGAAAAAATAATCCCCAATCATTAAGTATTTTTTTCCTGGCGTTTAAGGTCGGATTAATATAATTTTCTGTTAAATCAGACAGGCTTTTTCATAGGGCTTCCCCCCAAATTATGATTGATCTGTACCAGCAAATATTCTTTACGACCCTTGCCATCGCCTTTGGCATTCTGCACCTGTTTCTGTATTTATACAATCCACGGAATAAAAGTAATCTGTATTTTACTTTATTTCTGTTCTTCTATGCGTTAAATATTTTTTTTGATTACGGGGCAGACTCTGGCCACTACCTGGCCGGAGGGGCTTATATATTTGCGTCTCCACCGGGCGGTAAATCCCTATAATGTGATATTTGCACTCCTGTTTTTTTATTCGGCTTTCGACTTTGAAATTCCAAAACAATTCTGGTTTATAACCGCTGCTCTTATAATTACCAGTATTTTCGCAGTTATTGATCCGGTAAATAACTTTACAATCCTTCAAATTGTCATGATATCCATTCCGGTCGAGGCAGGCAGGGTTTTCAAAAAAGCGATCGATCAGAAAAAATACGATGCCTGGATCATTGCGGCCGGCTTTATTCTGCTTTTCCTGTTTTCAAGTTATGATCTGCTGCTGGACTTTAATATTATGGAACCGATAAAAAACATACATAATGGTTACCCGGTTGGTTTTGTATGTCTGATCGTCTCTATATCGGTGTTTCTGGCAAGAGATTTTGCCCGGGCCAAAGACAAAATTCTGGCACAGGAAAAGAAGGCCGGTGAAATGGAGCTATCGCAGCGTATTCTTGAAATTGAAGATGCGCGAAAATCAAAAGAGCTGGAGGAGGCCCGGCAGTTGCAAGTATCGATGCTTCCGCAGTGTGCCAGCGAAGTAATTGGTCTGGAAATCTGTTTTGATATGAGAACCGCCGCAGAAGTCGGCGGCGACTATTATGATTATGTGCTTGCCGATGAGGGCAGCCTGACACTTGCCATCGGCGATGCCACCGGACACGGTATGAGAGCCGGGATGCTGGTATCCATTGTTAAAAGTCTGTTTCTCACACATATGCCCCATGATGATATGCCGGCTTTTTTTGAGAAATGCTCCAGAACCATCAAACAGATGCAAATGGGTAATCTTTATATGGCTTTGATGCTTGTTAAGGTGAAAAAGAACAGAATGATCGTTTCCTCGGCAGGGATGCCGCCGTTTTATATTTATCGCCGTGAGAGAGATATCGTAGAAGAACATGTGATCAAGGGTATGCCTCTGGGTGCCTTTGATACCTTTCCTTATAAAACGTTTGAAACGGATCTGATGCCCGGCGATACGGTTCTGCTGATGTCCGATGGCTTCCCGGAACTATTCAACGATCGGCAGGAATCTCTTGATGACCATCGTATCAGAGAAAATTTCAGGGAAGCCGCCGGATTATCACCGGTGGAAATAGTACGGTCTCTGTTTGCCTTCGGAGATAGGTGGCGCAACGGAACCAGACAGCATGATGATATTACTTTTATCGTCTTTAAAGTAAAAAATCAAACGGGTACAAATATCTGAGACGATCATGATTGGCGTTCGAGGGAAAAAAATATTATTGGGTTTGCACGTCCTTCTGGTCTCAACGTGGACCGGGGCTCTGATCACCGTCCTCTGGCTGCAAATTGCCAAACACACTTTCTTCCTTCCAGAGCAATATGCGATTGTGGACCGGACCATTTTTATAATTTTTGATACGATCGTCATGAATATCTCAATCTTGGTAGCTTTATCGGGATTGATTTTTTCCATGTTCACCGCGTGGGGATTTTTCAGGTTCCGCTGGATCATCTTCAAGTGGCTGGGCATTGTGTTTCTGGCGATTCTACTGATGACACTGGCGGGACCGGCCGTAAACGGAATGGCAGCAATTTCTGATGTATTTGAGTCAGATGCTGCGACCAATCCGGATTATATCGGTTTTGGAAGGGGTGTAATTTATTATACCATTCTCCAGCTGGCGGTTCTTTGCCTTATCGTATTTGTGTCGGTCCTGAAACCATGGGGAACACGGGAACAAAAATTCAGGGTAAACCGCAAAATGGTATTGATCGGAGGCGTAATAATCGGAATACTGCTAGCGGCCGGCATCCTGATGCAATATATGCAAATATTATATTACCGGAATCTTTCCGTGGAGCAGATTAACCTGTCGGAAATGCCGGATGGAAGCTATACGGGTGAAGCAGATTACGGATTTAAATACGTCGTGCAGGTCGTGGTTGAGAATAACCGGCTTGTCGGTATAGAAATTAAAAAAAACCGTGACAGTTTTTATGCGCATTTAGCGGAGGGTATTGTACAAAAGATGCTTCGCGAACAACGGATAAACATTAATGCCGTGACCGGTGCGACCACGACAAGCAAAGCGCTGATAAAAACGGTTGAAACGGCAGTCAGGGTGCGGAAAATTCGCTAAGATGATAGTTTCATTAGGAATTTTCAGCCAAAGATTTTTGTTTGATATATGAAAACACCCTAAATTCAAATCCATTTCTTTTTAGTGCTACCGTAATTAACAATATTTATTAGTCAGGTTAACAGAGGCGTTAAAATGTCAACCAGAAATGCAGATCTGTCGTCGCTGAAAATCGACAGTTCCAAAAGGGATCAACCTGCCAATCCGGGACAAAACAAGAAAATCTTCTATGGATTAGCCGGGATGCTCATAGTGATTATTCTGGCACTTTTGATTTTCTGGGTTTCCGGAAGCCTGTTTTCAACGACAATCGAGGTGCAGTTAGCCAGTGTAACACTGCAATCCCGGTCTCAAGCCAATGCGATGTTGACCGCAAGCGGCTATGTGGTGAGCTCAGAGGAAGGCAGCTGTCGCTTCCAAAGGCACCGGGCGTCTGATTTATCTGGGGGTGGTTGAAGGGGACCGGGTGGACTCGAATCAGGTGATCGCCCGCCTGGAAAAAGAGGATGTACGGGCGCTGCTGGATGAAACAACGGCCAATTTAAAAGTACAGGAAGCTGAATTAAAAGTGGCTGAAAACAATTATGACCGGCAAAAGGCGCTGTTTGCAGAACAACTGGCGTCCGAACTGGATGTGGATAATGCGGAAGCCAATTATCACCGGGTTCTCGCATCCATAGAACTGGCAAAGGCTCAGATTGAGGCTGCTGAGGTGGCTGTTGAAAACACCCTGATCAGAGCGCCGTTTGCCGGGACTGTATTGACCAAAAATGCCGATGTGGGGGAAATCGTTGCCCCGCTGGCAGCGGGTGTTAATTCACGTGCCGCAGTAGTTACGATTGCCGATATGCAATCCCTGCAGGTAGAGACCGATGTTTCAGAATCGAACATCCAAAAAATAATTCCCGCTCAGGAGTGTGAGATTTCTCTGGATGCCTATCCGGAACAACGCTATGCCGGATATGTCGCAAAGATCGTTCCGACAGCCGACCGGGCAAAAGCCACGGTAATGGTGAAAGTCGGATTTAAAAAATATGATGAACGGGTGCTGCCGGAGATGAGTGCCAAAGTACTTTTTCTTAATCCGCGTTCTCAATCCGTAAGTGAATCGGGGCCGCCGGTATTGGTCATTCCGGCCTCGGCGCTTGTAACACTTGGTACCCGGACTGTGGTTTTTGGAATCAAGGATAATAAAGCTGTTGAGACCAGTGTGGTTATCGGAGAACACTTGGGGAGTTATCTAGAAATCAGACAGGGGTTGAACAGCGGAGACCGGGTGATTGATAATCCCGATGATCGGATCGCCAACGGGACAAACGTAAAAGTTAAATAGTCAGGGAGAAATTATGTCATCACTGATCGAAATAAAAAATTTGTCAAAGTCATACTGGCGCGACAGTTTTGAAATACCGGTACTGAATAATATCAGTTTGTCGATAAACAAAGGTGAATTTCTCGGATTGATGGGTCCCTCCGGATCGGGAAAAACCACCCTGCTCAATCTGATCGCGGGTATTGATAAACCGACTGAGGGTGAAGTGATTGTCGACGGTACCAATGTTGCCAAACTCAATGAATCAGAACTGGCCAGGTGGCGGTCCCATAATGTGGGCTTTGTTTTTCAATTCTATAATCTTATTCCGGTTCTGACGGCTTTTGAGAATGTTGAACTGCCGTTATTACTGACCAAATTGTCCAAAGCGGAACGTCGTAAACAGGCGGAAACGGCTCTGACCATTGTGGGTTTGGAAGACCGGATCTACCATTATCCCAAGCAGCTCTCCGGTGGACAGGAGCAGCGTGTGGCCATTGCCAGGGCAATTGTCAGTGACCCTTTGATTCTGGTGGCGGATGAACCGACCGGTGATCTCGATAAAAATTCGGCCGAAGAAATTTTAACGCTTATGGAACGATTGAATAATGAATTTGAAAAGACCATCATCATGGTGACCCACGATCCCCGCGCGGCGGAAAGGGCAAAAGTCCTGCATCATCTCGACAAAGGTGATCTGATAAAGGAGCCCGTATGAAAGTTTTTAAACTGATATTAAAAAACGCCCTCCGTCATAAGCTGCGGACCGTTTTAACAATTCTGGGTATTGCGGTTGCTATGGTTGCCTTTGGATTGTTACGTACGGTCGTTACGGCCTGGAACATCGGGGTCGAAGCTTCGCAGGCTGATCGTTTGATCACCCGGCATTCGGTTTCCTTTATCTTTCCGCTCAACTTTGCCTACCGGGATAAAATTGCCAAAGTTCCGGGTGTTGATATGGTTTCCTATGCCAACTGGTTTGGCGGCGTTTATATTGACAAAACCCAGTTCTTTGCCCGGATGGCGATCGACGCCGAAACCTATTTTAAGGTTTATTCGGAATTTTTACTAAGCGACAATGAGCTGGCGGATTTCCAGAAGGAGAGAAATGCCTGCGTTGTCGGCGAGGGGATTGCGCGGCAATATAAACTGAAGATCGGAGATATTATGCCGCTGGAAGGTGACATATATCCGGGACAGTGGGAATTTGTCATTCGCGGTATATACCGCGGTAAAAACAAAAATACCGATACCAGTCAGATGCTGTTTCACTGGAACTATCTGAATCAACGTATGGAACAGGAGGATCCGAGCAGGGCAAATGAGGTCGGCTGGTATATTATCAAGATTGATGATCCCAATCGCTCCGGAGAAATATCTGCAGCCGTCGATGCCGAGTTTGCCAATTCATCCGCTGAAACCAAGACCGAAACCGAACGTGCTTTTCAGCAGGGATTTGTGGCATCGACCAGTGCTATTCTGACGGCTATGAATGTCATGTCGTTTCTGATCGTAGGAATCATCATGCTGGTACTGGCCAATACCATGGTGATGTCGGCCAGGGAGAGAACACGGGAATTTGCGGTTTTTAAAGCACTGGGTTTCTCCGGCGGACATCTGATCGGTTTGATCATGGGTGAATCGCTGCTTATTTCCGGACTAGGCGGTGCACTTGGGCTGGTGCTCTCTTTTCCGATTATTACCGGTTTCGCGCAGGCGATCCCAAAAGGAATTTTTCCGGTATTTCAGCTGGAACCGATCACGATCATTCTTGGCCTGTCCGCTGTCCTCGTTATTGGGTTGGCTGCCGGGATTTTCCCGGTCCAACGCGCGCTGTCGACACGGATAATCGATGGCTTCAGATTTGTGGGTTAGGAAGATATGTTGAAGAGTAAATTCGTTGAATTGGGCTTCGGGTTCGGGGAAAATGGCCAAAGGGCAAAGGAGATGCAGGGAAAATGAAACTGCCGATTAAATATATTTTAAAGAGCTTTAAATCACGGAAGACGACAACCGTCATTACCGTTTTAGGAATTGCCATGGTGGTTTTTGTCTTTGCAGCGGTGCTGATGATGGCCTACGGGGTGGAAAAAACCCTGGCGACAACCGGATCTTCTGACAATGTCATGATTTTGAGAAAAGCAGCCGGAGGTGAGATCACCAGTATTGTCGATGGTGAAACGGGAAATATCATCGAGACCCTGCCACATATTTCACGGACAACCGACGGAAGCCAGATCCTGTCAAGAGAGCCGGTGGTCGTAATCAATCTGGATCGCCTGGATGGCGGAATAAGCAATGTTACAGTGCGGGGCGTTTCCGACGATATCATCCTGGTGCGTCCCCAGGTGAAGATCATGGAAGGAAGAATGTTTAACCCGGCACTGCGTGAACTTATTGTCGGATCATCGATCGCAAAACGTTTTCCCGGTGCCCGGATCGGGGAAAAAATAAAATTTGCCGGAAACGATTGGGAAATTGTCGGGATGTTCTCTACCGACGGCAGCGGATTCGATTCGGAGATATGGGGAAATGCGGGTCAAATGCTGGATGCCTTCAATCGGGGCAATGCCGTTTCCACCATGACCGTAAAACTGGACGATCCGGTAAATTTTGAACAATTTAAACGGGCTTTTGAGGAAGACCGCCGGCTGAATCAGTTCGAACCAAAGATCGAGCAAAAGTTTTATGCCGAGCAATCGGAAGGCCTGGCGGGATTTATCCGCATTCTGGGTATATTTATTACCGTAATTTTTAGTATTGGCGCTACGGTCGGGGCTATGATTACCATGTATGCCGCGGTGGCCAACCGGACCATTGAGATCGGAACCATGCGTGCACTGGGTTTCCGGCGTAAGAGTATTTTAGGTGCGTTTCTCATCGAATCAATGCTGATTGCGCTGATGGGCGCTGTGCTTGGCATATTCCTGGCGTCCTTTCTGCAGTTGTTTACGATATCAACACTCAATTTTCAGTCCTTCTCAGAACTGGCGTTCAGTTTTGCCCTTTCCCCCTCGATTATCATATCATCGCTGATTTTTGCCTTGACCATGGGGCTTATAGGCGGATTTTTACCGGCTGTCCGGGCGGCCCGGAAGAATATCGTAATGGCATTGCGGGCGGAGTAGATTCAGGTGAAAAAAGGGGTAAGGAAAAAGCAGTAACAAAGTGACAAAGCAACAGAGCAAGAAAGTGATCACTCGTGCCTCACTTCTCATTACTCACTACTAGACTGCAATTCCAAATTCCCAATCTCTAATCCCTCACCCTTTCTCCACCAAATACGGGATATAATTGTATATTTAAATTTACCAATTAATCATTTTGATCTGTATCAAATATATTTATATTTCTACATGTTGATTTACCCTCAACCGATACAATAGAACAAACCATTGAAGAAGCAACTGTTGAAAAAGACGATATATATTTTTTTATTTTTGTCGCTTGCTCATTTTGGAATCGCGCAGGAATTTTACCCGCCGCAGTTCCTGCTTATTCACCCATCGCCCGAATCAAGCGGTATGGCCGGAGCGGTTACCGGCATTCCGACAGATGATCCTTTTGGCGCGTTTTTTAATCCTGCGCAGGTTGCCGAAGCGGCAAGATTGAATAATTTTTCATCCGTTCTTTACCTGAGCGGGTCCAATTTTAAAGGGAATAGAGAAGATATATTTTTTAATCCAGATGACATCTGTTTCAGCAGTTATGCCTTCACGGCAGGATACCGGTTCAATAATATCAGCTGATAATCTGAATCTGATTACGGGCATTGGGTATAACTATTTCAACTTAAATTTAGATGAAATGGTTGTCACCGACGAAAATGGAAATATAATTAATCAGTATATCCCGCAAACCGGTTACCATAATTTTTCACTGGGCGTTGGGATTGAGTATTTTGCCAGGTTTAGCGCCGGCTATACATATAAACATATTTACTTCGATAATGGCAACGATATCAGGGTCGGATCAATTCTTTATGAGGGATATAAAACCTCATCAGCTTATGATCTGGGATGTATACTAACCATCCCGATCACCGATGTATATAATAAAATTTCCGGACAGCAACTTAAACTGTTCGGCGAATATTATCCGTCATTTGTGCTCTCATTCGGTACTTCGATGTCCAATATTGGTGAAGATATGGCCTTTTGGGGTGTCTCCAGTGCATTACCAAGACAGGCAAAGATCGGATACGGTTTATCTCTACAATTTGATGGAATATTACATGCTCAAAATATTCGCTTTTTTAAGTTTGACTGGTCAAGTGAAGCCGAAGATATTCTTGTTGACCTGTATACGGCGAATACACAATACCGATCCTACCCGGGTAGCATCAAATTATGGGATAATGTGATCCTGGGAAAAACCGACGGTGAAGTGATCATCAACAGTGGATTAAATATAAACTTCTTTCAATTCATTGGATTTCGCTGGGGTAAAAGAAAACAATCCGGGGAATCCCAATTCTATAACTATACATCAACAGGATTAACAATCAGTACAAGAGGACCCTTGCTATTGTTGTCGGAATATATCCAGGATGATATTCTGAACTTTATTGCGCAGCATATGGAATTCAGGTATCTTAGCGCCAAATATGAATCTGAAAGACGATATGAGATCGACGGGTTTAGCGGTCTTTTCATCAGTCTGAATATATTCAAATAACCCCGTCCTGCAACGTCCTAAGTTCAAATCGCATACATCACATTCAAATGACAATTCAGCAGTCAAACCATTAAACAGTTCAACGGGAATTTTATGGAGCAAGAAAATAAGCAAATAAAGCCGCTTAAAACGCAGGGGCAATGGATGGGCATTGGGATTGCCATCGGCGTCGCTCTAGGCATTGCCATGGACAATCTCGCGATTGGTATCGGCCTGGGTATTGTAATCGGCCTCCTGGTCGGCAATATCCAGAAAAAAAGAAGACAGCAAGATATAGAGTAATATCCTAAAGGATCAGTATCCCGGTTGCTTCGTGCTTATCCTGTTTTGGTTCCGAAAGGTATTGCCAAATAATTCTCTATTATCGATTTTATGTATATTTCAATATCATCTTGTATTAACACTATAAAGGAACCGGGAATAAAACTCATATAATTAAAGATTTAACTAATTATAGACCGGTGACTTAAGAATAAATATCTGTGATGATACACGTCGAAAATCAACTCAGAAATGGAAATTTGCTTGTTGTTTGTGAAGCCACAATCGCGGATGCAAAAGCCCTTATCGATTTTGCAAATGCCGTAAGCCTTGAATCGGATTTTCTCACATTTGGTCCAGGTGAATTCGGCCTGAGTCTTGAAGATGAAATAACGCATATTCAGACTAGTCGTGATACCGCGAACCGGCTGTTCATCATCGGCAAGATCGATGAGGCGATTATTACCACGCTGAATTTCGCGGCCGGACGACGACCCCGCACACAGCACAGTGGAGCATTCAGTATGTCGGTAAGAAAGTCGCACTGGGGACTTGGTATCGGAGGTTTAATGGTCGACACACTTATAACCTGGGCCCGGGGTACCGGGATCATCAAGAAGATAAACCTCTGTGTAAGAACCGATAATAAACGGGCGGTACATCTTTATCAGGGTAAAAATTTCATTATTGAAGGAACGCTGCAAAGGGAGCTTTTTATAAAGGACACATATTTTGATGTACATCATATGGGTCTGCTGCTTTGAACAGATAATTTCAGTCTGAGGCCGATTGACTGTAGGATCAATATTTTACGGATTAAACCATAACAATCAAGAATGGTTGACGGTGTATCCAGGCGTATTGGAATGTCTATAATAAATCATAAATTTGATAACGATAAGAAGTTTGAAATAAAAAACAGAGCGCTCACAGAGAACCTTCGGAAAAAATATCCTTAACAATCATCTATCGTATGTTTACTCTGTGGGCTCCGGGATTTCAATTGACATGATCGGATTAACCGACAGGAGGCGTTAGATGACCGAGATTGAACGTATTACCGATCAGCTGGAACGTGCTTTCAGGGGAGAGGCATGGCATGGTCCTTCAATGCGTCAGATTCTATCGGATATCAATTATGCCACAGCCTTCACTTTACCAATGAAGGGTGTACATACGATCTGGGAAATCATTTCACATATGATCGTTTGGATGCAGCTGACCGCCCGGGCGCTTGCTGGCGAATCCATGCCTGCTGACCCCCCGCCCGACAAAGACTGGCCGGAAGTGGAGGAGGCTAATGAAGACACCTGGGTCGGGACTCTGGAATCACTGACGGAAACCCATAATATTTTAATCGATAAATTGTCGAATTTTGCCGATGACGATTTGATGAATATTGTACCGGGCAGAGACTATTCCTGGTATATCCTGCTGCACGGTATCGTACAGCATAACCTGTATCATGCGGGACAAATCGCTATGATCAAATCGTCATTAACCAAAAGAAAATGATGCCTGTCTTTTTTTACGGCTGCTCAGCTTCGGTTTCCGGGTTCGACAGCAAGGAAACTCCTTCCAGGCTGACTGCTGAATGGCTGCGACATTTTTGATAAATAGATCATCACATGGTCAAAAAAATACAAATTAAAGACAAAAAAATATTTGCATTGATGGAAGAGAGATTTGAATGGCATATGATGAAGGCGTTGCCCAGCGGTTAAGAGAGGTAATGCAGGAGATTCCGGGGGTAGCGGAAAAAAAGATGTTCGGCGGTATCGCATTTATGGTAAATGGCAATATGTGCGCTGGTGTGGTAAAGGAAACACTTATGTTACGTGTTGGTCCGGAACAGCATGATGAAGCCCTTAAACGGCCATATGCACGTCCCATGGATTTTACCGGCAAACCTATGAGCGGATTTGTGTATGTCGATCCGGATGGATTTGAAGCTGATGCGGATTTGGAAAACTGGGTTAACCTGGCATATGCATTTGTCCGGAAATTACCGGCAAAATAAAAACGGGAATTTAATCGAGACTGCCGAATATTATATTGATGCCATGACAGGTATCATGAATTGCTCAGAATTTCTATTATAATAATCATAAAACGGAGTTCTGCGATGCTGATGCTTTACCTGATTTCTGCCGTAGTTTTTATTGTCCTGGCTTTTCTTGTTTTCAGAGTCATGGTACGTAATGACTATTTGAATAAGGGGAGTTTGTCACCAATCTCATATAGTCTGGAATTCCTGATCTTTGCTTTGCACGCAAATTTTATATACCTGTATATGCCGGTTGATTGGCCGGCTTTACCTTCATTTCCGGAAAATATTGTATTAAATATTTGTTCAAAAATCCTGCTCATCCTGGGACTGCTGATCACGTTTATGGCCATAACCGGATTGGGATTTGGAAATACCTTTGGACAAGCAAAAAATTCCTTAAAAACAAACGGCCTTTATCGTTACTCCAGAAATCCACAAATTGCCGGATACACATTGGTAGTGATCGCCCTTGGTCTGTTTTATCCGTCTTTGTATGCCCTGGGATGGATGCTATTGTATATGATCATGATCGGTATGATGATTAAAAGCGAGGAAGAGTTTCTATCACAAAAGTATGGGGAAGTATATCATAAGTATTGTCAGGAAGTGTCCCGTTTTCTGAAAATCACCTGAAAACCCGCCCGGAACAACCAAAATTTCTTTTTTAATATCATCCGCGTGAAATACAAATGGTTATTTTCAGCATTTTATCTTAATTTTGCCCTCTCCAATAAGCGGTTAAAATAATGAATCGTGGCGTTATGCTGGCATTGGGTGCGTATACCTTCTGGGGTCTGCACCCGATCTACTGGAAACAATTAAGTCATATATCTCCCGATGAAATTGTTTCACATCGGATCATCTGGTCACTGCTGTTTTTTGTGATTATTATCTCGCTTCGGAAACAATGGCTTTCAATGGGACGGAAAATTTCCGAAAGCAGAAATATATATATTTTTTTTATACCCGCAGTTTTAATCGGAACCAACTGGGCAACCTATATCTGGGCGGTAAATGCCGGGTATATCATTGAGACCAGCCTTGGGTATTTTATATCTCCCCTGGTCAGTGTCTTTCTCGGGGTGCTGATCCTGAAGGAAAAACTCGGTATGCTCAAATGGATGGCCATTACGGTTGCCGGGATCGGTGTGCTGGTCATGACATTTTTTTATGGCCAGTTTCCCTGGATCGCATTGTATCTTGCCGGCAGCTGGGGAACATACGGTTTGCTGCGGAAAAAATCGCCACTCAGCGCGGTGGAAGGATTAACCCTGGAAATCGCCGTGCTTTCAATCTTTTCCCTGGTATATCTTTTTTACCTTTATCAGGTCGGAACGTTCTCTTTCGGTAATGATCTCAGGACAAGCTTGCTTTTAGCCGGCAGCGGAATCTTAAGCGGGCTGCCGCTGATTATTTTTATTGCCGGTGCAAGGATGATCCCGCTCTCATTGATTGGAATTTTGCAGTACATTTATCCAACCCTGATTTTTATGGTCGGTTATTTTGTTTATCATGAGTCTTTAACCGGGGCAAAACTGATCGGCTTCTGCTTTATCTGGTGTGCGGTATGTCTTTATATTATCGATATCACATTTGCTGACCGGTTAAAATCGCTAGCGCCAAAAAAACGCAAGTAGGATTTATTTCTGAATACTCAGAAGCTCCTCCAACCGCTTTGAGGTGGGCGTCGTAGACAACCCTCCGAGCGCCGTACAACGCAATTCCCGGGGCAGACTTTTACCAACCCTGTCCATGGTCTCAATCACTTCATCGAGTGGAATAACCGGATCATATCCAGCCAGAGCCATATTGGCACAACTGAGTGCATTGGCAGCTGCCATTACATTTTTACTCAGACACGGAACTTCGACCCGGTTGGCAACCGGATCACAGATCATCCCGAGACTGTTTTGCAATGCCATAGAAGCTGCAGCAATAGCCTGGGTTGCTGAACCACCGGCGAGATCAATCAATGCCGCAGCAGCCATTCCCGCTGCGGCTCCGGTTTCGGCCTGACAACCACCCACTTCAGCGGCAAACGTCGCACCCCGGGCAATAAAAATCCCAATCATCCCGCCGGCGAGGAGCGCCTTTGCCATTTCTTTCTCACCAACTTTCTGATATTCTGCAGCTGCAATGACCGCGCCGGGCAGTGCAGCGCATGCACCGGCGGTCGGTGCGGCGACAATTACACCCATGGCACTTTTTACTTCCATGAGCGCCGATATATACGCAATCATTTTATTCAGCATACCGGAATCAAGCAGCCGATTCGTTTGAACCATTTGGATAAACTTACCGGATTGCGGCCCCAGAAGGCGATCGGAATAATCCGTACCCTGCAACCCTTGTCGGATAGATTTGCGCAGGATTTTCACAATATCGGCCATCATGGCCAATATCTGCTGCTGGCTGACGGTGCCCCGCTGGCTTTCATAGTCAACCGCCAGTTCCCAGAGTCTCCGGCCCTGACTGCCCTGTAGTTTTATCATCGCTGCTGCAGATGAAAAGGGAACCTGCATATTTTTGTGCGACAGAACCGGTAAAACGGGTTTGAGAAAATGAATGGTATCAATCTCAAATCTGCGATGAAGGTTTTCCAGTATTTTCTTGTCGGGTAAACCTTGACCTTTTATCTGAATCAGTCCGGCATGTGGGAGGATAAGCTCGTCCGTGGTAATTTGATTTCTCAGGTACGCAGCCATTTCATCCGTCTGACCGGTGAAAATCAGGGTCTCGTAATAATCCCCTTTTATATCGACCGGAATGTCATCGATCTCGGTCAGGGCGATCATCCCACCCCCGGTCGAGACGGCTGTCAGATGATGCCGGCCATGCTTATTTTCAAGGGTCAGATCATAGAAATTTGGATGCTTATATTTGAGCGGCTCGATGACAAATTCAATATCTGTACCGGTATTGCGAATCGCATTTACCGATCCGGGGAGCCGTTCATCCTGTGCCTCCCACCCAAGCAGGCCGCCGAATAAACCCATATCCGATCCCTGGCTCTCATGGGTGGTGGCCAACGAACTTTCCGGATCGAAAACAATTTTTACCTTGCTGATTTCGCCCTTCATCAGATCCCTTGCAAGCCGTCCAATGCGCAAAGCTGCGGCACAATGCGAACTGGAAGCGCCGCGCATCACCGGTCCGATCACATCATTGAAAATACTCGGAAATATATCATTCTTCGTCATTATTTAAACCTACGTACGGTAAGATAGCGGTTTGGGATCAAGCAATTGCAAGAGCCTGTCTTTTAATGCGAAAGCACAAAAATGATTGCCGCTTGGATTGTAATGGCCGATAAAGTATTGTTCGAGATATGCTTTGATATCGATTTTGTACCTTCCGTAATCTTCGGCGTGGGTGGTAAGCAGATCCACATAAGGCAGATTAAAAGCATCCAATGCGGAAATGAATGAACGGTCAATCCTCTCACCGGTTTCCAAGTAACGGGCGATCGACCGGGGAGGGTAGGAAAGCACAAATAATATCTTTTTATGATATGATGAGCTATAGTCTACAATTTTTTGCAGGATTTTCCGGCTGGAAAAGAGCGCTGCATCCTGATGAAGCCGCTCAGCATTATCCGATACTGTGACACTATCATCAATGCGGGTATCGGTTCCATGGGTCCGGGCAAGAGCCTTCAGTTCGCGGTAACCGGCATCGGGATTTTTTGATCCGGCATTGCGATGGGCGAGCATTACTCCCAGAACAAAATCATCGGCAAAAAGATCCATCGTTTTATCGAGATCACACAAATTATAAAGTGACTCCTGATTCGGGCAGGGATTTTTGCATTCGGTAATACCATCTTGCCACGGGTTTACCTTGATAAAAGGCAATGGTGCTTCGATATGTTGCGGATGTTTACGTACCCGGATATTGCGCCAGGCATCCAGATTTCGTTTATGGTCATCTTCATAAATATTGAAGATGATATATTCTGCCGGAGAGCGCTCCTCTTCATTGAGCATACGCAGATACGACTGGTAAACGGACCAGCCGCCAACGCCGAAGTTACGGACGGGTTCCTGCAGGTGTGCGGCGAGGACTTCCTGCCAGGTCTCATGGTCGCTCACCTGGTGACACTGGGTGAAGCTATTGCCATAGGTGTTGATGCGACAGGGCATATCGCGATAATTGCTCATCAGACGTTCGCCGTCTTCTCCGGTATATGTATAGGTCGATACGGAGTTATCGATACCGTCTGGAAACCGGGCGTTATTCAGCAACCAGCCATATTTGGCATGATATTTTGAAAATGGAAAGGCACGCCCGGCCAGCCAATCGTCAACTTCTCTGACAGAATAAAGAATTTCGGATAAATATTGGCGGGCGGTTACCGGTTGATCCGTGTTTTCCTCTGAAGATACCAGGGGAAATGATAATCCGGCACCGACGCCCAGCATAATGCCGGAACTTTGCCGGATAAACCTGCGGCGATTCGGATGATTCATAATCAGCCTCCAGAAAAAGAAGATGAGATCACCGTTCAGACTAATTTGGATAAGAGCGGATTTTCTCATCCATGGCAAAATGCAATGGATTCCGGGAAGTTGTGGGCTAAATTGCCGTCATGTACTGGTGGTTACCCATTTATAAACAGTAGCCAAGGGCCGGATCGCTGCGAGTACCCAGATAATAAGATACCAGTACCATTCCAGACTCAGCACAGGCGGCCATAGTTTGGCCAGCATCAGCGTTGCACCAAATACGGCAAGTTTGGTCAGACTGACATCAAACCAGCCGATCTTGAATTCGAAAAATTTTTTAAAAAGACCCATATATATCTCCAATTTAAAAAAAAATACAACCGGCTTTGATCATCTTCTAACAGACCGGTGTGTGAAAGACGGGCTAGGGTATTACTGTCCTGGCGGCGCCGCCGACCAGCCCGGTGGCAAAACCGGCCACGTCGATCATCGGCGGTACGGGAATACCGGCGCCCAGATTCCGGTGCGACTGTGCCCAGACGGTAATCGCTGTCCGCGCGATTCTGATCTTTTCATCAACCTGGTTACGCCAGATAACGAGTTCATCCTGTTTGGCAATATAATCCGCCTTATCGGCATCCAGTTGTTTGAAAATGATGTCGATTTGATACAATCGTCCGGTCAGATATGCTTCAGCTGCATTTACGCTGTGCAGGTGTTGCGGTTTTAGCAGATGGCAAATAATCTTTCATAGAAGCGTCATGCTGAATCAATGTATCGAGTTCGGCCCGGTCACCGATTCGCGCCCGGTACAATCTTGTAATAGAGGTCATTGTCTGATTTTGTAGTGCTTTGAGTTTTAGAAAATTAGTCCTGATTGTGCCATAGTCTCTTTCAATCTCGCGGTCAAAGCCAATAAGGATTAATGGTATATTTTGCTCTATTTCGTCGAGACGATCCTGAAGAGCCAAGACCACAGTGTTTACCATTGGACTGGCAGCGGCAATCCCATCAAGGTACTTTTCTGCATTGCGTATATTTTCCATTACCGTCTTAATACCCAGTTCATCGAGACGCAGACTGTCTACTTTGCCCTTTTCTGCCGACTTCTGCATGGCTTCATTGAGATAAATGGCAAGTTGCCGGTTTTTTTCCTTATCAGACATCCGGGCGTTATTTATGGCAACGACCTGATTTGAATAGTAAACAATCCCGCGTAGTGCTTCGAGAAGCGGTATTGCTATTTTTTCAAGATGCTCAAATTCAGGGATATTGGTATAGGGTTTGAGATGTTTCCACTGGAACGGGCGGCTTACCTTGACCGCCTCCGCGAACATGGTTTCGGCATTATCTGAGAATGGCGTCATGTCGATTTTCTTTGAGCCCTGAAAAAATGAGCAACCCGATATAAGGAATACCATTGGTAAAAATAATAATATTCGACGCATATTTAGCTCCTTTGGTTAAAAGGTCTGAAGTATCACGAATTTAGTACACAACCGGTGGATAGATATCGAAGATAAATAATCCAATTACGAGATAAATCTTAAATTAATCGAATATGGTTTAATTTGCAATCATGGGTGTCCGGTATAGAAAGAATTTAATGTATTTTCAAAAATTATTATTTGATTTAAATTTGTTGATCCTCCCTTGGCCCGTTATAACCCACCCCCATAGTCCTCCTCCCTAATCCGAATTAGGGAGGGGGAAAGAGGGGGAGGGTCAAAGGGTGGGTAATTTACCGGAATTTCAAACCGAGTATATCTCTTTCCGGTCATGTTAAAATGCCTCCATATCAGGTTCTGGATGGCGTGTATGCTTTGTTAACCGGAAACCTGTGATTTGCAATAAATGTGTAAAAATGGGAGATTTATGCAGGACGGATTGAAATATTTCCGTTAGTCGACTAAATTTTCTTATGAGACAAAAGATATTGTCAATTTGGATGTAGGTCGCTGCAAACGGTTAAAATGACAGGAGTCAGCTCATGCGTTTATTTGGTTTTATCCTGCTTAGCGGGTTTCTCTGGGTTGCCGGTTTTCCACAGTCGTCACAGCCAGAGGATTTTGATCCGTTTATTACTGAGGTGATGGAAACTTTTGAAGTTCCCGGTGTGAGTGTGGCCATTGTGCAGGATGGTCAGGTCCTGTTGGCAAAAGGCTACGGTACAAAAGTTTCCGGAAAAAATGATCCGGTTGATGAGGAAACCCTGTTCGGAATCGCTTCGAATACAAAGGCCTTTACGGCTACAGCCCTGGCGATGCTGGTAGAAGGCGGTAAACTGGACTGGGATTTCCGGGTGATCGACTATTTACCCGGATTCCGGTTATCTGATCCCTATGTAACCCAGGAAATGACGATCAAGGATCTGCTGGTGCACCGCAGCGGTTTGGGGCTGGGGGCTGGTGATCTGCTTTGGTGGCCGGCAACGACCTATGACCGAGAAGAAATCGTTCGCCGACTTCGATATCTGCCTCTAAAGACCAGTTTCCGCAGTGCATATGCCTATGACAATGTGCTGTACACCGTGGCGGGAGAAGTTATCGAACGGGTATCCGGTTTGACCTGGGAAGATTTTATACAGCAACGCATTCTTGTACCAATCGGTATGACCACCAGCGATGTACGCCATTCGGCTGGTACCTCTGGTTTGGGAAATATGGCTACACCCCATGCTTTTGTGGATGGGAAACTGTCCCCGGTCAAACCGTTTACCAGTGATAATGTCAATCCTGCCGGGGGTATTCACTCCAATGCCCGGGATATGGCCCGCTGGATGATCGTGCAACTGGATTCCGGAAGAATAGGGGCAGGTGAACGTTTATTCTCGGAAAGATCGGCAAACATGCTCTGGAGCCCGGTGACCCCCATGCCGATACCAAAGTATGGACCGGAGCTGGCCCCATTACAGATGGCATTCCGGTTTTATGCCCTTGGATTCAATGTCCAGGATTACCGGGGCACAAAACTGCTTACCCACACCGGTGGACTGCCGGGCTATGTATCCCGTCTGGCCATGATTCCATTCCGGAAACTCGGGGTAATGGTGCTGACCAATCAGGAATCCGGTGCTGCCTTTAATGCCATTGTTTATCATATCCTCGATCACTTTTTGGATGCTGAAAAGTATGACTGGCTTGCTGCGTATAAAAAAATCACAGAGCAGAGCAGGAAAAGATTGGCATTGTCGATATAAAGTGCAGAATCAAAACGGGATAAGGAATCCAAGCCATCTCTTCCCCTGGTCGAATATGCCGGTTTATTCCGTGATGCCTGGTATGGCGATATCGATATCCGGTTTGAAAACGGAAAATTGAAGATCGCTTTCAAGCATACACCCGAACTGGTCGGTGAACTGGAACACTGGCAGTATGATACCTTCGTTGCCCGCTGGAATGACCGCAGTCTGCGCGGCGATGCCTTTATCACCTTTGCGCTTAATCCGGATGGTTCGATCGAACAGGCAAAAATGAAGCCCTTTTCACGCGATGTGGATTTCAGTTTTGATTATCAGGACTTGTTGTTAGTGCCCGTCGTAGAAATAAAATAATTATAGAAGCAACAAAGCGACAAAGTAACAAAGTGACAAAGCCGCGGATGAAGTCCCGGCGTAAGCGGGGGTCTCATGCAAAACCCGCCCGGTTGAATTCTTGAACTGTTGAATGTTTGAATCGAAAATAGTAGGGGCATGGCGCGCCATGCCCCTACCGTCTCTCATATAAAATTCATTTCGCCCGTACGGTCGATCCGTACGACGGAACAGGCGATGTCTGAACTAACAAGTCTGTTGTAAAATAACGAGTTATGACTTTGGCACGAATATTGACGTAACAGACATGGAAACAAAAAAAGGAGAACCACCATGAAGTACGTAACGTTTTTTTTGACGATCATCTTCGGAATGTCTGTTGCATTATCTGCCCAGGATCAAACGCAGGAGAAAAAGCAGGAGAAGGTCCAGGTGCAGGATAACCTTCAGGCCAAAGAGATGACTCAGGTTCAGGAGAAAAAGCAGGAGAAGGTCCAGGTGCAGGATAACCTTCAGGCCAAAGAGATGACTCAGGTTCAGGAGAAAAAGCAGGAGAAGGTCCAGGTGCAGGATAACCTTCAGGCCAAAGAGATGACTCAGGTCCAGGAGAAAAAGCAGGAGAAGGTCCAGGTGCAGGAAAACCAGGCATTAAAAGATCAGACGAAAGCCCAAACCCGCACCAAAGATCAGAAAAAGGCATACCAGGATATGGACGGCGATGGTATACCGGACGGCTCGATGGAAAAAGTGAAGAAGGCGCAGCAGAAGAACAATGCGAAACAACTACGTCAGGGTGAAGGAAGTGGTGCGATGGAACGGCCACGCGACCGCGACCAGGATGGGAAAAATGGAACCCGGAAGCGGTGAAGGTCCGCAGGGAGATGCGCCGCAAAGTCGAAAAGGTAGCCGGAAAGGGCAAAATTAAAAATCAACAATCGCAATAAAAAACCCGGAGAACATCCGGGTTTTTTTGTTTATGGTTATTTCAATCGAACATCCGTTTTAAGACTGACCACCAACAAGGCCTTCTCAGGGATTTGGATTTGCTTACTCGTTGAGGCCTTATCTATGCTTTCGATTACCGGGACACTGGCGGGGGCTCCGATACTCGCTGTCATGATAGCACCAGATCCGATTGTTTTAATATCGCCATCTTCAGTCTGCTCCAGTCCCACATCATCTGTTTTGATATCCACTGGACGGTCATTTATTACCAGTTGATCGAAGGCAATTAATATGCGTTTCACACCTGCACGGCGTGTACCTGAAGATTCAAGAACTCTGCCGTATAAGACACTTCCTTTAGGAGCCGCGATTTGTTTGTCAACTTCAATATTTTTTTCGAGTACCGCGGTGATCCGTTCCCCTTTTTTGTGGGTGCTGGTGCTGATCGCCTCTTTCGTTCGTATCATTAATTTTGTTTCCGCAGGGATCACCTTTATAATTCCGGATTTGGCAGGTGCGGAAACGGCTGCTGAGGGTAAGGCGATGCCACCCGGTACAGAAGCGGTCTGTGGATCACCGAAGGAAACTAACTTAACTTCCGAGATGGCCACCTCCTGAATCCGGCCACCGGTTTCGAAGCTGATACTGGTTTTGGTTCCGCCCATATATTTTCCTTCCAGGGTTAAGCCGTTCTTTAGGACCAATGTGTCGGCCAGGCCGGTGACGACTACAGATAGCAGGAATAAACCGGTAAAGATTATTTTTGGCATCATTTTTTCTCCTTTGATATCACTATTATTCTGGAAATATAAGAAACAAATTTATTATCTGAAAATTTGGCTTTGAAGATTATAATCTTTTGTACCTCGGGACTGCCAGGCGAACATAGCTCAAATGACAAATGACAAATACCAAATAAGGACCAATCTCCAACCCGCCAACAACCTGACAGCATCCAACTGAAGTAATAAAAATTGGGAATCAGGATTTAATGATATGTTTGATTGTTCATATGTTGTTTAATAAACCATGCCAGCATAACTTTATTTTTGAGCTTATATAGCATACAAATCACATTTCCTCTTACGGCATGTTGAAAGAAAATAATAATGATTTTAAATACGGTTACAATTCTGAATGGTGTTTAGTTGATAGAATTGTGAGTTAAATCGACAGATAGTAGATATGCCCGGGCGCGATCATAAAACTCCTGTTCAAAAGTATCCAGAGGGATACCGAAATGATGCTCAAATGACCGGGCAAATGGAACACTATTACGCATATCATAGAAAAGGTCCAATACCTCCTGAAGGGAGCGCCCGCCACCCCGGTTGTCCAGCAGGTAACGCATAACAAATTCGAAAACGATATAATAATAGGTACGGTCGGCATCGGGTGGATAATCGGTATGATAATGTATGGCGATTGGATTACCGTGATCCGGGTGATCCTGATTCCGGGATTTCCAGGCATCCAGTTCGGTAACAGAATCGATCAGATTGAAACCAGCCGCTTCGGGGTCAGCAAGATGTACCGCAAGTCCTTCTTTAAACCATACATCCGGTGCTATATCCGGCTTTCCTTCGATCAAAAACTCAAATACATGCACCAGTTCATGTTTGGCGGTATAGGTGAGATACCTCAGCCAGCGTGCATCAAGCGGTTCTACTCGTATCGTGATCAGAAAACCTCCCCAATAGGCCCAGGCAATATTATCCGGTTGAAACCGGTTTACATATATATCGATACAATTGTATCCGGGTGGATATAAAAAATCCTGGATCCGGTCGAATTCAAATGTCTCCATGATTTCCACAAACTGCCGTTCTGCCAGGTCGCAAACCTGCTGTTTCAAAGCGTCACCGGCCCCATCGCTGTAAATGGTGATAAAACTGCCGCCAAAGGGGTGGCCATCGTGCGTCCACTTGAAAGGGGTGTAAACAGTCCAGGAATGTACCTCAGGTGTGACGGCAGGTGGCACCTCGCTGGGCAGGCTACCCTGACAGGAGAGGCTGATGAATCCCGGAATCAAAGAAACAATAAATATTATCGAAAGAAAATTTTTATTGCGGAATATAAATTTCATGGCGAAAACCTGCAGACTTATTTAACTAAACGAAAAAAAATCGCCTGTGTTTCAAAAAGAATCCTTCAAATAAATCGGCCTGTATTGAAAAAATGACAGATTTTAATAAATTTGCGGTTTATACAACTTTTATATACTATGTTTCCTTATTGTGAAAAAAAGTCTGAATTAAATGAATTGAAAGTCCGGTATACTATAATCATCACAGTCTGATCATGTTTTTACCATCATAGAAAGTTATGAAAAATAAAGATACCTTATCCCCCAAAGAGGTGGCCGAACTACTGGATCTGCCGCTTGTGACCATTCATCGCTGGGAGCATCAGGGAAAAATTCCCTTCAAATTGATCAAGAACGAAAAGTGGTATAAGAAACGGGAGATCCTGGATTGGGCCCGCCTGCATGATATGATGATCCGCGAAGAAGTTGCCCAAAGATCGGTTAAATCCGGCAATCTGCTCAGTCCGGCGATTGAGCATGGTGGAATTTATTACCATGTTGGCGGAAGGGATATTATCACTGTTTTTCAGAATGCCTTGGATTGTCTGCCTTTTCTGGAAAATAAGGATCGGGAATCGATCCTGAATGCTATGTTAAACCGCGAGGAACTGGCTTCAACTGCGATTGGAAATGGTATCGCTATTCCGCACACCCGTGAAAGGCTTGATCTTGGATTAAGTGGAATTCACATTCCGGTATTGTTCCTGGACAATATGATAGAGTTCAATGCGATCGACTCAATGCCGGTATTTGTGCTGTTTATGATATTTACTGAAAACACGGCGGATCACCTGAAAATATTATCCAGGATAGGATATGCACTGAAAAAACAGGAAATATTGACAATTTTATCTGACCGAAATCAGCAGCATAACCTAGTATCACAAATTTTGAAAATTGAGCAAGACATTAAAAAATAAATATTTTCAGATAAAAACCGTTGTTCAGGAATTCCTGATCAATCTGGATTCCCGGTTCAAACTGGGTATCATCGGATTTATTGTTGGGATCACCAGTGGCCTGGCAGCAGTGGCCCTGAATCTTGGATTACACCAATTTTCCCGGATATTCCATCAGTATAATAGTGTGTTCATTCAATTTGGACTGCCGATTTTCGGTTTGTTTGTCACGGTGATCTTTCTCAAATTTGTTGTAAGAGATTTTGGTGGTCACGGCCTGCCGGAGGTGATCCATAGCATCAGCCTGAAGGGGGGCAGGATTAAGTTCCGCTCTTCATTCTCAAAACTTATCGGCAGTTTGATCACCATTTCAACCGGTGGTTCTGCCGGTCCGGAAGCCCCCGTTGTTGTAAGCGGTGCTGCAATCGGATCAAATTTTGCCAAACTGTTCAAAACCGATGAACGCATCAGAATAGCAGTATCCGGATCGGGTGCAGCAGCAGCCATTGCAGCGATCTTTAATGCTCCCCTTACCGGCATCATATTTACCATGGAAGTGATCATCGGGGAGTGGACACCGGTTTATCTTTTGCCCGTGGTTATCGCTTCGGTTACGGGAACCGAAATCAGTCGGATCCTGAAGGGAAACCAGATTCCCTTCTCGCACCGCAGTTTTGATGTAGGTATCGTTGATATCAGCGCCGCACTTGTGCTGGTAATACTATGTACAATTTTCGCATTGTTCTTCATAAAATTTCTGCGAACCACCTCATATAAGCTGGAACAATATATCCCAAATGCATTGTGGCGCACGGTCATCGCCGGTATTCCGCTTGCTATAATTATATATTTTCTTCCTCAGGTCAGAGGGGAGGGATACGAGTTTGTTGAAAAACTGATCACGGGTCAATTTCAGGAGGGGGTTGTCCTGATCACTCTGGTGGTGGTCTTCAAAGTTATCGCAACTTCAATCACACTAGGTGCAGGGGGTGCGGGCGGTGTTTTTGCGCCCGCCCTGTTTATCGGAAGCGCAACCGGTTTTCTATTCTTCTCACTGGTTAAACTTATCGCACCACAATTACCACTAAATGATTCTGGTCTCTATGCTCTGATGGGTATGTCGGGTATGATAAGCGGTATATTAAATGCACCGTTGACCGGTATCTTTCTGATCGTTGAGATCACCAATGGTTATGACGCGATTCTGCCACTCCTTCTGGTCTCCTTCCTCACACCGACCCTGGTCGGATTTTTTGAACAGCATTCCATCTATCATTATGAATTGGTAAAAAAAGGATTCCTCCAGCGCCCCCGGACCGATGGACGTATCCTTGCCGATATAAAGCCGATTGAACTCCTCGAACGGGATCAGATCAGCGTTCATCCCGATATATTGTTAAAAGATCTTGTCCCGGTGATTAAGCGTTCCAAACGAAATTATTATCCGGTACTCGACCGAACAGATGGTCGTTTTTTGGGCATGGTCTATTTTAATGATATCAAGGAATTTATTTTTGATGATACGCTGAATAACACAATTCTGGTGGAAGAAGTCATGCACACCGATCCGGTGACGGTATCCTTGTCGGACAGCCTGCCGGATATCCAGCGTAAATTCGATGAAACAAATACCTGGAGTCTGCCGGTGGTCGAGGATGATAAATTCCAGGGCCTGATATCAAAAGCGACTATGCTCGACCTTTATCGTAAAGAACTAAAAGTACAAACGGAAAGTTAGTACTTTCTGAACTGGGAACCGGATTTCGCTGATTTTGCGTCCCGTATCCTTAAAAGGGATTAATACAACGCAAATCATGCGATGATTGTCAACCCGGAAAAAGCACCCGTGATCTGTCTGATTGAATAAATTTAAATCTTCACATTCCCGGGTAAACCTTTTAGATCGTTTTACGTATTATTTTTTCATGTTTAATATATTCCTCGATCCCGATCCGGCAGATTTTAATCATGTACAAAAAATAAGGGGGGGGGAAACTACGTCTATCAAACCTCTTTTGATCCTGATTTTTATCATTGGCATATCGCAGGCACAATCACCCATGCTCCGGATCAACTCTACCCCCACGCCTGTGGACGGCATCCCGTATTTTGGGTGTGAAGGGTACGGTTTATGCTATTTCGGAAAAGCCGGAAGAGAGTGAGCGGTGGGTAACGATGATATTAAATGATCAAAGATTAAAGATGAAAGAATATGATAAATTTATTTTAAGTTTGGCATCTGCTTATCAGATCCTGGAATTTTTTATTTGGAATTTTATCACCATGACTTAACGGGTAAATCTTACAGTTCCTGATTTAAAAATGTACCGCTAATCTTCCGGTTATTTGCCGGTTCTGATAAAGAATATCTGCACCCAGACAGAACGAATCATTGGTTATTTGAAACAGGTGGCTGAAGCCGTGGTCGATTTCCCGATTAATGCGACCGGCGGAGATTGGGGCGTCGATCACCGACCAGGCCCAGATCCCGATAAAGATGCCCAGACCGAATGTGACGGTCTTCTGGGCTTCATCGTTGGTATATTTTTCGTTATTGCCGATCATCAGACCAGTGGCAATGATCCCGCCCATCTGCAGGGCGCCTTTCCAATATTCACCGTTATAGATCTGGCCGGTTCCGGGAACGATCAACGAAAAGAAAAATGCGGTTACCGGAGATTTATAATCCGGTTTTTCACCACTCCTGGCCAGAGTGAGTGCGACACTTTTGATGGTAGACTGAAGCACAGTTTCGATCGGACACTCACAATCTTCATAGACCGTCTGTACCACCTTCCCGGTTTCCACATCGATCAAACGGATATCAAGGGTAAAGATGCTGCCGATTTTTGATATACTGCCGGCTACCATTTGCTGGACACCGATCAGTCTTCCCGCCTGCACCACGCATTCGGTGCTGGTGCAACTGGTTTGCTGAAATCCCTGTTCCCGCAAAATGTCGTCCATTTCCGCCCGTTCCAGTACCTGAAAATGTCTCGTCTGAAACAATTCCGATCGCAGCCGGTTGGTCATTCCCTGTACTTCATGGGGAGCTATGCCACCGCCGGCCAGATCCAGTACCGCGACAGAAGTTTTATTCTGAGCCGAGGCCGTGCAAATAGCAGCGGTAAACAGAAGAAAAAGACAGAACCTGGCATTCGGAAACATCATTTACCTCAGGCAAAAATATACGTCGTTCACACTTCAGCAAAATTAAAAATGCAGGCTCAGGTTTACACCCAGACCTTTGGTATACAATTTGGGATGGATGCGAATTCGTTTCTTCGCAAAACCGGATAACTGGTCGATTTCCCGATTGATCCGTTTCGCGCTTGAATAGGCATCGATCCAGGACCAAACGGCTGCCCCCATAAATACCGCCAGTCCGGTAAGGGCCAGATAGGCATTATCGGGATCGAGCTCACCACCAATATTGAGCATATAAATTCCGGTAATAAATACCGCCTGCTGAATTGCACCCTTCCAGAAATACTCGCGGTTATAGATCTGTCCGAGGCCCGGAAAACCGATGGACAGGATAAGTGCCAACGTCGGTGACCGGTAGTCTTTTTCGAATCGGTAATCGGATAGGGCGAAAGCCGCACGTTTCATGGACAGTTTGAGTACCGTTTCGATATCACACTTGCATTCATCGTCACTGGATTTGACGATCTGACCGCTGCCCACATCGATCAGGCGGGTATGGATGGCATATCTATCAGCTAACCTGGCAACCCGTCCGGCGATCATCTGTTGCACACCGATCAGTTTTCCTGCCTGCACGACACAGGCATCGCTGACGCAGCCGGATTGCTGGAAGCCCTGTTCGGAGAGGATCGCTTCCATCCGTTCCCGTTCGAGGACGGTAAATTTATCAACGGCAAAGAGTTCGGCCCGCAGACGGTTGGTCAGGGCGTGCGCCACGTATGGCTCGATGCCGGTAGCCTCCAGTTCAAGTACGGCCACCGATGTTTTTTGGGCCGATACGGGATAAAAAGCAAAGGTCAGACAACCGGTAATAAAACCGACAAGCACCGATCGCTTCATCTGATACTCCTTGATCCTGATCGAATAAAAGATACTTTCACCACTGAATTTGAGGATATCATATAAATTGGATCAATACGTTTAACTGAATGCTTCAGCTTTGTTTTCAAAGAAATTGATATTACTTATGAGACTTGATCTTTAGCAAAATGGGGTACAGAAATTATTATATTCTATTCTGTACCCCAAATCTTTCATGATTTAATGGTATACTTTTTTAATTCTAGCACTGGTCGTTATTTAACCAGTATCAGTTTCTTTGTCTGAATAAAACTACCCGCTTTTAACCGATAGAAATAAATCCCGCTGCTGTAGGATCGACCGTCAAAGGTAATATTATAAAAACCGGGTGATAGTTTTTCAGAAACCGGACGCATAATTTCCTTTCCGGTGATGTCATAAATGACCAGACTAACATAACTGGCTTGTGGTATCGCGAATCGAATATTTGTTTCCGGATTAAACGGATTTGGATAATTCTGGTCCAGGGCAAATTGAGTAGGTATTTCAGGTTCCGTTAAATCCGGCAGTAATGAAATTATATTTATGACGAATTCCCAGCTAATCGGGTCAGTGAGAACATTGCCAAAAGGATCCGAAATGGAGGAAATCGTCACACGCATAGTATCCCCTTCGATCAGGTCATCATCATTTACCGCGGCTAATACCAATTGGTCACCTTTACATACGATATCAATTTCAACTGGAATATTTTTGCTTAGATTATGGAGAGCGATATTATTTTTGTTGGCTGTCACACAATCAATATCTTCAGTGAATTCGATCATAATCTCATCTCCGGCATCCAGGAACCCATCGGAAGGTTGGGGCTTCCCGAAAGCAACCGGTGCCGTATAATCCAAAACACCGGCATGTGTACGGGTATAATAAATGCCAAGCGAACAATACGTAGAAGCACGCAGTTCGTAAATCCCTTCTGACATCGAGGACATATCCCAGACATAGCGGATGGAATCTGCCGGCAGCAATGCCCGGGCATAACTGAACAACTCTGTCCATGTTTCGGTTCCGTAGGCTCGGTATTCAAATTTCAATTCCTGAAAACTCTGGTTGCCGGGATCGTAATCCTTTAAAACAACCACCATCTGTTGGTTATTGGTACTATTCAGGATCCAGTTATTGGCAGGCCGGATGATTTTAACATCACTACAGGGTTTGAGAAAATGTACGCTGAATGATACAGTAGTATCCATCTGTCCGTCACAGGGCGAATACATATGAACCTGAAGATTATCATAGTCAAATACACTTCCCACCTCGCGCTTTACGCGTAAGGTTGCGCGCTGTGGTGTATTGAGATCCGGTTCAAGAGAAAATTCGAGTTCATCATCACCGAGGACAGCGCCCCCCACACTGATAATTGCCGCATCGGGATTACTCCCCTGTACAAGTGATAACAGGTAGCTCCGCGTCTCGTCGCTTTGGCTCAAATTGTAAAGGAATAAGTCGAAGTTGGCGGGTTGTTCCGGAGGTACGTTATTTAGTTGAAAGGTGTTCATGGTCAAACCGACTCCTTCACGCGGAAGTGTTCCGTGCTCCCATGGACAGCTCGTCTTTCCACCCTTCAGATTGAAAACCGGTGTTCCGTAAACCGGATCACCCATGATATCAACCGTGATGACATCGCCTGGTGGATCGTCGTCATTATCACCCAGCTCAAAGCCGATGGTATTGGTTACTTCGTATGTACTGGCCGCTGAAACCCCGATATCCAGTTTGGCAAAAATTTTCACGCCACCTTCAGCTTCGTTGAAATCACCTGCCTTAGCGCCAATACTGAGAGCAACCGATGCATCGATAAACAGATTCAAGCCGATCGATAAAGTGGTGGTTGATTTTACGGTGGCTTCCTCACTAAGAGTGGGACCGGCGGAAAACGTTACATTATCCGGGAATTCAGGCAACGGAACGGCGTTCTGCTTCAAACCGGCGTTGTGATCGAGTACCTGCTGCCAGACATCAATCTGATTGAGAAATACCGCCGCCGAATCCTGCTTGATTTTTTCTCCGGAACTATTGAGAATGTCAGCTGAAGGTCTGAAGTCCTGGAATAACACTTTCGCGTATGTGACTTTCCGTATAAAGGTAAGTGGTTTTAAAGCCGTTGCCATTCCATACGATCCCGGTGTCCCGAACAACGGTACAATGCTCAGCATCGAAGTCGAGGATATCGGTTTTGGCATACAGGATATTGATGGCGGCGCCCATATACACGTCACCGCGGTCCCCGATGATGACGTCTGAACCGGATGTTTTGAGCATCTCCGTCGCCGATATGACGATTTCTTGCGTTCCCTCTATGGTGTTACGCAATCCGATATTGGCTTCCGCCTCGCCGCCAACCCAGGCACCGGTTGAGCCAAGACCGGGAATGTCACCCCCGCCGCCAACTTTGAATTTTGCGAATATACCAACACCTGCTTCACTTTCGTACGAGAAGCCAATATTAACACTGGAGCTGGTCGTTTTTGATAAATAACTGAAGCTCTGGTCTCCCGGCGGATCGCGCAGGATCATGAGCGGAATTTCAGGTGAAACCGTGGAGAACTCAAATTCGCGGGGTTTCTGTCCCCGGATAAACACCCATAAGGTATCAAATTTGGAATACTTATCAACATCAGTTCGGATGACCAGCATTTTTTGATACGGATGAGAGCCACCCCCGGCCAGATTCGGATAACCCGGTTTCAACGGATAATACGTGCCACCATCTTCAAGAACGATTGTTGAATCCGGGTTGCCGTAAGAAATATTGTCTTTTATCGTAACAGTTCCGCTACTAACCGGACATTCCAGATCACCGTATTTTTCAACAACATCGATCCGCATGGCATAGGTAATTTCCTGCTGTAAAATGGGTACATCGATTTCACCGCAACCTGCCGGTGGTAATTCGCTTATCCTGGTAATTGGCGGTGAATGGTACGTGATGTTATAGGTGGTATCATGTTCGGTGACATCGAGGGTTTCTGCTGTGAAATAATTGATAATCGTGAGCTGATCCGGATGATCGATTTCCTCTAATTGCACGGAATATATCTGCGCCGGTAGGGTAATGGAATACAGGCCGCTATCATCGGTGGTCAGGAGCGTGTCGAGACAATCAGAGGCGACATTTCTGATCCGGATTTTGGCCATCCCCAGAAAATTGTCACAACCACCGGCCATTTTACCGCTGATGGTTACTTTGGTTGTATCCCAGAATATCAGATCGGTAACCGGGTCCTGAACATCAAGTGAGGTATCGGCAGGATCAAATTCGTGATCCAGGTACTCTATCGAAATATTATAATTACCCGCATTGGAAACACTGATCGAAAAATGGCCGGTCGAATCGGTATATTCACCAGTTGATTCATTATCGACTAGAATTTTTACTCCGGGAACCGGACAGGGTGGATTAGAATTCGCATACACCCTACCGCTGATTTCGATCGATGTTGTATCGATAAAGTTTTTATTTATGTATTCATGTTCATCGCTAGAGAATGGCAGCACCAGGGAATCCTCCGGAAAAGTATCACCTTTGAAGCCATGCCCCTCCTTAAACGGTCTGATCGTAAAATCGACATCCTCTTCCCAGTTTATTCGGAGTATACTATATGAACCGTCAGATCTGGTTAAGCCGTAATGCCATACTTTTGGGAAATCGTCTACCCAGGCCGGATCACCCATGATCGTTCCATGGTGATTACCATCTTCGGCATAATCGCCGGCAATAGAACCGTTACCGAGATTAAACCGCCAGTAAGCTGCAAGGCCGGTTTCATTTCCGCGCAAGATATAGTGCTGATCGGACATGATTTGTTCAGCGTTACGTGCAATGTTCCAGACACAAATCTCGTCGAGTATGCCCTTAAAATATCGGTCAGTTCCGGACAGATCACGTCCGATTTCAAAATTCCCGTCAAATTCTTCCAATCCATGTGGTATGACATGTACTGTACTCGTATCGTTCAGATAAAAAGTCGCCTGAGTTGGCTCAATAACCAGGGCGATAAACGACCACACATCATCCGGAACAATCAGACCTGAAGACCAGTTATAATTTGCTGATTGGTTGTTCCAGTTATAGCGCAGTTCCCCGTTTGCCATTAGATGTATCCCGGCAACCGTACTTTTGGCCCGGCTGTACAAAATGCCGGTCCAGTCATTCTGTACTCCGTTTGGTTTAATCCAGGCGGATATTGTCACGGAATTTGAGTTTAAATTGAGTGGCGGGGCCGATATATAATCATCTATACCGTCCAGCGCAAGTGCACTGCTCAGGTTCTCGTCGGTAGCGTATGCCCTCATTTCAACATTTTTAACCCCGCCGATCCCGGATGGAGTTTTGACGGTACCCTTGACCGAGCCGTCAGCCGGAGTGAAACCATTGTCAGAAATGGTCAGCACAACCTTATTATCCTTCCAGACTTCCAGCAAGTATTGATGTATTTTTCCCGGATCGACCAGTTTATCATATTTATCAGTCTGGTTTACATTAACACCAAGGATTTCTTCTCCATCCCGATAGAGCATCAACTTATCCTCCCATGGTGTGAGTGGATCCCCATACGATGGAAAATCAGTCCAGACCACATAAATTTCACCGGGATAGCTCCCATCGGAAGCTTTGAGATAAACCGAACTGCCGGTTATTTCTGGTGAAAAAGCCGATGCCAGGCCGGAGGTATTGTAAGCCCGTACTTTATAGGAATAAGGCTTTCCTGGTACGACCGAATAGTCGAGAAAGGATGTCTGGGTAACCGGAATAGTGGAGTATAATTGATTGTCCCGGTAGATTTGGAACTGTGTGGCGTAATCCGAAGCACAATCCCAACCCAGTCGTATATAACCTACCGTAGTATCTTTAGAAGCAAAGAAATTTACCGGTTTATAAAAAGTGGCGGTTGTGCCGGTGGCTGATACCTTGCTTGAAAGGATGCCATAGTAAGAATAGGTGGCAACTCCCCAGCTGGCGCTTTTACCAGGTGTTGTGTTAACGGTATAACTTGTTGCAGAGGTTGTGGCAATCTGTGTATTACCTTCATAAATGATGTAGTAAGAGGTGATCTCGCTCCCATTATCCCAATCCATTTCGATAATTTTATCACTATTGTTAGGATTTGTTACTACCAGATTTTTAGGTGGTTGCACCGGTTTTGTGGATCCCTTGTGGGTTGGATACCAGTGAGCGTTACACCACAAGCCGTCCGAGCTGAAACGATCCAGTTTATATGTGTATGATTTTCCAGGGCCCACTGTGTTTGTATAGGTTGAGTGCCAGCCGTAACCGAATGTTGTATTAGGATAGGTGTGTGAATAAATAAGGACGTCATCCCGATATAATTTGATGCTGAGATGACCGCCAAATAAACACTGCTGATAAACATCCCAGGTGATCGTTATGGTTCTTTCGGAAGCATTTTCGGATGCCGTAAAGGTCTCTAAAAGCCCAGCAAGTTTTACATTACTCGTATCAATCGGTCCTAAACTTGTACTGGTCACTTCGCCTTCCGGTATTTTATCCTGTGCAACCAGTAAAAATGGAATGGCCATAACAAGACAAAAAACTAAAATAAGACAAACTGTAATATGTTTCATAATAACACCTCCCGTTTATATCGCCATCAAGGATTTAAGACAGTGCAAATCAAAAAATGGGTCATAAAATGCTATCCAGTTGGTAAATATTTTTCCGGTAAAAAAGGATCACGTTTTCCGTAAATAAATAACAGAAGATTTGAATTTTTATTAATCAGCCTGGTTTTTAAGTAGAAATCTTAATAATGTTCAGGTACTATGAGATATAAAGATTCATATTTTATGCCAGTTTGATATTCCTCTATATATGGAATTGAAGGAGGGAAATCGATATGTTTTGTGGTATTTTTTGCAACATGATTCGACCTGAAATGTTGCAATTTTGCAACAAATTTTGAAAAATCGTTGCACCCTTCAGAGAGATAAGATATATTTACTTATCCTCATCAGCGTTAGCGGTTAATTTTGACATCCCACCCATTCACAGGTGCCGGAAAAATGTCAAAACCATTTTTAAAATTTCGCAGCTTTCCCGGGCTCAAACGTTTCCTCCTGTCGTTGATCTTTGCCGCTGCCTGCACTTATCTGCTTTCAAAGTTGTATCTGCCGAATGAAATTGTTTTGATGGATACCAATACAAAATCCGGTGAATTCAATACACTTTCATGATTTCGATAATGACGGTTACAGCGAAACACTGGAATTCCGTAACAGGGGACCGACCGACCACTTTATTTATGTCAAAAACCGGGACGGCGGACTGATCGATCAAACCAATTATCGTGAAGCTGTCGATCCTCATTATATGATCTTCCAGGATATCACCGGTGACCGGTTTGACGAAATTATCACCATGACACAGCGTAAGGATTCAGTTTTTCTGTATGTGCATGATATAATCCAAAAGAAAATACTGTTCAATCGCCTGCTCCTGTTGATAAATGATGAATACTTAGTAGAAGAACCCCGCGGTATGACGATCATTCCGGCGGCAATTGCCGATCCCGATATATATCCAAACCGGGTATTCCTTTTCGCCCTGCGTACCAATTCGGTCCCGGCTTACCTGCCAAGATCGGTATATGCCTATGACCTCGATCAAAAAAAACTGATCAGGGAGTTTAAAACCCATTCTGCATTTAGTGATCTGTTTATGTATGATCTGAGCGGAGACGGGATTGATGAGATCATCATCTGCGGAAGCGCTTATGGAAATATTCACTATCCGGCTGAATACAGTGATGACCGCTGCTGGCTGTTTGTCCTCGATCAAAAGCTCAATCCGCTTTTCGAACCGATGAACCTGCTGGAATATCCTGCAGGTGTAAACTGTGTACCGGTTGAGGCCGGATCCGAAAAATTTCTGCTGGTCATGGGCATTTATACCGGTGATAAGAATACTCCGTCATTGATGTACCTGGTTGATGAGCAGGGAAAAGTAAGGCTGCACAAACCCAATCCTTTTGTAGATTTTGACCACGCCAAACCGGTCGTCGACCAATCTTCTAGTCCATCAGAGATCTACGGCTGGAAGGGACGGCACTCACTGGTTAAACTTAATCACCAGCTTAAAATTGTTCGGGAAAATGAAACGCCATTTGAAAATTTACGCATGTTGTTCATAAAAGATCTGGATGCAGATGGCCGTAAGGAGATATTCTGTCAAGCCGGTGATATTTTGCTTGCTTTTAATCCGGATTTAGAGTTAATGGCCCGTTTCCCAAATTTAAATGTAAGCGGAAATGAAAGAAAACCGATTTTCAGGTTAACGGGGCCGGGGAATCCAATTGAAGTGGGTTTTCAATGGAAGTCCGATTATTATCAATTCAGATTTTCCCGAAATAAACTGTATCCTTTTATACCGCTTATATTTATCGCGTTGGTGATCGGTGGCTTTCTGTTAACCTCTGCGCTCAGTCATATCAGCAGGCAGATGCATATCTTTCGGCAGTTTTTTAAATTGTGCTTCTACAATTCGCCGGAAGGATTACTGATCGTTGATCCCAACGGGAAAGTCCTTTATGCCAACAATAATTTGATCCGGCTGCTCGATCTGCCACACCAACCGGAAAAAAGCGATACGGTGAAGAATATCCTTCGGCAGTATCCGCTCCTTCTGGAAAGAATCATGTCGGCCATGGAGCAGAAACAGACCTGTCAGGAAAACATCTTCGTTGACAAACAGGATGGCCGCCTCGAATTAAATTTAGTTGTGGAACCACTCCATTTTTTCCTTCAAAGCGGATCCGGTTATTTGATCAAATTATGTCAAATAAGGTCTAAACAGGCCTCAAAAAAGGTACAGAACTGGAGTCGGGCGGTTCAGAAGATGGCCCATGATATAAAAACACCGCTCTCCACCGTTACACTGAATTTAAAAGCGCTGCAAATGCGGCTCGAAGATATGCCGATACCCGAAGAAACACGTATAAATCTGGCCGATGATATTAGGATGATGCACACGGAACTGGAGAACATCCAGACCATGACCAGAAACTTCCTGAAGTTCTCCAATCTCGACCGGCCCCATTTCCAGGCTTTCAATATCACGGACATTATTGCCGCTGCCGTTGAAAAGTATCACCCGTACCTGAACCGTGATCAGGAGATACAAACCAACTTCGATAAAGATCTGAAACCGGTATGGGCCGATCCCCAGCAGATTGAAATGGTCTTCCATATTCTGCTGGAAAATGCGCTGGCTGCTGTTCAGGGGAAAGGTTTGATCAGCATATCCGTAACACTGGCACAGTTTTTGGACACTTCTTTTTCAGAATACCTGGAAATCGAGGTAGCCGATACCGGCCCGGGCATAAAAAACGAAGACATGACCAAAATCTTCGAGCCGTTTTTTTCCACAAAACCGGCCGGCACCGGTATGGGACTGGCGATTGCCAAAAAAATTATCGAAGATCACGGCTGCTCTATTGAAGTTTATAGCAAAACCAACTTCGGAGCGGTTTTTCGATTTACCTTACCCACATTAGTTGATACAGAACAGCATGAATGAAAAAATATTGGTCATTGACGACGACGAAAATCTGCTCACATCCCTGAAAAAAATTCTCAGATTGGAACATTATACCGTAGATACATTGATCAATGCCATGCAGGTTGATGAATGGCTTGATACACATGACTATCAATGCCTGCTCCTCGATGTAAAAATGCCGGTGGTCAACGGCATGGATGTCTTAAGAGCGGTTCTGCACAAAAATCCTTCATTGCCGGTAATCATGATCTCCGGGCAAAGTGATATCGAGACCGCTATTACCGCCATCAAAGAAGGCGCCTACGATTTTATCGAAAAACCGATCAATCCTGAACGGTTGTTTGTCGCGGTAAAAAATGCTATTCAAAGATATGATCTGCAGGAAATCAGTGACTCTTATTTTAAAGAATTACAGGATAAATACAACCTTGTAGGACAGAGCAAAGCGCTCAAACGTATCGGCCAGCAAATCAATGATGTGGCCGAAACTTCTGCAAAAGTTTTGATCCTGGGGGAGAGCGGAACCGGCAAGGAACTGGTGGCCCGCGCGATACATTATCAAAGTCTCCGGAAAGGAAAACCGTTCATCAAACTGAACTGCGCGACCATCCCAAGTGAGTTGCTGGAAAGTGAATTGTTCGGTCACCGGAAAGGTTCTTTCACCGGTGCCATTGCGGATCGGATGGGAAAATTTGTTGAAGCGGAAGGCGGGACGCTGTTCCTGGACGAAATCGGCGATATGAGTCTTCAGCTGCAGGCAAAATTGCTGCGTGTACTGGAGGAGAGTGAAATCGAAGTCATCGGAGAAAACCTGCCCAGAAAAGTCAATGTCAGAATTGTTGCTGCAACCAATTGTGATCTCGAAAACATGGTGAAAGAAGGAAAATTCAGAGATGATCTGTATTACCGGTTGAACGTGGTCAAAATTCACATCCCGCCGCTCAGAGAACGCCCGGAAGATATCCTGCCTTTGGCATATCACTTTTTAAAGGAATTCAACGACAGGCTATAATAAACAGATTACCGGTTTTAAAAATCAATCCGAATCATTGCTGATCAATTATCAATGGCCGGGTAATGTCCGCCAGTTGCGCAACGCGGTCGAAAAAATGGTGATCTTCTGCCGGGAGCGGGAGATCGGGTACGAAGAAACGATAAGTTCCCTTGAGCTTACTCCGGAGAGTCAGCAATCCAACCGGAATAAAGATAATGGTGATGATCAAAGCCTGAAACATGCCATTCATAATTTTGAACGAAATTATATTCTGATGATGCTGCAGAAAAATGAGGGGAAAATCAGCGCCACAGCACGGGCGCTGGGAATTGACCGCTCAAACCTCTTCAAAAAGATGCGCAAATATAAGACTGTCGGACTGAACATGTCTGCTTTTCTGGGAACGGAAAGATGGCCCTCGACAAAAGATATCACCGGCTGAGATTGGCCAGTAGTATTATCCTGATCATATTTTTTGCCATTCGTATTGGTTTCGGCCAGAATTACTGGGTACAGGTGGTCAACAAGACCGCTTATTATATTCATGTGATAATCAACGACCATTCCTACCTGTATATCAAACCGGATGGACATTTCAAAGACAGTTTCGAGAGCCAGGATATCCACATCAAAGTGCTCTATTCTCCCGGACAAGCCATTACCGGACGAATTTCCCGCCAATTCCGGGGTCACACGGATTCAGACATCATTTGTGACAAAGGGTTGTTCTGCAATGAGGAACCTCCCCTGAGTGTCAACTGGTTTGTGACGCCGGATGACTTTATGGGATCCGATACGATGTCGGTTAAAGCGGAGTAAGAAGATCGATGAAACGTTTGGTGCACTGCTTTTTCCTGATTTCAACTATTTTCACCTGTTTCACATGTGCGGGTCCCAAATCGACTGTTCAGACACCGGACCCGGAACTTGTCGGAAAATATACCCGGGTACCTTATGACGGTCCGCGTAAAAAAGTGGCCGTGCTGGATTTTATCAACGCGACACGATTCGGGCAGCGCCGGCTGGGGGATGAAATTTCAGCGGTCCTGGTCAGTGAATTATCAAAATCCGGACGATTCGTTCTGCTCGAAAGGGAAAATCTCAGTGCCATTCTCGACCAGATTGCCCTGGCACAAACCGGGCTGACCGAAGGAACCCTGGAACAGATCCGCTTGCTCGATACGGACTATATTATTACCGGAAAGATTACCCATTACGCGGTAAATACGACCGGATCGAAAGGTGTGTTTACTCAGAGCAAGACCCAGCGGGCGGAAGTCACAGCGGATCTGCGCCTGATCGATGTGCATACGGGGGAGGTGCTGCTTTCGGAAACGGGGAATGGTGTGAGTGAAAAAACCTATGAAAAAGTTTTGGGGATGGGGGAAAGCGGCGGATATGATGAATCACTTGAACAAACTGCCTTCCGCAAAGCGGTGGTGCAATTGACCGAGAAGCTGGTCAATGCCCTCGATAAATACCCCTGGCGCTGCGATGTCGTGCAGATTGAGGGTAATACACTTTATATTAATGCCGGTCGCCAGAACAATATTTCAATCGGACGACAGCTGGCGGTATACCGTCCGGGAAAAGTCATCCGAAATCTGAATGGTGAAGTTATTGGTCAGGAAGAAGCCTTTGTAACCTTTGCGGATGTTGTCAAACTGGTCGGTGAAAAAAGTGCAGAAATCCGTGCAAAGACGAATGTCATGCTTGAGTTGCCTTTATATTGTAAACTGGCCCGCTGAATTATGCGTATTTTCAAATTACTGCTCATTTTACTGCCGTTATTATACCTCGGATGCACCCGGCCGGCAGCAAAGTTCGTGAGCTGAAGATTTTGAAAGACCCCGCCGGGTGGCCATCCTGCCCAATAATAATTACACCGTTGATGTCGAAGCCGGTTTTGTCTTTCGTGCATTACTTTATCAAATGATGCGGCGCACGGATTATGTGCGCCTCGTACCGCTTGGTGAAATCGATTCGGTTCTGAATAATATGGGCATCACCGACGGCGGTCAGACTACCGACGATAGAACAACTGGAACTCTACCGGGCGCTCCGTTCGGATGGTCTGATATACAGCGATTTACTTGAAGCCCAGCAATATCATTTTGAACCATTTATCGAACAGGAGGTGAAGGCCGATCTTAAATTACTCCGGTACCCACCCGGAAAAATCTGGGAGAGTGAGCAGGATCTTTCCGGATCATCTACATATTTTGGTCCGTTCGCTGGTGCAGGATATGACCTATCGGAAATAGGGAGCCACCCATTAGTGTCCCATATGGAGGATGTGCTTGTCCGGTCCTTAAAATCGCTTCCGGGATACGTAGACCGGCTCTTTCCGGCAGTAGTCTATAGTGTTGAAACCGGATATTTTTACCCGGTTGGACTTTGGAATAATCATCGCTTTGCCCCCGGGGTCGAACAATTTACCGGTGGACCGTCGGTTGGAGTGACTTTTGAACAAAAATTTACCTCCACAGGGGTGGGTTTAAATTTTACCTATACCTGGCTTTCCACGGGTCAATGGAAAGATTATGCGGCGCAGCTGGGACAACAGGTTACCGGCAATGGCTACTTTTATCATATCGACTTCCTGTTTACAATTTATCCCTGGCAGCGTTTATCAAACCTGGGTAAGATTGAGCTGGGTCTGAACTATATCAAGGCGGGCGGTAAAGAAACCTATAACGGGGAAACTTATGATTACGATTTTCTCAACTGGGGGATAGGTGTAATTGCGGGTATGGAATATGATTACTTTATATCCGACTTTACCGCACTGGCGGTAAAACTGCGTTATTTACACGCCATGGGCGTGATTGATTATGCGGACGGTGCCTATCATTGGTTCACCGGATTCACCTTTTTTGTGGGACTGAAACTTTACGAATAAAATGAGTCCTGTCTATCCGTTAAATAATAAACCTGCTTTATCAGCCTAAATAATTCACCACAGAGGAAACAGAGTATAAGTAAATTATATAGAAACATATAGTTAAAAGAATCATTGAAATGTATCCAATTCAATTAGATTAATTTCTTGATTGAAATCTAACTATAATAATTTCATAAAGTTAACCCTGTGCGCTCTTTGGTTTATGAATAAATCAGGTTAGTAATCAGAAGCATATACTCATAAGGTTTTTTAGTAAGTACTTCACGCCATTACTTTTTTTCCGGGCAGAGACGATCAGCTAAAGATTATAATATTTCTGGAAAGAGAATGTCGAGAATTTTTGTTCGCAGATCTGTTTGATCCGGTTCATGACATTGGCGGTTACCCGGTTATGAACGGCTTCCCAGATCCTCTGAACAAAATGGGTGTAAAACCACCCCTGCTTTCCGTAAAAATTGAAAGCAACCATGAAAAACAGCTGACTGGTTTCCTCCTCTTTCAATTCCGCTATGGATGACCGGACATACAAGGAAAAAATACCAATCGGATATCCTCCGCTGCAGGTATACAGGAGGGATCGGGCGTTATCCAGATCCGAGGTCTGGGGTGCATGTTTGAGCTAAGTTTTGTAAGTTGAAACAGCGGTGGCAGATCTATACCGGAAGCGCCCAAAAATCTGAAATTAAATAATCGTTGAAGGCCCATAAAATAGATATCCACCTGGTCCAGATTTTCCGAGATACGCTTCACCCGCGCAAGACGATTTGGCCAGTAAGGGGAGTCATCGTTCCAGGTCATTAGCTCATCGAATACAAATCGGCCCGGTACGTTGATGCCTATCTTATGGAGGTTTAATACCGAATATTCCTCAACCCCAACATCTATGCGCTGGAGAATGCGCTGACTGAGATCTTCCCGCTCGGCAGATGTTTTGAAACAAATCAACGTTTGCCTTGCCGGCCGTCGGAAAATATATTCAGAAAAATCAGACCACATGCAGGCTATACAGTTTTGCTCAATATTTTTCCGGCCGTCTGATCAGACGGGCACCGGCAAATTTTGCTTTTATTTTTTGATGATCTGGCGTTACCTTTTCTCTTACCGGTTTTTTGATCATGGGAGCACCGGAAGTGCCGGCTGAACCCATCGCCGCCCGGGGGCGGTCCTTCCTCAGTTTACCCGGAATGCGAACAACCGGAATTTTTGTCTCCATGGGAACTATCGGTTTTTCCTGAACCACAGATTCAACATCAACCGGGGTATCTCCATTGTCGCTTTCCAGATTGATCGCATTATTCTGTCCGGGATCATTTACCGTTGCATTATCCTGGGCCCAGCCAATCTGGATTATCAGACCTGTCAGTATAAGTACAAATATATTTTTCATGATATTCTCCTTATCGAATACTAATCACTAAACGATACAGAATTCCTTTATTTTAAAGATAGTTCACCGGATGGTAAGGCACCGGGCTCTGATTGCTCCTGGCCCATGTTAACTATACCCGTTGTGGTTGTTTTGCCGTTCTTTGATGTATTTAGTAATATGACGGATTGATTCTGGGTAAAGGGCAGAGTAAAATGCACCCCCTGCTGCCAGTAGGAATAATAATCCGGTTCACCTGACCAGTAAGCACGTACCTCCGTATTGGCATGTGCGTTATAATAACCGATGTTATAGGTTATATTATCAGGCGGAATCAGGATATTGTCCATGATCTGATCGGTCAGGTCATAGTTGACATAAACCGGTGTAAGGTTTTTCGTACCGGAATTCTTCATGTACATAAAAAATTCGGTTGAAGATAAAACCAGATTATACGTAAGGGTTGATTGACCGGAGACATTAAGCGTTGCCTGCCAGGTGACCAGTTTCCCGATCTGTGTGCCGGTATTGGTTTTCCCTGATGTCGAGGCACTGTATCTGATTGTTCCCGGATTCACGCCGAAATCATAACTCACATTTCCGCCGACCGGAATGGTCTTGGAGCCATAATTTAGTACACCGATATTGATCGGGGTAAAAACCTGGTTTGTAAAATAAACGGTAAGGGGCTGCTGAATATCTTCGCTGTCAAGTTCCAGTGGCATCGCACCCAGTTCGTCACCGATAAAACCACCGGTCGACTTATCCACCATGTCTTCGACCACATCACCGTTATACACCATCGAGGCAATTCTGAAGTCGTATTCATCGTGGGCAAAGAAATCATCCAGATTGATTTCAATGGCATCATTCTCACTTTCACCGGTGATTGAAAAAAATTCGGTTTGTGCAAAATTGATGTATTCCGTGGAGGCGGATGTTTTAACAAAAAGATCGAGATAGACAAAGTCGTTGGATCCACCCGGTATATCCACGTCGACACCGAGGGTGGCCTTGGAAAAATATCCGTCACCATCGGTATCCTCCAGATTCGGCCACCAGGCATCATAGATGACGATACCCCCATCGGTTACGGCTTCCTCTACGGCGACCTGTCCAAAGGCCGGCAGTGTTGATGGATCGATAGCCAGAACCGGATCTACCAGATTGCTGGTCGTGAAAACCAGCAAGATAAAATCCCACTCTGCCTGGGGTAGTTCAATATTTGGCGCACCGATACCGGTATAAACCGCGTCATGGGGGCCGTCGCCACCAATGGTAAATTCCGGAGATTCGAAGTATAAATAGTATCCGGCGGTATCGGCCGGATCATACAAACGCACCCCTATTTGAACCATAACATCGATGCTATTGCGGTTAACGTCCAGGTCCAGATTCATGTTCATATACGAGGCATATCCGTCACCATCGACATCAACAGCGTCGGATAGCCAGACATTCTTGACGGTAATATTCAGCGCCGGCATGCTTGAACTGGAATTTTTGGTACAGGCGGATCCCGCAAGTATGATCGCCAGAGCGATAAAACCGAATATTAGCCTGTCCTTCATAGGTACCTCCCTTGGTAGATTCCACATTATAATAGTGAATGATGAAAACAGGGACTATCTAATATAATGTTAATATTTCTACCTATTCTCGTCGGAAAGTAAGGGAATATAAACTAAACATCAGTATTTTCGGAATTAGATGAATCGATGGTCCACACCTGATGTAAAAAATAACGATTCAAAATTAAAAACAAAATGATAATATGATAAAAATGACGGTTGCTGAATAGCGGTAATTTGAATTCTGGCCGAGAGAAAGGCAAAGATTTTGCCTAACCGGTTCTATTGATAAACCACAGAGTGCACAGAGTTAAATATTTGATATTATTATAGTTATATTTCATACATGAAATAAATCTTATAGTATTGGATATACTTCAATAATTGTTATAACTATATGTTTTTATATAATATAAAAATACTCTGTGTCCTCTGTGGTGAATTATTAAGGCGTAATGATTTTTTTATAAAAAAGACCCTTCGGGCGAAAAATCGCATAAAGGGTCTTTAATGGATCAGCCATAACAATATTCTATCGAGCGGGAAATATCTATCTATTATAATGTTACATAATAAAAAGCATTTCCGAATATTTGGGTAAGGGCCAGAGTTCATCCGGGAGCAGTAATTCTAGCTGATCAGCCGGAACACGCACCGCATCCAGCAGATCGAATATATGGTCAGAAAAAAAGATGCCCCTTTTAACCAGATCGCCGATTTTTTCGCCTTCGGCAACCTTGGCTTCGATCTGGGCAACCCCCCGATTTAGGTCTTCTATGCCGGAAGTGACCTTTTTTAGCAGATCCATCTGATATTTATATGATGTTGCCGGTATTTCCTTCCCCATATTTTCCAACCCGTTTATCGTATCCAATAATTGTTTTTGATACTTAATTGCCGCAGGGATGACATGGGTCAGCGCAATGTTACAAAAAGTTTCGGTCTCAATTTCAAGTGCCAGGATGTATTGTTCCATCCTTGTTTTAAACCGTGACTCAATTTCTGTCTTGTTGTATACTTTCTGGCGCATAAGCATATCGACATTTTTTCCGGCCAGCAGGGCATTCAGCGCATGGCCTGTGCGCTTGACATTTGGCAACTTACGCCGGGCTGCTTCCTTTTCCCATTCTTTGCTGTAATTGTTACCTTCAAAACGGATAGGTTCTGTTTCTATGATGTAATTACGCAGTACTTTTAAGACGGATTGATTAAGGTCTAGTCCTTCGGACTTAACTTTTTTGATATCCTTGACAATTATATCAATGGAATCCGCGACGGCAGCACTGAGTACCGTATTGGCAAAAGATACCGAAGCCGATGAACCAATGGCCCGGAATTCAAATTTTGCACCGGTGAACGCGAATGGTGACGTCCGATTACGATCGGTATTATCGCGCATGATCGAGGGTAAATGACGCAAACCCAGGTCGATAATAAAATCATCTACGGCGGAGGTCGTTTTTTCTTCTTTGATATTATTTAGAATATCGGTCAGGCGCTTGCCGAGAAATACGGAAATAATTGCCGGTGGTGCTTCGTTGGCGCCCAGGCGATGGTCGTTCCCGGCACTGGCGATCGACATTCGTAAAAGATCTCCATACTGATAAACCGCTCGCAGGGTTGAGACCAGAAATACAAGAAACTGCAGGTTCTGTTCCGGTGTGTCACCGGGATCAAGCAGATTGTTGCCTTCCGAATCCTCCATTGACCAATTATTGTGTTTACCGCTGCCGTTGATGCCGGCAAACGGTTTTTCGTGAAGCAACAAGGCCAGATTATGCCGGTTAGCGACTTTTTTTAATACTTCCATGATCAGCTGATTACGGTCCGCGCCAACGTTAAGCTCCGCGTAGATCGGGGCAATTTCGAATTGGTGTGGCGCAACTTCATTATGTCGTGTTTTGGCGGGAACGCCTAATTTGTAAAGTTCCCACTCTGCATCCTGCATAAATGAGAGTACCCGTTCCTTGATCGAACCGAAATAGTGATCTTCCAACTGCTGCCCTTTTGGAGGCTGGGCACCTAAAAGCGTCCTGCCGGTAAACTGGATATCCGGCCGCATATTGTAAAAGGCTTTATCGATGAGAAAATACTCCTGCTCAGTGCCGATGGTTGTGATCACACGGGTCGCCTGTTTGTTTCCAAAGAGACGGAGAACTTTGAGTGCCGATTCGGATATCGCCCCCATTGATCTTAGCAGCGGGGTTTTCTTATCCAGCGCTTCTCCGGTATAACTGATAAATACGGTTGGGATACATAAGATCCCACCTTTTGGCCCTTCAATGATGAAAGCCGGACTTGAAGGATCCCACATCGTATACCCACGTGCTTCAAATGTTGTCCGTGATCCTCCGCTGGGAAAAGATGAAGCGTCGGGTTCACCCTGCACAAGTTGATTGCCGCGGAAACGCTCAATCACAACGCCATCATCGATTTCAAGAAATGCATCGTGTTTTTCCGCGGTTAAACCTGTTTGCGGCTGAAACCAGTGGGTAAAATGACTGACACCCTTACTGATCGCCCATTCTTTCATGGCGTGAGCAACAGCGTTGGCAATGCTCATATCCAGCTTTTCGCCGCGCTTGATCGTATCCTGTAATTTGATAAAATCGGCTTTTGGAAGCCGGTCACGCATTTTATTCTCATCAAACATATTTTCTGCAAAATATTTTGTCGGGCTATCCTTTATCGGTTCAGAAGGATCATACCCCCTTGCAGCCAACTCTAACAAAATTTTCTGACGGGTTGTCATTAACGCACTCATTTATTCTGCTCCTGTTTGTTTTTTTTAAATTATCAATTGCCTAATTTATTGCTGTCATGGCGGAAAGGCAACGGCATCTAATGGCATATTTCCGATAATTTCTGATTGAAATAAAAGTTTACGAATAATGCATTTCCGGTAACTTATTCTGGATCACAAAATGCAATCGTTAATTATCAGAATCTTTACATGAATAAAAATTTGGGCAAACATCGGAAGATTTTAATAATATGTATAAAGCAGAGGTTCATTTTGAGGAAATGTATGTTTATTAGCCTGCATAATCCATGAATTCTGGAAATAATGTTATTAACCTATTATTATTTTGAATATTAAGCAGTTCGTGTCATTCCGCCCGCCGGAGTGTAATACTGAAGTATTACACGGAGGCGGGTCGGAATCTCGTATGAATTTTGTTTAGAGAACCTGTCCAAAGGACTCCTTCGGAGAAACGAGCCTGTCCTGGCGACAGGCCAGGGTTCAAGTTGACAACTTTGCATTAATTTTTATGAATACATCAAGTTAGGTAAATAGGGAGAAAAAATGTTATCTTTCAAATGGACGATAAGTTTATTAAGCGCCCTGATATTTTCATCATCTGCTTACGCCCAGGGGATATTTACGTCTTCCGGAGATATTGGTAAGGTTTTGCTAAAGGGATCGGTGAACTACGACACCGATAATCAGACCTATATGGTCGAAGGGTCCGGGGCAAATATGTGGTCAGATGAGGATGCCTTTCGTTTTGTATGGAAGCGGATGCATGGAAATTTTATTCTCCGGACGGAGGCAAAATTTGTCGGTACTGGAATTGATCCGCATCGTAAATTGGGCTGGATAATCCGGTCATCTCTAGATCCCGGTGCCCCATATATCGATGTGGCCGTCCATGGTGACGGATTGACTGCAATGCAATTCCGGCGAAGTATGAACGGTCAAACCGCGGAAGTGCGATCATCCCTTTCCAGCCCGGAGGTTATTCAATTGGCGCGAAACGGACATACCTATACCATGTCAGTGGCCAATTCAGCAGATACCCTGGTCAGCGATGCTCTTTCGGATTTAGACATAGGTGATACGGTCTATGTCGGTTTATTTGTTTGTGCGCATAATGATACTGTCCTGGAAAAAGCGGTTTTTCATAATACCCGGATCATTGTGCCGGCTCAAAATGATTTTGTTCCTTACAGGAATTTTATCGGCAGTAATCTTGAAATTGTTGACGTTTTTAGCGGACACCGAAAAATTGTTTATCGCGAGGAAAAGGCTTTACAGGCACCAAACTGGACTAACGATGGCAAAGCATTGATTTATAACCTCGAGGGCAGATTATATCGGTTTGATCTTGGCCGAAAAATTCCTGAACGCATCGAAACAGACTTTGCCACCGCTAATAACAATGATCATGTTTTGTCCTTTGATGGCCAAATGATCGGGATTAGCCACCATCCTGAAACGAATAATTTTGAATCGATCATTTATATTCTTCCTGTTGAAGGGGGTGTCCCTGAACAGGTTACCGATACCGGCCCGTCCTATTTACATGGGTGGTCACCCGATGGCAGACATTTAACCTATACCGCTAAACGGGATGGTGATTTTGATGTCTATAAAATTTCCAGATATGGTGGTAAGGAATTACAGCTTACCAATTCTCCCGGACTGGACGATGGACCGGAGTACACACCGGACGGGAAATATATATACTTTAATTCTGTGCGTAGCGGCAAGATGCAGATCTGGCGCATGAAACCGGATGGCAGTGAGCAAAAACAAATAACCAATGATAATTTGAATAACTGGTTTCCGCATATATCTCCCGATGGTAAATGGATCGTTTTTCTATCTTTTATGCAGGACGTGGCTCCTGATGATCACCCGTTTTACCGACAGGTTTATATCAGGATGATGCCTCTTGAAGGGGGTAATCCGAGGATTATTGCGTATGTATATGGCGGCCAGGGAACGATCAATGTTCCCTCGTGGTCACCGGACAGCAGGCGGGTGGCATTTGTAAGCAATTCAAACTGACTTAGGGAGAATATTATGAAATTTCTGATTTCAGTATCTCTTGTATTTACAATCCTGATCTCGGGCTGTTCTGATGATCCACTGAACATCACAGATCCCCAATTCCCCCTGGCCGAAGAACACAATATAGATGGGGACCAGTTAAACCGTGCTTATGCAAATGCCAGAATTATCGCCGCGTTGCAGGGAATCGCTGTGGCGCGTCATTCTGTGATTATCGCTGAAGAATATTATAGTGCTGCCGGTCCCGGACCCGATTCCACCCTGGACGTCAGATCGGTAACCAAAAGTTTCACATCAACACTTATCGGTATTGCCATCGATAAGGGATATATTCAGAGTGTGGATCAAAAACTGAATGAATTTCTCGGTACGGAAGTAGATCAAGCGAATCCGGAACTAGGTCAGGTTACCCTTCGTCATCTGCTGACTATGACCTGCGGGCACGCCTGGCAGGAGATCGATGAGCCTTCTGAATTTCCCAATTTTGCGAGCGCTCGTGATCAGTTAATCTATATATTCCGCAAGCCGATCATTAATACACCCGGCACCGTATTTGACTACAGCGACGGTGCCGCCCATCTCGTATCAGCGGTACTTACCAGTGTGACGGATATGAGCGCCGAAGAATTTGCCGATATATATCTTTTTGAACCCCTGGGTATAAAGGGCCGATACTGGATCGATGACAACCGCGGTATAAGTTATGGAGGTGTCGGATTATGTGTGGGTATCCATGATATGATCAAATTCGGATATTTATTTTTAGATAACGGGATGTATGAAGGAAAGCGGATTGTATCAGCGGAATGGATAAACGAAGCCACGAGTTTGTCTTTTATAACCGGTGACTTATTACCGTATCTGACCGAATACGGTTTTTTCTGGTGGCGCGGTAAGGCTTATAATCATGAATTTATCTGCGCGATGGGCTATGGCGGCCAGTATATCCTCGTATGTAGAGAATTAAATCTGGTCATCGCTACCCGTTGCAACTGGCGGGGCATGAGCAGCGAGGAAGCGGGTCAGAATTGGTGGGCTGTCCTCGATATCATGATCAATCAAATTTTACCGGCTGTGCACTAGAAATATTGGTTAAGTCATCGTTCGGATCATTGCAGCGGTGAGGCAGATTACCCCATATGATTTGAAGTTTTTAGTTTGTGCCTTTAAATTACGCTAGAAAATGCCACCTTTTCAAAATCATACAATATTTTTACTGATATTTTTTCTTCTGATTCCGCTATCATTTGTGACGGGAGCAGACAGTCTCCTGTTTGTGATCCGGGTAGATGATATCCAGTCCCGGAATACAACTTATTTACCCCGTTCGATCACCGGTTTTGAGCAGGCGGTTGCCTCGCGGGGCGGCAAGGTGACCTGGGCGCTAATCCCCCACCGCCTGATCGAATCACAGAACACAGACGGTGCGCTTTCCGATGAACTCCGGCGGTCGGTTGCCGGGGGGCATGAAGTCGTGTTACATGGGTACAATCATATATGCCCCCGTTGCAGTTATACCAATCATGAGATGTACTGTACAACCTATAGCCGGCAACACAGCTATGCAACGCAGGCACAGATGATATCTGACGGCTTAAATCTCCTGCACGATACGCTCGGGGTTACACCGACCTGTTTTGTTCCGCCAGGGCATCAGGCGGATACACTGACCTACCAGGTTCTGCTGGATCACGGTTTTAAATGGATCTCAACCACGGGTGCGTCGAAGGAGAATATATATAAGGCTCTGTTTAATTTAAGCCCGCAGAGCGATTATACCTGGGCCTTAAGCAGCTCATATTATGAGAGCCGCCTTGAAGAAACCCTTGCCGATGTTGCTATACGCGCAGAAACAGACGGCTATTACTGCCTGTTGCTCCATGATCCGTTTATCCGTCCCGGTTATGAGAACGGTCTGGTTATTCGCTGGACCGGAGAACTCCTCGATTCTCTCAAGGCACGATACGGGGAACGGATCTCATTTAAAACCCTGAGCCAGGCTGCCGCCTATTTTGATCGCCAGACCACCGGTATCCTGGTGGACAAAGATCCGGTAGAATTAAATTCCTTTGATTTAAAGCAAAATTACCCCAACCCGTTTAATCAGACGACGATCATTCCGTTTGATCTAAATATCGCGGGTGATGTCCGATTGGTAATTTATAATATACAGGGTCAGACGATTTTGCAACAGAAACGGTATAACCTTCATTCAGGACGCCATGTTTTCGGATGGAATGCGTCAGCAGTAGGTAGCGGCATTTACTTCTACCGGATTGATTTTGAATCGGTCAGTAGTACACGAAAGACACTAACAAAGCGCTGTTTATTGATCAAATAATTATTACAGGTTCAGATTTTACCAACGAATGCCTGTGTGGCATCACCTAATACCGGTCAAGTAATCCGTTTTATTCTTTCGCTTTTGCCTGATGACGCAGTTCGGCTGCCATTTCTTCAATCTCTGTCAGATCGCGTTTCATTTCACTCCAGCCATACCAGAGGGCATAATCGGGATTGGCATGATAGGCACCCTGAAAAGCGCGCATTCGGTGTTTTAGATGCATTTCGAATAGGATCTGTTCGATGACCGTTGGCGCATCATGGAAAGTTAAAAGATTGGGAAAATCATATGCATGATTCAGGCTTCTTGAATCAATTTGTCTTTATAGAGACTTGCGATAACCCTGATGGCCTGTGCCAGAAGATGATCAGCTTCCCTTATCATTTCATCACCGCGCTTTAGTTGCTCGCTGGCGAAATTTGCGGAATGACACCCTACAGGTATTAATCATTTTATTCCGTTCACGGTCAAAATCTTCCTGGGTCAAACGGGCGAGATCTGCTGCCTTTAACGACATCCAGCCGGTCGGTGGGATTACCTTCCGGATCAAGTACACCCAGGGCCTGCAGAATGGTGACCTGATCGTTTTTCCATTGCTCATCTTCAGGCAAAGGTAGTCGTACGGCAAGAAACCCCCAGGCGGTGCGTACTTCATGGTTTCCTTCCTGCATATGACAATCCTGACAGGTCGGTGCCGGTGTATCTTCGTGAAGGGTTCCATTCTGTTTTAACAGGTATCGTACACCATGTTTAGATGAGGAATACATTTCCCATTGCGGATGGTCAAATCCCATATGACAGGTCTGACAGGCCTGTGGCTGGCTGGCCTCTTTGACCGAAAAAGTGTGCCGGGTATGGCAGGCATCACAGGAGGCGAGACCAAAACCGCTTCCTTCCTCTTTCAACTTGGCGATTTCAGACTTCGTCTTTTATGCCAATTTTGTGACACCCACCGCAGCCCTTCATTCCATCGATCAAGGCGCTGGGTTGATGATGAATTGTGGGCATGGCTTTCATTGCCGCCCAGGCCAGGGCATGTTTACCCTTTGAAAATTGCTTCACCTGTGTGTCATGACATTCAGCACAGGTTTCAGGGGTGGGAATTTGGACATAGGCAACATCTTCCGTGCTGGTATGTTGCTTCACCGTGACAGGTGGCACAGGTCACATCATTGGCACTGTGTTTACTGATCTCCCAATCGGCCACAATATTGGGTTGTTTTTTCATGTGGCATGTGATACAATTGGAGTCATCGGCCAATAAAATGCCGAATGACATCAATAATCCAATTAAAACAAGAATCTCTTTCATCTTTTGACCTCCCAATCATAGGCAGTTAGTTTACGGGATGTTTTTGATAATAAGTGAAGTGTGATCGACTGAGTATCTGGAATCCCCTTGACAGATTCATTTTTTTATTTTATCGCATACCTATATCAATTAATGGCTGGATATTGCTGATATCTGTTCTTGATATAATCATATAATATAAACAGAAAAAAAGCGTATGATGTTTATACTATAGAAAAAATTATTATATTTGTAAAGAAAAAAATATTTTAGGAAAATTTGTCTCCTTCAATAATGATATTATAATAGATGAATAAGAATTACATTCTGTTCAGGATGTCGGTTCTTGTACATATATAAATCTCTGAATAAACCTTCTCAAACAAAAATGAGGTATGTATCATGGCACGATTAAATTTGGCGATTCTGATGATATTTTTAACCGCAACAATGGCGCAATCCATTGATTTCAAAACAGGGGATCGGGTGATTATCGGGGAAGCCGACACGGTCGGCAGCGATTTGTTCGTAGGTGCACAGTATCTGGATGCCCGTGGTTATATAAATGGGGATATCTATGCAGGATGTGAACGAATTTCGATCGATGGCGAGGTGCGCGACGATGTGCGAGCCGGCGGACGGGAAATCATCGTCCGGGGTCGTATCGGCGATGGAGTTATCGCATTTGGGCAGATCATCTTGATTGATGGAGATGTGACGGGAGATGTTATCGCCTATGGCGGGGAAGTCAGGGTCAGTGGCAATATCGGTGGAAATCTGTACATCGGCAGCGGGAAATTTTTTCTGGAAGGCGGGCAAATCGGTGGCAAAATTGAGGGCAGTGCCGATGAATCTGACCTTAATGGGGTCGTGGAGGGACCGGTAAAACTGAAAGGTGGCAAAGTAACCTTTGGGAATGGATATAAAGCCGGTAAGGGGACATTTTTAACTTTGACCAGGGAGCCTGATCCTGAAATGAAAGTCAATGCGCCGGAATATCTGGAAATTTCGGTTGTTCCCCCAAAACCCTTCTATCAGAAAATGTATTTTTACTGGGCCTTCGGGGCGGCTTTCGTTCTCGGACTTCTGCTGATCCTTGTGGTTAAAAACTTTATGCAGAATTATGTAACAGCGGCATTGAAGCAAGTCGGATTGAACTTTGGGATCGGTATTCTGATCCTGATTGCCACGCCCATTGCTGTGGTTATTCTTTTAATTCTTGTGTTAACGATTCCGACAGCGATTGTGCTGCTATTGGCCTATCTGGTTTTACTTTATGTCTCAACAATTTTTGCCTCACTCGCAATCGGGGAATTTATTCAAAAATTATTGAGCAAAAAAAGTGACCGGATACTGGTACTGTCCCTGCTGATCGGGTTGATCGTCTCAACAATGCTGGCAGAGGCACCCTACGTTGGTGGGCTGTTCAGTCTGGCCATCATTTGCTATGGTACCGGCAGTTTTTCAAGATACGTGTGGGGCTTCCGGAAACCGGCTAAAATGACCAGAAAATAGCAGCCCGTAGTTGAAATGGTTGCTGAAAATCCGAAGCATCACGGATGTAGTATCATTTTTTATAATTCACGACGACAAATTTTGCTGCTGTTAAGAGATAATGATCCAAAAATACCTTTTCCAAATATGTGGGATTTGCCCGGTGGGCATGTAGAGGAAGGCGAAACTCCCGGTCAGTGTATCCGTCGGGAACTAAAAGAGGAAATGGGAATTGATCTGGAAAATTTACACCTGTTCCGCATCACCGACATGGGTGACCGGATCGAACACACCTATTGTCAAAAAACCGATTTAGATATTGCAGACATCACATTGACAGAAGGTCAACGGATAAAATGGTTCTCGCGAAGCGATCTGGATGAGCTGGAACTCGCCTATGGGTTCAATAGAATTGTGAAAGATTTTTTTAATAATAAACCATAGATGGAAAAGGGATCTCCGTTTAAGGGTTAAGAGGGTGTGCACATCAATTTTTGATTCCCGTGCTCCTATGGCAGTTCATCTTGGATCCACTTCATAATCATGTTCTGAGGATGGTACACCAGGCTTTTAAAATACGTCATGAGATGCCCTGCAACCCTCATAGATTTAAGTGGCCTAAATTTTACAGTGATATAAACGCAGGTATGACTATTAATGAGAGCAGCGGATCCGGTAATTGAAGTCCGGAATGTGTACAAGGCATTCAAAACCGTTCAGGCGGTTAACGGAGTTGATTTAAAAATCGGGAAAGGTCAGTTTGTCGCTTTGCTCGGACCTAACGGGGCTGGTAAAACGACCCTGGTGGAAATGATCGAAGGGATCCAGAAACCGGACAGGGGTGAGATCCTGATCATGGGTAAAAAATGGGTCGGGCATGAAGACGAACTTCATCGTATGATCGGGCTTTCACTGCAGGAAACCCGTTTTATTGAGAAACTCACAGTCCGGGAAACGCTGAAACTGTTTGCCAGTTTTTACGGCCGGAATGATCAGCGCGTACATGAGATCATGTATATTGTAGACCTGGAAGAAAAACATCGTTCTTATGTGGTCAATTTATCAGGTGGCCAGCGACAGCGTCTCGCCCTTGGTATAGCCTTGATCAATGACCCGAAAATTCTATTACTTGATGAACCGACTACCGGTCTCGATCCCAATGCACGTCGCGAAATTTGGGCCATTTTGCGCAGTTTAAAAAAGCAGGCAGAGACATCGCTTATACTGACAACCCATTATATGGAAGAGGCAGAGAAACTGTGCGACTATATTGTCATCATCGATAAAGGAAAAATTCTGAAGGAGGGCACGACCGCCCGGCTGCTTGATGAAGATACCGGTACTAAACTAATTGAATTTACCCTTGAGAAGCCTCTGCAAAAAATTGATGACGGTGTATTTACTTCCACGATGAACGTCCAATGGGATGCCGACCGGCGCAAAGGCTCGATTACATTCGGCTTTGTGGAGCATGAGTTACCGGAATTCTTATCAGCACTTAACCGGCATAACCTGCGATTAAAAAATCTGGAATGCCGGCGAAAAACGCTGGATGATCTATTTATTGCCATGACCGGCAGGCGGCTTGATGAATAAAATTGTTGATCATGAACAGTTGGTGCAGCTTATTTCTGCGCATTTCAAAGAAATGATCCGGGAACCGGGGGTTTTATTCTGGGGAATCGTATTCCCGATCCTGATGTCTCTTGGGCTGGGAATTGCTTTTACCCAGAAGTCCGATATAGTGCGAAGTGTGGCGATTGTTGTCATGAAGCAGGACGGTGCCGGAACAGCCGATCGTTCAACCATCCTGGATAATTTTCTGAATCGTCAATGCAGCATCGTAAAAGAGAAAGATATGCAGCCCTATTATCGGCACACAATATCCGATGAACAACTGGGTAATACGACGTTTCACTTCCTGACAATAGACTGGGATGAAGCCATGATCAGACTGAAACGGGGGAATTTGGGTGTTATTCTTGATGAGCAGGATGGCCGTATCCGCTATCATTTCGATCCGATGAATCCGGATGCCCAACTGACCTATTTAAAACTCTCCGGAATCCTATCAGGTGATGCTGTCGAACTGAAACAAAAGAATGATATGATTGAACCGCTCACGATCAGCGGAACCCGTTATATTGATTTTCTGATACCTGGGTTGATGGCCATGGGGATCATGATGTCGTGTCTGTGGGGTATTAGTTATGGGATAATCGAGAAAGCGAACAAAAAAACTGCTACGCAGGATGGTGGCCACCCCTATGAAAAAATCCCATTTTCTGATTGCCAAAATAACCGTACGTATGATAATGACGTTCATCGAATCGGCGCTTCTTTTCCTTTTTGCCTGGCTGGTGTTCGACATTGGGATTCAGGGAAGCATATTTGCGTTGATTGTGATATTTCTGGCCGGCAATATTGCTTTTGCCGGTATTTCGATATTTGCCTCCTCCCGCACGGCGAATACCGAAATCGGAAATGGCTCTGATCAACGCCGTTGTTCTGCCGATGATGGTTCTTTCCGGTATTTTTTTCAGCTATCATAATTTTCCGGACTGGAGTATCCCCTTTATCCAAAAATTGCCGCTGACCATGCTGGCAGACGCCACACGCAGCGTTTTTATCGAAGGGGCGGGATTTGCAGAGGTTTCGGTCCCTATCCTCGTGCTTATAGCGATTGGCGTAACCTTCTTTGCAGTTGGTCTGCAAATTTTCAAGTGGCATTGAAATAATTGATTAGACTGACAAAATAACAAAGCAACAGATCTACTTTTTTCTCACGGTTCTTGTGCGCTTGACCACAACTTTTTTTTATTTGTTTACGATATTACAGATAGTCCATAACAGGAACAGGTTAGAATGGTTAATACCGAGCCTGATCCTGCTATATCGTCCTCCTTGTCGTTGGTGCAGTGCAAAACGGGTCCGATCGGACCCGTTTTTTGTATTACTTTGCAGAAGAATGATCATGTATATGATTGCCTGATATCGTTATATCCCCAATGATAACAGCATGGGATGACATTTTTCATGATTCATTCTGGAAACGGCATCAGGCCACTACATCGGTCACTCAATGGGTACGTAAGACTATGTATCCCGGAAATGGTCAATCTCCGGACTGAAAAAGTTGGCCAATTACGTCAAGAATCCGGTCGATATCTGCAAGGGTTACATGCTTGAACCACAGGTTCTGGGGATAGATCATCACATTCGGACCTTCCTCGCAAACACCAAGACAACCGGTTTGGGAGACTCTGATGTTGGCCTCCGGCCAGCGTTTTTTGACCTGGGTTTTCAGCTGCAACCTGATTTCACCGCTGTTTTCCTGAGCACAGGATTTACGCTCGTTTTTGCGATCGTTTACACAGACCAGGACGTGACAAAAATAGGGCGCCTCAACTTCTTTTGGTATTTTTATCACCACAATTCCTTTCAAATTGAACAGAAAAAAGCAGTGTATTCAATTTATTATTTCCCGATCCGTTTGAGAATCACTTAATCCCGGTAACTGTTACACTGTAAATCCCAATAATTTCTGAATCCCAATCGCTCATTTCAGAAGGCGTCAGGTAGTTATTCAACAACTCAGTGGGAAGGGCTATTTTTCTCGATTTTCGGACCTGAATATCGTTAAATCCCGCTCTGCGGATTGTGCCGAGATACATATCCATATCGAGTGCACCGGCAATACAACCCGCATACATTTCCGCGGATTCTTTTATGCGTTTTGGCATTGTTCCCCTGATGACGATATCTGAAACACAAAAATGTCCACCGGGTTTCAGGATCCTGAAAATTTCCGCAAATACACGTTCCTTTTCCGGAGCAAGATTGATAACACAATTACTGATCACTACATCCGCGGTTTTATCGGCGAGCGGCATTGCTTCAATATCACCAAGTTTAAATTCCACATTTGAGAAACCAAGTTTACGATTGTTGACAATCGCCTTCTGAACCATTTCCGGCGTCATATCGATGCCGATGACCCTGCCTGTATCTCCGGTCAGTTTGCGCGCAATAAAGACATCATTGCCGGCGCCGGAGCCAAGATCGACAACAACATTTCCGGGTTTTATACCAGCCAGTTCCGTCGGCAGTCCGCAACCCAGCCCCAGATCAGCCTCTGCGACATACCCATCGATTGCCGTATATGTTTCCCCGATATTGGTGTAATCGGGTTCATCACTGCAGCATCCGCATGTGCAGGAATCTTCCTTTGAGACAATTTGTGCGTACTTCTCTTTGACCATATTTTTCAAGTCTGTTTGTTCTGCCATTAGAAACCTCTCCATGTTTATTTAGATTCTATTTTTTCAAAAAGATCAGCGAATTCTCGCTTTGCTTTGCCTATGTTGGTATAATCGAGACAATAACAGGTTTTCGGACCATGAATTTCGCCCCGGATAAATCCGGCATTTTTTAATTCCACCAAATGCTGTGAAACTGTTGCCTGTGCAAGCGGCAGCTGATCCACCAATTCACCGGTGATACAGGTATTGCATTCTGCCAGCAATTGCAGAATTTGGATGCGTGCCGGGTGCGCCAGTGCTTTTGACATGACCGCCAATTTTTTTAATGTAGACGGAAATTGATCGGATTTATTACGCATTCCTGGTACTCCATCGTTTATCGTAATTATACGATTAGATGTTATAAATGTCAAGAATTATGTTCTGAGTTTTTCAGGAATAGCTATAAACTTTGAGAACTATCATAAGAAAATAAAATTATTTTGAAATGGCGCCTTATAATATAAAAACTTGCATTCACGTTTTAACCGATGTATTATAAACCATTACCCACCCGATCAGAAAGAATCGGATTCCTGATTTATTTTTTCTATTGTCTTGCATTTACTTCCGGCTGAGCCAGATCAATAAAATCATCAAATTGGAGGATATCATGAGAATCATGCATTTATTTTTCATGACACTTCTTATTTACTCATCTGACAACGCTTACGCACAGAATAAGTTGATCAATAATGTTCCGGATCACAGCCAGCCACCTCAGCAAACCTTACCGTCAACGAGTAATACATCCAATTATTGCGCTCCTTTTGCGGCAATTAATATTATCGCCTATTGGGAATATCAGCGCCAGAATGCCTATGCGTTCGGAGCAACGGCCGGACTTCAGCCCTCAATAGCTGGCAGAATATATCGGTTGGTATATGTCCACCAATGGCCTGGGCAGCTTGAGCCGGTTAAACGCTCCTCCTATACCGTTGCCGGGTACGCTGGTGATCGATCAGATGAATGGCATGGTTGAATACCTGGCCTCGGATTCGCTGCAGTCATTCGGATTTCCGTATAACTTACCGGTACAAAAACGTGGTTTTGGCTGGGATATTATACCGGAGCCACAAGATTTTATCATATACAGTATAGAAATCGATCAGGGTAATCCGGTAAAACTGGATTTTTTCCACTGGAATATTCAACGCACAGGCCTGGATACATTAGTCGATGGCGATACGGTTTCAGTCTATTCCTGGGGAACATTTGTTCCATCATCGGGAACAATGGATGAAAGCGATCCTCCTGAACAATGGAACGGAGAAGAAGGGGATATGGGAATCGGACATGCGGTAACGGGCGTAGGGTATTTATTTCAGTTTCTCCCGCCCGGAAATCCCGGTCCGCCCGTTGATTATGCCATCGTACATGATAACTGGCCAAATACGCCTGAAAATGTCGCTATTCCCTGGCAGAATGTACAGGCTTTCTTTCATGTGCGATTGCCCGATGTACCTGATCTGATTGTGGCCGGGCTACACACACGACAAGACAGTCTCAAAACCGATACCCTGTATGTCGGACAACCGGTTGACCTTATCGCAACTGTCAAAAACCTTTCCGGCCCATGGTTCCCGCCGTTTATCTTGCTCTCTCTTGTACTGGATGTTGATGGAACGCCGCTGGCGGTCGATACCAGTTTTATGGCTTATCCGGGACAACCGAGTTCCGGCGATAGTCTGTGGGTGATTTCAGACAGTCTGTATGTGCCCCTTAAATCCGGGCAAATTGATCTCAGGGCAGAAATCTACTGGGATCTTAATGGAGACAGCCTGATCAACGATCCGCCCGATAAGGATAGCTTGAACGATTTTAATTTTATCAGCCGCTGGGTTTTGTGGAATACCATCGAAACCCCCATCGAAATGATTCCGGGTGTTCCTGATCAGAATCAACCCCCCACGCTCACACTGCCTTCAACCCTGCCGGGTAATTTTTGTGCACCCACTGCCCTGGCCAATATTCTACACTTCTGGGATATCGTTGCCAAATACCCTTCCGCGCAAAATGTAACCGCAGGCCTCCCTCCTGAAACGCTGGCTGAATACATCGGCTGGTTTTATGATACCAATGATCGCGGTAATCCCGGGGCCCGGAACGGTGCAATATTTCCGTCCGCCGCCGGTACCTATATAGCCGATCAGGATTCATTCACATGGACTTATATTCGCTGGGACAGCCTGAATCCCTATATGGCGGCGGCCCCCCTGCTGCCAGGGAACAAGAAGGGTTATAACTGGAAGGTAACCCCTGACCATAACATTGGGACTTCTTTCTACAAGTCGGAGATCGATGCCGGCCGGCCGGTTAAAGTGGATTTCACACATTGGAACATAAAATTCTCGGGAAGTATTCTGGTTGATCCGTTAGACCAGGATACCGTCTATCTCTATCAATGGGGGACGCCTGTCGGTAATGCACAACTGGTAGACCCTGAAGCTCCCGAGGAAAGCTGGAACCTGGAGACGGGAACAGAGAATATTGGTCATGCCGTTACGGGTGTAGGATACCTTCAGCATAACGGGTTTCATGTCATCGTACATGATAACTGGAGTACGACACACCAGGCAGTCTGTCTACCCTGGCAAAACTGGGAAGGCACGCTGGCCCTGGATCCGGCCGGTGCCGTCCCTGTTCAGGCGGATGAAAACACGATACCCTTTACTTTCCGATTATATCAAAATAGACCAAATCCGTTTAATCGGGAAACATTGATCCGTTTTGATCTTCCCAGATCAGCGCACGTTCTGATTGAAATATTCGATATAGTTGGGCGCCGGATAACCGTTTTGACCAATCAGAACATGCCGGCGGGAACCCATCGCATACGTTGGGATGCCGAAAATTTGCCGACCGGCGTTTATTTGTATCGGCTGATGACCGATAACTTTGAGGCGTTAAAAAAGAGTGTCCTCCTTAAATGAGGAGAAATTGTCCCATAGTTAACCTGTACATCAATTGAAACCTGAATTGTATGTCTGTTCATAAACCACAGATCACAGAGAGGGTATGAAGACTAAGAATTAGGAATCTATAATTAAATAATTCTGCAAAAATATTACTTGACAGCCAGTTAATTCTAGAGAAATTTTTTAACTTGCACCTTGCACCTTGCACCTTGCACCTTGCACCTTGCACCTTGCACCTTGCACCTTGCACCTTGCACCTTGCACCTTGCACCTTGCACCTTGCACCTTGCACCTTGCACCTTGCACCTTGCACCTTGCACCTTGCACCTTGCACCTTGCACCTTGCACCTTGCACCTTGCACCTTTTCCCGCTGACATGGATCATCCCATTCAGATGAAGGTTGTGAATGATGCAGGATGTAATTATATTCAATTTTGCGTCAGGTATTATCACAGGTCCGAATTAATTATCATCTGCATCTTTCTGACTTCCGGGGCAGTAACAGGTTAAGATGAGCACCCTTTTAAGGAAAAATATATTCGCCATACTGATTGTCAGTCTGGTATGTATTCTTTTGACTGTTTTTCCGATGCCATGGCAGGAAAAAGTTGAAGATTTTCTTACCGACATTCATTTCGCTATCCGCGGGGATCGGCCAATCTCAGATAAATACCTTTTGGTTTTCATTGGCGACGAGGATTTGCATGCGCTTGGGGGCTGGCCGATAACCAGGGACTATTACAGCTACCTGATCCATATCCTGAAGACATCCGGTGCAAAAGTGATTGGTATCGATATATTATTCTCAAGGCCTGACTACAGTCATCCGGAATTTGACCGGCTTTTGTCTCAATTTTTGAATTCAAACCGAGATGTTTGTTTACCGATGAAATTTGCTGAGCTGGAGGTCAATTCAGGGCATATACGGGAAATAATGAAAGGGTATTATCCTACATTCCCTCTTGATATCTTCGTAAAAGATACATTTGCGACCGGTTTCAGCAATCTTGGGGGCGTGAGCCGGACTGCCAGGGTACCTTTGGTTGCAACCTATAAGGACCGGAATGTCTTCTCATTTGGCACCCACCTGGGCCGCCAATATTTGGGCGGAGAAGACCCGGTAAGGGCCGACGGAATGACGCTTTTATTATCCGATTCATTAGGTGTGACCCGGACAATCCCGCTCGACGGATACGGTCAGATTCATCTCAATCACTTTGGCGGATTGGATCAGGTAAATACGATAAGCTTCACCAGACTCCTGAAAATATTTAATGAAGATCCGTCAAAATTGCACCTCTCTGGTAAACTCGTTTTACTGGCAGTAACGGCACAGGGTATCGCGTACACCCAGATAACCCCGGCAGGATATACAATCCCTTCATCATTAATTCACCTTACGGTAGCGGAAAATTTGATCGAACAGAATTATATTCGTGATTTTAGCAGCACCTTCCAAATTTCAATGATTATCTTGAGTGCCATTGGCTCCTGTCTCCTTCTGTCGATAAACAAAGTTAAAATAAAAGTACTATCTTTCGTATTGATTTTCGTCGGGTTCTGGCTTTTTTCAGTATGGATGTTTACCCGGCAAAATCAACTGATACCTTTGTTTTTTCCCAGTCTGGTCTTTCTGGTTTCTTTTGTTGCAGAAAGAATAAATGGCTACCGATATCGTGCGGGAGAAGCAAGCAGGTATAAAATTCTTCTGCAGGAACAAGTCTCGGCGAAAGAAGAGGAATTAATACACGCAAAGAGACTTTTGGAAAATGCACAGGATCAGCTGGCTGAATCTGAACAGCGTCTGAAGGAGAAGGCGGAACAGCAAAAAAGCATTCTCCAACTTGAAACCGAACTTTCCGATTTACGAACGTATCTAATACCTGAAATCAACAATACAATTCCGGAAGTAAAAGATTTTATCTTTTCCGGGACGGGACGCATGCACGAAATTATAGAAATGGCTGCAAAAGTCAGCCGGGATAATATTCCGGTTCTGATCAGCGGCGAGACCGGTACCGGCAAGGAGATGCTGGCCCGGTTTATTCATCGAAGCAGTGATCGTAAAGATGCCAGGTTTGTTGCTGTCAACTGTGGTGCCTTATCGGAGTCTTTGCTTGACAGCGAACTGTTTGGGCACGAAAAGGGCAGTTTTACCGGAGCAAATACCCGGAGAAGAGGACGGATAGAACTTGCCGACGGGGGTACGATATTCCTTGATGAGATTACCGAAACTTCTCCGGCTTTTCAGGCACGGCTTTTGCGTGTTTTACAGGAAGGTACATTTGAACGGGTTGGCGGTGAAAAGACGATCAAAGTCAATATCCGGGTAATCGCCGCAACCAATCGAATAGTACAACGTGAGATTGCCGAAAATCGGTTTCGTTCGGATTTATTTTACCGCCTGAATGGAATTGCACTTGAAATCCCACCCTTGCGGGAGCGTATTGAAGATATTCCATTACTGGTTGCGCATTTTATCGCAAAACATGGTGATGAAACTGGTATCTCAATCTCCGATCAGACCATGCAGATCTTTCAGACCTATAGTTGGCCGGGCAATATTCGTGAACTGGAAAATGTAATCAGACGTGCAATTTTACTGGCGAAAAGCGCAGGAAGGGCGATGATTCAGCGTGTGGATTTGCCACCTGAATTATTTGAGATGTCATCGCCGTCAAAAATTGAAAGCATCCATATACCATTTGAAGAACAGATTTTGGATATGCTCCGGGCGATGAAATTTTCCCGTTCCTCCGTCACGCAGACAGCAATAAAACTTGGAAATAAGGATCGAGGGACCATTACCGAATATTTTCGGGGAATGTGTTTCGAGTATCTGGTTAAAGCTGATTTTCAATACCTGACCGCAGCAACCCAAATCGCCGGTTCGGATGATCCGGTGGTTATTGCAGCGGTGCAGCAAAAACTGGAGCAATATATTGACAATATCCGCCGGGCTGAATCTTTTGAACCTTTTAAAGGGCTACCTAAAAAATATCATATATTCCTGCAGCAAATTATCGATCATCTCGTAAACCCGAAAAAATAAAATGGAAATGCGGAAATTTTCCGCGAACCGGATTGTTTCCGCGTAGTGACAATCTTAACATTTGAAGTATAATTACAATATTTACAATACTTTAGATAAAATTACCCCTGCTGGCACAGAATTTGTCCTATCTGAAGCAAAAGTCGAATAAACCGATGAAAGGAAGATCCTGATGAAAAAGCGTTTCAGAATCATCGTGGTGGCGGTTATGGCGGTAGCCCTTATATCTGCTGACCTGTCGGCGCAGGGTATCGTGCATTCTAAAGGGATCGGTCTGCGTTTAGGTATCTGGAAATACAGCAATTCACCCTATATTGAGACTTCACCGGGGCAGGTTGTCGTAACACCGGTCAGTGCTTCCTTCTACTTCTATTCACGATTGTCAGGCAACTGGTTTATGGAAGCCGGTTTGGGATCTGTAGGAGAAGTTGAGGTGAATATTGGCAAGGTTGAAACCGTGGCTTTGGTTCCATTGAACTTCGGTGTGCGTTATGATCTTCTGTCAGCAAAAATAGAAAGTGTTCTGCAGCCGTATCTTTCATTTGGGGCCGGAAATTATTGGATAAGCCGAAGCCTCACACAATGGGGATCGGTTATTGCTGAGAATGATGCCCGTCTCGGTTTGTATGCAGGAGCCGGCGTGAATATCATCCTGAATGACTGGCTTGCCCTCAACAGCGATTTAAAATATCATTTTGTCAATTTTGATAATACACCAGTCGAAAATTACAACGGTTTTGCACTAGGGCTGGGTGTTTCATACATGTGGGGAGAACCCCGGGAGTTTTTCCGAATCGAGGAAATCAAAATTATCGTTCAGGATATATATCCAGCATATTATCAATTCTATAATACCTATCCGATTGCCCTGGTCACAATCCTAAACACCGCAGGCTTCAATATTGAGGTCAATCTGCATTCCAATATTCAGGGCTACTCAGAAAGGCCGAACGAAAGCGGATTTGTAAATATTGCTCCGGGTGAGACCGCCGATATTCCGGTGGTGGCTCTTTTTGGTAAACGGCTTTTCAACGCATCAAAAAGTGAACCGGCTGTTATTGATCTTAAAGCTGAGGCCCGGGCCGGAGCGACCCAAACCCGTGACATCAGTATTAATGTAATGGTTCATAACCGCAACGCATGGAATGGGGAAATGGACCGATTAAGTTATTTCCTCACGCCGGATGATCGGCAAATCATGGAGACTTGGTCGATCAATGATCGCTGATTTGGGCAAATCGGAACCGGGCAAAAAGACTGATTTTCAAAAAGCGAAAGTTATTTTCGATGCCCTGAAAGAGATGAATATCCGTTATCAGAGAGATCCCAATATTCCTTTTTATAAAGATGACTATGTTCAATTTGCATCCGAAACGTTGAAAAGAGGTACCGGTGACTGTGATGATATGGTGATATTATATGCTTCACTCCTGGAAGGTATCGGAATCAAAACAGTATTTGTTGAGGTGCGTGATCCGGATAAAGAGCCGGCACACCTGTATCTGATGTTTGATACGGGTATCGAACCGCAGGAAGGAGCCCTTTTAACTTCCAATGAGAAGCGGTATGTGATACGTGAAAGCCGGAATTCAAAAAAAACCATCTGGATACCGGTTGAGACGACACTTATTGTTAATGGATTTGATACAGCCTGGGAAGAAGGCGCTATGCACTATCTTAAAGAGGGCATTATAAGGGCCGGAATTGCCAACGGCTGGGTGCGTCTGATTGATCATAACTAAACAGAAAAATGAAGTGAAAGGAAAATATACAATGTCTGCCAAAAAACTTTTTATCCTGCTGTTCGCCCTTTCAACACAAATGGTCTGGGCTGAAATGACTGCAGAAATTGTGGAAATCCAGGGAGAAGTTAACGTGCGTTTTGGTCTGGAAGAAGAATGGATGTCAGCGAAAAAAGGATTGAAGTTAAAAGAGTCGATACCATTCATACCGGAGAATATGCGTATGTGATTATACTGACAGTGGAAGGAGACAGGTTCAAACTTGGGTCGAATGCGCTACTCGATATTTCGGACCTTCGAAAGATTATGGAAAATGAATTGTTCCTCTTCCTGATGGCAAATAAAATTGACCGGATACCTTCACCTGAGGATAAAACGCGTTTGAGGGTTGGTAAGGTGAGCGTGGTACATGGTGAAGATAAAATGAAAATGGATAGCATTTCAAGTGACAGTTCAAAACCGAATCTATTCATCCAGGAATTCAATGGGGCACAGGCATTATATTCTCAAAACTACTACGCCAATGCAATCATTAAATTTCATAAGATCCTGCTAAAATATGAGCTGCTTGAGAATACCGGAGAAATATATTTATATATTGGAAAATCATTCGAAGCCCTGAATCAACCCGGTCAGGCAACCGATGCATATAAGATCGTTCTGGATTTTTACCAGGATAAAACAAGTGACGATGCGCATAAATTCATAGTTCAGGCGCGATCCGCAATTGAGCGGCTAGGAAATAAATAAGCACATAGCGTATTTATGTCATATTTAACAGGCAGGAGGGTAAGAAAATGAAGCAATTTAAAACCTATCAAAAGATATTTGTCATTATAATTCCGGTTTTTTTTGGCTGGGCATGCGGCGTATTTGATTCCGATCCGGACGATGGTTCCAGAGTAAGAGTACAAGAATCCTTTCTCTATAAATATACCACAGAATCCCTGAATACTTTTGATCTGACAGGTGTAAACGGAAACATCAAAGTGAATGGCGTGGCAGAGTTAGATTCGGTCCAGATCTGGGGCGAAAAAATTGTGGAATCAAATTCCCGTGAAGATGCCCGGGCCCATTTGAGTGAGCTTGAGGTTGTTACTGTTCAGGAGGGACAAAACCTGGTGACCGTGTCAGAACATCCGACTGAGGAAAGCACCAGAACTTATATAGTCAATTATAATATTGAGGTTCCTCTCGATTGGGATATCGTGTTGGCTAATATAAACGGAAATCTTGAATTGCATTCACTGAGGGCGGACAAACAGATCATCCTGGTGAATGGAAATATCGAAGTGGAAGATGTGGATGACAACCTGCAGATTCAATTGACCAACGGAAACGTGACCGGTTCGGTATCAGACATTACTGAAGGCATGGTTAATATTAATCTGACAAATGGCACTATGACTCTTGGTCTGGCAAAGGAATCCTCGTCAAAATTCTCGGCGTCGGTGGTAAACGGCTCGGTCAGTGTGCAAAATCTTCCATTGACCAACCTGCAAACGGGTGATACCTTTGTCAGCGGTGTCCTGGGAAACGGAACCGGGGATATCATATTGAAATCGGTCAATGGTAATATTACGGTCAACGGCTATTGACCGGGATCCGATTAATGTTGTATTAAAGTTGATAAGGAAAAGGCATAGATGTATGCCTTTTCTTCTTTTCATAATAATTTTCTGATTACCCATATCTCCGGTTATTGAAATCAAACGGAATCCGATCAGGCCGATCGTTAGAATTCTGCAGTTATTATTCCGGATTGCAAACAGAGATTTTATTTCTTGTCAATCATGAACCGTTTGTATATTTTCGACAAACAGGCTTAGCCATCTGAGATCATATCTAAAACGGAATCGCTTTATATACATGCAACCAAAATAAAAGTGACGGGTGGTGGTTTCAAAATAAATTTTGAACGGGTCGGGTTTCGGATGAAAAGCAGGCAAGGCAACAGGACTGTAGTTTATTTAAAGTCCAGATACCGGCTGTACGTCTGGAGATATATAGCATTTGCCCGGTTACGCGGTTTTAAGAGTCTTAATGACTGGCCCTATCACCAAAGATGATTCATTGAATGCTGTACCCTGACCCTGCATATTTATGATGAAGCTACGCATGATTTTTTGTATTATTATAATCCTATTGTGTTAAATATTCGGGAACAGATTCCCATATTGCCGATCCCGACTTTCACCCATGATATCTGGTTATTGGGTCTGATCACGGGTGCGCTGAATTTATTTGTATTGTCACCCTTCGCCTTCCTTCATAAGCTGTGGATTTCTAAAATTGCATTGGTTCTCGGATCGCTGATGATCGTAAACGGATTTCTGCACATAATCGGGTCTCTGATACTTGGCATTTTGTTCCCAGGTATAATTTCGTCACCCATTTTAATATTCGCAGCCGGATAGCTGATATGGCGGGCAGAAAAGATTGCTCCTTAATCAAGATAGCTGAAATAACAAAGACCTATATAAAATCTCGAAGCGGAAGAAGAAATTACCAATATATTTCGATGGTTAATCCTCTGGTTAGTGTTCATTACATATTATGCGCGGCGCGGGTACCAGATCTTTCGAATATCAAAAATGCTAACCTGGTATAACATGTTTACATGATGGACCTTAAAGGAGGTGAGTTATGCGAAAACAAACGCTGATTTTATGTGTTTTGTCGTTCTCTGCCATACACGCACAAACCCTGGATTATTTTGTACCGGCGGGATTTAATAATCCTTTCCTGAAAAGCGGGCAATTTATTGCGGGTTTGTTTTACGATCAATCCAGAACAACGATGAGTTTTGAAAATGAAGAATCAGCCAACTCCTCAAAAAGGTGGCAATTTATCGGATATCTGGGGTTGATCGATGGATTGACCTTGAGGGCTGATCTCAGTTTGTATCCGAAGCAGACGGTTTACGAGATCACCTCCGGCGGCGCCGGTGAAACGGAGAATACGTCTTATCTGCGACCAAATATTGCGCTCAGTCTACCGGCCGACAAAAGACTCTGGAAATTTATGGTGATCTTACCTACTCGGGTTATACACGACAACAGGGTCCGATATCACGCTACCAGGATGTACCGGTCGGTGTAAATCCGGATGGGTCGTATATTTATGAACGGCAGACTGGTTACACAACCCGCATTACCGGATATGGACCTAAAAGGAACCACGGTCAAATTGGGGATTTCTTATTATGGGAATCTTTGGTAATTTGAAACCTGATTTTGTCTGGAATTTACCGCCATCATAAATGGGTTAATATGGATAAAAACCGGTGGAGATTGATTGAATGAAAGTTGCAAACTATTTAATGATCGGTTGGATATTCATATTTGCCTGCAATGAAGGCAGGTTAATCCTGAATCAGAATGATGAAATGACATACCGGCGCATTGCCTGGGAGAGTCTTTCTGAGGATGCGCAGGCTACTGTTACGCATAGCTGGCAGGAAGCCAGAGTTTCAAATTGTACATATTTTGGCGATAATAGCGCAGCTGTTTGCGTGACATTCAATACCACTCATGACCCGCTGCTGGGCCCGATCGTTGTCTATATTGAACCGGTCTCGTTAAAAGTCCTTGGAAATGGCCCCCGGTTCTAGATGTCGTGAGAAGATAAATATTTACCACTGATGAGCACGGAATCCTTAGATGAATAACGTAAGATAACTTGGTTTTATTAGAAATATATGATTATCATTTCTTTAATTTCGTGCGATTCCGTGGTTGAACATGATTTGTGACCCAGTCTTATCAAAGGTGGATCTCCAAATATATTTCATGAGATCAATCTTTCTCTTGGATTTTGAGATTTGTGATTTGTATGTAATTTGATATCTGTTGTCTGTATCATCGTAAATCCTGATTATATAAGGGAACGCGATTGGAAAATGTATTACATGAGGTACTCGAAACCTGGCACACCAACAACCGCATCAATCTGATGCTGATCAATGCGATTACCGACGCCGGCATTTTAATAAAGGGGTTGTTTCAACGTTAGGATATTTTATCAATCACGAGAGCCATCACCGTGGTAATATTCTTCTGACACTCAAAGTATCCGGCCACCCGGTCAAACGGGAAATTATTTATATGATGTACGACTGGGGTAATATATAATTATTGGAGAAAGCAGGATGGAAAAACCTGTTGGTCTGACCAGAGACAAAATGTTCCAGATCGGTGCACGACGTACATACCCGGTTTCTGTTCAGGATGCCTGGGAACTCATCATATCGGATAGAGGAAGAAAGGTCTGGCTGGGGGAATCTGCCGATCTTGCATTTGTAAAGGCGGCGGAATTTTCTCTTGCGGATGGAACAACCGGTAAAATCGGTGTGTTCAGACCGGAATCACATATAAGGCTGACCTGGCATCCTTCGGACTGGCCGAAAGCATCCACCGTGCAGGTCCGGGTAATACCCGCCGGAGCAAAAACGATTATTGCCTTTCACCAGGAAAACCTGCCTGATGCAAAAACACGGGAAGTACAGCGCAAATATTTCAGCGAAGTCCTTGACCGGTTTGAGGATATGTTGAAAAACCGGCGGAAAATCTGATTTCCCGCCGGAAAATATATTTATTCATAATCTTTTGCTCGATTTATTTTACAATCCTGATTATTTTGATGGTTTTAGTGCAGCACCTTTTTTCTGATCGGATTTTCTTTCCGGCTTGATCACCAGCCAGGCAAAATAGATCGTCAACCACAAAAAGAAACCGCATGACACAATGATAAATGCAACTTTGAGAAAATCACCCATGGTAATTCTCCCCTTATTCTAAGGTTTAAATTTTTGTAAGTTAGAGAATCAAAAACAGCACGGGATATTTATCCCACGGCAGTATGAGTGCTGAGAGCTATTTTGTAGATACTTATCGGATGGTTGTAGAAAACATCATTATGCTCGGTATAGTGAAGCTCGCTAATGAAAAGACTTTGCTGTGACGTAATCTGGCCGGCGATGGCACCGAAATAAACCGCCGGGATTGGCGCGGGCAATGTCTTTACCGTCTGCAAGAATGGAGATAATGAAACATCGGAGGAGACTGACAGATTCGGGATTGTATGTTTTGATGGGGGTATAATAATGTTGCCCGGCAGGTCGTAATGCGTCCTGCCATACATATAATGACCAACAATCAACAGTAATAAAAAAACTCTATATTTATGCGTCATTTAAACTCTGTTCTGCAAAAAAGCGCTATACTATACAAAAAAACCGGAGCGGTTGCAATAGGGATTTTAATCCCGTTCAATTACGATATGAAACAATACTGATTTATAATATGTGTATTGGGAATCGAACTTGTTTTGCTCATGAGTTCTGATAATTTCTCTGGACTGCAGATTAAAAGCGTGCTAATTTGTACGTTAAAATTTGAGAAAAGAGTATATGATTAAAATAATGCTTTGTGCATTTTTAATGCTATCAATAACGGGGAATAAAAACCAGATCGCAAATGGAACCGATTTACCATTTGAAATACCCGATAAATATATTCAACCGCTGCGGCAGCTGATCAATACTGATTTGCAGCAAAAACTTGAAATCCAGTTGAATAAAAATCCTAAATGGGCCAGACTTATAAAAAATGGGAAAATGGCGGTCGGCCTGGTGGATCTCAGTGATCCATATCATGTGAAATTTGCGCGGGTTAACGGAGATGAGATGATGTATGCGGCCAGTCTCCCAAAACTTGCTATTCTTCTTGCTGCAGCACAGGCAATGGAGGACAGTACTTTGTTGTCCACACCTGATATTCAGGACGATATGCGTGAGATGATTAGTCAGTCCGACAACGGAGCAGCTACCAGAATGATCGACCGTCTCACATTTGAGAAAATTGAAAAAACACTTACTGATCCACGGTATGAATTATATGATCCGGAACATGGAGGAGGACTCTGGGTAGGGAAGCGGTATGCCAAAAGAGGCAAGCGATATCCGGATCCGTTAATGGGTTTAAGTCATGGTGCGAGTGTGACCCAGGTTTGCCGTTTTTATTATTTGCTGGCAATGGGTAAACTGGTCAGCCATAAGCGCAGTGCCCAAATGCTGGAAATACTTGCCGATCCCGAACTGCATCATAAATTCGTTAACACACTCGATCGCGTCGTCCCCGATGCAAAACTTTTCCGCAAATCCGGTACCTGGAAAAACTGGCACTCGGATTCGATCCTGGTCTGGGGTCCGGTTTGGCGCCGCTATATCGCTGCGGCTTTAATAGAAGATCCGGCCGGGGAGAAAATTCTCAGAGATCTCATTCTGGAGATGGAAAAAGTTCTCATATTGGAAGAATCCGAGAGGTAATGTCAAGAATACAAGAACTTAAAGCGGAAATTTCGCCTCTCGCAGAGATTCTGCTTCGCAAGACATTTGACATACGTGAAGGCGAGGGTAAAAGAGCCGGATTGATGTTCCTGTATATCTTTCTGAACATTTCCACGCTATTGATCATCAAGCCGGTAAGTTATGCCCTCTTTCTCTCACAGTTTGGGGCCGACCAGCTCCCTTATGTTTTTATACTCGTATCGGTTTCTGCAGGGGTGGTATCTACCGTCTATACCCGCCGAATGCAAAAAAAATCTCTGGGTTGGCTGATCAATCAGACCCTGCGCAGTGTTGTAGCCATGCTTCTCATATTCTGGTTTTTATTATTTTTTGACATCCAGAGAAATATCGTGCTTTATGTGTTTTTCATCTGGGTGGCCATCTTTGCGGTTGTTACCACATCACAATTCTGGGTCCTGGCCAATATTATTTTCAATGTCCGGGAAGCAAAAAGACTTATCGGTCTCATCGGGTCCGGCGCAATAGCAGGCGGAATCTTTGGCGGGTATCTCACAAAAATTTTTGCTCCTTTCTTGGGTAGTGAGAATCTAATCTTAATCGGTGTGGTAAGCATTGCCGCATGTATTCCGATTTCGCACGCCGTATGGAGAGATCGCGCGTTCCAAGGCCGCGGAACTGAAAATACAAAAATAAATCCGCCGGCATTAAGGGAAACCGTTCACCCGATTAAAATAATCAGATCATCCCGCCACCTAACTTATCTGGCAAGTATAGTCGGTGTCAGTGTCCTGGTGGCAAAATTGGTTGAATACCAGTTTAGTGCCATTGCCGCGATGAATATCGTACAAGAGGACCAACTGACCGCGTTTTTCGGATTTTGGCTATCCAATCTCAATATTATCTCGCTGCTGATCCAGATATTTGTGACACGTCGTGTGGTCGGCGTATTCGGGGTAGGTACATCACTATTCTTCCTGCCGATAGGTATACTTATTGGTGCCGTGGGTATTTTAATTACACCGGTATTGTGGATGGCCGTGATGATAAAAATAATTGACGGGAGTTTAAAACAGTCCGTAAATAAAGCCGGAATGGAGTTAATGGCTTTGCCGATTCCGGTGGAGGTGAAAAATCAGGCGAAATCTTTTATCGATGTTTTTATCGATAGTCTGGCTACCGGTGTGGGGGGGGTCCTGCTTATCGTATTCACAGGTTTGCTCGATTTTTCTGTCGCCCGCGTAAGCTTTATAAATATCCTGATTATTCTGGTCTGGATCTTTCTGATTATCCGTGTGAGAAAAGAGTACATCAATTCAATTCGATTGAAAATTGAAACGCATAAAAATGATGAAAGGTCTCAGATCCCGGATTTGCAGAATGAATCAATTTTTGGCGGATTGATTAAAATTTTGCAGGAGGGAGATGAAGTTCAGCTTCTGAAAACACTTAGGTTAATAAAAGATGTCCAAAATGATCGTCTGCTTCCGGAACTCAGAAAACTCATTTCCCATCCTTCGCGGGAAATTCGGCTGGAAGTCTTGCGGATGTTATACTTTTATAAGCACACCTATATTGAAGAAGCTGCCGGATTAATTCATGATCCTGATGAGGAAATCAAGATTGAAGCGTTTCACTATTTTTTCCAGCATCAGACCATGGAGCGCCTCGAAACACTTAATCGCCATTTGGATGATCAGAATGATGCCATACGTATTGCGGCGCTGATCTGCGCGGCAAGAGAAAGCCGGGATAACCAGCAGTTGAAGAAAAACCTCAGGATTCGGGAAAGGGTGGAGCAGGAAATTAAAACCATTCAGGGATCCCAGGACAAAGAGCGTCTTCTGCGTTTAAAGGGAGCTACAGCCCGGATTATTGGCCTGGCAAAAATTCCGGATTTGAATCCCTATCTTTATATTTTATTAAATGACCGATCGGTGTTGGTGGTTAGGGCAGCAATTGAAGGTGCCGGTATCAGCGCCAATCCGGAATTTGTGCCCACATTGATTCGCATGCTGGCGAGAAAAGGCATGGTTGAACACACAGCCAGAGCACTGGCGCTTTTCCAGCCCCAAATTTATGGCATTCTCGATGATTATCTTAAGAATCCACAAGAAAAATTATCGATACGCTTACATATCCCTGAAATTTTAGCCTTAATCGGTACGCAGGCAGCAGCAGATATATTACTTGATAATCTAACACATAAAAATCCGGAGCTCAGATATTCGATCATAAGTGCGTTATATCAGCTGCGTCTGAAAAAACCTGAACTTAAATTTGATGAACGGAGAACGGTGAATTCGGTTCTCGATGAAGTCAACAATTTTCTCCAGATCTGGATGGTGGTACAAAACCAGTTGACGGCCAATGCTTCAGCGAAAGAACCAACCGACGTTACTAAAATTCGTCGTCAGTTGATACGGGATCTGGAACGTAAGTTGGACAATTTGCTCGAAGTGGTTTTCAGGCTTTTAGGCTTAAAATATCCCCCGTCAGATATCAATAATGCCTATTTTGGTCTGAAAAGTAAAAAGACCGATTTGCGCATTAATGCCGTCGAATTTTTGGATAATATTTTGGATTTTGATCTTAAAAAGATCATTATCCCAATATTGGAATCTACTGCCACCGGTGCCGTAGTCGAAGATACCCTGAGTAAACTGGGATTGAAAAAACTTACCGAGTATGATTGTCTGGTTTTACTTTTAACCGGTGAGGACCGTTTTTTAAAAATTGGGGCTTTAAAATTAATTGCACAAAAAGGGGATGACCGCTATCTCAGTTATATCGGTAAACTGGTCAACAGCCAGGTACCCATCATCAGGAAAACCGCATTACAGGTCCTGCAAAAGTTACATTTTACCGATTAATGAAATCGCTATTCTATTTTTTCAGGATACGGTCAATATAGGTTGCGAGGGTTTGGTGCTCGACGGCTGAATTTTTACGCAATACATTGGACATCATCCCCACCAGGTAAATCCGGCCATCTGCCGACTCAACAATAGCTACTGAATTCATAATGTTTTCGACATTGCCCATATACTTTCCGCAGTTAAACTCCGGCTCCGGTTTGCACCGGTATTGACTTCCCGATTTAAAATAGACCGCTGCGTCGTTAAGTGCCGGTGATGAAGCATAACGTATACGTCTGGCGGTCATATACATCAACCTTTTGATTTCAAGACTTGACCAGTTGTCGACAATTTCTCCACGTTCAAGGGCAATAAGATATTTTATATATCCTATTGGTGTGGCGAGGCTTCCACCCTCTACAGGGATCATGTTTTTTCCGGTTTTTGTAAAAAAACTGCCAAGCCGCCATTCATCGCGTTCAATCCCGGCAGTCCGGACCGGATCATTGACAATGGCCAGTGCTATTTTGCCGAGACTATCCTTTGGTGTGCTTTTAAAGAAGCGCTGCTCTTCATCCTGGGTTGGCGGGTAGGCTGGACCAAATGCACGCATCAGTATCAGTTCCTTCCATACGACACTTGCTGCGGCATTCGAGCTGGCTGATAACATATGATCGGTCCATTCATATAGCGAGAAAACATCCTCTTCACGTGCGGGTCGCGATGAAAATGAATTATCATCCGGATTATAAACAGGTATCTCATGAGAATCCACGTGAATCCATTTTCCGGCGACGACCATCCTGGAACGCAGGAGCATCTGGCGTTGATCCGGGTCAGCAGGATAAAGCTTCTGTAATTCGGCAAATAATCCTGCTGCAATCAGTAATTTCCCGACGCTCCCCGGTGCATACTGACGGTTGGGCTGGTGCTGCGCAAACCGGACAGGCTTTCCGGGAGTGATCTCAAGCAATGTGATTGAATAACTTTCATCCCGGTCCGGAAAAAGATCATCCAACTTTTTTTGTAGTTTACTATCGACTTTTGGAAGTACCGCCAGGCTGTCGCCGCGCGGATTCATTAAATTGAGCCGGATATCCTGAAGATTTTTCAGGCCGCCCGCCGGTGGCAAGGTTCCGGTTAGTTTACCCTCCAGAATAAGGGCAAGTCGCTTCAAACGGCGGATGCCGGTACTATCATAACCGTCAACCGGATAACTAGCGATCGGGTCGATAAGGCAAAAGAACAGCAGCCCGGCCAAAAGTATCGATCTATTTTTATTCCCCGGGGTAAAAAATATGGTGCAGAATTTCTTTATGTGATCATTCTCCATATTTCGTGTCCAGCCGAAATTGCCCGATGTTTCTATCCTCCGGATCTAAGTTGTTCAGATAGATTGATGACCGGGCTTGCTTACTCTCCACAAACGGTCTTACCTGAAATAACCAAAGATTTTCCTCTTTGAATCCAAGCTCGATGTCCAGCGGTCCGTTCGCTGCTCCGCTTAAATTTTCCCGGATCTTTTCGGACAGATTCCTTAACATTTCTAATTCACTTTCAGATAAAATAGCGTGATTGAAAAATGTTTCCGTTTTTTGTATACCACCGGTAAGAGGGAGTTCTGTATAAAAACGCTCCCGGGCCGGGGAAATCAAAATATACTCACCATTTGTCTGCAACAGATATGATTCAGCCTGCTGTCCTTCCACCGCCCCACCGGCTCCCCGGTTAAACGCGACGGTAAGGTCATCCGGGTTTTTGCTGCTGAGCCCGGTTGTGATCATTACGCCGGATTTGTCCACATTGACCGAAGGAATAATGAGAATTGAGGGGTAAACGTTCTCCGGATTAAGTAAATATTTCTGACGCCAGCGGTAGCTGCGTTCACCAAACGGTGAGGCCCATACATCGCGGATTCCCTGCAATATTTTCAGGCTGTCCAAAACATTGAAAACGGTCAGATTAAGACCGGCTCCGGTAAAATCCTTTAAATCTTCCATATTGGTATCACTGCGAATAAATACCGGTACACGGCCCATGTTCTTTCCGAATTTCTCGGTGAATGCCTCCTGCAGATCAGAGTTAAAATCCGGCAGAAAGGGAATGCGCTTTATCGCTTCACGCAGGATACTAAACCTGATGAGGATAGCTTCTTCAATGCGGTCTTCGGAAACGCCCGCCTGACGGGAGAATTCCGCCTGTTCAAAGGTTTGGCGTAAATAAGACCAGAAACTTTGATTACTCCCAGGCATCTGTTGCTCAAGATGCTGAACGAAAACGCCAAACGGAATTACAAAACCTTCAACCACGTTTTCCGGAAAGTAGTGTTTTAATTCAGCCAGATTGGCTGCTTTGGGTCCGCAAAATACACCGGAATCTGAAGCACGTAATGATCTCAATCCGATCAACCCGGTCTCATCCAGATCGATTCTGTCCAAAGGTACCCATAGTCGCTCATCGCTTTGTTTTCGCTTGATCACCAGTGCCTTTTCTTCTCCGGTCATTTCCGACGCCGGCTTGAGCAATACAGTTCCTTTGGGAGAAACGGCAAAGAAAACCTGTACGCCATTCAGAGGCAGCAGTTTCTCAAAATCCTCTTCCGGAAAGACCGCATTGGGAATACCCAGGTTCCGTGCAAGTAACTGGACGTGTGAAACCAGATTTCCTTCTGTCACCGTAATGATCCCGGCGACCGGTTTAAGATCTGCTGTGACCCGGCTGAGCATATATATTTTATCCGGTGCGTATAAAATGCGCTCAGGATCTTCGGTTATCACGACCAGTTCACCAAGTGCGTAACCCGGATTAAGCCCACGGATGCCGCCAGTCCCGGACAGCCCTGTAATCCGGTGGCAAACCCCGGTATGTTTCTGCAGGAGATCTACCAGTTTATCCGCCGTCTCACCCTGAATGAGCAGCAGGGAAGATCTGACCCGGTCATCCACAAACCCGGCCGCCAGAGGTTCAAATTTACCGAAAAGATCTATTACCGGCTCAAAAATAATGCGCATCATGGCGGTTCCCCATTCCACGGATCCGCGGGCAAGGCCGACCCATTCCCTGAAGGAAACCATATCAATTTTGCCGGGATAATTTTCAGGATCAAGGCTATCACGAATTGCCTGCCATTCCCATAACTCGAGATAACCACACCCGGCAGATGCCTGTGTGATCACATAATGTTTTAAAAAAAGCGAACGGGCGGTAACCGGTCGCCAAAGATGCGCATTCCGTAATATGAGCTGCTCGATATCAAGTGAAAGATCCAGAGCCGTCAAACGCTGGTCTGCATTCTTAAGGTAACTTATCTGTTCTCTGAGATCGAATAATAATTGAGCGAGGCTGGAAATACATCGGTCTCCACAACCGCTTTCGGTCCCGTTATTATGATACTGATTTAAGACATCCAAGAGCTGGGCGCTGATAACAGGATTATCGCCAAATGAATCTGTATATACACTTAAAGATCCGATCTTCATGGTCTCATAGGCAAATTTCAGGTCGCTGATTAAATCGACAAACAACCGGTCCACGGCCGGTGAGATTTTTAACCGTTTCTGCTGGTAAAATGTCTCAACCGCTGAAATATCGGATATATCAGGCTGTCCGTGAATTTTAACGCGTAGATTCATAAAATCAGGAAGTGAGTCCGATATCATCAGAGCGGTCCCCCGGATGCGCTGCCAGCGGTCATCATTTTTCCGGTGCGGAATATCCCGTACAACCTGGCGGACCAGAAGAAATTGTTCGGTCAGTCTTAAATCATCAGCGACCAGCCAGGTTAAGAATCCGCGACCCCAGGCGTCCTCGTCCTCAACCTGAATCGCTCCACGGTAATAACGCGCGCGGCGCAAAATCCAACCGTTATCGACGGCTTGCAGATATTTTTCCATTTGATACTGTTGCAACCGGCTGTTCTGATTGCGGCCATCGAAGAATTCGGCAAAATCGGTACCGGCCAGAATTTGCCCCAGATAGATTTGTTGTTCGCGGGCCAGCTTGAGAACGATATCTTTTTGAAGTGCGTGCTGAATCCCACCCGGCTCACTGCATCGTTCCTTCGGGGGAAGTATGGTGCCATCCGGACAAAACCAGCGGATCGCCTGATAGGGACCACGTTCATCGCGCTTGAATTCCCGGATCATGTCTGCGATGATTTTAGCATCATAATCCTGTGCATAAACGCACTGTCCTATCGGAAAAAGCGCAAAGAATAGCAGACCGCATCGTATCTGGATCAACCAATTCCTTATTTTAGAGTTCAAATACAATAATGAGTTCATCGGTTTTATTACGGTTTAGAATAAAAAATCAAATTATTTTATATTAACAAACGTGCATCATAAGAGTGTATCAAATTTGCTCTGACAGGCTTTTATTCAACTTATGATGAAAAATGAGAGAGCGCAATATCTGATATATAGGATTACCTGCAAACAGAGGGATTAAACGCCCGAAATGAATGCTATCAGGGGAATAAATCCAAAGCAGGTGAACTTAAAGCATCCCGGTATTCTGCAGCCAGACCCGGCAATTTTCGGTCCATGCGGATTCAGTTCCGCCGTTCCCGGCCAACCCGAAACCATGACCACCATGCTGATAGATATGCAATTCGGCGTCTACGCCGTACTTCCGCAACGCCTGAAAATACTGGATGCTGTTTTCCGGTGCAACCGACCGGTCATCAGCAGCATGCACAATAAATGTCGGAGGTGTAGTATCGCTTACCTGCCCCTCATTTGAATACAACCGGATCAGACTATCCGCCGGATGATCACCGAGAAGACGCCGGCGGGAACCGGAATGGGTGATGGCCGGATCCATGGATATAACCGGATAGACGAGAATGGCAAAATCGGGTCGGGCCGATACGGTATCATATGGTGAATAGACCGGATCACCTGAGCGGGTGGAAAGAGTGGCAGCCAGATGCCCCCCGGCTGAAAAACCCATAACCCCCGTTTTTTGCGGATCGACATGCCACTCTCCGGCATGCCGCCGTATCAGACGCATGGCTTCCTGCGCATCCTGCAGCGGTCCGATCGCTTTTTCAACCATGATCGAGTCACTCGGGAGCCGGTATTTAAGGACAAAACCTGCAATTCCAATCGAATTCAACCATTCGGCAACTTCATATCCCTCATGATCCATCGCCAGTCGCCGGTAACCACCACCCGGACAGATGAGGATTCCCGCTCCGGTATTTATATCAGGATCCGGCAGATATACAGAGAGGGTTGGCTCTGAAACCCGCAGGATCCGGTTTGGTTTATCGGTTGCCAGGCCTTCCAGATAATCAGCATTTTCAATCGTACCCGGTGCCCCATCCGGCCAGATTTTTAGGATATGATCCTGAGCATAAGTTCCCGCCAGGGCCAAGATCAATCCGACGATCAGCTGAAAAACCAGAAGATATCTGTTTTGCATATTATACAAGAAGATCCCATTACTTCAATCAACAAAAGTATAACATACAATTGGAATGAAACAACTGCAACAGGCATATCCGATCAAATATATTAATTCTCAGAACGTTAAAGATCCTCTGCACAATGCACACCGGAACACAAATGGTTGAAAACGGATAACAAATTTCGGTAATTTTCGTAAGTATAGTATATTCTGAGGTTTTCAGGAGATGGGTACATTCCGGATGATTTAGGCAAAACAAAAAAAAATAGCATTTTCCTGTTGAAGCAATATTGAAATCAGAAGAAATCACGCATTCTATGATATGCCAAATGAGTATAGCATAGGAATGAACTATTCCGTCTCTGGCGCATATCAAAAGTGTAAATGATGAATTTAAAAGGATACAGAATGAAAATCATTTCTGTCGGTTCCATCATACTCAGCATACTGATGATATGCGCTGGCTGTGAAAAACAGGCGACCGAACCGATCACGGGCGTATATCAATGGCCAAACGCCCTCCCGGAAAGCAGGGGTATGGACAGCGGGTTATTGACTATGGCAGTCACGCAGGCCGAAAATTTAACTTTTGTCGATGGTCTGATTGTCATCCGCAACGGTTTTATCGTGGCGGAACGGTATTATAACGACTATCATACGAGCAAGCCCCACAATATTATGTCGGTATCCAAGAGTTTTTTGTCGGCAATAACCGGCCTGGCTTTCGAGCAGGGCTATCTGGATAGCCTTGATCATCCCATATTGGAATATTTTCCTGAATATGAAAATCTTGATCTGGACCCCCGGAAACAGGATATCACCATCAGACATCTGCTGACCATGCGTATGGGCATCATCAATGAGGAAGAAAATTATTTTGATATCTATTATTCCGACAACTGGATCAAAACAACGCTGGAATGGCAGCTGGCATTCGATCCCGGCGAACGGATGCGCTACAATACGTTTCAGACCCATCTGTTATCGGCGATTATTACCAGGGCGACCGGGATGAGCACAAGGGACTTCGCAAAAGCCTATCTGACCGATCCGATGGGCATCACGATCGCTGATTGGGAACAGGATCCCCAGGGGTATTATTTCGGGGGCAATGCGATGTTCTTCACCCCGCGGGAGATGGCCGTGCTCGGCTACCTCTATCTCAACCACGGCCGGTTGAACGATGTGCAGATTGTACCGGCAGCCTGGGTTGAACTGACCCTGACACCGAGTACCAATAATCCGCCCAACGAATGGGGCGCGTGGAAGAATTACAACTATGCCTGGTTGTGGTGGCTGGGGGAGTTTAACGGGTATCCGGTATTCATGGCCTATGGCTATGGTGGACAGTTTGTTATCGTATTTCCGGACCTGAATATGATCGTGGTAACCACCGCTGAGAACCGGGTCGACTTGGAAACTTCAACCATTCAGGAATGGGCGATCTTCGATATCGTGGCAGATTACATCGTACCGGCCGTGAAATACTGATATTCAGGATTAGTGTGAAGCATATCGTTGAAATGTTGAAAGGAACTGAGCAACAAAGCAAAAAAGCGGCAGAGTGACGAGGAATAAACTTTTAACTTTCCCCTTTTACCTTTATCACTTTGTGGCTTTGTTACTCTGTCACTTTACTTTAAAGATCCCTGTCTTCACAGGGATCACATGTCTGGATTAAAGCAATTACTTTTTAACCGGGGGCATGGCGCGCCATGTCCCTACTTTGTGCCTGTTTCTCATCAATTAAACAGTTAAACAATTCAACGCGTATTATGCTACTTTCTTTGCCTCGAGCGGTTTATAGATCACCGCCACCAGAACGCCAAAGACCAGGAACGATACAAGATCAGAGATGAGCCATTTCCAGACCAGACTGTAAGGAAGCGGGTAGATCATATACTGTCCGTAGGTCATCGGAATCGACGCAAATGCCCAGATGATCAGGCCAAAACGGACACCTTCCATAATACCCTTCCCCTCATACCCGCGGACAAATATATAGATAAAGAAGAAACAAATAAACAACGGGGTAACAAACTGCAGCCACATCAGGCGGTCCATATCCGGCCGCCAGAGCTGGGAAAGACTTTCGTAAGTTTCCATCAGCAGCACACCGTGAATCAGATAATTGAGTATCCCACCGACAACATAAATAACCACAAATGCAATAAAGAACTTTGACCAGTTCATAAACCCTCCCAGGTTAGAGGAATGATTAGTTTTAGTAGTTTGTGGAGAAAATTGTATAAATATGATCACAAATTATGCGTAATGCAAATATAAATTAGACAGGATAACAGGATCTACATGATTGTAAAGTTACACGATGACCACAAAGCGTAATAAGCATTTTATAAATATTTTCAATTAAGATTCAATGATACGAAATCGTTTTTATTCTTCATATCCTTCGTGTTTCTTTGAGTAACTTCGTGCAATATTCAGTTTATCCTGACATCCAGTTTAAAATGAGCAGATAACACCGATTTCACCTTTTTGAAAAAACATGCATATGTCAGGTAAATTTTTGTTCCGTAATTAAATTAACGCCCATTTGTCCGATAATAGGTAATGATTGGGGAATTAAAGAATATATAGTATGAGTCGAATTTCTGATATTGTTGAAAAAAGCACCCTGACTTCCGGAAGAAGGCAGATATCCCAGCGGCAGGCGATTGATCAATGGCTGCTGGATATGACCCTTGGTCTGATGCACAGCCTTCCAGAAAAAATGGGTGAAATGATCCGGAGTATTCTCAATGATATCGGGGTTTATACCGGTTGTGACCGTGCTTATATCTATGAGTTTGAGCATAACGCCCGTCAACTGAGCCTGAAACACGCCTATTATCGGGAAGGTGCGGGTGAAAAGATATCCAGAATCGGTCAGGTGGACCGGGAAGAATTAGCCTGGCTGATCGAACCGATCATACAGTTCCGTACTGTGAAGATTGCAACAGCGGCAGATCTGCCGGGCCGTGCCAAAGCCATAAGATACCTGATGAAGACCGAGAAAACCCTTGGCATGCTCCTGCAACCCATCGGGCGGGAAAACAAGGTATTTGGTATCCTCGGTGTGGATATAGTGGATAAACCAAGGATATTTTCAGATGACACAATATATCTTCTGGACAGGATGGCGCGCGTGCTGGGGGGAACAATACATGCCGGCAATGTCAACCGGCATGAAGTGGCAATGGAACAGAGATTGAAGACGCTATTTTCGGCCATCGAAGATGTTGTATTTATTTCGACCCCGGAAGGTCGTTTCCTGGAAATTAATCCTGCCGGTGCAAAACTCTTTGGTTATCCTTCGGTCCATGCATTATATCAGATCAATATTGTGCAGGATCTATATATGAATACAGCAGACCGGCAGACATATCAGGAAATTATGCAGACCAAGGGGCAGTTGAAGGATTACGAAATTGTGATGAAACGTCAGAGTGGTGAAAGAATTGTCGTGCAGGAGACTTCCACCGTGGTGCGTGATCGTAACGGAAATATTACCGCATATCAGGGTATTTTGCGTGATGTCACCTACAAACGCCAACTTGAGGAGCAGCTGCTCCAGGCACAAAAAATGGAATCGATCGGAATGCTGGCCGGGGGCATCGCCCATGATTTCAATAACATTCTGACAACCATAAACGGATATGCCGAGCTCATGCAAATGCAAATGGATCCTTCCGATAAATTCATGAATAATGTGCAAAGCATCATCAAGGGGGTAAAGCGTTCAGAAGACCTTATCCGGCAGTTGCTGGCCTTCAGCCGGCGGCAGATGATCGAGCCAAAAGTGATCGATTTGAACAAGGAAATCACCGATCTGCACAGCATGCTGAGCCGTTTGATCTCGGAGGATATTCGCTTCGAACTGGATCTGAGTGACAGGCCTGTCCATATTAAGGCTGACCGGATTCAGCTGCAGCAAATTTTGGTGAACCTTGTGGTCAATGCCAATCATGCGATTAAAAAGATGAAATCAAACCAGACACACCGGATAAAAATCAGGACTGAAGGTATAAGATTGTCAAAGGATTTCGTCAGCAGAAATCCGGGAAGTCGGGAAGGCAGGTATATTCTGATTGCCGTGGCGGATAATGGCATCGGAATGGATGAGGTGACCCGCCGCAAAATATTCGAGCCGTTCTTTTCAACCAAAGGGGAAGGTGAGGGAACCGGTCTTGGCCTGGCCACGGTATATGGAATTGTAAAACAAAACAACGGGAATATTTATGTTGATAGTGCGCCCGGTAAGGGTAGTGTGTTCAAAATATTCTGGCCGCTGAGTGAAGACTCACATGTCACCGTCACTCGAATCGAAACAGATATTAAATTTAAACAACGTTCAGAGACGATATTATTTGTAGAAGATGATATCAATGTCCGGAACCTTGCATGTAGTGGGTTGCGGGCCTTTGGATATAATGTTTATGAGGCGGCGAACGGTCTGAATGCGATAGAGGTGATCAACCGGCATGATTTGAAGGACCGTATCGATATACTGATCTCAGATATTGTCATGCCCGAAATGGGCGGTGAAAAACTCGCCGAATATGTATATGAACTCAACCCCAAAATAAAAATATTGCTTTGTTCCGGTTTCACCGACAGCCGGGTAAGTCTCGACAGCGACACGCGCGGAAACAACCATGCTTTCCTGGCCAAACCTTATACGCTTAAAAATCTGGAAAAGAAGATCCGGTCGGTGCTTGAAAATAGAGCAACCGATATTTAATAGCATCAATAATCCGGGGTTATCGAATCCCAGGGATGGCGTGGCAGATGCTTATTATAAAAACAGGAATTTGGTTCTTGCGGAGAAATATTATCAAAAATCATTGGAACTTGATCCAAAGAACCGGAATGCGCAAAAGATGCTGAAGATAATAAAGGAAAGTGTTCCGAAATAAAATCATCTATTCATCCGGACCGGATTCAAGTCAATGAAAATCGCGCTGATATCAGACATACATGGTCATGCGGTTGCCCTGGAGGCGGTCCTGGCAGATATCGCTTTTAATAAAGTTGACCGTATTGTCTGTCTCGGAGATGTGGCGACGATTGGTCCCCAACCTAAGGAAGTGATCCGGCGGCTGATTGGTCTGGAGTGTCCGTGTATCACCGGTAATCATGAGGCGGCTTTAATTGAACCGGACAAGGCATTGCAGTATGATATTGCACCACCGCTGCTCCCGGCCCTTAACTGGTGTACTGAACAACTGGAAAATATTGATCGGGAATTTCTCGCTGCCACGGTTGCGCAATACGAGATTGACCTGGACCGGAAGAAAAAACTGTTTTGCTTTCATGGCTCCCCGCGTGCACACACGGACATCATCATGTCCGATACCCCTTCTGATATGGTAACCAATTATTTACAAAATACCAGCGCGGATATCTATGCTGGCGGTCACACCCATTTTCAGATGCTGCGTCAGCATGACGGAAAGGTGATCATTAATCCGGGTAGTGTCGGCGCTCCTTTTAGGCGTATCCCCGATCCCGGCACTGAGCCGGCTCTGTATTCCTGGGCCGAGTATGGCATGATTGAATCTGATGGCCCGGATGTCCGCTTTGAGTTGTGTCGCGTTCGATTTGATACATCGGCCTTTATCAAAATACTCAGAGCAAGTGATCTGCCGGTAAAGGATTGGTGGCTGAAACAGTACAGGCCGTTATGACATATAATATAAGCTTGGAGGCCGGGAATATTTGGTTGTCAGGCCGGCTTTTATGTTTTTCAAGTCAAATTATCAAAGATGACCTATGGCGAAAATTAAAAGTCTTTGCGACTGGGATAAAAAAGAGATCGAAAAAAATCTGGTTGATATTATTCCGCTGGTATCAAAACCAAAATACATCTGCCGCACATGTGCCCGTGTAGCCAATGATAAGGAGCTGCTCTGCAAGGCGGTAAAGATAAAACGGTTGCCTAAATAAAAGATCAAAGATCAAAGATGAAAGACTAAGAACTTTTTCTTTAGTATTCTGCAATTCCATCTCAAGCAGAATTTAAACCGATTCAACAGTTCAATAATTTAACAAAATTATTTGATAACAAAACAAAAAAGCCCGGTTTACCGCCGGGCTTTTTTATTATACAAAGCGTTGTTTTAACGCAGCAGTGTCATCTTGCGTATCTGGGTGAAATCCCCCGCACGCATCTGGTAGAAATAAATCCCGCTGGCGAGCTGATAGCCATTGCGATCAAGGGCATCCCAGCGAACGCTATGGGTGCCGGCTTCGTAAACGGCATCGGTCAGGGTACGAATGGCCTGGCCAAGGGTGTTATAAATGGTAATGACCACCCGGTTCTGCTCTGGAACCTGGAACAGAATTTCTGTTTCCGGATTGAACGGATTGGGATAATTCTGCTCCAGTGCGAGCGTATTCGGTAATCCATCCGCATCAAAAGCCAGGTCTTTCTTCATACCTTTGCCGGTGAATTTATACCGAGCATAAGCGGTAGCCCAGCGGCCGTCTTCACCACCTCCTGTAGGTGTTCCGCGTGAAGTGGCATACTCATTGAATACCCAGAAAAACTTATCGTTGCTCGGATCAACCGCGATCCCGCTATAATCCCCCCAGCGGTTGCGGCCGGCGCCGAAGGTACGGATATAATAATCTTCGCCGGCCCGAACTGTTGCCGAGGATTGGACACTGCCTGGATCATTACCTGGCTGGCGGCCGGTGACATACGCCCCGGCATAGGTGGACGGGGCGGATGCGGCAAAGCCGAAAGCCGCTTCACCCAACCGGTTAACGGCTACCGACGGAAAAAAGGTAAACGTACCCGGGGCAATATCCTCACCACCGATCGTACCCTCATCGGCCAGAATGATGGTTCCGGGACCACCGCTGGCATCCATTTTGATCCAGTGGGCGGAAGTCTGACCCGCATCGGCTCCGCTGTTTGAAATTATGGTTGTTACCATCCATAATGCACCGTCACGATAGACGGCATCCAGCGTGCGACGATCATTTACTTCGATACGTGCATCGGTTCCGAATTGAGGTGCATCCGGCAGAGCCGGAAAACCAAATATCCCACCAACATTTTCGATATCATCCAGAATGACAAATTCAGCTCCGAATTGAGGACCACCATTTGCACCGGTAGGATCATCCACGGAAATGACCAGGGTGGCTTCCGGTTGGTTGGGTCCACCAAAGGTCAAACCGGAGTAGGATACCAGGTAGGTCCCGAGGGTCGAGCCGGGCCCGCCAACGCCACCTTCACCAAATACCTGAGCCGGCATGGTGGTCGTTCCAAAATCAGAGAGACCGGTGCTGCCGTAAGGATCGTGTACTGAAAAATTGGCACCCGAACCATCGTAGAATCCCGTCTTTGGAACGATCCAGAGACGACTGCCGCCATAAGCGCGGTAAAAATTACCGTCAGGACCTTGTGTAACATAACTAAAAATATTTGCGGTGACATAGATGACATCCTCATCCACCTCAAACCCTGGATAATCGGCCCAGTGGCCGACTTCCTTCCCAAAAAATGAATAGTAAATAAAAACAGTGGCATCGATGGCAAAGTAATTCCAATCGGCCGCGGTTGCGGTTTGTGGATTTCCATTCTTTGAAACAGCCAGTAGAATACGTGAGCCATCCGCATCATCGCCGAAGAAGGCTTCGGTCTGCTCGAGGGTCACGACGACAAACCGGTCTTCATACTGGTCATATACGATTTTGGGATCAAACGTAAAGGTATTCAACGTCTGGTTGCCCAGTGGCGAGAAGAAATTCTGCAAACTGGTGCGCCACATCAGTTTTCCGCCAAAATTGCGTGATTCGATCATCGTATTGACCACGGCGATCAGACGACTCTTGCCGGCCGTGGCAATCGGATCCGGCGGGATAAAGAGAAAACCACCATTTTCGGTCGGGTTGTCCAAAAACCAGAATCCGTCAAAACGTTTGTCAACACTGCCGCCGGCTTTTGCCAGACCGAAAGAAGTATTGTTTTGATCGGCCTCGTCAATAGAGACATATTTGTACCGCTGCCGGGAAGTAATTTCACGGAACTGCGGAATTTCACTTTCGGATGGAGTATCGCTGCGACCGATAATTTTTTGCAAAGCGGTTCCACTTTCCTCCGGGGTATATAAACCGCTAACCTGTCCGGTAGCCGGATCGACTACATAAATGCCCCGCCGGGCGGGACTGTCTGCCTGTACCTGGAGTGATAAAACTAGAATGAAAGATGAAAGAATAAAGAAAAAAGAAGGGTGAAAACGATTCATCTGCATATTGTTCTCCTGTTCTGGTTGAAAATTAAAATGAGTGTGAATTCAATTGCGGAAAAACAAAGATAATTTGTAGTACTTGCATCCCCCCTTTGCATCTAAGAAATGATTGGTTTTTTACCGGTAAGTGTTCCTTATAACAAATTTGGAATTGAAATTATTGCCAAAAAAATAAAATTTTTTATGAAAGCAGGATCTATTTTCCTGGCAGGGTAGGCCGGCCGAAATAAAGCGATATTTGAGGCATAATTTGAATTATTTGGCAACCATCCGGTTCTAAATACGTAGTGCATCATGGTAGTAAAAATACGGAGGCAGGCATGAAATATTTTACCTACCTTGTTCTCATTCTGACATTTTTCGCCTGTTCGGAATTGGAAGTGGTTCAGTTCCGGGAAATGAATCTGGCCAAGGCTCTGGAAACGGCGAAACAATCCAACAAAAAAGTCCTGATCGATTTTTGGGCCGATGGCTGAGGTGGTTGTGTCATACTGGACCGTGATGTCTTTCAGAATGCCGTAATGGCGGAATTTATCAATGCAAACTATATCTCCCTCAGGGTCAATGGCCAGGAAGGGATCGGCGCCGAGTATAAAAAACAATTTAAAGTGGTCGGATACCCCACCGTTCTGCTAATGACTGCCGACAGCGAAGAGATCGAGCGTCTTTTCGGGTGGCGTAACGAACCTGATGTGTATTATCAGACCCTGGTGGATTATACACACGGGGTGAATACCGTAGAATCGCTGCTGGCTGATTACAACGCACAGCCGGAAAATATCGAACAAAACTATCGTATAGCACGAAGAAGGATGGAACGGGGTGAACGGTGGCTGACCAGACCCTATTTTGAAAAAATACTGGCACTGGATCCGGATGACAAATTCGGGTATCATGGGGAAGCAAAAGAAACACTGGCGGTGCTGGACCTGTATGAATCAGAAGACGATCAACCCCTTCTGAGACTTATACGCGCGAGCACAGATCCTGAAAAACTGCAAAAAGGATTTGATGTTTTGATCCGGTTTTATAAACATAAGACAGCTGACCAAAAGGTGTTGACCACCTATGATACGGCCCTCGTTCGTCTGCCGGAAGATACCGGATTGCTAAACGGCTATGCCTGGTATGTGTATGAGCAAAAAATTGCTGGACGATATGATCATGCGATCGCCTGTGCCGAAAAAGCGGTAAAACTTAATCCGGATAAGGCCAATATCTGGGATACACTCGCATGGCTGGAATATGAGACCGGTCAGAAAGATAAGGCCATTGCGCATATGGAAAAGGCCATGGCACTGGATCCGGACAGGGTGTATTTTGCAGAAAATCTGGCAAAGATGAAGGATTCCGGCGAAAATTAATACCATTGGAATGATCTGCATCTTCGCTGAGACCAACGGCACCGGTTGGATACATCATCTCATTGTGCCATTTACGACCGGTCTGTTTGGCTGGATGGGAACGCTGACAAGTGATATCATTACGGCAGACATCGTCTGGTTTCTTTTGTGGTATATTTGTTTCTTCCTCTATCAGAGACGTGTTTTTATTAAAATCTGACAGGTAAAAATATTATTGCTTTTATTAAATATTTTCTATATTAAAGAACGGAAACAAATTATATTTCAGAAACGGAGGGCGTTTATACCATGAAAATCTGTATCATTATCTTAAGCTTAATTATGGTATCTGCCGTAATTGCTGAAACAGGTAATTACCAATATATTTCCCCTAAACCGGGCTCCCTTCTGAACTCACGTGAAACAAATATTATTCTCCGCCCTGGTGATATAATTGACCGTTCCAGTTTAAATCCGTCGCTGATTGAGGTTTTTGGTGCCTCCAGCGGTGCCCATCGTGGAGACATTCTGTTATCCGATGACGATCGAACCATCATATTTAATCCGGGCCACAAATTTTATCCCAATGAAAAAGTTACCGTCTCCCTCCGGCCGGGCATAAAGACAAAATCTGGTGAAGATATTTTACCGGTTTCCTTTACGTTTGTAATAACCCCTCTGGAAAAACCTATCAGACCGGACTTTTCAGAATATTATCCAACTGACAGACCATCGGAAAAATATTCGAACACGGCTACGGCAATGAACATCAACATACCGGCAAATTCAGATGTCCTGCCCCCGGATTTTCCGGAATTTATTATCACGGGAACCGGTGAAACCGCACCGGGGCTCCTCTTTGGCGGCAATTCTTCGGTTGTCGATACGATTGGGAGCTACAGTATGATTATAGATAATTCCGGCACGCCACTCTATTTTGAGCCCAATTTTGGTGGTGGATTTGATCTTCAGCCAAATGGATTGATCTCATATAATATTGCACTGGGCCCGCGCCATCAGTACAAATATTGGATCAAAAACCAAAATTATTCGGTGATAGACTCATTCCAGATGGGTAACGGCTACATTGCCGATAGTCATGATTTTCTGGTCTTGCCGAATGGCCACGCAATCATGCTGGCATATGACATACAGCCGGTCGATATGAGCCTGATTGTTGAAGGTGGTCAACCAAACGCTGAAGTGACCGGATCTGTTATCCAGGAACTCGATGTCGACAAGAACGTGGTTTACCAATGGCGTTGTTGGGACTATATTCCGATTACCGACTCCTACAAGGATATAACCCGGCCGCGTTTTGACTACATCCATGTAAATTCGGTTGAACTGGATAAATTTGATGGCAATATTATTCTTTCCTGCAGAGAGACCTGGGAAGCCATCAAAATAAGCCGAGAAACCGGTGAAGTACTCTGGCGCCTGGGCGGCAAAAACAACGAATTTACATTTGTAAATGAACACGCAGAAAATGCACCCCATTATTTTAAATTGCAGCATTCGGTAAGACGTCTGGCGAATGGGAATTTAACGATTTTTGATAACGGTGCCGATAAAGACAACCTGGAAAGAAACTATTCGCGGGCGGTCGAGTATGCCCTGGATGAAGAAAATAAAACCGTTACGATGGTATGGGAATTCCGCCATAACCCCGATATTCTTGCCCTCTCAGGGGGAACTGTACAACGATTGCCAAATGGAAATACACTGATCAGCTGGGGCGGGGCGATTGCTGGAGGCGCGCCAGCTGTCACCGAGGTAACCTTGGATGGTACCATTGCGTTTGAGCTATCCTACACAAAAACCGGAATAGGAGGCGGATTTACACGTCATCCCTGGTATGATTCAAACGCGGTAAAGTCAGTTACCCATTACGAAGTGCTGGAGGGAAATGAGTATGATTTTAATGAAGGGGATTCAATACTGACCGGGACCTCGATCGAAATTAATACATTTACCGGTGAATCTTATAATGACCTGACAGTAACTAAAACCGATTACGGTCCGATTTATCCAAAGTTTGTCGAACGCGCCCCTGTAGTTATACCTTCCCGTGTTGTGATTACAAAAAACTATATTACTTCCATAAATGCGATCATTTCTTTTGATACCGATATATTCGGATTGAAAAATCCTGAGACGGTGATAATTTACCACAGAGAATTTGAAGGCAGCGGCCTTTTTATTCCCCTGTCAACCTCATACAATCCCATTACAAAGCGGCTTTCTGCAACCATGACAAAATTTGGTGAATTTATTTTAGGATATCCTGATTTTACATCGGTCGCCTATGCGCCAAAACTGTTGTCACCGGCAGATTCTGTTTTTGTGAATCAGACATTGCCGTTGGCTTTCAGATGGGCACCCGTAGGGTATTATCATCACTTTCAGATACAGGTGGCTGAGGATTCGGCATTTGGCGACGTATTTTTAAACGCAGAAAATCTGAACAGTGATCATTTTGTTCTTGACTCAGTTGCCGCGACAACAACCTATTACTGGCGGGTAAGAACGTTTAATGATGCCGGGGAGAGCAACTGGTCCCCAGCTTATATGTTTACCACCACATCCCCTAATATTAGTATAACTACCCCCAATGGTGGCGAAGAATTACAGCGCGGCCTGCGGTACTTTATCGAATGGGAAGATAATATAACCGAGGATGTCATCATCGATCTTTATAAAGGCAGTGAATTTATCAGTAACCTTGATACGACAGCCAGTTCGGGTAGCTACCGCTGGTCGGTTGATCCCTATCTGCCGACCGGATCAGGCTATGCCATATCGATAAAAAGTGCAGTCGATACAAATCTGTATGACCTGAGTGACAGGTCGTTTACCATTATCGATACAGTTTCGACTTCAGTCCGGGACAATAATACCGCGGTTGTGCAAAAATATAATTTGTTTCAAAATTTTCCCAATCCGTTCAACCCGACAACCCAGATAAAATACGCCCTGCCGGTTGCCGGCCGCGTGGTGATCGAGGTTTATAACACACCTGGTCAGCTGGTGAGCAGGTTGGTCGATTCAAATTTAAATGCCGGTATCCATGAAGTTGCCTTTAATGCTGTGGAACTGCCCAGCGGTATCTATCTGTATCGGATTCAGGCCGGCGGATTTTATGCGGTAAAAAAGATGGTTTTGATCAAGTGATAAGTTGACCAGGCGATAAAGGGACATCCCGAGTCGAAGCATTTCCCTCCTGGAAATTTAGTCGGGATGAAATCATCCAAGATTTCAAATGGACAAAGGGACAAATAATTTAACTTATTAATTTTAAAAAAGTCAGCGCATGAGTCAATTCAAGGTTATTTAAATATTATATTTTATTAAATTCCTAATTCCTAATTCCTAATTCCTAATTTCTCATACTCACTACTCACTACTCACTACTCACTGAATTAATCCTCATCGTTTACCTCCCTGCCCCAGGGGCCGCCACTCTTCCCCCTGCCAGGACATTTCCCAGAACATCCATTCATACCGGCAGGAGGTCAAAAAGATATCTTCGATTTGCGTTTTCTGTACCGGCGTCATGCCGGTAGTGGCGTCGTCGAGCAGGGAGAACCACCAGTTGACCATATCACGAAATTCGGGGACGGCATAGGTCATCAGCCAGGTTTTGTAGGGATGGTCATCCGCAATGGTTTTACCGGTGGTAAAAAGAGCACCGATTTCCACATAGATCCAGCCGCAGGGCAGAATCGCCGCGAGTGCCTCAGCACGGGTTCCGCCATGGGTATAGCGAATCAAATGATCGACATACGCTTTACAGGTTGGCGCCATATGGGCTTTTAATGCGTCTTTAACGTTGATGCCGAATTGCCCGAAGTATTGTTCTTTCAGCATTGATTCGATTTTAAACGATTCCCGGGCGGCTTCCAGCATGGCAATCACATCGTTCACGTCGGCAAGCAATGGGGCGGTCCAGGCCATTGCCCGCGCATATTCCACAATATAGAGGGTATCCTGGATCATATAGAAGCGGAATTTATCCAGTGGTAAGGATCCAATCCCAAGACCCTTGACAAAGGGATGATCGAATTGCGCCTCTAGAATTTTTGCACCTGCTGATTTTAGGTTTTCGGAAAAATTCATCTATTTCCTCATTGATTGACATATGTCACTGCGATTTTCATTTTAATATACGACATTTAATGAATTAATAAAGCGGTGAATTTTATGATTATTCTAAAATTCACCATGCAGGGAATAATTATTATTGTTCGTAAATTATAGTTATATCAACTAAAAATTATAATAATAAGGATAGATTGAGCATGAAAATATTTCGATTTGGAACTGTAATTGTTGCTTTTTTAGCAACCGCAATTGTTTCTGCCAGCGCCAGCAATTTTTCAACCGATCTGATGATCGGATACAACGGTGGCTTGGGGCTGCAGCTCAACGGGAAGGTAACCGAATTTGCCAAAGGATTCCCTATGAATTTGTCATTCGGGCTTGGGTATACGAGTGTCGATCCCGGAAATGCTTTGGATGCCCGCCGGATTTTTATCAATGATGCCACTAATGGGGAGCCGGAAAAAAGCGGTCACCGATGGGATTTTCGTCTTGATTTTCAATATAAGGTCGACTGGCTGTCAATGCAAAGGGGATATGTGTATGCCGGTGTCCGGTACTCCATGTTCAACGGCAATTTTAAATTTATCGGTGGTAACGAGTTCTTTGATATCACCAGCAATAACTGGGGATTGGGTGTCGGTATGAAAGCCTTTTTTGATATGGGGGGACAATTCGATTTTGTCGTCTCTCCGGGCGTGGATTACTTTTTTGCCAATAAATTAAGCGGTCACGATACCGAATACAGTTCCGATGGCGAGAACCTCAATCCACGAAGAGATTATACCTATGATACGGCCGATGATGCGATCAATCAGCCAAAATTCGAGTTTATCATGATGATCGGTATAAATTACCGGTTCAAATGATGGGAAGATCATAATTCCCAACTCAATTTAATATCGGCAAAATGATTTCAATGGTAGCCGAAATTTGAGTCTTATAATAAGGTCCTGAGATATAGTGGTATCCGTGAGCCTTTTGGTCCACTGCATTCTGATAATGATGTCCGCCGCTAGATATTGCCAGTGGTTGAATCTTAATCTTTGATAAAAGATAAGTTGAAATTAGGTGGTGACATCTGGGTCGTGTTTGGTTACTCCTGTTTTTTATTTCTTTCACACCGAGAAGATTCAGCTTAAACATCAATTCTTACTACTCGTTTTCAAGAGCAGGATTTATTGTTTCTTAAATAAATTGCATCGTAATATTAAAATGAAATTTAAGTATGTAAATGCACGTTTAGTATTGAAAAAGGAGTCCCTACCTCAAATGATCCTGGATAGAGTCTGCGCTTGTCAAAGATATCAAAAAGAGGCAATCGCCAACGATTTACTCCGGCGATGAGATTTGTATTTAATCAATTAGATTCATTTTTCAGATTATTATTCAGAAATTTACATCAATGATCACTCATATTTTGCTGATTTTAGCCGTTTACTTTATTTCCTGTAAAGAACCTCAGCGAACGGACCAAACAGAAAAACGAAATACAAATCACAAAAAAAATCATCTTGCTACCGAGACCAGCCCATACCTTTTGCAACATGCCGACAACCCGGTTAACTGGTATCCATGGGTCGAGGAAGCGCTTCGCAAGGCAAAGAAAGAAGACAAACCGATTTTTTTAAGTATCGGATATTCGGCCTGTCACTGGTGTCAGGTAATGGAGCATGAATCCTTTGAGGACGAGGGTACTGCCCGCTTAATGAAAGAGCTATACGTCTGTATAAAAGTGGACAGGGAAGAACGTCCTGATCTGAATCAGATTTATATGAATTTTGTTCAACAAACAACCGGTTGGTGGGGGATGGCCTCTGAACGTGTTCCTGACGTCCGACCAGGAACCTTTTTTTGGCGGTACATATTTTCCGCCCGATGACCGATACGGTAAGCCATCCTGGACCAGGGGATTACAATCGGTAAATAATTTTTATCAAAATAATAAAAAACAAATTTTGCAAAATACTAATTTAATCAAATATGAATTTAACCGGGACCAGGAATACGCGGGAGATCCAAATATTCCGGATAAAACGATTTTCCATGCAGCGGTCCAAAAATTATCAAAATCATATGATCCTGAATATGGCGGATTTGGTAACGCACCAAAATTTCCTCCCATATACCTCCTGTCTCTGCTTCTTCGGTATCATCAGATCAGCGGTGGGAAAAAAATCTTGAAATGGTCACACAAACGCTCAGAAAAATGGCTGAGGGAGGGATATATGATCAGATTGGAGGAGGATTCGCCCGCTATGCAGTGGATTGCAAATGGCTGGTACCACATTTTGAAAAAATGCTCTATGATAATGCCCAGCTGATTCCATTATACTTTGAAACTTATCTAAATACCCACGAAGATTATTTCCTGCAGATCGCAATCGAAACGCTTAATTTTGTAATGAGAGACCTATTATCTCGCGAGGGTGGATTCTATTCCAGTCTGGATGCGGATAGTGATGGCGGTGAAGGTAAATATTATATATGGAAAAAATCTGAAATTATGCAGGTATTGGGAAAAGAGGTGGCGGAAATTTTCTGTTTATATTATAATGTTTCAGAAAACGGGAATTTTGAAGACGGGAATATACTCTCGGTAAACAGTGAACCGGCAATAACTGCCAGAAAATTTAACCGAAGTCCTGGAGAAATAAAATCAATCCTGGATCAGGGGCGCAAATTATTATTAACAGCACGCAGTAAAAGACTCCCGCCCCGGTTAGATAATAAAGTGCTTACCTCACGGAATGGACTGATGTTATCCGCGTTTGCACGAGCATATCAGATTACCCGGGATAAGTCGTATGAAACTGTAATAGTAAACTGCATCACATTCCTGAAAAAGAATCTATAAAAAGACGACTATCTTTTCCGCACTTTTACTTTGGAGCAGGCAAAATATCAGGCGTTCCTTGACGACTATGCTTTTCTGATACAAGGTTTACTGGATTCGTACGAGGCCTTGTTTGATGCAGAATATCTTACCTGGGCTCAAAAACTCCTAACGATCGTAAATTCAAAATTTTGGGATGAACAAAATTTCGGCTATTATTACATATCATCGGATCAGGAAGAATTATTCCAACGGATGAAAGATGAATACGATCGGTCGATCCCTGCCGGAACCGGGATAATGTTGATGAATAACTTGCGGTTTTTCTCACTGACTGAAGATATTAAATATCTGGAAAAGGCAGAATCTATAATAAAAAAATATAAATCGCGGATGATCGATAATCCCTGTCAATATGCCAGTTATTTTTCCGGTCTTGATTTTTTCATACAAAATTGTATTGGTATTTCCGGGAATGGCGCAGGCGAACGAATATTATGATGCCATTTTTAAATCATACCTGCCCAATAAGGTAGTCATAGAATTGAACGAAAAATATCACCAGGGCACACTAAGCGCGTCATTACTCACCATATATTCCTTTTATTAAAGCTCCACCAGGGCCAGACCGTAAATATTCACTGCAGGCACTTCGAATTCTATAATTCTGTCGGATTCCACAAATTTGATTGCTTTCATATTGCGGAGTTCACCACCATATGTCAGGTTTTTCACTTTTTTGCCTTCCGGAATAAGCAATTTCAATTTGACTTTTTCAGCCGGTGTCACGGTACCGTCCAGAAGCACATCATAATTGACAAGATGCACGAGGATAAGATCTTTCCTCTTGTTGGTCATGGTTGTCATTTCCAGGAATGGTGTCCCTTTTACGATATATGTCATTCGTCCATCGAGCAAATTGGTGATTTCATCAGCAGCCTTGTTCAGATGACCACGCAATTCCGGGTCGATCCGGTTGCGCGTATAACCTTCCGGTATATCGGCAAATACATCATTCATTGAAGGGCCAAATGTAGTGGCATTTTCCCCCATTTTGGCTGGAATAAGAAACTTTGAATCAGGTATCGATAGCGGCAGGTAGATAATCCGGCCTCTCCCCAGGGTATCTGCAGTTTTTTTGCCGGAATAGGTATCAGCACCCAGCGCGTTAGCCAATATAATTTTATCATTCAAAAGATTATATTGGTCTTTTATGCCACACTGTCCTAAAAGAACCAGCGTACCGCCCTGCTCAGCATAGGCAATAAGTGCCTGCTGTTTTTCTGCACTTAAAAGTGGCATATAAGGCAGATAGATAAGATCATAACGGGAAAGATCTCCGGCGAGAAGATCCTCCTCGACTATAATGACATGATTAATTCCTCTATCCGCTAATATCCGTCGACGCGCTGAAGGCAAAACTTTGCTCGTCAGCCAGGTACTGGTTTAAGGACGCCAGGACGGCTACATTGGCATCGAGATGGGCACCGGTCAGATTTGCCCGTTGTGATGCCAGAAAGGAATATATTTGTGTGGCACCCGGCGGTGTTTCGCGTTTTTCTCTGAATATGGCATGATTGGCCACCGCTTCGGCAATATTGATCTGGGCCATGGCACTCAGGCATTTTTCAGTCGGATCGGGAAATATCGGCGGGGTGATCTCTGTGGCGTAAACAATCACCGGTTTACCATGCGATACACCTGCCAGGAATTTCAAGTGCCGGACTGTTGGTAATCTTTACACCCTGATCATTCTTACGTGGTGCCGAATCAAGATACTCCTGCATTTCGGAATAGATAAAATCATCATATCCCTCCGCAGCCAGCATTTCCATATTACCGGCGCCGTCATATGCAATCGGACCATAGCCAAAACCACCAAAGACATTACCGGAAATCATAAAATGAGGATTGTATTTTCTCGCGGTGGTCACGCATATGTTTATGGAACTCGGCCACCTGGTAACCGCGATAGGTGATCCATTCCATCCAGAATTTATCACCGCGTTTCTGCGGTAATTCGATTCCGCTATAATCACTTATACCATATTTTTTAGAACCAACCTCCGGCGGCAGATTTTTTTGCAGATATTCTATAAAGCCCGCTTTAGAGTACTTATCGTAGGATGTTTCACTGGCGATATGGGTCCAGTCAATATATGATCCATCGATACCGGTTTCGGCTTGTGCACGTATTTTGCCTTCCATCATGCGCACATAATATGGATTGACAGGAACACCCCAGGCCTCAAAGCCTTCATCCGTTTCGTTGCCATATGGTGCATATCGATAATAAGGGAAAACTTCCATCCGGTCCGAACCATCATCCAGGTCGTTGGATCCTCATCTGGTTTTGGCCCGATATAGTCGGCAAAATCCTGCCATTCCTCATTGTAAAATTTGAGTAGATGGATCTGATCCTTCTGCGGAGTATCTTTGTTGGATTTGGAATCACCGTTAAGCGATGTGGACAGATAGCGCAGAACGATATATCCCTTGTCATGGTAGTTCTTATTGAATTTCTTTGGCTTCTCCCATAAGGCTGTCAAATTGAGCGCGTGCTGACATTATCGAAATTAGGCGCACCACTGCCGAACGTGACCGTCATATGGTTTTTTTCCAGGAAGGCCGGATCGGAACGATGTCCCAGGATCCAATGTCCCCAGTCCGTGTTCGGTACCCATTCTTTGACAGTTGATTGCACACAGCTGAATATGGTCAGTAATATCAGTACAGAAACGGATCTCTTTAACATTTTTACCGATACGAAGTTCATGTGTCCTCCAGATTATTGATCCCGGACAGGTATTATATTCTGATAAAGATTTTTCGCTTATACATCCAGTATGTTATATACCACAGGCAGAACCAGACCATGAAACCAGTCATGATATCCGCTGTCAATATGCCCATCCAACTGAAAATTGCCATGGCAAAAGGTTTCACAATCGTTTGAATCAGATCGGCGCCGCCCACATGGGCAAACAAATATATGAAGAGCGGATTCATGCCGACGATGATTAGAAATTTTGCCCAGTTCTGGTATCTTTTTATATCAATCAACCAGTATGAAAACGCCAGCGTCAGAAGTGTCCAGCCACCACTGTAAATCACAAATGAGGAAGTGCTGATCCGTTTTATGATCGGTGTAAAATAGTCAAGTGCAAACCCGCTGGCCACGCCAACCAGACCGGCGAGGACCAGGGTGTTTAATTTTTTCTTTGCAGGACGGTCGGACATCAGGAATTGACCGGTGATGACGCCCCAGATCGTATGCGCTGTTGTCGGAAAAGCATTGAAATTTACCCAGTGTCCAGTTGCCAGTTCGCCAGATACGAGCAGGTCAAACCAGGCACCAAAATTTTTATCAGGTGTAAAGGGCTGGTTAAATCCGTCCACGTGAAAGCTACGGTAAATGATTTCTACCGCGATTAAGATCAAAATGGAAACCGTAAACTGAGTTTTCCAGGAATATTTCATCAGAAAGAAGGCAATGATATATGTTACACCCAACTGGGCAAGAACATTTTGAAAACGAAACGTAATGTATCCCGGACCGATGCAATACAATGCCCAGCCGAGAATAAACAGGATAACAGCCCTTTTTATCGCATGTTTTCGGATATCGGAGTAACTATCCCCACGTACAGTTCGATTTCGTGCCGAAAGCGGGATGGCTACACCTACAATAAACATAAAAAAAGGCTGGATAAGGTCCCAGAATCGGAGTCCATGCCACGGATGATGATGTAGTTGCTCACCAAGGGCATAAATAAACGTTCCCGTAAGACCAGGACTTACCATGGCCTCGAACAACACCGTCCACTCGGCAATAAGTAAAAACATGGTAAATCCTCGAAAAAAATCCAGAGATACTAATCTTTCTTCAACGCTAATTCCGTGATTATGATTTTCAGTCATATTGGTCGCTCAGCTTTTATCTGAATGATTTTAACCCAACAAATTCCAAACATTTACCTTATGACACGTTCCTGGTACACCTGATCAGATCGAATATTGCGGTTCCGGCGTTCAAACGTTACCGATAATGCCCATCCGCATTTAAATATATGACAATTTTGACATCTTCAATATAGAATTTTGAACCGGTATGAAAAATTTAATAAGAGGACAAGCTACTTCTTTAGTACCTCTGTTTCTTCTATTTATTGCTTTTTAAAACGGTCTTCTGATGCTGGTTGGACTCTCGCACCGAAATAAATTCCACTTAAAAATTTGATTGACATAATTTATAATCCAGCTTATATTAAGACAAAAGACTCTTAATACTTATTATAGGTGTGATTGTGATTTTATCGAAAAGTTGTGTCTACGGAATCCGGTCAATGATCTATTTGACACTAAAGCCTAAAGAGAATTTTGTCCAGATAAAAGAAATATCTAATGAACTCAACATTTCTTTTCATTTCCTGACCAAGATATTACAGGTTCTCAGTCAGCACGGCCTTGTACTCTCTTTTAAAGGGCCTAAAGGTGGTGTTAAACTTGCAAAATCACCTGCAAATATTTTTCTGCTTGATGTCGTTACCACACTCGATGGGGCTGACTTGTTCGAGCAATGCATCCTGGGTCTGCCTGGCTGCAATCAACAGACACCGTGTCCCTTGCACAGTGACTGGAGCCTGCAACGGGAAGGGATTAAAAAAAACTTTAAACATACAAGTTTAGCCTTTCTCGCTGACAAAATAAGAAAAGAACATTTACGTCTGACCGATTTTTCATGAAAGGTAATAGAATACCCTGTTTTGAACAAAAATAAGATAAAATACTCTTAAATCTTAATATAAGGAGAAATCACATGAAGGTTTTTATATACTTCACTGCGGTTTTTTTGGTTTTATTATGGAGTTGCGGAGGTGGTTCTGGTGAAAGTAAAGACCAGGCAAATGTGACAAAAACAAACGAATACGGTTTGACCGATTTCGAAATGACATATGGAATCGGACCGGTTAAAAAACGGTTGTTTCTCGGGAAAATCAATAAAGCGCTGGCTAAGAAGGGGGAAGATATTTTTACGACCAAGTGTGCACCCTGTCATAAGTTAGATGAACGGTATATTGGTCCCGCGCAACGGTATGCTATTGAACGCCGTCCTCCGGAATATCTCATGAATATGATGCTAAATCCGGACGAAATGGTTAAACGCCATCCGGAAGCAAAAAAATTACTTGTAGAGTACCTTTCACCCATGACCTACCAAAATATAACCGAAGAGGATGCCCGAAATGTTATTGAATATTTGCGGGTAGCGGCTCAGGAAGGGCATGATAAAAATATTCCGGTAATACCCCTCTTTAAAAATCAAACGCAAAAACCTTAGCACAAAGGAGATCCGATTATGCCAAGCAAACTAAATAAAAAATGGATTCTGGCGACAGCCGGTTTCATCATTATTATGAGTATTCTTATTGGTTGTCCGGCCCAGCAGAGCATGGTCGGAACAGAAGATGCCGCGCAGAAAGTATATGTGGCGCCTGGAACCTATGATGAATTTTATGCTTTTATGTCGGGGGGATTCAGTGGACAGGTTACGGTCTATGGTCTTCCCTCAGGCCGCCTGTTCAAGACGATACCGGTGTTTTCGGTTTTCCCTGAAAACGGTTACGGATTTGCAGAGGAAACAAAGCCGATGCTCAACACAAGCTTCGGTTTTGTACCCTGGGATGATGCTCATCATCCTGAACTATCACAGACCGATGGTGTGCCCGATGGTCGCTGGCTATTTATTAATGCAAACAATACCACCCGGGTCGCCAGGATCGATTTATCCACCTTCGAAACGGATGAAATCATCGAAATACCCAATGCTGCCGGAAACCATGCATCACCGTTTATTACCATGAATACCGAATATGTTATCGCGTCAACACGATTCAGTGTACCCATACCTCAAAAAGATGTGCCAATTTCGACGTACAAAGAAAATTTTAATGGATCGATGACATTTATCAAAGTGGATCCAGAAAGCGGTCGAATGGATATAGCTTTTCAGATTATCGTTCCGGGTTTTAACTATGATCTTTCCCATGCCGGAAAAGGTCCTTCGCATGGATGGGCATTTTTTACCTCCTATAATACAGAACAGGCCAATACACTTCTGGAAGTAAATGCCTCCCAAAACGATAAGGATTTTGTAGCTGCGGTAAACTGGAAACTGGCCGAACAATATGTAGCCGAAGGCAAAGCCAAACAGATGGCTGCCAGCTATTTGGTCAATCATATGAATAAATCCTCACGTATTGCTGAGACAGAAAAATATGAATCGGTCAAAGTCCTGTATCCGGCAGACTGTCCGGGCCTGATTTACTATTTACCTACACCGAAATCCCCACACGGGGTTGATGTCGATCCATCCGGGGAATATATTGTTGCCGGCGGAAAACTTGCAACGGTGATCCCTGTACATTCATTTTCCAAAATGCAAAAAGCGATTGCCGATAAATCCTTTGAAGGTGATGTGGATGGAATTCCAGTGCTTAAATATGAAGCGGTTGTGGCCGGAGAAGTTCAGAATCCGGGATTAGGCCCCCTGCATACCGAGTTCGACGGCCAGGGATATGCCTATACCTCGGCATTTATCTCATCAGAAATTGTAAAATGGAAAATCGGTACCTGGGAAGTTGTGGACCGAATACCCACCTACTACTCAATCGGTCACCTTATGATTCCGGGTGGGGACTGTCAGAAGCCATGGGGTAAATATGTGGTGGCCTTAAATAAGATAACCAAGGACCGATATCTTCCTACAGGTCCTGAATTGGCTCATGCTGCGCAGCTGATCGACATATCCGGCGATAAAATGAAACTGCTGCTTGACTTCCCGACAATGGGCGAACCACACTATGCGCAGGGTATTCCGGCAGCTCTTCTGATGAAAAATCAGATAAAAATGTTTCCGATCGAAAGTAATACCAATCCGTACGCCACAAAAAGCGAGGCACAAGCCCGGGTAGAACGCAGGGGTAATGAAGTTCATGTATATATGACTACTATCCGTACACATTTTGTTCCTGATAATATCGAAGGCATCAGACAGGGTGATAAGGTTTTCTTTCATGTAACGAATCTGGAACAGGATTGGGATGTGCCCCACGGATTTGCCATCCAGGGCGCATTAAATTCCGAATTATTGGTCATGCCCGGTGAAACCAGAACACTTGTATGGGAACCCAAACGGATTGGCGTTTTTCCGTTCTATTGCACGGATTTCTGCTCAGCCTTGCACCAGGAAATGCAGGGATATGTGCGCGTATCACCCAAAAACAGCAATATTGCTGTGACCTATGGTACAGGAAAATAAGATGTATGGGGGCGAAAAATCCCCCATTATTTTATTCTGAAGTTTAAAGGTAAAAGTATGGTTAAGAATGCTAAACGAATATACGCGGGTGCTGCGATTATACTGGTTTTAACATATTTTTTTCCACTCTGGAGTATAAATCTGAACGCACCCCAATACCCGGAGGGGATCGGATTATACATTTGGATCAATAAAATCACGGGTAAAAATCCGCACGACCTGAAAAATATAAATGGGCTCAATCACTATATCGGAATGAAGGAAATTCACCCGCAATCAATTCCGGAACTTCGCATCATGCCATGGATTATCTTGTTTTTGATCGTGTCCGGTCTGATCGGATCAATCAGATTTAATCGCAAATTTTTATATATCTGGCTTGCATTGTTCATGTTCATTTCAATTATTGGGATTGTGGATTTTTATCTGTGGGAATACGACTACGGGCACAATCTGAATCCAAAAGCGGCAATAAAAATTCCGGGCATGAGCTATCAACCACCGTTGATAGGATCGAAACAATTGTTGAATATGCGCACCAGCTCCTGGCCGGACCTGGGCGGCTGGACCGTGTTGATCTCAATTGGGCTTGGAGTTATCGCTGTAATTACAGACAGACGTGGGGAAAAAATTAAGAATTCTCAGAAATTTCGTGTACCAGATTGACCAAGGGCGTCACTTATTGGAAATTTAATAAATGGAAAAGACAAGTAGGATGATGGTGAATCGTAACCATCATGGAATTAGATTGAAAACAAAACATTTGGTATTTTTAATTATACTCCAGATAATTTATAAATCCTGCACGCCAGGACCGGATCCCATAATTTTCGGACAGGATCAATGCACCTACTGTAAAATGATCATATCAGAACCGGGATATGGTGCTGAACTGGTAACGATCAAAAGCAAGATATATAAATTTGATTCCATTGAATGTCTCGGGGCTTTTTATCTGAAGCAAGATGTTGAACACGACCAAATACACAGTATGTGGACGGTTGATTTTGACCAGACTAAAGAATTAACCGAGGCTGAAAGAGGCGTTTATCTCCACAGCGACCGTTTGCATAGCCCGATGGGTTTGAATTTGACAGCATTCCGTGACAGAAGTGTGGCAGAAGATATGCAACTGAAATATGGTGGCAAACTGCTTTCCTGGCAGGAAGTGCAGGATTTGATCAGAAAAAGCTGGATCGAACAATAAGAAGAAATATGACTGGCGCAATTTATAATTCAGACTGTGATGAACTTATTATTTCTGGACGCAGCTTCCTTAAGTACATGGGGAAAACCAGACATTTACCCCTTTATCCGCTGATACAGTTGACTATTATTGTGTTTCTGTTATGGAATACGGCAACGGCTGAGATCATTGATGTTCAGCCGGGGGATCTCATTCAAACTGCCCTGGAGCAGGCAGCAGAGGGTGATACGCTGATGGTCCATGGAGGTTACTATGATGAACATGATCTTGAGGTAGTAAAAAAACTGACGCTGTTAGGGGAGAATAATCCCGTGATTGACGGTGAAGGGAAGCATCATATTTTGACCATCAGATCAGATGAGGTTACCATACGGGGCTTTGAATTCCGTAATGCCGGTATCAGTTTTATTCATGAAAATGCCGCGATTAAATTAACAAATGTGAAACAGTGTACCATTAGTGACAATCGTTTCAGCGATAATTTTTTTGCCATTTATCTTGCCAATTCATCGGATTGTCGTGTTACCCATAATAATATTTCAGCAAAGGCTGAACGTGAAACTTCCTCAGGTAATGGCATTCATCTCTGGTATTGCAAAAATATTACGATTGAAAAAAATCATATAACCGGTCATCGTGATGGTATCTATATGGAATTTGTCGAAGATACGAAAATTGCCGGAAATCTAAGTGAAGGCAATATACGATATGGTCTGCATTTTATGTTTTCTAATTCCTGTCAGTACCGGCAAAACATTTTCAGGCGCAACGGAGCAGGTGTTGCGGTTATGTACACAAAATCGGTAATTATGTCCGAAAACCATTTTGATAACAACTGGGGTCCGGCATCTTATGGTTTGCTGCTCAAGGATATCAGAGACAGTCTTATTGAAGAAAATGTATTTACACAGAACTCAATTGGTCTTTATACCGAGGGATCAAACAGAATAACAATCCAGAAGAATCTCTTCCAGGGCAATGGCTGGGCAGTAAAAATTATGGCCAATTCAATGGATAATGTTTTCACCCGAAATGATTTTGTCAACAATGCCTTTGATGTGGCAACCAACAGCAGACAGAATTTTAATACGTTTACAGGAAATTACTGGAATCGGTACCGGGGATATGATCTGAACAGCGATGGAACAGGGGATGTGCCATTCAGACCGGTACGTCTTTTTTCGTTGATTGTGGAAAACGAGCACACGGCACTGATCTTATTAAAAAGTTTTTTTATTGATCTGCTCGATATGGCTGAATCGGTATTTCCGGTGCTTACGCCTGAGACTCTGACAGATCAAAATCCTAAAATGAAAAGAATCTTATGATCGAAATATTTAATCTGGAAAAACGATTTGGCAAACTGAAGGTACTTGATAATCTCAGTCTCAAGATCGATCGGGGTAAAATTATCGGCATTGTCGGTCCCAACGGATCAGGAAAAACAACGCTTATCAAGTGTATCCTTGGACTGACCAAGCCTGATAAAGGCACAATCATCGTAAATGAGCATACCCTCAATGGAGACTGGCAATACAGACGCGATATAGGTTATATGCCGCAATACGGTAGATTCCCCGAAAATCTGACAGTTGAAGAGATCATTTCCCTTGTAGAGGATATGCGCAGGGGGATAAAAAAATTGGACCGGGATTTATTTCATTGCTTTAATCTTCATCAGGAAAAAGCAAAAAAAATACGCACCTTATCCGGTGGCACCAGACAAAAGCTCAGCGCCCTGATCGCCTTTCTTTTTAACCCTGAACTACTCATTCTGGATGAGCCGACCGCTGGTCTGGATCCGCAGGCGAGCAGTCTCCTGAAAGACAAAATCCTGCAGGACAAAGCGAAGGGTAAAACCGTTATCATTACCTCCCATATTATGAGTGAGCTTGAGGAATTATCGGATGAAATTGTTTTTATTTTAAGCGGTAAAATTAAGTTTAAAGGTTCCGTAAAGAGTATATTCGAAAATACCCGGGAACTCAAACTTGAGCGTGCGGTGGCAAATTTGATGGGGAATCCGGTTCAATGAATGCCATAATAAAAATTATCGGTTACGAACTGCAGGATGTATTCCGCGGGAAGTGGATGTTACTCTACGGTTTATTATTCTGGTTAATCACCGATTTGCTTCTGAGATTTGGAGGAGAATCTTCAAACGTGATTTTGAGTCTGATAAATATTGTACTGATTTTTATTCCCCTGGTAAGTATCATATTTGGTACCTTATATTTGTACAACTCCCGCGAATTCATCGAACTGCTGCTCGCACAACCGATAAACCGCAAACACCTTTTCTTTGGGATGTATTTTGGTATTGCGATCCCTCTGACCACCGGATTTGTGCTGGGCACAAGCATACCCATGTTATACTTTGGTATTAAAAACTTGTCCGATCTTCTGGCTCTGGCCATGTTATTGAGCACAGGAATAAATCTTACACTGGTATTCCTGGCATTGGCATTTTTGATATCCCTGAGTACGGAAGACCGGGCAAAAGGTCTTGGCTTTGCCATCCTTTTGTGGCTCATTTTTACGGTCGTTTATGATGGACTAATACTAATTGCGATATATTTATACAGCGACTATCCGCTCGAGTACGCCACCATTCTCATGAGCCTTCTTAACCCGATTGATCTTGGAAGGATTATGATGGTAATGCAGTTTGATGTCGCAGCCTTGATGGGATACACGGGTGCGGTTTTCCAAAGATTTTTTGGCAGTGGCCTTGGTTTGCTGATATCTGCAGCTGTGATGGTTCTGTGGATATTTTTACCCTTATATGGTGGATTAAGAAAATTTACAGGTAAAGATTTTTGAACTAAAATATTTATTTGTTGAGGTAGAATATGAATTCACAAGGGTCATTAAGAATGCCCCTGTTATTTTTAGGCATACTCTCGCTGATTACTGCTGTTTGGTTGGGATTACAGAGAATGGGCTGGAATTTACCTTTGTTTTCTTCCACACTAACACTTTCTCATGGTCAACTCATGTTTGGGGGATTCTTTGGGACCGTTATCGGTCTGGAGCGGGCTGTGGTCATTAAACGGTTCTGGGGATATTTTGCGCCTGTCTCTACCGGTTTGGGCGCGATATTGATCCTGATCTATCCCGAGTTTATTCTTGGGCCAATTTTGATTACCGTGGGAAGTATATTTCTGTTGGCTATATTTTGGGTTTTTCTAAGCAGAGAAATCAATTTTCATATGATTATTATGGCTACCGGTGCCCTGGTCTGGTTGATTGGAAATATCTTGTGGCTTTTCGGTTTAGCTGTCCCGGTAATCTCAGTGTGGTGGATGGGATTCTTGATTATTACAATCGCCGGAGAGAGATTGGAACTCAGTCGAATTTTGAACCTGACCCATGGCAAGAAAGTGCATTTCTTACTCGGTATCGTATTATTGATAAGCGGGATGACCGTTACAATTTTTAATTTTGAGCACGGATTACATGTTGTCGGATTTGGAATGATTGTATTATCCTTGTGGCTATTCCTGCACGATCTGGCGAAAAAAAGTGTAAAGCAGGCCGGATTGGCCCGTTTTATCGCCGTTGCACTCTTAATCGGTTATGCCTGGTTGGGCATCGGTGGTGTGCTTGCCTTTTTTAACGGTGGCCAGCAAGCGGGGTTGCCGTATGATGCCTTGATCCATAGTGTTGGCTTGGGATTTGTTTTCTCTATGATCCTCGGACATGCTCCCATTATATTTCCGGCAATACTAAAAGTAAGAATGACTTTTCGTGTAACATATTATATCCCTCTCATTGTGTTACACGCCTCTCTGTTTTTCCGGGTGGCCGCCGATCACGCCGGGTGGCTGCAGGGCCGAATGTGGGGAGGGATGCTAAACGGTATTGCGATATTACTATTTTTAGCCAATACCATCACTTCAATCAGATCAGAATCGAAATAAGTTCTCCTTGTGAATATCCACTTTTGTCCTTTACCAGTACATATTACCTCTGAGAGAAATTAAATGCCTGATTTTGGCGTTTCTCACCAAATTATAGCATGGACTATTTATGGTTTTAATATTGTGTATGGTTAGTTAACCAGATCTATTTACAAACCACAGAGAACAGGGAGAGAAAACCTCTGATATCAATCAGATCGACTCATGTTGATCCGGAAATTTCTCCCCCCTGAGATTGCTTCCAATCCCGAAGAGCGACGACGGTTTGAAAATGAGATACACGTGGTCGCTTCCCTGAAGCATCCCCATATTGCCCAGGTATACGCTGTTGAGGAAAGTACAGACCTGCCGATGGTTGTCACTGAATATATCGCAGGAATAGATTTGAATGTTATCATTGAAGAAGCTTAAGGAAAATCCTATTCCGATGGCTGATATTATTCGTTATGCCATACAGGTAGCTGATGGATTATATGCCGCCCACAAATCCGATGTAATTCATGGAAATTTAAAAAGTCATAACATCATTCTGGATGAAACCGGTAATATAAAATTGATCGATTTCGGTTTATCAGCTCTGAACCGTAGTAGTAGTAATGATCTGGAAAAATACCTCAAAGGAGCCCTTGGTTACATATCACCCGAGCAATTGAACGGGGAACTCGTTGACCAAAGGACAGATCTATGGTCATACGGTGTGGTATTGTATGAATTAATTACCGGGGAACCACCGTTTCAGGGTACCTATGCTTCGGCTATTATTTATGCAATCATAAACGAGCAGATACCACCCATTCTTAATTTTTGCGCTGATTTTCCGTCGGGTCTGGAGATATTACTAATCAATTTACTTCAAAGGGATGTGGATAGAAGAATCACCTCTTTCAATTTGGCCTGGAACTTTTAAAAAGGATACAACCGGTATGATTGGAAAAACACTGCTTCATTATAAAATTATCAGAAAACTGGGTGAGGGGGGGATGGAAATCGTTTACCTGGCCGAAGATACGAAGCTGGACCGGCAGGTAGCGATAAAATAATCAAATGGGGAAGAGTGAAAACTCTTCCCCGATATGCTAATATAACACACCGTAAGGTTCTTTAATAATGGTCTTAAGGTCTTCTTCGCGTTCTCCATCAACATCAAGATTCATCGAACAAAATGACTCATAGTCGGCAGATGTACCGTCTGTCAGATCCTTGAGTTTACCGAATCCTCTCATTACAAATTGATTTCCCGCAGTTTTAGCCAAGGTCGTTTTTATATCATCTACATCTCCGGGATCAACTATCTTTTTATCCTCGTCATCTTTTGTCCAGGGGAAATCACTGTACTCGATAAATCCGGTGCCCGAATATGTTATGGTTATTTTTCTGAGCATCGAACAACATAATCCCATTTGATTCCCACCCTCTTTTTCATAATCCGGATCGATCTCCGCAACCCAGACATAATGTGTGGTGGATTCGAGTAATGAATGCAGATTTTCAATATCCTGAGTATCGCTGACCTTTGATAATCCACTTACACAGGTTGGATTATTAAGTTCCAGGGCTTTATTCATGCTGTGAATACTTACCACATTTTGTTTGCTATCCACAAAAATCACAGCCAGGGTAAGTTCGTCTCCAAATCTTGCTATACGGGTGCCCGGCTGATAGCGACTTTGCGTGATAACTTCGGAAACGCCTGTGATGTCTTCCGGCGTGTCTTTACATGCAATCAAAAAAATCGCTAAAAGACAACAAATGCAAATCGTTTTCATATCTATTTTCCTCCTTCTGCACAAATGCCTAACGTCTGAACAATCAGGTGTTTATGGCGGTTTGTATTGAACAGAGCGGAGCTCCCGAAATTTTGGTAATGAACATTTGCGAACGGTAGCCGGGAACCGGAAAGGACTTTTATATACCGTATATCTGTCTGTGATTTTGTTGAACATGATCAAACCAATCTTAAAAGATACCGCCTGTTAAAATGGATTTGAGTCAAAAATAATGCCATAATGCATCAGGCTTGAAAAAAGACTACATAAACTGCTGTAAATATATGGTTTATGATATATTACACTCCCTATAAGTGGTTTGAATAATTATGGTGGTGATCGACAAAATTACCGAAATTATCGATTTAGCCGGCTATATCAGGAGTCAGGATAAGGCAAAAAATGTCGTACAAATTGGCAATATTTGTCGAATTTTGCAGATTAATCATTAGATATTCGGTATGGATCAATCGGTTCTATGGTTGATAATCCCTAATTTATGCATTTTATACCGAATGGTCCGCTCAGAAATATTCATTTGTCTCGCAGCTTCGGATCTGTTCCAGCCGGTTTTATCAAGCATTTCCAAAATAATCTGACGCTCAAAATCACCCACCTGCTTTTGGAGAGAAAGAAGATTTTTTGCACCTGTCCGGTCGGTATCATCAAACCTGAAAAGATCCTGTAATTCTTTCGTTAAAAAGGTGAATTCAATAATGTTCATATCTTCTGGGAGGACTGTAACCAAGCGTTCAATAAAATTTTCCAGTTCCCGAACATTGCCTGGCCATCGTTTTTTCATTAAAAATTTTAAAAGAACCGGCTGTATTATTCGGGCCTTTTTTCCCTGTTGTCTGGCAAACTTCTCAACGAAATAATTGGCGAGAACAGGTATATCCCCCACTCTTTCCGTTAGAGAAGGTATGATGATGGGAAATACATGCAGTCGAAAATACAGATCCTGGCGAAATAATTGTTTATTAACCAGGTCATAGAGACCTGCTGTAGATGCAGAGATGATGCGCACATCAATCTTGCAGGTTTGGTTGCTCCCCAAAGGCCTTACTTCTCGCTCCTGAATCACACGGAGTAATTTTACCTGCATGGAAAGCGGCAGATTTGAAATTTCGTCGATAAACAATGTACCATGATTCGCCTCCACAAAAAGCCCTGACCGATCACAGGTCGCGCCGGTAAAAGAACCTTTTGTATGTCCAAAAAGTTCACTTTCCATCAGATTTTCCGGAATTGCACCGCAATCAATAGTTATAAAGGGTTGCGCACTGCGGTTACTGACGTGGTGTATAGCACGCGCCACAAGTTCTTTTCCGGTGCCACTTTCACCCTCAAGCAGTACCCGGACATCACATTTTGCAGCCGCTTCAATAGATTGAAGCATTTTTATAAACCGGTCACTTTGTCCGATTAAGCCAAAACGCTCATACTTTTTCTGAAGGGCACTATGAGATGTATGTGGTTCAAAATACCTGTGTAAAAGGCTCAGATCGCAGATATATGGGGCAATCAGCAGACTGTATTTTTCTGCCCAGAAGAGATGCTCCGTAGTAAATGCAAAATTATACTTGGTGTTAACAAAAAGAATATAACCCATCGTTTGCAAATTTCTTTTGATTGGAATACACATCGCCGAACGGATGTCAGAATTTCTTACCAGATCTCCCCTGAGTCGTTTTTCCTGTGTCATATCATGGCTTACAAAAGGGGTATTTTTTCTCGATATCCAGTCAATGATACTGCTTTGTATATGATGTGTGACCGGCGATCTACCCTTTAATTTTGCACTGAATAAGGTCCGCATGGTATTTCGGGTTTTGGGATTTACCATGACCAGGCTGACATAATCTGCAGGAAAAAAATCAACCGCTTTTCGGGTTATTAATCCGAGTATCTCATCAAAATCAGTAATACGCCCGATTATTTCCAGAAAATCAAAGAACTGCCGGGTTGGATCAAATATGGAAGAAATTTCGGCGAAATTTTCCCGTTCTGCGAAATCCGCCGCTGACTTTTTATCTTTATAAATATGCATGTTTAATTATTTTACCACAAATCCTGTGGTCTAATAACTCTTTCAAACCAGTTTGCAAGAATAATAAGGTAGAGACCAAATAAGGTAATCTATAGACTCAAATACGTATTAATTGTAATTTTGTTAATTTTCGGGCTGCATTTTGTCCAGGCAAAGTAAAATTGAAAGGGAAAACCGATTTCCCATAAGATGATCTATATTATCAACGCAGATCAGGTGAACGGCTTAAAGGGTATTTAAATTATCTAAAACATGATTTAAAATTCTGGATGGGTTCAATTCGGGATATATACCAGTGAAAGCGTACTGAAAAAAATATTTGCCAACGGTGCCGTTCAAGTCATTGAAATTATGTCGGATCATGTTTATCTTGAAGCAATGTGAGTAGGGCGTAATATCCGGGGGAATAAAAAAAAATATGATATCTGAAAGTAAATACCTTTATTCTTGCCGATTACCCGGTTCGTGAATTGGTGAACCGTATTGACCCGGTGGTTATGAAATGCGGGGAAGAGTCTGAATAATTGTTGAACAGCACGTTTTTGAAGCGCAAAATATAGCCCACGTAACAGTAGGATAAATATCCTGTTTTTGCTTCCAAATCACAATTACCAGACCACAAACGCGGGCCAATTTCCAAAGAACATATAACCTTTTTCTTGAAAGCAAGAATATAAATGATCAAAGCTGCCCCAAAAGAAAGACCGCTTACCGACTGGTTGCCGACAACCCGGAAAGAAGTTGAAGCATACGGCTGGGATCAGCTGGACGTCATCCTGATTTCCGGTGATGCCTATGTGGATCATCCGGCTTTTGGTGCGGCGGTCATCGGCCGTATTATTCAGGATGCGGGTTTTCGTGTTGCAATCATTCCCCAGCCAAACTGGCATGATGATCTGCGCGATTTCCTCAAGCTGGGTGCGCCACGTTTGTTCTTTGGCGTGACCGCCGGGTGCATGGATTCCATGGTTAACCATTATACCGCCAACAAACGCCGCCGGTCGAATGATGCCTATACGCCGGGTGGAAAAGCGGGGTTCCGCCCCGATTATGCCACCCATGTCTATAGCAGCATCCTGAAAGATCTGTATCCGGAAGTACCGGTGATCATCGGCGGAATCGAAGCCTCTCTGCGGCGGATAACCCATTACGACTACTGGTCCGACCGGCTCAAACCCTCCATTCTGGTGGATAGTCAGGCTGATCTGCTGGTATACGGAATGGGGGAGCAACCTCTCCGGGAAATTCTGCGTCTGACGGACCGGGGTGTGCCGGTCCGTTCCTTAAAAACGATCCCACAAACAGTTGTCATGGTTACAAAAAATGCCGGCGTACCTAAAGTAAATAAATGGGAAAGCATTGAATTAAATTCGCATGAACATTGTCTGAAAGATAAGCGCAAATTCGCGGCCAATTTTAAATATGTTGAACGGGAATCCAACAAACAGTATGCAAACCGGCTGTTACAGAACTGCGGTGATCGGATCCTGGTGATCAATCCACCTTATCAGACGATGACTGAATCAGAAATAGATGCATCTTTCGATCTGCCGTATACCCGAATGCCACACCCCAAATATGAGAAAAGAGGAAACATCCCGGCCTATGAAATGATTCGTCATTCGGTCAATATGCATCGGGGCTGTTTCGGAGGGTGCAGCTTCTGTACGATCTCAGCCCATCAGGGGAAAATGATCGCCAGCCGGTCAAAGGCATCTATTATGAAAGAAGTCGATGCGATCACAAGGATGCCCGATTTCAAAGGATATATCAGCGACCTTGGTGGCCCCTCTGCGAATATGTATAAAATGAAAGGGAAAAACCAGTCGATATGTGACAGATGTGTCAGCCCCTCCTGTGTCAATCCGACCATATGCTATAATCTCGATACGAGTCATCAGGCGATGCTTGATATTTATCAAGCGGTTGAGCAGCATCCGAAAGTAAAAAAGGCCTTCGTGACCAGCGGCATCCGGTATGATCTGCTGGTTCGCCGCCCTAATAATCAGCTGGAAGATCCAAGCCATGACCGGTACATCGAACAATTGGTCACCAAACATGTCTCAGGACGTTTAAAAGTAGCACCAGAACATACTTCCGAGGATGTTTTAAAAATTATGCGCAAACCTTCCTTCAAATACTTTTATGATTTTAAGGCAAAATTTGACCGGATCGGTAAAAATGCCGGATTAAACCAACAATTGATCCCTTATTTTATTTCAAGTCATCCCGGATCGACGGCTTTGAGTATGGCCAATCTGGCTTGTGAGACAAAAAAGCTCGGGTTTAAACTGGAGCAGGTACAGGATTTTACACCAACGCCGATGACCGTCGCCACAGTAATCTACTACTCCGGTTATCACCCGTATACGCTGAAACCAGTCTATACTGCCCGGACCGAAACGGCAAAGCGTGAGCAGAATCGTTTCTTTTTCTGGTATAAACGGGAACACAGGAACTGGATTCGAAGAACACTTGAAAAAATAGGCAGGCCGGATTTGGTGGATCGGCTTATAAACAATCCAAAATCCAAAGCCCCCCGAATAGGGTCCTTTGGAAAAAATCAAAAAACAGCAATAAGCCGGAAACAAAAAACATAATAGTATTATAATCAAACGCACTGATTGTGATAATATTGTTATTTGTCATCCTGCAAGGATCTTCCTCAGTGCCGAATACAGATTTAATACCAGAAAGATTCCTACGGAATGACCGAAACGGTGGGTTGTGGTTAAAACAAAGCGGCTGCCGTATTGACAGCCGCAAGGGGTTAAATTACAATTCCAGCATCTCCATGACAAACTTTGGTGCCGGCGAACCAAATGAAAGCATTTTGTCATGCATTTCTTTCATGTTCATATTCGGACCCTTCTTGGATTCATAACGGTTCCGGATTTCATTGACCTCAAGATTACCGACGAAATAAGTGGATAGCTGGGTAGAAGTCAGACATGCGCGGCGCCATTTACCGGCGGCTTCTCCTTCCTCCTGAAAACCATCATTCATCATCATCGCCAGAGCCTCCTGCTCGGTCATCCCTTCTGTATGAATTTTCTGATCGATGATCGCATTGATGATCAGCCGGAGACGCATTTTCAGCTGTTGCATCTTTAGTTCCGGTCCGCCAAAACCGGCTTTGACCATAAGCTGTTCCGAGTATGTAGCCCAGCCTTCGATAAAGGTACCGCTGGCAAAGATGGTCCTGATTTTTGTGGGTGCCTGAAATTTATTGCTGTGTATCAGCTGCAGGTAATGACCCGGCATCGCTTCATGAATGGTCAGATTGTCGAGCATATAATTATTGTATTCGCGGAAGAAAGACAGTACCCGTTTGGCATTCCAGTCATCCGGGGTTGGTGAGATGGCATAAAACGTTTCACCTTTCTCCTCAAGCGCGCCGGGTGCATCGCAGTAGGCAACAGCCACACCACGCTGAAATTCAGGCATGACAATGATCCGGATTGGTTCATTCGGCACCGTTACAAGATTTTTCGCTTTTACAAATTCGGTGCAATCAGCAAGTTTTTCTTTTGCCATCGGCACGATGGTGATATTATTAGGATGTTCGTCCGCAATACGATCCAGAACGGCTTTGATCACCTCTTTTTTCCTGTCAGGACCAGGAAGGGCTTTTCCCGGAAAATATTTCCCGTACAGCATGCTCGCCGTTTCATACATGTCTTTTTGTGTCTTTTCCAGTTCAATATTTGCCCTGGTCAAAATGTCTTCCTTGGATAAATCCGATTCCAGGGTGTAAACTAACTTTTTGCGAAATTTTTCATCCCCCAGACGGAAATCGCCGTTGGAACGGGGAAGCAAATCCTCTTCCAGCCAATTCCCGTAAGATTCAAGGGCCTTTACCGCTTCATCCTGCGCAGGGGCGAGAATGGTCTTCATTTCGGGAACCTGTTCAATAAAGGAATTCAACTCAGTTGTTATCAGATTGATATTTCCCTTATTTTGAATGATCGCGGTTTCGGTATGGACTTTTGGCGGATTCTGCAGGTTTGCCCGGGCAGCCTCCAGAATTCCGGGTATGGCCTGAAGACGTTGTTTTACATTTTCGAGTCTTTTATTCAAAGGAGCGAAATCGCGGGCAAGCAGACTGTAGATTGCGCCTCCCATATTGTAAGCAAGCGGATTCCATTCATAGGACTTCAAGGTGGTGCGGGAAAATAACATTGACTCAAGATTCAGTTTCAGAATTTTATAATCGATCCGATTTGTCCGGTTTAAATTTTCAGGGTTGATCATATTTAGTGAATCAAGATAGGTTTGGATGAACTGCGTTTCATGTTTTATCCCGGCAAGACTGTAATCTCCCATCCGGTTATCGTAACGGTGGTCGCCAAGGGAGGTTGCCCACTCCGGATTAAGTTCAAGGAATTTTCCGATAAAATTATCCGCCAGAGCGACAAATTTGGCGTTCTCGTCTGACTTGGAACAGGAAATCAACAAAATAGCTGTCAGAAAAAGTAAAATCATGTTTCTCATAAATTTTGCACCTCATTTTCTATAATGGATAATTGTTGAATAAAAGGGAATTTAAAAACCAAAACGTCCGGTCACAAAATTAATTTTATTTTATTTACAATCCCTGCCATCCGAAAGCCAATCGCATGGGCGTGTTTGGTAAATAAAATTGTCTTTTTTGTAGGTTAAATAATTATATTTACCTTCAGACTTCTGATTCAGGATTTAAATGACATCATAGAACCCGTAATTGTTTGTGGGGTAATATTCTTATAATAATCATTGCGGTTTTGGATATTTTGATAACCAGGAAGTTCATCTAAAATGTTTCGTGTACTTTTCTTACATACCTGGCGGGAGATGGTGCGATCCGTAATATGGAAGCGCAGCCTCGGGGCTTCCATATTCTGGGGGATCTTGATAACTCTACTGGCACTCAATATGCTCTCGTTCGGATTGTTATTTGATCGAATCCTGACAAAAATATATCCGGATCGTGATCCGATTCAACTGATTAATGGTATTCTGCTCTATTACCTGGTGGCGGATTTATTGATCCGACGTTTCTTACAACAGACACCTGTTTTGAAGATACGGCCTTTTCTGATACTTCCCTTAAAACGATCAACCCTGGTTCATTTTCTTATCTCCAAATCTTTTCTGAGTCTTTTTAATATTCTGCCGCTCTTAATTTTGGTGCCGGTGGTGGTAAAAGTGATGGTACCGGCTGTCTCTCCCTTAACCGCCTGGTTCTGGACCACCGGGGTTTTTATGCTGATGCTCAGCAATAGTCTGATCCATTTATATCTGGATCGCCAAAGCGCACTGAATCCTGGAAGGATTATTCTGATTGTGCTGTTTCTGGTCGCATCGCTGGCGGCAGATAAATTTGGTCTATATTCGCTGCGTAATGTATCCACCTTTATTTTTGGTCAACTCATCGATTATCCCTCCATGATCCTGATACCTGCAGCCTGTGCTGATCGGATTGTATCGGCTGAATTATGCTACTTTTCGTAATCATATGTATCTTGATGAATCTTCATTTTCAACCCGATCTGGACAGGTCTCTTCCGGAAAATATGCGTTTCTCGAGCGTTTTTTCGGTGAAACGGGTGTGTTTTTGCAACTGGAATTAAAGCTGTTATTGCGCAATAAACGAACCCGCGCATCATTGGCCACCGGTCTGGTCACACTGATTATTGCGCCGCTGATTTATTTCTCGCTCAGTCGTGACCTGGAACCTTATGTCCATCCGGATATGGAAGCGGTGAGATATGACCGGTCGGTAGAATCATCGGTTACAGATCATCAGGTCATGTTTCGCCTGCCTAAAGTATATATACCGGATGGGGCCTGGATCTATATAACCGGCGATCACCCGAATCTGACGAAATGGCATCCTGCCGGTATCCCAATGCAATTGCTGCCCGACAGCAGCTGGCAGCGGACCATTGCCTTCCCGGATCAGGCAGAGATCCGGTATATTTATACGCTTGGTTCGTGGGCCACAGAAACAGCCAAGGGAGATAGTCTCAAACCGGATACGCAAACGCTGCTGATAACCCGTGATACAACTGTGATCTATTCCGACCCGCAGTGGAAAGTACCGGGACGATCCGTCTTTTCTGATGTGATGATGATCTATATGGGCATGCTGTTCACCGGAATTCTGCTGATGTTCTATGGCCAGTTTATGCTCGCCTGGGAAAGCGGATATTTTGAACTTCTGATTACACGAAATATAAATTTTAAAGCATATTTAAATGCAAAGTATCTACTGCTGATTATGCTGGGCATTATTAACTATATACTGATGTTGGCTTTGATGTTAATTTCTCCTGTCATTGTATATATCAATACAGCTCTATTCATCTATAATATCGGTATAAATATATTGGTGCTGTTTTATCTGGTGACCTTTACCCGCAAACGAATGGATCTCAATGCAAGTATCTTTGGTACCCAGGGTAAAGGTGCCTCGCATTATTCAACCATTCTGCCCGTCCTGATCGTTCCGATTCTGATATACCTGCCGTTTGGACTGAACGGCCTGAATGATACCGGCATGATCACCCTGGCCGGGATAGGTATACTCGGCCTGCTGATGAAAAAGCCGATAATGGCCATGATCGCAAAACGTCTGGAACAGCAAAAGTATCGTATGATGGCCGGTTTCCGGCAGAGCTAATCCGATGGAGATTGAGAAATGATAAAAACAATTCATCTCATAAAAAATTACGACGGTATAACCGTTCTCAACCTGCCGGATCTGATCATTCCCACCGGTGAGAGTTTTGGTCTGGTCGGCAATAATGGCGCCGGAAAGACCACGTTTTTCAGCCTGGCACTGGATATCATCTCAGCCAGCGCCGGACAGGTATTCTCAAATGAAAAAGATATTACGCACAGCGATCATTGGAAGCCGTATACCGGTGCGTTTCTGGATGAACATTTTTTGATCGAGTTTCTGACACCTGAAGAATATTTCACTTTTGTAGCCAGGCTGCACAATATGGATTCGGATGACTATCAGAAAACCCTGGCCGGATTTGAGGAGTTCTTTAACGGGGAGATTCTCAATCAGAACAAATATATCCGTTCACTATCGCGTGGAAACCAGAAAAAGATCGGTATCGCCGCGGCACTATTCGGTAATCCAAAAGTACTCATTCTTGACGAGCCGTTTCCGCATCTGGATCCCACTAGTGTCATTCGCCTCAAGAATATTCTTAAAGAGCGAATGAAATCGGAACGTGTCACCATGCTGATATCCAGCCATGATCTGAATCATGTAACAGAGGTTTGCGAACGAATCGTAATTCTTGAAAAGGGGGAAATTGTCCACGATCTCCGTACCGACAATACGACACTTGAGACCCTGCACGCGTATTTTGAACCGATCCGTAAGGAATAGGCAGGAAGCGGTTAAAAAGTAAAAAACTGGGCTGGAGTCCCAACTGATCTTTTCGCATCTCCGGGAAGGATAATCCTATCCTGATGGTTTAATGCTGCAATAGCTGTTAATTTTTAACATAAACCATACCCGAAAAAGCAGGAATATTGAAATATGAAAATACCCGATAAATTTATTTTGATCATATTCGGTGGTTCCGGTGATCTCACCGAGCGGAAACTGATACCGGCCCTGTTCAAACTTTATCGTGAAAAATATCTACCGGAGAAATTTGCGGTGCTGGGGTTGGGGCGAACCGAGTTCTCCTCTGACTCGTTCAGGGCAAAATTATCCGGAAATTTGAAAAGCCAGGATAATGACCTGGCCGCCATGAACGATTTTTTATCAAATGTAAATTATCAGAATTTTAATATGCGCCAGACCGAAGATTACAAAAAACTGAAATCACACCTCGAGGAAATAGATCAGAAATTGGATATCGGAGGCAATTATTTATTTTATCTGTCCATCCCACCCGAGTTTTTTATTGATGTTGCCAGCGGTTTGGGGGCTCAGGAAATGCACAAGTGCACGTCCCCAAACAGCTGGAGAAGACTGGTCATTGAAAAACCGTTTGGTCACGATTTAAAGTCTGCGCTTGATTTGAATATCCGCTTAAAGGAAATCTGGCAGGAGGACCAAATTTTTAGGATCGATCACTATCTGGGTAAGGAAACGGTACAGAACATCCTCGCATTTCGGTTTTCCAACGGAATATTTGAACCTTTATGGAATCGCAATTATGTCCAACATATTGAAATTACCGCATCGGAAACGGTTGGGGTCGGTGACCGTGGCGGATATTACGATCATGCCGGCGCAATGCGTGATATGGTGCAAAACCATCTGCTGCAGCTGCTGGCGACCGTGGCCATGGAACCGCCCTCGGTGTTCGAAATGAACCAGGTCCGGGATGAAAAACGCAAAATCTTCCAGTCATTACGACCAATACCACCGGATCAGACGGGCCATCAGGTTATACGGGGTCAGTACATTTCCTCTACCATCAGGGGTGAATCGCTAAAAGGATATCGGGAAGAAAAAAATGTCGAACCGGCGTCGACAACAGAAACCTATATCGCGATGAAATTGTTTATCGATAACTGGCGCTGGGGAGGTGTTCCCTTTTACATCCGGACCGGTAAGCGGCTCCCTACCCGTGTTACGGAAGTGGTCATCCATTTCAACCGCACCCCTCATGCATTGTTCCGGTCGGGAGACGGGGAAAACCAGCTGATTCTACGCATCCAGCCCGACGAAGGGATCCTGCTAAAATTTGGGATGAAATTACCGGGAAGTGGTTTTGAGATCAAAAATGTCGCGATGGATTTTCATTATGCCGATCTGTCTGACAATAAAATACCGGAAGCCTATGAACGGCTGATACTTGATGCATTACTCGGCGATGCCACGCTTTTCTCCCGTTCAGATGAAGTGGAAGCAGCCTGGAAATTTATCGATCCGGTCATAGCAGGATGGGAAAAGGATCCTGAGATAAAAATATTTGGATATCCCGCAGGGACCTGGGGACCCAAAGAGGCTTCCGATTTGCTGGATAAAGGCACGGACTGGCGATATCCTTGTAAAAATCTGACAAATGAAGATACGTATTGTGAATTGTAATTATTATGTCAAAAAGACCTCTGATTAAGATCTATCACACCATTGATACAATGACGGCCGGCATTTACAAATATTTTCTTACTTTGGTTAAGTCTGGTCTCTCTGCAAATGAGCCGACGCATATTGCGCTTGCCGGAGGCAATACACCGCGTCAGTCTTTACCAGTTCTTAGGCAGCAAACCGGCCAGTGAACTATCCTGGCAGAATATCCATCTCTGGTGGGGGGATGAACGCTGCGTGTCACCAGATCATATTGACAGTAATTACCGGATGGTACGTGAATCGTTGCTTGATCATATCAATATTGCAGCCAAAAATGTACATCGCATACTGGGCGAATCACGACCCGAATCGGAAGCACGGAGATATGGGGAGGAACTTGTCAGAAACTTGCCTTCTTCTGACACAGGTGTACCTGTCTTCGATCTGATTTTGCTCGGTATTGGCGAAGACGGACATACGGCTTCCATATTTCCGGATTCGGATTTGAATGAAAATGACAATTCCTATTGTGCCGTTTCTGAAAATCCCGGTATCGCACATAAAAGAATCACCATGACTATGCCAGTCCTGAACCATGCAAAAAGGGTGATGTTCATGGTAAGCGGAACTTCAAAGGCGGATGTGGTTGATCAGATTCTGAATCAAAAGGAGAAGGGAAAATTTTTACCCGCATCGCGGGTAAAACCGGTCAATGGGGATATTATTTGGTTCCTCGACCGAAATGCGGCGGCACGCCTGAAATCATAATCACGTCCAAAAAGTCATTGGATTTTTTCCTCTCGCTAATTAAATTCTTATCGTGATGTACCGGACGATTAGGCTTCCCTGACAATATGAGATTACAGCGGGCCAATTGGGTAGTTTGGTTGCTTATTTTATTTTCTCCCAACCAGCGCTGACATAAATATGTTGCTGACTAATGCCGCAAATTTAGCAATTTTCGGGCAGGGCTCAGTTATACAGGCGTACAATGTTCCGGCTGGAATCCATTTTATCGAGCGGGTCATAATTTTGCTGGGTTTAAACTAAAAAAGTTCCCACAGCCGTTCTAAAAGCTAAGGAGGATCAATCATGCATTTAAACAGGATTTTTGGATGCCTTTTGATCGTTTTTCTGATTAATCAATTGTATGGACAGCGGTTTCAGATGCAGGAGCCGCCCGGTGAAAAAAGCCGCATCGATCTGACGTATATGCATCCCTCTTTCGAGAGTGAAATCGATTTGTCCCTTTTATCGGGTGTGTATCAGCTGGATATGGCTTTTCCGGTGAGCAAGAAAATTAATATACTGATTGGAATCCCGTTTTCAACCTGGTCGTTTGAAGACAGTGACAATGAGCAAGGCTTCGGAAATATGTTTGCCGGTGTACAGACCCGGAGCCCAGATACAACGGGATTACGCTCCAGTGGTACCTTTGGGCTTTTTCTGCCAACCGCTTCGGAGGACAATGAGGTCAGTAATCTGTATTCGCTATTGACACAATTCCAGCATGGACATCGGTATATACCAAATAGGCTTACTTTGATGCTAAACGTCAGTCTGGGCCGCCGAAAAGCCAAATGGAGCATTTTATGGATTTGAGATTGGAACACGCTTCTGGATCCCGACAAAATCAGAAAAGGAGGATATCGAATTTATCATCAACTATGGTGCCGCTGGCGGGGTGCGGTTTGATCCGGTCGCCTTGTCGATAGAACTTGCGGGACAAATATTACTCTCCCAGGAATCGGATAGTTTTTCCGATAAAATCACACATACATTATCCTTCGGACTGAGCTGGATCCGTGGTGAATTTAATCCATCGGTGTTCTATTCCATATATCTCAAGGATTATCTGAGCGATACGGTAACCGGGGTTCTGGGCGTTCGTTTGAAGTATACACTCCCTTAAAATGCTGATTTTAAATCGTTTATGTAAGAAAATCCCGATCTGGTTTAAAATAAATTAAATTAATTATTCCTTAGAAAACGGGGGAGGGGGGTTGTAAATAAATAACTCGAATATAAATAATAACACCCTATCTCTCCCTTTTCCAAGAGAGAGATAGGACCGTGTTAGATTAAACCAGGAAGAATTTGTCGATTACTGCAACGTCCTCAGTGATTAAGAAGGGAAAAGGCACCGAGTATAGGGACTGGGGGTGGATCAACAAAGGGAAATGACAGAGATTACCGTTCGCATGTGTCAGAACTATCTGATTAAGAACACAATCAGCGGAACCGGAAGGTTTAAAATAATTTTATAAACGGGAACATTTTGAGAAAATATTTCCTTATAGACGACAGGAAAGTAAGATATCATTTTTTGTGTTCAATAAATTGATTGAGAAGAAAACAGGATGGATCAGGAAAAAGAACGACGTTATATAGATCGCATCGTCCTGCCGGAGACGATCGTATATTTCCGCAGAGATGGTAAAATAAACTTCATCAAACCGTTTCAGGGACCAATCCGGTTAATCGATATCAGTAAAAGTGCCGCACGTCTGGCTGATGAAATGCCATTTGGAACAAACACTGTTCTGGAATTGAAGATAATAGTTCCCGGTTATCCGGCCATTTATCTGAAGGGACGTATCAGGGAAATAGATCACCTGACACACAATAGCATTATTCAAATACTGCCCTTTGGGATTGGCCGGGCGTATAATTCATTTCATGTCAAGGCCCGTTTTGATCTGCTGCTTAGTAGAATTGTCCAGACACCAATCCCGCTAACGGCCTCGGTAGGCTAGCGGGCGCTTCGCGATTCTGAGTGGTCTGATCAGAATGATAAGCTCATTTTATTAGCAGAACAATCTTCGGCAAGGCAGAGAATAATCCGGTTTACAATCTGGTACCCGATGATTTATGTTTCAATCTACGGTTTATACGTCTTGAGGATCTTACCGGTTTTACGATCAACGATTTTGACAACCATTCCCGATACCAGCTCAATTATACACTCCTGATGTTCACTTTTTTTCAAGATCAGATCCGTATGCTTGCCTTTTTGCTTTTTTATATATACATCCACATTCTCTGTTTTATCTGTGGTGCCCCAATCGGTCTCAACAATGACATTTACACTTTTATAATCAGGTACCGGTTTTTTTATACTATCGACAGCAGCTGTATCCTGCCCGATTACCATAAATTTTGATGGGGCGGCATAGTTGATCGATATAAAAAGCATGAGTAAAAAAGTAATTTTTATGGTCATATAAAGATCTCCTTAAGATAGATATTACGCATCTCTTTGATAAACTGATATATAAAACCGCTGTTGGTGTGAGGTCGTTAAGGGGTATAGGCGCTTAAACAGAGTTCCAGACGCTTTTTGGACGTAAATGAATTATAGTGCGGATCATGACCATATGGCAATATCTGGATAACAGTCCTGGAAATATTTCCGGCCCGATCCCTGGGATACCCCAGAATCTGGCCTTTTAATATGATAGCCGGTTGATCCGGCACAATAATCTTTAAATAGAGCAACGTCTTAGATTCTAATCTGAGCGGACCTTCGATACTGAGTGAGTCTTTTGCTTATATCTGTTATCTGGAAAGGTCCTTGATAGGTGCTAAGCAGGAATGGTTTTTCGATCTCACGGAAATATAACAATGCACTCGGGATGGAAACCCGATGCATATACCGGCGGTCTTTAAGATCATCCATTATTATCCCAAATTAAACTTGTATTTAATTTTGGCTCTGATTAGAATGAACATGCTTAAGACAATAAAACAATCACCGGGTAAATCTGAGGTCACGGCTGTAAACGAGATTCAGGGCAGATGATTTTACGTCTGCTATCTGTACAACATATCGGTATGATTTAAATGTACATAAATTACTGAAAATAGCAAGGGGAAATTTATTAAAAATTTGAACTTCTGTATATACCGAAAAAAAGTTCTGAGCCTTTTAATACTCTCAACCTTTATCCTGGCTGGTTGCCGACAAAAATATGAAGCGCCATTAACATCCGGCATCCTTTGGGTAGAATACCACAGTCCCGATTTTAGAAGAGTTGCCGATATCGGTATCGATAAAAAACTAGATTTAGATACCGGAACCATTTATAGTGACTTCTCACGTGTTTGGATAGGCATGATCAAATGGCCGGTTGAAGGGACTATTGATTTTTTTGCCGAAGCCGATAATGGTCTGCGACTTTTCTTCGATGATGAAGCAGTGATTAATGGATGGGGGCAACAGGAGGTGCGGGAAGGATCCTGGAATTCTGAAAAAGGGAGAATGATTCCTTTCCGGATTGAATACTTCCAGGATGGGGGAAGCGCGCATTTGCGATTATTCTGGTCCTGGAAAGGCCGTCAGCGTGAACTGATTCCGGCGGAGAATTTTTTCCATACACCAGCGCAACGAAATTCCATAGATAAGATTGTCAAAGATATGCAGGGCGCATTAGATTCATATCCACGTCCCGACAATTCTGCGATTTATCAGGCTAAAACTCCGGATACACTGAGCTGGCGAAAACCAGAGAAACCAATTCCGGCAAGTCCCGGGCCGCATGTTCTTGTGAGCGATTATCTCATTGATAAAGTGCAAAATGTAAAACGGAGGGTTATTCAGCCCATACGAAATGTGACCATACCCAATCCGCTGATCACAAGTGATTCTGACCGTTGTTTTCAACCCTTCTTTTCCGTTTTACCGTTTTACGAACGCAGCGGTTTTCGAATCTGGTATGGGGCCTGGCGTGACGATACAAGTCACAGTCGTTCTCATCTGGCTTATTTGACTTCTGAGGACGGTATCCATTTCAACCGTCCGATGGTTATTTGCAATACACCCGAAATACAATTCGGTTCGGAAGTAATTGACCGCGGTCCCGCCTGGGAGGATCCTGCTCAGAGGTATCTTTATATATACTGGCTGAAAGGGGGGAGTCGTCTGCTGGTATCCGCAGATGGTTTGAATTGGACTCCGATGAGTGATACCACCGTAATATCCCACAATCATGATATTACCGGCATCTGGTGGGATTCGATACGCAAACATTATGTGGCTACTATATCGACATTTATGCGCAGCGACCGTTGGATCGGCCGGCGACGGACAACCATGCAATGCTACAGTACTGACCTGATAACCTGGACTGATCCGGCATTTGTTCTCTATGCCAATCCAGGGCAAGGTGATCAAGGGGAAACCCAATTCTATGGGATGAGTGGGTATTTGGTTCGGGGATCATTGATTATCGCCATGGTCAAGGTATTGCGTGATGATCTGATCGCAGAGGACGTGGCCTCCGATGCCTTTGGCAGAGCGCATACATCACTTGCCTGGAGTTATGACGGGGAGCATTGGATGCGGGATCTTGATATATATTTTGAACCCGATCCCGATCCGGCTGCCTGGGATCATGCCCATGCCTGGATCGATGAACAGTTGATTATCGGTGATTCTACACGGCTTTATTATGGGGGGTACCGGCAGGGGCATAAAAAAAATCGCTTCAGGGAGCGGCAGATTGGTTTGGTCAGAATTTTACGGGATCGATATGTCGCCTGGGAAAATGATACCGAACAGACGGGAGAGCTGCAAACGGTTTCTATGATTATGAATATAATTCCGGAGGCGTTTGAACTAAATGCGGATGCAGGGAACGGGCAGATCAGGGTTGCGATAAGCGATGCAATCACCGGACGCAATATTGAAGGATTGGGATACGCTGAATGTGTGCCGGTTACATCCGATGACTTGCAGGCGAAGGTATACTGGGGAAATGAAGAGACTACAAAGCAAAGGTTAACATCGCTCAAAGGACGGATTATACATTTATCTTTTCAATTAAGTCATGCCCGTCTGTTTGCATTTGAGTTCAAATAATAACGTGACCACCCCAGGCAAATTATTTCTATTGCAACCGCCTGGAAATGCCTTTATCGGGACCGTCTAATCTTCGACAAAATTAAAAACCGCCTCATAGCTGTCGCGGTTTATCGGTACCAGGAACAGATCCATTGAGCCAAATTTTTCGTTACCGATGGTATGGATGCCCTGGGGAACCTCACTCGGCCGGCTGAGCCTGAATACAATCGAGAAGGTTTTGGGGGAAGATTCGTTGACCTCGGTCAGTATGGCATCGGCCTTCTCACCGCTTGCGAATCTGATCTCAAATTTTTGATTCAGATAGGTGGCAAAGTCTGAAGCCTTATTGGTTTTTTCCATTAATATCCCGGGTTGTTTAAGGTGATCATGATAAGCGATTATTTTATGCCTGGTGACCATTCCATCAGATAATATACGCCGGTATCTGCAATACGGGCAAACCCGAGTCGTTCATACAGACGAAGGGCGGGATTGAATTTTTCCACATGAATACGTAACGGTTTACCGGCCTGTACAGCTTCGGTTTGCAGATCCTTGAGCAGACCGGTACCAAATCCTTTACCTCTGTATTCGGGCAGCAGCGCGATGTCAATCAACCGTATTTCATCGGTTCTGCGATCGGTATATAGACGTCCGATGGGTTTTTCAGCATTAAGGATTATCAGAAAGGTTGCCTGGGGGAAATTTTCCCGATAATAAGTATCCTGGGCCGTAAACTGCTGCTGCAGAAATATATTCTTTTGCTCGTCCGTCCAGTCGGTAATGGCCAGTTCGTCCGTTCGCGTGCTGCTATACAGTTCGAACAGAAAAGCCCGGTCTGATTCTCTTATCGGCCGGAAATTTAATCCCGCGGTAATGTCTTTTGTCTTTTTTCCGGAGTGTTTATTCAAAGGTTAAATATTTTTTGTATATCACAAATTTCAAACCAAATACGTTTACTATTCACTGTCTTCTGTTCAATGTCATCCTGAGCCCTGGCCTGTCGCCAGTACAGGCTCGTTTCACTATCGTCTGTTCAATGTCATCCTGAGCTTGTCTCAGGATCTAGGTTGATCATCATTTCGGGATTTCTGACCCGCTTCCGGCGGGCGGAATGACTGAATTCACTTAATATTCAAAAAAACAACACCTTAATAATATTATTTCCAGAATCCGTGTATTATCCAGGTTAATCAAATCAGGTCAATTTCGTGACGGAAAAAGCCCCTGTAATGCGATTGCAAAGGCTCACAACCAGGAATGGCTGCATATTCTCATGAGCCTGCCCACCGCCAACAAAAGAAATACTGCCGCTTCGCATTGTGGTGTAGGGTGGCGCGCTGCCAAAACGGGTACCGCCGGCTTCCGCGGCCCATGTATTGTCTGCCGGATTTTTTTTGTTGGCATCGCTGTTGGTCGCACTGATCTGATGTTCATGCCGGGGCATTTCCTGTAAGGTCAGGTAATGATTTTCCTCGCCCCCCTTCTGACCCAGCTGATTTCCGTCACCGGTATGAATAGGAACCCGTCCGCGTAAATCGGGCAGGGCAAAGGTTGTCCTCCCATCGCCACCATAGGTTGTGCCAAGCAACGAATATAACGACTGATTCTGATTAATCGGAAGGATCTGCCCGTCACAAAAGGCATATCCGCGAGGGGCGAAATTGAATCCGACGATACGGATCTCGGCTAAATATGGCTCACTCATTATTTTCTCCCTGCAAAATCTGTTTAATTCAGCGCGATACTGCTTTTAAATATATTAATTCAATTCCGTGAAGGATATAAGCCTACCAGGGCAATAATAAAATTCAGGGTTAAAAACGGTTGACGGTTATTATGTACCTGACTACCCCCGGAAGGGCTAAGCGCATTTGCGCTCATTTTAACATTTAACGCTTGTGCGTCGCGATAAGCGTTATCCTCACTGTGCTGACCCCAGCTCATATAGCCTGGATTCTCATTGTTATTCGGGCCTGTGGTGCCTCTCGGCGTGTGCGTATGAGCGGGCATCTGGGCTTCGGTCAGTGTCACCGTCGTGCTTCCCCCTCTCTCGCCTAAACGTCTGGTTGTCAGGCCGGGGCCTGTGCCGGGATGCATCGGGGCTTTTCCCTGCAAATCGGGTAATGCGGTAGTCGTACGACCATCTCCGCCGTAGGTGGTACCGATCAGAGAGAACAAAGCGGTATTCTGGGAAATGGGCAGCAGTTGTCCGTTGCAGAATGCCCATCCGCGTGGCGCAAAATTTCCGGCAAATATTCTGATTTCTGCAATAAAGGGTTCACTCATATTGATACTCCTCAGTTTCGCGAAGGAAAAATGCCGGTTAAAGCGATTATAAAGTTTATACAAAGATACGGCATCATATTTGTGTGGGCCTGGTTGCCGCCGGCACTGGTAAGCATATTAGCCGCCATATCGAGATTCGGGTCCGCATCGCTGTAATACGGGGGTGTACCGGAGGTGGCCGCCCACTGACGATTTTCAGGATTGGCACTGTCGCCGGGCTTGCTGAGCACCTGTGCCGGATGTTCATGTGTTGAAAGGTGATTGATTGTCAGGGTTACCTGCTCACTACCGCTTCTTTGCCCTAGCGGCCTTGGGATCCGGCCAGGACCCTGGCCGGCATGCAGAGGAATACGTCCGCGGAGATCCGGCAGGCCGAAGGTCGTCCGGCCATCTCCGCCATAAATGGTGCCAAGTAAAGCAAATAAGGCGTTGTTCTGCGAGATCGCCAGCAACTGACCTTCACAAAGGGCGTATCCGCGTGGGGCAAAATTCCCGGCGAACATCCTGATCTCACCTAAAAATGGATCCGACATAGCGCCTCCTTGATAATGGTTCTGGGTCCAGTGTTGTATTTAATATGGACCTAAAAAATATTTAAAATTGTGATATAGATCAGAAAGAATTAGAAAATTCTATCATATTTTTAGAATAAAATTACCATTAATCCGGATATTGTCAAGAGAAAAGTAAACGGATTTTTTCTTGACATTTGGAGAATTGATTAGGATTATATAGAGATAATTATTGGTCCCCCTTTCGATAGTTCGGTTATTTTAATAAAACAGGACAGTTGTCCATTTTTCTGCTGTATTTGCTTTGAACATGATTCGTTTCAGGAGGCGCCATGAAACGCAAGTCCGATACAAAATTGTCAATAAACCGCCGAAGATTTTTACAAGCCGCCGGAGGTGCGGCATTGACCGCATTTCTACCTGGTATACCTTCACTACGACGAACCACCGGCCAGTCCGGCCATTTAAAGGTTGGTCTGCTCCTTCCTTCATCGTCCTTTTATCCTTCGCTGGGTAAAAATTTTGCCTCGGGTATACAGATGTACCTGGAGAATAGCGGTAATGGCGGATTTCCAAAATTACAATTTATAAACCAGGAGACCGGTGTTGGGCCCGGTAAAGCGCTCCTAAAAGCACGGATTCTGATCGAAGAAGAAGGTGTCGATATAATTACCGGTATCTTAGACCCCACTTTGAATCCCGCACTGGTAGACCTTTGCAGAGAAAAACGGGTCCTTTTGATCGCCAATCATGCCGGTGCTGATAGGCGTACTCTAAATATGAACGGACCATATGTAATCCAGAACTCAATACATTGCTGGCAATCAAACCTGGCAATGGGGTTTTGGGCGGCGCAAAACATAGGTCGCAGCGCCGTAGTTGCTTCCTCATTCTATGAGAGTGGTTATGACGCCCTCTATGCGTTCAGTCAGGGTTTTGAACAGGGCGGTGGATTGGTTCTGCAGACTGTGATAAATAAAAAACCGGATGCAATAGATGATCAACAATCACCAATTATATCGATCAAAGAAAATAAACCGGAACTGGTCTTTGCTTCTTATTCAGGGCCGGAAGCGGTGGAATTCATCCGTAATTATCAAGATGCCGGCTTATCAATGGGAATCCCGCTGATTACGTCGGGTTTTACGGTTGACGAATCTATCCTGGCAGAACTGGGCTCTGTGGCAGAAGGTATAAAGAGTTGTCTCTCATGGGCACCGGATTTAGAAAACGAGAGCAATAAAATTCTGGAACGGTCTTTTCAGCGCAAATACGGAAATTCGGCTGATATTTTTGCTGTAATGGGGTATGAGACCGGACAGTCGATTGAACCAGCTGATCAAACATCGAAATTTTACTGACAGGAATATATCAAACACTTTGGCCGGGCATTCTTTATCAGGCCCACGTGGGAAAATAGAATATAATCCTGACCTTGCATCGACCATCAATCCGATCTATCTGCGCGAAGTTAAACGGGTGAACGGTAGATATCAAAATAGTATAGTAGCGGAACTGAAAACAGCCACAAACGGAACGGCTCAGTCTGGTCTTATATCTGCCGTACCGAAAACAGGTTGGCTTAATGCCTACCTTTGCGTTTAAAATGATCTTTTGGAGGATCATATAATGTATGATAATATATATTCCCGCCGATTCATAAAACGCATTACCCTTTTAACCGTGATACTTATGCTGTTCGGTTACAATAGCTTATCTGGGCAAATCTTAGTTGAAGCAGACGATACCAGTGAAATCAAGCCTGTCGATCCTCCCGGCGGCGAGATCATCATCAAAATAAATGCCGGTCTGGAAGACCAGCGTATCAGTACTATGGGTATCGCGGGCATAGCAGAATATTTTCAAGCCCTGGAACCGGATATGGCGTTCAATAGCGCAAATGGAACTATTCTTGTGGTTTGGCGTGGGGACGATGACACCGGTAGTAAAGATGAAATTTATGGTCAGCTGATCGATGCATTGAGCATGCAGCCACGTTTTAGTACACAATTCCGGATCGCGGAAATGACCGGTGATGATTCGTTTGATGCCAGGAAACCCGCGGTTGTATACAATACACAGGTGAATGAATTCCTGGTTGTCTGGCAGGGTGTCGAAGTGGGTGCCGAGACAACCCCTCAGGGGGATGAAGCCCAGGAAATTTTTGCCCGGCGGATTGCCGCCGATGGAAGTCTTTTGGATCCTCAGGGTAATGCAGCGACACCGACAACCGGTTTTTTACGTGTCAGTCAGATGGGCGCTGCCGATGATAATGGCAATTATGACGCCTTTCAACCGGCGGTCGCCTGGGATCCGGTGGGAAATTCCTATCTTGTGGTCTGGCATGGGGATGATGATGCGGCGGGTCTGGTCAATGGTGAATATGAGATCTTTGGTCAGCGGCTGGGGTATAACAACGGCATGCTGGAAAAAACCGGTAATCAATTTCAGATCAGCGATGTCTCCGGGGCCAATGGAAACAGTGTGAACGATGCCGTTTCCGCAGCAGTGGTATATAACGAGACAGAAAATGAATGGCTGGTGATCTGGCAGGCGATTGAAGGTACGACCGAAGGTCCGGCGATCTACGGACAACGTTTGAGCTCCGACGGAACCGAAACCGGAGAGAATGACTTTTTGATAAGCGATGCGGCTGATCCTCAAAATGAAGCACGTTATCCGGCGGTGAGTTGGAATACAGGTGAAAATGAGTATCTGGTAGTCTGGTGCGGCGAAGGTGGAACTGTACCCGGCGAATACGAAATCTTCGGCCAGCGATTGAATAAGAACGGAAATGTGTTGAACAGCAGGATCCGCATAAGCGATATGGGTCCGGATGGTGTCACCGCTTACAGAGATCTTTTGCGCCGGATATCGCCTATAACATAAACAAAAATGAATACCTGGTCACCTGGAGTGGTGATGATGATATGGCACCCCTTGTTGATGGTGAATTTGAAGCATTTGGTCAAAAGATCGATGCCGCTGGTAATGAGATCGGTGATAACGATTTCCGGGTCAGTGATATGGGGCCCGATGGCGATGTCCGTTACACGGTTCAAACACCGGTCGTATTATATAACGGAACCCGATTGAAAACAGCTATTTGTTCGCCTGGTCAGGGGATGATGATGTTGAAACAGTCGACGATGAACTCGAGATTTTTGGCAGATTGCTCGCTTCATCTGCCGATCTTGAAATCAGCAAGACCGATAGCATTTCCGCCATAGAAATCGGTCAGGCATTGACCTATACGATTATGGTCAAAAACAACGGACCCGATCCGGTGTATAATACAACGGTTGCCGATACCTTTCCTGATGAACTGACGAACATTTCCTGGACCGCCACAGGTGATGGCGGCGCGGCTGATTTCACCGCCAACGGAAATGGCCATATTTTTGATAGTCAAATTTCATTGCCCGTTGGCGCTTCCTTGCGTTACAGGGTCAATGCGACCATATCAGATGCGGCAGTGGGGAACGCGTTTCTGGCCAACCGGGCGATCGTTATCGATTCAGTAGCCCTCGATCCCGATCTGGCAAATAATTTTGCTTCAGACAATGATACATGGGTCACCCGGATCAGCGATCTTTCCGTGACAAAAGATGATCGTACCAACACGGTTGCAGCCGGCAGTTTCTTAACCTATTTTATCAACGTCACCAATCTGGGTCCGAATACCAGTCTGAACACAACGGTTTCTGATACACTGCCGTCGCTCCTGTCGGATATATCCTGGAGCGCAACGGGAACGGGCGGTGCCAGCGGCTTTATTACAAGCGGTACCGGAATGTTGATAGACAGCAATATTGTCCTGCCTGCGGGCGCTATGGTCATGTACGCTTTAAAAGGTTTGGTCGATATCAACGCACCCCAGGATACATTGATCAGCAACACGGCTTATGCGTATGATAAATACAGCATCGAACCGGACAGCAGTAATAATTATGCGACAGATAACGATACCCGGGTAATCCAGGACGCCATTCCCCCGGTGCTTATCGCCGCTGAGCCCCGTGAGCTTTGGCCACCCAATCATAAATATATAGAAGTAACTGTTGACGAATGTGTGGCATCGGCGGAGGATGATCGTGATGGTCCGATTGACATCGCCAGGGTGAATATTGATTCGGTGAGCAGTGATGAACCTGAGAACGAAAAAGGTGTTGGCGATGGAGACACCTGTCATGATATCCTCTTTTCCGATAATTGCCGGATGGTTCTCCTGCGGAGTGAAAGACAGGGCGGTGGTAATGGACGTGTTTATACGATTTATCTGTCGGTAGAGGATGAAGCCGGAAATAAGGCCAGTGCATTTCGACTGGTCACGATTCCACATAGCAAAAACAAAAAGTGTGAAGCGATCGATGATGGACCGGCCTATGTGATCGTAAATGATTGTGTGGTTGAAGATAGTATGGATATTTCAATCCCGCCAGGTATCGAGCCTGACGAAAGACCGAAAAATTTTGTTTTGCTGCAAAATGTTCCCAATCCTTTTAATCCGGAAACAGAAATCCGCTTTGAACTGCCGGAAGCAAGTCATGTTGAATTAAAGATCTTTAATATGCTTGGTCAACTTGTCCGGACGGTATCCAACAGATCGTTTGTAGCAGGATTTCACAGTGTGCGCTGGAACGGTACCGATGATTTTGGTAAACATGTTGCCAGCGGGGTTTATATCTACCGCATGCGGGCAGGAGAATTTGTGGCGATCAAACGGCTGGTGCTGACGAAGTGATGCAGGGGCGAGACGCTGTCTCACCCGGCAACAAAGCAACAAAGTGACAAAGCGACAAAGAAGGGGTACGGCGTGCCGTGCCCGTTAAATTGTTAAACCGTTAATCCGTTGAATCAATAAATCGTTCCTGTTATGTCATCCCGTAGAGATCTTCCTTCACGCTTAAAGAGAAAAACGGTTTTTACGAAATAAGCTATAAGGTCACGAGGCCAAAAGCCTTATTATTTCCATCACGCTTCGATTGTTATCAAACGCAGCTGCTGAATTATATCATTCAGGTTCAGGTTCTCACTATTTATAATTCGTCCTCCATCAACCACTCTGCAACAGAACCTTAAAACATACGTAAAGCCTATCGCAACAATGATGAATATAATGGGGATTTGCTCATGAAAACTTTGTTACTGCTCATATTATCATTAGGCCCTCTGATTTATGCCAGCTCTGACCCCGATTTATACGTAAAAGCGCTGAAAGAGAAAGACCAGGAGCCTGTACAGTTCGTCCTGGCCAAACTGGATACTTTTGATTTGCTCATTTTCGATGATGCGCTGCATAATGCCGCAGAGCCGTTCAAATTTTACCAAGATCTCATTGCAGATTCGGGATTTATTCAAAAAGCAAAATATATTTTTGTTGAGGTCTTTTCGATAGATCAACAGCGATATATTGACCAATATCTGGCAATATCGCCGGAAGATACGATGGTTCTCCTGCCGGTTTTTCAGAACGACTATTCCGGTACGGGCTGGAACGCGCAAACCTATCTCGATTTATTGCGCTCTTTGTACCGGATAAATCATGCTCTCCCGAAAGAAAAACATCTGGAGGTTATCGCAGTGAGCAACCCGTTTTACTGGGATTGTATCCATTCCCAGGAGGATCTGGAGATTGCCCGGAAGTCGCTGGCTGGCCGGGATTATTTTATGTATAAGATAATATGCGATCATCTAAGAGCTTTTTGGTGCCGGCGAAAAAGGTATTTTTCTGACCAACACCCGGCATGCATACAAAGGTATCAGAAACAGAAAAGGACGGTTCTACTGGAACACGGGCACTTTCTTCAGTCAGTGGTATCCGGGAAAAACATACAGTATTCGTTTTCACAATGTAAATCTGAACATCACCGCGGAGGTGCCCACGGATTCAGTCGCATTCAAAACCACAGCGGGGATGGAACGTATGCGCTACAGCTGGGTCTCGAATGGAGAACGGGATCTGGGATCGCGCGTTCAGAGCATACGGGAATAAATCCGTTGTCATTCCCTTAAAAAATACAGTTTTCGGATATGCACCTTATATTGGCAATCACATGCTCGATGTCGCTGTGGGGCAGACGATATATGATGCTTACGACGCGGTGATCTTTTTAGCGCCGATCGAAAAATTACACAAAACGGCCACTTTTGATTATATCTATACTCCTGAGTTTAAAAGGGAAATGGAAAGAAGATACAGGATATTGTATGCACCGGAGCAGATCAAATCTGAGTTGGCGGAACAAGGGGTACCGAATTTACAGGAGCTGTTTGATAAAAAATTTGTAGGTCAGCCCCGGGAAATCCATCCGTTTTCCAAAATGATTGCTCCATTGGATTGAAGCAATATGGTAAAGCATATTAAACAGGTTCTCACCCCCTTCGGCAAGGTAACAGGATTTATTAAGACTTTCACGAAGTGACACAAAGAAGGCACGAAATTCCACAGAGAGTGAATCTGGTTTTTTTTCAATTTTCCTCTTCGTGTTCCTTCGTGACTCTTCGTGGGCTTCGTGTAACATCCCCTAATCCTGTAAATCCTGTTATCCTGTCAAAAAATATATTAAGGCGAACTAAAAGGTTACCGGTAATATTGACATTAAAAGCATTTCTGTCTAAATTTATCGTCACTTTTCAAAGGCTAGTTAGCGCGGTAAACAGACATAAGCAGTGTATTAAGCGAGAGTAGTCTCAGTTGGTAGAGCGCAACCTTGCCAAGGTTGATGTCGCGGGTTCGAGTCCCGTCTCTCGCTCTTTTTTATTTAAATAACAAGGATCAAGGAACAAGGCACAAGGAGTTTTTTCTTTTTGCCTTTCGCCTTGTACCTTGGGCCTTCTATGGCGACGTACCCAAGTGGTTAAGGGAGAGGTCTGCAAAACCTTTATTCGGCGGTTCGAATCCGCCCGTCGCCTCAAAAATAATCTAAAAGCCAAAATCAAAAATCCAAAATCTGAGTTGTTTAATATCATTCATCAAGATTTTGGATTTTGGATTAAAGATTTTGGATTATATTGGCCGAGGTGGTGGAATTGGTAGACACAAGGGACTTAAAATCCCTCGGGCCCATAAGCCCGTACCGGTTCAAGTCCGGTCCTCGGTACAAAAAAATCCGGCCACAGCCGGATTTTTAATTTCGAAGCACTAAATCCTAAATCCGAAACAAATTCCAAATCTCAAATTCCAATAACCATTTCACATTCAAATCTCAATTAGCAAAATCCAAACGATTTGTAATTTTGAAATCGGATATCGTTTCGAATTTGGTTTTTGGACATTGTGGTTTATTTAGAATTTCGTGCTTCGTGCTAAGATCTCATCTCAACCTGAGCTCTACAAAATAGTTTTAAATCCTATTTTTTGATCATATATTTATAATAATTCTCCAGCCGAATTAATAATTTCTAAAAAAATTATATGCGGATGAGAGACCTGCTTTATGGCCAGATTCTATAAAACATTTATCATCTTTTTAACTTATCCATTGGTCGTTTATCCACAATATGAAAATATCAAATTTGAACAAATTGCCGTTAATCAGGGACTGTCGCAAAGCTGCATAAATTGTATCTATGAAGACAGTTATGGCTTTATGTGGTTTGGATCGAAGACTTGGTCTAAAAAAATTTGATGGCTATAAATTTACTATTTATCAGCATAATCCGGATATTCAACTCAGCCTGAGCGATAATGACGTCACTTCGATAACAGAAGATAAAAAGGGAAATCTTTGGATCGGCACCGGGCAGGGCGGATTAAACCGATTCGATCGTGAAGCGGAAAAATTTTATCGGTATCAAATTGATACAAACAATCACCAACAAAAAACGTCTATCCACGTTTTATGTACCCATATGGATCGATATGGAAATTTATGGATTGGTACTGAAAATAGAGGGCTATACCTCTTGGATTTGGAATCTCACTCTCTCAATAATTATTCTCACAACTCAGGAGATAATAACGGACCAATATCAAATTATATCTGTGTACTCCATGAGGACCGTGAAGGAGACATTTGGATTGGAACTCACATGGGTATTAGCAAATTTAATCGTAAAACCAAAAAATTTTCCCATTACAAAAAATATTCAGATAAACAAGGTAGTTTAAGTAACAATTACATCTATTCAGTGACAGAAGACAAATTCGGGAACTTATTTTTTGGTACCCAAAACGGATTGAACAAGTTTGATAAAAAAAGAAACATATTTACACGCTATTTTTATAAGCCAAAGTTTGAAAATGCAGGGGCAAAAAATATTATACGTTGCCTGTATTATGCAAAATTTTCCGATCGGATTTGGATGGCAACCGGTGAAGGATTGGGAATATTTAATCCTGAAAATGAAGCGTATGTAAACTTTTATAGAAATGAAAAAAAATATGATAATCTTGAAAACAAATCTGCTACTTCGATTTATGAAGATCACTCAGGTATTATCTGGGTTGGGGTTTATTCCGGTGATATCTTTAAGTATGATCCCAATAAAATAAAGTTTATTCATTATAAAAGAAATCCTGAAAATCGGCATAGTCTGAGTCATGACCATATTGTCGCAATATATGAGGACAGTGAAGGATCATTGTGGGTCGGTACCTGGGGGGAAGGGCTCAATGAACTGAGGGTAGATCAGAGGGACAAACCTTTTCCAAAATGGATCACCTACAAAAATGATCCGCTTAATACAAATACTATTTCCAACAATACTGCCTGGTGTATCTATGAAGACAGAAAAAAAACACTCTGGATAGGAACATCGGGCGGCCTCAACAAAATCATAAGATCTCCGGAGAATTCCTCCAAAGAATACGATTCAAACAATGCACCACTTCTAGTACAGGATATCCCTGCATCAAAAAAGTTGCCCAGTATCACATGCATAATTGAAAACAGAACAGATAAGCTCTGGATTGGCACGGAATCCGGGCTGTTTATCTTTGATCGTTTGACCGATACATTCTCTTCCTGCTATTACAATAATGAAGAGTCAAAAAATCTGTCAGACTCATATATTAGCACTATTATTCAAAGCAAAACAGGAGAAATATGGGTAGGAACCCGGGATAACGGATTATATAAAATTGATACGCGGAAACAATGTTTATCACAGTTTCGATATGATCCGGAGAATCCCAACACTCTAAGCAGCAACAGGGTATTCATGATCCTGGAAGACAAAACAGGTTTTCTCTGGATCACCACCGATCAGGGCTTGAATAAATATGACCCACATACAGGAATATTTATGCATTACAATAGTAATGCAGGTTTACCTGATGATGCAACATTTGCCCTTTTGGATGATGATGATGGAAATCTCTGGATCAGCAGTGGTAAAGGAATATTCAGGTATTCACCGGAATATGGTATGGTAAGATCATTTGATGTAGATGATGGCCTGCAAAGCATGGACTTTAATCCCTGCGCCTGCAAGAGTAAAAGTGGATGGATGTATTTTGCGGGGATCAATGGATTCAATGCTTTTCATCCCGATAGTATAAATTATAATACGCAAATTCCAGGAATTATACTGACCGATTTTCGGATTTTTAATAAGTCTGTTCAAACAGGTGCTGAAGCGCCGTTAAAAAAAAGTATCTCACAGGCGCAGGAAGTCATTCTCGCACATACCCAGTCTGTATTTTCATTTGAATTTGCCGCACTGGATCTGCATAATCCACAGAAGAATCTCTATGCCTACAAAATGGAAGGTGTGGATCAGGATTGGGTGTATACCGATGCCTCACGCCGTTTTGTCACTTACACCAATCTCGATCCGGGTGAATATAGCTTCCGGGTTAAAGGTTCAAATAACGATGGTATTTGGAATGAAGCAGGGACATCAATTAAAGTCATAATACTACCGCCATGGTGGCTAACCTACTGGGCTTACGCTCTTTATCTATTGTTTTTGATATCTATTGTTTTTACTACGTGGCGAGTTCAATTAAGACGCATACACATAAAACATCAATTTCAGATGGAACACTTTGAAGCGGACAAACTGCGTGAAGTGGACCGCATGAAATCCCGCTTCTTTGCCAATATTTCGCATGAATTCCGAACACCGCTTACCTTAATAATTGGCCCGGTCAAGCAAATTATGGATGGTACTTTTACTGGCAATTTAAAAGAACAATGTAGAATAATTCTGCGTAATAGCGACCGTTTATTAAGTTTAATCAATCAGATTCTTGATCTTTCCAAACTGGAATCCGGGGAGATTAAATTAAAAGTCGCTGAAACCAATATTGTTAAATTTGTTAAAGGTATGGTACTCTCTTTTTCATCTTTAGCCGAGAGCAAAAAAGTTATACTTAAGTTTTCATCCCCAGAAAATTCAATGATTGGATATGTTGATCATGATAAACTGGAGAAGATCGTAACCAATCTGCTTTCGAATTCGTTTAAGTTTACCCCTGAGGGAGGCGTTGTAGAAGTAGCATTAAGCAATCGCAGGAGCAGTGATAGATTGAAGAATGCTGCTGTAACTGCCGATCCATTGAAAATTAGCGTTTCCAACACCGGGCCCGGTATACCCCCTGAACAATTGGATAAAATCTTTGGCCGCTTTTACCAGGTCAATGATAATTATATGAAAGATAACGAAGGAACGGGTATAGGATTAGCACTGACCAAAGAACTGGTAGAAGTCTGTCATGGTGAAATAAGTGTTACCAGTATTCCGAGAGAATTGACAACGTTTAAAATAGAATTACCTATTGCAAAAGAAAATTTTACGGAAGATGAAATTGTTGAAAAAATGGAAACTGAATACCGGAGACCGGAGACCGAAGACCGAAAAATAACTATCCAACATCCAGCATCCGGTCTCCAGCATCCTGTCTCCAGCATCCTGATCGTGGAAGACAATCCGGATGTAACCAATTATATTTCCAGTTTTATGGCAAAGGATTATCGTATCCTGACCGCCGAAGATGGGAAAGACGGACTAAAAAAAACTATCGGCCAATATCCCGATCTGATTATCAGCGATGTGATGATGCCGGAAATGGACGGATTTGAATTATGCAAAAAAATTAAGAGCGATCAACGTATCAGTCATATCCCCGTCATTTTGCTGACGGCAAAAGCCGATCTGGATAGCAAAATAGAAGGGCTGGAGTTTGGTGCTGATGACTATGTAACCAAACCTTTTGAATCTCGTGAACTAAAGATTCGATCCAAGAATCTGATTGAACAACGACGAAGACTGCGCGAGAAGTTTTCGTCATTAATCGATCTTCGACCAGAAGATATTGCAGCATCTTCGATGGATGAACAATTATTAAATCGCTTACTGAAGGTGTTTGAAAATCATATTGAGGAGCCGGAATTCAGTATTGATCAGTTAGCCCGCGAAATTGGTATCAGCCGCATTCATCTGAACCGGAAAATTCAGGCGATGACTAATCATTCAACCAGTGATTTTATTCGTACCCTTCGATTGCAACGGGCAGCACGATTGCTAAAAAATGCATCCGGATCAGTAAGTGAAATCGCTTACAAAGTCGGTTTTAATAACCTTTCCTATTTTTCAAAAACTTTTAGAAAGCATTTTGGCAAACTGCCCAGTGATTTTTTTAAAGAAAAATAGCAAACGTTTCCGAAACTATAAAATATTCTGTCCTGCCAATTTTCTATCCTAAGTCCGCAAAATGTTTCCTCCGTGTTATAGAATGTATCCACAGTGTTAGACACCCGGATTATCTAATCTCTATACTTTATCAGAATCTTTTTAACCAGGTATCACTCAAAAAAGAATGTCATTTTGAATACACAAAACAATGAATACGATTTCGATTCAATTGCAAAGTTATTGCGAGCCATGTGTTACGATTCTGTTGTAAATAAAAAAGTAATCAATCTGCTAAAAATGGAATCATATCCGCGGCAAATCGTGTTGAGCAACTGGCTGGAACAACTGCGTATTCAGAAAGCCCCGCAGAATTTGTTAAATGCACTATCCTGTCTTTTTGAAGATAACGTTGCAAGGCAAGTTCTGGAATTTATTAATGAATCATAATTACCAAATTATGGAGGTGTATCATGAAGCATTGTTTTATGGTTTTTGTATTGATGTTAAGTATCAGTATTTCATTTTCCCAGACAAACTGGACAAAACATGAAGGAAATCCTGTATTACATCCGGGTTCGTCAGGCGAGTGGGATGACCAAAGACTAGGAATATCTTCTGTTCTCTTTGACGGCTCTGCCTATCATATGTGGTACAGTGCTGATAAGGTTAATGGATACTTAAACAACATTGGCTATGCTACTTCAACGGATGGAATTATCTGGTCGAAGTATGATGATCCAAGCACCCCAAATCCACCCTTTGCAGAAAGTGATCCGGTGTTGAATCCAGGAACAGCAGGAAGTTGGGATGACGATCGCGTTGCTATGCCATGTGTAATCTTAATTGATGCAGTATACCATATGTGGTACATAGGTGCTGACAACCCCGATCCTAATGCAGGTGCGCTGGGCCATGCCTCCTCAACAGATAGGATCACCTGGGAAAAGGATGAGAATAACCCTGTTTTGGATGTGGGGCAACCCGGTAGGCTGGGATGATGAGTGGTTGGCTGATCCTTGGGTTCTTTTTGATGGTAGTATTTATCATATGTGGTATCATGCCTGGAATGGAATTGGCAATCAGGTTCAAATCGGTCATGCTACCTCGCCGCATCCAGACAGCGCCTGGACGAAAGACCCTAATAATCCGGTCCTGAGTTACGAAAGTGGGAAGTGGGATTATCCAAGAGTTCAGGCTCCGTGCGTAATCTATGATGGCGATCTCTTTCACATGTGGTATTCAGGTGGCCAAACGTCTGAATATCGTATTGGCTATGCCACCTCAATGGATGGGAGTCAGTGGACAAAATCTAAAGCCAATCCTGTGTTACCAGTAGGATCAGCAGGAAGCTGGGACGATACATTTGTTGGTTTTTGCTCAGTCATTGAGAGTACTAGCTCCAGGTATAAGATGTGGTATACTGGTGGAAATGTTGCTGGGGAGTTCGGTATCGGATATGCTACATCTCCTATATCCATACTCAATGTCCCGGACCAATATGCCACCATCCAGGAAGGGATTGAAGCTGCAGATAGTGGTGATGTTGTCCTGGTTGATGAAGGAACATATTACGAAAACATCAATTTTAAAGGCAAGGCCATTACCGTAGCTAGTCATTATTATTTTGATGGCGATACCAGCCATATTTCCAGAACCATTATCGATGGCAGTCAACCCACAAATCCGGATAGTGGTTCAGTTGTTTATTTTATTTCAGGAGAAGATACGACCTCCGTTTTGTTTGGTTTTACCATCACCGGTGGAAGCGGGACATACCTTCCTAATTATAATGCCTATGGTGGAGGCGGAATATTAATGACCTCAGGAGGAAAGATTTTACATAATAGGATAAAAAACAATACTATGGAAAAATCAAAACTATTACCAGGTGCCGGTATGCTTGTTCTCGTCGAAAATACAAGTTACTCCGTAATAATTTCACATAATCAATTCATATATAATTCGAGTATCTCTCATGTTATTGCTGCTTCATGCGGTGGAGGGATCTATTGTAAATGGAAACCTTTTAATGGTTTCCTTCGAATCAATAACAACCTAATAACTTATAATTCTGTTACCAATACAAGCAGATATAAAGCGATTGCCGGTGGATTGGGTGTGGCATTTGATCTTCCAACATCAGTAGATGCGGTAATTGAAAACAATATTATATTAAATAATGAAGTTCATTCTGCAGCAAGTATGGGTGCAGGATTATATGTTGTTTATTGGGAACCCGGAGGTAAAGTAATTGATGCCCACCCGACACCTTTAATTATTAATAATATTATTGCAAATAACCATTCAGATGACAGGGGAGCAGGGATTGGAATATGGACAGTAGAAAAAAACCATTCTTCGAATTCAGAGATTACGCCGCAACCGGTCATAATCAATAATACGATTGTAAATAATAAAGCCAATGACGGAAGCGGTATATTTAATTTTGATTCTCATCCATTGTTATTGAATAATTTTTTATGGAATGATTTATCGGTGAGTGGAAGCAGAGAAGTATTTAATGATGATATTTTTTACCCTGATTACACGGATCCTAATAGCGGTGCATTAAATATATATTATACGGATATTCAGGGTGGCTGGGCAGGTGCGGGTGAGGAAAACAGAAATGCGGAACCCTTATTTGTAGATGCTGAAGATGGTGATTTTCACTTAGTGGAAAATTCCCCCGGCATCGGCTGGGGTACAGAATCGATCTTAGTTAGTGGTAAGACATATACATGCCCTGTTTCAGACTATTATGGAAATATCCGTCCATATCCTATTGATGCCGGTGTGGACATGGGAGCCATAGAATCGGAATACTTAACGGATATTAGAAATAAAGTAATCCCATTTCCCGCAACATTTGCATTAAAACAAAATTACCCCAATCCCTTTAATCCAATAACGAATATCGAATATCGAATATCGAAATCAGAACATGTCGAACTATCTATTTACAATCTTCTCGGTCAAAAGATGGCTACGCTGGTGAACAAAAACCAACCGTCCGGTAGTTATCAGATACAATGGGATGCAGCGCACTTTTCATCAGGTGTGTATTATTACAAAATTAAAGCAGGGGCCTTCTTACAGGTAAAAAAGATGATCCTGATAAAGTGAATAAATGATAAGAATACTTATGAATACGATACAAAGTTTTGAATATTAGTGCTTAGAAATTGTTTAGAATTTCGTATTTCGTGCTTCGGACTTATTACACTCGGGATCCTCGGTGCCAGCATAATCCCGCTTTCAGCGGGATTTTTTTAAACCCGAAATTCTAATTTCTAAATCCTAAATAAAATTTAAATCCCAAATTCTAAGTACCAAAAAAATAAAATTTTGAAATTTGGCCATTAGAATTTATTTAGAATTTCGTGCTTAGAGTTTAATTGTAGTGCTGGTTCAAGCCGGAGCGCAGCGGAGGTCCGTCCTCCGGCGGATCCGGTCCTCGGTACAAAAATCCGGCTGAGACGATGCGTTAGCAGCGTCGAAGTCCTGTGAAACGGGATTCCGCCAAAGGCGTCCCGTTGGGAAAGTCCGGCCGAAGCGCAGCGAAGGTCTCGTCTTTCGGTGGCCTCGGTACATAAAAAACAAGCACTTAGGTATTTTAATACTTTAGTGCTTGTTTTGTTTATATTCCTACCTGTGTGTAATAACTTCTGTAATAACCTTATATTTGCTAAGCATAACTAAAAATATTCCAATAGGAACACTATAATGGCTAATATACAAAAACACGGTAAGACGGGAATTTCTCTCAAATAAACTTGTCCAAATAAAGGGGTAAGGTCTGTAAGTTTTCAATAACTTTCGGACCAAATCCGGTTTAAATTAAGAGACACTTTCGTCAGTTACAAACCATTTCAAATTCCTGGTTATATAAATTTTTCCTGCGTCTCATTTGCAGCGTTTTCTGTTTAATTTCTTCCCTTTTACTTAGAATTATTTCTCTGCAACCAGCATAAACATCAGCCGGTGTTAAATTGTCTATCGATTCATGATATCTTTTATGATTGTAATAATTAACAAACTCTTCAAGTCTTTTCTTTATCTTCCATGGATAATAGTAGTTCTCTAAGTTGATTACATTCTTCCTGGATCTGTGAAATCGCTCAATTTTTCCCTGAGTCATTGGATGATAAGGTCGTTCACGGATATGATAAATTTTCTTTTCCTGGAGATATTTTTGAAATTGCCAGGACATAGGCGCTGATAAAAATAGTCAGCATAAAAATCCAACTGCGATACTCAATGCTGCCCGGCCGCTTAAAGCCTGACCGCTAATACAATTGCGGGCCAGTCAGCCAGCGGGTTGCGGCCTTCATTTTCAAGATATGATGAATGCATACCATTAGATTGTACACGTTCCGAAACGATTAAGTTTACGCCAACAGAGACAAACGATGTTAAACCTCCGGAAGCACCCAGGCCACGACCCATAAGCACAAAAGCAGCCAGCAAAGTTAAACCTAGACCAATTCCGGCAACATAAGGAATCCAGTAAGGCTTTGAATTATTTTTATATATAAATCAAAATCTAAAGGAACGTAGAAAAGCAGATTTGCCGGAAATGGTTCCATGATAAAATTGTCCCCGATGTCATCGCTGGTACAAAACATGTATGCTTAGCTCACGATAGCGCTGTATCGAAAAGTTTGTGTGACCGGACCGATGGCTACTCATACCCAAGTTATATCAGCTAATTATTTTGATTAAACAACATTTGTCACTATTTTAGAGGGTGTTTTAGAGTATATTATGCCAGCAGAATTGGGTTTGATCTTGAAATGGTGTAATGTAATATTTATTGAAATATATATATGCGGCTGATTCAATACACTACATATATCCTCGTCGTCCTTTCATCCAATCTATTCGGCATATCCGAATATGAGCCGCAACGCGCGGACATGATAAAGGAAAAATTTTGCTGGACACAGTTTCCTGAAATATCAGGCCGGGATGTTACTTGCTTCACGCAGGACAGTACGGGTACGTTCTGGTTTGGTCTCGGCACAGAAATTCTCAGTTATGATGGTATACTCTGGAAGCAGTATTCTAAGAGACACGGACTTCCTTCCGCTTATCTCCAAACACTGGTCACAGCTCCTGATGGCCGGATTTTCGGTGTTTTCGAGACCGAAGGCGTTTATACCCTGTCTGACACCTTGTGGCACCCGGTCATGACATTAAAACCTGATTCAATCACACTATTCCGTGATCTAACACCAGTCGGTACTGATTCTTTTTGGGTGGCCACCAACCAGGGTGCTGTATTTTATCAAAAGGGCCATTGCACCCTATATAAACGGCATCAGACAATCTCAATTGATTCGAATGGTAATTGGGAATCTGACGCCCATTCTTCTTCAAGTGATTGGGATATATTTTCCATATATGTCGACCGGAAGGCGCACCTCTGGTTTGTTGACATGTCCGACCGGAATGGAAAGTTTATTCAAATACAAAAATGGAAATTAAATCTTGAAGACCGTTCTCTTTGGAAAACATATACGGCATCAAGCCGTGGAATTTCATTTGGGGGACATCCCAAAATTTTTCAAGCATCCGATGGGCAATATTGGATCTACACCTTCACAGAAATGACCGGTGTTTATCGTTTTTACCATCCGACGGATCATTGGCAACATGTGGATCTGACAGAATTAGGCGGCGATAATCTGGTACGATCTATGATCGAAACAAAAGATGGAACAGTCTGGTTCGGCAGCACAGGATTATTATATGCTTACCGTGACAAGAAATTTATCATTTATGATCATGATGATCTGAACATACAAATCGCACCTATTTCCCTGCTTCAAGCTCGGGATGGCGCGCTCTGGCTTCTCAGCGCCAATATCGATGTCAATCGGATCGACTATGCACGTCAGCAGTGGGACTATATTTGAAAATCTACATTATCAATGCTCCACGCAATCTGGATACAGCTATTATTCTAACTTCGGATGGAAAAGTCGTTCAGCGGTCACCGGATGGCGCATCTTGGCACAGCTTTGGTCCGGAAGACGGCCTCATGAATATGCCATCCACCTTGATTTGTACACAGGAGGGAGATATTTGGGCAGCCGGAAGCCAACAGGGAATGGCGGCGGTATCCCGAATGGATGGTCAAAAATGGATCACAGAAACATTTCCGAAGCTTTCATGGAGCGTGGCTTATCAATCAGCACTTCAAGCTCAGGATGGTTCACTCTGGTTCGGATCCATGAGTGATCCGTCTGCCTCGTTTCGAGGAGGCGTCATTGTCTATGAGAAAGTGAATGGGGATTATCGCTTTCGCCATTATTCCTCCGATACGGCACCTTTTAACCGAATCGCCGGGTTGACTCAGGCGCAGGATGGACGCATTTGGGCTGGTGGGACACAACTATTGTATACAGATGGATTGACCTGGAACCTGTTGCTTGAACCCAAGGAACTTCAAAAAAGCCTGGGTTGACTTTGTGTTGGGTACCTCTGATTCAAGTCTGTGGGTAGCAAAAGGCGGTGTCGGCATTTTCCGGCTGAAAGATCAACAATGGACAAAATATACGATGAAAGACGCCCTGCCCGACATTATTGTGACAACTCTACTTGAGCTTCCGAATCAAAATATTCTGGCAGCCACAAGACAGGGTTTTAGTCGTTTTGATGGAAGAAGTTGGGTTCCATTCTGTCTTCATCCTGAAATCAATATCTCCCGGGAAAGTGGGACTCTCAGACTTGATCATGAGAATCGATTGTGGATCAACCGGGCACACAGGAGCTGGTATTTCCGAGCATTGAGCCCCGAAATCCAGACATAGCAGAAATGTTTTCAGATCGATCAGTTACAAAGGCTGATACACTTGCGCCCAATACCCAGATCACACTTTTCCAGGAACGTTTGGCTAAGCCTGCCAATCAATTCATCTCCTGGAAAGGTGCCGATCACTGGGGAGCCACTTCACAAGACGAACTGGTCTTTTCATATCGGTTGGATGATACACCCTGGTCCGTTTTTACCACAGATCGTTCTGTACAGTTACTTGATGTGGGAGATGGAATCCATCGATTTGAAGTCCGTGCGATGGATCGGGACGGAAATGTGGATCCGAATCCTGCAAGAATTTTCTTTGAAGTCATACCCCCTATCTGGAAACAAGCCTGGTTCTGGATCCTGGTCATCCTCATCAGCAGTACCATCGTTGGCCTGATCATCAGTTTGAGTCTTCAAAACCGAAAGTTATCCGCGGCCAATCTGAAAATCGAGAAGATCGCATCCTTTAAGGAACGCTTTTTTCTAAATCTGTCCCATGAAGTCCGGACGCCCTTGACCATGATCCTTGCGCCGGTGTCCGATCTTCTATCGTCAAAAAATCGGACGTGGGAACAGATTAAAAAACAACTTGAGACAGTCCGGCATCACGGCCATTATCTGAAGCGGCTTATCGATCAGATGCTCGATTTTCGAAAAATGGAACTGGGCAAATACCGTCTTCAAGTCTCAGAAGGGAATCTGACAAAACTTTTATATGATGTGGCCAGCCTATTTAATCTCTTCGCCGAAGAACATCAGATCGAATACCGAATTAGCTCCGATCCCACCCAAATAACCGGATGGTTTGATCATGAGAAGGTGGAAATGATACTGATGAATTTGATTGGCAATGCCTTTAAATTTACACCCGATCGCGGACAAATCCATGTTCACGTGATGCTGTCTACAACCGAATCATGATCCGATGCATCAATGGATTGAAATCCGTATCACAGACACCGGCATCGGTATTCCACCTGATCGTTTGGCCCATATTTTTGACCGTTTTTACCATGTGGAACATCCGGGTCAATTATTTTATGACAATATTGGTATCGGACTGGATTTTACCAAAGAGATTGTCGAATTGCATAAAGGTTCCATAACAGTGGAAAGTCGATTGAATCAGGGATCAACCTTCCTTGTTCGTTTACCTATCAGCCGCGAAACCTATTCTGACAATGACATTTACCAAGGAAACTATAAAACTGCAGCCTCCCAGTCTTCAATGGAGCAGAAGATCGAGGAAATCAAGGAAGAGAGAAAGCGGCTTAAATATCAGTTTGGCAACGGATCGGGAAGGCAAGATTGAATCTCATTCACAAAAAGAAGCACTACGATTACTGATCGTCGAAGATCATCCTGACATGCGGGATATGCTGACTCAACTTTTCAAAGATGATTATGAGATTCTAATAGCAGAGGATGGCCGGCAGGGCATTAAACTGGCGCTGAAAGAAGTTCCGGACCTGATCATCAGCGATGTTATGATGCCTGAGATGAATGGAATCGAAATGACCCGGACGATTAAGACAAATGTAATCACCAGTCATATTCCGGTCATTCTACTCACAGTAATGAGTGAAGTGGAACATCGAATCGAAGGATTCGAAACCGGTGCTGATGCCTATATCTCAAAACCGTTCGAATATGAGGAACTGCGTGTTCGCGTCCAAAAACTCATAGAGAGCCGCGAATTATTAAAGAAGCGCTTTAGCCGGGATGTCGAAATCAATCCCAAAGAGGTCACAGTAAATAAGTCTGGATGAAAACTTTTTGGAAAAGTGCATCGCACTTATTGAGGAGAAAATCTCCGAACCCGATTTTAACGTGGACCAGCTATGTTACGAATTTGGGTATGAGCCGATCCCAGGCTTATAAAAAAGTGAAAAGTATTTCCGGTTTTGCTATAAATGAATTTATTATACAAATGAAGTTGAAGCGCGCCGCTAAAATGCTCATCGAAACATCCATGAATATCAGTGAAATCGCCAACACCCTGGGATTCAACGATCATTCACACATGAACCGTCACTTTCGAAAGGCTTTCAGTTGCTCACCCAAAGCATATCGAAAGAAACATGCCTCTAAATCTATTTTCATAGAAAAGAAGATACATATACAAGTTTAAAATACAGAAATACAAGAACATGGATTAATAGTCTTTTAAATTTTCTCCAGTTTTTAGTCTAAGATCTACTGTTCTTTATTCAATTTGTATGCTATGCTCTGAATGAACCTGTTGATTTATAAAGACTTATGGAACCAGGTAGAGCACCTGTACTTTCAACTACGTGAGAGGAAACAGATTGCCAACAAAGTCTTGTATTGTGATGTCATTCACAGTCAGTTAAATCACAAAGTCTGATAAAAAAAAGGAGACGGAAAATTGAAACTTTCAATAAGTTCTTTTATCGCATTCTTAACTTTGTTGATTGCCGGTATTGGTAATGCAGGAACAATTAAAGGCACGGTTACCGATTCAACGAGCGGTGATCCATTACCTGGCGCAAATGTAATGATTGAAAACACGAGTCTGGGTGCATCAACGGATTTATATGGTAGATATGTTATCCCTAGAATACCACCTGGTACTTATACTATAATATTTACATATATCGGATATGAGGAAGCCAAATACACTGTACGTGTCAGTGAGCCCGATCAAACCGTTATCCAGGATGCCGAATTGCATTGGGTGGTTCTTGAAGGAGAAGTGATTACTGTGTCAGCCCAGGCTCTGGGTCAATTAGCAGCAATTAACCAGCAGCTTGCAGCAGATGCCATGATGAATATCGTCGATCGCGCCCGGATTCAGGAACTGCCCGACCAAAATGCGGCTGAATCCATCAGAAGACTTCCGGGTGTTACAATTACCCGGCATGATGGTGAAGGATCCGGTGTCGGTATTCGTGGCCTGGCTCCGCAATATAACCAGGTGCAGATTGATGGCGTTGTTATGAACGCAGCACCGGAAATGCAGCGCGCTGAATCCTATGTATGGAGCACCGGCAGAGGCGTCAGCTTATCGAATATCTCCCAGGAAAATTTAGCCGGTATTGAGTTAATCAAAGCCATCACACCCGATATGGATGCTGCTACCTTTGGCGGGACCGTGAATATGCGGCTGGGTAAAGCTGCTGAGGAGCCGGAATATCTGCTCAAAACATATGGTGCATACAACCAGGCGCAAGATGACTGGAAACAATATAAAATAAGTGGTAGAGCGACCCGCCGGTTTTTCGACAGCAAATTTGGCGTTCAATTATCACTTAATGCTGAACAACGAAACCGGGGTATTGACCGGTTGAACGGAGACATACAACCTGAAGATTTTACAAAGATAATAGGTACTGATACGGTTAAAGTTCTTCAATTCAGAACCGGACCGAATACGCGCATTTCAAATATCCGGGCAATCCGCAAAAAGCAAGGCATTAATGCGATATTCGATTATAATACGCCGGGAACCGAACTGCTGTTTTCAAATTTTTTTACTTTTGGACAATTAACATCCAGGGAAATAAGCAGAGCAAATACTCGCCTTGAAGGTTCAAAGACCGAGAGTGAATCCTATATGATTTCGAATGCCTTGCGCGGTACGCATGACATATCCAACTTCAAAGTCGAATGGCAGCTTTCACATTCTAAATCAGATACAAAAACGCCGGAAGATTATGAACATGGCTGGAGTATGAAAGGACAAAGCCCGGAAGCCATTGACTCTTTGCAGAGTGTTAAATGGGAATTGCCTGAAAATACACCTGAAAAATATTTGGAACTGCTTCCGGATGATGGGTATTGGGAATTTTTCAGAACTTATCAGAGAACTGCCGGAGTTAACCAAACCCAGTATTCGGGAAAACTGGACATTATCTATCCGTTTTATTTTAAGGAAATGTCAGGTTTATTCAAACTGGGTGGTAAGGTTAGCCAGATTGAGCGTGAAAGTTATCTTAGAGAGCGGGACCTTCATAATGGCAGATTCCCCGGTGTTTCTCCTGTTTGGGAGGATTATTATACCGATTACAATCCTGATCCGGTGCTTAATGGCAGAGTCACAATCCGTCACTTTTTTGATGTCGACAAAATCAAATCCGTCTGGGATAATGAGTTAAAAGACTACGGTTTGGCAAAATATCAAGAACTGAAATTCATGAATCCCAATAATTATAGTGTTCAGGAAAATTATAACGCCGGCTATCTGATGATGAAATTAAACGCTTTTGATAGATTTGTTAACATTTATTTCCGGTGTTCGATACGAAGGTGAACAGACGGATGGAAAAGCACGATTTTTATATCTGAAGAATGAGAATCAGGTAGACTATAACGGCCTTGCAGAAGATCGAAAGGCAAAACACTCAGAAGACTTCTGGCTGCCCATGGTGCATCTTAAAGTGAAACCGGTCCCCTGGTTCGATACACGGCTGGCGGTTACCAAAACAATTAACAGACCCAATTACCGGTACCGGCTTCCATATATCATAGGAAGTTACACACTCCGGCGCTACTACAAGACGTGGTGTCCCGGATCTCAAGACAGCATCGTCGTGGAATTATGACTTAGCGACATCATTTTACGACAGCAAATTCGGCTTATTCACGATTGCCGGATTTTATAAAGAAATTACAAATTTCTCATTCGAGATCACGCACTATGTCGAGACTGTGGAAGATGCGATTAAGTATGGACTTGATCTGACGGATCCGATCGCCACAGGCGATAATAATGATTATTTAAATAGAGAGTTAGATACACCTGAAAATACGCACGGTATATCCACGGTTAAGGGTATCGAAATTGATTATCAGGCCAACCTCCGCTGGTTACCCGGTCTGTTAAAAAATATTACATTCAATATCAATTATACGCGTGCCTGGTCGAAATCATGGCTTAGAACCTATGAGGTAAAGGTTATTGATATATATTGGGATCCCATAAAGGAAGAGTTGGTCGAGGATAAGGAATACAATACTGGTTTCCGGCAGGGACCAATGCTAAGGCAGCCCGATCATATTCTGAACACATCTATTGGGTATGATATCGGCGGCTTTTCAGGCAGGTTTTCTTTATTCTATCAGAGCGAAAGCTTGAGCGGTATTGGAGACGTGGCTCCGAGAGACAGCTATGTTCAGTCTTTTTGGCAATATGATGTGTCCATACGCTTCAGATTTAATGACGATTTGTCTTTTCTCGCGACGGGTACAAATTTAACAAGTACTGCGGATATATCAAGACTGAATGGAACAAGCAAGGACTCAAATTATCAAGTTTATGGCACCATGTATGATTTTGGTCTTGAGCTGGTTTTTTAATTTCGAAGGAGAACAAATACAAATTCCTAAGCTGGTATGTAAATGCTATATTAAAGGGAGCGTTTTATGAACCAGCTTAGGAAAATTGGTAAGCAGTTCAAACATCAGCAAAATATTACTAAAACAACATATGGTACTTATTATGCGCATCTTGGTAGATCGATATTAATTTAGCTTTTTGTTCTCAGCGAACTACAGTTTAGAAAAACAATACTATAAACATGTATAGGTTAAATTTTGAAAGGAGGTGCAGTTAAACAGACGGTTAAATTTTGAAAGGAGGTGAATTTAAACTATAATGTTATAACCATTTTAAATTAACTTAAATCTTAATTCAATTATTCGTAAGGAGAATTTAGATGAAACGCAATATTACAGCTATTTTCATAATTTGCTTTATGTTTTCGGCAAATATGGTGTTTGCTGTTGAAACAAATGTAACACCCAATATTCCCGATGCTTTATTTAATGCAGTTTCTGCCGCCAGTGCCGGGGATGTTCTTATTCTTGCAGATGGCGGCGTCTATCCTAATTCACAGACGCTTCCGGTAAGTGTTGCTCTCACCATTAAAACAGCTGATAATGCTGTAGCAAAAGCAAATGTGGTGTATACATCTGGTGGTAGTGGCTATCCTGCCAATATGTTTCAAGTCGATGCATCGCTCACACTGAAAAATATCAAATGCAATGGCAAGAGGGGTACTAACCCTACTGGAGACAGATGGCTCAACCGCGGCACAGTCATTAAAATTGAAGTGGATGGTTGTGAAGTGACAAGATTCAATTTTCTAAGTACGGGCGGAGCTCTTGATACGCTTATCGCAACGAATTGTCTCTTCAATGGTAATCTTGTGAATGCCGGCAGCTGGGGCGGCACATGGGATTTTCAGGGTGACGCTGTAAAGTATGTAAAAATCCAAAACAATACCTTCATGTACTGTATATTTGGTCCGTTGCTTGGTAATGGCTGGGGAAACTATATTGCTTCAACAATTTCTGAGGTGATTATTGATCATAATACGATTTATATGATTAATGGCGCCCATGGACCAACAACGATGTTCAGCCGTACTGAGAACGTCAAATTTACCAACAACCTTTATGTCAACGGTACATTTCGTCCGCATGAAACCTTTTCTAACAAGTGGATTGATTTTCCGCAAAACACAGAAATTGGCAAGTTAGATGAAAATAACGATTACTGGGGTGTAATTACCAAGACAGGTCCGAGTGGCATATGGTTGATGTCCCTTGAAATGGTTGATTCAGCGGGTACTGAAATGGATATGCACGCTAACAATATCTACTGGACTTCGGATGTAACGGCTATGTGGGCCTCAAAGGGATTGCAAAAGCCCTATATCTGGTCCTACGAAACATCACAGGCCATTGCAGACACAAATAATGCTTATTTTGAAGAAGAAGTTACTTTTGTCAATGCGCCGGATATTCTTATGACTTCTTTCGAAAATGTTGCTGACTCCTGTGTGAAAATGCAAGCCCACCCGGAACTTTATGCTAACCCACCCAGCCCATACGGTGGATGGAGTTACTATGATACGGATGGCAATGCATTATACGATTTACGCACGACTGCTAACATAGATATGGCATACAACACCAACGCAACTTCCTATGCTGCCGCAGACGGTGGTTTTCCTTTGGGTGATTTGAACTGGTTCCCGGATAAGAAAGACTGAATGGGAAGTATGGTTGACGGCTATTGAAGATGTAGATGAAGGCCAGGTCCCAAATAAATTCAGCCTGAATCAAAACTATCCGAATCCATTCAATCCAAGCACGACTATTTCTTACTCATTAAGTAAAGCTGCTGATGTAAATTTGACAATTCACAATATATTAGGTCAACCAGTAAAAACATTGGTAACTGGTAATGTTCCTGCTGGTTCACATACAGCACAGTGGGATGGTACAAATGCAGCTGGTAATAAAGTAGTGAGCGGTGTTTACTTCTATAAACTGGAAGCTGAAAATCAATCAAAAACAATGAAGATGTTGTTATTGAAATAATACCCATGATTTAGGCCAGTTTGTAAATTTACGTTCTGCTGTTCGATTAAGAGGGATAATTCAATATTGTTATCCCTCTTTTTTTTAAACAAGAATTAGTAAATGAACAATGAATAAAAGCAAATATAGTGTTCAATGAAAGATAATCAGGCTTCCAATGGCAACCCATTTTTCTTAAAAATCACCTTAATTTCTTTGTCATTAAGTATTAACCCCAATTATTAGATCGGGGAGAAAAATCATGTTTAATAAAAAATTAATATTATGTCTGCTACCATATCTGGCACTTTCATTTTCATCATCCTTGCTAGCCCAGGAAATAATTACTGTTTATCCTCATGAATATCCTGATGCGCTAAGTAATCCCCTGAAGGGCTTCAGGCCCGATAAAAATTCATGGAGCCAATATAAATACCCGACCGTTGTCCGTGATTATATCAGGTGGAATGAGATTGAAAACGATGCAAGCGACGGTGTTGATAAAATCAAAGATTTTTGCAATGCCCGATGGGCGGGTTTGCCAGAAGCGAACATCAAGGTTATTCCCCGGGTTTATCTCGACTGGGATAGCAACCCAGGCAACGAATATTGGCCCGCGGATTTAGAGAATGGCGATTGGTATAGTCAGGAGTTTAAAGACCGTGTTGTAAACCTGATATACAAGCTCGGGGAAGCCTGGGATAATGACCCGCGTGTTGCCTGGGTGCAGACAGGCATTATTGGATATTGGGGTGAGCAGGAGAATCCCGTCGGTATTGACGAAGATGGTTGGGTAGAACGGATGGGGAAGGCATTTGAAGACGCTTTTCCAAATAAATTGCTTGTGGTGCGTAATCAGAATCATTGGGATGCTGAAGGATATGAAATGGGTGTGTACTGGGATTCGTTTGCCCATCCCGGACAGTATAACGGCTCATGGACACGAATTAAGACCGCAAACGCAAACGATCGCTATTTAATCCATCCGGTAGAAGGGGAAGTGGCGTACAACTGGGGAGAGGACGTGATGGATCCTTTTATCGGAGGCGACCCGGATGCAACTATTGGTAATCCAGTTTACTATAATAACCTAATCGATGTGATCCGGCAATTACACTGCAGCGCATTAGGCTGGGTCGCGGATTACACTAATAATGCAGCGAATGAGGAGGGCGCTAATCAGGTGCAAAAAGCGTTTGGTTACCGTTTTGTAATCAATGAATTTTCCTGTTCGACCCGCACAGATCCCGGCAGCACGCTTGATATCAGTTTTAATGTGAAAAATGTCGGTTCTGCGCCATTCTATGAAAATTGGCCTTTGGCGTTCGTCCTGATCGATGATACAACCCACCAGATTGTAGAAACGATCCCGCTACCAGGCAACGATATCAGAGACTGGGTGCCGGGCGACAACTATGACTGGGACTTCGAAACTAATCCCAATGGCAGTAGAACCTATTTAACGCCGGCCGCGGAACATGTAATTAATGCCTCTGTTACGGTTCCTGCCGAGATTGATACAGGTCAATACATGGCCGGAATAACCATCCTTGAACCATACTCGCGGACACCGGGCGTATTTTTTGCGGTGAAGAACTTTCTCAAAGAAAGCCAAAGCCAGCCATTAGCCCGCATCGGGATAGGCGCCGATGTAACGGGCGGTCACGAAGTTGATACGACCATATTTGACGATCCGCTGCTTGACAATAATCGCAGTTATACCTTAGAATGGAACGGCCCGATCCTATACGCTTACCACCAGCGCCACAGCAGGCGGATCAGTCAGTCCGCGTACCGGCGATTATCCTGAGCATCGTAAAGTGCGTTTGAAAGCAACCGGCAGTCTAGGTTATGAGTTCAGCGAGTTGGAGCGGCGACCTTAGCGGATCAGAGAATCCCGTGACAATCACCATGGATGCAGATAAAAATATTACGGCCAACTTTGTCGAAGTCGATACCTTTAGGTTAACAATAACTACCGCACATGGTTCAATTGACGCTCGATCCGGCCGGTGGCGTCTATAATGAGGGTACGGTGGTTACAATAACGGTAAATCCGGATCTCGGTTATAAATTCAGCGGATGGAGCGGAGACCTTAGCGGCACGGATAATCCAGCAACAATAACGATGGATGCAGACAAAAATGTTATGGCAAATTTTACTTCAGCACCTATTTATACCCTTACGACGATAGCGGAAGGCGGAACCATTGAACTCGATCCTGCCGGCCCCCAATATACGGATGGCACCATTGTTGAGGTAGAGGCAATCCCCAGCTTTGGTTTTTTCTTTTCCAGATGGAGCGGTGACCCTCTTATATTAGAATTTTGGGAGAATCCCAACTCTATTATAATGGACGCGGACAAAAATATTACGGCTGAATTTATGGCCGATCCAAATGCTTCAAATCTGATAAAGAATGGTGATTTTTCTGCAGGACTGAATAATTGGACACCGCAATCAATATCACCTGCACAGGCAACCATATCTGTCGTAAGTGGTGAGTGTAAAATTGATATTAAAGCAATAAGTAACGAAGAATGGCACGTAAATATATTACAACCCGGTATCCAGTTAGAATCAAATGTAAGTTATACACTGCGCTTTGATGCAAGAGCCGCAAATGAAAAAACTGTTTCAGCCAAAGCTCAGTTCGATCATGACCCATGGACGAGCAGTTTAGAGGAACCTGTTAATATTACAACCACCATGCAGCGATACAATGTTACCTGGTTACAAGAAGAACCAGCTGCATCTTATAAGGTTGGTCTCTTCTTCGGTTCCGATACAACGGATGTATGGGTAGATAATATCGAACTGAAAACCACTGCTAACAGTTTGAATAATGAAGCAGAGATAATTCAACCGCAGCAGACGCAGTTAGCGCAGAATTATCCGAATCCTTTTAATCCAGAAACCACAATAAGATATCAACTGACAAAAGCTAGTCATGTCAGTTTAAAAGTATATAATCTAAAAGGGGAATTGGTTAAAACCTTACTAGAAGGTGAACAGATCGGCGGATATCATCAAATACATTGGAACGGTAAAGATAAGAATAACCAATCTGTAGCGACTGGGATCTACATATATCGCTTAATTACCGATAAATATTCGAAATCGCGTAAAATGATACTCATAAAATAAGCAGTTAATCATGTTACTGAAGTGAACATTTTTCAGTAGAGACTGATCAACCGGCCACTTTTCATAAGTGAATATTTCGGGAGGTATGATTATGTTTAATAAAATAATATCAGGTTTGTTGTTAAGTCTGCTAATTGCAACATTTTCATCCTTACAAGCCCAGATGGTTACTGTTAACCCGAACGAGTATTCCGGTGCGCTGAAAAATCCTTTTAAAGGTTTCCGGCCTGGATTCACGTCAACTAGTACTCCTTCGAATTGGAATGAGGATGATTACCCAACCCTCTATCGCCATTACATTCCCTGGAATGTTATTGAAGACGATGAAAGCGATACCATTGATAAAATCAGAGATTTTTGCAATACAAGTTGGGCGGGTTGCGAAGCTGCCAACGTCAAGATAGTCCCCCGTGTTTATCTAATGTATGGCGATGGTCAATTTTACTTTCCCTCGGATTTGCCGAACAATGTCTGGGACAGTCAGAAATTAAGAGACCGGGTCATACGAATGATAAGGAGGCTTGGACAGCTCTGGGATACTGACCCGCGCGTAGCCTGGGTGCAAACAGGCATCATAGGCAAATGGGGTGAGCAGGAAAGTCCTGTTGGAGTTGATGAGCCAATTGTTGATCCCGATAATTCATCATGGGTAGAAATAATGGGTCAGGAATTCGAGGCCGCCTTCCCAAATAAAATGCTTGTAGTGCGTAATCAGATATATTGGACGGATGAAGGTTTTACCGAGATGGGTGTGTTTTGGGATTCATTTGCCCATAAAGGTCAATATTCTGGCTCATGGACGCAAATTAAGGAACATAACGCGATGGGTCGCTACTTAATCGCCCCGGTAGAAGGAGAAATTGCTTATAACTGGGGATCAGGCCCGGATGATTACGGAAGCACTCCAACTGAGACTGTGAGCACACCGTTGTACTATAATTTCGTGATCAATACGATCAAACAATTGCACTGCGCCGCATTAGGATGGGTTTCGGGCTACGATCATAACTCAACGACTGAAGAGGGTGCGAAACTAATGCAAAAGGCATTTGGTTACCGATTTGTTATTAACGAATTTTCGTGTTCAGCCCGTACAGAGCCTGGAGGTACACTGGATATCAGTTTTAAGGTAAAAAACGAAGGTTCAGCGCCTATGTATGAGAAGTGGCCGCTGGCATTCGTTCTAATCGATACTTCAACCAAGCAAATTGCCTGGACGGCCACCCTGCCCGGTAATGATATTACAACTTGGCTGCCTGGAGACAACTTTGACTGGGACCCGGAAAGTAATCCCGGCGGTAGCAAAATCTATACAACACCAGCGCAGGAATATGTGATAAATGCCTCTGTTACGATTCCTGGGGACTTTGTTACCGGCCAATACATGGCCGGAATAACAATACTTGAACCTTACTCGCAGACTCCGGGTCTGTTTTTTGCGATAGAAAACTTTCTCGCGGAAAGTCAAACCCAGCCATTATGCCGGATTGGAATCGGCGAGGACGTTATGGGTGGTCACGAGCTGGATCCGACTATATTTGACGATCCTTTTAATGATGATAATCGTAGCTACTCGTTGGAATGGAGCGGCGCTACCTATACGCTTACAACAAATGCCACTGCCGGCGGGTCTGTTACTCCCAGTGGTTCCGGCGACTACCCTGAGAATCGTAATGTGCGGTTGGAAGCAACCGGCAGTCTAGGCTATGAATTCAGCAATTGGAGTGGCGACCTTTCCGGTTCGACGAATCCCGTGGTAATCACCATGGACGCGGATAAGAACATTACCGCAAACTTTATTTCAGTTCCAACCTATACGCTTACAGCAAACGCAGCAAATGGATCTATTGCGCTCGATCCCGCCGGTGGCACTTATAATGAGGGTACTGTGGTCACGCTGACGGTAAGTCGCGGATCTCGGTTATATATTCAGTGAGTGGAGCGGCGACCTTTCCGGTTCAGAGAATCCCGCTAACAATCACGATGGATGCGGACAAAAATGTTACGGCAAACTTTACTTCGGCTCCCATCTATACACTTACAACGAGTGCTGAAGGCGGATCTATTGTGCTTGAGCCTGCCGGCCCCCAATATACTGAAGGTACTGTGGTCAAAGTGACGGCAATTGCCAGATGTCGATTATATGTTCACTGGATGGAGTGGCGATACCCTTGACGGTTATGTGTGGGAAAACCCCAACTATATGACCATGGACGAGGATAAAAACATTACAGCAAACTTTATCGGCCCGCCTGAGGAAACGGGTCTCTGGGTGGAAACATTCAACCTGCCAGACGGCACCATCTCAGATAGTGGCTCTACCGCATGGACAGCAACACGTTCGTCTGGCGTTTTCGAGGTCATCGACAACCGTTTGGCGATCAACGACGCCGGACCCGAAGGCGTGTTTTCTACGGAAAAGATTGATATTTCCGGTGGAAGCGTCGATGTCAGTGTGATGGTTGAGGGTGCTGGTGGTTTGGATCCCCAGAATAGTGCGAATGAGGACTGGTTCGGAATATTCAAAAAAGTCGATGGCGGCGCTGAAGAACTTATATACGAGAACATATGGTGCACAATCTGCGAGTGACTGTTACAGAAACTGGTATTACCGGAGACACGCTTGAAATAGTTATAAAAGGCTATACTACCGCAGGTGATGAGTTTTACTACTTCGACAATCTTAAGGTTACCTACAGTGATCCTACCAGCATTGATGAAGCAAATATAATTTTACCACTGTCTACTCAGCTCTTTCAGAATTATCCAAATCCTTTTAATCCAGAGACTACTATCTCATATCAACTGTCTGAGTCAGCTCAAGTTAGAGTCGTGATCTTCAACGCTCTTGGACAAAGGTGTCAACTTTAGTTGAAAAAAATCAGCCTGCCGGACAGTCATTCTGTAAAATGGAACGCTAAGGATGATAATGGAATGGACGTGGCAAGTGGTATATACTTATACCGGCTTGAAACTAAAGATTTTGTTCAAGTAAAAAAATTAATTTTAATACGATAGTATCAACTTTTTGGGGCTAATCGGGTAGGCGGAGGAGGTTTCCCTGCTTAACCTGTTAGCCCTGAGCATAAAGCTTTCCAGGGAAATCGAGAGTATGGATGACCAATTCAAAAAAGAAGCATTAACATCGATTTCAAGAAGAACATTTCTTGCACAAAGCGTCATGCTTGTCGGTACTTTTAGAATCGAGGGATCCATGTCATCCCTGCTTCGCGCCGGAAAAAGCCCATCGGGCCTGGGGGGGATTCTTGAGCAACAGGCGATCCGTCAGGGCTGGTATATCAAATCGATTGACCCTGTCAGGGCTTTGGGATCAAATATCCTAGCCGAATCTGTGGGAGCAGACGGGGCAAAGGGCTGGTTCACCGTGCCTTCAGCGCCGGCCATGCCCCATGAAATACTGCTTCATCACCAGAAAATAGAGGATCCCTGGAAACCCTTTGGCATGGAAAAGTGCTACTGGGTTTCACAAAAAGACTGGATATACACGGTCAGTTTCAGGAGTGCGAAAACCGGGATTGAAAGCAGGCTGATATTCAAGGAACTGAAAGGGGCGGTTGATGTCTATCTCAACGGCGCGCTGATTGCCAGCCATGCTAACCAGGCGCAGCCGCTTGTGGTGGATGTCACGGAAAATTTGAATCCGGAGAATCAGCTTGTGCTTCATTTTACAGATCCGATATCCGCGCGCGGATTCAAACCCGATAAAAAAAACGCTGCTAAAGATCAATTAAAACGAAAACCCGAAGGCAGTTATCTGGGGCCGAATCCCATGCTCTATACGCTGGGACTCGTGGGGGACGTTGTGCTTGAACATACCGACGGCAGCCTGATTCATGAAATCATCACTGATTTTTCGCTCAACGATTCCTACTCGGAAGGTCAATTAAAGTTTGCCGTTTCGGGGAAAAGCCGGTTTCAATCCGTGGAAGTGCAGGTCCGTCTCACCGCAGCCGACGGGAAACAAGTGGCGCAGAAGACGGTGCCTGTCCGAGCTGAATAATGGAACATTTGCGGCACATCTCCAATTATCAGTTAAGAATCCGGAACTTTGGTGGCCCAGGGGCTATGGTGATCAAAACCTGTATCAGGCTGAAATTGTTTTAAAGGTACAGGGAAATGTCCATCAAAAGGAATTCAGAACGATTGGATTCCGGAAAATGGAGATGCCCAAAAAACAGCTGCATTTTGAGGTCAACGGAACGCCTGTGTTCCTGCGCGGCGGCAATTGGGTCACGCCCAATTTACTGAGCGATGTGTGGGATCCTGAAAGGGCAGGAAAACTTTTTGATTTGGCTGAAAACGCCAATTTCAACACGTTTCGCATCTGGGGGGAAGTGGATGCTCCACCGGATCAATTTTATGAAATGGCCGATGCCAGGGGATTTCTCATCTGGCAGGATTTCACCAAAATGAAGTTTGATGAGGATGAAGAAAACATTCAAATCTGTGTGGACAAAGCCGAAAAATTCGTTAAACGGTTGAAACATCACCCGTGCATATTGTTGTGGTGTGGTGTGAACGAAGCGGCTTTGTGGTGGCATGACGATTATAATTACGCTTTTGAAGATCGCGAACCCTGGCCCGGAATTGCCGCTGCCCAAGCTGTTGGCAAAGTTTGCAAGGTACTCGATCCGGACCGCTATTATACGCCTTCTGCCCCGTATGGCGGGAATAATCCAAACGATCCGCGTGTGGAAAGCACCAACGGATATACCAACATGTGGTTTGTTCCGGGTTTCGATTTTTTAAATTTTGCCAGTGAAGATACGCGGATTGCCTGCCCGACGCTTCACAGTATGGAAAAATTCATGCTGCCTGAAGAGATCTGTCCCGAAGGCTATACGACGCTCGCGCTTCATGGCAATGAATATCCCTTTCCGGAGTCCTGGATGCCGTATACCACGGCCGAAAGCTGGAAGAAGACTGGTCCGGTCGAATTGTTTTACGATGCCACGGATGCGGCTTCTTTGGTCAATCGGATCGGCATGGCCGAATGCGTCTATTATCGTGATGTGATTGAGCGCCAGAGACGGGGACGTCCGGCCACGGATAAGATCGACCGTCGCGCATGCGGGGGCTACCTGGTCTGGAAATTCAATGATTCCTGGCCCCAGATTTACGCGGCCAAGGTGGACTATTACCTGGAACCTTACCATATCTATTATACCTTGAAAGCCGCTTTTGCCCCGGTCATCCTGTCCTTTGATATCGATACCTGTATTTATCTGTGGGCGGTCAATGACAGCACCGAACCGGTACAAGGAACCGTAAAGATCCGGCTTTATCATCTTGAAGCAATGCGTGTTCAGGCATGAAATTGTCCGGGAAATTTCGGTTTCTCCCGGCAAGTCACAGGTGGTAGTCAATCTGGATGAATCCGGCATCCGGGCGTTTCGCAAGGAATTTATGCTCTTCGCGGAACTCAAGGGCTCAGACGGGCATGTCGTTGCCCGCACCAACGCGCTCGCCGATATTGAACGCCGCTGCATGTTCCCGGATGCCAGGCTGGATGTCAAAGTGGAAGACAATGCCCTGGTCATCACCACCGATAAATTTGCCCGGAATATCAATCTGGAAGGCAGTGCCGACGGGGATAAACTGGGATGGTTTTTTGAAGACAATTATTTTGATCTGTTGCCCGGTGAGAAAAAAGTGGTCCGGGTTTTGGGAGATTATAAAAAAGGTGTCATTACGGCCAAACCGTGGTATTCGCCGCATTCAAAACATATCAATTGGAAAAAGATATAAACTTTAATTCGGAGGTTATATGAGAAGGATTACCGATTATATTCCTCATTTTTTAATTAAAAGATGTCCCAAAACAGGCCGCTTCATTCAATTTCGTTTTGACAATATTTATGCGAAAATTATCTTTCCGGTTGTTGGTTTGTTTGCAATTGTCTGGTTTCTTATGAGGGTCATACCAAAACCCAGCCGAATTCTTTATCCATGTCAACAAGTAGCAGCCGGAATAGGCGGCACATTCCTCTTGCAAGTTTTGGGACTGTTAACATCCTTGTCAGTCTATCAGCAAATAAAGAAGAGGATGAATAAGAAAGCGGCACTGGGTTTTATTACCTCAATATTAGTGATGACATCCATTACAGTTGGCTTGGCGGTGACTGATAATGAAAGTTTTATACCGAATGTTACACCGCCTGAAGGATCCAATGCACCAATGGGCGTCGCGAAAGGGCTGATTTCCCGGTCGCGTAGCCTGGATGCAGGATTTTGATGCAACTAACTGGGACGGGGAAACCGGTCACTGGTGGGAAGATCGCAATATCGATCAAGCTAAGAGTTAATAATATGCTATCGAAAACGCTTCAGCGTTTCACAGGAACAAAAAGCGATGAAGCAGCCTGGGATAAACTTTTTAAATACAATAATCAACAGAAAGGACTGGGGGAAAAAGCGTATACAAAGGGTGAAAAGATTGTTGTGAAATTGAATATAAATCCTACCGGCAAGCCAGAGGATGAATGGACAGATCGGGGCTATCCAAGTCCACAAATGGTATATGCTTTAATTTCACAATTAATTGAGGTTGTAGGTGTTTCCGGGAAAGATCTTATTTTATCAGATCCATCACGATTTATTGGTGCGCAAATTGTTGAAAAGATCAGGGCAAATCCTTCCCCTGAATTTCAGGACGTGATTATTGAAGTCAACAATGCCTCTGAATTAAAAGGTTATCGGACAGCCGAACCTGACTCAATCCGCCCTGGTCTGGTTTAATATGCCGGATGGCAGCCGGTATAAAATGTGCTTTCCTAAATCCTACACAGAGGCTTCCTATATCATCAACTACTCACTTATCAGGCCGCATCGCGTCTTTGGTATTACCTCAGTTGCGAAAAACGACTTTGGTACCGTGTGGTCTTTCGAAAAAAATACGTTTAATCCGTCTGTCCTGCATGCCTTTGCTGTTTGGGATTATCCAACCCCCAACAAAATGAACGATCCGCATTCGGCGCCTGTTCTTTTGGGACATGAAATCACGAGTAAAAAAACAGTGCTCTATCTGGCCGATGGACTCTACACCGCTTTAAACCAGTCAAAGCCTGTTATGCGCATGTCATCCTTTAATAATGACTGGTTTTCAAGTCTGATCATTTCGCAGGATCCGGTAGCGCTCGAATCCGTGGTATACGATTTTATTTCGAACGAACCTGCTTTTGTAAATGTCAATCCAAGTTTCAATGGCAACCAGGATAACCAATTTCATGAATGTGCTCTGGCCAATAATCCCCCGTCAGGAACAAAATACGATCCGGAAAATGATGGTACAGGACTTCAGAGTTTGGGTGTACACGAACACTGGAATAATAGCAGAGATAAACTGTATTCCAGAAATTTAGGCACTGGAGCAGGTATTGAGCTTTTACAAATTAAATGAGAAACAATAACTTCTTTAAAATCAAAGGATCAATTGTGAAACATCATTTATTTACTTTTACTATTCTGTGCCTAACATATTCAGCATGTTCTCAAAATGACATCAATTGGGAAAGCTTATTTAACGGAAAAGACCTTACAAACTGGAAAATAGTGGGAAGTACTGGTGTGGCCGAAGTCAAAGATTCGGCTATTGCCAGCCACATGACAGCGAATACACCGGAGCATACCTTTGTTTGTTCTCAGGAAAAATATAGTGACTTTATTTTAGAAATGGATGTTAACACGGATCCCGGTTACAATTCCGGTATACTTTTGCGATGTATTGACAAGCCCGAAAATTGCGACACCTGCAATATCAGCTTGTACGGATATCAAGTTAAGATTGACCCGTCGCCAAGAGCCTGGACAGGAGGTGTATTTATTGATTACGGCTCTTCATGGCAATGGTTGTATGATTTAAGTCATGACGACCGTGCAAGAAAAGCATATAACATCGGAGAGTGGAACCATTTCCGTATAGAAGCCATCGGCCCTTCAATAAAAGTTTGGGTGAATGATATTCCAACGACAAACATGATAAACTCCAGGTATACCAAAGGGTATATTGCAATAAAGATTCATTCCCTTAAGAATGAACCAGAGAAAGAAAAAATGGTTGGGATATTTAAAAATATCCGAATTATGACTCAAAATCTTTCAGAAAATACAAAATCAATGGACATCCCTGCCAAAACAATTGATTAAATTTGACTGAAACATAAGCGGTTTTCGATTTTGTTACGATCAAACCTCCGGACGGGTTTGAAAAGAGTTCTCCGGAGGTTGTTCTCATTTATTGTGACTGTGACAAGAAAGGATATGAAAATGCGACAATTTAAAACCGGCATCACCATGATCGTGACAGGTTTTTTTATTGCTTTATGCTGTTTCTGTTCAAAAACCGAAAGGCACATTTACAATTCTCCTCCCGCGAACCTGGCAGAAAAACCACCCATGGGATGGAACAGCTGGGATTGTTTCGCAGGGAATGTCCATGAAGATCAGGTAAAGGCAGTTGCAGATTATATGGCTGAACATCTGAAAGAATATGGCTGGGAATATGTGGTGATTGACGGAGGCTGGTATAATCCGCCCTATCATTCCACTGAGAAGAAAGCGCCCCCTATCGATGAATATGGACGTTTTTGGCCTGATACGATCAAATTCCCTTCAGCCAGAAACGGTGCGGGATTTAAGCCGCTTGCAGATTATATACACAGCAAAGGATTAAAATTTGGAATCCATTTAATGCGTGGAATTCCCCGGTATGCTGTTAAGCATCAAATGAAAATTCTAGGAACAAACTACACGGCAGATGAAATTGCGGAACCCAATAATGTGTGTGCCTGGAGCACATCAAGAATGGGTATAAACATGACCCATCCGGCAGGGTATGCATATTATCAATCCCTTGTGGATTTGTTCAACGAATGGGAAATCGATTATGTCAAGGCGGACGATATGTCATCCCCTTACCAGGTTGATGAAATAGAAGCATTAGGCACGGCATTGAAAAAATCTAAGCGGGATATTGTTTTAAGTTTGTCTCCGGGTGGGTCCGTTCCCCTCGGTGCTGCCAGTCATTTAAGACAGCATGCCCATCTCTGGCGGATATCCGGTGACTTTTGGGATACCTGGGAAAACCTGAAAAAACAGTTCGATCGATGTGCTTTGTGGACGCCTTATGTTACCGAAAACCATTGGCCTGATGCGGATATGCTGCCCATCGGAAAATTACGGAAAAGCGGTGTTGGCGACTGGGAAGTCAAAAATTTGGGTGCAACTTCTTCAGAAGAAGTGACCGATGAGTATTCACGGTTTACGAAGGATGAACAGATTACCCTGATGAATTTGTGGTCTATTTTTCGTTCACCGTTGATGATAGGTGGGTATTTGCCTGAAAATGATGAATTCACACTTTCACTAATCACCAATAAATCACTGTTGGAACTAAACCAGGAAAGCACTAAAAACAAAATCATTTATCAGGATGAAAACAAATCCATTTGGACGGCTGATTCAAAAAACGGAAAATATAAATATCTCGCAGTCTTTAATCTTTCGGATAATTTAATGGAAGAAGAATTTATTCTGGAGCAGGCTGGGCTTGAAAATAATAGAGAATATTCGTTCGAAGATATTTGGAATAATGAGCAACAAACAGTAACAGACAGATTGTCAGTGAAGCTGAAACAGCACGCTTCGGTACTTTATCGTATTGAAATTTTATAAATTGTCTGCAATAAAAATCTTAAAAATTCTGCAAAAAATTGTTAGGATTTATATACACGTTTTTATGACGGATATTCAAGAGTGATTTCCAAATGTTTACTAAATTTATCAAGATGCATGGGCCGTATAATTCAAGGAAATACCTAAACTTTAAATCTCTTTAGGAAAAAGAGTCAACAAGGTTTCCATCCAGATACTGTTGAAATAGGCTTTAATTATCCTTATAAAAATCAGATATGATATGGATATGTATCTCTAGATGAAACGAACAACAATCTCACAATTGGGAGAAAAATTCTCAAACAACATTCTTGAGAATCTGATTCCTGGAAAGTATTTTGTACAAGGCGGGCTTGCGTTTGAAAAACCGGGACACCGGGCGCATACAAACGATGGGCCTGGTGGAAATGATATTCATACACATGACACTCATGAGGGATTCATCATTCTTCAGGGTTCGGGGCACATTGAATTGAAAGGGGAGAACTACCCGGTGCGCGTCGGAGATGTCATTATCATTGAGCCTGGCGAGGATCATCACCTCACATCGAGTATGGAAGATCCTCTGGTAGTAAACTGGTTGCATGTCGGAAAGCAGCGCCACCCGTCACAACGATGAAAGAGATCCCATGAAAGGACTTTTTGTCGGTTTAGGCAGTTTTGGGCTTGAAGACCTTGACACATGCTGTTCAGCTTTTCCCGGAGATATCCTGGGCTGCAGTGGACACAAATCCTGATGTCCTCGACGGCCAAAACTTTCAGATTGAGCTTTATCATTCCATAGAAGAAGGTCTGGACTGCGTAAAACCGGATTTTGTATACAATGCCACCCTCCCTTCTGCTCATCCTCATGTTTGTTTCGCGGCTTTCGAAAGGAAAATTCCGGTGTTATGTGAAAAGCCACTGGCCGATACATTCCTTCTTGCACGAGATATGGTCAAAAGGGCAAAAGAGAAAGCCGTACCTTTCATGGTTGCTGAAAACTACCGTAGATACAATACCATGAGGACGATAAAACGTGAACTTGACAAGGGAACCATTGGCACACTCACGGCTATACATGTTTCGATCTTTATAAATTATTACACAGGCAAACTGTATTTTCATGAATTGGAAAACCCGCTATTGAGGGATGTCATTGTCCATTATGCCGATTTGTTCAGGTACTTTGCGGGGTGTGAAGCGGTCAATGTTTATGCTAAAAACTGGAACCCGGTCAAGAGATATCCGGGCAATGCCGCGACCGCGCTAATATGCGAGATGGCATCCGGCGTAGTTGTGACACTTCACGGAAGTGTCGTAACACCGGGAGAGGAAAACCAGTGGGCCGGATTCTGGAGATTCGAAGGGACGAAAGGATCATTGCACATGAACCGGGAGATACGAACAGTGTTTGCTAATAAAAGCAACAGAATAAACGAAAAAAAATATGAGGGAACAATTCATCCACTTGAAGATTTTCTCACCTGGATAAAAGGTGGCCCTCAACCGGAGACCATCGCAGAAGATTACTTGAGGTCAGAACATATCATTGCCTGTGCTGAAGAGTCATTTCACAAAGGGAAATTGGTACAGGTAAATTTTGATTTTAAATAATGATGAAAGGATTTAAGAATGAGAATTTTCAAAACTGGCAGGATCCTGATCGTTCTATTTCTTATTCTCAGTTTTTGTGGATTTTCCTGCACTACTGAACAGAACACTGAGAATTTGTCACTTCCGATCCTGGCTGAAAAACCGCCCATGGGCTGGAACAGCTATATGTGTTTTGCAAATGATGTCACCGAAGAACAGGTAAAGGCAAATGCTGATTATATGGCCGAACACCTGAAAGAATTTGGCTGGGAATACGTGGTCATCGATGTCGACTGGTATAAAACATTTGATAGTACAGAGGTCAGGGGAGGGGTTGCATCGATGGATGAGTATGGACGCTACATACCTGATACGACTAAATTCCCCTCAGCAAAAAACGGCGCAGGATTCAAACCTCTTGCGGATTATATACACAGCAAAGGATTAAAATTTGGGCTCCATATTATGCGAGGGATTCCCGGTAGAAGCTGTTAAACGGCAAACGAAAATTTTAGGGACAAATTATAAGGCAGGTGATATTGTAGAAATGAATAATGTGTGCGATTGGAATAAATCAATGGCGGGTATTAATATGACGCATCCGGCGGGGCATGCATATTACCAATCCATGGTAGATTTGTTCGATGAATGGGGAATCGATTATCGTCAAAGCGGATGATATGACCGCCCGATTGTACCAGGTTGATGAAATCGATGCAATCGCATCTGGCATTAAAAAAATCAAAGCGAGGCATTGTGTTTAGTTTGTCTCCGGGGCCTTCTCCTCTTGGAGCTGCCAGTCATTTAAGGAAGAATGCCCATCTCTGGCGGGTATGCAATGATTATTGGGATACCTGGGATGATTTGAAAGAACAATTCGGATTATGTGCACCGTGGGCGCCCTACATTACAGAAAACAACTGGCCTGATGCGGATATGCTGCCCATCGGAAAATTGAGAAAAACGGGTGTTGGTAAATGGGAAGCCAATAAATTGAAAACCACTCCGGAAGACGCGACCGACGAGTATTCACGGTTTACAAAAGATGAACAGATAACGATGATGAATTTGTGGTGCTATTTTTCGTTCACCATTGATGATTGGCGGAAACCTTCCTGAAAATGATGATTTCACATTATCACTGATTACCAATAAAGCATTGCTGGAACTAAACCAGGAAAGCACCAACAACAAAGTCATTTATCAGGATGAAAACAAATCGATCTGGACGGCTGATTCAGAAAGATGGAAAATATAAATATCTTCGCAGTCTTTAATCTTTCGGATAATTTAATGGAAGAAGACATTCTTTTAGAACAAACCGGTCTTGGAAAGCAATAGAGAATATAAGTTCGAAGATATTTGGAGTAAAGAGCAAAAAACAGTTTCAGGTAAAATATCAGTGACTCTGGAACAACATGCTTCGGTACTTTATCGTATCGAAATTTAAGTAGTTGTGATTAAAAAATTGCTAAATAATGATCTGGAGCGCAGATGAAAAATGAATATAAACATGTTTTTGGAAATAATTATATTATAGTAGATACAGCAAATGGTCTGCTCAAATTTTACAATCAAAAAGAAGAACTCTACTATATTTTTAAGCTCGATCCTTGTATAGAATATGAACAGGACAAGGCCCAAAAAGCGCCCTGGAACTAGTCGATAGTTCGGAAAACGATTATATTTTTAAAAGTGAAGACAAAGTTTTAGCAAAAGAGATCCACCTTGAAATAAAGGAAAACCATATTGATTATTGGGTAGAGGCAGAAGTATTAGACGGGGAGACCACTGTAAAAGTAATGCATTATGGTCAGGACACATTTGAACAAAGCTCATGCGTCGGAACATAAATTCTCAGAATTTTTTATTATGTGTCCTGATCGTTACGGTACCAGTATCCCCAAGACAGCCCAGGTCGGTTTTAAACTGGGTATACCCTCCTTTCAATTTACTAAAGAAAATAATTTTCCCCACGAAGGCGGACGCACGATTATCTCCCCCTATGTCACAGCTCTAAAAACCGAAGGACATTGGCTGGGTATTGGCACGCTGGAAATCCCGGATAGTCAGTGGGGTCTGAATATGACTTTTGAAAAGGGCAGGGCGGTCACGGACTTCTACTATGGTGGAAGTTTAAAGATCAAATCCAGTTACACCTTTCCCAAAATCAGCTTTTTTGAAGGTTCGGATAAACTAAGCACCTGCAAAACCTATATACGCAGACTCTATGACAGTGGCTTGGCAGATACACAACCAGAACTGGGATGCTTCCTGGGCCGGGCCTATCTATTGTTTCTTTTCAGATCAGATGTATGAGTACCAGACAGACCGATCGACACCTGATATGGAAGGTGAAATGACCATGACGGAAAATTACTGCAATGAGAATTTCCTAAAAACCTGTCTGGACTTTTTAATCGAAAAATCGATCAATTATAAAATTATCATTATGGACTACGGCTGGTTTGTCAATAATGGTGACTGGACACCAAACACCAGGCGGTTCAAAGATTTTAAAGCGACGATTAAGAAGCTGCAGTCAATGGGTAAAAAAGTACTCGTTTGGTACTCTCCCTATTTTCTGGCAGAGGACACACCTACCTACCGGAACAATCCTGATATTGTCGTCAATAAAAAAGAGGGCGGTAAGTTTTTTATCATGCGTTTTCGTACAGAAAAATATTATCAGTCTGATTACACCCATCCCGGAATGCGTGAAGCAGCGCTTAAAGATATTCAATACCTGCTTTCCCCTGAAGGTCTGGACGCTGATGGAATTAAAGTAGACTGTACGCACCAACCGCCACTCATTGACAATGTCTTCTATCGATCCCTCCTGGGGCTTGGGTGAACGATTCCATTATAAGGCTTCGAAGTTTATCTATGATGAAGCCAAAAAAATCAAACCCGACTGCTGTATCAATGCCACTGCCGGCAATCCTTTATTTAACAATACGTATGACATTCACCGCATTCATGATGCACTGGAATATAATGTGGATGCTTATGAAGAGCGTGCCTGGGCGGCCTGGTTTTGTGAAGCAGGTATTTGTGATCTGGATGACTGGCCCAGCTATGACCTGTATACCGTACGCTCCAACTTGCGAAAAATTGCTTATGGCGTACCTTCCGTCTATGCTGCGCGCAAACGCGGAGGCGAACGAAAAACAAACTGCAGTTTTGGGTATGCCAGGACTGTTACCGAGCAAGAGTTAGAGTTGATGTCTGCATTTCTGGATATATATGATCAGGCACCAGTTGATTATAGTCAGAAAGATCCATATTGATCCTTTCCGGAAAATTTTCTGGCGTAAATATACAGGTGGGAAAGCTAAAAGATTTTTATGCGGCCACAACTCTTTGTGGCAACCAGGCGGCAGCAGTCTATAATGAAAAAGGTGCCAAAATCGCATCTATGGCTGATGAAGTTGTCAGTCGTTCCCTTACCTCCGGAAGCTAAAAATCTGGAGCTGCTGACGGTAAAAAGAGATGGCACGTAGCGCTCAAAGTCGATTTTGAAACGGTAGATAATGAAATCATATTTGAAGCAAAACGATGCGTTGGTGAACTGAAGCATTATCAGCTCAATTATACTATTTAAGTTGCAGATAAAAGGATTTTAATAATGCCAATCATTCAATCACAAGAACATAACTTTCAGGTAAATACCGGAAGATATCATTTTTCCTTTACCGCAAAGACATTGCATGGGGATTTTAAATATAAACAGGGAAAATCCAACCCAGGTTACTTTTTCATTTATTCCTGAGATAAATGAAATAAAACTGGAAAATTATAAAGTTGCGGTCAAAGCAATTCATAAGCAAAGCGCCGTCTATATAATAAGCAGCGACAATGCTGAAGTAGTCCTCAATTTATATTTTGAGGAGACATATTTCACCTACAAGCTTTACTTTGAACAAATCAGAGCCCATCCATAAATTTGCCTATCAGGCTATCAAGGGCTCTTTTTTTCAGGTTCACAATTTTGATCCGGATATTTATGCCTATGATATTCCATACCGCATTAAAAGTCCGATCGCCATCAGTTCCAGGAAAAAGCGCTTGACCCGATTTTTCCAGATTGATGAAGGCAATTATATGATGCCGCCATACCTTACCGCGCTATATGACAAGGAGCATTTTCTGGGTTTGGGACTTCTGGATATACCGGATGCCGTTCATCCTTTTAATGCTACCATTGGCGCTGATGCATTTTCTCTCGGTTTTGATTACGGTCAGTACCCGAAAGCTCAGGGCTATCAGACTCCTGTCTTCTGGGTGGGGGTGGCAAGAGCAGGCAGGAAGTTCTTTCTATTTACCGGAAAGCGGTCGATAGAAAACTGGGCATAAGGCAAAGAAGGAACTCAAGGATACAGAATGGTGGCTCGAACCTATGTATACGACCTGGGGAGATCAGGTATATGCCAAACACCTCAATGAGGGCAATTTCCATCTGGAAACAGGCAGTGATAAATACCTGAATGCTGAGTTAGTTGATAAAGCGATGAGCTTGCTAAAAGAAAAAAAGATTCATCCCAGAACCATCGTTTTGGATGAGGGTTGGTCCCTCTGTCTGGGTCATTGGGATGCTGATGACAGCAAATGGCAGGGATCTCTGAAAAAATACATTCAAAAAAAGCAGGAAGCGGGTTACAAAATCGTACTTGCCTTTAATCCTTTTCTGGTCAGCAAAGCGCAAGCTATCCCGGATATCTCCGAAGACTTTCTGATTAAAGACAACGCGGGGGAATTAAAAATGGTATCCAACAGTGGAGAGGATTATTATCTGTTTGACTGGTCTAATCCAGCGTTGCGCGAGGTGCTTAAAGCAAAAATTAAGTATATGTTTGCGCAAGATGGGCTCAATGCAGATGGTCTGAAGATCTCTGAAACCAAACTTTTTCCCGAGTATGATGATCAATATGCAGATCGCGATTATGGTGTTGGCGAAAAGTTTTTAGTGGCTGTTTTTAGAGATATTAACAGTTATGTCAAAGAGGCGGATAACAAGGCACCTATCTTTCTGGCTTGTCTCAATCCACTTGTTTCAAAAATATTTTGACATCGTCCGCCTTGGCAATATTTCCGAAGTCAACCACGATCTTCTATGTCTACCGGGCAGAAACAGCTTCGCATCTGATGCCGGGCAAACCGATTGATATGGATGACTGGGCCTGCTATCAAAAAGTGATTGGTGTCACGACTTATCTGAAAGCTTTATGCGGTATTCCCAATCTATACAGCAGCAAATACCGTGGCGATGGCAGAAATTTCTATATGGGAGCGATGGGAGGACATCCTGTCGAGACCAGTGACGAACAGTTTAATGTCCTGGCTTCAGCCGAGGCCCTCTATCAGAAAAGTAAATCAATTCCCCGCGATGAATTGAAAATTGATTTTAATAGCATGACTTTCCAGGCCGGCCCTACTGACAAGGTGCATGTGCGCACATACCAGGGAGGCAATGTCCTGGCTGTTTACAAAGACAATGAGATCTTCTTTGGCTCGCTGCTGGACAGCACTGTAGTCATAGAGCTTCCTGAGAATTTTCAGGTGGCCAGCATAGACCGAATATTGAATGATGGCAGCACCGAAAAAACTAGAATTTAGACCTTGTTTCACCAATAAAATATTAATTCAGGCAAAATCTTCCAGATTTAACGGCACATTGTATTACCACATCAAAGGAGCATAAAGAATGGCGAATGAGTTTAAAATAAAAGTAATCTTACATTCAGGCAAAGAGGCCCTGTTTGAAAACATACAGGCAGGAGAAGCGTTACCAAAGGAAATCGACGGCATCAGACTGACTGTTGGCACGCACCATCCATATCCCGTGACAGCAACACCGGCCAGTATGGACGATCCCATCAAGAGCATAGAGTATGATCTTTTTACGGATATGAAAAATTATCACAAAGTCATCATTCCGGAATCGGGTCGCTGGTATATTAATATGACCCAGATGGTCTCTTTCTGGAGTTACAAAAACATTTCTGCAATCAATGATTTTAAAATGCCGCTTTATATTTTTACAGGCCAGGACTTAAAAACATCCCTGGCCTTTGGCGTGATCGGTCGCAATTATGAAACCAGTTTTAAAATTCTGGAACCGGCCAAGAACCGGGCCCTGATCGTTTACATGCGCAGACTCTCCATGCAGATCAAGCGTGGTACGGATCTCTATCCCATCCCTGAAAGTATTGCCAAGGCTAACAGTGATGGCAGTATCACGGAGCACCTTTTTTACCAGGTGCAGGACTATCCTGATTCGCAACCCTGGTTATTAACCCTACGTGACTTTGCCGAGCATCAAAAACGTATCTTTAAGATTAAGGACTTTACCGTGAGACCTTCCATGTACCCACTCTGGTGCAGTTGGACGGACTGGTTCAGTGACCATGTAACCGATGAAGTCATTCTGGAAAATGTCAAAGCCGGTGTTGAACTGGGTATTAAAAATTATATTATCGATGACGGCTGGTTCGGACCCGGACTGGATAATGATTTTGATGTGCAGCTCAATATCGGGGACTGGAGACCGGATCCCGCCAAAATCAAAGACATGGGTAAGCTGGTCAAAGATGTCAAAGCAGCAGGCGGTGTACCGCTGATTTGGTGCGCACCGCACGCGGTGGCAGATGGCGCTGACTGTTTTGAAGAACGCAAAAAATACCTGATCCAGCGGAGATGATGGAGAGTTGGCCCTCACCAGCAATAAATTTCACTGCTTATGTTTCATGAATCCTGAAGCCAGAGAGATCATGGCAGACATCTGCACATCATTTATTAAAGAGTGGGATTTTGACGGTGCCAAGTATGATCTCTTTAATTGCGTACCTCCGCTGATACGCTGTACAAATCCTGACCATGACCATGATACGGACTCGATGATGGAAGGACTGGAACTCACCCTGAAACTGATTGATGAGAGAAGCAGGGCCCTGAAAAAAGACTACATCGTTGAACTCAAACAAAACTATGGCACACCATTTCTCTCCCGGTACGGAACCATGACAAGGGCCGGAGATACACCATATAATACTGAAGGAAATTATTTACGCACACTTTACGTTCAGGGATACTCACCCTATGCAGTCAATGATTACCAGACCATTACCAGTTATGATTCTCCTGAAGCTGCGGCCTGCATTGTAATCAAGATGTGTGCAGTAGGCATACCCAGCTACAGCATTGATTTTGCAAGACTTACAGAAGAAAACAAGCAGGCAATTAAAACATACAATGACTGGTACAATGATCATATCGACGATTTGATGAAATACCGCACTCCCCTGGATGGTGAAAACAATGGTTTCAAAATTGAAGGTGAAGACAAAGATATCTTTTTCCTGGTGAATGAAAGTGTTGATTTACAGATAAGCAGAAACAGTACCATTCTTAATGCGCACTTTTAAAGAAAATCTTTTCATCAAAGGGCAAGATGATAAAATATTTAAAAGTAAAATATGAAATGTTTGACTGCCAGGGCAAGCTCCAGAAGAGTAAAGAACTTGACGATAGAGGGATGGACCCAATTGACTATTTTACCAGGCTCTAAAATCGACTTAACTTTATTATGAGGATGATTATGAAACCCGAAATTAAAACTGAAAAATAAGTGATAGAACTTCTACCACGACGAATCATGGTATGGCGGGATCGTGCGACACGGATTCGACCAGCCTTATGGACACGGTTTTGCTGCTGAAAACCTGATCGGTAATCTTGACGGTAACCAGGGATGTCCTTTTCTGGTCTCCAGCAAAGGCCGTTATATATGGTGTGAAGAACCATTTTGCGTTTGAGTTTACGAGTGAAACAGCTCACTATTAGAGATGCTTATGATGAAGTAATTTTGGGTGAAGGATACAATGATCTGCGTACAGCTTACCTTCAGGCTTGCAAGAAACATTTTCCAGCTTCAGGTAAAACACCGGATATGTTTAATTTTACAGCGCCGCAATATAATTCCTGGATTGAACTGCAATTTAATCCGACCCAGGAAAAGATAATGAAATATGCCAAAAAAGTACTGGACTGTGGTCTTGAACCTGGAATTATGATGATTGATAATTACTGGTATAAATGGAATGGCAACTGGACTTTTGATAGGGAAGCTTTTCCAGATCCTGAAGCAATGATTGATGAACTCCACTCACAGGGTTTTAAGGTTATTCTGTGGATAAGTCCTTTTATTTCACCTGATTCCAGGACCTTTTAGGACCTTAAAGGACCAAGATTTGTTAGATCAAGGATGAAAACGGTGAACCTGCTATTCAGAGCTGGTGGGACGGCTACAGTTGCTGTATTGACCTTACTCATCCTGAAGGATTTAAGTGGCTGCAGGACTCCTTAGATCATTTAGTCGAGAAATATGAGATTGACGGTTTTAAATTTGACGGCGGGGATCCTTACAGGTATTTATTTACAGATCAAACTTATAAACTGGAAACTCCCAATACCCATTGTGAACTGTTTGCAAAAATCGGACTTAAATACAAAACCAGTGAATATCGGGCCTGCTGGAAGCAGGGCGGCCAGCATCTTTTGCAGCGTATCAGGGACAAGCATCACATCCTATGGCGAAGGCGGATTGGCTGACATTATTCCTACAGTTTTAATCCAGGGATTGATTGGTTATCCATATACTTGTCCGGATATGATCGGAGGTGGTGAAATCGACTCTTTTTCAGAAGAAGATTCTGATTTTAGTGAAGAGCTCTATGTACGCTGGATGCAATGCTCTGTTTTCTTCCCCATGATTCAATTTTCCATTCTGCCGAATAATGCGCTGAATCCGGAAAATCTGCGCCTGGTCATGGACCTGGTAAAATTCCGCCAGCAAACCATTATCCCTGTGCTTAAAGAGCTGCTAAAAAAAGCCGCCAAGACTGGTGAACCTATCATCCGGCATATGGCGTACGAATTTCCGGGAGAAGGCCTGGAAAAAGTTATGGATCAATATATGTTTGGCAGTGATTACCTGGTAGCACCTGTACTTGAAGAGGGGGCGAACTCTCGCAAGGTCATTTTCCCAAAGGGTACCTGGCTTGCTGATGATGGTACAAAGTATAAAGGCGGGCAGACATATAATATTGAAGCGCTATTGAACCGTTTGCCATATTTTAAAAAATTATAGCTTGTGGTGATTTAATTTGGCTGAAAAAGATATGTTTCTGAACCGTTCAAGGATTAACTTTTTTGCTAACTCTGTCTTTTGCGGAGTTAGTCATTTCTACGTTCGGTCCGATAACGGATATGAGATACAAATGTTTTATAATTAAACTATTGCGTTTTGTGGACACAAAATATTCACTCCACTGTTATAAACGATTCATCCGGTTGGCAATTCCTCCTATTCCGGATACAAATAAAAATGCCACTATCGGAAAGTAATGGCTTTTTTACATTAATGTTTTCTAAATCTTCTCCCGTATCAAGTTTAGAACAAACTCTTAAGGGGAAGATTTTTATCTTAAGATTGCTAACGTTTTTATTTTCATTGCTAATGATTACCTTTTTTATTTCTTGTACACCGCAATCATTCAGGTTAAAAAATAACTCCAAAAAGAAAAATAAATAAAAACATCAGAACCATGCTGATCACCCACCAAAAAGTCACGTTAATATACCATTTATCACCGAGCCCGCCGCCAATATTCATTTTTTTCCAATTGAAAGTTAAATCATCCGTTACCTGTTCAGGACGTGGTGGGGCGGTTAATAAACTGACTACCGTACACACGATCATACAAAATGCCCACATAATGATACCCTGATTGGCGTAGGGCTCAAGCCACGCAGGGTGGGCGAAATTTTGCACATAAAATTTTATTAATAAACCTAAGCCAAATCCGGAAAAGATAGCCCAGGACGCGCCTTTGCCGTTGATGCGGCGCCACAGAGATCCTAATAAGAAAACTGCTGAAAATGGCGGCGCGAAAAAAGTAAAAAGTGTTTGGATGTATACAAACAAACTGCCTTTCAGGTAGCTGATAAATCCAGCCAGGATTATCGCGATTATTAAAAAGACTGTTGCTGACCATTCACCAACTTTAACCATGCTTTTATCGGAAGCATCTTTTTTGAAAATGCGTTTGTAAAAATCAATCGTAAAAATTGTAGCTGTTGCATTTAAAACAGAGCTCACCGTCGATTGAATAGCGCCAAACAGCGCTGCAAGAAAAAGCCCCCGCAGGCCAATAGGCACCAGCATTTGCAGCATAACTACATAACTTTTATCTGCTTCAGGTCGAATGTTTTCCCAATCCATCAACATGATTTCCGGATTCATGGCAAACATAATCAGTCCCGGTACGACCACAATGAACGGTAGTAGTAATTTGAGATATCCGGCAAAAATAATCCCCATACGTGCATGATAAATGTTTTTTGCACCCAATACACGCTGCACCATAAATTGATTGATAACAGTGTACCAGAGTCCGATATAAAAGAAACTCAACACCCAATGCGACCAGGGTATTACCTGATGGGTAATTGGCTGGATTACTGAAAGCCGGTTATAACTGTCGCCTTTTACCATATGCAGTATATTCTTACTAATTGCCTCTGCCCAAACTCCTGTCTGTCCTTGATTTCGCTCAATCATCACTTTGAATCCTTCGACCAAATTATTTGAATCGGACAGCGCATATAATCCAAACATTGTGACCATCAAACCACCAACCACCATAATGATGATTGTCAGCACATCCATCCACGCCACCGATTTTAATCCACCGTATATCGCCCAGATACCAGCCGCAAGACCAATTATGATAATTGAGAACCAGAGGTTCCAGCCAAATAATTTGTGGATAGCCAATCCACCGCCATACAGAACGGCTGCAAGAAAGGCGACAATATTAGCAATAATGGTGACAGCCGCAAAAAATTGGCGGATTGCCGAATTAAATCGTTTTTCAAGAAACTCGGGAGCGGTATAGACCTTGGCAGTAAGCAGAAATGGTATAAAGATCCAAATTAAAAATGAAAAAGCGATAAGGCTGCTCCATTCCGGAGTGGCTACACAGATGCCATATACAAAAGCTGCACCAATCATACCAATGAAATGTTCGCTGCTGATGTTTGCAGCAATGAATGAGCTGCCGACCACATACCAGGGCAGGGTGCGTCCGGCCAGAAAATATTCGGATGAATTTTCCTTTTCTTTTCGTCCCGCCCAAAATCCAATAGCACTTAAAAAAAGAAAATACAAACCGAAAGCGAAATAATCCCAAAATTGCATGCTAAAAGTGCTAAGATCGTTCATTAGTGAATCTCCTGCAATGTATTCGTAGTAATTCTGATGTGTGGAAACTTAACGTTCAATCCTAGTTTAGATTAAATAGTAATCGCAAGTCCATCTCTGCGTGGCAGTCGTTCCCCCCGCCGATTAGAGCGGGCTTGTTATCAGAATAATCCTTCTCAATAGTATCCTCAATACCTCAGCGTTCGGCAAACTGAGAAGTCTCCATTGCCAAAGGGCAGAACCAGAGTACAATCAAGAATTAAGACATCATCTTATTCGGATTTTTGAATTTGGCCAGATTAAAGTCCCGGATACCAAAAGCCACTGTCAGTAATCACTAACATCAGAATACTGGTAGGAAGTGCTTTGTCCACAACCATGTTGGCATATTTTTGAATATCCTTTTCACTGAATTATTCGGACGATGTCACATGAATAAATTAAATAAACAAGATGAACAATCTCTTGAATTTCTGTCATTAAAACTTGGATATTTATCCCAATATGAGGGAATTTTGAATGGTCTATAAAGTATTGGATATATTTTTTTTGCAATTATACACCTAAATATCCGGTATAATAAATTCTTGATCTTCGTTAGAAAAGCCTCTTTCAGCCGATGATCCGTGTATGTTGATGGGGGAATCTGTGATTTTCTGGACCTCAACATTTTCCCTGCAAGGACAGTTGTCACCGGGATCCGCATTTTTTCATTCGTGCGCCGCATTTTCATATTTATCTCTTAAGTTTTAAATATGATGACCTCGATTTGCACTGATTGTATAGAATAATGTACCGTTTTAATATCATTTTTGACAGATGCTTGCATTTAAAAATAGTAGGAACCCATCAGGTCAATTTACAGGGTGATATACTAATTATGGTAGGTAATATCCCGACTATTCAAATAAAAGCAAAACATATACTGATTAAGAAGACACTTCAATAATTCCGCTGTATATTGTTTGGGATAAATATCCAAGTTTTAATGACAGAAATTCAAGAGATCAGTTCTATCAGTTGTTAAATTTATTGACACATAACCTCCAAAAAATCACTAAAGTTGTAATAGATTAACAAATCCCGAATGCTTTAAGATAAAGCAAATTGAATCACTATTAATCCTATGCAGCTTCAAGAATCAAAGAGGTGAAAAGCTGGTACCATGTTATTTTACCAAAGCCATTTAACTCATTGAAAGCATTTTTACTATTGTTGATTATATTAGCTTATAACTTGGTTTTCTGCCGGGAAATTGACATTAAATTACATTGGAATGCCCGGATCGCCTTAGAGAATCCGCATAAAGGATGGTATCATCATTATCCTGATCTTTTGGATGAGAATAATTATTCCATGATCGCAACAGTCATGGTGAAATAGGAGAAAATGAAATTAAACATGTTTATTAAATCAGCATCATCGGTTTCATTTCGGTACTCGCATATGCTTTGGTACTGAAAGCCGGTGAACGGTCAAGTATTATGTCATCATGCATTTTATAATCAATACGGCTGGTTGTAACTTTATAACAATAGAATTGAGAATTATATGAAAACCAAATCGCTTAGTTTACTCGTAATATTTACATTGTTGTTTATGGTCTTTTCCCCAACGATCTATTCACAAACCTGCATTCAAGATTTTGCACCTAAACCACCATTAGGCTTCAACAGCTATGACAGCTATCGATCGCATCTGACTGAAGACAAGGCTTATGCTTTGATGGATGTGATGGCGGAAAAATATCTCCCCTTTGGATACGAATACTTTGTGATGGATGCAGGTTGGTATAGTACCATGAGTCCTGAGAAAACATCAGAATTTGGGATTGGAGATCATTTGGTGTTTGCGTGGTCCGTGAAGAATATTTTCCTAATGGTATCAAAGTACTTACAGATTATGCCCATAAGAAAGGACTGAAGTTTGGTGTATGGCTCATGCGAGGAATTCCCGTGAGGCCGTAAAGCAGAATCTTCCCATCCCGGGGACACCCTATTTTGCCCGTGATATTGCTGATACCAACAACATATGCGGTTGGAGTCGAAGGAACTATGGTGTTGACATGACCAAGCCGGGAGCACAGACATACTACAATGCCATTATAGACAGCCTGGCCAGCTGGGGAATCGACTTTATTAAAGTCGATGATATGGTCCCCAATCCCCATGAGATTATTGCCATTGCCAATGCCATTGAAGAAGGTGGCCACACCATGATTTACAGCCTTATCGCCTGGTGATGTGCATCATCCGACGCACTTACCTTATTACAAGCGGGCAAATATGCTGCGTATAACCCGTGACATTTGGGATAATCCCCTGAGCATTGAAAAAGGTTTCATTTGCCTGGGATAAATTTCAGACCCTATCAGGACCTGGCTTCTGGCTGGATCTGGACATGATTCCCTTTGGTCGCCTGGATGTGGTCTACCACGATCAGAGCCCGTCAAGAGCAAATTCAGTCAAGACCAGATGAAAACCTTTATTACTCAGCGCGCCCTGGCCGCCTCACCATTGTTAATTGGAGGGGATTTATTGACCATGGACGATTTTTCCTATAGCCTGCTCACCAATCGAGAGATGCTGGCTTGCAACCAGAATGGCGTGATGGGTGTTAATGTTTATCGTGCCGGTAACATCGATGTCTGGCTAACACCCCATAAGACTGATCCGCGAAAGGGATGGATCGGAATATTTAATCGTACCAAGACTGATCGAAAAGTCACCTTGACCAAGCAGGATTTAGGATTTATCGCCTTTGAAGCAAGCTATAATCTGACTGCCTGCACCTCAAAGTTTTCAATTAAAAGATATCTGGTCCGGACGAAACGATTCATAATCGAAGATAAACATACCTTCACTCTCCCGGCAGAGGGCGTTGCATTCTTCAAGTTTCAAATGCAATAAGGTCTCAACGCTGTGTCATGAAGTGGCGAAAAGAGATGGTTTCAATCGGATAGAATTATAATAATTAGGGATTTAAAAATGAAGATTATAAAAAGAATCGTCAGTATTTTTTTGGCCGTTGTTTTGTTAGGTTTGATTGGCTGCAAAAATAATGAGAAATCAGCGATCAATTATCCCTATCAATTCAAGTATGAAAGAAATCCTTTGGTTCGACTTCATGGCGCTGCCGATCCCGATGTACATGTTTGGGACGACACGGTCTGGATGTACTGTTCCCAGGACAGATTGATGAAACCCGGCGTACATAAGCATCATTATGATGCCATGGATGGCTATCATGTATTCTCTTCATCTGACATGATTCACTGGACAGACCATGGCGAAATATTGCACTCCAGAGATGTGAGTTGGGGCAAAGATGGCTGGATGTGGGCGCCCGGAGCGGCACGCAAGGATGGGAAATATTATCTGTACTACCCGCATAAGGACAAGGAAGATGAATGGAGGATTGGAATTGCAATCAGTGACAGACCAGAAGGCCCGTTCAAAGATATTGGCTATCCCATGGAGGGCATTACCGGCATTGATCCCAAAATTTTTATTGATGATGACGGTCAGGCTTATCTATACAACAATAGTGCAATCGTGGGCAAGTTAAAACCCAATATGCTCGAATTGGCAGAGGAAATGCGAAAAATAGATTATGCGCCGGAAAAAGTGGTGAATAATGATACATTAAAGTTTTGTGAAGGTTCCTTCATACATAAGAAGGATGGCGTTTACTACTATTCCTATACCAATTGGAAAAACGATGAATATCAGGGTTTTTATGCTATGGGTGACAACCCATATGGCCCTTTCGAATGGCAAGGGCCAATGGCTCCCAATCCCGTAGGTGCGCAAGATCACCACTCAATCATTGAGTTTAAGGGACAATGGTATTATTTCTATCATATTGCTATAGAGGAATATCCTGTATATAAAGAAGAGCAGGGAAGAATCGCTTGTTATGACAAACTATATTATAATGAGGATGGAACGATAAAAATGGTTGAACACAGTTTGAATCTAGATTGACGAAACGGTGATGAGTCTATTCGAATTTGAGAAAATCCAATTATTCAAATCATCGAAAAAATACATAATTTTTTAATAAGAAAGCAAACATGAAAAAAATAATATTATCGTTATTTGCTGTAATTTTGGTTTCCATATGTGGATGTTCTGAGACAACGAAATTAGATCAGAAACCAAATATTGTTATCATTTTTAATGACGACCAAGGCTACCAGGATTTGGGCTGCTTTGGTTCTCCCAATATAAAAACACCATATGTAGACCAATTGGCAGCAGAAGGGATGCTGTTTACAGATTTCTACGTAGCTTCTTCAGTATGTTCCCCATCACGTGCTGCTCTATTGACAGGCTGCTATCCGCAAAGAGTAGATGTTGAGGGGGTTTTTTTCCCAAACGAAGGGCATGTAGGTTTAGATACCAGTCATGTAACAATTGCTGAGGCTCTCAAAAGTGTTGGTTATGCGACGGCAGCTGTTGGCAAGTGGCATTTGGGTGATCTTTCGGAATTCCTTCCAACGAATCAGGGCTTTGATTCATACTATGGTATTCCTTACAGCAACGATATGTACGCCGCAAAGGATATGAAATATGCCAATCATTGTTTATTTCGTGAAGGTTATTCAGTTGAAAAAATTTTAAACGCATTTAATGCAGAAATGTGGGGTAATCAACCTGCAATGCTTAAAAATAAAGTCCCTTTAATGAGAAATGAGGAATGTATTGAATATCCTTGCGATCAAACGACAATTACGCGTCGGTATACTGACGAAGGCATTAAGTTTATTACTGAAAGTGTAAATGAAAATAAACCTTTCTTTCTATATTTAGCGAACACTATGCCGCATATCCCCTTGTTTGCTTCTGAAGGCTTCAAAGGTAAAAGTGAGCGGGGCATTTATGGTGATGTTATTGAAGAGATAGATTTTAACACTGGAAGAATCTTAGATCATCTAAAGAACCTTGGTATTGAAAGAAACACGATTGTAATATTTACTTCTGACAATGGCCCCTGGCTGGAAGTTGGCAAAGACGTATCAGGTAGTGCCGATCCGCTGTTTGAAGGTAAATTTACCAGCTTCGAAGGCGGGATGCGTGTACCTTTTGTAATAAGGTGGCCAGGAAAAATACCTGCCAATTCCATTTGTTCCGAACTTACTTCGACCATTGATATTTTTCCAACGTTAGCACATATCGTAGGTGCAGAACTTCCACAAAAAGAGTTGGATGGTAAGAATGTTTTGGATTTATGGATGGGGAAAGAAGGAGCAAAAACGCCTCACGAATATTATTTTTATGTATTTATGGGTGAGGCTGTTCGTTCCGGTGATTGGAAATACCATAATAAAGAAATCTTCCGTGTAAAAGCAACAGCTCGAGATACGGAAGGCCCGACCTTATACAATCTTAAAAACGATAAAGGGGAAAGCCAGAATGTGATAGATCAATACCCGGAAATTGCGCAACGTTTGGCAAATGCACTTGAGAAGCATCTGCAAAAGATTTCTGAATAGAAAAAGCAATCCCAAAAGTCAAATAGTTTATCAAAAAATTAAGGCAGTATTGCCTTAAACCAGAATGGAAAAAATTGAGGCTGTTGTATATATATCTGAGGTTAAGTAACACCAGAAGGACCTGGTAGCTGTGACGAATGCAAATGAAAATATTTATATAAAAAGGAGATGATTCAACGATGTTCATGAAATTTTTACTACATTTTATCCCCATTATTGTGCTAATATCTTTTGCTTTCGCCCAAGATAATACAGAAAAACCAAAGTATTTAAACACGGATCTTGATTTTGAAATCCGTGCTGCAGATTTAGTAAATCGTATGACTTTGGAAGAAAAAATCTCTCAGGTTGGTCACGAATCAGATGCCATTCCACGTTTTGGAATAAATGAATACAACTGGTGGAACGAATGTTTGCACGGAGTTGCCGGTGCAGGCGTGGCGACTGTTTTTCCTCAATCAATTGGAATGGCTGCGAGTTTCGATCCTGATTTAATGCACGAAGTTGCCACCGCTATTAGTACCGAAGCCAGGGCAAAACATCACGAATTTGCTAGGCATAATGATTTTGGCCGATTGAAGGGATTGACCTTTTGGTCGCCCAACATAAATATTTTTCGAGATCCCAGATGGGGACGCGGCCATGAGACGTATGGCGAAGATCCTTATTTAGCCGGACAAATGGGTATGCCCTTTGTAAGAGGATTGCAGGGTGACCATGAAAAATATTTTAAAGTCATATCAACGGCAAAGCATTATGCCGTGCATAATGGACCGGAAGCCGAACGGCATTATTTTAATGTTGTGCCTAATGCACGCGATTTGTGGGAGACCTATCTTCCGGCGTTTTATGACTTAATGGTCAAAAGCTAATGCGTATTCAATTATGGGTGCTTATAACAGGGTGGATGGCGAAAGCGCATCGGCCAGCTGGTTATTATTGGAAGATATACTCAGAGACAAATGGGGCTTTGAAGGATATGTGGTATCAGACTGTGGCGCTATCTGGGACATCTACAAAAATCATAAAATAGTCAACTCCCCTGAGGAAGCTGCCGCAATTGGTATTAGAAAAGGTTGTGATTTGAATTGTGGTGGTGTGTATCGAAAATATTTGCTTAAAGCTGTTCAGGACGGACTTGTAGATGAAAGTGAGATTGATTTGTCAGTATATCGATTAATGCTGGCCAGAATGAAACTTGGCATGTTCGATCCGCCTGAAATGGTTGAATATGCCCAAATTCCTTATGAAATGAACGATTGCGAAGAGCATAACGCATTGGCTCTTGCTATGGCTCAGAAATCAATGACTTTACTGAAAAACGATGGTATTCTTCCTCTAAATATCAATAAAATAAAAGAAATAGCTGTGGTTGGTCCCAATGCTGCCAGCGAGGACGTTCTACTGGGTAATTATAATGGCTTGCCGTCAAATCCGGTTAATGTTTTACAAGGCATAAAATACGCCGTTGGCGATAAAGTAAAGGTTACCTATGCCAAGGCCTGTCCCCTGGTAACGGAAAATTCAATCGGGGGTATTTACCAGGTAATTGGATTTGAATATCTAAGCACCACCGATGATCAAGATAATCCCGTTGCAGGATTAAAAGCAGAATATTTTAAAGGGATCGAGCTAACAGGTGATCCCATTCTGGTACGAATCGAGAAAGAAGTAAACCACGCCTGGAGAAATGATGGTCCAACCGATACTGAAGTGGCCCGGGGGATCATATCTGAAGACAATAAAGTTCAGCCGGATAGTTTTTCGGTGCGATGGACTGGAAAATTGACTGCCCCTGAAAGTGGGCTATACAAATTAGGAATTGTTGCTGATAGCGGATGCAGATTATTCTTAAATGATAATTTATTGGTTGAAGCATGGTTCGAGTATAACGCAGAACCAGACAATTACAGAAATTAGAGTTTGAAAAAGATAAACAATATGATATAAAAATAGAATTTGTGGAAAAAAGAGGTGAAGCCGTAGTCCATTTTATTTGGGAAACGCCCAGCGGCAGAGAAAGAAAGAAAACAGGAGCGTCGTTTGAAGTTGCCAATGCGGTGACAGAGCAAGTCAAAAAGGCAGATGTCGCTATTTTTGTCGGCGGATTGGATGCCAAATGGGAAGGTGAGGAATTGAGCAGCAGAGTTGGTATTGATGGTTTTTATAAGGGTGACCGCACAACAATTGAATTGCCGCCGATTCAAATGGAAACGATTAAAGCTCTTCAAAAAACAGGTACCCCAATCATAATGGTATTAATGGCAGGGAGCGCCATTGCCTTTGATGGATTGGAAAATGACTTTACCTGCAATTTTGGAGCCTGGTATCCCGGGTCAAAGAGGCGGCGATGCTGTTGCCGATGTGCTTTTTGGCGATTACAATCCTGCCGGAAGATTACCGGTTACTTTTTATAAATCAACAGACGATCTGGCTGATTTTAGGGATTATAATATGAAGGCCAAAAACGGTCAAACCTACCGTTACTTTAAAGGTGAACCGCTTTATCCATTTGGTTACGGCTTAAGTTATACCAGTTTCGAATATTCCAATTTGAAAATTGATAAGACCAACATTAACGGTAAAGACGATATTAACATATCGCTTAAGATAAAAAATACAGGTGATTACAATGGCGATGAAGTCGTGCAGGTTTATGTCAAAGACCTCGAATCGGATAAAGTAATGCCAGTTAAACAGCTTAGAGAATTCAAACGTATTTCTCTTAAAAAGGGAGAGGAAAAAACCATTTACTTCACTTTAAATGCAGAAGAAGATATGCGCTATTACGATGCTTTTTATAAGCAATACAGGGTGGAAGCAGGTGACTTTGAGATACAGGTGGGAGCCTCCAGCAGGGACATTAGATTAAAGCAAACAGTTTCTGTTAAATAGATGATATTATAAATTTGTGGTTACTGAATACAATTATGACAGAGAAAGACTGATAACAGCTTAAATCAAAAAAATAAAATTTTACATTTGATTATTCAGGCTAATATGAAAGCTACGAAGCAAATGAGAATATCAATATTTTAAAAAAGGTATATTTTATGAAGAATTTAGTAATATTTATTTTAGTACTTTTCCTAATAACGGATCTGTTTGCTCAGGACAAAATTTGGCTGAATGATAAGCTGGATATGGATACCCGCATTTCTGCTTTGGTTGATGCCATGACACTGGAAGAAAAAATATCTCAAACAGTAATGAACAGTGCTGCTATTGATCGCCTGGATGTTGAAGCTTATGACTGGTGGAGTGAAGCGTTGCATGGAGTTGCCCGTTCAGGAAGAGCAACAGTTTTTCCACAGGCAATTGGTATGGCGGCTACTTTTGACCCAGTATTGCTGGAAAAAATTGGTGAGGCAATTTCTGATGAAGCCCGGGCCATCAATAATCACCTGCTGAGCATGGGAAAGGAACAGACCCGCTATCAGGGACTTACTTTTTGGTCGCCAAATGTGAATATTTTCCGCGATCCGCGCTGGGGAAGGGGGCAGGAAACCTATGGTGAAGACCCTTATCTTACTGGCACACTTGGAGCCGCTTTTATACGAGGTATGCAGGGTAATCATCCCAAATATCTAAAAGTTGCGGCTTGTGCCAAACATTACGCTGTGCATAGCGGCCCTGAAGCTTTACGCCATGAATTTAATGCCATTGCCAGTCCAAAAGATTTGAGGGAAACTTATTTACCTGCATTCAAAAAATGTGTTGATGCCGGTGTTGAAGCTATTATGTGTGCTTACAATCGTACTAACGATGAAGCATGTTGCGGAAGTCAATTTGTTGTTGCAGGATATTCTTATTAGATGAATGGAAATTTAAAGGATCATATTTTAAGTGATTGCTGGGCGTTGGAAAATTTTCATAAACATCATGGATTAACCTTCAATTATGCAGAATCTGCAGCGTTGGCGTTGAAAAGAGGAGTTCATCTGAATTGCGGGGTAACATATGCCAAAGGCCTTAAAGACGCTATCGATCAGGGTTTGATTACGGAACAGGAGTTGGACAAAAGCCTTAAGCATCTTTATCGAACACGTTTTAAACTTGGCATGTTTGATGATCCTAAACAAAATCCATATAGATCAATTGGAACAGAAGTCATCAACGATGAGGCTAAACAACAATTGGCACTGGAAGCAGCTCATAAATCTATTGTATTATTGAAAAACGATAACGCATTACCGATTAGTCCGGACAGCAAATTTATTTATATGACGGGACCACTTGCGTGCAAATGTTTTATCGTTGGTAGGAAACTACAATGGTCTCAATTCAAACCTGAAAACCATTGTGGAAGGAGTGGCAGGCAAAGTATCTCCTTCAACACGGATGCAATTCAGACAGGGAGCATTGCTGACAACTGATAACTTGAATAGTATGGATTGGTTTAGCGGTCAGGCTGTCGATGCTGACGCAACTATTGTTGTACTCGGGTTAACGCTTTTATTGGAAGGTGAAGAGGGAGAATCAATAGCTTCTCCTTATAAAGGTGATATACTTGATATGAAACTACCTGAAAGTCAGTTGAAGCTGTTGAGAAAAATCAGTGAAAAGGCAAAATCAGGAGGTAAAAAAGTAATCACTGTTATTTGTGCCGGTATGCCTCTTGATTTAAGTGAAGTTTCAGAACTTTCAGATGCAGTATTGTATGCATGGTATCCTGGTGAGCGCGGTGGCGATGCAGTTGCTGATATTATTTTTGGCGATGTTTCCCCATCGGGTAAGTTACCTATTACTTTTCCCAAATCGGTGGATCAATTGCCTGATTATGAAGATTATTCAATGCAAGGCAGGACTTATAAGTATATGAAGGAAAGTCCTCTTTATCCATTTGGTTTTGGATTAAGCTACGGGGACCTGAAATGGGATAAACCATCAGTACAGAATATTCTGGTTAGTAAGAATGCGGACATGGAAATTTCATTAAATATAAAAAATAATGGAGACATTGATGTGGAAGAAGTAGTTCAGTTGTACTTGCGCATCAATAAAAATACAGAAAGTTTGCCATTAGCCTCACTTATTGATTTTAAACGTGTCGCAATTCCTAAAGGTGAACAAGTCAGTATCACTTTTTCGGTCCCCTATAAGGCGTTTTCATATTACAACAGTCGGGGTAAAAAAATACAATATACGGGTAAGGCAACTATCACTGTCGCCAATGCATCTCCAGGTGAAAGGTCAAAACAGTTAGGAGCGGAGGTTTTCCAAATTGACGTAGATGTGAATTAACCATTAAGCAACAGAAACTTATCTATTTGTGATAATTATTAATATTGTGTAAAACTTTAATAAAAATAGATCTAAGCAAAATGAAGTCAATAAGGATTTTCTCACTTTTTATATTTTTTACAGTATTTATTAGACCAGCAAATGCAAGAGATGATATTAGATTGATCATTAATAATGGATCAATGCAGGTGCAATTTGCTGTCAGTGAAATTCAAAAGGCTCTAAATATATCGGGAAAACAATCCGTTATTCAGCCCGTTTCTGTATTTAAACCGCTGAATGATGAAGAATATAGAATAGTGTTATTGAATATCAAGGATAAAGGGAATATTCGTTTATTAAATGATTCGGGGATTAAAAACGCAGATGAATTGAAAAGTGAAGGATTTATTATTAGAAAGATAGGAAACAAAAATAAAACCATTTGGATATTAGGCATTGACGATGCAGGAGTAATGTATGGCGGACTTGAAGCTGCTGAAATAATTCGGGTTCGTGGAATTGATGCGATAGAAAATCAGCTGCAAAATCCTTATATGAAAATCAGAGGCACAAAATTCAACATTCCGCTTGATGTTAGAACCCCGACGTATACAGATCCTTGTGATGCAGCTCAAAATAATATGGCTGAAATGTGGAATTTTGAATTTTGGAAGGATTATATTGACAATCTGGCGCGATACAGGTATAACACCATTTCTTTATGGAGCCTGCACCCTTTTCCTTCGATGGTAAAAGTTTCTGATTATCCTGATGTTGCATTGAATGACGTTCATAAGAGTACAGTTGATTGGGAGGAAAATTATTCGCTTAATGGATGGGGCTTCGATGCACCGGAAATTGTAAATGATTATGAAGTAATCAAAAAAATTAGTATTGATGAAAAGATAGATTTCTGGCGAAAAGTTATGGCCTACGGTAAACAGCGTAATGTCCAATTTTTCATTTTAACCTGGAACATATTTGTCTATGGCACAAATGGCAAATATGGCATTACTGATAAACTCGAAAATCCGATTACCACGGATTATTTCCGGGAAAGTATAAAGCAAATGGTGCTTACTTATCCTGACCTTGCCGGAATCGGACTCACTACCGGTGAAAATATGTATGATTACAGTATAACGCAGAAAGAAGAATGGGCTTTTGCCACCTATGGTCAGGGAGTGCTGGATGCAATTAAAGAACAGCCCGGGCGTAAAATAAACCTGATACATCGTCAGCATCAAACCCAGGCGAAAGAAATTTCCGGAATATTTAAAGATGTAATGGAAAATGAAGACATCAATTTTATATTCAGCTTCAAGTACGCAAAGGCTCATGTTTACAGTTCAGTAAAGCAGGTTTATCACCACTGATTTTGTCAAAGATATTCAAAGTGTGGGCGATCTTAAAACATTATGGACCCTTCGTAACGATGATATATTTTATTTTAGATGGGGTGCGCCCAATTTTGTAAGAGACTTTATTAAAAATATTCCTTACGATGTTTCGGAAGGTTATTATTACGGTTCCGATCAATATGTCTGGGGAAGAGAATTTCTTGGAAAGTATAGTACCGAACCGCGCGAGATTGAAATTGTAAAGCATTGGTATCAGTGGATGTGCTGGGGCCGCCTTGGCTATAATCCTAATATGAGTAACGACCGTTTTGTCGATATACATGCAATATCGATTCCCATCTGTAAATGCACAGCAAATGTTCGATGCCTGGCAAAGTGCATCCATGATCTATCCCTGGGTTACCGGCTTTCATTGGGGAAGTCTCGATTTTCAGTGGTATATCGAATCGGGACAGTCTCAACCGTTTGTGGCAGAAACGCCTTCAGGTTATCATGATGTAAACAGATTTATTTCCCTGGAGCCTCATAAAGGTACAGGATATATGTCGATTCCAGACTATACCGAAGCATATCTTGCTGACACCGAAATGAAAGGTGAAACCCCGATTGAAGTGGCTAAAAAGATAATTAAAAATGCTGACCACGCGCTGAAGTGGATTAACAAGCAAGGTATGGTGATGAATAGAGAATTGCGGATTACCATCGATGATATTAGGACAATTGCCTGGTTAGGAAAATATTATGCCCATAAAATCCTGGGGGCAACATATCTCTCCCTCTTTCGTGAATCGTTTCAGAAAGAATGGTATGACAAATGTATTGAAGAATTAAATACTTCAGCCGGCTATTGGCGCCATTATACGGCCAGTGCGATGGCTAATTACCACAATCCTTTATGGACCAACCGTGTGGGCTATGTTGATTGGAAAGAAAACTTTGGCTGGGCTTTATATGATATAACTGCAAATGGAGGCGATATTAACTTGCCTTCAATGAAACCCACTCCTGGCGGTACAATTCTCGAAGCAGAAGATGCTGAATATATGTATTCTATTCTTCAAAATGATGTGGATGGATTTACCGGTAAAGGGTACTTGGGGACAACGATCGGTGATGCAAGACATCAGGTTAAATGGACATATAATGCCCCGGAGGTTGGGAGATATATACTTGAATTCAGATACACTCTAAGACGACAGCATGAATTTCCATCACCGATTGAAATAAACGGATTAAAGGTAGCAGATATTAAATTTTGGGAAACAGGAAATGCCGGTGCGTGGGTTTGGGGGCGTGTTACCCTGGATCTAGAAAAAGGTGAAAACTCCATTCAAATTTCGCCTGAGGGTTATGTGTTATTAGACCATTTAAATTTAATCAGGTATTAAATTTTATAAACTGTATCCCAGAGGAATTATGATAGTTAGTTCCACCTAAGGATGAATATTATGAAAACTAAATACAATTCAATAATTTACATTTTCTTGTTATCACTGCTTACATTTATACTTTTAAAACAGTGATGGCCCATATAGGGAGGGACAAGAAATAAAAAATGATAGACATATGTCTGTAGAAGGTTACAAAATTATCGGTAAACGCGCTGCAAATGCTTCAATAAAGCAAATTAAGAATAATAAATAACACAGTCTGACATTCTGCAATCATAATGGCGGAAAAAGTTATAAAAATTAATGTTTGAGACACACATAAAATTTTTTCCAGGATTTATACTCAAAATGATAAAAAAATTAATTTGGATGACATGTGCACTGCTTGTATTTATAGCATGTGCAAAAGGTGAGAAAGAGAACATTTCGCAAAATGTAAAATCCAATATCATTTATATTTTAGCTGATGATCTTGGTTATGGAGATTTAGGGTGCTACGGCCAAACAACAATTGAAACACCCAATCTGGATAAATTGGCTGCCGAGGGTATGATGTTCACACAACATTATTCTGGCAGTACTGTCTGTGCACCATCAAGGTGTTCCTTAATGACCGGATTTCATACGGGACATTCTAAAATCAGAGGTAATTCAGATGTTCCCTTAAACAACGCAGATACCACTGTGGCAACTTTACTTAAAAGCGCCGGTTATAAAACAGGATTAATTGGGAAATGGGGTCTGGGTGAAGCCGGTTCAACCGGAATCCCGAACAAACAGGGATTCGATTATTTTTTTGGTTACCTTAATCAAATAAGGGCACATAATTATTATCCTGATTACTTATGGAGAAACCGGAATAAAGTAGCGCTAGAAAATGAAATTGTTGTGTCTGATACAGGCTATTCAAAAGGGATAGGCAGCGCATCTGAAAATAAAATAGATTACTCGCATGACATATTTACAGCAGAGGCTTTGGATTTTGTTGAAAAATCAGCTGTTACTCCGTTTTTTCTTTACCTGGCTTACACTATTGCACATGCCAATAATGAATACTGGCTGGTTGAGGAGCATGGCATGGAGGTTCCGGATTACGGAATATATGCGGATAAAGATTGGCCTGAACAACAAAAAGGTCTGGCAGCTATGATAACCCGGATGGACAGGGATATTGGCAGTATAAAAAAGAAACTGGAAGAACTGGGCATCGATAAAAATACGCTGATTATTTTTTCGAGCGATAACGGACCGCATGCTGAAGGAAAAAACAATCCGCAGTTTTTTAATAGCTACGGAGAGTTAAGAGGTATAAAACGCGACCTGTATGAAGGTGGTATACGGGTACCGATGATTGCTTACTGGCCGGAAACCATCCAGCCAGGGCAAACAAGTAAACACATTTCTGCTTTTTGGGATATTCTGCCCACTGCATGCAATATTGCCGGCATTAATGCTCCGAAAGATATTGATGGTATTTCTTTTTTACCGGAATTATTGGGAAATGAGCAGGGCGTTCACGAGCATTTATATTGGGAATTCCATGAGCAGGGCGGAAAGCAGGCACTTCGAAAAGGGCAGTGGAAATTAGTAATACTTGATATTTTTGATGATTCAAAAACAAAACTGGAATTATACAATTTGAACGACGATCCGGCTGAGAAAAATGACCTCTCACAAAATCATCCTGAAATTATTGCTGAGATGAAAGCTATAATTGAAAACGAGCATGTGCGAAGCGAGGTATTTCCTTTTAAAAATGAAAATTAATAACCGGATTATATTATTTAACGGCATAAAAAGGAAAGAGAATATTCAAAAAGTTACTCGGACGTTTTTTGGTTTTATTAGGACCTTTGGGAAATCTGTATTAAAGCATTGCGTGATAGCACCTAAAAAATTAATAAATGTTCAGACTTATAAGAAACTTCACCCAGTACAGCAGCAATTATTGATATTATATAAATCGAATAGTTGCAGCTAAAAAATAAGGGGTACAAATAAAAGGGTAAAAAAATGATGAAAAAATTAATTTTGATCATAAATGCACTACTTATATTAATAGTAAGTGCAAGAGTTGATAAAGAAAATATTTCTCAAAATGTAAAACCAAATATTCTTTTTTGTATCATGGACGATGCCTCAGTTCATATGAGTGCTTATGGTAATAAATGGTGCAATACACCTGCATTTGACAGGTTAGCAAGTGAAGGCGTTTTTTTCACAAACGCATATACTCCCAACGCAAAATGTGCCCCTTCGAGATCCTCTCTTTTAACGGGACGAAATTCTTGGCAATTGGAAGAAGCTGCAAATCATGTAGTAAATTTTCCGGCAAAATTTAAAACCTTCCCAGAAGTTTTGCGAGAGAATGGTTATATCACTGCAAAAACTGGAAAAGGCTGGGGGCCAGGAAATCCAGGTACAATAGATGGTAAAGAAAGACTTCTTATTGGTGAATCATTTAGTGACATTAAAAGGAAGCCTTGGGCAGAAGGTATGAGTAATGAAGATTATTCCGCTAATTTTGATGATTTTTTAAATAATGTTGAAGAAGGGAAACCCTGGTTTTTCTGGTATGGTGCACGTGAACCACATCGTCCCTATGAGTATGGATCAGGACAAAAAGTAGGGAATAAACAAATTAGCTGATATTGATTTGGTGCCGGCATTCTGGCCTGATAATGAGATTGTTCGTAACGACATGCTTGATTATGCACTTGAAATCGAGTATGCTGATTCACACCTGGAGCGTATGATAGAAAGTTTGGAGAAAAGGGATTTACTTGAAAATACAATTATTGTAATGACTTCAGATCACGGTATGCCTTTCCCTCGCTGTAAAGCTCAGGAATACGATTACTCCAACCATGTACCTCTCGCAATTATGTGGCCGAAAGGCATTAAAAAACCGGGGCGCACAGTTAACGACATGGTAAGTTTTATTGATTTTGCACCCACCTTTTTGGAATTGGCAGGAATCCCGTTCGAAGAATCAGGAATGCACAGTTCACCTGGCAGGAGCCTGACCGATATTTTTTACTCTGAAAAGGAAGGGCAGGTTAATCCTGAACGGGATATAGTATTGATCGGAAAAGAAAGACATGATTACAGCCGTCCCAAAAACCAGGGATTTCCTATTCGGGGTATCGTATCAGATGATTATTTGTATCTGTATAATTATGATATCTCGCTCTGGCCGGCAGGAAATCCTGAGATAGGCTACCTCGATATTGATGGGTCACCAACAAAAACTGAAATATTAAAACTTTTCCGTTCTGGTGAGGATAATAGTTATTGGAAATTGTCTATGGGTAAACGCGAATCAAATGAAGAATTTTTTAATATAACCAATGATCCGGAATGTATGAATAATCTTGCAACCAATTCTGAATTTTCTGAAATCAAGCAAAAGATGAAAACCAGAATGGAGGAGCATGTTAAAAGAACAGCAAGACCCGCGAATGTTTGGTAATGGTGATGTTTTTAATCGCTATGGTTATTCAGTAGAAAAAGGTTGGAACTACTATGAGCGATTTATGGCAGGAGAGTTTACGATGGAAGACACAAAATGGGTAAATCCCAGTGATTGTGAGAAAGATGTTATCGAATAACCGTAATGTGTATCCACAGAAAATAATAAACTAATAGAAAGTAACCCTAATTCATATGGAATTGCAATATAAAGCTGAGAAGGAAAGAAATGAATATTAAACAAAATTGTCTGACTACCTTAATTTTTATCTCATTTTTTTCTGTGATGTCACTAAGTCAAATAAATGCCCAATCCTCTAAACAGTCAGCTGCTCCTTTTTGGGATGGAACAGTTATGATTGTTACGGAACACATATAAATGCGGAACTAACCTGGAAAAATCTTGAGGCATTTATTGAAAAATTAAAACCATACGGTTATGATTATTTTGTACTTGACGCAGGATGGTACAGGTATTATGATCTAAAGCCGGGCGAAATTTGGCCTACAGATGGCGACGAAAGACATTTAACTATGGATGAATTTGGGCGCTATGTGCCTGCGGAATTCTATTTCCCTGAAGGATTTGGTAAGATAGTTGAATATGCTCATAAGCATGGTGTAAAATTTGGACTGCATCTTATGCGCGGAATCCCTCGTGAGGCAGTAGAGAAGGATTTACCCATAAAGGGCACAAAATATTTTGCAAGAGATGTTGCCACCAAAAATGATACTTGTAACTGGAATAATTTAAATTATGGCGTTGATATGGATAAGCCGGGTGCGCAGGAATACTATAAAAGCGTAGTTGAATTAGTAGCCAGTTGGGGCGTGGATTTTATAAAATACGATGACATCGTTCATAAACCCAGAGAAATTGAGGCTGTTTTAAAGGCTATTGAAAAAAGTGGAAGAGATATTGTATTGAGTATATCTCCCGGTGGTGATATTAATCCTGAATTCGTAGAAACTTATAAGAAAGCAGATATGATTAGGATTACGAGGGATATTTGGGATTTGGACAAAGACATTCAAATCACATTTGAACGCTGGGAAACAATGCAGCCATATGCAGGACAAGGTTTTTGGATCGACATGGATATGATTCCATTCGGACATATCAGAATTAACTATCCCAAAAACATTCATTATGCAAGGAGTACCCGAGGGTATGAACGTCAAGACTATTTTACTTATGCACAGAAAAAGACATTCATTACGCAACGTGCAATGGCAGCTTCTCCCCTTTTTATGGGTGGTTCTTTAATATCTTCCCCAAATTTTGTGTTTGAATTAATTACAAATACAGATATGTTGGCATGTAATCAAAACGGTATTACAGGAAAACTGGAAACCAGAATTTCCGATTATAGCACACATGTAGATGTCTGGAAAACACCTCACAGGACGATTGCTGATGAAGGATGGATTGGAATTTTTAACCGTAATGATTACATAGAAATAATCGAGTTAGATAAAGAGCAGCTTGGCTTAAAGAAGGATACTTCGTATAAATTGCTCAATATATGGGCTAAAAAAGAAATTGATGATGATGAGTCAATCTTTTTTGAAATTGCACCCGATGGGGTAATATTTTTACATTATAGTTCAAAATAGGACAAATATTATTTTGATCACGAATTAGATTTTTCATCATTGGTTCGACTTCGACTACTATGTTTGATTTTAAAAATTTAAAAGCAGTAATATCTATTTTTACGTTACAGAAGCTGCATAGTTAAACAAATATGTCTGCGATTTTTTGATATATTGATGATGAAAAAATCCTGATCATCTTGATCAATTTGATACGGGAAGTGGAAAGTTTACCTGTAATTCAGTCCATATCTAAAGGCATTCGGATGCTCATCCCGTCAATTTCGCAAGGCAAAGTATCCAGTAATTCATCGATCCTTCAACAATTCCACCCCACATTGTCTGGGACAAATATCCAAGTTTACATGACAGAAATTCAAGAAACTATCCCTATAGATTGCTTATGATGTCTTTAGAAATCATCTAAGTCACCTGGAAAAAGCTCTTACTGAATGGCGGAATTATGCAGACAACGTCCAGGCTCAATACATCGAATTCGATATATCTGCTCATCCTAATTTCGACTGGGACGAGATTGAAAAAGAAGAAAACGAAATGAAACATGATATCAAAATTTGCATTGCCATTTTCATTTTGGCACTCACACTTATAGGCTTCAGTAATATTAATTGGCATAAAATACTAAAGGAAACTAAAATGGCAATTATCGATACAAATGCTGCCAACTTCGAAGAAGAAGATACTTGTATAAATGCGCCAGAACTTTAATTCATAGACTTTAGAATCATGGGTTGTTTATCGACAAAAGTGAAGATTGATATGAAATAGAATTCAGGTCCGAAAATTACATAATATCAATCTTCACTTTTGTAAATTGGGTCTACTTATAATATAATCCTCTGTTATAAACGGACAAGAGGTGCGTTATGGATCAATAACGAATCAATAATCACTCTTAAGGATCAAATACATACAAATGAATTGACATATCACATATATGTGGCTAATGCGCTAAAGAAGAGAGCGAGAAATATCCATTGTTAACTTTACTATAGGGTATTCAAACCGAACAATTCAATATACATTAAGGTTTTCTGAAAGGAATCTTATTATGAAGAAAATGTACTGCATCCAAATTTTCTACAAAGAACTTTTAATAGCCTTATTAGTTTTGTTCACCAGTTGTAGCGAAAAGCCTGCCTGGTGGCAAGCAAATGAAACCGTAATCGACAAATATGAGCTGGCAATACGCCAACGATCTGACATTCCCAATACCAGGATTACTTCAAATCTTAAAGTTGGTCAGGTTACTTCCCTTCAGGATCTTCCGCGGACAGAATTATACCCCGGTGTTAGTGCTAAAATTTGCTGGGGGCATGGCGCGCTTGTAAGCATTGCAAACCTGGAAGCGAATGCGGAAATGCCCAGGGAAACCCTTCCCGCAAACCGGTTTATGTTTGTCATGAAAGGAGATGTAAATCAACTCATTGGAAACGAATTCATGCACATGATTTCACGAAAGCGTGAAGCACCGGACGGCATACATGCTGCCACCCGGCGGGTGGATTTTGTTTATCTTACAAAAGGTACTACAAGCGCGCTGACCGCCGGTGAACAGGGAGCCCGAATTATTGAAATTTACAGTCCTTTCCGGGCCGATTATATGCAAAAAACTGGTGCTCCAGAAATACCAAAAGCTGTAGAGCAATATGACTTCCCCGTCCCGCCCAGTGTAAAATCCGGTAAGGTATATGACCTGTATGATTTTCAATATGCTAACTTGGTTCCTGGAGCAAATTCCAGAATTATCTCAGGAAATAACATTCAATTAAGTTTTCTGACCATGGATCCCGGTTCTGTTTTTGACCGTCATATCCATCCTGAAGAACAATTGATGCTGGTATTTCGGGGGAAAATAAATGAAATAATCATGGATGATGAAAAATTGATGGAAACCGATGACCTGTTATTGCTTCCCGGCAATATGGTTCATGGCGGCAAGACTCGAACCCCAGGGGTGCGATGTGCTGGATATTTTCTGGCCAAGCCGGCAGGATTATCATCAGTCCATGCAAAAAAGGCTTGACGCTTATCATTCTATTATTCCTCAAGATGCTGATGTAGAATTGATTATCGATGGATCAAAAACCAAACCCGAATTATATTTTACAGAAGGCCCCTGTTGGTTGAATGGTAACCTTTATTTTTCCAACATGTATTTTGACCAGGCATGGAGAGGTGATCCGAAAAAGAGTCGATCATTGAAATGGAGCCTGATGGGCGATATCGATATATCACAGCCGGTAAAATGCAATCCAACGGATTGGCCGCTTTGGACAATGGAAATCTTGCTGTTTGTAATATGTTCGGCCATCAAGTCCTTGAGATGACCAGAGAAGGTCAAGTCAAAAGAATATTGGCCGACAGCTATAATGGAAAACCTTTGGATGGGCCAAATGATCTGGTACTGGATGCTAAGGGAGGGATATACTTTACTGATCCGCAATTCACCCCTGATACAGAGAAAAATCAACCGGGAAGGTGTATATATTATCTTAATCCGCAAGGAAAACTTGTCAGAGTTATCGAACCTGATGAATTTGCCATGCCCAACGGAATAATCCTGAGCCCGGACGGAAAAACGCTTTATGTCAACAATACTTATGATGATGAAGCGTGGTGGAATGTGGACAGTAACAAAGACCAGTTTGTATGGGCTTATGATGTAAATGATGACGGTACCCTGACCAATGGAAGGGCCTTTGCCAAACTATTTCTTACAGAAGATGTCCTTGACAGGCAGGCAAAAACAACCAGCGCCGATGGGATGGCCATCGACCAGCAAGGAAACCTTTATGTCGCTACTATGGCTGGACTGCAGATTTTTAATTCAAGCGGAGAGTTTGTGGGCATGATCAATTTCCCGACTTTTCCGGTCAGTGTTTGCTTTGGTGGTGATGATATGAAAATCCTTTATATAACCTCATATGATAAAATTTATCGTGTTCGGACCCATGTAACAGGATTTATTCAGGAAATGTAATTGATTTCAATAAACGTGTATAAACCATTCAAAATTGGGGGACAAGACAATGGGAAAAAATAACTTCTCGGCAAAAAGGCGTGATTGCTTGAAAATTTTAGGTGCGGGAGCAATAGGAAGCCTGTGCACAGGCCCGGCTTTTGCTTTTGGCAAATTTGCTTTAACCAGTTCTGACAATCAATCTCTTTACAGCAAACATATGGACACGGCTACGGTCAGCCTGGTGAAAGGTGATAACCGCAGGGACATTGTTTACCGATCGATGATGAATTTGAAAGATGACATTATCGATTCCATCGGCAAGAAAAAGGTATTGATTAAACCCAACATGGTTTTGCATAGTCACCCCGGATGTGAGACTCATGTCGATGCAGTTAGAGGTGCATTGGATTTCCTGACAGAACATGGGATAACAGAGGTTAGAGTGGGTGAATCCACTGCTGACAGGCAAAATCCAACCATGAACTGTTTTGAATGCTATGGATATTTTCCGCTGCGTGATGAGTATGGTATCGAACTGGTGGATTTGAACCTGGAGCCATCAGAAAAACGCTTTGTTCTGGGTGAAAATAACAACCCTGTTCCCATACGTGTCATCTCTGATTTGATGAATCCTGATATTTTTGTCATCTCTTTGGCACGTATGAAAACACATTTTCATGCCTATGTTACTTTATCCCTTAAAAATGTACTGATGGCGGCGCCAGTAAATGATTACACCAATCCCGAAAAAGGTTGGGCAAACGGTGATAAATTTGCCATGCATGTTACCAAAGAATCACCCACAACAGATCCACTTTTTTATAATCTTTTCTTGTTGAGTCAGCATGTCTATCCCGATCTTGCGGTAATCGATGGATTTGAAGGAATGGAAGGCAGAGGGCCGGTTGGCGGCCGGTTGGTTGATTCCCGAGTGGCAGTCACAGGTCTTGACGCTCTGGCCACCGACGTGACGGCAACCCGGGTAATGGGGCTTGATCCGGACATTGTACCCTATTTTAATTTTATAAAAGAGGCGGAAATCGGTCAGGGATTTCACGACAGGATCAAACTTGTCGGCACACCCCTAAACGATTGTATTTATCAATTTAAACCGGCAAGAACATTTGACACGACCAGCGTTTATAAATCATAAATATGTTTAACTAATAAAAAGAGGTCCTGCTTATGGGGCGTAAGCATTATCTTCTTTTCTGTGTTTTGCTGTTCGCGGTTGGTGTGATTCTACTTGTTACCCTATCTCTATCACAGAATCAATCACCGGCCGGTCCTTTATTGATCCTTTTTTTTGCTTGCGCTGCATTGTACTTTATGGGAAGCCAGAAACTAAAGCAATACGCATTTACCATATGGGTTTTCGCTGCTGTTTCAGCCTCTATGATCTATCCTTCAGCTTTTGATACCTGGCTGGGGGTTAACCTGGCTATACTCATCGTACCGCTGATACAGATTATTATGTTTGGGATGGGGACCACATTGAATATCCATGACTTTGAACGGGTATTCAAAATGCCCGGCCCTGTCTTCATTGGCATTTTATTACAATTTCTCATTATGCCTTCACTGGCCCTGGGTTTGGTTTTTCTCTTTAATTTTGAACCGGCAATCGCTGCGGGCATCATCCTGATCGGCTCCTGTCCGGGCGGTGTCGCTTCAAACCTTATGGCCTATTTGGCGAGGGGAAATGTCGCCCTTTCAGTAACCATGACCTCCTGCTCCACCTTACTATCCCCCGTGATGACCCCCCTTTTGATGAAAGTTCTTGCCGGAAGATTGGTCCCAATCAACTTCATGGAAATGATGTTCTCCATCCTGAATATGATCATTGTCCCCATATTGGCCGGTCTGGTTGCCAACACCATCCTTTATGGGAAAAAGAAATGGACGAATCAACCCGGCTGGCTTTCCGGCCTTGCTGTTTCAGGACTTTTATTGGCATTAGCCAGTATGAAGTTGGAACCTTCCGTGTTGGGATCTTTTGCGGCAATTAAAAGCGGTCTTGTCATTGGCTTTGCGCTTACAGGAATTGTCTCACTGGTAAAACTGATCATCATCATACTTAAGGGACCCACCAACTGGATGGACAAAGTACTGCCAGTCGTTTCCATGGCATCCATTTGTTACATCATTGCTATTATCACAGCAAGAAGCAGTGAGAAACTTCTTTCGGTTGGATTATTACTGGTTGGTGCCTCCATTCTTCACAACCTGTTCGGCTATCTGCTAGGTTACTGGGCTTCACGTCTCGTCGGGCTTGATGAAAAAAATTGCCGTACTGTGGCTTTTGAAGTAGGAATGCAAAACGGCGGGATGGCCTCCGGACTGGCCATGAGCGTATTGAAAAATCCACTGACCGCATTGGCACCGGCAATATTCGGACCCTGGATGAATGTCTCAGGATCTGTATTAGCAACATTCTGGCACGGCAGGCCGGAAAATAAAAAAGAACGAAAACAGAAATAGATTATTAACCAATTAATTAAAGAAAAAAATAGCCATGTATATAAAAAAATTAGTTACACTTTGCCTATTCATAATATTATCCGTTGGTTGCCTTTTCGCGCAAACGGGAAGGTGGGAAAAAGAACTATCCGGTGAAGACTGGAAACTCTGGTTGGATCAAACCGCACTCTGGTCTGATGATGACATCTACCTTCCCCCTGTCAATGTATCCACACTTCCTGTGAATCCTCCAAGTTGTGGCTGGAATGGATTGTATGAGGTGGAAAGACTTAGCGTTGCGGTGCCCGGTACTGTTGAAGAACACTATTGGGGAGAAATTGGAGGCGCCATTCCCGATACAGGAGGTAATTATGTAGGTGTTTCATGGTGGAGTATAACTTTTGAATTGGATCCGACCCTTAAAGGTAAACGTATTACGATCTATTTCGAATCAGTCAATCTCAGAGCAGAGGTGTTTGTAAACGGTAAACTGGTGGGCTATGATGTGATTGGAAATACACCTTTTGAAGTAAATATCACAAATGCTGTTAATTTTGATGCTGAAAACAGACTTGATGTTCGTATTACTGATCCGGTTGGAAATTTTTCCTGGAATGACAATATCCTTATGCGTTGGGGTAAAAACCTTATTCCGGCAGTTCATGGCTTTGGCGGTATTACAGGTCCTGTGATTCTGCGCGCCACCGATCATGTGGTGGTCGAAGATGTTTACGTACAGAACCAATCCGACCCCAAAACCGTGAAAGTGTTTGTTGAACTTTTATAATTATACAAAAAAGAAACAGAATGGATCATTGGGTCTGGATATCCAGGAGTGGGAAACTCCTTCAAAGATCCTCTGGCATGAGGGAACAAGAAATACAGATAGCACCGGGAAGATTCACAGCCCAGTTTACAGCTCATGTACCGAAGGCCAATCTTTGGGAACTTTCCGGGTACCGTAATCCTGGAAGAAGCAACTCTTTACAAAGCACTCGCTTCATTTTCAGGAAATAAGATGCAAGACAGTAAAAGCCAGCGCTTTGGATTCCGTTGGTTTGATATCGGTGAAAAAGATGGAGACCAGCGCTTTTATTTGAATGGTAAACGGGTGTTTATACTGGCCGCCATGACACGAGGATTCTGGCCTAAAAACGGTATATTCGCCAACAGATGAAATGGCCAAAAGAGATATGGAAATACAGGTGGATCTCGGCATGAACATGATGCTTCTGCATCGGGCCATTGGTCAGCCACCAGTTATCGAATATGCTGATAAAATGGGATTGCTTACATATGAAGAGCCCGGTGGTTACCGCGTGACACCCAATAAAGATGACAACATCGACGGACCTGACGCTCAGGCACTCGAATTACGCAGGGAAAAGCTGCGCAGGATGATTATTCGTGACCGCTCATTTCCTTCAATGTTAATATATAACTTGAAAAATGAAGCAAACCAGCCTCCCAATGAAGATGATATCAAAAACATCCAAATGGTCCACAATCTTGATCCATCACGAATCATAACCTATAACAGTGACCGTAACCGTCAAATACCCTATTATGAAAGAATGGAGAACGATCCTTTCAAACTTCATATGCGTCCCTTTGATGAAAAACTTTATTATGAAAAATGGTGGGACCATCATCACTGGTATGCCTATCCCGGATACGTGGATATTAATTATAACAATCCCCGGTTCTACCTGCGGGGTGTTGTTAATGCACCCACGAGCGCCAGTACCGCAGGATTCACTGTACCGACTGGATAAAAGCGAAGTGATATTTTTTGGTGAAGAAGGTGCTTTTGGTACGATGGTACGATTGGAAAAGATCACAAAAGAATCTGAAAGAAACCGGAGCCACAGGCTTTCGTGAACAAGAACATATTGATTGGTTTCATCATTATAACCGTTTTCTGGATGAAACCGGTTACAGATCTGCTTACAAATCTGTGGATGAATTAACTTTGAGCATGGGAAAAAATCTCCATTATTTCCAGGGCCGGAATATTGAAAACATCCGTATGAGCAACATTGCTGATGCCTATAATATGAATGGATGGGGATCCGCATCCACCCGAACCGATGTGGTGGATATGTACCGCAATCCTACGGCAGATCCGTCCATTCTTCAGCACTATACTCAACCCTTGTATGTGGCTGTGAAACTTCGCAACAAAGTTGTGCCCACAGGAACTTCTCCTATAGTGGATTTTTTTATTATCAATGAAAAAAATATAAGTGGTGAACATACGTTGTCTATAGAACTGGAAGACCCGGATGGAAAGGTTGTTTTTACGCAGGAAGCAATCGTCGATGTCGCCGGTGGAGAGGAATTTGGACAGCTTCTTTTTGAAGGATTAAAACTTCCCACCCTTGAGTCCGAAGGTTATTACATAGTGAAAGCCAGGCTTTTGAAAAATAATGAACCAGTGGCAGAGGGCTTTGATGATGTATTTACTGTTGATTATATGAACAAGGACTGGTTCCAAATCCACCATTCATGTTATTGAATCAGATGGGATAATAAAGAATTTCCTGCAAGACATCACGAAATATTACAGCGGATTCATATGAGGCAGGATCTGACAATTCCGATATAATCATCATAGGTAATCATGAGCTTGGCAATATAGACATGAATCTTGTAGACAGTATTTTTGAACATGTTATTCAAGGCACCACGTTGATTGTTCTTGAAAATGCAGACTTTTTTGCAGAAAAGGTAACTTCAAAACTAAAGACCAGACCTCAGTTTTATAAAGGAGGAGGCATTATAAAACGCAGAAGCCAATGGCCGTCAATTTGTTGGCTACAGTCCCTATTTGGAAGGTCTGCCACAAGCACAGGCAATGGGATGGGAATACCAGTATTTCTATAGCACACAGCTCAAATGGAAGAAACGGTATGATGTCCGGATTAAGTCTTGAAACAATGTATTCCGATTGGATTGTGTCACTCGCAGCACAAGATACCAAAGAGATACTATGTGCGCTTAACAGGATTGATCTCGGAAAAGGTGAAGTATTTCTTTCAACGCTCAACATTCTTCCGGGTCTTGCATCTGACAAGTTAAATTCTGTTGTCGCAAAAAAACTATTTTTAAATTTAATTGAATGCAACTCAATCAAACAAGAAGAATAGCCATGATACAAATTAGGTACAGTCAAAAAATTAATCTTGATCCTTTGGATTTTTAGTTCATTTACACTCTATGGACAAAAAGAACTCAGCCACTATCGCCGGGCGCCTGATGTGTTGCCCGGAACATTGCCGGAAATGCGCACACCTGATTTCTGGATTGATCGTACAGAACATCCTGATCGGGTCATTCTTTCACTTGCTGAGATACAGCAAATGAATATAGCCTATCAGAATAAAATGAAAAACCTTCCGGCACTTGAACACGGATTGGAAACTGCAATAAATGAACAGCTCGAAAGTTGGAGTGGATTGGTCGCAGTTCCACCCGACCTTGCTTCACTCAGCCAAGATGAACTGAATCAAGTCGTAACGGAAATGATTCAATCCCAGATCAGATATATGCGAAAAAAGGATTTCGGGAATATTTTGGGTGTCATTTACGCAGATTGGGAAATTGATGTTTTTGAAGAAATCATGGGATTGGACAGAGTCGGTGAAATGAAGGGAATAAAACATGGCATTACTGTTCATTATAGCAGGATCCGGATTGTTCCCACCCCTCGGCCAGAGCATGTGGCAATTGAAAACAGCGGCAGAGCACGATGGGATATGTTCAACCTGGATGTTGTTCCCACTGCCAGTCCGGTGCAGATCCTACACACTTCAAAAAGTGGTGCATACCTGTTGGTCCTCACAGAAAGAGGTTACGGGTGGATTAAATCTGAAAACATCGCCATGGCAGATCAAGATCTCATTGTTGAATGTCGTCCGGAGAAGAATTTTATAATTTGTACCGGTGAAAAGGTGCCCTATTATTCCGATACAACCTGCAGATATTTGTCGGGATGGCTCAGAATGGGCGATCGCCTGGCCTATTCAAAAGTTGATAACCTTTTTGAGATTACGATACCGTTTCGTAACAGTAATGCCAGTTTGAGCCTTGAAAAGGCCTGGCTAAAAAGGGATGCCGATGTTCATGAAGGATTCCTGCCCTACACCCAAAGAAATATTCTCAACCAGGCCTTCAAACTCCTCGATCAGGTTTATGACTATACCGGAGCCTGGTTCGGGAGGAATCATGTAACCATTTTAAGGGATTTATTCAGTTGTTTCGGGTTTACGATTCCCGGCAACGGTGTGCTGCTCAAAGCCTATCATTATTCAGGCAGTATAAAACCTGATGTAGGAAAGGAAGCGCAATATCGGGCCATTATGGACAACGAGCCTTGCACTACCATTCAAATCACTGGGGGACACAGCCAACTTTACATAGGCCAATACAAGGGCATACCCCATGTATTCGATACTCACGGATACGGATATACAGGAGATGATGGAAAAGAATATATCATTAGACGAAGCTGCATATACACACCTGAATTACCTGCATATATGTTAAAAAAGGAGATGGAATTTGTTAAGCTCCAATAAATCGGAATTTGATAAATGGTCTCTATTATAAAAGACTCAGTTGACCATTAAATAAGATATATTTTATTGACATTTCCGGTGGCAATGGCAATATCAGTCTTGCCTTGTTTCTGATGATTCCTCGGAAGACGATCAGGATCATGTTCAATTGTACACAATAGTCGATGGCGGGGATAAGGTGCTAATTAATCTGAACGGTGACGCGTCCACTAGACTAAGGGGAATTTATTACTGCAATTCGGTCCATTTCGAAAAGCGTTCGGATGCTTATCCCGTCTATTTCGCAAAAGCCAACATATCCAGTAATTCATCGATCCTTCAACAATTCCATCCCACATTGTTTGGGACAAATATCCAAGTTTATTTGACAGAAATTCAAGAAAATATTCCTATAGATTGCTTATCATAATATATAGAAATCATCCAAATAATGATCGATCGGAATGCGGATCAACATTATGGACACCCAATTGGCATGATCCTGTATATCTTGAGAAACAGGATAATTTCCATAAAGCGTTCGCTGAAAAGTATGACGGTATTATGAAATAATGATCCTTCTAGAACCTTCGGTTTATGGGCTTAGGTTATATCATGTCTCCCCAATTAGTATTAATTAGATTAGTTAAAACCGTAAGTCCTTCTTTTACCGTGGGTATGATATGTCGTTAGAGGGATCAGCTAGGACTGGGCTATGCAGACATCCAACATGGTCCAGGTCACACTGAAAATGTAACTCAGGAAATGCAAAGCAACCTCCTACATTTATTCACTCCGCTGGCTTCATTGCATACAAGTCAGGTTGATTGAAGATTACGATACCTCGAATGAAGCGGCATGGAATGGAGAGATCCGTCTTTCAATAATATTAATCGGCATAAAATACAAAAGGAATCCAAAATGCAAAATTTTAAAACCAGTATTACCCTTGCTGTAGCAATGCTTATTTTTATTTCCTGCAGCAAAGACCGTGAAACTGGAAAAAATACCGAAAAAGTTGAAGCAGAAAATATGAATCTTACGCGTTATCAAATTGATAACGACGGATCCTCAACATATATAAAGCTGACCAGTTCAACGGGTATTGCACAGTTTAATTTTGCATTGACCATCCGGAAAATATGATATCGATGTGCGCTATCTGTCTGAAAGTGTGGGGCAAAACACTTATACCATGTACATAGCCGATAACCAAATTGTGGCCTGGTTAGGCAAAGACCGGGATGACCAATGGCACATGCTGAGTGAACAGAGATGGCATATCCCACACAATATTGCGATCAATAAAGGTGATGAGATAAGAATTGAAGCACTGTCGGAGACCGGATCATTAGTTATTTTTGATTATATTAAATTCACGCCATCTACCCGATTAAGTTCGACAACTCAGGAAAATTTAATTACAATTTATCCGGAGGAATATAATAAGGCTATTAAGAATCCCCTCAAAGGATTCAGGCCCAAAATAATATATTCAAGCATGGATAAACTGGCACATGAATATGGTACATTAGTAAAAATGTATTTTAAATGGAATCGAACTTGAAAATACGGCAAGTGATGGTGTGGATAAAATTAAGGAAGTTTGTGATAAAAAATGGAGTGGTATTGAAGAAAAAAATGTTAAGATTATTCCCCGTGTTGAATTAGAGAGGCCAGGGCAAGAAAGCGGCTGGCCTGCTGATATGACAACCGGAGATTTTACCAGTGATCAATTCAAGCAGAGAGTTGATTGCATTAATCAAGAAGCTGGGTAAAGCATGGGACAATGATTCGCGTGTTGCCTACGTTGAAATGGGTCTTATTGGACAATGGGGCGAAATGGAATTCCCGGATACGAATGACGAAATTAAAGAGGCGATTGCTGCTCAATTCATTGCATCTTTTCAAAACAAACTGGTTATGATTCGATGGCCGAACACATACAATGATCATATTTACAATTTTGGTTATTATTGGGATTCGTTTGCTCATCACGATCAGGAGTATTGCGGATTTCACCTTAACAATACCGCGCCAAGGTGGAAAACAGCCGTTATTGGAGGAGAAACCGCATATAACTGGGGAAATGTACAAATCCAACCAGGTAAATCTCCTGATGAATCCCTGAAGAATCCTGTTCACAGGGATTATATCATAGACAGAATCAGAAAACTGCATGCAAACCATCTCGGCTGGATTGCAAATTACGATCAGAATGACAAAAGTGTCAGAGCCGGTGCAGAGATCATGCAGAAGGCAATGGGTTATCGTTTTGTTCTATCAGAAGTTACCTACCCCAAGAGAATAGATACATGATACTAAATTTACGGTTTCATTTAAGGTTAAGAATACAGGCTCATCACCTTTCTATTATAATTGGCCGGTTGAAGTCAGTCTGCTTGATCCGGACACAAAACAACCTGTCTGGAAAAAGCAATGCACGAATATTGATATCAGGAACTGGATGCCCGGGGATAAATGGGATGATTCCACTGATACATATGCCATTCCGGCGGAGACTTACACCGTTAATCAGACATTTCTATTGTCGGATATACCCTCCGGAGAGTATATCCTTGCTTTAGCAATTTTGGATCCTGCAGGAAATCGTCCCTGTGTCCGGTTTGCTATCAAAAACTACTATAATGGCGGAAGGCATCCCATTGGTAAAGTTGGCATTAATCAAACAATAGATTCATTTTCTATCTCAGGATTTGATGACATTCAAAGTGATAGATCATTGTCCTATGATCGGGTGGTTAAATAAGGAGTATATCGAAATTATCAACATTATAAAGTGTGACATTGCCGTGATATATATTAACAAAGGGATAAAATTGGACTGTCTAAAATGATGCCTGAGTTAAATGAGGGGAAACTATCTCAGCTGAGTTCTGAATCTTCAGTCTTTTCCTGGACGTAATCGCCACTTCACCGAATGATGTAGAGCCACCAGCGAACGGTTCGCTCTTGCCGATAATTTCCTACGGTGCAGTCTTTTTTGGCAAGTCCAATCCACCAATAGAGGACTGGGAACGGGACTATAAACAGGCCGCATAAGATGTGTGAAATGAACTGAACATGAATGGCGGTTCTGGCGGCTGTTACTGTGACGCCTCCCAAGAAACGCTTCAGCAGTGGCTCAAGAAAAAATATAGCGACATCCCGACTTTGTGTGAAGCAGGGTATCGCTACAGCTATACTGACTGGCAGGACATTGAGATCCCGAAACGCTTACCGGTACCCCAAACATCGCACAGCCCCTGCCGGATCCATTCGATCCAACACCAATTGAGCGAGAAATCGGCGTTTATTACACATCTCTCAAAATCGGACGCCTCGACTTTGCCATTATCGAAGATCGCAAGTTCAACTCAGCATATACGGTTCTTGACAAGGAGGCGCTCATTTGCATCATGGTCAACGCCTTGCCATGGATCTTGACTCCAACGGGTGGCCGCAACCGTGCGCTCAGGACTTTGCGTAAGGCTTTTGCCTTCCATCATATTGCGGGTGACCAGACTTCTGGCCACAGTTATCCACCATGGGGTTGATGAATGGGGCGATGCTTTGTACTCGTATTGCACACCTTACATAGTCAATTACTATCCGCGTCACTGGATGCCGCTTGAGAGACAGGGGAAGCGTGTGGACACCCCCTTGCCGCATACGGGCGAATATCTGGATGGGTTTGGCAATCATGTAACAATGTATGCCTACGCTAACCCTGATTCCGCTCGTAAAGGGATGTATGGAGGCGAATGGGGGGATAAGGCCGATGTCATGCAATCATCATCCGCTTCAACACAAAGGAACGAATCATTACCATGGAGTGCTGGCCACGTGGTTTCGATGTAACCCAACCAGATTTTACTCAATATCCGGGGTGGCCAATAACGATTACGCAGCAAGACAACTATGGCCGCAAGGCTAAGGCATATCTTCCAACACTTCAGATCAAGGGGCAGGCCGACCCAGTTGTGCAGGTGATTTTTGAGAAAGACGGGGATATTGTCTATACGCTTCGAAATAAGGGGAATACATTCCGTCCAAAGGTATTCGAGGAAGGCACGTATACCATTCTGGTTGGCGAAGGAGCCGGTATACAGACTCTTCAGGGCATTGAATCTATCGGTATAAGCGAGACGAAGACAATCGAAGTAGAATTGAAATAGAGCGTGGAAGGAGGTAAACCGGAGTTTCTCTTTCGCGTTTACCATATCACCGATTTTATTACCCATAAATATCTCTTGCATCTGATTGCTTTAAAATCTGACAAATGATGTATTGGAATGTAATTTTAATCAGCACATGAATAGCAAAGGCAAAATTGTATTTGAAGTCAGAGAAATAGACATTTTGAACAACGCACCTCGAACCACTAAAAGCAGCCAAACAAGAATAACGAGACCTGCGCCAATATCGCAAAAGCAATATATCCGGTAATTCATAAATCCTCCGACAATTCCGACTCAGTTTGTTTAGGACAAATATCCAAGTTTTTTTGACAGAAATTCAAGACTTATTCCTCTAGATTGCTTACTGTTCTTCTATCAATCATCTAAATTTCGAGCGGCCGGAATACGGATCAGTATTATGGAAGCCGGATTGCATTGATCCTGCATGATAAGAGAATGGGACAAAGGGCACACTCACTTTTTTAAACGTATTCCGTCACCCGTTGAAGAGATCAAAGTTCACATCGATCTTCTTGTAAAATATTACTAAGAATATACGACTTTTTGTGACCCGTGATTTACTAGACTTATGAATGGAAAGAGAAAGAGTTGAGTGAGTTGTCAAGTTGCGCATTTTAAAAAAAATTACAATTCGAGCGGATAAAGAACAGCAGAATTGAGACATATCTAATTTACTGGAATGTTATTGTTACACCGGAATTTAGCTTATACGCAATTAGAAGAAAAACTAATATGAAAATTAATATAATTTTACTCTGCATTTTCTTTGCATATACACACATACTTTTTAGTGCTGATGTAACCGGTGAATTAAAAAAATGGCATAAAATCACACTGTCTTTTGAAGGACCACAAACCTCAGAGACAGCCACTCCCAATCCATTCTTGTATTATCGGCTGAATGTAACATTTCAGAATGGCGACAGCACATATCTTGTCCCTGGTTATTTTGCGGCCGACGGAAATGCGGCCAATACTTCTGTAACTGAAGGGAATATTTGGCGTGTCCATTTTTGCCCAGATGCTGAAGGTGAATGGGACTACACCGTTTCCTTCCGGCAAGGAAGTGATGTGGCAATCAATGACTCTGCAGATGCAGGGACAGCCTATCAAGCGCTTGATGGAGAAACCGGATCTTTTACGGTGGGACCTACAGATAAAGAAGCGCCTGACCTGCGCGCAAAGGGCCGTTTACAGTATGTGGGCGAACGTTATTTAAAATTTGCCGAAACCGGCGAGTACTTTTTAAAACAGGGCGCCGACGCGCCGGAAAATTTTTTAGCCTACGAAGATTTTGACAATACTCCAAATAATGGAAATCATAGAAAATCATGGAGTCCGCATGCGGGTGACTGGCAAACGGGTGATCCTTCATGGGGAAGTGGAAAAGGCACGGAAATTATCGGCGCCATCAATTACCTGGCATCCGAAGAGATGAATGCCTTCTCTTTTATTCCAATGAATATTAACGGTGATGATAAGAATGTTTTCCCTTACATCAGCGATCAGGCAGCGGACCGCACCCGCTTTGATTGTTCCAAAGTGGATCAATGGGAAATTGTTTTCGAGCATGGCCAAAAAATGGGTATGTTCCTTCACTTTAAAACCCAGGAAACGGAGAATGAGCTTCTTCTGGATAGTGGTAATCTGGGGACAGAGCGCAAGCTCTACTACAGAGAATTGATCGCCCGGTTTGGTCATCATCTTGCTTTGAACTGGAACCTGGGTGAAGAAATCAACGACGCCACCACCGCTCAGAAAAAAGCATGGGCGCAATATTTCTTCGATAATGATCCATACCATCATCATATCGTCATCCACAATGGGGCCAGCCATTTCGATCTGCTTGGACCAGGATCAAAACTGACCGGTTTCTCTTTACAAACAAACAACGAAAACTTTAGCGCAGTTCACTCGGGAGTTCTGAATTACCTTAATCAATCGAAAAATGCCGGAAAAATTTGGGCAGTGGCCTGTGATGAACCAGGGGATGCGTCGCATGCGCTTCGTCCGGACGATGATGCAGGTAATTCCCATGAAGACGGCCGGAAAAATGGTATCTGGGGAACGTTCATGGCCGGAGGTTGGGGTAATGAATGGTACTTCGGATACGCACATGCGAACTCGGACCTAACCTGCCAGGATTTCAGAAGCCGTGATTTATGGTGGGATGAGTGCCGCATCGCGCTTCACTATTTTAACGATCGTAATATTCCTTTCTGGGAGATGGAATCCAGTGATGATTTGGCTGTCGGAACGAACAATTGGTGCCTGGCCAAAGCAGGCGAAAATATTGTGGTTTACGCAAAAGCAGGCGGAGTGGTGAGCGTTGATTTATCACAGTGGTCCGGTACGCTCCACACTGTAGAATGGTTCGATCCCCGAACAGGTAACTCGAATATCGGCAAGGCTGTGCAGGGTGGGGAAACCGTAGCGCTCAATCCGGCGCCGCCTTACGATACAGAATTTGCAGCTCGTATCTATCCGGTCGAAGATGCAACGCCGCCTACTGCGCCAGCCAGCCTGGATGCAGAGGCTACAGGAGAGCGGGAAATAAAACTCACCTGGCAGGAAGCAAGCGATGAAAACAGCGGGATTGGGGCTTATATCATCTATCGGGATGGCCAACAGGTGGCATTGGCTGCCTCAAGTATCCTGCAATACGCAGATTCCGGCCTGACTCATTCGACAACCTATAGCTATTCAGTGACTGCCATCAATGGTTCAGGGATCGAAGGTAACGCTGCCGGCCCTGTTTCCGTTTCAACTCTTGGGGATCAAACCGATCCTGAACTTATCGAGGCAACAGCACTGTCAAGCACCTCTGTTAAGCTCCAATTTTCTGAAGAGCTCTTGCAGGAACCCGCCACAAATATTGCCAATTATGCCATCGCTCCGGAAATCGAGATACAAAATGCTGTTTTATCAGAAGATATGAAAAGCGTGACTTTGACCACAAGCGTACATGAAACAAAGACTACCTATGAAATTACCGTTTCTAATTTACAAGACCTTGCAGGCCGTTTGATCTCTTCTGATGCCAATTCTGCTTCGTATTCTCTTCTTTTATCTGCACTTTGGTTTTTTGCCGAAGATGCAGACCTGGCTAACGAGGCTACATTAGCGACAGAAAGCGGATCTCTGGGAGACCAGATAGTGTATTGTCCCAATGCAAACAGCTCTTTAACATTTAATGTGGATATAGAGATTGCCGGAGTATGGTTTGCCTGGGGCAGGTTTATGTTCAAGGGGGCAGGCAATGATCCAAATTCCTTTATATTGCAGGTGGACAATGGAGACCAGCTGAAATTCGGAAACAATAAAGACTTCTATAATGTCTGGCACTGGGACGGAGACGGTAATTATGAAAGCGGTGATACGAAACCATTGAGCCTCGGTGTGCTTTCCGAAGGCGAACATACCATCACCTTGACTTGCAGGGAACCGCTTGGCAATCCGGGTACATCGAATATTATCATTGATATGCTGCACCTTACGACCAGGGAAGACATCAAACCAACCGATGATTCAGCGCCAAATGCGACTTTTATTGAAACTCCCCAAGCTTCTCTACCGACTGAATATCATTTATCTAATTATCCAAATCCCTTTAATCTGTCTACCCGAATAGAGTATACAATTCCCAGTGGAGGCATGGTAAGTTTGAAAGTTTATGATTTATCGGGCAGGGAAGTGAAGACGCTTGTGTATGAAAGCCAGCAAGCCGGTTCTTATCAGATCCAGTTTGACGCCGGTGATTTGGCAAGCGGGGTTTATTTATATCAATTAGAGATGGGAAATATTAGACAGGTAAGGAAGTTCATGCTTTTGAAATAAGGGAATATTTCCGCTACCATTTTAAGCACATAATATTACTAAATAAAGTCTTACACATAAGTACACGGGAAAAGGAGGTGATAATATAGAAATATTAGAATACTGTACTTTAGCAGTTTATGAATCACATTTAATCAATTAACAAATACTAACCTAGGAGATAGGATATGTTTAGAAAAAACTTAATATTGCTAAAATTATGCATGGCAATTATAGTTTTGTCATCTATTTCAGCTTTTGCTCAAAATGGCTTAATTGCCGAATTCTGGAACAATGTCGATTACACGGGTGACCCGGTTTTTACAAAAGTGGACTCTGTGTTGCAGTTCGATTTTGGCGCAGGTTCGGTAGATCCGCTTGTGAACGCTGACGGGGTTGGCATGCAGTGGAAAGGCAAACTTGTCCCTGATTTTTCCGAAAACTATACATTGACGCTATTCCATAATGACGGCGGCAGACTATGGCTTAATGGTGACTTACTGATAGATCAGTGGGGCCCAGGACAAGCAACTCATACCGCAACAATTGATCTGGTTGCCGGTCAATTTTATGACCTGGTTGTTCAGATTGAAGAAATCGACAACACAACCAGAGGTTCGCTCAGTTGGTCAAGCGCAAGCGTGGCGGACGAAATTATTCCCAATCAGAATCTGTTCACCGGGCACGGTCTACTAGCCGAATTCTGGAACAATGTGGATTACACAGGCGATCCGGTTTTCACAAAAGTGGACTCTGTGTTGCAGTTCGATTTTGGCAGCGGCTCAGTGGATCCGCTTGTGAACGCCGACGGGGTTGGCATGCAGTGGACAGGTCAACTTGTCCCCGATTTTTCCGAAAACTATACACTCACGCTGTTCCACAATGATGGCGGCAAGCTCTGGCTCGATGGTGATTTGCTGATAGATCAGTGGGGCCCAGGACAAGCAACCCATACCGCAACAATTGATCTGGTTGCCGGGCAGGCCTATGACCTGGTTGTTCAAATTGAGGAAATCGACAACACAACCAGAGGATCACTCAGCTGGTCAAGCGCAAGTGTGGCTGAAGAAATCATTCCCACTCAAAACTTATTTCTAAGTAGCGGTGGTGCCGAAACTCCAGATGTTACCTTTCTCACCGACTGGGTTTTTGGAGGCCACAATCCCGCGGTCACCGGAAGTAACCGGCTCTTTGTGGTACTGCTTGGGAGTGAGTTTGACGGAGTGGATATGACTTCCAGCGTTAAATATGGCGGTCAGGACATGACATTGCAAACAGAGAGTCAGTTCAGCACCGGTTTCCGCACCTATTCCGCAATATACACCCTGGATGAGGCTGGCATTGCCGCCGCATCGGACGATTCTGTTGACGTAACCTGGAACGTGACGTTTGGCAACCCGCCTGCTATATACAGCGTAATGTTAGAAAACGTCGATCAGACAACACCGGTAAGTCTCTAGTGCAAACAATGCATTAAACGGCACCACAGTGTCAACGATCCCGCTTGCGGCAGGAGTTGGCGACATGGTTATTATGGCTGGCGCCACGGCAGGCAATAATCAAGACACCCTTTTAAACGGCTTTATAAAAACGTATGAGTCAGACCAACAATTTGGTGATGCTGTCGGAGGTTACAAAATAGGTAGCGGTATGAGTGAAACGCCAAGCTTCACCCAATCAAGCGGCGGCCGCATGACGCTCAACGCCATTGTCGTCAGGAAAGTGGGTGGCGCTGCACTTTATACCCTGACAACGACTGCCCTAAACGGGTCTATTACATACGATCCTTTGAGCAGCGTTTTTGTTGAAGGAGCGGTTGTCACCGTAGAGGCCATTCCTGATAGCGGTTTTGAATTCCTAGAATGGATCGGTGATCTATCCGGTTCAACCAATCCCACAACAATAACGATGGACTCGGACAAGAGTATTGAAGCCCGATTTAAAGTTGAGGGTACTGAAACTGTTCCCTGGGTAGAAGACTTTAGCTTTGCTGACGGTACTACTGCAGATACTATGGGAACTACTTCCTGGACGGCAATGCGCAGTACCGGAACTTTTGAGGTTAGGGACAGCGCTTTGGTAGTCAACGACGCTGGAAGTGAAGGCATATTTACCACGGGCATTATTAACATTCCTGGCGGTAGTGCAGTTGATGTCAGCATGGACATACGTTTCTCAGAAGGTTTGGATGACCCTCAGGATTATGTTAAATTGTACAAAATCCTTGATGGCGGCGATACACTGCTCGTAGGTGAAAAATATGGCGGCACTATGGGTGATACGACCATTATATCACAAAAATATATTGTTGGAAGCACACTTCAGTTAATGATTAAAACCTATCTTTCTCATATAAGCGAGTTTTACTACATAGATAATCTCAGTGTTACCAAGAGTGTAGGACCTATACCCAACTATGGCATTGCAGTCTATGCTCCCAATGGAACAGTTACATTCGATCCTCCAGGACCAAGCTATGCGCCGCACACAAAAGTAACATTGACGGCTGTACCTGATCCCGGTTACGAATTCGTTGAATGGTTAGGCGCCATCACCGGCACGACCAACCCTGTGACCATCTATGTGGACGGAAACAAGGGCGTTGCGGTCACCTTTGCCCCTGTTAAGCTACCGCACGGCTTAATCGCCGAATTTTGGAACAATGTCGATTACATCGGTAAACCAGTTTTCACAAAAGTGGACTCTGTGTTGGAGTTCGACTATGGCGCTGGCTCGGTGGATACGCTTGTGAACGACGATCATGTGGGCATGCAGTGGCAGGGTAAGCTTGTTCCCGATTTTTCCGAAACCTATACGCTGAAGCTGTTCCACAATGATGGTTGCAGACTCTGGATTGATGGCGAGCTGCTGATTGATTTATGGGGGCCGGGTCAGTTGACAGAAACTACAACCATTGACCTCGTCGCCGATCAGCAATATGACCTGATTGTTCGAATTTTTGAAGACATTAATACCACAAGAGGGTCGCTCAGCTGGTCAAGTGCAAGCGTAGCCGAAGAAATCATTCCGAACGCAAATTTACTTGCTGTTGAAGTTGGGCCGGATAGTTTGTCTAACTTGTTTGTAAACGGCAATTTTTCTCAAGGTGCTGCTAATTGGACTCCTCAAGTGATAGCACCGGCAGCAGCAACGTTTTCCTATGACAATGATGAATTAAATGTGGATATTCAGGCTGTTAGTGCAGAAGAATGGCACGTAAATATATTACAATCTGGTATCACTTTAGAGCCTGGTAAGACTTATGCTCTTTCTTTTTATGCGAGAGCGGCAGCTGAAAAAGTGATTACTGCCAAAGCTCAGATGGATGGTGATCCATGGGCAAGCGTTTTGGACGAAAAAGTAACGATTTCGACAATTATGGAGCCCTATACCGTTATCTGGGATCAAACGGAGATTTTGAGAACTTATAAGCTTGGCTTCTTCTTTGGTATAGATACAACGGATGTATGGATTGACAATGTAAAATTGTCAGATGTAAAAACCGTTTCCGCGATTGAGGATGAACAAATGTTGCTTCCGCAGTCTTCGGAGCTTATGCAGAATTATCCGAATCCGTTTAATCCTGTAACAACCATTAGGTACAACATCAAAGAGGCTGGCAAAGTTGAACTGGCTATCTATGATGTAACCGGAAGGTTAGTTGAAAGAATGGTGAATGAAAATCAGGCAGCGGGTAGCTATTCCGTTAAATTTTATGGCTACAAATTGTCCACGGGTGTTTATTTCTACAGGATTAAATCCGGTTCGTTTGAGCAAATCAAGAAAATGGTATTGATAAAATAAGGAAATATTTCCGCCACCACTGTAATGCAGTGGTGGCGGATTTTATCCATTTACATCTGTAGCATTCCACGCTTTCTGCATTATATCATTATCGGTTGAAATCAAATTTTCTGGTGATGAATTATAGGTTCGATTACAAGTTGCTTTTAGAGACGATCAACCATCGGTGGTTTGAAGGCATAAGAGTGTTGCATTGATTGTCAAATAAAAACAAATCCATATGCGATTAATGGACAGTTTGATGATGAAAAAATCTCGATCATTCTGATCAATTTGATCGGGTAAGGGGAAGGCTGCATCTGCAATTCCTTCTGTTTCGATAAACATTGGGATGCTCAACCCTTTAACACCGCAAAGGTAACATATCCAGTAATTTTCAGATCTTTCAACAATTCCGCCCCCACGTTATTTGGGACAAATATCCAAGTTTATATGGCGGAAATTCAAGAAATCATCACAATAAATTGCTTATCATGTCTTTAAATAATCATCCAAAAATCGATCGACCGAAATACGGATCAGCGTCATGGAGACCGGTTTGGGATGATCCTGCATATCTTGAAAACCGGATAATTTCCTTAAAGCTTTTGCTGAAAAGTATTTCGGCAAAATGAAAATAATGATCCTTCTGGGACCTTCGATTTTTGGGCTTAGGTCATATCATGTGTTCCAATAAGTAGTTGATTAGATTAGTTAATACCGAAGATTCCTTTTTTATCATGGGTATGGTATGTTGATTTAGGTATTATAGGAGAGTGGGGCAAAGGGCACACTTGCTTATCTAAACGTATTCCGCAACTGCTGAGGAGATTAAAAACACAAATGGATATACCTCTGAAATGATATAAAGAATACACAACTGGTTGTGACTGATGATTTACTCGCTGATTAAGAGAAAGAAGAAGAGTTCAGTGAGTTGGCAAGATATGTCCTTGAAAAAGGATTGACACTGCGGCACGAATCTTCTTTTGGTAAAAGGTTGCATGCAGGCACATCCCGATAGATATCGGGTTGACGACAGAAATACAGAAAGAAGGTAATTGGGTGATACAAGGCTTTACTTTTGAGTAATATTTGGTGTTCCATATGGTAAGCGGGAAAGATCACAAAATTAATTATTCAATCCAAAAGAGAACTTGTTATATATAAAAAAATAAAGGATGAAACGAAAATGACTGACATTTTAATTCACGCCTTAAATATTAAAAACATGCGAATTTCAACTTATACAAAAAAAAATAATAAATTTAATAAGCTGAAAATCAATAGATTATTTCGCTCTTTTTTCTTTTTTGTATTGGTAGTATTTCTGATACTGTCCTGTAAAAAAACCGATTTAACTGTTCAGTATTTGACTGTTCAGGTAGAGGTTAACTCAACCGCTTCGCAGGTAAAATACGGAGTAAAACAATTAAAACAATTAGAAAAAACCAAGGCAATAAAATTCTCAGATAGCAATCCGGATATTATTATTCATGCTAAGGTCGATTCGGTTAACTTACAGAAGGAAGCTTATAAAATCACAGCCGCGAGTGATCAAATTGAGCTGACAGGTGGAGATAACAGAGGATTGATGTACGGTTTGCTTGAACTAAAAGAACAACTGAAGAGTGGTCGATCAATTCAAAGCAAATATGAAACTCCATACCTTTCGTTTCGTGCCATAAAATACAATTTGCCCTGGGATTCATACCGAAATAGTGAAGCGCTGCGACTGCATTATGAAACCTGTCGTGACACTAACTATTGGGAATCTTTCCTGGATATGATGGCCGAAAATCGATTCAATAAACTTACACTATGGAATCTGCATCCTTTTAACTACCTGGTAAAAACTGAGAAATATCCGGAAGCATGTGGTTTTACAGATATGGAATTGGAAGATTGGCAGCAATTTTGGCATTCGTTGTTTAGGATGGCAAAAAACCGGGGAATTGATACTTATTTAATTAACTGGAATATTTTTGTTTCACCGGAATTTGCAAAAGCGCGTAATGTGGCGGAATACTGTCTTACACATGAATACTATGTAGATATAGGTGATACTTCAGAAATAATAAAAGATTATACCCGAGAATGCGTTAAAGAAGTGATTGATACTTATCCAAACCTTACCGGTTTAGGAATCACATTGGGTGAAGGAATGGGTGGAATGAAGGCGGAAGAACGCGAACAGTGGCTGCTTGATAGTTTTATTGAAGGTATGCGAATGGCATCTCGGAAAATAAAGTTTATTCATCGAGTACCACTTTCTGCAGGAACAAGCAGTGTCGGCTCAACTTCTATAGCGGTGGAGAATATGACCCGGCAAACATTAGACTCGCTTACCGGTGTGGATGGACCGATTAATATTGAACTGAAATTTAACTGGTCGCATGCATTTTCTACGCCGCACCTTGTAAAAGTTCACGGTGGAAAGCTGACAGATGCATACTGGAATCCAATGCCAAAAAATTATTACCTGGCCTGGATGATGCGAAACGAGGACTTTTTCATGCTACGCTGGGGGCAACCTGATTTTATCCGTCAGCACATTGCGCTGAATGTACATCCTTATGTTAATGGGTATTTTGTGGGTTCAGAATGCTATATTCCGGCTAAAGATTATATTACGGCCCTTGACGGTGCAAGTTATAATTATGCGTTCCAAAGACAGTGGATGTTTTACAAAGTCTGTGGCCGCTTATTTTATAATCCGGAAACACCTGACGTAGTTTTTAAAGAGGCTTTTGAGAGTAGATTCTCCGGTCAGGGTGAAAAGTTGTTTGATGCACAAACAAAAGTTAGTCAAGTCCCATTAATTATTGCTTCATATCAAAATGCTACATGGGACTTTACATTATATTCTGAAGGAATGCTAAGGGTGCAGCATAATGATGGCAAAAGGTCTGTCAGACTAATTCCATTAACAGAAATGGCCAATAACCAACTGATGGAGCCGGCCTATCTGAGCATTTCCGAATTTCTGGATAATGAAAGTAATATTCCGCCAAACAAAATCTCTCCGCTTCAAATGGCCGATTCCATTGATTCTTTTTGCAGAAGTGCAATTCAGGAAGTTGAAAGTATTAAAACTGATCGAAATGTGGATTTGTTGTACGAAGTTTCTGACATTAAAACATGGGCGAATCTTGGCATGTATTTTTCGAATAAATTGAGAGCAGCACTGGAATATAAACGCTATACAAATTCTTATGATAAGGCGGACCTAGACAAAGGAATAATGTGGTTAGAAAAAGCTGTGAAATATTGGCATGCCGTCGTTGAAATTACCCAACCGATTTATGATCCGGTTCCTCTAGTGCACCTTTCGGAAAACGAAAAAGAGTATTTTCATTGGTCGATGATTGAAAAACAGGTAAATGATGAGCTGGATTGGCTGAAAAGTGTAAAGTCAAATCAATATTAATAAAGTAAATAACATTCAGTTAATAACATCAAAAGAGAATAATAATGAAAAATATTAGAACAGCCTGGATATTGAAAGTATCACTCTTAATCATTTTTACTCTCGTATTCACTCACAAATTAACAGCTGATGACACTATTGGTGTTTTTTACAATCTGGATACACCTCAGCATGAATTTGCAGCGGGCGATATCAAAACCGCACTTGAGGCAGAAGGCTATATGGTGGAATTAAATGACCTTTCATCCTTAGATGAAAATTATGAAGGAAAAAAGGTCGTTATCGCATTAGAAAGTAACTCGCAAGTAACAACCTTACTTTTGACCCAGGGTGGCAGTGCAGCCAAAAGCCTGGGCGAACAAGCATACGCTTTGCGCACTACTAGCACTCCAGAGATGAGTTACTGGGTTTTTGGAGGTGATGATAATGGCGCCATGTATGGCGGATTGCAAATTGCTGAAAACATCAACTTTAACCGATTTGAAGGATCATACAACGAAGAAGAATCGCCGCATCTAATAAATCGCGGTATTAAGTTTAATATTCCTTTAGACAGAAAGTCTCCAACCTATTATTACAGCACGGATGGAACGTCTCATAAAGTGGCGACTCAACATGTTTGGGACATGGATTTTTGGACAACCTGGTTCGACGAAATGGCCCGCCATCGCTACAATGTGCTTTCGCTCTGGTCACCCCATCCTTTCACATCAATGCTAAATATGGAAGATGAATATCCTGGTATTGCCATTCAAGGCGTCACCGGATATGGTGAAAATGATGAGGAAATACAAATCAACAATATGACCATCGATGAAAAGATCGCCTTTTGGCAGAAAGTTATGAAATATGGCCGGGACAGAGGTTTTGGAATTTATTTCTGTACCTGGAATATATTTTTGTCTACAGCGGAGGGAAAGCACGGTCTTACACATGATCCGTATAACCAGAAAACCAAGGCTTACATTAAAAAATGCATGATCAAATTTTTAGAAACTTATCCCGATCTTGTCAGGATTTGGTATAACCGTTGGAGAGCGAATGGGTGATCTCGACAACTTAGAAAAGGAAAAGTGGGCCTGGGATACCTATGGCTCAGGTATGATGGAATATGCGCAGTCAAATCCTGATAGAAAACTGGTATTTATACATCGTCAGCATTGGGGTGATTTGGGAAACATTTGGCAATACTTTAGACCGCTAAGTGAATTACCCAATGTCCGGTTTGATCTTTCTTTTAAATATTCCCAGGCGCATGCACACACAACTGTGACACCGGGCAGATGGATAACAACGAAAATGGAAGATGGACTAGGTCCGAACAATTTAATGTCATGGCTTACCATACGTAATGATGACTGGTACTTTCTCCATTGGGCAGATCCTCAACTTTGTGCGTGACTATATCAAACACTTTCCGGAAGTCGATAAGTATGTAAATGCCTTTTATATAGGATCAGACGGCTGGGTTTTTACACGTGAATTTACCAGTAAAGATCCTTATTATGAGGATAAGAATGCACTGAGCATCCAAAGAACGTGGTATATGCAAAAACTATGGGGCAGGATCTCATACAATCCTTCAGTTTCCGATGACTTGTTTAAAAACCATCTTGCTTTAAAATTTCCTGAGGTTTCTGTCTGAAAAATTTTTTGAAGCCTGGAGCAATGCATCCGGTTCCATCCGTCTGGCCAACGAACAGGTAACCGGAGACTGGGATCTGGATATGGACTGGTGGCCTGAAGGCTGGACCGGGGATGCCTGGAATGAAGAAGAAGGCCGCTTTTTCTCGGTGGAGGAAACAAGAGAAGCAACTCCTTTTAAGGGCTCAAACCTATGCAGTCTTTGCCGAAACGGCGATGGACGAATGCGGAGATAAGATATCCGCTTGGGAAACAGTTGAAAAAATTGATAAAATGGCAAGCAATGCCTTGGAAATTCTTTCAACCCTGGATTCCGGATCAAATACAGAATTAAAACTTAATCTAAAAGATATTGAAGCCCAGGCCAATCTTGGCCTTTATAATGCGTATAAATTCCGCGCTGTCATGTATGTGGAACAGAATAAGAAAGAAGAAGCACGGGATGCCATAGGCACTGGCCTATTGTTACTGGAAAAAGTATACCAATATTATGGATGAACTCTACAAGGCGGTTGATTTGCAGCGGAATCTGGATTTTTCCAGCTGGCATGAACATGATACGGATGCCCTGCAGGATTATTTAGATTTGGGTGGAAAAGGTGCGCCAGATTGTACCGGGGAATAATCTCAAAATAGGAGAGTATGCATTGAAAAAAAACAAATTTTGTGCTTTTGCAATTTTATTTATTTCATTGCTCATCGGTTGTACATTGGATTCAAAAATAACCGTTCAGTTGGAAGAAACACCGGAAGCGTTTCAAAATCCTTTAAAGGGTTTCCGACCGTCCCGGTATATTCAGGACGACACGTTTTTGGAACACGAATACGCATCGATTTATAAACATTACATCAAATACACAGACCTTGAATATCAATCTGACGATTCCGTTCAAAAAATAATCGATTGGTGTAACGTAGGCTTGGGCAGGCATCGAAGAAAGAAATATCAAAGTAATTCCAAGAGTCGTTGTCGTCTATCCTAATGGCCCTGATAATGGAAGTGAGGGATACTGGCCGGAAGGGGTGCCTCATGGCGATCCTGTAGAACAATGGCTGTCTGAAGAATTGAAGGTCCGATTAACTTCTTTTATTCAAAAACTTGGCCAGGCCTGGGACAACGATCCACGTGTAGCTGCCGTGGAAGCTGGTTTATGGGGAAAATGGGGAGAACATCATATATATCCTATAAAATTACCCTACGGCGGAGATCGAATTCCACCCGAGTTTCAGAAAGTAATCGGAGATGCTTATTCAAAAGCATTTAAAAATAAGAAAGTAATGGTCCGTTATCCGGAAACATTTACAGAGTATGATTTCGGTTATCTCTGGGATTCATTTGCATTGCCCAATGATATGGCGGGTGGAGAGGGCATCATTGCCAGAGATGTTTGGTGCACACAGATGATCAGCGGTGAAGTGGCTTATAACTGGGGTGACCAATCCAAACTTGGCGGAAGTCCAAACGGGACGCTGAACAGCGATGCTAACACTGATTATGTAATTGAATGGATTTATAAAACGCATAATTCAAGTCTGGGGTGGATTGCTGAATATAAAGCAGAAAATGATACTATCTTAAAGAATGCCGCTAAAATGCAGAAAGCTTTTGGTTACCGATACGTGATTCGGGAAGCAAGTTTTACATCCAAGGTAGAAGATGACCTTCTTGTAAGTTTTACAGTGGGAAATATCGGCGCGGCGCCGATGTATTACAATTGGCCGGTAGAATTAAGTCTGTTAAATTCAGATAGAGAGGTTAACTGGAAAGGCGTGTTTGATGCGGATATTAGACAATGGCTGCCAGGCGATAACATACAGGTAAATGGTAAATTTGATGTTTCTCGATTATCAGACGGGATATACATCCTTGCTTTGACAGTATTGGATCCTGCAGGAAACAATCCTTCGTTAAGGTTTGCCAATGCAAATTATTATAGCGGGGGAAGAACACCGATTGGAAAAATCGGAATCGGCCGGGAACCAGAAGATCAAAATCTTTTACCGTTTGACCGCTTAAAGGAAGACAATACGCTGTTTTATGTTGTTGAGAAATAATCTTAATCAATCATATCTACCCTGTAGCGGATGCGCATAAAATTGAAAACAAGTTTTGTTATTACTCTGGTCCTTTTGTATTTCAAGATTGGCGTTGGTCAGCCGTCATTAAGAGTAGTCAAAATCAGTGAAAATCTTAATATTGATGGCATCCTGGAACGTATTTGGCAAAAAGCAGACTCATCTGCCAGTTTCATCCAGTTGGAACCAGTGCAGGGTAATCCAGCGACACACGAAACAATTATAAAAACTCTTCAGGATAAAACAGCGATTTATTTCAGCTTTAAATGTTATATAAAACGAAGTGATGAGCTGGTAGCGAGAATTCAACGTCGGGATCAGTTAAACTTCAGCGACGACATCGTTACTATTATTTTAGATACCTACAATGATAATCGAACGTCACTCCTATTTCAAGTGAATGCAATTGGTACAATATCGGATGCCAAAATAAATGATGATGGGAGAAATATTGACTATCTCTGGGATTCAGAATGGGAAGTTGGAACCTCAATAACCGACAATGCATGGATTGCCGAAATTAAGATACCTTTTATCAGCATACAGTTTAAAACCGGGATCGAAACCTGGGGATCTAATTTCTCAAGGTCTGTCAGGGCTAATAATGAAGTCTCATGGTGGTCGCCGGTCAATCAAAATTTCAGAATTTCTCAAAATGGTAAATTAAATAATATTCAAATCGATCAAGGATTGAAACATTCACTGACCATATTCCCTTATTCAACCGGAAGATACACCAATGCTAACATAATGGGAATCGAAGATGGTTTCAACACTGATTTTGGTGGGGATATTGAATATAAATACACATCAAATTCTAAGATGAATCTGACCTTAAATCCTGATTTTGCTACTGTCGAAGGTGATAAGGAAGAAATTAATCTTACACCTTGGGAACTAAAATTCCCTGAAAAAAGACTTTTCTTTCAGGATGGAAACGATATGTTTGCCACACGCATCCAAACGTTTTATTCACGTAGAATTGGAGATATTCAGTATGGGGGAAAAGCAACCGGAAAGATTGACAGATTCCAGTTTAATGGACTTCATACACAAACCGTAAGAAGCGATAAATTGGGATTGCCTGAAGCGAAATATAACGCCTTAAGAATAAAAGCTGATGTACTATCATCATCCACAATTGGATTTATCTATGCCGATAAAACAACTGATAATGAAACTTATCGTTCCTATAATTTTGATTATGTGTTAAATCTGGGAAAAACCTGGAAGCTGACGGGACAATATGTTGCTAGCACGCCGGGCGATTTAAAATCCCATTCAGCATGGTTTGTCAGGTTTGCGCGGGAAGATAATATTTACCATTATCATATACGGTTTACAAGCCTAGGTGAGAATTTCAGAGACAATGTGAACCAGACCGGATTTATACCCGATGATGACAGATTGGAGTTTGATGCTGATGTGAACTATAAATTTTGGTTAAACAAAAAATTAAAATATGTATACTTGTCCGGAAAAAACAACGTTTTTTGGAGTCAGCAGGGAATATTAAGAAGTTGGAGACTGAACTATGGCTCCAGAATGTATTTTGATGATAAATTTAGTATTGATGTATATTATCAGGATGAGTTCCATCTTTTGGAGAAAAAGTACTATAATAAGTATTACCATCTTATAACCGGATACAATACAGATGAAGCCTCAAATATTTCTTTAGCGTTCCGATTCGGAAAAAATTTTGACCGCGATTTTAACTTAACCGAGTTCAAATCTAACTTTAAAATTCTAAACAGGTTGTTTGTTAAATATGAACTGGATTACCTCAAATATTCGCCCGATCCGAATCAAGAATCGACACTCATCAATATTTTAGGTTTCGACTATTTTTTTACAAACGATCTTTGGATTCAAATTTTTTCTCAGAATAACAGTAGTACAGATAAATTCTACTTCTACAGTCTGCTCGGTTGGAGATTCAAGCCTCCCTTCGGAGCAGTATATCTGATAGTTAATACCGACAATTATTACAATTTTGAACAAAACTTGAAATATTATTCAAACATCCTTTTCATAAAAGTGACTTATCCCATTTCCGTGATTTAGTGCGCACGAACCGTTCAATTATTGAACGGATAGAGGGATATTTACAATAACTGATTCATAAACTCGAAGAAGGAGGATTAAATTGTACTTTTTAAAGAATACCGTTGGTTTGTTTTTTATCGGTTGCCTGACATTTGGTCAGCTCAATGTGATAACCGCTGAATGTAAGGCAGGAACCTTCCCTGAAAATTCAAAAATTTCAATCTCCATTGATAAAAATTCTTCACTTGTGCTCTTTGCGGTCTCTAAAATTGAAGAGGCACTCCAAGAATTGAACCTGAAACCTGTGCTGATAGATAAATCCGCCGCAACCGGTCAGGAACAAATTCAGCTAAATATGGTCAACCAAAATGAAGATACTGAAATTGAAAGGGAGGGTTTCCATATAGGCAAATCTGACCATGGAGTCGTAGTATCTGCAATAGACAATTCCGGGGCCATGTATGGTCTTATGGATCTGGCCGAGCAAATCGAGATGCAGAGAGGGCTTAACGGTGTTGAAGAAAAAATTGTTAATCCGCGTTTTGCGTTCCGTGCGATAAAATATAACTTACCCTGGGTATCATACAGGGAGAACGAATCCCTCCAGGCCAATGATGAACTGTAGTAAAGACCTCAACATGTGGGAGGCCTTTCTCGACATGATGGCGGAGAACAGGCTTAATGCACTTACCTTGTGGAGTCTGCACCCCTTTCCATACCTTATTAAAGCCAAAAACTTTCCCAAAAGCAACACCTTTTTCCGACAGCTGAGTTGGCAGAGTGGAAAGTTTTCTGGACTTCACTGTTTAAAATGGCAAAAGAGAGGGGGATTGAAACTTACATCGTTAATTGGAACATTATTGTTTCCAAGAGCTTTCGCGAAAATTACGGAGAAGGCAATACCGGATTATGGGCCGATGGGTATACTTCACCACAAATTGAAAAGTACACGAGAGAAACGGTTACCCAGGTAATCAACGAATATCCTGACCTGACCGGACTTGGGATTACCATGGGAGAAGCGATGCAGGGCTGGACCGGCGAGCAGGAAACGGAATGGATGGAAAAAACCTTCTTTGCAGGCATCAAAGCGGCCGATCGCAAGGTTAGGTTCATATACCGCGCGGCGCTTGACGGGGATCATAATCCACATCGTGATGCCATTGATCAATTCCGGTCTCGATACACCTGAAAATCCCATTATTGTGGAACTCAAGTTTAACTGGTCCCATGCGCACTCCACCACCTACCTTGGTAAAAGCCCATGGCGGTGGCACGGGTAAAGAATACTGGACGAATCCTGCGCCCAGCCATCATAAAATGGCCTGGATGATTCGAAATGAGGATTTCTTCAGATTGCGCTGGGGAGAACCGGATTTTATCAGAGAACATATTCAGGTCAACGGACAAGATTATGTCGGCGGCTATTTTATTGGTTCGGAATGTTATATACCGGCCAAGGATATTTACCACAAGCCGGGCCACCGCCATGTAAACTGGAAATATGCCTTTGAAAGACAATGGTTGTATTACAAGCAGTGGGGAAGGCTGTTATATGATCCTTGTACCAGTGATGCTGTTTTTGCCAATGCTTTTAACCAGAGGTTTTCCGGAAATATCGGCAGCCAAATGGTCGAAGCCTACAAATTATCAACCCGTACCACCCAGCGTATTGCCAGCTTTTTTGATTTCACCTGGGACCACTCTTTTTATACTGAAGGGTTTATTGGCAATAAACGTGATTTCATAAAATTGCATGAAATGATAGATGCAGAACCTATTGAACCAAATTTTGTCAGCATTAAGGAATATGGTGATGGCAGCCAGAATTTTGGTTCAAAGTTAACACCGATACAACAGGCCGCTACTCTTGAAAAGGATAATCAACAAGCATTGAAAATTGTAAAGGGCATCAGTACATCTGATGAGACCTTAAAATGCGAAATAGAAGATGTTAAGGCCTGGTCTTATTTGGGCCTTTATTTTGCCAAAAAGATTCGCGCTGCGGTGGCATTGAATCAGAATAAAAAGTCCGAGGCAGTCCGCTATATCACGGAGGCCCAACAGCACTGGAGAGATCTTGTTACGGTGACCGATGAACATATCCAACCCAGTCATTTGGCGATTTTTAAGGAAACCAGAAATTTTCATTGGAAAAATTACCAGGATGAAGTGGATGCGGAAGTCGAATGGGTAAAAAATCGATAGTTCACTGATATTATTGCAGATATGGAAAAAATCAATAACAGGATGCCGCTTCATATTGTATTTTGTTCATTGGTCATTCGGTTATGCGTGGGGTAAAATTATAAGGAGTAGTTATATGAGAGTATCGTCGTTCGCAGGGATTCTGTCCGCATTCATTCTGGCCATCGGTGCGACGCAGGTGAGAGCTCAGCAACAAGAGGATTGGATGTACCGGGGAAAAGATCCCGCGAAAAAAATTTGTTTTGCCCTCTATACGGTGCAGAACAATATTCTCAAAATGACTGCCCAGTTCTATCCGCTGGAGAAGCGTGAGAGCCGTAAAGCAGAACTTCAGATAAAGGATGGCGGTATATGGAAGAACATTGCAACGGCAACTGTCAGTGAAACGCCATACGGTCTGGATAATGGCGATCTGCTTTGGACCGCTTTCTTCCGGGTTGAAAACTGGGACGCCTCAAAGACGTGGGCCTACCGCGTTGTCGGCCTGGATGGGCTGGCCTCGTACGAAGGCACGATCCGCCGCGACCCGATCGAGAAGGAAGAAATTATTGTTGCTGCTTTTACAGGAAACAGCAACAAGGACCGGCGCATGAAGCCGGATCTCATCGCCAACCTCAATGCACAGGATCCGGACCTGCTTTTTTTCTCCGGAGACCAGGTGTATGATCATCGGAATCACCTCGATGCCTGGCTTCTCTTCGGGCGCCAATTCGGCGAAGTGATGAAAGACCGCCCCACGATATGCATCCCCGATGATCATGATGTCGGCCTTCCGAATCTTTGGGGCAACGGCGGGAAGCCAACACCGGAAGGATACTGGAATCCGGCTTACACCCGGGCAGTTGAATCAGCTCAGACAAGCCATCTGCCCGATCCATACGATCCCACTCCAATTGAGCGCGGCATTGGCGTGTATTATACGTCACTCAAGATCGGGCGTGTTGATTTTGCCATTATCGAGGACCGTAAATTCAAATCCGCCTACACCATTCTGGACAAAGAAGTGCTTGAGAAAAAGGGATTGATCATGACAAGGGCGGACCACGTCAAAGTGCCGCCTCCGAATCCGGGCGACATTGATGTGCCTGGCGCTCCGCTTCTCGGCCAACGTCAACTGCGATTTCTGGATGACTGGGGAACGCAGTGGCATGGAGTTGATATGAAATGCGTCCTTTCCCAGACAATATTTGCCGGGGGTGCGCACCTGCATCATGGCGAACGTCTGGCGATGGATTTGGACTCCAACGGCTGGCCGCAGTCGGGTCGTAATCGCGCTGTCAGAGCGCTGCGCAGGTCCTTCTCATTTCATATTGCCGGCGATCAGCACCTGGCAACCGTCATCCATCACGGCGTCGATGAGTGGAATGATGCGATGTACTCATTTTGTGTACCCTCCATCGTCAACTACTATCCGCGTCACTGGATGCCCCTGGAAAGACAGGGCAAGCGTATAGAGTCACCTTTGCCTTATACCGGTGAATATCTTGATGGATTTGGCAACCATATAACCATGTACGCTTACGTCAATCCTGATTCCAACCGGTCGGGTAAATACGGGAGTGAATGGGGGGCTGACGCCGACGGATACGCTATTGTCAGATTCAACGTGAAGGCGAGAACCATCACCATGGAATGCTGGCCGCGCGGCGTCGATGTCACCAGTCCGAATGCGCCTCAATATCCGGGCTGGCCGATTACCATTACCCAGCAGGATAACTACGGCCGCAAAGCGAAAGCTTACTTGCCAACGCTTCAGATTAAGGGGCAGTCTGATCCTGTAATTCAGGTGATTCGGGAGCCTGATGGTGAAATTGTCTATACACTTCGAGTAAAAGGTAATACATTCCGCCCTATGGTGTTTGAGGAGGGTAAATACACGATTAAGGTTGGTGAAGGAAAAAGCCAGCAGACATTCTCTGGTATTGACTTTGTTGGCGTGAATGAAAAAAAAACAATAACTGTGGATTTGAATTAGGTAAGAAGAATAAGTGCAAGGTCACGGCTTATCAAATGAATTCATTCTGCTGTGTGATTTTAACCAGAATAACAAAACCACAAAGCAGTTCGTTATATTTCCAAGGTTTCATAACAATTGAGCGTCCTTGTGAAGATATACGATGAACATAACAAAAAAGTAAAGAAGAGATTATCAAAGGTTTTTTCCAATGGGTTGTTTACCGGGATGAAGATGCTGATGAGGTAAATTGGGAAATATTGTCCATGCTTGATAATTATTTCATTAATGAACCAGGCAATGAAAATACTGTTACAGGCGTGACTTCAATGCCATTATTTTCGAATCCATGACATTGGTTCAGGAACAAGGCTGAATCCCGCAGATCCTGCTATCAATTAAAAGTTATTACTGGTCATTAGAATATTACCAAAAGAGGAAGATATGCTTATGTGTAATCTGAATGAAATTCAAATCAGGCGGTTCTTTCAATTAAACAAACTCGTATTTTTGATGGTCTCCCTATTGCTTCACAGCTTGCAGGGGGAAATAATAACCAGACACTCAAACCTTTATTCAACTTTTTCAGATCTGACAATTGCAGTGCAGGATAAGGTTAAAAATATTGAATCCCGTGAATTAGAAACGGATTTATCCACATTTATTCTCAACCTGAATCAGGAATTTATCGGTATTTATTTTGATATGAATATCCCGCAGATCAAATTTGCTGCAAATGAAATTAAACACGTGTTAGAAAAATACCATTATAAAGTGAAACTGCTGCCCCTTGATGGTTTTATGAATGATTATCCGGCTAGGAAAGTAGTCATCTCTACGGTAGAGGATGCGCATGTTCTACATCAATTTTCATTAGCAATCGGCGAAATGCTCCAAGCGATCGAACCACAGGGATACGCAATCCGAACATCGATGAAGGCGGAACCACTTATGGCCATGAATACGAGGCAGGACAGTGATTTTTTCCTGGCGATGAATGGAAACCCGGGATGGATGAATGAAAATGGAGAAACGAAATCGGAACCGGAAACGTATTGGGTATTAGGTGGAGATGACAATGGGGCGATGAACGGCGGAATTGATCTGGCGAATCATATGCAATCCAAAGGTATGTCAGAGCCCTTTCAAGCCGATCAAGTGCCGTATATTGCGAAGCGGGGCGTCAAGTATAATGTCACGTTAGATGGCAGAACCCCAAGTTATGGCAGTTGGGGTGATGCATCAGCAAATGCCGTTGCTCATAATTGGGATATGAGCTTTTGGACTGAATATATTGATAAACTGGCTCTTTACAAATACAATGTACTTTCGTTATGGAACTTAAATCCCTTTCCATCACTTGTAGTCACGAAGGATTTTGAATCTTTGGCATTGAATAATGTCCAGGACATGAGCGGTAATGTTATTCTGAATTGGGATATACAACAAAAAATCCAATTCTGGAAAGATGTCATGGCGTATGCCAAAAGCCGGGGCTTCGAAATATACATCTTTAACTGGAATGTCAAAACAAATGGCACAAATCTGCCGGACAGGGATGATCCCCAAACAAAAAGCTATTTGCGAAACAGCCTCTATGCGCTGTTTGAAACCTATCCGGATTTAGATGGATTCGGTTTCCATTCAGGAGAAAATATGGGTAGCAGTGAAGGATTCAATAGTGATACTGAAAGAGAAGCATGGCTTTATGATGTTTACGGCCAGGCATTCGAAAATTTTAAGCAGGACTATCCGGACAGAGAGCTTCGTTTGATTCATCGTTTGTGGGAGGCGCAACTGCCTGATATCATGCCTTACTGGGGTAATCTGTCATACCCTATGGACGCGTCAATTAAATACTCAAGGGCACATCTCTACAGCTATACAGCGCCCAATTTCTTCATAACAGATGGTACTAAGAGCGATCTGGATCAGTATAATAAGAAAACGTGGCTGAATCTCCGTAATGATGACATGTTTTATTATCGCTGGGGGGATCCGGACTATGTTCGGGAATACGTGAAGAACCTGCCTGATCCTGACAACTATACTGCCGGATATTACATAGGATCAGACGGATACGAATGGAGCCGGGTTTTTACAAATAAGAATGCGCCGAACGGTGACCTGGAAATAAATAAGCATTGGTACAGCCATATGCTATGGGGACAATTGGGCTACGATCCCGATACTCCAAATCAATACTTTGTCGATTCAATCGCTGCTCGCTTTCCCGGCGCGGATGCTCAAACCCTGTTCGATGCATGGCGCTGCGCCTCGAAAATATTCCCCAATGTGACGTCCGCGTTCTGGTGGGATTGGGATTATCAATGGTACGTGGAAGGTTGTTATTCGACCTATGGTTTCAGGACGGTAGATGATTTTATCAACACGGAGCCTCAAAGCAGCGCTCCTATATATAGTATTAAAGAATATGGAGCACGATTAGCAGCCGGACTGCCTATGGTTGACAAAACGCCGATTCAAGTCGCTGACGAGCTGCGTCTTTGGGCGGACAGCGCGATGACCCTGGCAGAATCCATTGAGAATGCTGGAAATACGGAATTGATGCTAACCTTAAATGATATAAAAGCCATGTCCTATATGGGATATTATTACTCGGATAAAATTGCCGGAGCAACGTATAAGCATATTGGCGATATGGGGAAGTTTGCGGATCATATACTAGCTGCTTATTGCAATTGGAACAAGGTTGCTGAAATCGCATCATCTCAGTATTATGATCAGGAACTGTCAAGGCTCGGCAACGAAGATTTTAGCTGGAACGGCCTGATAGACGACGCCGCAAGAGATCTTGGAATTGGAAATCTAACCAACTTTTGTGACGCAGAGTCTCCTCCTGACGCGCCAACCGAATTAGAAGCAACATTTAACAAAGCAGACAATGCAATCGACTTAACCTGGTCTAGATAATGCTGAGAACGAGAATCTCTTTAAGATAGAGCGTTCTGAAGAAGGTGACACGACATATAACGTTGTTAATATTGTCGCTTCCAATGTAACAAGTTATCGGGACGAGTCAATTATTGGGAGTACAGTCTATAACTATCGATATATGTGCAAGGAATCCTGCGGGCGACTCGCAATATTCAAATGTAGATACAGCAGAAACAGCCCATATACCGAGCGGTCAAATCCCATGGGTTGAAGATTTTAATGATCTTATTGATGGATCTAGAGAGGATTATGGTACAACCCAGTGGAGCGTTAATACATCAGCCATGGGCAATCTGAGTGGTACTTTTTCAGTTCAGTATCAAATGTTTGACGTTTCGGATACGGATGGAAACGGAATCTGGATGTCAGAAAAAATTGACATCAGCTCCGCCTCGGCTGTGGATTTTTCTGTAAAAGTAATTTCTATCGGGGGATTGGATGAAACCGGTGACAATTATGATTATGTAAGATGCTATATTAAAGTTGATGACAATCCTGACACCCTGCTGGCCGAGTTTAGGGGAATGATCTTGAATAACAGCGGTGCCGGCACATTAATTACTAAACAAAATATTGTCGGTGATTCCCTGCAGATTTTTCTGCACAGCTCAACCAGTTATAATGACGAGCATTATTATTTCGATGATATCAGCGTCACTCCGGTGACAACGGACCTCGGGCAGCCCAATGGAAAGGCAATTTTACCAGAGAATTTTGAATTGAAACAAAACTATCCCAATCCTTTCAATGCGATGACGACAATTTCTTTTAGTCTGCCTGAGAAATGTCTCGTGAGCATTGACATTTATGGCATAAATGGAATACATATTTCAGAACTTCTTAGAGACGTAAAAAGCCCCGGTGATTATTCAATAAATTGGGATGCCAGTCAATATTCTTCAGGAACGTATTTAATACAATTAAAGGCGAACGGTTTGACAATAATCAAGAAGTGCCTGTTGATAAAATAATCATTTGTGTTTTTCATTAACTCAATTCATGTCCGCAGCGCAGCCGGATATAATTTTATAGATGTATATAACTGAACCAGACAAAGGATGGGCTTCTTATTGAGGACGTTCTCAAAGTACGGGCGTTTATGATTACAAATCGGAAGCGCAGATTTTCCCAGAATCCCGAATATGTTATTACTCCATTGATAGTTCCTTCGATCGGCTGATATTCTGGATGAGAGTGTAATTATAATTACAATATATCTTTCAAACTTCAGCGTAGGAAGAAAAAATGAAACAAATTATTTTTATTGCATTTGTGATGATCTGTTGTCCGTATGTGACAAACCCGGTTTTTTCCGAAGAAATAAACGTATTACCATCTATTCCCGACGCTTTATTTAATGCAGTTGAGTCAGCCAGCGCCGGGGATGTTCTTATCCTCGCAGATGGCGGAATCTATCGTAATTCAGAAGCGCTTCCGGTAATTGTTCCTCTCACCATTAAAACAGCGGATGACGCTGCAGTTAAAGCAACATTGGTGTTTTCTGGTGGACCTGGCTATGTTAGCAATATGATTCAAGCGAATGCATCGCTCACATTAAAAAATCTTGTATGCAACGGTCAGAGAGGCGTCACGCCTTATGGAAGCAGATGGATCAACCGCAGCTCACTTAGCGAAGGTTCAAAAATTGAAGTTGACAGTTGTGAAGTTTCAAGATTCCAATTTCTTAGCACGGGTGGAGATCTTGATACCCTTATCGTAAAGAATTGTCTGTTTAATGGTAATATTGTGAGAGCCGGCAGCTGGGGCGGCACATGGGATTTTCAGAGGGACGCTGTAAAGTATGTAAAAATCCAAAACAATACATTCATGTTCTGTATATTTGGTCCTTTACTTGGTAGTGGCTGGGGAAACTATATTTCCTCAACAATTTCTGATGTAATTATTGATCATAATACGATTTATAATATTACAGGCGCCTACGGACCTACGACAATGTTCAGCCGTGCTACGAATGTTCAATTTACAAATAATCTTTATGTCAATGGTACATATCGTCCTCATGAAACCTTTTCTAAATGGTATTATAATTTCCCACAAATCACGGGTTATGGAGATGCTAACGAGTATTGGGGTGTAATTACCCATCTTGGCCCTGATGGGATGTGGATGATTTCCCTTGAAATGGTTGATTCAGCGGCTACTGTAATGGATATGCAAGCTAATAATATTTACTGGACTTCGGCTGTAACGGATATGTGGGCTTCAAAAGGATTGGAAAAACCCTATATTTGGTCCAACGAAACAGAAGCGGCGATTGTAGATCCAGATAATGCATACTTCGAAGAAGAACTTACTTTTAATAATGCACCCGCTGTACCGATGTTTGCTATCGATTCTGTTGCCGAGCATTGCGCAAAAGGAAATGCCGATACCGCCGCTTATAAAGGAACAACACCCTACTTTGGCTGGGAATGGTGGAATCCTGACGCTAGTCCGATTTTCGATTTACGCAGCAGGGACAGCATGGACATGGCTTACGATACTACTGCAGTCTCTTATACTTCCGGAACCAATGGGGAACCATTAGGTGATCTGAACTGGTTTCCGGATAAATATGCAGAGTGGAAAACAGTAACCTCGCTGGCTGAGCCTGTTAAGACGCAGCCGGAAATATTCCGCTTGATGCAGAATTATCCCAATCCCTTTAATCCGGGTACGACAATAAGATACACTCTGACCAAAACGGCAGATGTTAAACTGACAGTCTATAACGCTTTGGGGCAGAAGGTGAAAATCCTGCTTAGCGGCAGAATGAATGTAGGTGCACATTCAGTAGAGTGGGACGGTACAAACATGACCGGTGAACAAGTTGCAAGCGGTGTCTATTATTATAAACTTGAAACCGGTGAATATGCCAAAACAATGAAGATGCTGCTGGTGCGGTAGTAAAGTGACTGACCATTTTCGGTAATCTTAAGGATGTTTTTTCCGACAAGGAGTAAATGGAATTCTCATAACAATATTTAGATAGATGAGGGTAAAATATGAAAACCAACATACTAATATATTTATTAATCATTTTTGTCGCTGCCAATTTAGTTGCCCAGCAGCCGGGAACCGAGAAATGGTCCTTTACAACGGGTGGCATTGTTAATTCTTCACCCGCAATTGGTCCTGATGGCACGGTTTACGTGGGATCACACGACAACAAACTGTATGCGTTAAATCCGGATGGTACAGAGAAATGGTCCATTTTCGTGGGTAATGTCAGTTCCTATTTTGCCATCGGGTCTGATGGTACGGTGTATGGAACATCATCTACATATTTGTTTGCGGTGAACCCGGACGGCACATCGAAATGGTTCATTCCGGTGAAAAATAGTCTCTTACCTGCCATTGGGTCTGACGGTACATTGTATGTGGGGGCATCAAACATTGTGTATGCGCTGAACTCTGATGGCACCGAAAAATGGTCATTTACAACAGGGGCTCCTATCTGGTCCTCCCCAGCCATCGGTTCTGACGGCACGGTGTATGTGGGTTCAATGGACCTTTTGTATGCGCTGAACCCGGACGGCACAGAGAAATGGTCCAATAAAATAGGTCCTATTATCAGGTCATCCCCAGCCATCGGCTCGGACAGTACAATTTACGTGGGGCCATGGATTAACAGAGTCTGTATGCACTCAATCCGGACGGTACAGAAAAATGGTCTTTTACATCGGATGATTGGATTATTACATCCCCTGTCATCGGGTCTGATGGAACAATATATGTGGGATCTGAAGATTATAAATTATATGCATTGAACCCGGACGGCACTGAGAAATGGTCTTTTGCAGCGGGTGATCATCTCAATTCCTCTCCTGCCATCGGCTCTGACAGTACTGTTTACGTAGGATCAGGCGACCTCAAGGTATATGCACTGAACCCGGATGGCACAGAGAAATGGTCTTTTGCAACGGCGGGTCCTGTCAGTTCCTCCCCGGCCATCGGCTCTGAAGGTACATTATACATAGGGGCAGACAGTATGCTATATGCAATTCATACCAGTAGCAAAGGTTTGGCACAGAGTGCCTGGCCGAAATTCAGGAAGGACAACCAGAATCGGGCAAATACGCAGATGCTTTTTCCACCTGACCACATCCCACCTTCACCTGTTTCCGATCTTTCTGTAAAAAAATTGTCAGATGGCGTATTTACACTATTGTGGACAGCCACGGGTGATGATAATAAAATGGGTAATGCAACGAATTACAATATTCGTTTCAGCATGTCAGCGCCTGATACAAATTTGGATAGTTGGTGGTTAAGAACCCACAGAGTTACAAACATGCCAAAGCCAGCGTCTGCAGACTCCCGGGATAGTGTTGTCATTAGCAATTTTCAAGAAGGAACTTACTATTTTGCCCTCAAAGTTGGAGACGAGGTAGGTAATTGGTCTTCACTATCCAATATTATTGAGGTTAGCAACCAGATCATTGGTATTACAACAATTGATAAATTTCCAACAAAATACCATTTGTTTCAGAACCATCCCAATCCATTCAACGCAACAACAAGAATTGACTACAGCCTGCCGGAGAGAGGCTTCGTGAGTATAAATATCTTCAGTATCGATGGGACCCTGGTTTCCGAACTTTTCAGAGATATACAAAATCCAGGTAATTATTCAATTAATTGGGACGCCGGTCTATATTCTACCGGAACATATTTAATACAATTAAAGGTGAACAATTTCACATCAATCAAGAAGTGTATATTGATAAAATAACCTATTAAATACGGTATCATAAAAAGTGTTACGTTTAAGGATGATTGAGATGAAACGCAATCTTACTATCGTATTTATAATTTTTTGTCTGTTTGCCACAAACCTGGTTTTTCCTAAAGAAGTAAAAGTTTTACCAAATATTCCCGATGCTTTGTTTAATGCAGCTACGGCCGCTAGCGCCGGTGATGTTCTAATTTTGGCGGATGGCGGCATCTATCCTAATTCATCGCCAATTAATAATATTGTGCTTCTCACAATAAAAACAGCTGATGGCGCTGTAAATAAAGCAAAGCTGGTGTTTTCAACTGGTGGTCCCTATATTGGAAATATGTTTCAAGCGGATGCATCGCTCACATTAAAAAATCTTGTATGCAACGGTCAGAGAGGCGCCACGCCTTATGGAGGCAGATGGATAAACCGCAGCTCACTTAGCAAAGTTTCAAAAATTGAAGTTGACAGTTGTGAAGTTTCAAGATTCCAATTTCTTAGCACGGGTGGAGATCTTGATACCCTTATCGTAAAGAATTGTCTGTTTAATGGTAATATTGTGAGAGCCGGCAGCTGGGGCGGCACATGGGATTTTCAGAGCGATGCTGTAAAGTATGTAAAAATCCAAAACAATACATTCATGTTCTGTACATTTGGCCCATTCCTGGGAACTGGCTGGAATAACTATGTTCCGCTTGAAAAACAGATCCATACTGTCATCATTGATCATAACACGATGTACAATATTACCGGTGCCCATGGACCAACAACAATGATGGCGCGTGTCGAAAACCTGCAAATGACAAATAATCTCTATATCAATGGTACATTCAGGCCAAATGAATTCTTTTCTGACCAGTATCATTATTTCTTAATAGACACTCTGGGCAGCAGTACAATGTACTTCCCCCCTTATGGCCCTAAAGGAATGTGGCTTTTTTCAATATCTATGGTTGATTCAGCCAACACTAAAATTGATATGCGCAATAATAATATCAGTTTTACCTCAGATGTGCTGGCCAGCTGGGCAGAAAAAGGTTTGGAAAAACCCTGGATTTACACCAATGAAACGAAAATGGCCATTATCGATACAAATGCTGCCTACTTTGAAGAAGAGCTTGCTTTTAATAATGCACCCGCTGTACCGATGTTTGCTATCGATTCTGTTGCCGAACATTGTGCGATAGGAAATGCCGACACAGTTGCTTATAAAGGAACCTCGCCCTACTTCGGCTGGGATTGGTGGGATGGCGTTGATCCATTATTCGATTTACGTAGCAGATATAACATGGATATGCGATACAACCGTGACGCTAAATCTTTTACAGCAGGAGATGGCGGATTCCCCCTTGGTGATTTAAACTGGTGGCCGGGCTGGGATCCAGACGCGATTAAAAACCACGAAACTGGATTCGTTTCTCAGTTCGATCTTGCTCAAAACTACCCCAATCCATTTAATCCATCCACAACAATCAAATACACTTTACAAAAAGCAGCAGATGTAAAACTGACTATTTACAACACCGTAGGGCAGGAGGTGAAAACATTGGTCGCTGGCAGGATGAATGCAGGTTCACATTCCATAATCTGGGATGGGAGCAACGCAGCCGGTGAACAGGTTGTAAGCGGCATCTACTGTTATAGACTGAAAGTTGGGGAGTACTACAAATCCAAGAAAATGCTACTGGTGAAATAATATAGTCAGAACAATGAGAGTTAAATGAATACATTTAGTGTCAAAAAACTAACCTCTAAAAAAATTGCAATTGACTGCGAATACAGCAGGTGATTTAAATGAAAGAAAGGAGTAATCAATGAAAGATTTGCACATGTTTCGACGTGTTTTTAATCGACGCGATTTTATTAAATTTTCGGCTATGCTGTCGGCTTCGTTAATGATGCCTGGCTTCAGTATTGGCAAAACAGACAGGTGGAGCAATATACTTCCGACCCGCAAGCTGGGCAAGACCGGTCTTGACGTAACAATGTTCACTGTAGGCTCCGGTTCTGCAGGGGTGGATTATAGCATGGTTGAAGAAGTTATTGATGCTGCTATTCAGGGCGGGTGTCGTTTCTTTGATACGGCCAGAAGTTACGGTAGTGGTGAACGTGAAAAACAATTGGGCAAAGTCCTTACACCAAAATACCGAAATGAGATTATTCTTCTGTCAAAGTCAACCGCCGAAGATGCAGTTAATTTAAATCGTGATCTGGAAACTTCTTTGGAAGCTTTGAAAACAGATTATATCGATATATATCTCATCCATGCAATAAAATCGACAGAGGATGTAGATAACCGGTTGAACAATGGGGTACTCGACGCTATATTGAAGGCCCGTGAACAGGGCATGATCAGGCATATCGGATTTAGCGGTCATTATGATCCTGATGCACATATTTATCTTTTGGATAAAAATCTCCCGGAAATTGAGGTCTTGATGTGCCCCGTTAACCCTGTAGATCCGTTGCGAAAGAGTTTCATTCTCAATGTGTTGCCAAAAGCTGTTGAAAAGAATGTCGGCGTAATCGGAATGAAAGTGTTCGGCGGTGGTGGATTAACGGGCATGCCCATCATGTGGGGGGGTGAGCGAGGAGAGGAGCGGGAATCGGTCATCCCGGAATTACTCAGCGTAAAAGATGCCTTGCATTATGCCTGGTCGCTACCAATCAGCACCACTACGCTTGGATGCTCGAGCATCGAACAAGTCAAAACGGATATCGCTCATTTACACAGTTATACAGGGATGAGTGAATCCAAACGAAAAGAACTGGCCGAGAGTCTGAAAGATGTGGCGTCACGAAATAATTTGGAGCACTATAAAATGCAATAGTCAAGGAAGTGTCTCCCCGGGGCTCTTCAGCCAGTGAACAATTTGAAAGCGCGATCTACTAAAATAGACTGAAAACCGTCGCATATTTCAAAACCATAAAAATACTGCTGATTAAATGAGCGGGCTGCAAGTTATGCCAGTTTTATTCATAGCGATAAGAAGCATCATAAATCCGGTTAGATAAAGCCATCCGAGTGTTGAACTCAGTAATGGATTTGACGAATCCTCGGAGACAATACCAGTGTTCCCGATAGATCGGGATGGTATTGGCAAACTGGTTAGCAAGTTGGAGAATTTGATGAAAAAGCTTTTTGAATTGACTCTTATACTATCAATGTTATTTCATTGTACAAATCTATTTTCTCAAGATATAAAGTATATTGTTTACAAAACCAATACTGCTCCTGTTATTGATGGACACATGGACGATTTTTGGACATTGGTTCCGGTTATTGATGAGTTTTATTCAATTTGTGAAAAAAAACATGAAATTCCTCCGGACAATAAAATGGATGCATCGCCGAAATTCAAAGCCGTATGGGATGATACATATCTATACTTTTATGCTGAAACCTATGATGATACGCTCCATAAAGATCGTCTCGGTTGGGAATTTCCTACTCGCAGGGGATATAATGATGATTGCTTTGAGATATTTCTGGATGGCGATTACAGCAGAGGCAACAGATATGATGGTAAAACAGAAGGTGAAATCTGGTTTGTTATTAATGAACCAGAAATTATCTATTATAATGATTTTCAACGTGGCTTTAGTATAGAGAATATTATTTGGTCTCAATTTATTTGGAAAGATAGTACCAATCATCAATATGGATGGAGTATAGAGGTTGCAATACCATTAGTCAACATTTATTTAAAGCCATCTGAAGGAGTCCTTTTCGGATTGGATCTAAAATATTCTGATGATGATGGCCGTGAATTAAATACATCCAGCTCATTTCCGGGAAAAGATCGTGAACATAATTTAAGATGGTCTCGCGATTTTGATAACCACGCCCCCATTAATTTTAACACGGTTGCTATCAGCGAAACTTTAATCCAAGCTAAATCAGCTGTTTTAAATGATAATTAATATACCGCACAAGCTGGAATCTGACAATCAATCCAAAACAAGAAAGATGTTATTACTGCGTTAATATTAAAAAATGCATTAAAAAAAGCCAAGAAAAACAAGGATGATTATGGAAATCGTTAACAAGTATTTTATATTCTTAACTCTATTTCTTGTTTTTGTAATCATGAACTGCAACAAGAAAAATGACGGTATAATAAATCCTGATATTAGTAAAAATATAAATACCGATCTCAATTATCCTGCTAAAATATTACCGTTGCCATCTGACAAGTTGATACAATTGCAAGCAGAATTTGATAGCTTAAATGAAAATAAACTATCTTCAAAATTAAATAAATATGGATTTGTCGGGAATGATATTGATTATAGATCTTAAGATGGTGTTGCTATTAAGGAAAACACGGCTTTGAATCTTGCAATAAATGTTATATTAAAAAATGCGAAATATACAAATGTCGTTGACAGTATTTCTCTAATATCTAGTCTATATACCATTGGTCCTTTAATAGAGCCGACAAAATGGAGAGTTAGGTTCGTTCAGCAAAAACTTGAGAATTTACCAATTGTTTTAGGCAGAATTTCTGTTGGAGTTAACAGAAACGGGGTTTATGCAATGACTGGACACTGGTATAAGGATGTTTATATTCCTCCAATTGATAATATTACCAAAGAAGCAGCAAAAGAAATAATTATTGGAGAAAAAATAATTTGGTATAGCAGCTGGACAGGCCAGGAAGAATATACTATCGATAAGGAATCTAAGGGCAACCAAATTGATAAAATAATATATCCCCTTCATAAAGAAGAATTCATTGAGATGAGAGTAATATGGAAAATTCAAATAAAATTCTGGTTATCCACTATAGGATGGTATGCTTATGTAGATACATCTGCCAGAGAATTATTAGGTTTTGCTCAACAGTTCGTTACATAAATATCGCAGCCATAGTATCTTCCTTAATCCAAATCAAAAGGAGAAAACGAATTGAAATATGTTATTAAAATCAGCATCGCCAGTATCTTTTTGGCGCTCCTATTTTGCTCCGAACAGAAAATCAGTGCCCAATCAGAAAAAATGTTACCAGCCACGTTTTCTGGTCTGGTGGAGGTGGTACCTGCTCTTTATAACAAGGCCCTTCGAAATCCATTAAAGGGTTTTACTACGAGGGGAATTTATGATCATCCGTGGGCCACCCTGGCTCATACCTATATCAGGTGGAACGAAATTGAGAATCATGAATCTGACGGTATTGATAAAATTCGCCGGGCAACAGATGAGATGTGGGGCGATATAGCATTGCGAAATATTAAGGTCATCCCAAGGATCTATTTACATTATAGCAGAGATAACCAGAAATACTGGCCTGCTGACATGACGACCGATGATTATACGAGCGAGCAGTTTCAGCAACGGGTCGTGCGGTTGATAGAACGCTTGGGAAGCCTCTGGGACACAGATCCAAGAGTGGCCTTTATAGAGCTTGGCATATTCGGTAAGTGGGGAGAGCACCATTCACCTGCGCCTACGGAGGAAATGCAACAGTTGGTTGCTGATGCGTGTGCAAAAGCATTTAAAAATAAACTCGTATCAGTACGACATAACTGGAAAGAATTTAAATCACATCCATTTGGGGAATACTGGGACTCATGGGCACATTTCGACCAGATGTGGCACCATGGCAACAGCATAGCACAACTTAATGCTGCAGAAGGCCGTTATTTGAAAAATTATGTCGGCGGAGAGACCGCCTATGACTGGGGAAATGCAGACCTCCAACCAGGTAAAAATCCCACTGAAAGTGTAGCAAAGGAAATACACCGCAACTTTATCATTAATACGATCCGCTGGCTTCACTGCACACAACTCAGATGGATTGAAAACTACGATACGACTAATGCAGCAGCCCGGGCCGGTGCGGATCTCATTCAACAGGCTTTCGGGTACCGCTATATTCTTGAAAAAGTTGCGTTCACGCCCTCCGTAACGGACGGCAATCTTCGTGTGGTTTTGCAGGTTAAAAACGTGGGATCTGCGCCATTTTACTATGACTGGCCCCTTGAGGTATCCCTTCTTGATTCCAATGACCGAAGCGTGGTGTGGAAACAAACTTTTGATGATACAGATATTCGCGACTGGCTGCCAGGTGACGGATGGACTGAACCGGAATGGTCGCCAACCAGTGAGTGGCCCAAATTTCACCCCAATAAGAACTGGGTAGATGGAACCCCGGGTTGGGAAACGCCGCCAAAAACCCATACGGTATCCGGCGATTTTGAGGTCACTATTCCGCCCGGCCGTTATATTTTAGCCCTTGCTATCCTTGATCCGGCCGGCCAATTGCCAAGCCTTCGCTTTGCAACGAATCAATATTTCAAGGGGGGACGGCATCCCATCGGCATCGTCGCTGTTAATCAGGGTAACGGAGGACCATTACCTGAGAATATTGTATTCGATGACCCGGCAGAGGATGGCAGTTTACATTATTTACCGTAGTATAGGAAGGATCCTTGCATGTTAGGAAAATGTATTCATTAACGAATAGTCTTACGAGTCCCCAGACATAGTATAACAGCACTCGTATTGGATTTTCTAAGTTTCAAATATAATAAGGTTTACATGACGGGTTATGAAATTGGCAAGTGTTTTGGGCAATTGAAGATAAGTCCTGGCTACAAAATCTTTTATCTGTCATTGAAAGAAATAGAATAGGTATGGGCGTAAGTAATAATCTATAATTTATTAAATTTTTTAAGCAGGAAAATAATTGTGAAGATATTTATCCTGACGATTTCAGTTTTGTTATGTACTTTAGAGCAATCAAATTTTTTTATAGAAAAAGATGGTTATGTAGAAATAGAAGCTGAATCCTATAATAATCAAAAGAATTCAAAAAAACGCACCTGGTATATAATAGATGAACTCTATAATCATCAGCACGGAAATGATCCGGATTCTTTAGAATATTTAACTGCCAGCAAGAAAAAGTTTGTTGAATTACTCCCGGATACGCGTGTCATACATGATGATGAGTTTCTGCGTGGTATCAATTTTAGTGATAAACCTGGCCTGTCTATATTAGAATACAAGGTAAAATTTCAAACACCTGGTAAGTATTATGTGTGGGTACGGGCATTTTCAACCGGATCTGAAGATAATGGCATTCATGTGGGTATTGATGGTCAATGGCCTGAATCGGGTAGACGAATGCAATGGTGTGAAGGCAAAAACAAATGGACATGGGATAGTAAACAGCGAACCGATTTAAATCATTGTGGTGAACCGAAGAAAATTTTTCTGGAAGTTAAAGAACCTGGAATTCACATTATTCAGTTTTCAATGCGTGAAGACGGATTCGCTTTTGATAAATTTGTGTTGACAACAAAATATGAAAAGCCATCAGACTAAAATGAAATTTCCATATCCATATTGAAAACTAACTTTTGCAGATTATTAATAAAATCCAAATTAATCATATCACAAAAAAGGCCCTTGATTCAATGAAAACAAGCAGAAGGACGTTCCTCAGCACAGCCAGCCTTGTTGCTGGTTCAATTGCCGTATCGCCCATATCATCCTGCAGGTTAGCGAATGGTTTAAAAAATAATTATCCTGATTATTCTGCTCTTGACGATGTGCTCAAATTACCGGTACTTAGAAAAGAGTTGTTTCCCTCGCCTATCATTATCGAATCAGTTGAATTGCTGCGGGATCGGGACAACTTCATTTGCCGGGTACAGGCCAAGGATGGAGCAGAGGGCCTGTCGATAGGTCATCCATTTATTGCAAAACATAGTTATCCCATGTTTGTAAATATCCTGATACCATACTTTACCGGAAAGGATGCCCGTGAGCTTGACCAGTTAATTTTTGAGCTGACGGAAATGAATGTCAAGAAGCAGGGAGTCCCTCTCTGTGTACAGATTGCCGCAATTGAGTTTGCCATCCTTGATATGCTGGGTAATATTGCGGACAAGCCAGTCGGACACTTGATCGGTGATATTTTGAATCCGGAAATATCCATTTACCTGGGTCACCATTTTGATAATCTTCACAAACTTGAACCAGAAGTGTCTCTCGAATTGATGAGACAAGATGTAATTAAATCGCAAGCAAAGGCTGTTAAACTTAGAGCCGGGCGGGGAGACAATTTGGCATCGGATATTGACAATGCACCGGGCCGTACGGAAAAGCTGATACGCATCGCGCGGGAGATATTCGGAGACGAGATGGTACTTATGATTGATGGAAATGGATCCTATTCCGTAAAAGAGGCCATCCGCATCGGTAAAATCCTTGAAAAGTATAATTACTATTTCTACGAAGAACCTCTTCCCTGGGATTGGTATGAAGAACAGAAACTGGTGGAAGCAGCGCTCAACATCCCCATGGCCGGAGGAGAAGAAGAGTTTGGAGTGCATGCATTTCGGTATTTAATAGGCAATGAGGTTTTCCAAATTATTCAGCCCGACCTGTTTTATTTTGGAGGCATGATCCGGACGATGAAAGTTGCACGCATGGCTGAGGCGGCGGGATTAAGCATAACGCCGCATATTTCCGGCGGAGGCTTGGGTTTCGTTTATATGCTGCAAATGGTATCTGTGTGCCCGGCTGCGGCAAAATATCATGAATTTAAAATGTTTCAGACTTCGGACGCCAACGGTACGATGATTCCCATAGAAAGCAAAGCTGAAAAATTTGAGAGTATAGACGGTGTGATCAAAATTCCTTCTGGCTCAGGTCTCGGTGTTAAGATTGATCCTGATTATATTAAAACACACAAAATCGTTAAAGCTTGAAGCCAGCCTTCACTTAGAAGAATTAGGCGTCCTACTCTTTTGTGAGAGAATATGTAATCGATGCAGAGAACACCATCTTTGAACCTTATTGAAGCATTCTGGGATGGGTGAGTTATTCATATAATTTCATTAAAACAATATACAAGGAGAAAAAATGTGGAGAAAGTACGGAATATAGCAAAATGGGTTATTTATTTTGCTTTATCTGCATTTTTATTTTGTCCAGCCTTTTCAAAAGAAAATGTTGAACAGGACCATTGGTGGACAAAAAAACCGATGCGCTTGATTCAGACCAATCTTCGTGAAATTGATGCATCTCTGGATGTAGACACCTATGTCACCAGTATTAAAGCCTGCAATGCCAATGTGGTGATATTTAATGTGGGTGGCATTGTGGCCAACTATGAGACTGAATTACCCTATCAATATAAAAATCCGAATATGATGGTTGATTTTGCCGGCGATATTATCAAAAAACTGCATGCAGATGGTATCAGATTAATTGCACGGTTTGATTTCAGCAAGCTGAATGAAACACTGGCATTTCAAAAGCCGGAATGGCTATATAAAAGTGTGAAGGGAGAATATGTCAATTATAATGGACAGGTGCATACGTGTTTTAATGGCGGTTATCGTCAGGAATATGTATATAAGATTATAGGTGAAGTGATTGATAAGTATCCGATAGATGGCATTTTTGTCAATATGCATGGTTATTATGATTATGATTACAGCCGTAATTATCATGGTATTTGTCAGTCAGACGCCTGTAGAAACCGGTTTAGGGAGTGGAGCAGCGGGCTTGATCTGCCGACAGAAATTGACCATAATGATTCCACTTATCTGGTCTATCAAAAATTCAGAGAGTTTACGACCAGTGAATTATTTACCAAAATTAATAATTTTGCCAAAGAAAAAAATCCTGACATTGCCATTTGCACGTATCATGTTGATGGGGTTGATATTGTCCGCTCTGAGACTGCAACTGCGTTCAACGAGCGAATAGATAATAATTTTTCATCAACTTCCAATACACTTTCCAATGCTGATTTAATCGCCAAAGCCAGTACCAACTCCATTGTCCATTTTATGGGATTCAGAGCCAGGCACGCTGGTGCCGCTCCTAATTTAAGCAAAAACCGATTATTGCAAAGCATGCTCAATGCCCAATGGCTGGATTATTACGTGATCGGGCATCTGGACAATCAGGAAGACCGCAGAAGCCTGCCTCTGGTAAAAGAAATTTATCAATTTCATGCGGATCATGAAGCGTTGTTCATCAATGTAAAATCAAAAGCAAAACTGTGTCTGATCCGTCCCTATCATCGCTGGTCTGATGAATACTTCGGCATGTTAAAAATTTTGACAGAAAAGAATTATACATTCGATATCAAATATTATGATCATATTGATGAATATGGAAAAGGGCTGAATGAATATGATCTGCTTGTATTGCCAGATGCAGACCGCTTAACAGATGAAATGTGTCAAATGTTCGATGATTATGTCAGCCAGGGTGGGAAAATACTCGCAACAGGCGCCACTTCAACAGCCGATTTGACCGGGAATACAACAGGGAATGTTCGCATGAAAGCTTTAGGTATTGAGAAAATAACAGACACTTTAACGGAATATCAGGGCGCTTACATTTCCGTATCCCCGGAAGATAAAAAACAGTTCAGTCAACCGATGTGGGATGACATTGATATTATGTATTTGCACTCAAATTTCCACATGTGTAAACCTGCAGAAGGTTGTCAGGGGTATTTTCAGTTGATTCATCCCTGCGACGTGATGTTTGGGCCGCCTGAAAAATGTTATTATACGCATAAAAGTGATACATCCGCGCTCTATATAAATACGCATGGTAAAGGCAAAGCGGTATTCATACCCTGGAATATTGGTAAACATTATTATGAAAAAGCCAATGAAACCCAGAGTTTGTTGGTTGAAAGTGCAATTGATGGGCTGCTGGGATTCCAAAAAGAGGTTCAGATTCATAATCCGTTTGTTCAATTAACCCACTTTGCCTCTCAAAATGATGATTATGAGTGGATTGGTATGATTAATCATACCGGACAATTGAATAATTCCTATTATGCACCTGTTCCACTATTAAACATTGCACTAACGATAATCACCGATCGCAAGCCCAGGTCTGTAAAGTTAGTCACATCAGGTGAATTAATTGATTATGATTATGAAAAGGATTCTGTTAAAATAATCATTGATGAATTGAACGATTTTGAAATGATTAAAATCGATTATCATTAAGTTTTAAAGGAAGCTGAAGATGAATAACTCAATCCCCAAAAGAATAGTTTTCTAATTATTGTTCTTTTGTTAGTCGCTTTTTGTTCTCTGTTCGCCGGCGAGATCCGCCATCGGCTCATTGTTTTGGCGGATACGGGCAACGAGCAGTTCGGAGGCGTCTTCCCGTATATTCAGTATTTCCGGAATTATATCTGGCCCGGTGTCGGCGACGCTCCGCTGAACTATGATTTCTGCCAGAAAATTGGCGCAGATTTCTATGCGCCGGATCCGCAAGGTGTGGTTGAATATATCAGTCAGTTTACAAATTAATATCACATATGCACAGTCTGTAAATTTATTTGCGCTCTTTACGCAAAATAATTGGAGATAAAATCCAATGCTGAATTGGATTGACATCAGTGTGTTTGTGGGATTCTTTGCTGTTGTGATCGGCGTCAGTATGTTCAAAAGCCGGCGTGAGAAGAGCAGTGAGGATTATTTTCTGGCCGGCCGCGGTCTGACATGGCCCCTGATAGGGCTTTCCATCGTCGCTGCCAACATTTCAACGGAACAGTTTGTTGGTATGGCAGGCCAGGGAGCCGGATCCGTTGGTCTCGCTGTGAGCAACTGGCAGTTGGCCGGTACGGTCGGGATTGTGATTATTGCGTTCACCCTGCTTCCCCGTTTTCTGAAATCGGGAATATATACCATGCCGGAGTATCTTGAATACCGGTACAATGTCACAGCGCGGGCGCTTATGGCGATTGTCACCGTGGTGATATATGTCGCTGTTCTGTTGACTGCAGTTCTCTATTCCGGCGGGTTAACACTGCGGACACTATTCGGAATCAGGTTACACCATGCAGTCTGGGCGATCGGGATTATCGCGGCGCTTTATACGACATGGGGCGGGTTAAAAGCCGTGGCCTGGGCCGATCTGTTTCAGGGGATGGCTTTGCTTCTCGGCGGACTTGCCATATTCGGCATGGGGCTGAAAGCTTGCGGTGGTTGGCAGATTTTTTCGACACTTAACGCGGATAAGCTTCACATGATTCTTCCCGCTGGTCACCCTGATCTTCCCTGGACCGGCGTATTGTCCGGCATGAGCATCGTCATTCTCTATTATTGTGGATTGAACCAGTTCATTGTACAGCGAAACCTGGCCGCCAAAACACTTCGCGATGGCCAGACTTGGGGTGATCTTCGCAGGCACTTTATGGGTGTTGGTGCCCTTTGCCATTGTCATGCCCGGCATCATGGCTTTTCAGCTTTATGGCGATCAGATGACCAGACCGGACGAAGCTTTTCCCACTTTAATCAAGAACCTTATTCCATTTGGAATGAAAGGATTTATGTATGCGGCCTTAGCCGGCGCTGTTATCAGACTCTCTGGCGTCCATGCTCAATTCAGCATCAACAATTTTCACCATGGATCTATACAAAAGGATGATCAATCCTCAATCTGAGCAGAAACAGCTCATATTGCTTGGCCGTGTGATGACCCTGATTTTCATGGCGCTTGGTTGTCTGGTGGCGCCGATCTTGGATAACCCTGAATTCAAAGGGGTATTCAATTTTATTCAGCAATTTCAGGGATATATCTGGCCGGGAGTTGTCGCAGCATTTCTGTTCGGATTTCTTGTTAAACGGGCTCCCGCGTCAGCCGGTGTTATGGCCCTTGTGGGCGGGCCCGTTTTATATGCGCTTTTGCAATATCTGACCTGTCAGGGGCTGTTCGCGAATTTGGAATGTAAGCCGCTGCTGGAAATGCATTTTCTTAACCAGGTGGCTGTTACGTTTGTCGCACTTTGTATTGTGATGGGCTTAATGACCGCTTTTTCACCTCTAAAAGAAGCTAAAGTTTTGCCGGAACGGGAGGAGATGGTTATTAAAACCGAACCCATTGTGAAGTATGCAAGTATAGCGGTTCTGACTGCCGTTGCGATTTTTTATACCATATTCTGGTAAATGGAGAACGACGTCTATGACATCAAGAGAACGAATACAAACCTCATTAAATCATAAAGAACCGGATATACTGCCAGTTGATTTTGGCGGCGGATTCCAAACGGGTATCGCTGTCAGTATGGTTTACAAACTGCGGCAGGAACTGGGGCTTGATGCACCCGGCACCCCGGTCAAGGTGGTTGAGCCATTTCAAATGCTGGGCGAAATAAAGCCTGACCTGCAGGAAACGCTTGGACTTGATTGCGTATCGGTTCCCGGAACTGGTACGATGTTCGGATTTGCTCAGAAGGACTGGAAGGAATGGATCACACCCGACGGTACGCCGGTACTGGTAGCAGGACTGTTTAATACCGCGCTTGAATCAGACGGCAGCGTTCTGCAATACCCGGAAGGCGATAAGACTGTACCACCGAGCTGTATGATGCCGAACGGTGGTTACTTCTTTGACGCTATTCCCAGGCAAGATCCAATTGAGGAAGACAAACTGGATCCAGAAGATAACTGCGAGGAATTCATGCTCATTTCCGACGATGAAGTTGACCATTACCGGAAGCGCGCACACGAGCTGTATGACAATACGGAGAAAGCTTTGTTCTGCTCATTCAGCGGCCTCTCGTTCGGTGATATCGCGCTTGTGCCAGGCACGTGGCTGAAGCATCCAAAGGGTATACGTGACGTGGAAGAATGGTACATGAGCACTGTCGGGCGTCCCGGCTATATCAAGGCCGTATTTAACAAGCAGGCGGAAATTGCAGTGGAAAACCTGAAACGACTGTATGAAGCAGTAGGCGACAAGATATCCGTAATTCAGACCAGCGGAACCGATTTCGGCACACAGAACGGGCCTTTCTGTTCACCTGAGCAGTACAGGGATATGTACCTGCCGTACCAGAAACGGGTAAATGACTGGATACATGAGAACACTCCGTGGAAGACCTTCATGCACTGTTGTGGCAGTATCGTCCCGTTGATTCCATCCATCATTGAGGCCGGTTTTGATATTTTGAATCCCGTTCAGTGTTCGGCCGTAGGAATGGATCCCCAAATGCTGAAAAACGAGTTCGGTAAGGACATTGTGTTCTGGGGTGGAGGTGTGAATACCCAGCAGACATTGCCGTTCGGAACTGCTGACGAAGTGCGCGAAGAAGTTAAACAACGCATAGAAATATTCGCTGAAGGCGGAGGATTCGTTTTCTGTTCCATTCATAATGTTGTGGCCAATGTGCCCATAGAGAACCTTATGGCCATGTTTGAGGTTGTGAAAACCTATAGATAGAATCGTTAGGTTCATTAACATATTATTCTTAAATGAGGAAGATCATGAACTTATCCGACCAAATCACAAAAACCAGAATACTTTTATTTAACCTGATGACAGGATTATTGATTTTAGGTGCGGTTTACGGACAAAATGTGACTCTCCATGATAGCCTTGACATTCGTGTAGAAAAAAATACGTACTGGTGGGCCGGTATCATCAATCATGGCGATAAAATGCCCCTGATAGAACCATATCAAGCGAACCTGGATAGCAATTATGGAAATCAGGTGCAGCCGTTGATGCTCTCCAGTGCGGGAGAGGTGATCTGGTCTGATCATCCTTTTCAAATCGATTTTTCTCCGGGAAAATTGAAGATAAAGGGCACGGTTCAGTATTATAATGGAGGCGGCACACTAAAGGATGCCTATCAGTATGCAAACCAGACATACTTCCCGCCAACTGGTAAAATCCCCGACCCGCTATTATTCACCATCCAGTATAATACATGGATTGAACTGATGTATAATCAGAACCAGGAGGGTGTACTGGCCTATGCAGAAAATTTTATTGAAAATGATTTTCCTCCGGGCGTGCTGATGATTGATGATAATTGGCAGGAGGATTATGGTAATTGGAATTTTCACCCCGGACGTTTTCCTGATCCCAGAGAAGATGCTGGATGCGTTGCATGATATGGGATATAAAGTGATGGTCTGGGTTTGTCCTTTTATCAGCGCTGACTGCGTAATTTACAGGGAGCTGAGGAGTAAGAAATACCTGGTCACTGATCCTACAGGGCAACCCGCGATTGTCCGCTGGTGGAACGGTGCCAGTGCGCTGCTCGATTTAACCAATCCGGAAGCATTTAACTGGTTTAAATCACAACTAGACCGATTGATGGATGAATATGGGGTTGATGGATTCAAATTTGATGCTGGAGATTATCATCATTATTATAATGTGCATGCTTTTAAGAAAGGAGCCAAACCGGAGGAACATTCGGAGTTATACGGTAAGTTTGGTCTTCTTTATCCGTTGAATGAATATCGGGCAATGTGGAAAATGGGTGGTCAGCCGCTAATGCAACGTTTACGTGATAAATTCCATGACTTTGACGATTTACAGTTATTGGTCCCGAATATGTTGACCGCGGGGCTTATGGGTTACTTCTTTTCATGTCCGGATTTGATTGGCGGCGGCGAGTATACATCCTATTTAGGTGATGCAGTTATTGATCAGGAATTAATCGTTCGCTCTGCACAGTGCCATACGCTGATGCCCATGATACAATTCTCGGTTGCGCCCTGGCGGGTTCTGGATGACAGACATTTTACAGCAATTAAAAAGACTGTGGCGATCCGTGAAAGATATAAAGATTATATACTTGAATTGGCTGTCAACGCAGCCGAAACAGGCGAACCGATTATGAGGTCACTGGAATTTGCCTATCCTGATCAGGGCTTTGCGCGCGTTACCGACCAGTTTCTATTGGGTGACCGATTACTGGTGGCGCCGGTCCTGAAAAAAGGGGCTGTCAGGAGAAAGGTGGTGATTCCCGAGGGGCGGTGGAAAAGTTTCGATGGCCAGATAATCTCCGGACCAAAGCAGGTTGATCTGAAAGTGAGTCTGGATGATTTGCCTTTTTTTGAATTAATAAAATAAATTTTAAAACCTGACAGCCAATGGGCTTATAAAACGAAATTTATTATAATAAATTACTAGAAGGTGAAATTTTTAGATACACGCAAATCATTAATACTAAAATATATACATATTCTGGAAGGTTTTAATTTTTTAATTATAATGATATGAAGATTGCAACTCCAAAATTCATTTAAACGGACCTGTTTACTTGTCGTACATTGATCTGTTGAAAAGATAATTTACATTGAATATAAAATTGTAGAGGGCAACCATGAATTTAACTCGGCGTGAGTTTTTGCGGTCTGCAATGGACAGTATACTGCGGTTGTATTCGTGTTCCCCTTCTTGTCCGCTGGCCGGGCAAAATTAAAGGTGGTTCGACGTCGGATCATATTTCTGCATTTTGGGACTTTATGCCAACAGCATGTGATCTTGCGGGCGTCAATCCGGAAAACCTTCAAACGGACGGACTCTCAATGGTCCCCGAACTAACGGGCAAACACAATCAACAGCAGAAACACGACTATCTGTATTGGGAATTTTTTGAACAGGGCGGACGGCAGAGTGTTCGTATGGGGTTTTGGAAAGGCATTCGCCAGGATATGACTCAAAATCCGGATGCTGCAGTGAAATTGTATCATCTGCCGGATGATACCGAAGAGCAGAATAATGTGGCGGATTCGCATCCCGATATTATTGAGAAAATAATCAAAATTATGGAGGAAGCAAGAACACCATCTGATTATTTTAAATTTAATTTTGAAAAATAACTGTGCCCGTTTTATAAATTCATCAATTTGTTTGTCCTATATAAGGAGGTAGAAGGTGAAAGACTCGATTCAAAAACGAATTTCCTTGATTGTGATCACTCTTTTATTATCCGCTTTTTGTTCCCTATTCGCCGGAGATGTGCGCCATCGACTCATTGTTCTGGCGGACATGGGCAATGAACCGGATGAAGAACAGCAAATGACGCATATGATGGTCTGTTCCAATGAATTTGATATTGAAGCGCTGATTGCCGTGACCGGAAAATACATCCGTCCTGAAATAAGCGATCCGTACCGGCAGATCACACATCCGGAATTATTCCACAAGATTATTGATGCGTATGAAAAAGTACTGCCCAATTTGAAAAAGCATGCGGATGGCTGGCAAAATCCGGATGATTTGAGAAAAATCGTTGCCGCAGGACAAAAAGGGCTATGGTATTCAGGATGTAGGAAAAGGGAAGTCCAGCCCGGGATCCGAACTTATTATCAAGGCTGTATTGAAAGACGATCCCCGTCCGATTTGGGTGGTTGTCAATGCGGGATCCAATACCCTGGCTCAAGCGTTGTGGGACTATAGGGCATCTCATACAAAAAAAGAAGTGGAAGCGTTTGTATCCAAACTTCGGGTTTTTGAGAATGGCGCCCAGGACAATGCCGGCGCCTGGATTACCAGCACGTTTCCCAAAATATTCTGGATACGCAGTAATTATCAAACTTACGCCTATGGCGGACCCGGCGGCGTTGACGGCAGTTTGACCAGGAATATCGGGCCGCATTACTGGAAACCCTATGAATACAGCACAAAAGGACAGAACGACTGGTTAAAAGAACACGTTATGACGGGGCATGGTGCTTTGGGAGATATTTTTCCTGAACGACGTTGGGAAGAACATGGACAATATGGGTTTATGGAAGGCGGTGGAACGCTTCCCTGGATGGGTTTGGTGAACAAGGGTCTTTTTGATATCAATAATCCACATTGGGGTGGTTGGAGCGGTCGTTACAGTCGTGATAAAGTCGCCTGTTTCTGGTCGCGTCATGGTGATATACGCGTTGATGAAGAAAAAGTAGCGCCATTTTATACCTATCGAGAAGTGAGCGATTACTGGATTGATACTGAAAACGGTGATACACTAAGCGGTGATTATGTACCGGCATGGAGGTGGCGAAAGGCCATGTATAATGATTTTATCTGCCGCATGGATTGGTGTGTCGAATCCTATGAGAATGCCAATCATCATCCCAAGGCTGTCTTTAATGGAGATGATGGAGATGATGTGATCCGTTTGACTGCCCTTCCCGGTGATACGATTCAGTTGGATGCTTCAGGTTCAAAAGATCCGGATGGCGATCCAATTGATATTAAATGGTGGCAATATATCGAAGCAGGCACCTATCCGGGAAAGGTTCTTATTCCAAATGCCAATCAAATGAAAACCAAATTCGTAATTCCAACAGGTGCTGCAGGTACGCAGATCCATATCATTTTGGAAATACAGGATCAAAACAAAATCGCTTCGCTCTTTGATTATCGACGCATTGTTATTGACGTGTTTGATATGTATAATCATAATTTATTGTTTAAACAAAAAACATAAATAACGAGGACACACAATACAGGAGATCCGAAATACCATGATACTTTATATTACGCCATTGAAGAATCGCTACCTAAAAAAAGAGTTATAAAATGAATGTTAATAATAAAATAATCAATGCTTTGTCTTACTTATTTTTCGCAGTAATAAAGAATGCCGGTAAAAAAATAAGTTTGGCAACAGTTCTAATCATTATAACAACCACTGCAAATGCTCAAAACGTTCCACTTTTAAATTATCGCTGGACAACTATTGAGGCAAGTGGAGATGTAACAGGACGGCATGAAAATGGCTTCGTTGAATTTGAGGGTAAGTTCTATCTAATAGGTGGCAGGGGTTTAAATCCTGTTAATGTCTTTGATCCGAGAACAAATACATGGGAAATCAAAGGTAAGCCACCACTTGAGCTGCACCATTTCCAGGCTGTGGTTTACGATGATGCAATTTATATCCTTGGAGCTATGACAGGTCTTTATCCTAAAGAAAAACCGGTTGAAAATATATGGATATATTATCCCAATAATGATGAATGGGTAATGGATGCTGTGATTCCCGCAGAACGACAAAGAGGAAGCGCTGGAGCAGTCCTATATAACAATAAGATTTATTTGGTAGGTGGAATCGAATACGGGCATACGAGCGGTACAAATAATTATTTTGATAGCTATGATCTAAAAACTAAAGAATGGGAGCTACTGACTAAAGCGCCAAATATCAGAGACCATTTCCCGGCAATCGTTGTAGATGATAAATTGTACTGTATTGGAGGCAGAAATACAAGTTTACATCATAATGGAAATTTTACTGCCTTTTTTAAAGCAACCATCGCATTAGTAGATGTTTATGATTTCAATACTGGAAGCTGGCACACTCTCAAAGATGAAATTCCTTATCCGACTGCTGCGGGGGGGATTGTTAATATTGATAATTATATTCTTTACATGGGTGGCGAAGGAGAATTAAAACAGGCATACAATCTTACTCAATGCTTTGAAATCAATAAAGGTGAATGGACACAACTTGCTCCTTTGAATATAGGCAGGCATGGTAGCGGCGCTATTTTTTTCAACAAAAATATTTACATCGCAGCCGGCAGTCAAAATCAAGGCGGCGGGAACATGAATTCAATAGAAGTTTTTTCGCAGAATCATAATTGGCAAACATTATTTAACACAAATGATTTATCAGGTTGGGAAGTTAAGTGCACTGAAAGGGATAAAGACGAAAAATTCTGGACCGTTGATAGCGGAAGTATTCTATGTAATTCACTAGACTCAAAAGACCATAACTATATTTGGCTCCAAGCCAAAGGAGAGTTTGATAATTTTGAGTTAAGATTGAAATTTCAATCATCTCATCTCAATCAAGGTAATAGTGGTGTGCAGTTTAGAAGCCGATATGACGAAAATGCGATTGTTGAAAATAGTGTGACAGGATGGTTGGATGGTCCTCAGGTTGATATTAATCCCAATGATCCTTGGAGAAACGGGTTTATTTATGACGAAACCAGAGAAGAAAAGCGCTGGATAAATCCAAGTTTGCCGGATTGGAATATATCTAAAGATAAATACGCGCCTGAGAAGGTAATCCACTATTTCGATGATGAAGGGACCGGATGGAATGATATGTCTATTATTTGTAATGGAATGAAGATTAAAACATTTGTTAATAATGTCGCGGTCTCTAATTACGACGGAACAGGTATATTAGATGATGACAATCATAAAAGTCATAATGTAGGGACAAAAGGCCACATTGCTCTGCAGCTTCATAAAGAGTCGCAAAATTTAATCCGATTTAAAGACATTGAAATAAGACAACTTAAATAACCTATGAATGTTCGAAAACAAAGAAAATTTCAGAGCGTTTGCCTGTACAATATATACTTCCTTTTTATGACCTACTCTCCTAAGAATTAATGCTTTAAAGATCATATATCTAGCCTGGCATAATTTGATGGATTATATCTTCTTTATTCATGTGTTTTGTTTAAACAATGACTAATGATTATTCATATCCGGCACGTCAATCACAACGCGCCAAACTTTATGGTCATAATGCAATAGGCAAAAATCAATTCATATAATTTATATCAAGATATTTATACAAGTTAAAAGAACAGGGATACAAGAATATAAATTAAAATATTCTAAATTTGAACAACCTGATTTTGAAAATAGCCATCTGCTGTAAGTTAGGTTTGCAGTTTCAGAATTGTCGAATGTATTCAAAACATCGCCTAAAATGTATTGGCCAATCGAAATGTTGGTACAATTAAATTAAATGGATATGATTTGGAAGCAATTTTGAAATAAAAAGACAAGAATCATTCTCGCAATGCACAATTAGCCAGACGATAATGCAATGAGGAAATCTGAATTAAAACTACATTAAATTAAGGTGACATTAATGAAATTTTATCTATTCAGTTTATTTTTTTACGCTATCGTTCTATTACGATTTGTATTTGCGCAGGAGGTTACAGGGGAATTAAAGAAATGGCATAAAGTGACTCTATATTTCGAAGGCCCCAGCACTTCTGAGAAAGCAGAATACAATCCATTTTTAAACTACAGGTTTAATGTCACATTTACCCACAAAAAAAGTGGAAAAAAATATACAATACCGGGCTATTATGCAGCGGATGGTGATGCAGCAAATACAAGCGCCGATTCCGGAAATGTATGGAAAGTTCATTTTGCCCCGGATGAGACAGGTGAATGGAATTATGTTGCGGAGTTTGTTAAGGGAAAATGGGCTGCCCTCAGAAATTACAATAAGTTAGAAAAAGCTGGTTTTATGGATGGAAAATCCGGTTCATTCAATATTATAAAATCAGATAAAAGTGGAAATGACTTTCGTGGAAAAGGGCGGCTGCAGTATGTGGGAAAAAGATATTTAAAGTTTGCTGAAACGGGTGAATATTTTCTTAAATGCGGGCCTGATGCACCTGAAAATTTTTTAGCCTACTATGCTTTCGATGGATCCTTTCACAATGATGGCCACAAAGATGAACTGGTGAAAACATGGGCGGCGCATAAAAAAGACTGGAATGATGGTGACCCGACATGGCAGGATGGCAAAGGAAAAGAAATTATTGGGGCAATAAATTATTTGGCTTCAAAAGGATTAAACTCAGTTTCTTTTTTAACAATGAATATCGAAGGAGACGATCGAAATGTGTTCCCGTATGTCGATTACGATGCATGGGACAGATTTGATTGCTCAAAACTGGACCAATGGGAAGTTCTTTTTGAACACGCCGATAAAATCGGATTGTTTTTGCATTTTAAAACTATGGAAACGGAGAACCAGGGTTTGCTCGATAACGGTGGCGTCGGACTTTATACTAAACTCTATTATCGCGAGTTGATTGCCCGCTTTGGCCATCATTTGGCTTTAAACTGGAACCTATGCGAAGAAACCGGTGACTGGACTGAATCACCAAACACTTTTCCTTTTTATGATGAAGAACGGCTGCTTTTGGCAAAATATGTTTCTGAATTAGATCCTTATGATCATCATTTGGTAATTCATAATGGTGTCTGGTATGATGGCATCTATGGCCCCGACAGCAAATTTACTGGAGCTTCCTTACAAACAGACCAAGAAGATTTTAGCAATGTCCACTCTAAAGTGCTGCAGGTATTAACGGAATCAGAAAAAGCCGGAAAAATTTGGGCAGTTGCATGTGATGAACCGGGTGACCACAGGCATTCATTAATCCCGGATAGTGAAGATCCCCAACACGACAATGCGCGAAAAAATGGCCTTTGGGGAGCATTTATGGCTGGAGGATGGGGAACAGAATGGTATTTTGGCTATGAACATCCCCATTCGGATTTAACCTGCCAAGATTATAGATCACGCGATCTGTTCTGGGATCAGTGCAGGTATTTGTTAGAATTTTTTAAGACGAATAACATTCCGTTTTGGGAAATGGTTGCCTCCGATAATCTGATTTCAAACACAAGTGATTATTGTCTGGCCGATCCGGGCAAAATCTATCTGATTTATTTAAAAAATGGCGGTACAACTGAATTAAATTTGAATGATAATTATGGTAAATATGAAATCCTTTGGTTCAACCCAAGAAAAGGCGGGAAAGTACAGGTGAGTGAAAAGAAAGTAATTGAAGGGGATGGAAAGCAAACTATCAGCGGGCCTCCCTATGATGATCAAAGCGACTGGGTTGTAATTGTAAAAAAACTGCATCAGTAAATATATTAAGAAAGGTGCTGGTAATGCACCTGCGTTTGATAAGCATTAACAAAAAATTTGAAGCAAATTTAGAGTGAAAATTCTATAGGATTTAAAGAAGATTTAAAATATATAAAAATTTTATTTAATACTGAGTGTAGAATAGATTATTTTTATTACCGGACATAAATATGAAAAAATATATGGTTTCATTAAGAAAAAGAATTGAGTATGAAAAATGGATAGAAGGAATCCGTATTAAAAGAGATCCAGGTGTTGATTTTATATATAGCTGGATACAATTAAATGCAGCTCATTTTAGGAAATTATGGGAGGAGTCTCAATGTAAAATATGCAAAAGCTGGGAAGTTTGTGGCTATGAGGTCACAAAGTCTTGTAATAATTTTAATGCTATCGAATAAATTTTCAATTCAGAAAATATATCATCTGGCATAATACTTAACAGTTTGGATCATCACATTTTATTATTTACATTTAAATTGATGATTCTTTAGGCATTGCCATATTTAAATAAAAGATTGTCAAATAGGTATCTTCGCTTTTTTTGTGGTAAAACAAAAAAAAAGAAAGTTGAAATTATTGAATTCTTCCCATCGCCGCTACAATGCTTTAACTGGAGAATGGGTGTTGGTTTCACCACACCGAACAAAACGTCCCTGGCAGGGCAAAGTAGAATTACCCCACAAAGATGAACGTCCTCAATATGATCCTAATTGTTATTTATGTCCTGGAAATGAGAGGGCTGGTGGACATAAAAATCCAAAATACCTTGAGACCTTTGTTTTTAAAAATGATTTTGCTGCATTGCTGGAGGATGGTCCGACACTTGATAATTCAACAGATACGCTGTTCAAGATAAGAGACGTCAAAGGTACTTGCCGGGTGATTTGTTTCTCGCCAAGGCATGATTTGACTCTTGCAGAAATGACAGTAAAGGAGATTGAAAATGTACTTAAAATTTGGGCAGAACAGATTGCAGAATTATCAAAAACGTATCGCTGGGTGCAGATCTTTGAAAACAAAGGCGAAATAATGGGCTGCTCTAATCCCCATCCACATGGTCAGATATGGGCCAGTGATAGTTTACCAAATGAACCTTTCAAAGAAGACCAGCAACAGAAAATATATTATAACAAGCATGGTGCTGTATTATTGCAGGATTATTTATCTAAAGAGCTTATAAAAAAAGAACGAGTGGTCATAGAAAATGAACATTGGGTTGTATTGGTGCCATACTGGGCAATCTGGCCTTTCGAGACACTTCTACTACCTAAAAGACATGTGATGCATTTGCCTGATTTAACTGATAAAGAACAGACATCTCTTGCTGAGATTCTTAAAAAACATTTAATCCGTTACGATAATCTTTTTAAAACATCTTTTCCCTACACTATGGGTTGGCATGGTGCGTCTGCGGATAAGAATGAACATAACTATTGGCAATTGCATTGCCATTTTTATCCGCCGCTTCTGCGTTCAGCCACTGTTAAGAAATTCATGGTAGGTTATGAAATGCTGGCTGAAGCTCAGAGGGACACTACACCAGAACAGGCTGCCGAACAACTTCGAAATTTGCCTGATATTCAGTATGAAACAGGAGGTAGAAATGTTTGAGACCTTAACTGAAACACAAAATGGAATTGAACAAATGGGAAAATTAAAAAGGTGTTTATGTTTTTTAAATAATAAAAAACTGAAAATCATTTACTTTCTTTTAGGTCTGTTTTCTTTTATATGGATTCTGATAAGAATAATTCCTAAACCTTCAAGAGCAACATATCCCTGTGTTCAAGCAGCTTATCCATTTGCCGGTAGTTTTTTGGTATATCTTGCGGGTTTGCTCACATCAGCTTATGCTTATACCCGGGCATTAGCCAATTTCCGGAAGAGACAGTATTTTGTATTCTTTAGTCTTTTAGTGGCTTCAATAATTTCTAGTATTTTTATCTCATCTGGTTCCAAGGAGAATTATGCTGCTACATTTAAAACCGCCTTTGTTGAGTCCAATAAACCGATGGGCGAACCGAAAGGTGTGATACCGGGTCGCGTTGTTTGGTTTCATCACCCTGGCGCTACAGATGAAAATTGGATTATATAACAGACCAGATAATTACTTTTCAAGTAATCACACAAATATTGACACTGTGGAGGCAATGGTCAATGACATCTATTCTTAAATTAACAGGGACATCTTCTATTGATCAAGCATGGGATTCGTTGTTCATTTATTTCAACAGACAGCACGGAAAAGGAGCAATGAGTTATCAGGAAGGTGAACACCTATTTATTAAATGCAATTTTGTAACAGCATTTACTCAAGATGGACTTGGCGGACCCACCTGGACATCACCCCAGGTCATCCTGGTGATTCTTCGTCATTTAATCAACAATATGTCCATTCCTCAAGAAAATATTGCTTTAGGTGATCCAATGGTTTGCGTTATAGATGGCTATTGGAATATCTTGCATAGTGAGTTTCCGGATGTCAAATATATTGATCATCAAGGCGGCAATGGTCGAACTTTTGCAGAAAAAGGAACTCAGACTGATATTTTTTATTCGGACAAAGGAGAAATACTCCGTGATTCCCATAACAGTTGGAGTGAACCTGCAAATTCCGGAGATCCGGTGTATAGTGACACATTGTATAAAATCATTGAAGATGCAGATTATATGATCAATATTGCTGCATTAAAAGGTCATGGTCGTGCAGGTGTTACACTCTGTGCAAAAAATCATTTTGGTTCACATGTTAGAACAACTGCAGCGCATCTGCACATGGGTTTACCGCAACCTAGTAATGGGATTACCAGACCCGGATACGGCCAATATAGAATTCAGGTTGATTTGATGGGACACCGCATGTTGGGCGGAAACACCATGTTGTTTATTGTGGATGGACTCTGGGCAGGGTCTGATGCGGGCTCACCGCCTGAAAGATTTGATATACCGCCGTTTAATAATGACTGGTCATCATCGATGTTTATGTCGCAGGATCAGGTTGCACTGGAATCGGTCTGTCTTGATTTTTTACAGGCTATGTATATAGATGGCAAACCACAAATGGACGGTGTGGATGATTATTTGCGGCAGGCGGCAGATACAACACAATGGCCTGAAAATTTTATCTATGATCCTGAAAATGATGGGACTCCACTCACAAGTCTTGGCATTCATGAGCATTGGAATAATGCTGCATGACAAACAATATTCCAAAGAATTGGGAATAGGTAATGGAATTGATTTTATTAAACTAACCAAAGATAACATAACATCAGTGAATGATTATACTAACAATGCTATTCACGCAACTGAGTTTGTGCTCAGTCAAAATTACCCCAATCCGTTTAATCCGTCAACGACTATTGCTTTCACATTAAAAAAGACTTCTTATGTTAAATTGACCGTTTACAATTCACCCGGGCAGAATGTGAAAATACTGGTCAATGAAAAAGTAGCTGCTGGTACGCACACAGTGCAGTGGGATGCAACAAATAGTGCTGGCTTAAAAGTAGTAAGCGGTATATACTACTATAAGTTGGAAGCTGATGATTATTCAAAAACAAGGAGGATGTTATTGCTGCGATAATATTCGAAAATGTATAACAAGATAGAGTATTAAATACTACGTCATGTTCAACCAGGTGTTTAAGCCGGTGTGAGAGGTTGGCAGGAGATCCACGAAAAGTGTATTGCCAAAGGCAGGCTATTGGCACGCGGCTTAACACCCGGCATGAGCCTACTTCGCAGGAAAAAAAAGATACTGAACAGATGAAGAAAATTGTACTTTTATCAATGTTAACTCTACTTTTTTCAATCAGTTGTAAAAAAAATAATAATCCGTTAATTCAAATACAATCAAATGTTTGTCATCAAAAGCTTTTGATATCAAAAGATAGTTCAGTATATCACTGGCAACAGTCTCAATGGGATGAAAATTTCTTTCACATATATATTCAAGGCACTTTAATAAATAAATCGGATACATTATTTTACTCATACATTGGAGATGGATTTGAACTTCCTGAACAATCTCGTTTACATTTTGCGCATAACTCAGGATATCTTGAAAAGTATGACCCAAATGAACATATATGGATAGTACATGATATTACAAATCCTCTCTGGGAAGGCTCCAGAATGGTTCCTATAAAGCCATTACTAGAATATACATTTTCAAGTAATTTAATATGAGAGTCATGAGAGTGAAACAGGCTCTTATCGTTTTAGAGTCGATTATTATGATGAAGTAGATCCAGATTCCAATTCAATTCTTTATCATGACTATTCAAATATATTTAAACTTAAATAGGATAAATTTTTGATAAAAAGGGTAAAAACAAGTGCGTTTAGCATAGGGGATAACTCAGAAAAGTAACAGAAGACATTTTATCAAAACTATGGCATTGAGAAATGGATATTCTTACTATTCTATCGGGGCGACATGGTTGCTTGTTTTCTCTGGTATTAAAGCCAGCAGTTTAATACATACATCTGATCTTGCAGTCCTTTATGGTCAGATTAAAGCGGGAGATAGCCAGGTTATAAAAACGGATTGGAACTATTTAGTTAATTCGCCTGAATTGAGGGATGCTTTGCCACTGGTATTCCCGGAAATGTAGGATATAAGTCAGCACTTACTGAAGTGTGGAAAAAATTTAATCAACCGATTAATCAAATAATTAATTCAGGGTAGATTATGCAACGATTATTACCTACTCGATACTTTTTGGTGATGAATACTTTTCTTTTATCCTTGTTACTGTATATTGACCGCGTATGTATCTCTGCCGCAAAGACTCCGATTGCAGAAAGTCTTAGCTTAACAGATAGGGAAATGGGTTGGGTGTTGTCGTTTTTTGCCTTGGGTTATGCCATTTTTCAAACACCGTCCGGAATTCTGGCTGATCGTTTAGGACCGAGAAAAGTATTGAGCTCAATTGTTGTATTTTGGTCCGCATTTACCGCTTTGACTGGCGCTGCCTGGAATTATATTTCGCTTTTAATCATTCGTTTCTTATTTGGGGTAAGTGAGGCGGGTGCCTTTCCCGGGATGTCGAGGGCGATATTTTCCTGGATTCCGTTAAAAGAACGCGGCTTGGTTAATGGAATTAATTTTTCCGGTTCCCGTTTGGGTGCAGCATTTGCATTACCGCTTGTGGGGTGGATGATAACCGGTTTTGGGTGGCGCCGGACTTTTTTTGTATTAGGAATTGTCGGTGTTTTATGGGCGGTTGTATGGTTTTTTTGGTTTAGGGATACGCCAGAAGAACACAATAGGATTACAGAGGATGAAAAAGCGTATATTCTTGAAAGCCGTCAAAGATATGAGAAAGGAAACACAGAAGTATCACGGCTAAGTGCCGCTGCTCTTTTCGGCTCCCGTAAAATGTGGCTGGCAATGATTCAATATTTCTGCAGTAATTTTACTTTCTTCTTCTGTCTTACCTGGCTTTTACCACATCTGCGTGAAAAGTTTCAACTGGATTTGGTCGACGCCGGTTTTTATGCATCGCTTCCATTTATATTTGGTGCACTCGGTAATTGGTTCTCCGGTTGGCTGGTTGATAAAATATACAGGGACGGCCATTGGACTGCTTCGCGACGTATCCCGGCGATCACCGGTTTTATTTTAGCTGCTGTCGGTCTGATCGGAAGTATGCACATGGATAATGTTTTAGGATCAGTTCTCTCTTTGTCTGTGGCGATTTTTGGAGCAGATATGACATTGAGCCCATCATGGTCTTTCTGCATTGATATAGGTAAAAATAATGCTGGCGCCGTTTCCGGAACTATGAATATGGCCGGTAATATCGGAGCATTTTTAACGGCTTTAGCATTCCCGTATTTAAAAGAGTGGTCAGGCGATGTTGCTTTATTCTTTTATGTTGGAACAGCATTGAATATTTTGGCTGTATTAGCCTGGCTGGCAATGAAACCACAAAAAAGTCTGGAAACGTATTAAATATGAAAAATATATTTGGCGTAAGTCCGGCTTTTGTAGTCGCCAAATATGGTGATAAATTTACTGTTGATCAGTTTTCTTCCGCCTTGGAAGATATTAAAGGTCTTGGCTTTGAAGCCTATCAGCCGGAAATATTTCATAGAGAAGAACTGAATAATTGGTATATCGGTGGAGCAAAAAAGGTTAATTCGAGAGCAGAGGAACTGGGCCTAATCCCAACTCAGTTTGTTGCTCATTTTTTAATGGAGAGTTTTTCAACAAAAGATAAATTGTTTTCTGATTGGGGAATTGATGATCTTAAAAAAATAATTGCGGTTGTGAAAGATTTTCCAACTTGCAAAACGATAGTTATACCAATTGGAAAATTTAATTTAGATAGTAATTTATTTGATAATAATACTGCTTGTTACGAACAATTTAAATCCAGACTTTATGAGAAGATGAAGTCCTTTTTATCAATTATAGAAAAGAATGCATATAGATTTGCAATAGAAATTTTACCTAATTCAATAATTGAAGGCAATGATGGATTTTTGGATCTTTATAAAAGATTAGACTCAGATAATTTTGGACTGTCTCTTGATACCGGACATGCATGGGCGTGCAGAGAATTAGTCCCGTTGCTGCCATTAAAGCTTAAAGATAAAATATTCGGACTTCACCTTTGTGATAATGACAGTGATGTAAACAAATCATTTGCGCCGGGAAGAGGTACTATTGATTGGAAGCTTTTTATGTATAATCTAAGGCTTTCTGGTTATGATGGGAGTTTAGATTTGGAAATCATTTGTGATCCGGATAATATTGAAGAAGAATATTCCTTTGGTATGGAATTTTTAAATAAACAAATAGATAGAGGATAAATATGGACAAAGTGGTTAAAAGCTCGGTTATAACGGCATTTACTGGGAAGACAAAAGATAGATTTCATGAATATAATACAGATAAATCACTTGAGGAAAAATTTGAATTGGTGGGCCAGATGAAATGGATGGATGGCGTAGAAGTCATCTTTCCCTATGAGATCAGTGATGCTGAAAAATTAAAGGGATTGCTGAAAAAAAACAATCTAGGGATCTCTGCAGTAAATGTTAATGTGAAGGCCGAACCAGAGTTTAGGAACGGAGGATTAACTTCAAACGATCCGAATATCAGGGCAAAAGCTGTACAGTTTATTAAAGATGCCAAGGACTTTGCCAAGGCAGTTGGGGCTGATAAGGTTACCTGTTGTCCTCTTGGTGACGGTTATGAATATAATTTTCAAGCTAATTATGGTACGATGTGGAAATATCTGGTAGAAACATTCGGTGAAGCTGCTGATTACAATCGTGAAATTCCTTTATTTATCGAGTACAAGCCGAGTGAAACCCGCGGAAGGTGTTTTGTAGATACTGCGGCAAAAACATTATGTTTACTAAATGATATTCAAAATAAAGATATGGGCGTAACTCTGGACTTTGGCCACTCCATGTATGCGCAGGAAAATCCTGCGGAAGTAGTTTCTTTAGTAGCAAATAGTGGCTATGGTATGTATATCCATATTAATGATAATGATGGTAAATGGGATTGGGATTACCCTGTTTGTACCCGTCATTTTCTGGATTATGTTGAGTTCCTTTATTACCTGATAAAATGTGAGTATAATGATTATTTAACTTCTGATACCTCACCTACAAGATGGGATATAAAGCAAATATTTGAGATGAATACTCGCCTGACTAACAAAATATGGTATCTATTAACCCAACTAGATCAAACTCAATTCGATAAATTAATTTCTGATAGTGATTATATCAAAACCTGGAAGTTTATTGAAGTGGAGATTTTTTCATTATGAGAGAACTAAAAATATGTATTGATGCTGATGATGCAGCATTTGATTTAAAAGATGCAATATATGATTTCCTGAAAAAATCTGATTACAATATAACAGATTTAAATTATACTAAAGATGCGCCTGCGACCTATCCGGAGATTGGATTCAATTTGGCAAAGAGAATACAATCAAGAGAGTTTGATAGAGGTATACTAATCTGCGGAACCGGATTGGGAATGGCTATGATTGCAAATAAAGTTGAGGGTGTTTATGCCGGTGTTTGCCATGATGTGTATTCTGCTGAAAGACTAAAGAAAAGTAACGATGCAAATGTTTTAACTATGGGTGCCAGAGTTATTGGTGTTGAGCACGCAAAAATGATCGTTACCGCTTGGTTAAATTCGGAATTCACAGGCGGCGGTTCAACAGAAAAAGTGGAAATGATGAGAAAACTGGAAAAAGAGTCATTTGAATCTTAAAAGTATTCAAGAGGTGAGTAATGCAAAAAATAATTAACAATCCACAGGATGTAGTTGATGAAATGCTGGAAGGTTTTACAGCATCGATGAGTCATCTGATTGAAAAAACAGAAAATCCCAGAGTTTTGAAACTTAAAAATGCTCCTGTAGATCATAAAGTTGGCGTAGTAACCGGTGGCGGATCCGGCCATAAACCGGCCTTTGTAGGTTATATTGGGAAAAACCTTTGTGATGTGGTTGCTGTTGGAGAATTGTTTTCATCACCTCCTGCACAAATGTTTTATGATGCATTTAAAGCGGCTGATTCCGGGAAAGGGGTAGCATGTCTCTATGGTAATTATACCGGTGATAATATGAATGTTGCCATGGCAATAGAAATGGCCAAAGAAGATGGTATTGAAGTGAAAACAGTTATAGCAAATGATGATGTCCCCTCGGCTCCAAATGATAGAAGGGAGGATCGTCGCGGTGTAGCTGGTGAAGTTCTGATGTGGAAAGTCGGTGGAGCAAAAGCAGCAAAAGGCGCTAGTTTGGATGAAGTGATTGCGGTTGCACAAAAGGCTATTGATAATACAAGAAGTATGGGCATTGGTTTAAGCCCTTGTACGCTTCCGCAAGTTGGTCATCCGAATTTTACAATAGAGGAAGGCAAAATGGAAGTTGGTATAGGGCACCATGGTGAACCGGGATTAGAAGTTGCCGATCTTGAAACTTCTAAAGAGATGGCCAAAAGAATGACTGATATTGTATTGCCCGATTTACCTTTTGAAGCTCAGGACGAAGTAGTTGTCCTTATCTCCGGTTTAGGATCAACACCGGCTAAAGAACTATTCATTTTATTCAATGATGTAAAAAATATTTTAGATCAAAAAAATATTAATATATATAAATCCTACGTTGGAAATTACTTTACATCGTTAGAAATGGCAGGCGTAACTCTAACTGTGATGAAATTAGATGATGAACTTAAAGAATGTATTAATACACCATGTGAATCATGGGGATTAACACAGTTTTAGGAGCAAGGTTGAGGAAAGAATCGTTTTCTAATAAAGATGGTATCCTGATTGTTAAAAATATGATCAAGGTTATCCAGGAAAATAAACAGTACCTTAGTGATATCGACGGACAGATTGGTGACGGCGACCATGGAATAAACATGAGTAAAGGTTTTACACTTTGTGAAGAAAAACTTGACATTATACCGGATGTTGACCTTAATGAAGGACTTACCACCTTATCTAACATATTAATGACGAAAATAGGCGGTTCGATGGGACCAATATATGGTTTCTTTTTTAAATCGATGGCCCAAAAGTGTGATGGAATCGAGACAATTGATAAAGTTGTTTTTAAAGAAATGATCGAAGCTGTACCGGCGAATCTCAGTAAAATATCGAAGGCAAAACCAGGAGATAAAACATTATTGGACTGCCTTATTCCTGCCGTGGATGCTTATCGTATGGCTCTTGAAGATAATGAAGGATTTGCTGAAGCATTAACTAGAATGTATGAAGCTGCGGAAAAAGGTATGGAAAGTACGAAAGACATTGTAGCAAAAGTGGGTAGATCGAGTCGCCTGGGAGAGCGTTCCAAAGGTGTAATTGATGCAGGCGCTGCGTCATGCTGTTTAATTATTGGCGCTATTGCCGATAGTATCAAAGAATTACTCAATTAATAGAGAAATACTAATAATGACTGAAAAATATGCTAAAATAAAAAGTCAGGCATTGGAATTATTGCATAAATCAGGATTTCCAGTTACTGATAAAGAACTTGCATCAGCTCAGGTAAATGACTTTGGCCTAAATAATATTAAAGAGGAAGGATTCGTTCTGATTGATTTACTAAGAACAGAAAAAGTAAGGACATCGATTCTAATTATGTTGCCTAACCAGACCTTGCCTCAGCATATGCATCCGAATTATAATAGTGATAACGGGAAAGAAGAAACAGTCAGAGTTTTATGGGGTGAGACTAAAGTTTTTGTTGAAGGAGAAGAAAATTATTCAAAGATAAATTTTCCGAAAGGGAAAGAAGCATATTATACAGCTCGCCACGAAATCAATTTAAAACCTGGTGAACAATATTCTGTACCGCCTACGGTAAAACATTGGTTCCAGGCTGGCCCGCAAGGATCTGTTAATATTGCTTTCCAAAATAGAGTCAATGAGGATTATAATATTTTTTATGATCCAGAAAGCGATGGCTGTAAAATAAGCAATGAAAATTTAAAATAGCTGCATAATAATTATAGGTGATTATAAAAGATTTGGCCCTAACTTACACAAATGTTGAGCCAAAATGTTAAATAAATTTTCATTTCTGTTATGGTATCAAAATTCCATTTCCTTTAGGTATAAAGGAAACTTTTCTTTCGACATACCATGGAATTTTATTAACCGTTCCTTAGCAAAACTCCAGAATCTTTCAACACCATTTATGTACACTTTTCCAGATGCAAAGAGTTTTCTATGATCAATTTTAATATGATGATAACCACAAAACACCAGGGAGTCATACTTTCTGAATTTATCTGTTATTTATAATATTAATTATTAAAAACAACCAGTAAAGTAATTTATGGGTGAATATAGAGAATTTAAATTTGGTTTAAGTTCCTGGTCATATCCCTGGTCCATAGGAGTTGCCAATGGACCACAACCGGCAAAAAAAATGACATCCCTTCAGCTGATAGAAGAAGCCGCTTCTCTTGGGGTAAATTTAGTTCAGATAGCTGATAATTTTCCACTTGAAAGTCTTGAGTCCTAAAGATCTTCAGAATCTGAGAAATAAAGCAAATGAATTAGCAGTCCACATTGAGGTAGGAACAAAAGGAATTGAACCGGTTCATTTACTAAAATTCATAGAGATTGCGAAGTTTTTAGAATCACCGATACTTAGAACTCTACCGGCCATTTTTGGTGAACGAGTTCCAATTGAAGAAGTAAAGAAAAAAATAACCGAAGTACTGCCCGAATTTAAGAAGCTGGCATCGTTATTGTCCTTGAAAATCAGGAAGCATATAAAGTAGCGGAATATGCCCAATTGATGAATGATATAAATGATCCTAATTTGAAAATATGTCTTGATTTAGCAAATGCTCTAGGTGCAATGGAAGGTCCGGATTATGCATTGGGGGAACTAGCAAAGTTTACTGGAAATCTTCACTTCAAAGATGTTAAAATAGTTCGCTCCAAAACTTTAATGGGTTTCACAATTATTGGTACTCCATCCGGAAAAGGTAAAATTCCTATTCATAAAATTTTAGAGGTATTAAAAAGTTATTCTTTGTTTCCGACTGTTATTCTCGAGCTGATGGCCTGATTGGCAGGGAGATATTAAAAGCACTATCGCGCATGAAAAAAAGATGGTGAAAGAGAGTGTCGAATTTATGAAAACACTTTCTTGGTAAAATTGAAATTGATATAAGACTTCTGTTAAGAGGAATAATGCAAAAAAGAAATATTGTGCTAATCCTGTTAACATTTCTGGGAGCGGTAACTTTTTTAGATAGACTTGTTATTGCCACTGCCGGACCAGCGATGATGGACGACTTATTGATCAATCCCACACAGTGGGGATGGATTTTAGGTTCGTTTATTTTGTCTTACGGACTATTTCAGATTCCCTTGGGTATTTTAGGAGATAAATATGGTGCAAAGATAGTCCTTGCCGCCATAGTAATATGGTGGTCTTTATTTACCGGGCTTACAGGAATAGCAATTGGATTTGCTTCCCTTATTTTATTCAGGTTTCTCTTTGGTATAGGTGAAGCTGGCGCTTATCCTATAATATCCAGCAGTATCGCAAAATGGTTTCCTAAGTCTGAAAGGGGAAAAGCACAAGGATTTGTCTGGGGGGCAAGCCGGGCTGGAGGTGCGATAGCTCCCTTCATTGTTATTCCTGTTCAGTCCGCATATGGATGGCGGATGTCTTTCTTTTTTCTGGCTATGCTTGGTATTATCTGGGGAATTATCTGGTTATTCTGGTTTAAAAACAAACCAGTAGAAATGAAATCCATTTCCGAAAAAGAACTTAAAGAAATTGGATACAAAGAAATAATAATTGAAAAACCGAAAGTTCCCTGGCGCATAATATTAAGAAAAAAAACCTTCTGGATGGTTTGTGCGATGTATTGGTTCTATGTTTGGGGATCGTGGTTTTTCTTTTCCTGGCTTCACACTTATCTCGTTAAAGGGCGTGGATTTTCAGACGCAGAAATGGGTTTTGCTTCTGCTCTGCCTTTTGTATTAGGAATGTTTGCTAATGTCGCCGGGGGGTATATCTCAGATTTATTGACTAAGAAATACGGGACTTATATAGGACGCAGTGTTATCGGTGCTTCCAGTTTGCTGTTATCAGCAGTATTATTAACTGCAGCCGGAATCGCCAGTGGTAAAATACTTGTAGCAGCCTTTCTCGCCTTAAGTTTTGGCATTATGGATTTGATGCTTCCAAGTGCATGGGCATTATGTATTGATATTGGAGATAAATTTGCTGGTGCAATTTCGGGAGCGATGAATACCGCCGGTAACCTTGGTGGATTCGTTTGTACAGTTCTATTTGGTTATTTGGTTAAATATTTTAATAATTACAATGCACCGCTTTTTGTTATTTCAGCGATGCTTGTTGTCAGTGCGCTGATATACTTTAAAATTGATCCCAAAAAACCATTGTTTGAAAAGGAATAGGGTTATGAAAAAAATTACCGTTGCGGCAATACATACAGATTCTCCCATGATCGAAGCAACTAAGCTCATTAGTCACTGAATACCTTGGTGAAGGAGTTAATTTAATTAATATAACTGATGATAGCCTTATCCGGGATGTGATTAAGGAAAATGGAGTTACCGAAGCTATAAAAAAAAGGTTGTTTAATTATTATAAATCTGCTATTGATGCTGGTGCCGATATAATTTTTAACACATGTTCTTCAGTGGGAGAAGTTGCTTCCGAAGCAAGAAAATCATTTCCAATTCCCATTGTTAAAATAGATGACGCAATGACTATGAAAGCAGTATCTGAAGCTAAATCAATTGGAGTTCTTGCTACTCTTTCAACTACTTTGGCGCCGACAGTCAGATTATTAAAGTTTCAGTCTGATAAAAAAGGCAAAGAGATTGAGGTTTACGAAGGACTTGCAGAAGGTGCTTACGAAGCTATTATTTCTGGAGATTCTGATAATCATGATAAACTAATAATTGGTGTTGCCACAAAAATTTCTGACCAGTGCGAACTTTTTGTACTGGCTCAGGGCTCGATGGCAAGGATGCGAAACAAACTTAAAGAAATTACCGGGAAAGAAGTATTAGCAAGTCCTGTTTTTGGAATACTTAATGTAAAAGAGGAAATTGAAAAACTATTACGCTAGAAATGTATTATTAAAATCATATTGCTTAATTTTGTTTTTAAATCCGGACAAGAAATCAGCATTTACCATATACCAAATCCTATGGTTGTTTTTCTGTGTCCGAAATGGAAAAAGTGATTGGATGTATTCGGGTTAAAAAAACAGAGATTTGTCTCAATACAGATACGATAGCAGTTGGATAAATATCCTTTCTATAAACTGATCAAATAAACCAGAGAGAAAATTTTTAACGGAATTGAATATTTCCGTTCCGGGAGAATTAGATGAGCAGGGATTTTGCCTGCAGAAAAATAAAAATGATATTTTTATTATTGGTCATGATTTTGCCGGGCGAATGTATGAATTACCTGAACTTACAGAGCAAGTTAATATTGGTTGTATTGAAAATATTCAGCCATCTCGGGGAGGAAAGAAATGAGTTTATTAAATACAGTGGATCCTGATGGTTTGCTGGAATATTCAGTTGTTTATACGGACCGGGCATTAAATCATATGTCCATCAAATTCCAGCGTGTCATGAAAGATATCTCGGTTATTTTAAAAAAAGTATATAGTGCATCAACTGTAGTTGTAGTGCCAGGGAGTGGCACGTTTGCTATGGAAGCAGTTGCCAGGCAGTTTGCCACGGATAAAAAATGCCTGGTTATCAGAAATGGCTGGTTTAGTTTTCGTTGGAGCCAAATTTTTGATGCAGGCAAGATTCCATCCTCCAGCGTTGTTATGAAAGCCAGACCGGTAAACAATAATGAAAAAGCAGCTTTTATTCCTGCCGAACTAGACACCGTTGTGGAAACTATTAAAAAAGAAAAGCCTGAAGTGGTTTTTGCGCCTCATGTGGAAACAGCATCCGGGATAATTATTCCTGATGATTATATCAAATCTGTTGCAGATGCCATTCATGCTGTTGGAGGTATATTTGTTCTTGATTGTATTGCCTCGGGCAGTATATGGAGTGATATGCAGGCAATTGGTGTAGACGTTTTGATCAGTGCACCACAGAAGGGCTGGAGTGGATCTCCCTGCTGCGGGCTGGTGATGATGAATGATCATGCATGTCATGTAATGGAATCAACAACCAGCAGCAGTTTTGCCTGTGATTTGGCTAAATGGCATCAGATAATGCAGGCGTACGAAAATGGTGGACATGCTTATCACGCTACGATGCCGACGGATTCTCTCGCTGTATTCAGAGAGGTGCTAAATGAAACCGAATCATTTGGTTTTGATACAGCGCTCAAAAAACAGCTGGAACTGGGTACGGCAATTAGGAAACTAATGGGAAAAAATGGCTTTGTATCTGTTGCAGCAGAAGGCTTTAAAGCGCCTGGGGTGGTGGTAAGCTATACGGATGACAACCAGATTGTCAAAAAGTTTATGAATAATGGTATTCAGATTGCTGCAGGCGTACCGCTGCAATGTGATGAACCTGAAAATTTTCAAACTTTTCGTATTGGACTGTTTGGCCTTGATAAATTAAAAGATGTTGGTGGTACTGTCACACGTTTTGAGACAGTGCTCAAACAGATAATTTAATTGGTGTGCACAGTTATTTGGACAAAATTGCAGGCCGGATTTTTATGTTATTTCAAACCATAGAAACGAATCATTATGCATCTGGGGATGAAAATTTAAAGTACATATAGAGCTGGCCACGTTGCACTTATTTTGAAATTAATTAAGAAACAAAAAGGAACATTAAATGGACTTTCAAAAAGCAAAAGATCTTCTGACGGAATTTAAGGGTAATGATTATAAATATGGAACTAATATTCTTGACCAGACTGGTAAGATGGTTTCGGATTATGGAAAACGGGTAGCCTTTATACATGGCCAAAAAGGTATTGCCGAATATTTTCCGGTTATCAAGGATTCCCTTGAAAAATCCGGAGTAGAAATTGTTGCGGATATAAAAGGTGCTGCACCCAATGCTCCACTGGAAGATCTTCAGCGAATATCAGATGGACTTAAGGAATCTGATTTCGATGCTATTTTGGGATTTGGTGCAGGAAGTACACTGGATTGTATTAAAGCGGCAGAAGTATTAAGAACACTGGGTGGATCCATTGAGGATTATTTTGGAACAGGCCTCGTGAATAAAAAACTATCTGAATCCGGTTTAAGGCTCACTCCTTTCGTGGCTGTGCAAAGCGCTGCCAGTTCGGCGGCTCATTTAACTAAATATGCTAACATTACTGATCTGAAAACCGGGCAAAAAAAACTGATAGTGGATGAAGCTATTGTGCCACCAAAGGCACTGTTTGATTATAAAGTTACAACCAGCTGTCCGACGGATTTAACAATAGACGGCGCTCTAGACGGTTTTTCTCAATCTTTGGAAGTGTTTTATGGTTCAGTAAATAAGCCTCATTATAATAAAACAAGAGTAATAGCAATAGAAACCACTCGTCTGATTTTGAATTATTTACCACGTGTGTTGGAAAATCCGCAAGATATTGAAGGGCGTACTGCTTTGGGATTAGCGACGGATTTGGGTGGTTATGCTATTATGATAGGCGGGACTAATGGTGCCCATCTTACCAGTTTTTCCCTGGTTGATGTCTTAAGTCATGGACGGGCCTGCGGTATGCTGAATCCATATTACACGGTCTTTTTTGCACCGGCGGTTGAAGAGCCATTAAGAGATATTGGCTCGGTTTTTAATGAAGCTGGTTATAATATACCTGATCTTGAAAAAAATAAAGACAAAAAACTGGGAATTGCTGTTGCTAAAGCCATGCTTGAGTTTATACAAAAAATTAATATACCCACAAAACTTGATGAGGTGAGGGGTTTTAGCGATAAGCATATTGAACGTGCTTTAAATGCTGCCAAAAACCCGCAACTCAAAATGAAACTGGAAAATATGCCTGTTGCTCTGACGGCCGAAATGATCGATGAATATATGAAGCCTGTCCTTATTGCAGCCAAAACAGGTGATTTATCGTTAATAAAAAATGTGTAAGGAGAATTCCATTGAAAACCTGGATTGCCTACGGTAAAACAGGCCTCAATATTGAGTTAAGTGATAAATATAATGTGCAAATTGTCCAACCCTCTTTCACTAAGGCTATAGCAAACCCTGTAAGCGCCCTGAAAGATTCGTTGAATACTCCCATATCTGCACCCGCTCTTTCAGATTTTGTCGATAAAAAGGATAAAGTTGCTATCATTTTTAGTGATATTACCCGCCCTGTACCCAACGAAATTATTCTTCCGGCGGTTTTGAATGAATTAAAACATGTAAATCAGCAGAATATAACTTTATTTGTTGCGCTGGGTACGCATCGTCCAAATAGTGAAGAAGAATTACGAAAAATGATTGGCGCTGAAATTTATGATAAATATAAAATTGTGCAAAATAATGCTTTTAAACGCTCAACCCAAACAAAAATTGGTTCTATAAATGATAGAGAAATCTGGCTTAATAAAGAGCTGCTAAATTGTGACAAAAAAATTCTGACAGGATTTATTGAACCCCATTTTTTTGCAGGTTTTTCAGGTGGCGGAAAAGCAATAATGCCCGGTATGGCTGGACAGGAGACCGTTCTGAGTAATCACGATGCAGAGAAAATGGTTAATCCCAAAGCCGTCTGGGGAATTACTGAGGGAAATCCGATCTGGGAAGAAATTCACCAGGTTACTGATCTGGTAAAAGGCAATTTTTTGGTCAATGTTACGCTTAATAAGCATAAGGAAATAACAGTCTGTATTTAGTGGTGATTTACGTACTGCGCATAAGGAAGGGTGTAATTTTGTCAGGCAGAGTGCCATGATAGAAGTTAATAAACCCTATGATATTGTCATTACCAGCAATTCGGGATATCCACTCGATCTGAATCTCTATCAGTCAATTAAAGGTGTTAGTGCAGCCAGACAGGTTGTAAAAAAAGGCGGTAGTATTATCGTGGCTACTGAATGTTGGGATGGTATTCCTGAACATGGTCTTTATGGGAAAATGCTACAAACAGCACAGAATCCCAAAGAATTGCTGGAAAATATTCTTAAATCAAAAGAAACAAAGCAAGACCAGTGGCAGGTTCAGGTACAAACCCAAATTCAACTGTTTGCTGATGTTTATGTCTATACAAATAACCTGAGTGACAGTCAAATTAAAAATGCTTTGTTATTACCGTGTCATAGTATAGAAGACACTGTTGAGGAGTTAATGCAAAAATATGGTGATAATGCCAGAATTTGTGTATTACCAGAGGGTCCGCAAACAGTGCCTTATCTCGCTACGAAGAATATAGTTGGAGATTTTCTGTAGGGAATGCTTTAAGCAAATGATTATGGATAAGTAAAAATATCAATTAGTTTTTTAGTATAGGAGCATTTATGGATCTTTCAACACAAGCTTTCCTTGCAATTTTGCCTATTTTACTAGCTGCTTTTCTATTGGTTGGTCTGCGTTGGACTGCTCGTTTAACCATGCCTATTGTTTATGTGGTTGCCGTATCAATCGCGTTATTTTTCTGGGGTGTTCCTTTTATCAATGTTGCTGCTGCCACTATTCAGGGATTATTTATCACATTTGACATTCTTTTCATTATTTTTGGGGCCATTCTACTATTGAACACTTTAAAATACTCTAATGCATTAAAAACAATTCGTGATGGTTTTTCAAATATTAGTGTGGATAGAAGAGTACAGGTTGTAATCATAGTTTGGTTCTTGGGATCATTTATTGAGGGTGCAGCAGGATTTGGTACACCGGCCGCAATAGTTGCACCATTGTTAGTTGCACTCGGATTTCCAGCATTATGTGCTGTTATGCTGGGTATGATGGTTCAGAGTACACCAGTTACATTTGGTGCATGCGGAACACCTATTTTGGTAGGCGTACGTGGTGGCCTGGAAAATCCTGAAATAGTGAGCAAATTGGCAGAATTAAATCTGCAGTTTAGTGACTATTTATTGATTATTACAAGTAATGTAGCTATCACACATGCCATTGTTGGGACATTCATGCCGTTACTTATGGTTATAATGATGACACGCTTTTTTGGCAAGAATAAATCATGGCGTGAAGGCCTTTCTATCACTCCTTTTGCTATTTTGGGAGGCTTGGCGTTTACAGTTCCATATATGTTGACAGGTGTGTTTTTGGGCCCTGAATTTCCTTCATTATTAGGATCATTGCTTGGATTAACAATTATGACATTTGCTGCTCGCAAGCGCTTTTTAGTTCCAAAAGATTCATGGGAGTTTCCAAATGCTAACGAATGGCCAGCAAGTTGGATTGGTAAACTGGAAGCAAAAATCGACACCTCAAACAACAGGGGTATGAGGTTGTGGTTAGCCTGGCTGCCATATCTTCTACTGGCGTTATTCCTGGTATTAACCCGCTTACCTCAATTACCCATAGGAGCAGCTTTAAAAAGTTTCAGTTTGGGTTGGAAAGATATATTCGGAACCGGTATTGCTGGCACCACAACACCACTGTATCTACCGGCAACAATCTTAATATTTGTCGTTTTTCTCACTTACTTTTTACACAAAATGCGATTTGAGCAGATTAAGCCTGCATTTATTGAATCCAGTAAAATGTTATGGGGAGCTGGTTTTGTACTTGTTTTTACTGTTCCCATGGTTCGTGTTTATATCAATTCTGGGGTAAATGAATTAGGGTTGGCTAGTATGCCCATTGCCATGGCTGAATGGGTTGCTTTAAACGTTGGCAAGATCTGGCCTCTTTTTGCTCCTACTATTGGTGCACTAGGTGCATTTATTGCAGGAAGTAACACTGTAAGTAATCTTATGTTCAGTCTATTTCAATATGGTATTGCTGAACGTTTATTAATTTCAGGGGCAATGGTTGTTGCATTACAAGCTGTAGGGGCGGCGGCAGGTAATATGATTGCAATTCATAATGTTGTGGCAGCTTCTGCAACAGTTGGATTGCTTGGACAAGAAGGAACCACTTTACGAAAAACAATTTTGCCAACTTTATATTATTTGGTATTTGTTGGATTAATAGGATTAATTGCTATTTACATAATAAATGTTAGTGATCCACTTTTATTACAATAATATTAAAAAAAGATCCGGAAAAATATCTTAATTATTTGTGTATTAATTAACAGGAAATAACACAATGTATAGTGATACAGTCATAAATGAATTTTTCGCAGAGCTTCGCACGAAAATAAGCAGTGATGTTAGAACAGATGATTACACGCGAATTTTTTATAGTACGGATGCCAGTATTTACCAGGTTAAACCATTTGGTGTATTGATACCGCAAAATATTGAAGATGTTCATGCATCTGTTGAACTGGCGCACAAATATAAAATACCAATAGTACCGAGAACCGGTGGCAGCAGCCTTGCTGGACAGGCTGTAAATGAAGCATTGGTTATTGACTTCAGTAAATACCTGACCAAAATCCTCGAAGTAAACGAAGAAGAGCAATGGGTGAGAGTCCAACCCGGTATCGTTCTTGACGTGCTTAACAACCATTTAAAATCATATGGTATGAAATTTGGCCCTGATCCGGCAAGTGCAAACCGGGCAGCCATGGGTGGTATTGTGGCCAACAATTCAACAGGATCACACTCTATTCTTTATGGCATGACAGCAGATCATGTTCTGGAAACCCATGTTTTTCTAAGTGATGGCAGTGATGTTCTTTTTAAAGAACAGGATGCTGACATGCTCAAATCAAAGCAGAATCTATCTGACTTTGAAGGTCAACTATATAATAGGATCGCTGCACTTACAATTAATAATAAAGATATTATAAATAATGGTACTCCAAAACACTGGCGACGTTGTGGTGGTTATAATCTTGATCGTTTTGTGCATGGCCCTTCATTTAAATATCCGCAACAAAAAGGATTCAATCTGGCAAAGCTGATTTGTGGCTCTGAAGGAACATTGGCTGTTATGACTGAGATCAAATTAAATACAGTTGAACTACCTGAAAAAGGCAGCTTTGGCCATAGTACACTTTAAAAGTTTATATGAAGCTTTAAGCACCACTCCGCTCATTCTGCAGGTAAATCCATCTGCGGTTGAATTGCTGGATAATTATGCCATTAATCAGTGTTTGCGATTACCTGCTTATTCTAAAATGCTCCGATCCTTTATGGTGGGAAATCCAAACTGTTTGCTTATTACGGAATTTTATGGGGATAAAGAATCTGAATTAAATGGAAAAATTGAAGAATTAAAAATTCATCTGAAGAAAGAACAAAGTTGATGCAGATGTTGTTCCGGTGCTTGAATCCTGCACATCAACAGACTGTTTGGGATGTAAGAAAAGTTGGTCTTGGTCTTTTGATGAGCATTAAAGGAGACTTTAAACCGATTCCCTTTATTGAAGATGCAGCTGTTCCACCTGAACACCTGGCTGATTATGTGACAAGGATTGAAAAATTTTGTAACGACTTGGGTACCAAGGTTGCCTATTATGCACATGCTAGCGCAGGCTGTATACATATTCGTCCGCTGATAAACGCAAAACTGGCCAAAGATGTGGAAAAACTGCCTGAAATTACACGCTTTTCTGTTGAACTCCTTGGGCAATATGGAGGGTCATTCTCCAGTGAGCATGGTGATGGCAGAGCACGAAGCTGGCTGAATGAACAGTTTTTCGGCAAAGATTTGTATCGGCTTTACCAGCAAACAAAAAATATTTTTGATCCGCACAACATATTAAATCCCGGTATGATTGTTAATGGAAAAGATATGCGTGAAAATCTGCGCTATGGTCCACACTATGCAGTTCAGGAAATCGAATGCAAATTATGATTTCACTGAGGAACAGGGATTTCATCGTGCAGTGGAAATGTGTAATGGGGCAGGTATTTGTCGTAAAACCACGGTTGGAACCATGTGCCCCAGCTTTATGGTAACCCAGGAGGAGGAACACTCTACACGTGGTCGGGCCAATGCCTTACGGGCTGCTCTATCAGGAAATCTCGATTTCCAGGAACTGACAAGTAAACGTATGTTCGAAGTTATGGACCTTTGCATTGAATGTAAGGCCTGTAAATCCGAATGTCCGTCGATGGTAGATATGGCAAAAATTAAATTTGAGTTCCTTGTTCAATATTATGATAAAAATCCTATGCCCCTTAGAACGAGGATATTTGCTTATATGCCGGATATAAGCAGGGTAATGAGCGGATCAAAATCTAAACTGATCAATTGGGCGAATTCTCTTGGAGTGATTCGCACGATGCTCAACACCTTTCTCGGCATTACCAAGCACCGGGAATTGCCTGCATTCGTGGCGGAACCATTTACAGTATGGTATCGAAATAACAGACATTCTGCAAATGGTAATAACCAGTCACCAAAGGTTGTCCTTTTTCCCGACACATTTAATAATTATCATCAGCCACATGTATTAATTTCTGCCCTGGAAATACTTGAATCTTTAGGATACCATGTATTAATACCTGAACCATGTTGTTGTGGTCGAGCCTCAATTTCAAAGGGATTATTTCATAAAGCTAAATCTTCAGCTCAGGATACGGTGAACAAATTATCTCAGTTTGCTCAAAAAGGCTATACCTATTATCGGTTTAGAGCCAGGGTGTATTTTAACATTACGTGAAGAAAGCCTTTGGTTGTTGCCTACTGATCAAAATGCTAAACTTGTAGCTGAAAACAGTTTTCTTTTTGAAGAATTCATTGTGTCATTGAAAGATAAGGGAGAAATGAAGTTATCCTTTTCTGATAAAATGCAGGAAATTTTATTGCACGGACATTGTCATCAAAAATCCGTAGTCGGAACAGGACCAGTTACACAAATGCTCTCATTCCCTTCGAATTACAAGGTAAACGAAGTTGATTCGGGTTGCTGTGGTATGGCTGGCTCTTTCGGATATGAAAAAGAACATTATGATATTTCTATTCAGATGGCTGAAAGAATACTTTTACCTGCTGTTCGTGAACAGAAAGCGGAGACTCTGATCGCAGCAAGTGGATTCAGCTGCCGGCATCAAATTCACCATGGATCGGGTAGAACAGCCCTGCATCCGGTTGAGATTCTTCACGACGCATTAATAAAAGATTAATCTGTGAAAGATTTTATTTTAATTTTTAACAAAATAAATGGTGACATTAGTAATACGAGAGAGAAGATGGGAAACATCGGTTTTATAGGTTTTGGGATAATGGGCAAACCTATGGTTTCAAGTTATTAAAAGTAAGATTTGAGAGATATAAACAAGACCAAGAAATAAGGAGAAAAAAATGGACCGAAGAAAATTTTTAGGTGGCAGTTTGGCTACTGCTGCGGCAGTGACAGTTGGAAATTCTTTTGCTAGTGAACTGGGAATTAAACCGTTACCGGTTAAAAAGAAATATGAAAATCCATTTAACGAAAGAACATATGGGGCGATGCCTACCAATTCTTTTGGAAAAACAGGATTTAAAGTTGGAATTTTAAGCCTTGGTGGGCAGGCAACTATTGAAGAAGAGGGTACTGAAGAAGAATCTGAAAAAATAATCAATCGGGCTATTAGATTTAGGTGTAAACTATATTGATACTGCTGCATCTTATGGACATGGTCGAAGTCAAATCAATATTGGCCGGGTGATGAAAACACGTCGTTCTGAGGTTTGGCTTTCAACAAAAACACACGACAGGTCTTATGATGGATCAATGAAATTATTGGAAGAAAGTCTTAAAAGTTTGCAGACCGATCATCTGGATACCTGGCAATTGCATAATATAAAAACAAAATCTGAGCTTGATCAAATTTTTTCGGATTCAGGTGCGATTAAAGCACTGGAAAAGGCAAAATCTGAAGGTATGGTAAGATACCTTGGTATTACGGGACATTTTGAACCGCTTATTCTTCTGGAAGCTATCAAACGATTTCCTTTCGATCAGATACTTTTGGCCGTAAATGCTGCTGATGTTCATTATTTGAGCTTTAAGAAATTACCTTCTTCCAGAAGCACAAAAACAACAAATCGGTATTGTTGGAATGAAGGTAGCAACACGCGGGAGGATGCTGTCAACATGGACACCACCACCCATAGCCGATCAACCTGCCCGGATGGCAACATTAAAACCCGGAACGGTAAACATTAAGGAAGCATTAACTTACAACATGAGTCTCCCGGTAAGTACAACCATTATTGGCGTTGACAATGTTGCCCAGATTGAGGAAGATGTAAAAATAGCATCGGAGTTCACTCCATTAAGTGATGCCCAAATGACGGAAATAGAATATAAAACATTGCCCATAGTCCGACAAGGACTCTATTTCCGCCGGTGGGAACTTGGGGCTTAGCTTAGATTAATCTGTAGAAAGTTAACGGCAATGATGTGATTAATGGGAAATAAAAGAAAGTTTTGCAAAACCAGAATTGAGGAAGGTCATCTTGTTTGGCAACAGCTTAAGGAAATGAATTTATTCAATATCTGTAAAGTCAGGGAGAGAGTATGGAATTTTCCGCAGTTGATTATGGCGTGTTTTTTGGCGACATCATTTTTATTGTGGGGCTAGGGCTTTGGGTTTCCAATTAATATTACTGGGGATTCAATCAATATATCATTAAAAGGACCTTAGACTGCCAATTCCTAAAAGACGCACAGCGTGGAATCGCTTTTGCCGCTTTCTTAAAATTAATCATTCTGTTGATTGTTGTTGTTCTGGGTATTGTGGCATATGTGATTTTTACCCAACCGGAAGGTACAGCACTAATTAATGGTGTGCAGGAGGCTTTTTCAAACAGCGATGGAAGCATCAACTATGATAAAGCCTATCCTTTTGTCGTCACATCCTAAACAGGCTGTAAAAAAAGACTTCAGGAGTTGTTGGATATCTATTGTAAACAAAGATAATTGATAATATTGAATGCTTATTCTACTGAACAGAAAGAATATTAAGTGGTGTGAAGGACATAATTGTGAATAATCTAAACATTGCACTAAAAAACCTGTATGGAAATAAGGAAACGATTGTTGAAAAACAACAGAATCGTTATTCCATACTCAGAGACATTTTTACTCAAAAATTTGGCGAATTGGAATACCATTTCTTCAGTACACCTGGACGAACAGAAATAGGCGGTAATCACACCGACCACAATCATGGGCGTGTACTTGCTGGCAGTGTTGATCTCGATTCAATCGCCATTGCTTCATTGAATTATGAAAACCAAATCGTTTTGTATTCGGAAGGTTATGATACGTCTTTTGTGGTCGATTTGTCAAAATTAAATGTGGCTCAGGAAGAAAAAGGAACTACAAACGCCTTAATCCGCGGTATCGCTGCGCGCTTTAAGCAGCTGGGTTTTGAAACGGGTGGATTTAATGCCTGTATGACTAGCGAAATCCTGCCAGGATCCGGTCTAAGCTCTTCTGCTTCAGTCGAAGTATTGATCGGCTCTATTTTTAACACATTGTACAATAACAATAACATTGCTCCGGGAGAACTGGCGATAATTGGGCAATACGCGGAAAACGAATACTTCGGAAAGCCTTGTGGATTGATGGATCAGATGGCCTGTGCTGTTGGTGGGATTATCAGTATCGATTTTAAAGATCCGCAAAATCCACATGTTGAAAAAGTTGATTTTGATTTTGAAGCACAAGGTTACAACTTATTAGTCTTAGATACTGGCGGTAATCATGCTGACTTGACGGAAGATTATGCCTCAGTACCTAAAGAAATGAAATCAGTTGCGGAAGCATTGAAAGTAAAAGTATGCCGGGAAATCGGTTATGACAATCTGATTAAAGAGATAAAATCATTGCGTTTAAAAGTTGGTGACAGGGCTGTACTGCGTGCCCTACATTTTCTTGGCGAAAATGAACGTGTTGTTCATCAAGTAAATGCGTTAGAAAATGGGGATTTTAAATACTTTCTTGAATTGGTAAACGAATCAGGGAATTCTTCCTTTAAAAGACTACAAAATATTTATACTACACAGAACGTTCATGAGCAGGGTATTTCCCTCGCCCTTGCGCTTACGGAGGATTTCATTTCTAGGATTGGCGAAGGTGCCTGTCGTGTGCATGGTGGTGGTTTTGCTGGGACTATACAGGTGTTTTTACCCAATGGTGCGGTAGAAAACTATATTCAGTTAATAGAGGGAATATTTGGTGAATGTAAAGTGATAGTTTTAAATATCAGACCATATGGAACTGTATATCTGAATGAATTGGAAAGCTAATTAATGGATAAAAGAAAAAAATATTAGTCGGAGGGGCAGGCTATATTGGAAGTCATGTGGTTTAATTATTATGTGATGATGGGTATTCAGTTGTTGTTTTCGACAACTTTCCATTGGGTTTCAACGCTTCGATCACTCTGATATTGACCCACTATCAATCTAACTACGCGGCTGTTACGAAATCACTTTTGCAGCACAGCATTGATCCACTTGAAGAAGGTTGATATCCCTTTTTCGTCCGGCCTCTCGTGACCTTTGTCGAATTCAGCATGAAATTCGACGACCGCGCCCGCATGCTTGAGCTGGTCGACGAAGCGTTTAGTCTGCTGAAAGTCCACATTCAAGTCACGCTTTCCATGATAGATGAAAACCCGCGCGTCCTTGAAACACTTTATGTTTTCCGGAATGGTAAAATCGACGATATTTGCATTCTTAAGAGCATCTCATTGAAAACCGATTTTGGGCCTTCCCGAAAATACAGCGATTGCCCTGAATGTGCCGGGAGTTTCGTAGAATGTTCGATAGACGCCGTAGCCTCCCATCGAAAACCCGATGAGGAGTACACTTTGTTCATCGATCGGGAAATTGTCCTTCACGGACTGGATGGCCTCCGCAATGTCCGTCTGGGCATTGTCCCACCTGAAGAAGTTAGAGGGTCCTCGGCCGCGCGGGCCTAGGGCAATGAATCCTTCGGGGATCGCGTTCCTCCAACCCATGATGTCTGTTTCCGTAGACGCGCTTCCATGAAGGTAGACGAGCAGTGGGTATTTCTGCAACGGATCGATGTCATGCGGAATCCATACAATATAGGGTTGAAGCGTGCTGTCAAGCCTTGATCGGTAAGCCATACGTACAAATCCCCGCTGGCTGGTGAGCGTATCGATTCCCGCTTCGGCTTTTTCGATTTGCCTGATCAACCGCATGATCCTGAGTCGTTGGGCAACGGTAATATCGAAAATCCTGATTCCCCATTGCAGCTGCTCTGCTCTGATTGCCAACTTGCGACATATCCCCCGGTTGGAAGGGCCAACTTGTTCAATCTGAATTCATGATGGGTGAGGCCCGAACCGCACTCATCACTTACGGTCGCCTGATCGACGATTGCTTTCTCCCCTGTATAGATGGAGACCTCAATGGTTTCCCTCAGCGGTTGCGCGGCGACGGTCACCGTATGTACAAGCAGCGGTTCACCTTCGGATAGATTGCGGCGCCCAAGTTGCACGAAGGTCTGGGGATCACCAACGTGATGCGGTTTCTCAAACTGGAGTAGCGCATACTCTCGCGGACTATTCTCGTCTCCGATACCAGCATCGACGACCCGGTAGGAATTTGTACCTTTTTCTCCTACAGCCTTAGCCATGGCAAGATTGAAACCGATTGCATCGCTCAGCCAGGGATGGTATGGATGCACGTCTTCCCAGGGAAGCAGGAGCTCGAATGTGATCGTGCCATCTCCGTCACGAAAAGCCATTTTCGCGTTATCACTCGTCGGAACGAAAAGATGATCGACGTTGTAATACCAGAATATCTTCCTTGTCCATTCCAGACCAGGTCGATTAACTGCGGAGCACGCGAGAACTTAGAACTCATTGCTCGGTGCGTTCCCGGGAGCTGGATGCGCCAGAACCATGGCGAATCCATCCCCGTTCTGATACGCCCGATCACGGTATATGAGCTCTTCCGCCTCTACCTCAATATAGACGTAAAGGAACTGTCCTCCGTACGCTAGCCGATAGACTCATGGTGAAATCCGAATTGTCAGCCGCGGATTTCTCTACCACCGTGAAATGCCGAATGGGCAGGTTTTGCAGACAAGAATCGAGCACACCGTCGATCACTGGTGCGTTCGAGACATATGTTACCACAGGCTCGATGACAGTCGGTGATTCGGTGAACTTTACGGTCTCCCATCTTTGCGCGGAGACAGGCAGGCAGAGTGCTAAGCATATATTCAGGATAATCACCAGTTTCGATCCGGGTTGCCTGCGAGAGGATCTTCGATCAGCCGTCAATGCGCGGTAGTACTTCACTCGTTCCATTTTAGTCTTCCTTCACCCTTATATTTTTTTGAAAAAATGTTGGTTGTTTATTGATGGGCGGCTCAAACAAAATATAAGGAACCGTCCATTCAGTACTATGCCAGGTAACGGATGATCTATTGATTTTAGTTTTACGCATGTACAGTTGCCCTTAAACATAATTGTGCGCTTTTAATGTCCACTTTCAATATATTTTGTTATTCTCTCGGTCTGAACTCTTCGATGATTTTTGCATCCACCCAGTAAACATTTCCTGGACCATCAGGGATAGGAGTCTTATTTAAGTCAGAGATACGGTTACTCATAAAAAAGAGATATTTCCCATCAAATGTGACGAACGGAAACGCTTCTTTGGCTGGCGTGTTGATTCTCGGCCCCATATTTTTTGGCTCGGTCCAACTTCCATTCCCTTGATGGAAGCTGATATAGAGATCCGTAATGCCATATCCCGGCCTTGTGGAGCTGAAAATCATATAACTTTCATCCGGGGCGGTATAAGGAGAGAAATTCGAGGATTCATTGCTGATTCCGTATTCGATCCGCTGCGGTTTTATGTATTCTCCGTTCTTCTATATTGACCGGTAGATCCCGTCAGCGCTCCCGAACATGCTGCAGAAATAAAGAGTCCCGGTTATCGTTGCATAAGGGGTGTCTTGTCTTTTCTGGAAATTGATGTGAGCAGGAAGGAGTTCCTGCTCGGTCCAGCCTCCAGGAGTTTTATACAATCTCCATAGCTTCCAGGTGGAAAAAAATATTGTCTTCCCATCCGGGGCAAGCCCTGGAGTTAATCCCTCACAAACGATCTGGGGAGAAGTCCATTGATCGTTTTCTTCGCACATGTACATGATGACTGAAGGCCGAGGGAGCATTCGGGAAAAATAGACTTGCTTCCCGTCCCTGCTAAAGTAGGCGCTGGAATGCTGAGTGCAGGTGGAAATGATATCCGGGACAAAAATCTCCGGCGTCATCCCCGGCGGCTTCTGGCCCAGGTTGGGGCCTTTGAGAACCGGGAAATCATTATGCTGAGCATAAAGGAAAGTGATATTTAAAATGAACATTATAATTCCAGCGAAGAGGTTTAAGATTTTCACTCTACGCTCTTTTTTTTTATTTTAACAAACTTCAATTTTATTTTGCAGCAAATGAAAAGTGCTGCTGTACAATAACCCAATGACCTTCTCTTTTCTCCAGAACACCTGTCCAGCGTGTATTCTCCCAGTTAGCCGGTTGCCCTTTCCAGGTATTGATATCATTCAGAATACAGAAAAACCAGGCATTCTCTCCTGACCGCGATAAAGTGATTTTTAAATTCTTGATTTCGTGTCTGGAATACAGAAAATCAGGATTTTTAAATATTTCCGAATTTTTCCTGAACTGTTCGAAACCTCTTACCACTCTGTCATTAGGATGAACTTCCAGGAAATTGGAATCATTGGCAACCGTGCTGAAGGACAAATCAAAATCTTTCGTCTTAAACCAGCCGATGCAGGAATCAATAACCCTGGATATTTCTTTAATCTCGGTCTCTCTGTTAATGGATTTTTCATGCTGATCGCAACCGATAATTAACAAACAGTTGAAAAATATGGGCATAACCCGATAAAAAGCGGTCCTCATGAGCGGGCTCCTTTATATTCGATGAAAATAACGTGTGCAGAAAGGGGAAGGGGTGTTTGTTTCTGATTAACAGGCAGTATCAGTTCGGCTGGACTGCTAATACAATTATCTTTATCCATTTGCGGTCTCCAGTCTCTGCGACTGTTTTAAAAAATCATGGATTTATTGTATAGAGTGGTTACCGGTGTTAGGCGTTTTTCAGTTTAAGATTACGAGACTTCCGGTTTTCTGTTTCACTTTTGTTTCGATTAGTCGATATTTTTCGCAGGGATGATTGCGATACATGCTGACATCGGAGGTGTTTTCTGAAATAATTGGTTCAGGGGATCATGCATTTGAATACTAACTTAAGATTACATGTATAAAGATATTAATTCACACCTGGATTGGTTCAGCGAGTATGGTGTTACTTTATCTGGAAAAAAGATATAAGTTATTAAAATTTATAAATTTACATCTGGTTATTACACTTTTTACTTATAAATTCAGTCAAACCTAATACCTAAGTTTTTTATAATTAATAACTTATAAAATTCACACTTAAAGGGGCTTAAAATCCCTCGGGCCTATAAGCCCGTATCCCGTTTCACAGGATCCTCGGTGCCAGCAAAATCCCGCTTAGAGCGGGATTTTTTTAAATCCGAAATCCGAAACAAATCCCAATATCCAAAATTCAAATAAATCGCAATTCGCAATGTTCAATTTCCAAACTGTTTTAAATTTTGATGCTTGAGTACTGTTTGGAACTTGATGTTTGGTGCTTGTAGTTTATTTAGAATTTCGTACTTCGTGCTTAGAGTTTAATCTTAGTGCTGGTCGGAAGAGCCACAGAGTGGTGACGGAGATCCCGACGCAGTCGGGATTCAATTTTTTTACTGGAGCGAAGCGAAAGCCCCGTTAGCGGAATCCTCAGTACCAAAAAAATCATTGAAAGGCGATGAATATATTAGAGTTAATTGTAGGTAGAGCGCTACAAAACGGTCGAGATTTATATCTTGGGCTTTGTAAACAAGACTCTCTGTGCGTTCAATAATCTTGCAGTGAAATATGGTTTTTTTCGATCATTTCATTGCTGTCTCTCTCAAGAAAGCCAATCGTTTTTTAGCATCAATCGATTCCGGTAAATTCTTATCCGCATCTTTCCAGATTTCGAGGAATTTTTCATATTCTTTAATTGCTTTTTCAGGCCAGCCTTTTTCTTGATATAATTTAGCCAATCTGTAATGATATTTAGGATGAATCAGCCGCCTGTCTTTACTGTTAGGATCAAAGGTAATAAGTTTTTCGTATTCAGTTATCGCCATGTGCAATTGACCATTCTGAATATATGCCCGGGCCAACACATCCTGAAGGGATGGTATGTTCAGGAACCATAATGCTTTTGGATTCATAGCAGGTACATCTTTGAAAATTAATTTTTCACCCAGGGCGATGGCTTTATCATAGTCTCCCTCCGCAAGTCTTAACCTCCATTTGAAGCAAGTAGTGCGTTATATATAATTGCTCATTCCAGTAGTATTTTTCTCGCAGCTGTGGTAAGAGGGACTTAACTTTGTCTAATCTGGTTCTTGCTGAATCAATTTTTCCTTCCATCACATCTACATACCCGATAACTAGTTCAAACATGGCTTGTTCATATAAGTTAAAATCACGGTAATCTTTAACATATTCATGAACTTTTTCAAAGTAATCTCTGCATAATTTAAAGTTACCCCTATCATAATTAAGACATCCTTTGGTTAATTCTGTTGCGACCACACCCCACTCGTGTTTTAATGGTTGCCAAAGATCTTTGGCATTTTGAGCATCTTCCATTGACTGGATAAAACAGCCTGTCCAGTAATGATGAAATCCTCTTACCCAATAGCCCACTGCTTTTAGACCCGGAGATGGGGATACGGCAATATTATGATTTAGCCATTTAAAAGTCTCCACATAATTCTCTTTGAGCGCATAGACATAAGCAATTCGCCACTGGGCACCAAAATCAGGTTTAACATCTAACGCTTGTTTATATTTTTCAATAGCTTCATCAAGCCTGGCCCGTTTTAAAATAAAGTTCAGCCATTGAATCGAATGGATTTGCATCTCCGGGGGAGACCGTGGCATAACGTTTAAAATACTCAATTGCTTTCTCAAAATTTCCTGTATCTGCGTAAAGGTAAGCAAGCCCATTGATGGCATCACCAAAGTTCGGGTCAAGGTCTAATGCTTTGTTGTAAGCCTCTATTGCTTTATCAAACCTATTTTCGATCCGATTCTGATAAGCCAAATATGCATGAGCCCGTTTCTCTTTTGGGTATTTCTCCGCCAGCTGTTTGAGAATACTTAATCCTTTCTCTGAATCTTTTTCAATGTTTAAGGCATAGGCCGCATCTATTCCAAGCCTCTCTTTATCTGTGGCTTTCTCTGCAAAAGTCTTTGCTTTCTCGTAAACCTCGTTGCTTACTTTGTAATTCCGAAGCGACCGGTATACCAAGGCAAGCCAGAGGTATGCTGTAGCAAAGGTCGAATCGATCTCTACGGCCTTCTCAAGAAATTGTCGGGAGTCATCAAAATAGTGTTTTTCATAATCCTCCCGTCCTCTTAAAAAATAGATGTAGGCATCCATTGAAGTGGTTGTAGCATCTGCAATTCTTAATTGGGCTGATGCTCTCTTGCTGGCGGATAATCCCACACCTTCTGATATTTCTTCACTTAGGTAATCAATTTGGCTTTCCAATATACTTGCAGCTCCTTCTCCCTGCGACCGGGCACTCTTTAGTAATTTCTTTGTATGCACATCCAGAACTTTTACATCTGTGGCAAATCTTTCACCGGCCTTAATATAGTCTGCCTAATACAATGGCATCTATTCCATCCCTTAGACAAAGTTCAAAACCCAAATCTTTATCAATGACCTTCACTTCCTCTTTCCCAATCTGTTTGAGAAGATCATACATTCTTTCCCAGGTAATTACCCGAAGATATCTTGACTGTTCAAGATCGGTAATTAAAAGATTTGGTATAGCCTCTCGTAAATAGTCATAGCTTTCATCCCCCGTTTGATTTTGAAAACTAATTACCAAAATATTTATTGGTTCAAAGTCGGTTTTATCTTCAAAAAACAAGGGCTTTATAAGAAAATATCCAATAAATAGTATGAGTAATATTCCAATTGGTATTAAGACCTTTTTCAACCGGCCGTTGCTTGTTTTTTCCTCAGTTATCCTTGCGGCCGCAGTCTTACCGTTTAGCTCCAATTCCTTCATAAGTCTTTTCAAATCGGTAATCAGCTCATCAATATGCTGGTAGCGTTCATCCGGACTTTTTGCCAAAGATTTATTTACAATCCATTCCAGTTCCACAGGAACATTGGTGCGCAAACCAGTCAGCGGTTCAGGATTTTCATTGGTGATAGAATACATTATGGCTTGGTCATAATCACCTTTGAAAGGTAACTGTCCGGAAATCATCTCATATAACACAACACCCAGCGACCAAATGTCGGAGTGGTGGTCAACTTTTTCACCCCGGGTTTGTTCAGGCGACATATACGCTACTGTTCCTAATGTTGTGCCTTCCTTGGTTAACTTTGTTTGTCCGGCTAACTTTGCCAGACCGAAATCTACAATCTTTGCCTCACCATGATTTGTAATCATTATATTGGCTGGCTTAAGATCACGGTGGGTGATATTTGATTCATGTGCTCTCGCTAAACCATTAGCAATCTGAATAGCAATACCTATTGCATCAACTACTGAAAATAATTTTCCTGGCTCAATCTTCTTCTTTAATGTTTCGCCTTCATAGTAATCCATACAAATAAACAACTGACCATCTACTGTTTCATCTATCTCATGGATGGTGCAGATGTTATTATGTTGAAGAGTAGAGGCGGCTTTAAGCTTCATGAATAAAGCGTTGTTTTTCTTCTCCGCTGGTGGTGAGGTGTGCAGGCAGGAATTTGAGGGCTACAAAACGATCGAGTTTGAGATCCTGGGCTTTGTAGACAATACCCATGCCTCCACCGCCAAGTTTTTCAAGGATTTTGTAGTGTGATATGGTTTTGCCTACCATAGTTCTAACAGTCTTTTTTTTAATTTAAAGTGCCGGTAGAACCTGATTCGGAAGTGTAGAAATTGGATGCCGAAGGAATTTTAGATAAGCTACCTAACTATTGTAGAAAGCGCAATTATAATTTTGACAACAAAGTACAGGGAGATAAAGTCAACCGGTTTGTTATATTTTTAAAATCGTTATCCGTTTTCAGTTAGATATTAGCATTTCAGCAAAACCAGTAAGATCGTTTTTGAAAAGTCGTAAAAGAGTATGAATATAATGAAGCAGATTTTTTCCGTACGAAAATTCACCATATGGAATGTAAATGGTTAATAAAAGCGCAAATGTATTTCTTCCTTAAAACGTAAAGATTAAATACATTCATTATAAAAACATATCAATTTTTCGAAAAAAACGTTGTCACAATCTAAAAATACTAATATCCCGCTTCAATTAAGGGACTTAGAATCCATCGAGCCCATAAACTCGTATCCCGTGTAGCGGGATCCTCGGTACTGAAAAATCCTAATTTCATTGGGATTTTTCTAATCTCAAAATTTTAAATCCAAAATCCAAAATAAATTCAAAATTCTCAGTACCAATTAGATTGAGTTTTGAAATTTGGTCAGTGGAGTTTATATGGAATTTAGCATTTCGTGATACAAGTTTTGTTAAGTTTTACCTAACACTGATAATATTAAAATTATTGATTTCCTGTATTATATTTGTTATCATCGCAACAAAGAAATGTGAGGTAATACATGCATAATGAGTTTAATGCTATCATAGAAAAAGATGGTAAATGGTTTATAGCCTATACACCAGAAGTACCTGGTGCCAATGGGCAAGGAATGACAAAAGATGAATGCCTTAAAAGTTTGTCTGATGCTATACAATTGATTCTAAAAGATCGCAGAGAGGATGTGATGCGGGGACTTCCAAAGAATGCTATTAAAGAGAAAATTATTATTGGATGAAACGAATTGCTTTATTAAAACATCTACGTCGTTATGGATGTTACCTAAAACGTGAGGGCCGCTCACATTCATTATGGTGTAATCCTAATACGGGTCATATTGAAGCTATTCCCCGTCATATAGAAATATCGGATAAACTTGCAAAAAAAATTATAAAAGCATTATCATTACCAGAATTATAAAGAAATCAAACGAAGGGTCATTTCTGTTACTCATCACGCGAATATTTACATTCTAAATTCATCTCAATATAATAATATTTTTGTCTAACAGAAAACCTTGTACACGATCGCAATATTTAAATTGCCCCTTAAGCGCCGATACAGATAGTCAAAACGAAAGTTTGTAAAAGTGATTTAAAACCTCTTGATCCCGCATTTGCGGGACAATACCGGATGAGGAGCTGTAAAGCAGCGTAGAAATCCTTTGCAGCGGGATCCTCGGTCCAAAAGATCCTCTGAAATCTCGGGGGATTTTTAATTTCTCCCGATCTATGACGTCGTCCTCCGGCCGACAGATCGGGACTAAATCTTTCAGGATTTAGCAATATCCAAATTCTAAATAAATTTCAAACTCCATGTACGAATTCTTCGAATCTAAGCCAAAAAGCACCAGTGAAGAGAACACATCGGCTTGATGAACCGGGACTGGCTGCCGGAATAATACCAATTTATTAAACGTTTCTACGTATTATTAAGCAATATTGTATTTTCTCATCTATATAAATTTTTCATAGGTTTCAGTTTGTAGATTTTATCAAATAAAAAAGGAGAAAATATGCGCATTATATTTATCATTCTGCTCGCACCTTTGCTTTTACTGACGGCCTGTAAGAGTACCACAGACCCCGTGGAAAAGAACCAGCAGTTAACCAAAGAACAGGCGGATCAATTATATGCCGGTAATCAATATATACTGGTTCAGGTGATCAATTTTCTTACCATCCAGGCAAAAACGGCAGCACATGGTGATATCGAAAATATGCCCGTTGGTCTTGGCGGATCATTTGCGTTGAAACCCGTTGCTAAGAAGGCGCCATTTTATACGGCTGACAGCACCGGCTTTGGATATACCGGTAACGGATGCTGGACATTTAACTATGTATTCAGTGCAGAAGGATCTTCATACGGTTTTGACGCTGAAGTGTGTTTTGATGTTTACGGTGATAATGGAAGGCCTACCGCAACAACCAGTACAGCAACCATTATGGTTGACCTGGCATCATCGTCTTCATATTCCGGCGAAGGTTACGCCAACACTTCAAATCGAACCGAGCTCGAAAATCTAACGGTGAACGGCATTGCCGGTTTTCTTATGGGAACTGGCAATTTAACGGTAAACGGCACCGAGTCGGTTGAATCCTCGTATTCATACACTTATGATACGGAAACAGGCAGTAGCAACTTAGACTTTAACTTTACAGTTACAAATTTTGTGATCTCTCCACAGGTGGTTTACCCCGGAGGCGGTACGATAACCTTTACGATCGTTACCCAAGACACTTCACCAGGTTCGGAAAATTTCAGTTACAATATTCCCGGCACGGTAATGTTTAATGGAACGAATATAGTGGCTGTAAAGTTTGCCGGTTTTGATTATCAGTTAGATCTGGACCTTTTTTAATAGGTCACCACCAAAATGAAGAGCGTTTTAGGTAAGCTTAAAACGCTCTTTTTGTCATTACACGACCACCGATGTTGAACACGAGAAGTGTTCAAAAACTTACAATTTGAATCTAAACGATACCGGAATTCGCCTGTGGCGGACAGGTTTGACCGAAACAAACCGGAGGCCCGGTATTTGGAATTGGCATGAAACGGAACTCCCGATTGCTTGCATAGAAATTGCAATTCACAAGTTCGGTCAGCACCCCGAGCTCTCGAGTCGTAAATATCTCTTTTTTAGGATTTCCTGATCTTAACAAATCATAGATTTTTCTTGACAAACGGAAAAATAAAAAATATTATTATAATACCTTAAATCCGGTAAAAACCTTAAGTCAAAACTTTTTGAAATAGTCAGTATGAGTGGCTCATGTCTTACTGGGAGTTAACAGGTGCGATTATTTCCGATGACACTTTAGGCGCAATTTCAAACCTATCTGACAAATTGGAAAATTATATTAGTACATTCACTCTATTCCAAAACTACCCCAACCCGTATAATCCAATTACAGCCATCAGTTGGCAGTCAGGTAGAACTTTCAGTTTACAATCTGTTTGGAGAGAAAGGTGCGACCTTAGTTTCAGAAAAAATGAATTCAGGAAACCATACCTACACCTTCGATGCAAAAAATCTGGCAAGTGGTGTTTATTACTACCAGTTGGTGGCAGGTGATCCTTCGACAGGTTTATCCCGAGCGAGTTGAGGGGCTCGGGACAGCGTTATCGGGACGTGAAGAAGATGCTGCTGATAAAATAATGATGATCAAAATGGTTGGAATTATAAAATGGAATCATTGAAGATGATATTTCTTTTGGTGCTTGGATCGGGATTGGTTCACCAGGCTAACGGTCAACCGGATACCTTATGGACAAAAACGTATAGTGGACTCTACTATGATGGAGGCCAATCTGTCCAACAAACATCCGACGGAGGCTACATAATAACAGGAGGAATAAATGACAAGGAGGGAGGTGTAAGTGATGTCGGATTGTTTAAAGTAAATGCATTGGGAGACACCCTCTGGAGCAGAAATTTCGGTGGCAAAGGTGATGATTGGGGAGATTGTGTTCAGCAAACATGTGATGGTGGGTACATTGTATCGGGAAGTACAGCCTCATTTGGTGCAGGCGGTTATGATTTTTGGCTGATCAAAACAGATTCGTCAGGTGATACCTCATGGACAAAAACCTATGGGGGAGTGGAAAATGACTGCGGGTATGCCTTGGACCAGACCAGTGATAGCGGCTATATTGTCGTTGGCTTTACCGAATCTTTTAAAACGAATTACGACTCAGATCTCTGGTTGATCAAAACAAATTCAATGGGGGATACTATCTGGACACAAATATATGGTGGTGACGAGAGTGAAAATTGTTATTCTGTGCAGGAAACCAGGGATAAAGGATTTATTATCACCGGGATTACCAGCTCTTTTGGTGTCAATAATCTTGATGTCTGGCTGGTGAAAACCGATGCAATGGGAGATTTATTGTGGAAAAAGACATTTGAAGCACGGTGGAGGGATTGGGGTAATTGGGTACAAGAAATCCGCGATGGTGGCTATATCATTACTGGATATACATCGCAAGACGGTGTAGATAATGATGTTTTGTTAATCAGGACCGATTCATTGGGTAATAAAATCTGGACAAAGACGTTTGGCGGAAAGGGTAGTGAATCAGGTAATTATGTTCAAGAGACAGAAAATGGCGACTATATTATTGCCGGAACCACAAATTCTTTCGGTGCAGGTTATAATGATGTTTGGTTAATAAGAACAAATTCAAACGGTGATACATTGTGGACAAAAACATTTGGCGGAAAGCAGAATGATGGGGCGCAGTCTGTGCAACAAACCACGGATGGAGGATTTATTATCGCCGGGTTTACCGGATCTTTCGGAATGGGTTCTTTTGATTTCTGGTTAATAAAGACTGCGTCTGATCCAGTGGGTGTTGAGAAAGAAATAACTGCAAATTTGACAATGTATCAGATTTATCAAAACTACCCCAACCCCTTCAACCTATCCACAGTCATCAGTTGGCAGATAACTGCAGGCAGTCATGTAGAACTTTCAGTTTACAATCTGCTGGGAGAGAAAGTGGCGACCTTGGTTTCAGAAAAAATGAATGCAGGAAACCATACTTACACCTTCGATGGCAAGAATCTGGCAAGTGGTGTTTACTATTACCAGTTGGTGGCGGGTGACTTCAGAGAGGTCAAGAAGATGATACTTTTGAAATGATTTTACCTAGACGTAAATATTGATTAGTATTTTCATATTATATTTATAGTAGATACCCACTCTTATGACCTGCTACAAGAGGGGGATAAGGATGATATTAATTCCAATCAATTTAAAATGAATATTGTGGATAATTGAGATACAACTTTTGTCGAAGTTGGGACGAAGTATGAATATATCAATTTAATTTCTGATCACCAGTGATGGGTCATATGACCTTACCCCTTTATTTGAACAAGTGTATTTGAGAGTAATTCCTGATTCTTAAACTGATTAGGCGTCAAATAATTCAGTGAACTATGAGGACGATTATAATTATAATCGTCGCGCCAATTTTCAATTATCTCCTTTGCTTGATCTAAATTCATAAACCAGTTCATATTCAAGCATTCATCTCTGAATTTACCGTTAAAACTTTCAATGTAAGCATTCTGTGTTGGTTTTCCTGGTTCAATAAAGACCAGTTCAATTTGACGATATTGCGCCCATGACAAAAAGGCTCGACTAGTAAACTCTGGTCCGTTATCGATCATGATCGATAACGGAAATCTTTCATGCATTTCGGCAATCCGTTCCAGTTCACGGATAACCACGTGGCTCGATATCGACCGTTCAGCCAGACAAGAGATCGCCTCACGGGTAAGATCATCAACGATCGTTAATATGCGAAATCTTCTGCCATCAGCCGTTGTATCAGCCATCATATCCATTGACCAACGCTCGTAAGCATTCACAGGTCTTTGTAAAGGCTGCCTGCGGCCCAGCCACTTTCGTTTCCGGCGTTTGCGGGGTAGGTTCAAGCCTGCCTGACGATACAGCCGCTGGATCCGTTTGTGGTTTATCGCACCGAATTCCTTCCGCAGTAAAACAGTCAATCTTGGACTGCCAAAACGGGGACGTTCATGAGCTGATTTCCTTTAAACGCTCAGCAATCTCAAGATTTACCGGATCCTCCTTTGCCTGATAATAAAACGTACTCTTTCTGATGCCCGCAAGATCACAGGACTTCTGAGTACTGTTACCAACACTTTTTATCACCTCGGCGGCCTCTTTTCGCTGCCGAGGTGTCAGTACTTTTTTCCAAGGGCCTCCTTTAAGCCTAAGATCTGAAGTTCTTTATCGGCAACCAGACGCTTTAATTTCGTATTCTCTGACTCCAGGTCCTTTAACCGTCTGGCTTCGTTTACTTCAAGACCACCATATTTTGATTTCCAGCGGTAATAGGTCTGTTCAGATATGCCATATTCACGAATAATATCGTTGACTTTGGTGCCTGATTCGGCCTGATTCAATATGCGGATAATCTGCTCAACTGTAAATCGATTCTTCATGAAATGTTCTCCTCTCTGCGGTTAATATAAACAGGAGAACTCTCAGATCAAATTGTCCAGTTTTTGGGGGTAAGGTCACATACATTTTTAATACAACAATATATGACAATCAGCATTAAGCCAGAAAATGAATGTTTGACAATGGAGAAGATATGACAGCGGTATTATGTGGATGCATGGTAACGATGGCTAAGATGGCGTTGAATGTTCGATAATAACATGTCATAAACTAAATTCTTCTGTCATTCGGAGAATATCATGAGAAATCAATTTATAAAATATTTGATAGCCCTTAGCGGCATTTTTTATCTAAGCTTTTCCGGTTGTAGTGATTCTCCCACTGAACCAGAAAAAAATATGGTCGACAGTGGTTCCTGGTATGTAACACCCTATAAGTGGCCGCATGACGGCAATCCTTTAGAGAGTGAGCATTTTGTAATTTACAGTGATGCAGCAAGTCTGGAAGCAAGACAATTGCTATCTCAGATTTGTGAAGATGCATTTGCAACTATTAAGGCACGATTGGGTATCACTGATGTTTCAATATTCCGTTTCCCTCCAGACCGGAATAATAAAATCCACATTTATGCCTATAAGAATTATTTCCCCACAGAATGGGGAGGTCAGGCATATTATGGCGGATATATGATATATTCACCCGATCACCCGCAAAGAACTCATAATGGAGACACGGCGCCTGAATACTATATCCCATTAATTCAGCATGAACTCATGCACGTTATTCAAACACTGATACTTGGTGTGCTTGACGAAAGTTAGTGTATTCATGGTTTGCCGAAGGGATTGCGATTCAGATTTCTGATGATGTTTTTTATGATAATATTGACAGCCAAAAAAAACTGGATAGTCTTACTGCTACTTATGGTATGCTGAATCCGATTTCATTGCTGTATTCCTGGACTTACCCTGATATTGAAGGTGTGATTACATTCTATTATTACCCGATGTTTGAGCTGGCGGTTAAATATTTGTTAGATCCTGCGGGGCAAGGGGGATCTTTCTATGACGTACGTGACCTTCTGCTTGATGTGGCTAATGGAGTTCAGTTCAGTACTGCACTTAAAAACAGGTTTGGACTAAGTCAGGAGGAATATGAGGCTCAGTTTTTTGATCTTATGAATACCTACCTGAATTGAGCTTTTTTCTTGAGCAGCAGATGTGGTTTTGTCTGATCTCCGGTGTTTTTTGTATGATTTCATCCCTATTCTACAGAATATTTTTTGATCTTCCGGCGTTAACATCAGCATGGGTCATATCGTTGAGCGACTCATGGTATCGTTCATGGTTGTAATGATTAACGAATTCTTCAATCTGTTTTTCCAGTTCCCAGGGGATATAGCATTTTTCCAAATTGATCACGTTTTTCATCAAGCGGTTAAATCGTTCAATCTTACCCCAGGGCATCGGGTGACAAGGCCGGCCGCCAATGTGTTTAATGTTTTTATCTTTCGGGCATTTCTGCAAGTGGCCTGAGAAATAACACGGGCCATTATCGGAAATTAATCTTGGACAATGCATTACCTTGACCTGTTCAGACACGGATTTAACAATCACCAGATCCAAGAGTTCCTGCACATCAATGGCGGTCATGCTACTGAATTATTTCCAGGCAATAATAAATCGTAAGAAATCAATATGAAATCATCAACGGCTGAAATACATTTTATGGATAATATTATTGCCAAATGGAATCAAATCATTTTTAGAGTGGGTCTATTTGTCGGTTTTTTGATATTGAGCCTACCGATCGCCTGTTCCAAAAGCAATCCTGCACAGCCGACGGCAGATCCGATTTGGCCGAGTATTACATACCAGCTGGATATCCCGGAACCTTCAGGTGTCTGCTTCGGGAAAAATTACGAGACGCTATGGATCGTGAGTGATGCCCCGCATAACAAGGTTTATCAGACAGATCTGCAGGGCAGGATCTTGCGCATACTGGATTTCAAGGGCGATGATCTCGAAGGAATCACTTATGATCACACGGACGATGTGCTCTGGTTGGCTGAAGAGCAATTGCAGGAGATCATAAAAATATCGACCGGCAGCCTGGAGTTAGAAAGGTTCCGGGTGCCTGTTGAGAAGTTCGGTCCGAACGGTCTCGAAGGTGTTACTCTGGCCAGGCCGTTTGGCTTCTGGGTCACCAATGAAAAAAACCCCGTGGTGCTTGCCCGGCTCGATTCCCTGGGCAATCGTGTCTATATTTATAATGTCGCGCTTGCTGAGGATTACTCGGATGTGTGCTCTGATCCGACGAGAAACATACTCTGGATAGTCAGTGACGAGAGCCGGCTGCTTATTGCCTGGTCGCCGGAATCCGGCGTGGCTGAACGTTATCGCCTGCCCTTCGAAAAGGCGGAAGGTGTAGCGTTAACCAGGATTCACGACAGGTTTTTATCGTGAACGATGCCGAAAGCACGTTATACCTGTTTGAATTGAGCGAAAGGTAGTTGAGCGATAAATGCCTGAAAAGAAAAGTATATCGATCATATCACAGGATTAATTTGCATACCAGCCATGATTTCACTTAATCAAACCCACTATTTCCTCCATTCATCCCCCAAAAACCACCCTTCATCCTGAAGATAAAGACTTTCATCAAAAATCAGATATCGAGCCAAATTTTCGACCTATATTAACACCAGAACCAGCAACCAAAAGGAGAAAGAGAATGAAAGTAGTACTTATCAGTTTAATGTTCTTAGGGGCACTTTTTGCACAACAATCTGAATTGGACTCGCTCGAAGGGGTCGTAAAGAATGACGCCCAAAATACCGACGCGATGTTCAAACTTGCTATAATCTACTATAACATGGTCAGTAAACAGGAAAATGATAAGGCGACTGAACGTGCAGAAGAATTATTTAAAGCCGTTCTAAAGGAAAAAAACGACCGTACCGATGCCATGGTCTATTATGGCAGCCTGCTGACGCTTAAGGGACGCGATGCTTTTCTGCCCTGGCGTAAACTTTCCTATGTAGAAGAAGGCTGCGAGATGATGGATAAAGCGGTCCGGCTCGATCCTAAAAACATCAACCTGCGCATCAGACGCGCCATGAATAACATCAACCTTCCCGATTCTTTCGATCGTCAGGCCTATTACCTGTCCGACTTTGAGTTTATCAGAAATCATCCGGCATTTTTATCTTTCCCACCGGATTTTCAGCAACAGATTCTGTATTATTCGGCACTGGCCTGTGAGAAAAATAATGAACCGGAAAAGAGCAGGGAATTGTACCAGCAGGTTATCGACATCAATAAAAATACCGAGTTCGCCAAACGTGCCGGTGAAGCCATGAGGGAATAATAATGACAGGTATTATAACCAGGAAACGCAAAGGTTCCGTTGTCATCCTGACCCTGGCCTGTCGCCAGGAATGGCTTGTTTTTGTCATCCTGAGCTTGTCTCAGGATCTCCAGGGATCCCGAAACGAGTTCGGGATGACATGCTCTGATTCGGAATGGCAGGCCTTATAAACAGGAATTGTAAAAGTTCCGTTGTCATCCCGGGCAATAAACCGGTGATGTCTGTTTTGAGGTATGATTTGTTTAATTTGAAAAACGGGAGCAAAAATGAAAAGACACCTGAATGAAATCTTTGCCGTAAGCAACCGCATTTTGATCGAACTCATCCGCATGCGTCGCAGTCTTATCTTCTGGGTGGTTTTTCCGACACTGATGCTGCTCCTGTTTGGGCTTATTTATGCGGGGGGAAACGGCATAACGAAGTCATTTGATGCTACTGCACCAGGTATTTTAATCGGTGCTGCACTGTTTTTTAGTTGTCTTGGAGGTCCTGTCGCCCTTATTGTGGCCGAACGGGAGCGCCGCACATTGCGCCGCCTTCTTGTCTCTCCGCTGAGGCCCATATCCTATTTCATCGGAATTGTAGTCACTTACCTGCTTATCGCCATCGGGCAGTCCATTATCGTATACAGCATTGCATTTTTCTTTGGGGGGAGATTTCATGGTTCGCTCTTGCTGGGTGTGCTTATCATCGTGTTAAGCGTATTTTCATTCGTAGGCGCCGGATTCTATTTCGGCGCTCGTTTTACGAAAAGAACGGAAGATGTCAATGGACCCGTTGCGGCATTTGGCGTTCCATTGCTGGTCCTGGGTGGGACATTTTTTCCCGTTTCCATCCTGCCATCTTATCTTTATAAATTGGCCTATCTGGATCCAATTTTTCATATGAATCAGGCCCTAAAAGGTGTATCGGCTCTGGGCAAAGGGGCCGGGGATATCTCCATTCATCTCTTCGCTTTAGGCGTCTTTACAATCTTTGCCATGTTTCTTGGAGTCCGATCTTACCAATCAATCCTGCGCCAGGAAAAAAAGGGATAACCATGATAAAAGTAAGTGATCTTGAAAAATCATTTGGGAATACACGCGTTTTGGATAAGTTGTCATTTTCCATTGACCAAAATGATATTTATGGGCTTCTCGGGCCAAATGGTTCAGGCAAAACGACAACTATAAACATTTTATGCAATTTGCTCGATGCCGATGGGGGAATGATCTCGATTAATGGAAATCCCGTTTCAGAAAAAACAAAGCAGCTTGTTGGAATTGTCCCTCAGGAAATTTCAGTGTACCAGGATTTAACCTGTAAAGAAAACCTGCTGTTCTTTTCAAGAATATATGGTCTTCGGGGATCAGCGAAAACCGAGCGAACAAATGAGCTTCTTCGCGCATTTAATCTCAATAAATTTGAGAATACAAAAGTTGCAAATTTGAGTGGTGGATGGCTTCGGCGGGTCAATATTGCCGTAGCGCTTGTCCACTGCACCTTCTATTCTGATACTCGATGAACCAACCGCGGGTCTGGATATTGAGGCGCGTTATGAACTCTGGGAACTTATTATCAAGTTGAAAAACAGCGGCGTTGGTATATTGTTGACGACGCATCAGTTGGAAGAGGCGGAACGGCTCTGTTCATGCATCGGTATCATACAAAACGGGCGCATAGTCGCAGAAGGCTCGTTGGATAAATTGCGTAAACGGGTGCCGGCAAAACAACTTGCCGTTATTGAAACGAATGAAGAGCAAAACCTATGTGATAGGGCACAATCATTTGGCTGGGAATATCGCCGCTATGGCGGCCGGTTGGTACTTTTAATGCCGGAAAAATATATTCTGAAAGAAGTGGTCTATAAATTTGATGGCATTCCGCTTTCGTCTATATCATTACAGGATGTGGGACTTGAACATGTATATCTGGAAGTGACCCGCGAATAATTATGTGTCGGGAAATTCGTGATGCTTTTAGCCCTGATAAATGTATCAAACATAATTCCGATCCGCCGCTGAACGGTTCGTTCTGATTAATAACCCGCTTCACGCTTAAATTCCGAGACGTGTTTTTATTTTTAACGCATAACCGGTGCTGGACTGAACCTGTGACTTTTTGCTGTCCTTTAGGGTGAACAGATATCTGCTATCGCCTGCTTTTTCAGCTTCCGAGATAAAATTTATATTTATAATCGATCCGCGATGAATACGTAAAAATGAGTTATCCATGTATGTTTCAATCTGGGACATGGTTTGATCTATGATATATTCTTTTCCATTTCCCAAATGAATATAGGTATATTTATCCCGTGCAGAAATGTAACATACGTCTTCTTTTGGAATTAATTGAACTTTTGCACCGAATTTGCTCACAAAATGGGTAAAAGCTCTTCTTTTCGACAAACTGTAGCAGTTTTTCATAAAGTACTTTATCGGGTTTTTGCAGCAATAACCTTGATTTTTCTATAGCACGATTGAGTTTCTCTTTTTCGACAGGTTTTAGCAAATAAGCCACGGAATTTTCATCGAAAGCCTGAATGGCAAATTTATCAAATGCAGTTGCAAAAATGATCACCGGTTGCCGGGAGAGTTTTTTTAGAACTTCAAATCCGTTGAGCCCGGGCATTTGTATATCTAAAAAGACCAGATCCGGTTTTAACTCATTTATTTTTTTAACCGCAATAAGACCATTTTCTGCTTCACCTACTATATCCAGATCAGGAAAAGCAGAGACCATTTTCTGCAACCTCAACCGGGCAATTTCTTCATCATCAACGATTAAACATTTTATTTTCGACATTTTCGCTGCATCCTATGGCCTGATCCTGCAAATCAAGGCATGGTTGTGGAAGAAGTTTTATGGCTCAGGAATACCGATTGATACCATCGTGCCATTTTCTGATTCGATGTTAAAAGAATAGGTATCTTTATAAATATTTTCCAGACGCTTTCTTATATTTGTCAGTCCGTAACCGAAAGAAATATCCCCCTTAATCCCCACCCCGTCATCTTCGACGATAATTATATTCTTACCGGCACCCTTTTTGATTGAAATGCGTACGGAGCCTCCTTCCGGCTTGGGCTCGATGCCATGTTTGATGGCGTTTTCCACAAGGGGTTGAATGAGGAGATGCGGTATTTTAAGCGTACTGAGTTCATCATCAACCTGTATGGTATAATTTAGCCTTTTATCAAAACGGATTTTTTCTATATCCAAATAGTTTTTTATCAACCGAACTTCTTCACCGATTGATGAAAACGTATCATTTTCTATTATCGTTGACCGAAAAGACTCTGCCAGTTTTAGAATTGTATCTTCAACTTTTTCGGGTGCAATGGTGGCCAGTCCGGCGATACTGTTCAGTGAGTTAAATAAGAAATGGGGATTAATTTTACTCTGCAGCGCCTCCAGATCGGCTTTTGTTTTTAATACTTCCAGCTCGGATTTTTGGCGTTCCTGAATTTTAATTCTTTCATAGGCTGTCTCCAGTTTTTCTTTTAAGCCATCATAACCGATAACCACAATCGCGACAATACAGGAAAATAAAAAACTAAACCAGAAACTTTCCGTGGCCAAAAAATAGGGACCAGTTGTTATCCCCATAAACCATACCAAAAACTGCCCCAGATAAATCCCGAATATGAGCGAACTTACCATGGCTATAAAGGATATGAACAAACGGATGGTCAAACTCAACTTTTTTGTCAGACGATCGGTAAAATAATATCCTGTAAATATGGCTGAAGCTGTTATGGAAAAAGAAAAGATAAGGTTTATCAAAATCTGGGAAAACATCCAGCCAAGATCACCGAGGCTGTCATAGGATAGAGTCAGGCGTACAATGGTCACAACAATAAAAGCGCTCGTAGCTATAAAGAATATTTTTTTTAATTCTGCTTTAAAAGAAGATTTTTGTTTATGCAGTAGGATTTTGCCAAACATATAAATTTTTTAAATATAAATGATTACACGCATTGTAGATTCGACGGTCATCAACCAGCTACTCCCGGCTGAAGAAAACTTTACGGTAAATCCAGTCATTTGAAAGCTAAAGTAGATATCTTTAAATGAAAAATCCAGTACGGAAATTAAAATAACCCGTGGAAAACCCAAACCTGGGCGAGGCGCAAATACACCCACAGGGGGTTTATAATAGTTTATTCCGCGTCCTGGTCAGCCGCATCCTGAATTAGTCTCTTTTGTATGGTTCAACCTTCCCATTGAAGTAAAACGTACAAAAATCAAAAATAATATCGATTAAAACAAATTACCAGCGCTATGGGGCTAAACAGAATTTACTATATCCAAAAACCGGAATATAAATTCCACGTTGATACACAATCATTTGGTAGACTTAGCGGATTGACAGAGTGGCAAAGGCGAATTTATTACATCTAATCCCGAAAATCTAAATCTGAAATATACTCCAAATCCTGAATAACAATTATACGTAATACATTTTATGCCACATACATAAATGTAATACTTATTTTCCCTCAAGTTCATCAAGTTTCTGTAACTTTTGTTTGGCATTTGCAAAATCAGGATCAAGCTCAAGCGCTTTATTGTAAAATTCCCGCGATTTTACATAATCACCCTTCATCATATATGCTTCACCGAGGCTGTCATGAATATTGGCATCCTCCGGGAATAAACGAATATTCAATTTAAAAAGATCGATAGCCATATCGATTTGATGATTAAATAACAACTCGTATCCGGCCTGGTTTAAAATATTACTGGACCTAATCTGGTATCCACCTTCCAGCAGGATCTCTTCATAATTATTCAGAAAATAGGCGCTTCCTTCTTTAGAAAGTATTTGGTAGATATACGCGCCAATTTTTGGCTCAGGTCTGGAATATTCCTGTTCAAAAAGAATCGCTTCAATGGTACGGGCAACAGGTGTTGCCGCTCTACCATAATTTGACAGAACAATAAGTGTATAACGGTCTGTCGTATAGCGTCTGAAAGCCGCATTTACACCGGGCGCACCGCCGCCGTGGCTGGTAATAAAATTGTTATATTCACGACGAATCTCCCAGCAATATCCGTAATCATCCAGAAACGGAGTAAACATTTGTCTTTTTGATTCCTCGTTTAGCAGGGATGTTCCATACAGCGCCTGGTCAAATTTTAACAGATCAAGTACTGTCGTCTCAATACCGCCGTCTGCATTGGCCGGGGGCACCCGGAAAATGTTCCGTTTAAATTTGCCGGTGATCAGTTTATCATAACCGGCGGCACGATTTTCAACAATATCCTCGAGGTAATTGATTCTGGTATCATGCATTCCAATTGGCCCCAGGATATTTTTTTGCAAATAGTCCGGATACGACATCCCGGAGACTTTTTCAATAACCGCACCGAGGATAACAATACCGGAATTGGAGTATGAAAACTTTTCACCCGGCGTATCAAAAAGTAATTCCTGATCATAGATCAGCGGCAGGGCATCGCTGACACTGCGAATGGTATTTATTTTCTGTGCAAAATCGGGATGAGCAAAATAATTAAACGTGCCGGAAGTGTGTGTGAGCAGGTGATGGATCAGGATTTTATCGCCAAACGGAAAATCCGGAAGATGCTTTATTACCGGATCCTTTACATCCAGTTTATCTTTTTCAGCCAGTTGCATGATAGCCGTCCCGGTAAAGATTTTTCCGATTGATCCGATGTTGAATTTGGTTTCAAGTCGGTTTTTTACATGAAAATCCATGTCCGCTTCACCAAAAGCCCTGGCATAGAGAATATTGCCTTCTTTGGCCACCAGAACCGTCCCGGAGAACAGGTCCAATCCGACAAATTCCTCCATTGCCAAATCAATTTTATCGGAAATATTTTGAGCCGGTAATGGTAAAATTAAGAACAAGGTGTATACAAGAAACAGGACTAATCTCGGAATATTTTTCATTGCACTCTCCCTCGGCGGAATGTTTTGAATAACCTCGATGATACCATTGTTTTTAGCACTATATACCGAAAGGTTCATTACAGTCGTTTTACCTGTCCATTTAAAAAAAACATTCCCAATATCGTTGAATGAAAAAAGCCTTTGATATGTCAATTTTCAGATTGCTTCTTATATGTTTATGGATCTTTATTGTCTTTACGATGAGTTTGATCGATTGTTTCTCTGGCAGGCAGATGTGGTCAATAAGATGTTTGCACCGGTCACAAATGTGTTAAAACTGATAACCGGGGATGGCCGCAAGCCATTCTATACCGGTACGCTGGTTCACCCGGATCAATTATTTATGGGGGTAGATTTAGCACGTCTGTCGGTGCATAAAATATCACGTACCGGTTTAATGGGAATGAGGAAACCGTATTTTATCTTTCCGAAGCCCCGTTGATGCCGGACGAGCGGGCGGTTTGTACAGAATTCAATGGTTCCATTCAAAAAAACAGGGGTTTGAATAATCCAAACCCCTGCGTATTAAATCAGTGGAATCTCCAGAAGGTTTCGCTAGCAACCTTCAGTGGAGGTTCCTATTAAAGATCGTGAATTGATAGGATCACCTCCTTCCTACAGGGAGTGGATCATCACACCAAAAACCGCCCTGTTTAGTTTCCGGTGTAGCGTCATTTTATGACCTTTTATAAAAATAACAGACAAAATTTGAGCTTCTTTATTTGTTATCGGATGTTTTCGCTGAAAAATGAGTGTTCTGACTTCTATTATCTTTTGCATCTCCTCGGGTTACACAAAATAACTTAACACAAAAATTACATGGGTACCAAATAAAATTACTATGGGGAGAGAAAAGTGTTTTCCTTATAATACACACTCTGCTTTATTTCACCGATATAACTTGGAGGATCGTAAATAAATGGAATACATCGAGAAGACCTCAGAGTTATATAATACAAGCAATTTGATAATGGGGGGACAATGGAAAAGAGTATTCATGGGATACACCATATAACCGCTTTGGCCAGTGATCCGCAACGTAATTATGATTTTTATACACGGGTTATGGGACTGCGTTTTGTCAAGAAAACGGTCAATTTCGACGCACCCGACGTGTATCATTTCTATTTTGGCGATGAAGTGGGTACACCGGGAACGATCCTTACCTTTTTTCCTTTTCCGAACGCCCAAACGGGAAAACGCGGAACCGGCGAAGCGACCACCGTAAGTTTTGCCATTCCTGAAGGCAGCATGGATTTCTGGATTGAGCGTCTCAGCCGCCATGATATTGATTTCAGTGGACCGGATCGGAAATTTGAAGCCGATTTTATTTCGTTCCCGGATCCGGATGGTATGTGTATTGAACTCGTTGAGGATGAGGTTGATCACCTCCCGGGTTGGGAAACTGGTGACATACCGCGGCAACATGCGATCCGGAAATTCTTCGGCACAACGGTCCGGCTTCGGAATTCAAAACAAACCGAAGATCTGGTCAAAAATATCTTTGGATTTAGGCTTTTCAGGGAAGAAGGTACATTCAAACGATATTTAAGCGGGGAAGGGGATCACCAGGCAAAATTCGATATCAGGATCGATCCCGACGGCCCCTATGCAATACAGTCCGCCGGCTCGGTGCACCATATCGCCTGGCGGACGGAATCCGATGACACCCAGCGGGAATGGATGAATACATTACGTTCAAACGGTTTCAATACGACGGAAATTATCGACCGTAACTATTTCCATTCCATTTATTTCAGAGAACCGGGCGGCGTTCTTTTCGAGATCGCAACCGATGGACCCGGTTTTATGATCGATGAGGAACGGGATGCGTTAGGGGAGTCGTTAAAGCTGCCGGAAAAGTATGAATCCAGAAGAACTGAAATTGAAAGCAGGCTTATCCCCATTCGCCATATGAACACCTTTGTTACAACATAATCTTAAAAGGAACGCAATTAAAGATAGTTAATAAGAACGCCTGGAGATTAGGATGTTAGATTTGGATAAAACCATTGGTCCGCATAGGGGACAGCCTATCATTTATACGGGAAAGGCTATCGGAGAGGCAGATTCGGCCATGATCATGCTGCATGGCAGAGGTGCCGATGCCGAATCGATGAAAAGTCTGGCCAATGAAATTGATACAAAAGGAATAATCTATGTTATCCCTCAGGCCGCCGATAATTCCTGGTATCCCTATCGTTTTATCGAAAAGCGGGAGGCCAATGAGCCGGGTATCACTTCGGGATTGGTTCTGATAAATTCGATTGTAAAGGCCTTGATCAATAAAAATTTTCCGGCAGAAAACATATATCTTCTCGGTTTTTCACAGGGAGCCTGTCTGGTTTCCGATTATGCCGCCCGTTATCCGGCGCGTTTTGGGGGCGTATTTGCCCTGAGCGGTGGACTGATTGGCCAAGAAATAAATGTTGCCGATTATCGGGGTGATTTACAACGGACACCGGTATTTTTCGGATGCTCTGATACCGATTTCCACATTCCGGTAGCGCGGGTAAACGAGAGTGCAAAAATATTTGTACATCTGAATGCCGACGTAACAAAAAACATCTATCCCAATATGGGGCATACAATCAATCTGGACGAGATGAATATCGTCAACCAAGTTATTGCTTCAACGAAATTTCCAACCCTGATCAACAATGAAAACATCTAACCTCCGAATGAAAGTGAGAATATTTCTTATGCAGCCAAGGGTTGTGAAGAACTGACATACACGGTTTTCCTGACTGGGCGGCATCGAGTGGAATAGTACTTTACCAGAATCGAGAACCCGTGCAACGGGACTCCTTCGGATGAGTCCCAGTGTATCAGTCCGGCTAAAGCAAAGCAGAGGTCCCGTATTATGGATCGGAATACAACAGAAATCCCGGGTCGGGATCGGAACGAAATGAACAATCCGATCCCTCGGTACTAAAATATCGCCGGATCACCAAATCTGTCGAAGACAGAGCCTCAGGGGATTGTTTAATTTTTAAATCCGCAGCTTTCAATTAGTTCAAATCTTAAGTAATATTTCTATCAGTCGCTTTTTCAATTTCGATGTTTAACATGCAGCGTACACAACTATAATCTTGAAGCCTAATAACCAATAATGCTATAGATAAAATTCAAAAATTCTGAATAGATATCCATGGAAATAATATTTATAAAAAAATTATTGAGTGAAAGTATTATTCTGATCCCAATGATCATCGCGCTCATATGGCGGCGCAGGCTGAGGAAGTCAGCGAGACAAAAAACATGAGACCGCGTCTGGTAGATTTTACCGAATTGTATCTCAATTCTGGCATCGCCGGCTTTCTGGTTCCTACCGGAACGACTATGTATGTTCTGGCCATGCTGGTGGTCATGGTTATCTATGTCAAAAGATGTGAACACACCGGTCTTTCAGGTTACCACGCATTGGGTACCTGTATTTACGCTATGATCGGGGGATTGGCCGGGGCGCGGGTCTTCTATCTGCTCGAAACAATGCCGGAAACACTGAACAATCCGGCGGTTATCCTGAATATTTTTGGCGGCACCACATCCTGGGGTGCTTACATCGGCGGATTTGGCGGATTTTTCCTCTATCTGAAATTTAACGGTATGCGATCGTTGGATTATGCCGATGTTTTATGCGCCAGTCTGGGACTTGGTCCGTTTATCGGCCGCTGGAGCTGTTATTTACATGGCTGCTGTTACGGCAGTCTTACCGATCTGCCTTGGGGCATTCAATATCCTCCTTCAAGTCCGTTGTTCTGGCATCAGGTTGACCTGGGTCTGTTACCACAAGATGCCTCATTGTCTTTGCCGGTGCATCCGTTACCAGTCTATTTGTCGCTTTCGGCTCTGCTCGTATTTATACTCACAAGTTTTCTCTGGCATAAATTTAAACAAAATCCTGGAGTCACCTTTCTCTTTTACTGGCTATTGTACGGTTCAATCCGGTTTGTATGGGAATATTTTCGTGGAAATGCAGCCCGTTGGACTTCCCTGGAGTGGAATCTGGGACAGATAATATGTATTCTGACTGTATTGATTTCGGGATTATTGCTGCTACGATTTTATAAAAAGTTCAAAAGGGGATCATAATATATAGCAACGATTACCAGAATTTGTTTATCAACAATCTGCAATTGCATTATCAGAACTTTGTGCGGTAAATAATTTCCGCAATCTGCGTCAGTTGTTAATTATATTGAACCTGCAAATTACCCTGACTTTATACCAGGTCTGTGGGGTCCAGGGGCCAAATGTCAGTGTCGAGTCGGCCCCCCCAAAATGGAACGTGTTGTCATTAGCGAACGTTACAACATTATACGTTCGGTATGTATTGGATGAAACCACCACGCCGAATCCCATCTGTGCGCCACGTCCTGCCTGGTTCAGATATATTTGCCCTTCATAGCTAATAGAATCAACATGAGCTGGCAATACATGGACATCCACCCTTGCCCAGGAAGGCAGGGAGATCATTTGAAACGATTTAGCCCCCATGTGGGCCACGGTTTCGCTGATCTCAGCGGACTCTCCGCTGAACCGGTTAACCCAGTTGGCAGACGGATAACTGCCTGTAGGATAGCTCTCGAAATCGTCCAGAAAATGGGGGCTGGGATAAGACAATACCCGAATGTCATCAAAATAAACCGTGCTGGTACCGGTTCCGCTCCAATTGGTCCCTAACAGGGCAAATTCGTCAAAATTATCCGGTCCGACCAAAGCGACGTTTTCAGCTCGTAATTCATCATTTATCCAGATAGCCCCGCGATGAATACCCGTCTGAGATCCCGGAAAATCTGCCGGGCGGACCTCCCATTTGGCACTGCCGCCTTCTTCGGGATAGGTGACACATTCCGGAGAATCATTTTCACCACATTCACAGGTTTCCTGTCTACCCCTATATGGAAGGTCAATGGTCCGGGTTACGCTGCCGGTTACGCCCTGCCCGGGGGTATATTGAACCGTTACCTCCAGAGATGACTTTGGATCGGTGGTGTGGACAATGGCATATTCCGGTTCGACAGCGGAATACATTTTGCCTTCGGTAATTACATCGATGCGGTATGTGGTAAGGTTGACGACTGTAACCGAGGAGATATCGTCACCAACCAATACCGTAAGCATATTAATGAAAAACACAAGAAGAAAAGCAATAATAATTTTCGGGAGATACGTTATTATTTTCATCAATCCCTCCCGGTTTTAATGATTTTTATGGTGAATAATTCAGAAAATATTGAGTTAAAAGCAATTTCTTTCCTATATATATTCACATTGCAAATCACCAGCCGACCTCTGTAATAGAATAACAGATTCCCGGCTAATTAATTTCAATCTTAGAGATAATGTTGAAGCATATAATCGATAATAGTGCCTGCAATTCCGTCTTTGGTGTTGCTTTGCATAAAGAGATAGAAGTATGAACAGGTGTTTATGAATTTCGCGAATGAGAATGGTAATTATGCCATACAGCATTAATATAAATAAATAAATTTAAAATTTACAAGAAAAAATTATTACTGATTTGTGGCCGGTACTTAAATCATTAAATGTGTTCGGGTTGTTCTATCATTATTGGACGTTGCCGGAATAAATTTTAAGAGTTCAAGCCGCCTGATCCTGGGATTCATTTTTAATTGCTGTATGCAGTACCCTATTGGAAACAAATATTTCTAATTAACTTTGCAGATTACGGATGTAATATCGTCTTCCTGATCCTGTTGATCGGTAAATAAACTGACTGCCTGATTTAGATGATCAACAATTTGTTCCGCTGTATCATTCCGTTGACTGTTTATCACATCTATCATGCGATCATGGCCGAACTGGAATTCATCTTTTGAAATGGCTTCGGTTATACCATCGGTGATTAAAGCCAGAATGTTGCCCGATTTAAGGGGAATCGGTTCGCTTCGAGAAAATTTTTCACCGGCAATGAAACCCAGTGGGATACCAGTACTCTCAAGAACCTGAATCACTTCACCTGCATTGTTCAATAAATAGGCTGGTATGTGACCGGCACTGGCATAATCAAGAGTCTTCCGGACGGGATCGATACGGGCCAGTATCAGCGTGACATAATGATCTTTGCCGAGATCAGTGACCAGCTCCTCATTGAGCATTTTTAAAATATTCGCAGGATCAGATTCAACCTTTGCAAATGCACGTAAATAAGCACGTGTTTCAGCCATGATCAATGCCGCGCCAATCCCATGACCGCAGACATCACCAACAACAAGCAGTCCATGACCTTCCGCAGTGTGAATAAAGTCGAAATAGTCGCCACTTGTTTCAAGCGCCGAAAAGTTTGCTCCGGCAATATCGAAGCCGTCCAATGAAAACTTCGTTTTTGAAAGACGTTGTTGCACTGCTCTGGCAAGACGTAAATGGAAATCTTGCTCCTGCTTTTTTTTTAGTTGGCTGATATCTTTAATGACGGATACAAAATTGGTGATATTTCCCTCGCTGTCCTTCATCGGTGTAATAGACTGCTCACACCAATAAATTCACCGTCTTTTTTCTTGTTCATAATTGTCCCGGTATAGGGATTTCCACCCAGAATAATTTCCCATAAGGTTTTATAGAATTTAGTTCATGATGGCCTGATTTGAGAAGCGCCGGCGTCTTACCGATCGCTTCCAAAGATGTGATAGCCGGTTGTTTTTTCAAAAGCCGGATTAACATATTCAATAATACCATGTTTATCGGTCAGAATTACACTGTCAGCGGTTTGCTCAATCGCACTGGATAGTTTTCGCAATTCATGATCATTGTTTTTTCGTTCGGTAATGTCCTCTGTATGTACCATTATTGAATCAGGTGGCAGAAAAACATAATTGACTATCCAGTTCCTGTTCTTTATTATTGTTTCTTGAAGGTATAAGTTATTTTCCGGTGCAGTGCACTTCTTTTATCGAAACAGGTCTTAAAATCCGCCAGTATTTCCGGTGAATCGGCATACATCCGGCTTAATTTTGTTCCGAGATGTTCCCTGATACTACCTTGATTAAATCTCTTCGCTGCATGATTGTAATCAATCAGGATAAAATCATCTCCTGTACTTTGCCAGACATAAGTGGGTTGGGGAAATCCTATAAATTGAGTCCTTAGCCTTTCCTGACTCTCTATTCAGGGACATTTCTGATTTGATGGTATCGCTGATATCGCGGAAAATAACCGAGCCCCCGATGATTGATCCTTGCGAATTTCTCACCGGACTGGCATCTACACTGATAAAGACACCTTCAGGCTTTTCCGGATTTCTGATAAAAATTCTGTCATCATGGATACTTTCACCATTGATCGCCAGCGCTAGGGGCAACTTTTCCGGCGGGTATGGGGTGCGTTTATCGGGATAGTAACAACCGTATACGGATGTCCATTTTTCAGGGGTAATATTTTTTAATCCAATACCTAATATTTTTGTCGCAACGGGATTGAAGAATATAAATTTACCATCTTTATCGGTAATAATCATTCCTTCTGACAGACTATTCAGAGTAGCGAATACTGTTTCAATCTCACGGATTTGAGTATGATGACTTGTTTTGCCGGCCTGTGATCGTCTTTTTTGATCAGGCCTTAATTTACTGCTTATCATGAATATAATTCTCCTTACTGATCCTGAACAACTGGATGTGACCGGGTTATATTCCCTGATAAAATTATTATAAGCTAAATATTTTTATAGAATTATACATTCTGATCAGAAGGTCTCAAGGCAATTTCGATAGAACAATTACGAATTTAGTTTTGGAGATTAATTATATATATTTTGACGAAATCGGCAGGATCTTAAAATTTAACTATATTGTCTTGACCGCGTATTTACATCTTATATAAAAGAGACTTCTGAAAAATGTTAATATGTGCCAAAATGTCATTCTGAACCCTGGCCTGTCGCCAGGACATGCTTGTTTCTCCGAAGGAGTCCTTCGGACAGAATCCCTTAAAGAGAACCTGAATTAAACCTGTCCTGACGACAGGTCAGGATTCAGGTTGGAAATCCCGTCTTTCGGGAGTGACAAATTGTCTTATTGTGAATGCATTTATCAGAAGTCTCTTAAAAATAAATCATAGATTTTGATCTGAAGTGAACCAAAAAAGAGTGTCATCCTGAAACCGGCCTGACCTGAATTATCTGAGGGTTCGGAATGATATATTTAGATCATGATTAAAATTAATAATTATAATTATTTTGTAAACACACGCTTAAGACAATGCTGTTAATTATTGTACTTCTTCTATAAAATCAAGATCTTATGTATTATTTCACGATTATTTAAAAAGCTTGGTTTAGCCGGTTTTGAAAAACCATTTTGTTGTGTATTTATGATAGAATTTTAACCGATATATAGCACCGGATTGAATTATACGAAGAACAGAAACTTAGTTTGTCAGAGGTTACTGATTTATCGGTAGGTCGTTTACGGTAATAATATTAGACCAATAAAGTCCTGCTCAGGTGCTCGTTTCAATTTTTAAAATAACCTGTCATATGTTCTTTTTGACAAATATTTATACTCAGCCTGAATTAAATCAGCATATTGCGACATGCTACATTCCTGAGCTGAGAAGATTGGTTTTCAGAATCTTAACAAATATTAAAACGGGAATGATTGAGAAAGGAGTTGGGTTCTTATTATATTCACCATCTTGAGATAATTGAAATAGATGTCCGAATCCAGAAGAAAAATTAAGACCTGTTTTAGGGAATGAGTATTAAAAATTATGCGGAAAACATCGTATACAAATCCAATTCTCGGATTTATTCGCAGCATATTGATCATATACCTGACCGCCTGTTCTCCGGCCGTAACATTTCAGCCGCCGGTTAATGATCCAGTCGTGGCCGGTAAAACGGGCGGCGGAAAGCTAAGTATCCTGACCTATAATATTCAGTCCGTCTTTGGGAAAAATACAAGCAAACTGGATGCACTTCTCGAGTATATCGATCAATCTGAATTTGATTTTGTCCTCCTTCAGGAGTTATTTGACGAAGATGCCAGAAATTACATCCTGAAGAATATAAACAGAGACGCCTATAAGAGCGTGGTATCAAGAGTGGATTATGATTCATTTCCCGAAAATTTATTTCAGGATGCGGGTCTGTTTTTGATGTCAAAATACCAGCAGATTGATCTGTCGGTCATTGATCATAATGATGACGTAAGCGTAACCGACGGCGCGATCCACATGGTACTGAGCAAAGAACTTTCCGTATCAACCGATTTTCTGGCCAACAAATCGGTAATGGGCTCACTGCATCAATTGGATGATTCGACCCAGATATTTATCTTTACCACCCATTTGCAGGCACTTGGATCCAGGAGCCACAAGCGGCGGCAATACCGAGAAATAAGTAATTTTATCGATTATGCGGTCTATAACGTGGTCGAAACCGGTATGATCAGATCATCGGAAAATATGATCGTTCTGTCGACCGGAGATTTTAATTCGGATGGTTACGATGAAGCAGATTTGGAGGCCATGACAACATTTTTAGGCTCTCCCCGGGATTTGCACGGGGAATTCAATCCATCAACCCAAGAATACACAATGATGTTCAGATTGTTCAATATGTATAAACGGTTTGATTATATTTTTGCCTATGACCAGGTAATGCAAATGCCGATGAAGAAGGTCATCACGCAATCGATCAATGTGACGGATGTTAAGAATAAATCTAACGACAGTTTATCGGATCACCTGGCATTAAAAGCGTCGCTGATATTTAATGAAAACTCTGGTACAGCAGATTCATATCCAACAAAAAAAGAACGGTATGCAAAATGAAAATAAAAGCCATCATATTTGGTGCCACCGGGATGGTAGGTGAGGGCGTGCTGCACGAGTGCCTGCTGCACCCGGAAGTCAAATCCGTTCTGGTGATCAATCGCCGGCCTTTGGGTATCACGCATGGAAAAGTGAAGGAAATAATCCACCAGGATTTCAATGATTTTTCACCGATTGAAGCACAAGTGGCGGGTTACAACGCCTGTTATTTCTGCATGGGGGTCTCTTCTGTCGGCATGAACGAGGAAAAATACCGGCGGATCACCTATGATCTGACACTTAATCTAGCCAGGATCCTGTCGGAAAAGAATCCGGGGATGACCTTCTGCTATGTCTCCGGCGTCGGTACCGACAGCACCGGGGAAGGGCGCAGTATGTGGGCAAGGGTAAAAGGGAAAACAGAAAATGAACTGCTGAAACTTCCGTTTAAAGCGGCCTATATGTTCCGGCCGGGGTACATCCAACCCACCAGGGGATTAAAAAATACCTATAAAATGTACCGGATTTTCAGCCCATTCTATCCGGTGTGGCGTCTGCTATTTCCGAAATATGTCGGTACCATGGAAGAGCTTGGTCTGGCCATGATCCATGCGGTTTTGAAAGGATCTGATAAGAAAGTACTGGAGCCACCGGATATTCGTCAACTGGCGGGAAAGGGAAAATAAATGCGCGGTAATCCGGTACTGGTCATCTCCGTTTTTAGTGTCATTGTGCTGGTGATGGATGCCTATGCCTGGTGGGGCATCACAAAAATAATTTCCGATTTCCGATCCCGGGTAGGGAGAATTATCGCCATACTGTATTGGGTTGTTCCGGCTGTTATCCTTCTTGGATTTACCGCGGTTTTAACCTTTCAGGAGCATATTCCCGGTGACCGGATTTTGTTCTATTTTCATCTGATCAGCGGTTCGTTTATTGTGTTCTATATCCCCAAGATCATTTTTATCGTGTTCAATATGTTCGATGACGTGATTTTTCAAATCAGGAAATTCCTGACGCTGAGAAAACGCCGTGTCGATTCGCCGGAAGCGCCCGGTAAAAAAATTACCCGGCGTAAATTGCTCACCCAGGTTGGGATCGTTTTTGCGGGTATGCCTCTGCTGCCTTTGGTTTACGGAATCGCCTATGGCCGGTTCGACTTTACCATCCGAAGACTGCGGTTGAATTATCCGAACCTCCCGGCTGCATTCAACGGAACAAAACTTGTCCAGATATCCGATTTTCATATCGGGACATTTATTCATCACAATGATCAGATTGAGAAACTGATTGAACTGGTTAACGCGGAAGAGCCGGACCTGCTGCTATTTACTGGTGATTTTATCAATAATCTATCGACAGAGATGGATGCCTTCCTCGACAGCCTGACAAAATTCCGGGCAAAAATGGGGAAGTATTCGATCCTGGGAAATCATGATTACGGCGAATATGTACCGTGGAAGAACGAGCAGGAAAAACAGGCCAATCTGGATCGGTTAATCAAACTTCAGCGGGATATCGGATTTGATCTTCTGCTGGACGAATCCAGGAATATCAGTATCGGCGATGAGAAAATTGAATTGATCGGCATCCAGAACTGGGGCCTGCCACCCTTCCCGCAGTATGGTGATCTCAACAAGGCAATGAAAAATGTGGAGCAAAACGCCTTTAAGATTCTCATGTCCCATGACCCGACCCATTGGGATGCGCAGGTCAGGGAGAAGACCGACATCGATCTGATGCTTGCCGGTCACACCCATGGTGCCCAGTTTGGGATCGAGATCCCGGGATGGCGCTGGAGTCCGGTTACCATGCGTTATAAACAGTGGGGCGGCTTATATACCGAGGGTAAACAAAATTTGTACGTTAACACCGGTTTGGGCTCGATCGGATATCCGGGAAGGGTCGGCATGCCGCCGGAGATCACCGTGTTTGAACTGCAGAATGCCTGATAAAACCGTTTTTCGGCATCGAAGACCGTTTCGAATTAATTTAAATCCGATATTATCAATCTGCTAAAAGCATACTTATCTCAACTTTAACAAAGTATTCAGAACCATCATTAATTTTCACCTTCGAAAATAATTCAAGACATAATATTTTAAAAGAGGCAGGAAATCATTTTTTCAAATTAAAATGTGGATATTGGTTTTTGTATGATCTATTTTTAATATTCATAGTCTTCAAATTATCTTACCTGGTCAGAATCTAATTTGATGGAAACAATATAATGTCAGGAAAGTCAAATGATGAACAGACAGATATTCAATAAGGTATTAATCCCGGGCTTCTTCATTTGTGTGTTTATTGAGGCATCCGCACAGGATACCCATTACTGGAATCTTCAGTATGGTAGCCGTTCCACCTTACTGGGCGGCGCAGTTATTGGCAGTGTTACCGATCTGGCGGCGACCTATTATAATCCGGCGGCATTGGCTCTATATCCTGAACCGGAGATATTGCTCAGCGGAAAGGTCTTTCAGTATAGTATTTTGAATCTGGAAAACGGGGCGGGACCCGGAAAAGATCTGACCTCCAGCACCATTGAACCTGCTCCCACACTTTTTGCCGGTTCATTCACGTTTGACTGGCTGGGTGACAATACACTCTCTTATTCCATTCTAACCCGGCAGCGTATGAATTACGATATCGAGGGCCGCCGCGGAGGCATCCGCGGGACCGGTCCGGACGAGGATCTGGTGGCAGGGGAACTGATTGCCAATCAGGAACTATCCGATCTGTGGATCGGTCTGTCCTGGGCGGTTAAACTGACTCCTGATATTGCGTTCGGGATTACACCCTATGTTTCCGTCCGAAATCAGAAAACACGCAAGCATATCTATTCAGAAATACTCGATCCGGCCGGGAATGTCAGCACGGCCATAATTACCCAACAGTTTGAATATATTAATTATCGTATTCTGGCAAAAGCCGGGATCGGAGCCAATTTCGACCCACTTACACTGGGGTTTACCATAACCACACCAAGCCTATCGGTAAGCGGGGATGGTTCGTCCTGGTTTAATTTAGTCAATTCGGGGGATGTTTCTGATGAACAGACAATTTATATGGTCAATTATCAGCAAGATGTAACCGCACGGCATAAAATCCCGCTCGCATTGGGAATGGGGGCCGGATACCGGCTTGGAAAACACCGGCTGCATTTCAGTGGCGAGTGGTATAACAAGATTGCAGCTTACAATGTGCTTGATATCAGCGACTTTAGGACGCAAAGTTCAAATGAATTGATTACCTACAGGGTAGATACCGAATCAAAAAGTGTATTCAATTATGGCTTGGGCGCAGAATTTTACCTTGAAGAAAATCTGAACCTCTATGTCAGTTATGTTACCGATTTCTCGGCGTCGGTGCCTGATACCAGAACAAACCTCACGGTTTCAACCTGGGATATTTACCACCTTTCTACCGGTGCATCATTCTCTATTGGCCGATCCGAATTCACCCTTGGCATAAATTATTCATTCGGTTCGGATAAGGTAAAGGGTCCGGTCAAACTTCCTGAAGGCAATGTAAAAAATACGCTGGCCGATCTGCTTCAAAATTCTGAACTGACGTATACCCGCCTAAAATTCCTGATCGGATTTTCCTTCCAGATTTAATCGCATGTTCCAAGCGTTCCATTTTCACTTAATTTGCAATTTTACGTAAAATCTCAACATTTACATCACAAACTTCCCACAGAGACGGGATGATTTACTTAAAAGGTCGTGGTGTTTAAATGCTAATCTAAGTTTGTATCAGATGACCATATGTTTTTTTTTAGACAGGATAACCACAACGGGGTCCCTGACACGATTTACTGGATTTGAATTATCAATAAGATGTTAATATTCAGCCGGTTAGAGTTAATTATTAAATATTTTACATATTTTTATGAATTTCTTTTTTATCCTGTATATCCCGTTATCCTGTCAAATTTTTTACTCCCCTAAGTCATTTGATACTATCCTGTATTAGAAAATATTTCCTTATCGGAATAGTACTATTTTGGGTGTTTGGTTAAAGTTACCGGCTTGCAGACGATAAAAATAAACACCACTGCTGTTCGTCCCGGCAAAGATATTCTGATTATTGTCTACGGCAATGTAACTGACAAGTCCGGCGACCGGACCGGATGTTTGCTGCCAGGTACTTTGACTTATGGCCGGTTTGAGCATCAGTAACATTAATAAGAGAAAAATATACTGCTGTAATTTTTCAAATTCTGCGACATTTTTAACCCCTAATACAATGTGTATAATTTCGATCTTTTTCGAGAAAAAGCGGTTCAATTGATAATGCAAATATTATTTCATGAGATTTCAGATATTTTATTTAATCAATGTCATTTTCATGGTTTTATTGAAATTGTCTGCCGTTAATCTATAGTAATAAATGCCGCTACTAACTCTTTTTCCGCTATTATCGGTCCCATCCCAGGTAACAGCATGGTTCCCGGGCGTCTGGTATTTCGATATCAGTGTCTTTATCTTTTGACCAAATATATTATAAACCTGAATCTCTAGAAAACTGGCCTCTGGTATTGCATAGCTTATTTGTGTGGCCGGATTAAACGGATTCGGATAGTTCTGCCATAAGGTAAATTGATCAGGATATAAGTTTCCACTGAAAACGCCAGTCGGGGTATAAACAGAGACTCGTCCCGAAATAATCGAACCCACCGTCAAACTAAGATTATCCGCATTATTTATCCGGACCTCTTTGAGCGTCAGGCTTGTACTGCCCTCTGTTTTAGATGTAAAAAGTATTGTGGCAAGATTTCCGGAGCCATTTGCACCCGGATCTTCGCCTGAAGTTGTCCCCCGGAAGTTCAAGTTGCCATTAATATTGTCGATTGCCGGATTATGCACTGATAGTGGTCGACCGGTACTGCCAAGGAAAGAACCCATTAAAACGGAATCAACGCGTATGATATCTGAATCATATTCCATTTCAAAGGAAAAAGCGCCTATTCCGGTTACCCCGTTAATAACGACATCAACGGAATCGGATCTTCCACTTTCGATATCATGATGCTCGGGTTCAACCCGGATTTCAGCTACTACATTTGGCCTTAAAGCATCACGGATAGTGAGCAAACTTCCCAAATAATTTCCTTGGGCCAATTGCACCTGCGCCGCCATAATTGCAGGGTGTGCTGCGCCTAAAATTGGTTTGGTGAATTCAATCATGAATTCCGGATTGAGCGCTGCCATAAATTCGTCCGGATTGAGTACTAAACCGCCTGCGGCTTCAAATGCCGCGGTGAACCGGCCGGGCGCTGTATTTTGGAAAGGCATTTCTTCCGGGGTTATGATTAAAGGAACCAGGATTGTCGTAAAGAGGGGTAATGCCTGGCCGCCACTTCTGATAATGCGAAAATAATCCACATATAATTCCGTTTGTGTTCCCTGCCAATGATCTATCCGGCATTCAAAGCCGGATATCAGTGTATCGATTGTAAATGACAAATTAAAATCCTGATATGCGTCGGGCTGTCGAAAGTCCGATGGGGAAATGGTTTGAGTAGCAATTTCGTTCCAGTCATTTGTCAGAAATCCGGTATATATACGGGCAACCGGATTCGTTTCCTGATTATCAGGAACCTTAAGCCGGAATGTTACCGTGTAATTGCCGGGCGCCAGCTGCAATTTTGGTGAATTCGTCGCCAGACAGCATGATTCATGACTGCTAAAAGAAGGTGGTATCAAGATGGCATGACCGTCATAAGCATCGGAATCCTGGACCAAATTGCATACCGGATTTCACTCATAGTCGATATCGATAAATTCTTCGCCCTGGGTTTGATTCATTATGTTTGCTACAACCGCTTGTTCGTTTTGTCCCCTTATTTGATAGGCTTGGCCGCATGGTTGGCGCCGGAACACCATCATAGCTAACAGTTAGTCCGCGCCGTGCACCTCCGCCATAACCCACAAAAGCACCCAGATATCCTGTATCGCGCAGATTATTATAGTAACTGACAGCAAGTTCTCTGGTCCAGGGGCCTTTGCGGTCATCAGCACGTACGACACGCAGACCCGTGTCATTCTGGTAGCGTTGGGTATAGGTCAGGTATCTGTTGATTTGATCTGAGTTCATTTGTTGCGGATACATGTAACCTGCGCCAGAGAGTCCGGTTATCAGCGAGACACCGGTGCGGTTTGTCACATAATAATTCCAGATAAGCGGTGCAAGTTCTGCCAGTGTCGGATTTATAGTCCAGCCAAAATTTTGATTTACTATATCTTCCCAGACAAAAAAATCATGGAAACCGCGGTCGGCCAGATATTGCAGGTTATCACCATCAGTGCAAAACATGGTCGCAACCGGACGATCTCCCAGGGTAGCAAAAATGCGACCCGGATCCAATTGCGACTGGTATTTTTTAACAGCGGTTTCTATACCAGAGAAAACGGTATAATTTCCGGCAGAAAGGGGTTGGCCCGGCCAGGATAGTGCCATTTGCCAGTCTCCGTATCGCGATAAAAAAGAAGTGAGCCCTTCTTCACTTATCGAAAATCCACCAGTTACCGGAACAGGGGACGGTGCATCAGAGAAAAACTTATCAAGCAGACTGGCGTGCGGCTCCGAATCGGGATCTAAATAAATTGCCGATATGCCCAGTGCAACATAATAATCACGTTGCGCAAGATTTAAGGGCCAGGTAAAATCTTCATTAAGTGACCTGGATGTTGGTGGTCCCGGGCTGATAATACCGATAATCCGCTGCTCAACTCCGGCCAGACATTATCATAGACCCATTGATACACACTGGTTTGGCTTTCTACGGTTGCGTCCCAACCTTGTGATTGCACAAGAAGACGAAGATCAGTAACCGGACCTAAATCCGGAATTCCCGGGAGTTCCAATTGCTCCGGTGCCAGGATAAGTAAGTCATCCTTGCCGGCAAGCATTGTCGCAAGATTAATTGTCTCAGGAACTTCGGGGTCATAAATTACAATTCCTTTGAATAACGAAGGGAAACGTTCAATAAGAAAGTTAACCGAACTGAGCGCATCCAGATCCATTTCGATAATTTCCACATGCTCCGCCAGATGCGGCAGCCAGAATCCACTCGTGGCGAAAGTATCTTGCCAATCAAGATATACTCGCGGTTGATTTCGGTTTATCAAACCCTGCATGCCCACAAGCGTTAAGGCCATCATATCCAGATAGGAGTGATGAATACGCCAGGAATCGTCCCAAGGATTGGACGAATTTTCTGATATACTGGTATGTGCAGGAAAAACATATATCCGGTCTGTTTTAGGAAATTTGGGAAAGTACCGGCCCGCAGTCCACACCGGCTTCATCCCTGAAACAATTTCCGGTACAGGATTTCCAACAGTGATAAATCCTGAATGCCAATAAGAATCGACACGCAACGTATCAGCTGTTTCACCGGCGATTTTTACATTCATCCACAGACTGTCTTGAATAGCTGATATTTTTATTAATAGCCCTCTTGTCTCATTGGGCAAACTAAGTTGAATACGAGTCTTGCTTTGCCGTACCGCCTGCCCACTGGAATGAACCGGCTTCCGCAGAATATTCATTTTCAAACCATCCCTCTCCCTGGATTGCATTGGCCTCCGCCGTTCCCAGAATAATTTCATCTATTACCCGGGCTGCTGAGTCGATAAAAATGATTGAATGAAAAGCGACGGCACGTTGACGCTGGTCTTGATTTGAACTCAAAACCTCACTGAATTCAAAGACAGACTGCAAACTTTCCTGAATATTGCCGAAATGACTTTCAGATACATCTTGCTCTGGTAATATTTCCCGCACCGGTGCTGGTTGTGCATAAAGAATTGTATTGCCGGAATTGAGTGCAAATATCAGCAACATATATTTCATTTTTGAACGCACAATGCATCTCCCCCTGACAAAACTCTTTTTTACCTATCTAACTACAGAACTTTATTTGACATGAATCATTTTTTTAACTCCAACATATTCACCTGCCCGCATAGTATAAAAATACACACCGCTGGATAAATTTTCTGCGTTAAACACGACACTATGATAACCCGCCGGCCGGTGGGTATTCAGTAAAGTAGTGATATGTTGGCCCAGTATATTGTAGACATTGATCTGCACTTTGGCAGCCTCAGCAAGAGAATATTTAATGGTTGTTTCCGGATTAAACGGATTGGGATAGTTTTGCAGCAATCTCAAATCCGAAGGGTATTACGTTCTGCTCCAGCGGCAGAGCGGATACTTCCTGTGCGGCAATACGGGATAAAAATATTTCTTTCTGCTCCCCGGAAAAAGAATTACTGCTTCCGGTTATAATGAAGCCGCCATCGGCCGTCTCGTATATATCCCGACCGAGATCGTCCAGTTCACCGCCAATGATTTTTGACCATAGTGTCGTCCCGGTTGAATCAACCAGAGTGACCAATATGTCGCTGCCCCCATTGCCATACAAAAGCCGCTCCGCAGAAATATTACCCAGCATAATATAATTTCCGGATTTGGTTTTTTTAGAAGTATGGTAATTACCCAGATATTTTTTTTGCCAAAGGAATTGTCCCTGATGATCGACACGATATAGGTAGGAGGTACCCTTCCCATATATTGGCACTGATGTTTGTAAAAATATAAGGAAGCCGCCATCCGAGGTTTGAAAGACTGACGTTCCCACTTCCTTTTCATCTTCCCGCCCATAGGTCCGGCTCCAGATCACATTTCCGTCGTTATCGGTCTTGAGAAGCAAGATATCTATTCTTTCATCCCATCGATCCGGATATGGATATTTTGAAGCAATGATGATGAATCCGTTATCTTGTGTTAGTTTGATTTTTCCAGAAGATGCTGCTCTTATCCCCAGATAATCAACCTCCAATAATACCGTACCATCACTTTTAATTTTTATAAATGACAAGGTATCATTGTTAACCCCATATAAATTCAATTGAACAATTTTTTTTCCGATCAAAGCATATTCGCCAAGGCCGGCAGGTTCAATATCATTAAAATAGGAATATTTTTCATATTTCTGACCCCAGTTAAGTTGCCCGATTGTATTTATTTTTTTTATAACTGCATCCGGCTGCTCAGGCCAATCATTTTCACTATAACCCAGCACCAAATAGCCCCAGGCCGGAGAAGCCAGATATCCACCTATACTTCGATTGAATACCTCCAGACCGCCGGCATAAGATAAATTGCTGATATAGTCACCCTTATTGTCGATAAAGTAGACTTGTTCTTTCGAACAAAGTACGGTAAATCCGCCATTAATATTCTCATATACCGCAAAGCCCTCTGTATCGGAAATATCCCCATACGTTTTTGTCCATTGTATTTCGGGCCCCGGCAGCGGATTTGAGGCATTCTTTAATGCGCCAATACTTTTCTCCGTTAATTCACCTTTATAAATTCGGATGTCATCAATGGTGCCCCTGAAAAACTGCCCGGAAGTCGGATTAGCACCGATATGGACATATTCCAATCCCGTTCCCAGTGGCCGGGTTCCTGGTAAAGGCTGTCATTTACATATAGTTTGACCAGACCATTCTGCAGGTTTCCATTATTATACAACTGGTTATAAACCACGGCCAGAAAAGTCCACTCATCCGATACGGGATAACGGCCCAATACTGTTCCGGAGCCACTGAATGCCGACCAGGTAACACCCTTCTCGCGGTCATCGATCCCGATTGTACGGTCAAATCCACCGTCATCATGAGAAAATACCTTTGACCGGGGTCCGGCACTATCGGATTTGACCCACATGGTTATCGTACAAACCGGCAAAACATCCGGATTGATATTAACCGGAATACGGATATAATCATCAACACCATCAAATTCATAAGCATAGCCGTGATTGCCAAAACGGTCTAAGCCTATAACAGGGCCCTGCACATTGCCATGATACTTACTACCGCTTACATCCAGGGCGTTGCCGCTAAAAGGGTAGTGGGCGATTAGTACCGGCGAATTTCTCTGGGCATGGATAATTCCGGCAGTAAGGAAAATAAAGCATAGATACAATGATGAGATTCTCATTGGTTCCCCCTCTATTTTGGTTCCTCAAAAACTATTTGTTTAATTTCAGCTGTTTGATCAACTGAACGTCATATTTATAATAGAGAAAGAATTGAGCATGAAGTACTACATAAAGATGTGGTAATTATTTGAAAATCCTAAGCCCTGATATCGAAATCCGAAATCAGATTTCACCGCGCAGCGATTTGGTAATCACATCAGCCTTGCAGTGAACATGCAGTTTCAGATAAATATTTTTTATATGATAGCGCACCGTCTCGATCGAAATACTCATGCGATCGGCAATCAGCTTATAACTTAGTCCGTCTACCAGACCAACGACAATTTCCTTTTCGCGCAATGTCAAAGGCGTATTGTTCGGGATTTGCTTTTTATCCTGTGTGAAAAAATCAATTGTTTTCCGTGCAATTTGCGGCGACATGGGTGCGCCACCTGTATATAATTGTTTTATCCCATTCTTGATCTCCGGCAAAGGTGTATTTTTTAACAGATAACCACTGGCCCCGGCACATAAAGATTTAAAAATTTTTTCGTGATCATCATGGATTGTGAAAACAATTATATTTACTTCCGGATATTTTTCCTTAATGATTTTTATGCCTTCAATACCGGACATACCCGGCAAGCCGATATCCATGATAATGACATCAGGTAAATCTTTCGTATCCAGAGCAAAAAGGAAATTTTCGACAGAGCCCGCACCTATCGGGCAGGAAATATCGTTTTGGTTATTCAGATATTGGCGTATTCCTTCGCGGATTTCACTATCGTCTTCTACGATGGCTGTTAAAATCATTTTTTATTATAATGGTTAAAATTTAAAATTAATACTACATTTTCATGTGGTTTTTGCAGATCCCAAACTCCTCTAGAAAGGAATATATGAATTTCCTTTCCGGGAAAGATAGCGATGGGTTATGTTTTTATAATTTCATGACCTGCATCCTCATAAAAGGATATTATATTATTACACTTTTACATTTTTAACAGATAAAGTAAAACCGTTTTTGTTCTCAGTTTTAAAAATTCCTTTTATCCGTTGGGTTCTCAATTGCATATTTTTTAAGCCATTTCCGCTAAAACTATTGTTTTCAGGCAGACCCCTTCCATTATCTGAAATGATTAAGTTTAACTGCCCGCCTGTCAGATAGATAAGTACATTTGCTTTTGTAGCATTAGAATGTTTAACAATATTATTGATTGCTTCTTTAAAAATCAGATAGAGATTTTGACGCACATTCGATGTTATTTCTCTCTTTGGATCAATATTCTGCAGGTCAAAATGAATGTAAAAATTCCCAATTTCCATGGCCGAAAAAGCCACTTCCTTTATACGGTCGATTAACTCTCCCAGCTGGTCTTTCCGGGCATCAATCGCCCAGACAATATCACTCATGGTTTTTATCAGCTCACGGCTTGTATAGCTCTATACGGGAAAGCATTTCTTTGTTTTGTGCAGGATTGGTTTGCTCAATGATCAGATCAGAAAACATAGATATTTTAGTCAGGGAGGAACCAACATCATCATGCAGATCGCTGGCGATCTTGACACGTATTTTTTCAACTTCCAGTAATTGTCTTACCCTGTATTCGTGTAAGGATAATATTACTGCGGAAATTGTTATCAACACAATTAACATAAACCACCAGGTTCGCCAGAACGGGGGGTGGATATACAGTTGCATCGAAAAACCTTCCTCGTTCCAAACGCCGTCATTATTTGATCCTTTGACTTTAAATGTATATTTTCCCGGATCCAGATTGGTATAACTGGCAAAGCGTCTGTTACCGGAATATTGCCATCTCTGGTCCAGCCCGTCCATCATATAGGCATAATGATTTTTATCGGGTGCGGTATAATCCAGCGCGGCAAACTCGAACGAAATGAAATTTTCGTCATATGAAAGTTCCATTAACTGACCGGGATTTGTGGGTTTTATAAGCTGGTCAAAAATCCGGAACGATGTAATTACGATCGGAGGAATATGACCATTTTCCAGAATGCTGTCGGGATGAAAAATATTGAATCCGTTATTGCCGCCAAAATACATATTGCCCTGATTATCTTTAAGAAATGCCCCGGCATTAAATTCATTCCCCTGCAGACCGTCATCGACAGTATAGTTCTTAAAAACCTGTGTAGAAGGATAAAATTTTGATAGGCCGTTATTTGTGCTCAGCCATAAATGGCCGCTTTCATCCCCTAAAATCCCATAGACAACTTCATTCGGCAAGCCGTCTTTGATGTGATAAGATTTTAATTGGACGGTATCATAATTCTCGGCATGTGCCGGAGGTATAAATCTATCGAGGCCGCTGGCCGTTCCGATCCACAAGACCCCTGATTCGTTTTCCCATATCGAATGTACAATATCGTTGCTCAATTTTTTATCATTTAAACCACAGTTAAAGCGAATCCGATAGTCTTCACCGGGGTACAATGCACTCAATCCCCCACCCCAGTGGCCAACCCAGATGATATTCCGGCTGTCTTCATAAATGGTGCTTATATATTGATCATTGAGCCGGAGTGTATCCAAAAATGGCGTAGTTATTTTCTCAAATTTGTTTTCGGCATGCTGATAATTAAACAGTCCATCACTTCCTGTACCGATCCACAAAATATCCCGGCTATCATAATAAAGGGTCTCAATATGTCCGATTCCGGCAATCTGCGGATAATTTGCATTTTCGTAAAATCGGTCAAATTTCTTAGTGGCCGGATTATACCGGTTTAACCCTCCATCTAAAGTGGCTATCCAGATATGATCATTCCTGTCTTTTATGATAGCACGGACATTATTACTGCTCAAACTGTTTGTGTTATCAGGATCGTTCCTTAAGGGTGTAAATCCCTGATGACCCCGTGAAAATATATTTATGCCGCCACCATCGGTCCCAACCCAGATATTATTTCCATCTTCAAAAAAGCATCTGACAATCGCACTATTGGGTGTTTTTTTATTTATGCTGATCGGATTGATATGGATAAATTGGTTTAATTTAGGATCAAACCGGCTCAGACCGGTTGCACCAATCCAGATAATTCCACCTCGATCCTGAAATATGGAAAAGATATTGTTGCCGCTGAGACTTTTGGGATTTTGTAGTTCGGATCCGAATTTTCTGAATGTTTTATTTTTAATATTCAACAAATGCAACCCACCGTTCTGGGTTCCAATCCACAACCTGTTTCGATCATCTTTGAAAACGATTGTAATATTATTGTCGGATAAACTTCCGTCTTTGTTTTGCTTTCGGAAATGTTTATCAAATTGATTTTTATCGGGATCAAATCTGTTTAACCCACTCTTGTGCGTCCCGATCCACAACCTACCATTTTTATCCTCCCCAATTGAAGTGATAAAATTGCTGCTGATTGAATGGACGTCATCCGGATCATGTAAAAAGGCATCAAAGGTATTTGTAACCGGATCGAATTTATTTAATCCGCCGCCCCAGGTACCAATCCAGAGTGTTTTTTTGCTGTCCTCAATAATACAGCGAATATAGTTGTTATTAATGCTGCGCGGATCTGTGGAATCGGATTTGAATTGTCTAAACTGGTCCGCACCATAATCATAAAGATTCAATCCGCCACCCCACGCGCTGATCCATAATCTGTTCTCACTGTCCTGGAAGAGAAAATTGGTTCGTTCGCCACTGATACTGCCGGGATCATTTACAATCGGGGAATATTTGCGAAACGTCTTTGTAAACGAATCATAGCGATTCAAACCATTCCAGGTCGCCAACCAAATATTGTGCTCATGGTCTTCTAAGACATCCCAGATCCAGTTATGTGAAATCGAGGTGGAATCCGTTGGATCGTGGCGGAAAACCTCAAAATGGTAGCCGTCGTATCTGTTTAAACCATCCTGGGTGCCAAACCATAGATAACCGGAATGATCTTGTATGGTAGCGTAAACCGTCGATTGAGAAAGCCCATCTTCCACCGAGATATGACTGAATTTTACCTGATTGATTTGACCGGCGGAGGGTGTTACAACAAACAATAAATATATTAACGGCAAGAGGAAATCTGAGCATTTCATTGAAATAAAATTTTTTGATGAGTGCCGGGTATTTAAACGGAAATGTTAAAAATAATATTTCAAAAGTATTCACGTATGTCAGCCTAAATAATCATCACCACGCCTTCGGCGGGCATGCGGAAGTACACGAAAAAACACAGACTATTGAAATTAAAGTACTTAGACTGATAAATCCAAATAAGCTTAAAATTTAAAACTAATTCAACATAATCATATATAAATTGTATTATTTCATGTATTTATCCGTGCTTCTCCGCCTGCCCGGCTATGTCGGCTGGTTTATGAATAGGTCAGATTAGTAAACTGAGATTACAAAGCGGAGTCAGCAAGACATACAATATAAAATCAGACATTTTCGATAAAAAATTGTGTCAACCAAGAAATAAGTCTGTTATAAATAGTGTTGTTCCTATAGATCTAGGCAATAAAGTAAGCGTTTCTGACATTGGGTATTTGAATATATGAATAAGGGTTATCTGGCGGCATTCGGTGCTTATCTTTTCTGGGGCCTGACACCCGTTTACTGGAAAATTGTCGCACCGGTGCCTGCGCTCGAATTACTGGGTATGCGAGTAATCTGGTCGATCCCGTTTTTGCTGATGGTATTATTTTTACGCCGAGATTTTTCGGTCTTCAAAACTGTCTGGAACACACCGAAGAAATACAAGGCCTATCTGCTCAGCCCGTTCCTGCTGGCGATCAACTGGCTGGTCTGGATCTGGTCGGTCAGCAATGGATTCGTGGTTGATGCCAGTCTGGGCTATTTTATCAATCCGCTGCTGAATGTGGCGCTGGGGGTCATCTTTTTGCATGAACGTCTCCGTCGCATGCAATGGATGGCACTCAGTCTTGCGCTGGCTGGTGTTTTATATCTGGCACTGAATTACGGGCAGTTCCCCTGGATCGCCCTGACCCTGGCGGGCTCATTCGGGCTCTATGGATTTATCCGGAAGACCGCCGCATTAGGTGCAGTAAACGGCCTTACAATTGAGATATCGGTTTTAATCATACCAGCGGTTCTCATGTTGGTATATACAAATAATATGGCACCGCTCGCTCTGCTTTCAGCAGAGCCGGAAATGCATGCCTGGGTGGCGTTGACCGGAATAATTACCGTTTTTCCATTAATCATCTTTGCCTATGGTGCCCGGAAGATCCCCTACAGCACGTTGGGATTTATTCAGTATATTGCGCCGACATTGCAATTTATGCTTGGTGTATTTGTCTATCATGAAGTATTCAGCACGGATAAATTGATCGGTTTTGGTTTTATCTGGCTGGCCCTGATCGTTTATTCCACGGAGAATATCTATTTTCATAAACATAAGCGCCTGTTGATACCATCATAGCAAACAGAGATTTAATTCAATATTTTTATCCTTGACAAGGGAGAAATAAAATGAACTATTCATTGGAGATTGAGATCGATAAAGCGTGTGATGAAGTGGTGAAACTGTTTGACAACCCGGATAACCTGAAAAAATGGATGATCGGACTGATCAGTTTTGAACCGATATCTGGAACGCCCGGACAGCCCGGCGCCAAATCCCGGCTGACGTACCGGATGGGTAAGCGCGAGATTGAAATGATCGAAACCATCACCGAACGAAATCTGCCGGAGATTTTCAGCGGAACCTATGAAACCAAAGGAATGATCAGTATTGTTAAAAACAGATTCGAAGCGCTGCCCGATAATCGTACAAAATACATTTCCGAGCAGGAACTTCAGTTCGAAGGCTTTATGAAACTTATCGCATTTGCGATGCCAGGCTCATTCAAAAAGCAATCGATGAAATATCTGATGGCATTCAAGAATTTTGCGGAAACCGGTCAGGTATAAGCTGATAGTATGAATATCAGCCGGGATGTGGATTTTGTATATCCGGGTGTGATGAACTCATCGAAATGTAGTTTGGCTCATGCCGTAAATAAAGAGGACGTTGAACATAACAGATAGATTATAGAAGGCGAACCCGAATAGAGAATCTCGTTAAAATCCACCAGTTATAAACTATGTACCAACATGCTCTCAGGACAGATTTCGGGCAGTTTGTTTACCCCAAAAAATGCCGGCAACAACGGCCGCAGCGATGACCAATAATACGATGACGAGTTCCATAGTTTAGTCTCCTTGTGATAGGACGCTCAATATAATTATCGGCAGGGTTAAAAGATCAATAAGATTTATTATACATTTTCCTGTTCTTGATCAGAAAATATATTCAGATATACTGAAATTCCTCGCCCTCTGTCAGATATACGGCTTGTGTTGGCCAAAAATTTTATAAGAAAAAAATTGCAGCGATATAATGTTAAGGGGATAACCCTTTCAGAAATTGATGAAACTCAGACGAAGTATATTCGATAAAAATATTTTTCACTTGACATCCTGATTTCTTGTTCATATAATCGCAAGGGCGACACGTTAGGCACAAACGCAAATTCATCCGAATAATTTTAATAGTATGTATCTTTCTTGCCCGGCATCCTAAACCGAAAAGAAATAAAACCAATTCTTCGCCTTTGTTGCTCCGATAATATGCTCGGACAAGTTGAATCAATATACTCAGATAGCTACTGAGTAAGTCACAGATGTTGCTTTGATTAACAGTCACCAAACCTGAAAATATTAGTTTGCCGGGACCGCATTGAATGCTGATCGAGTTCCCAGAATATAAATTCAACCAAATATACAATTATGGAAAATTTGATACTCGTATTGTCACTTATCATCATGTTTGCTCAATGTGATCAACCAAAAGACCGTGTACAGTTGGGACCAGAGAACAGCGGTCAGGAAGTGGAGATTCCTATCCAAGTGGATATCGAAATTTCGCTTGTTGCCAATCCAGGCACCGGATATAGCTGGTCCGTTGAACAAACGGACAGTGCCAAGCTGATTCAGATCGGTGAATCTACTTTCGAAGCTGGTTCGGAGCAGCTCGGCGCGCCGGGTCAGCAGATATTCCACCTCAGGCCAAAATCTGCGGGTACGGTACGGCTCAAGTTGATCTATCACCGTCCATGGGAGAAGGTTGGTGTTCCGGCGGACAGTTTTGAGGTGACACTACATATTATCGACGGTAAGTGAACAAATACGTACAATTTTAAGTACGCATAATAAATCTTCAGTCAAACAGAGGAGGATTAGACATGAAACGCTTTGCGATTATTTTCTTTTTGTTACTGGTCGCGATTTTTTTGATCGGTCTGAACCAGCAGCAGGATCAGGCGCAAAAACTAAAAGCGCTTCAAACAGAGGTCGAGGAGCAGGGTTACTCATTTAAGGTCGGCGAAAATCCAGCGATGAAGTATACCATATCGCAATTATGCGGAATGAAAGAACCCGCTGACTGGCAGGCTAAGGCGAAGGAACAAAATATACTCAAATTAACACCCAAGAAACTCAAAGCGCTTACGGTTGCACTGCCAACAACCTGGAACTGGCAGGATCAGGATGGGATGACCGGCGTGCGGGATCAGGGCGGTTGCGGCAGCTGCTGGGCCTTCGCGGCCATCGGTTCATTCGAATCATTCCTGCGGATCGAACAGGATACGATAACCGACCTCTCCGAACAGCATCTGGTCTCCTGTAATAGCTGGTCCTGGGGGTGTAATGGTGGCTGGTGGCCTCATGATATGTTGGTTAATCCCGGCGCAGTGCTCGAAACGGATTTTCCCTATTCCGCAACCGATGCGCCCTGTGGAGGGCCTTATGATTATGCCTTCATGCTGACGGGATGGGCCTATGTAGACGGGGATAACAAAGTGCCGGACACAGATAAAATCAAAGAAGCCATCTATCAATATGGACCCATATGTGCAGCGGTGTACGTTGGCTCTTTCTTCCAGGGTTACACCAGCGGTGTATTTGATAAGAATGAAGCTCCGGGCAACTGTGGATGCGCACCGTCTTCGCCGGTCAATCATGCCATTTTGCTTACAGGCTGGGATGACAGTAAGGGGGCCTGGCGCCTGAAGAACAGCTGGGGTGACGGCTGGGGTGAAAGCGGTTATATGTGGATAAAATACAATATGAGCAATGTCGGATATGCCGCCATGATCGTGTATTGAATCCGCCTTTTCAATTGCCAAATTTATTTATAATAAATTGTATTTATTGATTCCAACCAGCGGAGGAAGCATGAAAAGATGTTTAATTTTCTTAAGCATTGCCCTGTTTGTTGTGTTTGCTCCGGTCACGCTGGCTGCTCAGCTACAGAAGGCAGCGGATATTATCAGCACGATTGCCCTCGTAGACAAAGAAATCGCGGCCGACGAACCCATGAAAATAAAATTTGTCCTGAAAAACACTTCGGGCCAGAAACTGAATGTACTAAAGTGGTTTACCCCTTTCGAGGGGTTCAACGGCAGTATTTTTTCAATTACCAAAGACGGAGAGCCGGTGAAGTATCTTGGACGTGTGGTCAAACGGGGTGCGCCCGGTCCGGATGACTACATGGGTATTGATGCCGGTGCTGAGGTATCTGTTGATGTCGATCTGGCCGAAGCGTATAATATTTATGAAATCGGTGACTACGCGGTGGAATTCAACTCGCGCCTGCTCGATTTCGGCTCCGATACACCCGAAATCCGCGTCAAGCAGACCACATTCAATCCAAAACTTATCCAGTCAAATACCATCGTATTTAAATTAACCGAGGCGCGGCCGCGACCCATGAAAAAAGCCGGAGATACTGTGACAGAAAGTGCCCAAAAGATCCCAGTATTCCGAAACTGTTCACAAAGCCAGATAGATATACTGAACCAGGCGCTGATAGATGCCCGGGAGTATGCTGTTGGTACCCAGCTGGGATTGGTGGCACTTGAATTGGATCAACGTCCCGATTCACCACGCTATACAAAATGGTTTGGCGTGTATAGTGCATCGCGTTATGACCTGGTCACAAATCATTTTGACAAGATCTATAAAGCCCTGGCGAATGAAACGATCACTTTCCATTGTGATTGTGACGAGAACTACTATGCCTATGTCTATCCCGATGAACCGTATCATATATACCTGTGCAATGCGTTCTGGAACGCCCCGGCAACTGGAACGGACTCACGTATGGGTACGATAATTCACGAAACCAGTCATTTTTATGTTGTGACCGGAACAGATGATCATGCCTATGGTCATACCAGTGCGAAGCTCTTGCAGACGCTGATCCTGACAAAGCCGTTGACAATGCCGACAGTCATGAATACATTGCCGAAAATACGCCAGAGGAACCTTTTTGTGCATCTGGGACGGAACTTATATTACCGGTCCTGGTGTTAATTGTCCTGCTGATCGGTGTCCACCGGTATATTTCCCGGAAGCGGGAGGCAACTTTATCCTAACCGAGGCATATATTGTATTAGCGAAACAAAGGAGGCTGTGCGGTGTACAGGGGTATTTTTTTTTATTGCTGTCGGTTTTGTTCTATTCATTTTGTTGCGGCAGTGAGAAAGCCATGTTTGGTCTAAGGCAGGATCAGATTTTGCGTTATACGCTGTCGGCAGCCCCTTCTTATTCAGTTGGTCAACCGGTGGAAATAATTTTTACCCTCGATAATGTCTCAACCGATACACTATTTATTCTGAGTTGGTACACACCGCTTGAGGGACTGAAAGGCAATATCTTCAGCGTCATGCTTGACAGCACTGAAATACATTACCGCGGTCCCATGGTCAAGCGTGGTCAGCCGGATCAAAATGACTATATTCGCCTGGCGCCCGGAGGTAGAGCCGAAAAGAAGATTGACCTCTCCCGGGGGTATGATTTATCTATACCGGGCAGTTATACGGTGGCGTTTAACCGGCAGATCAAAGATGTTGTTAAAGCACCGGCAAAAGTACCGCGGTTGGTCAACGACCACAGCCCTGTCAGGGCAAACGGAAATATCGTGACGCTTAATATCCTGGAACCATAAACGTCCGCAGTACCTTTTAATAAAAATGCTGAAACCACCGTCGATTATACCGAAGGTTATTTTAATACGCCTGGTTATATTATCTGCGGCAATTTTAGTATATATGTGGCTTCCCTGGCAGTGGTTGTGCGTTCTTTTCCGTGATGCGCTGATCGGTTTGTATCTTTTTTTTGGCCTAACCGGCACACCAATCGATTTGCACGGGACAGCCTTCCTGGTTTTTGCAAATGACTTCCGGTACGCGATTACCCCCGCCTGCACTTATATCGATATATGTTTAATCCTTTTGGCCTTTTTCTGGCGATACGACCGAAGTCTGCTTCAGAATTTATCGTATCTGCTAGTACTTTTTACGGTATTGATTGCCGGCAACTTTTTGCGCGTAATTATTGCCCAGACCGGCCACATGTCCGGATTGGCATGGCTTTGGGTTCATGATGTGCCTGATATAGCCTTGCACCTCTTTATCGTTGGCTGGTTTGTCTGGCGGGCACTAAATGCGGATGCTGTCATGCGGATTTTTCAAAATGCATGAAGGCTGAAAACGGACAAGACAGGTGCTGGTCGTAAAAATTGACCGCCATCTGGCAGGGTATACACCCCGGTATTGATTTTTCTTTACTTTGAATTAAAGAGATTTATTTATCTTTTTTTGAATTTTAGGAATATTGAAGTCAGAAACACCTGATAAGATCTGTTTTTCAAACGTTTATAAATAATAATTATCATCTGTTTCAAATTGGGGTTTGGCACCTGGAACCTGAGGCGGTGGGTTCCGCTCATGGGAGACTTCCCTATAGCGCCTTGTGGATTAGAAGACAGACAGCGGCTCTGGGATAATCAGATAGATTATGGAACCCGAAACTGAAGGAAGTCTCCCGCAAAAATCGAGCAGAAACAAAAAGATAATTTTTCTATCTCAGGACAGATTTCGGGCTGTCTGTTTTCCCCATATAATACCGGCAACGATAGCCGCGGCGATGACCAATAGTACGATGATAGCTTCCATTGTTTATTCTCCCTATGATATGATTTCCAAGTTCAAATTTTCGACAATAGAGAATAATCAATTAGATTTATCTAAAATATTTCAAATTTATGATCAGCTTTTGACCAGTACCCTGAGAATAATTAATACGCTGTATATGCCTGAAGGCGCACTACCATAAAATCTGTGAATTTCCTGGAACAAAGAATTTGAGCAGGAGGCGGGTTGGACCATCTGTTCAAAGGACTCCTTCGGAGAAAAAAGCCTGTCCTGGCGACAGACAAGGATTCAGGTTGACCAATTCGTATAAATTTTTATGAATTTGTCAGGTTAGTCTATTTTTTCTTTATGGGAAGATTTTTTTGGGTATTCGATCATATATCCTTCGTGGCATCTGGGATATATAAATAGAACAGGTAAACCGAATAGTTTTGCCAAAGATTCCACGTATAGTCACACAAAAGATCAGGAAGATCAGACAGATTACAACAATATATTTCTGAAATGCATCAACTGATTTCACTGCCAGACTCAAATAAATCGAAATATAAAGGTAGAAATTGTGGTTACTATAGCTAGTGTAATAATGAATAATTAAACAATTGTTTTGTTGAATTTTCATGCAACTCAGGAGTCAATTATTGTGATAAAGTGGGCCGATGTATTAAGACTTGCCGATAAGGGAAATCATAAACCCGATCGGGTCATCGCGAAAACCGATGAGGCATGGCGGGCGCAGCTAACCCCGGAACAATATAATATCACCCGTCAAAGGGGCACTGAACGGGCTTTTCAGCTCGGAAATGTGCGGTTTGTTCGAACCCGGATTATATGCCTGTGTGTGTTGTGATACGCTGTTATTTGACGCTTCGGAGAAATTCGAAAGCGGAACAGGCTGGCCATCCTTTACCCAGCCGATAAAAGAAAATGCGATTGCCTATCATAAAGATCAGTCGTTTGGCGTGATCCGGATCGAAACGACCTGCAATACATGCGGCGCCCACCTGGGACATGTCTTTCAGGACGGCCCACCACCGGGCGGCCTCCGGTACTGTATGAATGCGGTTGCCTTAAAAAAAACCGATTCCGGTCTGAAACTTGAAACGGCCACGTTTGGCGGCGGCTGTTTTTGGTGTACCGAGGCGATTTTTCAGCAGCTCAAAGGGGTACAAAAAGTGGTAAGCGGATATAGTGGCGGCTCGACCGAAAATCCAACCTATGAGCAGGTATGCAGCGGTTCAACCGGGCATGCGGAAGTGGTTCAGATCACCTTCAATCCGGAAGAAATATCATTTGCCGATCTGCTGCGCATCCATTTGAGCACGCATGATCCGACAACCATGAATCGCCAGGGTGCCGACCGTGGTACCCAGTACCGGAGTATTATTCTGACCCACACGGGGGACCAGGAGAAAACAGCCCGGGAAGTTATTACTGAAATGCAGCCACATTTTGACGATCAGATCGTGACCGGGATTGATCCGTTTGAACATTTTTATCCGGCCGAGGACTATCACCAGAATTATTATCAGGAAAATCCCGGTCAGCCCTATTGCGCAGCGGTCATCAATCCGAAGCTGGAGAAATTTAAAAAACTGTATAGGGATCAAATGAAATAATCCGGTAGGATCGGGCTTATCTTATTTTTCGGTTGAAATTAACCGGGTGATGTGTTAGCTTACACCCATAATTTCAATAAATCCATAGAGATCTCCTTTTGAAGATTGATATGGGTAATACCGGATCTACAATTTTAAGGGAGTTTTTATGAATTTATATGTTGGAAATTTAGCGAATGAAGTAACCGATGAAGATCTGCAGGAAGTCTTTGGGAATTATGGTGAGGTGACTTCAGCGAAAGTAATAAAAGACAAATTCAGTAACCTTTCCAGAGGATTCGGATTTGTCGAAATGCCGAAAAATGCCGAAGCGGATGCGGCGATCAAAGCCTTGAATGGAGAAGATCTGAAAGGAAAATCACTGCAGATCAGTGAAGCACGTCCAAAGACAGAAAAACGGCGTGGCGGCTATAGAGGTGGTGGTAATCGCGGTGGCGGCGGTGGTCGTTCCTGGTAATTCGTCGTAAAACCTTCGGTGCCCGCGGGCATATTTATTTTTTCAATCGATTTCCACGCGGCCTTATAATTGAATTGTGACCCAATTTGAGAGGGCTTGAGACCAAGGTCGTATGCCGGATCATAAATTGATTGTTGATATTTTTGTCACTGTCATCACCTGACCGCAAGCCCGTGGCAATATTTGATCAGAATGGGAAACCAGAGGTCTTGGTATATTCAGGATTATTCGCAAAATACCCGGACCACTTCATCTCCATCCACTTCAATCTGAAGATCGTTAAGGTTGAGGATCAGTTCATCGAGATCCTCGGGCTTCATCTTATTGAAATCCAGATCGATGCCTTTTTCTTTCAGGGCATCTCCGACCTTTCCCTGTGAATGCTTCGGGATAAAGGATGCCCATTTTAAACCGGCCCGGATCAGATTGATCGGTATCCGCACATTGACCCGTTCCCCATTCTCCGAATGCGTTTTAGGTTCAACCAGAACCCGCAGATATTTGGGTCGGCTCTCCACCGGATCCGCTTTCTCCCGGGATGCGTTTTCTTCCAGCGCCGCCAGCAAACGTTCCGCTTCAGCCACATTTATTTTGCCGGAAGCCAGCATTTCCAGTACTTTCTTTCGTTCGTCTTGCATTTTAACTCCTATAATTTGTGTTGTTACGTTTTGTTATCAGGCTAAAGGTTAAAGGCAAAAAGAGCCGGTGGCAAAGCCAGAAATTGACCAAGAAATACTTTGTTGCTTTGTCCCTTTGTTGCTCTGTTGCTCGTGCCTGTCGCTCATACCCTTTACCCATTTCCCTTTTACCTTTTTCCTTTTAAATAAACGACAAATAAATCTTTGTTTCCTCACCCTGTATATCTATCTGAAGTCCCTCAAGATTCCAGAGCAGTGCGCCAATCATTGGAATCGTCAACAGGATAAAGCGTCCATAACCGGTAGGCCAGGTAAATGCAGCAGCCATCAGCATCAGAAAAATGAACAAAAATGCAAACGGCAGAAGTACAATCCAGATGATAAACAATGGAAGGTATAGAATTACCGGCGGTCTGCCGGCCCTGGGGATTCCCAGTTTCAAAATCATGGGTATCATATCTCAGCCCCGTAGTTTTTGTTCGGCTTCTTCAAACGATATTTTTCCCTGTTCGAGATCACTTAAAATTTCATCGCGGGTAGACGGTGGATTCACCTCGACAAATTCAAGCTGTTTGGCAATGTGATTCAGCCGGTTTTTGACCGTTGGATAGCTGATCCCGAACAACGCCTCCATATCCTTGATCGATCCGTGACTGCGGATAAAGGCGATGACAAAGATCTGATCTTCAAAGGTCAATCGGGACAAGGGGGGTAACTCAAACGCCCCACTTATAGATATACCAAGTTTTACCAGTCCGACCTGTTCGATCACGATTTCATCCCCGCGGGTGATACGGGTGAGTTCCTGCCAATCATGATTCATGCTGTGTTCCTCGCTTTGTGTTTCTATAATATACGACAAAATATTAAATAAGTTAATAAAATAATTAACATATATAATTAATATACAAATAATTATTGATAATATTAATATTTAACTTCGGAAAAGTAAAAATCTTGGGCGATTAAATGGATCAATCAAATCATGCGGTACAAAGTAAATCTGATATCAAAAGTAGCGGAAAGCAAATATTTTATATCAGCAAAATATTCCGGTTATAATGTGCGTTATAGTAGTATTCTGCTGTTGTGAACACCGAAATTCTACGCACAAAAATTTCGTTGCTTATATACGTATTTTAAGGGATCAAAAAATATGCACGGGAATACCGTTTTGCACTATAAGATTTTAAAAAAACTCGGTGAAGGTGGGATGGGGGTGGTTTACCTGGCTGAAGACACAAAACTCGAACGCAAGGTAGTCATTAAATTTTTACCCAGACATATTGCCTCGAATTCCGACGAACGCAAACGGTTTGAGATCGAGGCTAAGGCGGCTGCAGCGCTCAATCATCCCAACATTGCCACAATCCACGCCATCGAACACACCGATGATGATGTTTTTATCGTAATGGAATATATCGATGGGCAGGAATTGGGCGATATCGTAGGGGCGATTCATGAATCGCCCCTACAAATAACCGAAATCATCGACATTGCCATCCAGGTCGCCGCCGGCCTGCAGGCCGCCCATGAAAAAGGCATTGTACACCGGGATATCAAATCGTCCAATATCATGATCACGGAAAAGGGCCAGGTCAAGATCATGGATTTTGGGCTGGCCAAGGTGCATGGTACGGCTCAACTAACGCAAATAGGGACTACCCTCGGTACCATTGCCTATATGTCCCCGGAGCAGGCACGGGGTGAAGTGGTTGATCATCGGTCCGATATCTGGTCTTTTGGTGTCTTGTTGTATGAAGTGAGCACCGGCCGGCAGCCCTTTAAAGGTGACTATGAACAGGCGATTATATACTGCATAATCAATGAAACCTTTGAACCAGTTCACATTTACAGACCTGAAATACCGGCCGAAATGGAGAACATCATTGAAAAAGCACTCGCTAAAAACACCGTGGACCGGTATCAGCAGATCGCTATTATTGCGGATGATCTGAAAAATCTTTCGCTGCAATCATCTTCATCCGCATCAGAAGGCAAAGCGGACTCAGCGGTGGGCATGATGCCTGATATTTCAATTAAAAAGAGTGGTTATCGTATACTTGGATTATCTGCGCTGGCAGCCGTATTGATCGTACTACTGAGCATCACCGGCTATTTTATCTTTACTGGAGATAAGAAAATCGATTCTCTGGCCGTATTGCCCTTTGTTAATGCAAGCCAGAATCCTGAAACGGAATATCTCAGTGACGGGGTAACGGCGAGTCTCATAAACCGTCTTTCTGAATTTTCAGGGTTGAAAGTCATGTCCAGGCACAGCATTGCCCGGTTTAAGGACAACGATCAGGATCCCATTACTGCCGGTCATCAATTGGCCGTTCGATCGGTGCTGACCGGTCAACTGGATATCCGGGGTGAAAATCTCCTGGTGGATGTGGAATTACTTGATGTGGATGATGGCCGACAATTGTGGGGTGATCGTTTTGAACGCGACAGAAAAGATATTCTCACCGTTGAACGTGACATCGTAAAGAGAATCGGTGACAAGCTAAAAATCAGATTTGCCGGGGAAGGATTGAAAAACCAGCAGGACGATACTTCTTTAGATCCCATGGCCTATGATCTTTATCTTCGTGGCCGATACATTATGCTGGGAACGACGGATGACGGACCTGCCCGCGCCCAGGAATTTTTCCGACAGGCCATCGAACGTGAGCCCCGCCTGGCCGTTGCCCATGCCGGACTCGGTGAAAGCTATGTGAACCAGGCATGGCTCAATTCGAGAAACCGTGATGAAATTGTTCCACTGGCAAAAGCCTCTCTGAAAAAAGCGATAGATTTGGACCCAGGTTTGTCTGAGGTCCATATATTAGCAGGCGAGATCGCGCTGTATTTTGATTGGGACTGGTCTGCTGCTGAAGAAGGTTATCGCAAAGCGATCGAGCTAAATCCCGGAAGCGATTTAGCCCACCGGGAATATTCAAACTTTTTATTGGTAATGGGCAATCTGGACGGAGCTATTGCTGAAGCACATAAAGCACAATCGCTGGACCCATTATCTGTTTACGCGACACACCAGTCTGGGGTGGAGCCTGTTGGCAACGGGTCGGCTTTCTGAAGCTGTAACGGAATTCAGCAAGGCAATTGATCTTAATCCGACATGGATTTGGGGCAATATTAAGAAGGGAATGGCCTGCGCACTAATGGGTGATAAAGAAAATGCAACAGCGGCCTTGTCTCGGGCAGATGAGTTACTCGCCGGCAAGCTTCCCAGCCCATTAGCTCAGGTTTGGCTTGCTCAAATCGCTTATATGTGTGGTGATGAGAATCGTATAAGCGAGACGGTTACAAGACTCGAGAGTCAGGCAGAACTGACCTATGTTGATCCTTATGCTTTGGCTGATATCTATTTCCGGTTAGGTGATTATAATAAAATGTTCCAATATCTGGAGGAAGCGTTCGAAATACATTCTTCGCTCATGCCATTTATTCTTCTCGATGGGAAATTTTTCTGGAAAAAAATCAATAACGACCCTCGCTACCTGAGTTTGTTAAAACGCATGAATTTCTCTAATAAACATATAAAGGACAGCATATAATATGCGGTGTCTAACCTTAAGAGATAGATCCCGAAATTTCTCTGTTAGAAGTCCATCGAGATGATAACGAGCTACGGAATAAAATGATTGTTAATACAATGGTCGATTATCCGCTGGTAGGCAGAAGATACCAAGCTCAAATGTAAAGTCACGATAAATTTACAGCCACGGCAAATTGCCAAAAACAGCGACGAACGGAAACGGTTTGAGATATAGGCCCAGGCTGCCGATAGAAAAGCGGGCTCCGGTTATCAATAAATGGCTGGATGAAACCTTGGGTCCGGTTAAATTTGAAAAGTGAATTATATTATGAAATAATTGTCTGGACCGGTATCTATCATAAAACCATATTTTAGTCGCTCCTCGTGAAAAAATATTGTTTTTAGTACATATTTTATTGATTTTATAATCAGATACAAATAAACGGGGTAAACATGCAGAAAATTATTGTTGTATCTGATGGAACCGGTGGTACAGCAAAACGTGCCTTGACCGCCGCTTTAACACAGTTTGAAGGTGCCGAGATCGAGCTGGTTGAACGGCCCGGCATTCGCACTAATGAGCAGGTGGAGCGGGTCGTCAAAGAGGCCGTTAGGGAAAAAGCCTTTATTATTCATACCCTGGTTTCCGATGATATTCGTGAGTCGATGCTGCAGATTGGCCGGGAATATAATATCTCCACTTTTGATCTGATGGGACCGCTGCTCGAACGTTTATCACAGCAATTGTCCATTTCACCATCTATGAAACCGGGATTATTCCGGCAACTCAATGAGGCCTATTTCCGGCGGATTGAGACGATGGAATTTGCCTTTCACCATGATGATGGACAGAAGCCACATGAACTTGATAAGGCGGAAATAATCCTGCTCGGTGTATCCCGAACGTTTAAAACGCCGCTGTCCATTTATCTGGCGTTTAAAGGCTGGTGTGTGGCCAATGTGCCGATCATTCTTGATCTGCCATTACCTGAAATTTTGGAAGATTTACACGACGCACGCGTGGTTGGACTTAAGTCGGATCCGATCCGACTGGCCGAACTGCGCCGGGTGCGGGACGAACATCTGAATCAAGCCACCGGCGATTATGCCAGACCTGAATTTGTCACGCGTGAGATGAGATATGCGCTTCAAATATTTGCCAGACACCCCGATTGGCCGGTGATTGATGTGACCAGTAAACCGATTGAGGAAATCGCATCGGAAATAATAACCTTATCAGCGGTTAAAAAAAAATGATCCTGATAAAACCGGATCATTATTTGCAAAAGATACATCGTTATCTAAAGCTTATTTCATTTCTGAACCAAAAGGTCAGAAATAAAAATATAATACCTTTCTGTAAAGCGCCGGATAAATCCGGAATAAACCACTTCCAACATCAATGTATATTCGGGATTATATCCAACCTGCCCCGGATTTAAGTGAGGGAGTTCATGTGATCCTAATTTTAGATCCGGTTATTTATTTAAGTCCCACATTTACCAAACTCTGTAAATTGTTGAGACCGGAAACATTTAACAACAGTATACGTAAGCAAAATTTATTCTGATATTAAATTTATGACTGAACTATATATGAATATTTGCCGCTCAAAACTTCCGCTATTTCTGTCTTCATTATTATTTTTTCTTCTGCTTACCGGTTGTGACAATTCTATTGAACCGCCGACCGAACCCGAGGTCCGGGAGCGGGGTTTTGTTTTCAGCGCTCAGCCGACCGCATCCTTCACCCCCATGCAGATCGAACAAATAATGACCTCTTACGGTATCAATCATGATCTGCAATTTTCTTATTCGGTAAATGTTTTCAAAGTAGAGTATCAGACAATAACCGCAGCAGGAACACCAATCCATGCCTCGGCTGCACTAATGATACCGGTAACCACCACCCCCGTTCCGGTTTTATCGATCCAGCACGGCACGGTTACCGGACGTTACGAAGTGGCGTCGACAGGACCGCTAAACAGTGTTGAAGGGGTTGTGGGATTGCTGACCACCTCTTTGGGGTATTTAACCGCTGTGCCCGATTATCCGGGCTTTGGTGTCTCCGGGACAATGCATCCGTATGTCCATGCCCGCTCACTTACCCTGCCGGTCATCGATATGCTGCGGGCGGCTTATCGATATGCCCAAAATTCGGGAATAAACCTATCTGAAGAATTGTACCTTACAGGGTATTCCGAAGGGGGATACGCAACACTGGCAACACAAATGGAAATTGAGGCAAACTACGCCGGTGAATTTCAATTAACGGCGGTTGCACCCATGGCAGGACCCTATGACCTGGCCGGTTGTGTCAGGATCATTTTGGATAACGAATTTTATGCTCATCCCGCTTATATTGCTTTTTTATTAACGGCCTACAACAATATTTACCAATTGAACCGTCTGGGTGAAATATTCCAGATGCCCTACGCGGCTATGATGCCGGGCTTATTTGACGGCTCAAAAACATACGCTGAGATTAACCGTCAATTGCCTACAACTATCAGGTCGCTGCTCAAACCGGAGTTTGTGGACGATTATCTGGCGGGGAACGATACAGATCTCAAACAGGCCGTGGAAGAGAATACATTGCTTAACTGGTCACCGGTGACACCAATCAGATTCATTCATGGCGATGCGGATGAGGCTGTACCTTATTCAAATGTGCTAACCACGCTCGAAAATCTAAGCAGCCGGTCAGGTGTTAGTATTGAACTGGTTACGATTGAAGGGGGGACCCATGAAAGTGCCGGTATCCCGGCTGTGCTGGGTATGATTGAGTGGTTTCAAATGATCCGAAATCAAAAATCCAAAGTCCAAAATCTTTAAAAGCAATCAATAATCCAAAAGCCAAAAGCCAAAATCCAGATCACATATTCTCCAAACATTTCCCCTGAATTAAATGAAATACCAGATGGGTGCTTATATTCTGTGATTATTTTAATAACTATATATTTAAACGATTTGTTATAAATCGTCTTGTGCGATTTTGGCTTTTGGACTTTAAATTAAATAAACCGTTTAATCAAAAGCCATTTTTGTCTGCCAGACTTCCCATACTTTACCGACCAGCTCCGGTCCAGGTTTTAATGTCAGCTTTCCTGGCTTCCATCCGGACGGTGTTGCTTCAGCACCTTTCGTTTTGCGGATCAGTTGAAAGGCCTGTACCTGCCGGAAGGTTTCCTGGACATTCCGGCCGACCGGTGGAGTAAGTACCTCGTATCCCTGGATGACACCATCGGGATCAATAATAAAACGGCCGCGGTTCTCGACACCGGCGTCTTCATCGAAGATCCCAAAGAGTCGTCCTACCTTGCCGCCTGCATCCGAAAGCATCGGGAAGGGAACACCCCCCTTTACCATCTTGGATAATTCATGGTCGTTCCACATCTTGTGCACAAAAATACTGTCAATACTCATAGAGAGAATATTGACATCGAGCTTTCTGAAACTCCGGATATTTTTCAGCAACTGCTGAAAGTTCGGTCGCTCAGACAAAGGTAAAATCACCGGGGTAGAAACAGAGCAAAGTCCATTTTCCCAGATAATCGGATAATTTTACGTTGATAAATTTGCCCTTCTGATACCCCGGTGCAATAAAATCCGGGGCTTTTTTACCTACCTGAATCATGGCTTTCTTTTCCTCCGGTTTTTCTAATACTTCTTCTTTTTCATCTTCGGAAATTTCACCGACCGGTCCCCCTGTAGGGCGCGCACAGCCGGCTTTAATCTCTTCTGGCATAGGACCTCCGATCAGAAATTATGTATGGGTCAATTTTCCGGTTCGGCTAAACTAGATACATAGGTTAAATGTGATTTTGACAAAAAGAATATACAAAAACAATTTTGATTGTGAAATAAATATTTATTATAACCGGGATAACAGAATTTACAGACTATATCCTGATTAGCCGTTCAAGACTATCTGATCAGGATCATTTTTCGAAAATCGGTAAAATTTTGAAGCTTACTTACCGACCGGGCAGACATATGATAAAAGTAGAGGCCCGAACTCAAACCGGTTGCGTCAAAGCGGATCTGATGTTCTCCTGCTGCATAAGGCCGGTCGGCAAGGGTTGCTACTTTTTCACCCAGTGTATTGAAAACGGTTAATATTACCCGGCTCCTTTGTGCAAGGCTAAAGCGAATGGTTGTTTGTGGATTGAATGGATTGGGATAATTGGCGTATAGCGCATAGTCGGGCGGATTGGCCGGATCATCTCTTTCGCCAGTTGTAACTACCTCTTTCAGTGATACATTGTCAATAAATACATCATCTGAGGCGCCCCCGACATTGAATACGATATTTGCTGTGAAATCGGAGGGATGGGTCATCACAAATTGATGCGAATGGTGCTGGATCTTATCCGTCAGCCAGGTATATCCTATCCGGCTGTAACTCTCATATGGTGGACTTCCCATGGTGACTTCTGCCTCAATGACGCGTCCCTTTGATGCATAGGCGTCAAATTCGAATATATATGTATGTTCATTTTCCAACCGAATATTAGGATACGAAACTTGTATTTGTGAGGATAAAGATCCCCCGTCGGAAATCTGCAGATGCAGTACTTCGGCAGAATCAAGGGTCCATGAAGCGATGGCATTTGCGGTGTCCACGTTCAGGTTCCAGAAATCAAAACCACTGGAGAAATCGCCGTTGACAACCAGATTCTCACCCGATGGGATTGCGTTCCTGTATATTTTTACTTCGTTTGAAAAATTGCTTTCCTGCGCTTCACCGTTTACACTGGTGACCCGAAAATAATAGTATTGCTGACCGGGAATATTAAACAAATGGATATAGGGTTCGGTGGCTGTTGCGATGATCTGGTCCGGGGCGGATGTGGGTCCGGCATATATATTATAGCGCAGCACATCCGGGTAGCCAAATTGATTGAAAAGCAGGGTCACCCGGTCGGACAACGATTCAGCCAGAAGATACGGGGTTGCTGCTTTACCCTTCCATGGGAAACGAAAGACACGGTAACACTCGTAGCCTTTCGCAAAGTCCATTTCAAAGGCTTTTGATCCATCCGGACGAACTTCGGTGAGTTTTGGTTCGTCCCTTATCGCCCAGTTGATCAGCGTATTCCCATTGGGCAATCGTTGTGTATTCCCCATATACTTTGAGTAGATATCCGGATCTTCCCGAAATTCCCAGACTTTTGTGACGGTCATATTAAGTGTATCAATCTCAAGTTCCAGAGCACGGGAAAAGACCGGACTGCGCCGATTGCCGTTATCAAATACCGTATAATGACCGTTCGCCAGGACGCGGATATCGTGCTGATAGGAAATCTTATGTTCATCGTTTACCCATTCAAACTGATTGTTTACGCCGCCCAATCGCCAGATAAACGCGCCCGTTTCACGGTTTATTTTACTTACTTCACTTTGAAAACGGCTCGAGATCAGGATATTACCATCATGATCGATTTCGATAGCATTCATATGTACATATTCGATGAATGAAGCGGTAAGATCTTCATTGATGGCATCGGCGATATTGTAATGATCCCAGCTGCGCCACAGAAATATACAATTATCGTTCGCATCCATTTCAGCGAAATGGCTGCCGAGTATACTGGCTTTGGGATTACCCCCCTCAACCAATTCACTCATATCAACCTCTTGTCTATCGGCCATGATCAAAAAATAATTCCCGCCGGGCAATACCTGTAACTCGTGTTCATCTATTGAATAGCCTGCAGGATAAAAGAATGTATCGACGATGGCATAGGTCGAGTCCAGAGCGATATGACTTCCACCGCCATATCCCTGCCGGACTAACATCGTGAGCCTTCCGTCTTTCTGAACTTTAAAATCCCGGCGTCGGTCCGGTACTTTCTGATACCAAAGTGGGTTACCGAAATTATCGAGGATCATGATATATTGAGCGCCTCCCCAATTGTTGATAAATATTAAACCGGTATCGGGATTGTCGTTAATCGTAATATCGACCCAGGGAAAGTCTGATGGAATCGAAATGCCGTTCCGAATGATCGGTAGAGTGTCGGTTGGTTTAGCCGGTTTTTCCGGAACGCTCTGCGGTTGTTCATCTGTCACGGCCTTGGGAATTTCGCTATCCGCGGTTGGAGAAATGATAAAATAGTAGGATGTGTCCAGAAACGCCTGCTGGTAACCGGTAAGAATGGGTGTCAGATGAACCATAACCTTCTCGCCGGCAAGGAACAGCCTGTCCGGTTTGTAAATGATCGTTTTACCGTCGGAGGATAGAACTATCCGGCCTGTAACCGTGCCGCTCTTTTCACCATCAATATAGATAAAGGAATCAAGATTCGCCAATTGATCCGGCTTTAGATCTTTAAACCGAATGATCAGTTGAGTCTGTGCCGGATGGAAGATTGATGATGGTATAGGTGATACGTAGGTAATTTCGTTGCCTGAGATTAATGGTGTGATGAGAGAAAGAAGCGCTAAAATGATGATGGTATTTAATCGCATCAAAATCAGCTTTTGGCCTTTCATTGGTTTATTAGGTTTTATACGCAATATCTGAGTTTACAGTTTTAATTAGAATTTTCATTTTCGATAAGTTTCATATGTATTCAATGGTACCGGCTCACCATCCGCAGGTTCCGAACAATCAATGCCCTCCCTTTTACAAACTTGAGTGGGAATCTGGGTGAAGGTAAACACAGAAATTTCAATATCCAGTATAAACGGTTATAACAATCTGCTGCTGTTGTCTGTAGTTTGTTTATTTACGCTCAAATACTACCTCAAATTCCTGATTCATCTGCGCCTGATAATAGAAACCGTACAATTTGTCTTCTTCGGGCAGATAACCTAGTGAGTAGTAGGAACCGGGATAGCCTTCATCCTCAAACTTTATAAAGAAGTATACAAAGCCATCCTGCAATTTCCAGCGGGTTTCTACAATATGGATCGGTTTTGGATTGAGGTAAACGGCCTGAAGTGTGCTATCGGCATTAAATTTTTCGATATTAAATACGTAGTTACCGTCGGTTCGCAGCCATTCACCGGTAATCTGCAGGTGCAAACCGGGATCATTGCCAGATTTATCCTCAATTTTTGATGACTGCTCCTGCTGGTTCCCGGAACAGGATATGATAACAATCATGGCGGAAAAACTTATACACCACCGAAAAATTTTGAGTGATTTCATAAACCAAACATCCTTATTGAAATAAGAGATCGGCATAATACCGATATATTGTAAAACGACATGCAATAGCTTTACCAAAGATAGCAAAAACAAACAAAAAAAGGAAAAATTTAAGAATATTCAGCCTGGAATATTCACCACAGATTGGATTAAGTTGAATAATATCAGTTATTTATAAGTTTTCTGACGATCAATTTAATTTGTGATTACATTTCGCCTGTTTCTTAGTTAACCTTCATATAATTAATGATTTATCTCTGTGACCTTTGTGGTTTATTGATAGGTCAGGTTAGTTCAAGACCACAATTTAACACGGATAAACACTCCATATCCTTCCGTGGTAAGGTATATTTTGGCTTGACCTCCGAAAAATCTGAGGTATCAAACGTATTTTTCCCGTTTTTGCAGCCGGAAAAGTCCCGTCAGGATGGCAAGGATGATTCCGACGACCAAATAGAGCCGGTTGTAAAATAACATTTCCTGCCACATGGCCTGGTTCAATGAATCGGGAAAACCGTACGGATTAAGAAAAATATTCCACTCGCTTTCCTCGAGAATACCGCTGGATATCCAGAAGGCTAGTCCAATGATTACCATCACAGCTGCGGTGCCACTGCCGTTGCGGATAATAGTGGACAGCATGAAACCAAGTGCCCCCATGAAAAAAACCGGGAACATTAACTGCAGTGTAAATGAGAATACCGGGACCGGAATCAGTGCCAGTGAACTGAGAAAAGTGAGCGAAAGCAGAATCAGATAGACCAGAATAAAAATGACAGCCAGGCGCATCAGCCAGACTTTATACCGGTAGTTTGGGATACCAAACAAAACTTCAATCATCCGGGTATCCACATCATTCTGGATCCCAAAGGCACTCGGATAGAAGATGATCAATAAACCCGGGAACATCAACAGGACATACAAATTGGACTCGGAAAAATATGATTCGGGATCGAGCAGATCGATAATTGTGATCAGCAGATAAAACGCCACCGCGCCCAATAGAAAAAAAATGAACTTATTGGCAAAAATAATTTTTAAATTATACCGGGTAACCTTCCAGAATAGTGCGATCTGACGTATAAATTGCAACAGGAAATTTTTAAACATTTGTCTGTTCCTAAATATTGAACAATAAAGACTACCGTCATCCTGTAAGGATCTTCCTGATTGCCGGAGACGGATTAACAACCTGGAAGATTCCTATCCCAACAGGATCGCGTTTCGCGACGGAATGAATAAGGTCGGTGATGCTTTTATATAACAGAGCACATTTTGCTTTAATCTTTGATCTTTAGTCTTGTTCATCACCTTTCACGTCTCCCAACAGCCATAGGTAGGCGTCCTCAAGTGTCGGCATTACTTCCTTTGCATCTGGCAGAGGCTGCCGGTGCGCCAGTATGCGTACCCGGATATTCTCGTCTAATCTGATATGGTGAATAACTTTGTGCGACTTCTGTATCTGCTCAAAACGGTTTTGGTCGATAACACACTGCCAGACATGACCGCGGGCGTGATCTGTCATTTTAATCGGTGCGCCCAGATATTTAAGCCGGCCATGATTTAACACGGCGACCCGATCACAAGAACTGGCGATATCTTCAATAATATGGGTGGAAAAAACGACGATACGCTCCCGGCTGAGCTCAACCAACAGGTTTCGAAAACGGATGCGTTCCCGTGGATCAAGACCGGCTGTCGGTTCATCGACCACGAGTACTCTTGGGAGATGCAATAAAGTCTGCGCAATTCCGATCCGTTGTTTCATACCGCCGGAGTAGGAACCTATTCGTTCATCGAGATGCTTTTCCATATGAACCGCCGATATAACCTGAACGATCCGTTTGGCGCGTTTTTCTTCGTCGGAAATATTTCTCAAAATGGCCTGATAATTGAGGAATTCGCGAGCGGTCATGTTTTCGTAGGTGCCGAAATCCTGCGGGAGATATCCGATCAATCCCTGTAGTTCTTCCCGGCGCTCAATTGCATTGATATCGTTGAACAGGACTGTTCCATAACTTTGCTCCAGTATACCACAAATGATACGCATCAATGTGGTTTTACCGGCACCGTTCGGACCAAGCAGTCCGAACATGCCTTTCTCAATGGTTAAACTGATACCCTGGAGTGCACTGAAGGGGGTGGCCTTTTTTCCAATTACCGGAATCATCTGAATCAGCTGATAATACTTCTTGGGTAAACCTTTTAACCTCACAGTCTGGATTCTTTTTTGGTGGAGACGGCGCGCACCTGAATACACCATCAGTGCAAAATACCATACTGACCCAATAAACACGAGAGTTGCAATCGCCAGGTCATTCAGATAAAGCAAAAGAAGGTTTATCGCTGGAAAAACCCACATAAAAACGGATTCAAATCTATCCAGCCACTTGAGATATGTTGCCGACGATCCGGTCGGGCGATATATTTTTAAGTCGGTTTGTATTTTACGTATCAAGTAGACGGTATAAAAATAGACCGGATGGACTAAAATAAATATCCAGAAATTGCTTCCCAGATAAAAATAGACAAAGTAGCCCAAAAATAGCCAAATCACGTATTGCCAGATATTCTTCAAAAGACGATCCGTGCGGCTACGGATCTCAGGAAATGCCTTCTCGCTTCAGCTCTTTTCCCTTCTTCCATTCACGAACAAACCGGGCCGGACGATCGTAAATTTTGTACAGATTTCGAATATGAATAGAAATTTTTTGATCGCCTGAAATCTCTTCACGGGCCTGGCGCAAACTCTGTAAAACAAAATAGGTGGAGCCGGGAATGATAAAAAGTAAAAGAAGCAGATTGGCGAACTGCCAGATAAGACTTTCTATTTCGAAATAAATTAGCAGGCTGCCGGCGACAAAAAGCGAGCCATGCAAAGTGTTAAGCCACGGGTTTAATTCTTTTATCCAGCGGACCAGGTTTTCCAGGCCGGAATATACGGTAGGTATCAATACGAGGGTAAAAACCGTACTCAAAGAAAGACCACCGATAACCGTTATCGCAAATGGAGCTGCAATGGTTGTTACATATTCTACTTTACCCATGGCCAACGGGAACATTGCAGCAATTGTGGTGAGTGCGGTGATAACGATCGGACGCAGGCGCGCCTTACCGGCAACTACCAGCGCACGTGATGTGCGGAATCCGGTTTTACGCAGGACACGGGTATAATCGATCAGAATGATCCCATTATTAACCACGATCCCCAGCAATATAAGAAATCCGATCAGCGTATTGGCATTAAGCAGGGTGCTTCCGGTGAATATGATCGCCCACAGTGATCCGATTGCCGCGAGTGGAATGGTGAACATGATGATAAACGGATTGAGCAGGGATTCAAATACGGCTGCCAGAATCATATAAATTAAGATGGTTCCTACTGCGATCAAAAAATAAAAATCGCTTAACTCACTTTCATCATCGGCGGGCTCAATCGCGATCCCACTCGGAATTTCCAGGCTGGCAAGCAGTTGCTGTACTTCGGCCCGGGAGGCTTCCAGAAAACTGCTGGACTCGGCAATTTCATCCACAAAGCGGTAGGATATGTCAATCTGTCTTTCCTGATTTATTCGGTTGATACCGCCGCGACCTTCGGAAAAAACGATCCGGCTTATCTGGGAAAGGGGATAGAAGGCACCGGTTGCCGAAGGGATCGGCAATAAACGCAGATCGTCATAATCCTTTTCCTTTATGCCAGGATCTCTGATGATTATATCGTATTCTTCGGTTCCTTGTTTATATTTGAATCCGGTTGAAATTTCGTTTTGAAAATTTGCCAACTCTACGCCCAGGGTATTGACCGATACATTGTATTGATGCATTAATTGCTTATCGAAAAGCAGATGGATTTCCGGACGGTTTGAGGATACATTCTGGCGTACCCGTCTGATGGACGACAGATTTTCCAGCTGATACTGGATATCATCCGCTACCCGGCGCATGACTTCATAATCACTGCCTTTGATGCTCAGACTTTCCTGATTTCCGCCGATTCCCAGGAGACGTTCAAAGGATGCCCCCGGATTCCTTCCTCCCCGGTTAAACCGGTTTCCCGATGCCGGTTCATCAAAACTGAGTTCTCCAGTCTGGAATTCCTTTATTCGCTCATCTATGATTGCTTTTATATCAGTCAATTTGCGGTTTTCAATGTCTTCATAGTCTTTTTTAAGTGTGATTGTCAGAACGGCTTCACCCTCGTAAACCTGATTGATCAGATCTTCTGTTTCCTCTATTCCCTGCAGCAATTCTTCCAGTTCCGCAGCGGCCAGATCGGTCGTTTCGAGTGTCGAACCGCTCGACATGGTCAGGTATAATTTTATATCTTCAGCCTGTTCTGTCGATTGTGTTGCCAGGCTAACGGCCAGAGCTGTAAGCATGCTGATGAAAAAAATAACCAGTGATGTTATTATGGTACGTAAGGGAAAACGCATGGATGATTTCAGTAACAGGAGATAAATTTGGACCAGCCGGTTACGCGAAGAGACCACCTGAAATCGATTCTGGGTGCTGCTTTCCCGCTCCAAAAGCAAAAAGACCAGCATGGGTATCAGCATCAATGCGATAACGAGTGAGACAAGCAGGGTAGATATGATTGATACCCCAATCTGGTAACCGATTATCCGTATCATATAATTATCGGCAAATATGAACGGAAGGAATACAGTGACCGTGGTCAGGGTTGCGGCAAAAATCGAACGCCAGATCTCCTGCGTTCCTTCGATTACCGCCGTAAAGGCAGATCTTCTGAGTTGATACACACGATAGATATTTTCCAGCACCACAACGCTGTTATCAAGCAGCATACCGATGGCCAGCGCCATGCCGACCAGCGTGAGGCTGTTGAGGGTAATATCAAACGCATAGAAAAGATTGAATGCGGTAAAAACCGAGATGGGCATCGCCAGAGCAATGACCAGAACGAGCCTGATATTGCGCAGGAAAAACCATAATATGATTACGGCGATCAGCGCACCGGTAAGTGCCAGATTGGTAATCAGATCGAGATTATCCTCCAGGAATTCGGCGCTATCCAGCTGAATAACAATTTCCACATCGTCTGCGGCCATTTGATTATTCAACCGATCGATCAGATCACGGGTTGTATGAGACAGATCAATCAGATTTACACGTGTATCACGGATGAGTTGAACGGTAACCGCTTCTTTCCCATTTACTCGGCTTATTGAAGTTTCTTCCTTCACATCGAAATTAATCTGAGCAACATCCTTGAGTAAGAGCGGAATTTCGGGTTTGACCACAATGTTTTCGAGATCGCTGATCTCCCTGTATTCTGCCACAAGATTTACAAAGATATCATTTTGCTCTGCTTTTACCCGGCCGAGATAAAGTTTTTCCAGACTGTTTCTACCGATAACATTTCGGATGTCTGAGGGCGTAAGACCATAAGCCGCCGAAATTTGTGGGTCGAGAATGATTTCGATGGTTTTCTCACGACCGCCGAAAATTTCGACATTGGCAATGCCATCGATGGATTCAAAGTCCTCACGCATTTGATTGTCAAAGAGATATCTTAACCGATCAATCCCACCGGTACCCCGTATCTGCAGATTCATAAACATATTTGAAAGTTGTTCGGTATCTATTTTAAGGACGGTGACAAAAAATTCATCGGACAAACCGGATTTAACTTCATCTACCTTTTCCTGTAATTTTAAGTATGCATATTTGAGGTTGGTATCTGCATTGTAGTATATGATTATTCTGCCCTGCCGCTGGTCCACATAAGATTCGATTACATCGATGCTTTCAAGTGTCCCGATGGCTTCTTCAAGCGGAATTACAGCCTGCCGTTCAATATAGGCCGGATTCGATTCCCTGGCGGCGTTTGCCTGTACGATTAGAAAAGGTAAATCTACGCTGGGTAACAGTTCCAGATCCAGATTAGAATAGGAAATATATCCGAGCAGGGAGCATCCGATAAAAAACATGCTCACGAGTGTGCGGCGTTTTATTATAAATTCGAGCATAGAATTTATTTACTGACCGATCATTGTTGAATCGTTGAGCTGTTGAACGGTTGAATCATTGAATCGAATGGGCTATAACCATTAAACAATTCAACGATTAAAGGATTCATCAGCTGATTTCCGTTTATACCATCTTATACCGTCAATGACCTCATATACGCACGGAATCACAACCAGGGTCAGAAGAGTAGATGTGATCAGACCACCGATAACCGCCAGGGCCATTGGAGAACGAAGCGCAACGCTTTCACCAAAACCGATGGTTAACGGCAGCAGCGCCAGAATAGTTGTCAGACTGGTCATGATAATCGGACGTATCCTTCGTTTTCCAGCCTCTATAATCGCTGCACGCCTGGCTAATCCATCGCGTTTGAGCTGATTGATGGCATCAACCAGAATAATCGAGTCATTTACAGCGATCCCGACCAGCATGATGATTCCGATATAGGCCATTACATTGAAAGACATATCCAAAAGGAAAAACAGGAAAATGACACCCACCACCGCCAGTGGAATTGTCAGCAAAATCGTGAACGGGTGAACCAGTGATTCGAATTGTGAAGCCATCACCATATAAATCAGTATAATGGACAGGATGAGTGCGAATTTGAGATTTTCAAATGACTCTCGACGCATCATCTCCTCGCCGGTGATTTCAACCTGGTATTCAGGGGGAATATTAACCTTCCGTAAGATATCCTGAATCTCGTCTGAAACTTGATCGAGCGAAATGTCACGCTGGATCTGCGCTTCAATCAAACCGGTGCGAACCTGATTCCGGCGGCGAATTTCCTTTGCGCCGACCCCCGCTTTGATTTGGGACACTTCGTCCAAACGGATTTTTCGCTGACCACTATTGATATACAAGCCAGCCACCTGATCAATCGATATTTCGGGCAGTTTTACAGTAATATCGCGCAATTCTCCTTCATTGTCCCAACTATCAACAACTTTTCCCTGTAACTGGTCCTTCAATTGCATACCGACGGCCGCAAAATCCAGATTGTATGCACCGGCGCGGATCCGGTCAAAGACGATATTTACTTCCGGGCGACCCTCGTCAAAGGATGATTTGACATTGAAAACACTTTCCAAACGATCTAACTGTGATTTTATTTCTGAACTTATTAAACGTATGATGTTTAGATCATCGCCCCTGATCTCGATAACGAGCGGCGCCTGATCGGTACCGAGGGTGGTCTGCAGAGAGCTCTGTTCACGATAGAACCGGATCTGCTGATCGGGTGAATTTTGAAACACCGAGCCAAGCTTTGCGATCAGAGCTGCGGCATGTTCGCCTGCATCGGTTTTGAGATAAATCGTTAATATGGCAATATTGGCATCCTGCAGATCGTCAGAAGTCTGATCGTTGAAAGATTCCGGTAAGGGTCCGACACGGGTATACAGTCTTTTCTATATGCGGGCCAATGACCTCTTTCAATCGCTGCTCGAACTGTGCAGCCACTTTATCCATGTGTGCAAGTGAGGTGCCTTCAGGCAGGATGACTTCCATTTTGAATACATTGGTATCACCCTGGGGCATAAAATCGCTCCCGATAAAGGGAAGCATAATCATCGAAAGTAAGATAAACAGAATGGCAGTCAGAATAACATACCATCGCTTTTCGAGAAGAAGTTCTAAAAGCGCCGGATAGCGATCAAACCTGAAAGATTCTTTTCGTGCTTTGGTTTGACCTGTATGAAGCAACCGATGACTAAGCATGGGTATGACCAATATTGCCACGACAAGCGAAGAGAGCAGGGAAAAAGCAACCGTCCATGCCTGATCGCGGAATAGCTCGCCGGCGGCACCGTGCAGATAAACGATGGGTAAAAAGACGACGACCGTCGTCAGTGTGGAGGCTGTAATCGCACCCCCGACCTGGGCTGTGCCTGAGATAGCTGCCTCTTTTAGCGATAAACCGCTTTCCAAATTTCTGAAAATATTTTCCATAACAATAATGGCGTTATCCACCAACATTCCGGCACCCAGTGCCAGCCCCCCCAGGGTCATTATATTAATGGTTAATCCGTTAAAATACATCAGGTTAAATGTGGCGATGATCGATATTGGGATGGCAATACTTATAATAATCGTTGTACCGACCCTTCGCAGAAAGACATAAAGAATGATGATTGCCAAGATTACACCGATCAGTGCGGTTTCTTCAACTTCATTTATGGCATTATCGATAAACGTGGCCTGGTTTTGCAGCATGATCAATCTGATATCCCGGAAGTGCCGCTTGTAACTGATCCAGATGTGCGGTCAATTGATCAACTGCTTTTACGGTGTTATAGCGGGTTTCTTTATAGATTGCCAGGGCAATGCACCGCTGACCATCGATTCGAACGATATTCTCCGGCTCCTTATTGTTATATCCGATTGTAGCGACCTCTTCCAGAAATACAGGTAAGCGCTCTGTGGGATTATCGGCAGCCGGTTTTTCGGTGACGATAACCTTTTTGATATCATCCAGATTGGAGAACTCCCCAACGCCTTTGATGATATACTTCAATCCCATTTCAACAATGGAACCGCCGGATGCGGTGACATTCGAACTGCGAATCCGGGCCGCAATAATCTCTATGTCGATCCCATAGGCATCCATAAGATACGGTGATGTTTGTATCACCACTTCCTTCTCTTCGGCCCCGAGAATCTCGACGGCGGCGATGCCCTCCAACCTGGTCAATTCATTCTGCAGATAATTGGAAGCGATCTTTCGCAGTTCATCCATATCATTAATCTGCGGATGATAGAGTCCAATAACCAGAACCGGACTGCTGTTAGGATCGTGCTGACTTATGGTCAGTTCCTCCAGGTCGGAATTCTGTGTAAAATTGGAAAGACTTTTCTGCAGATCCAGAAAAGACTCATCCATATCAGCATCCCAGGCATATTCAACGGTAATCTGAGCCGTCCCGACCTTTGAAACGGAAGAAACATTGATCACCTTTTTTTGCCGGATGGAAATTGCTTCGATGTTTTTGACGAACTGTTCTTCCATTTCTTCCGGCGGTTTTTCCCCTGCCAGGATGGTGACAAAAATTCGCGGGTTATTCAGATCGGGAAACAGGTCCATCCCCAGATTGGAAAACGAGATATATCCCAATAAAAGAACGGCCAGCACGCCCATCATTATGGTAACCGGATAATTGACTGAAAATCGGCTCAGTTTTTCCATGGTGTATTCATGATTGATTGTTAGTTGTGTATCGGCTACCGCAGATCCTGCAGCAAAGAGGCTGAAGGATCTATCGAATCGCCGCATAAATTAAATATTGCTCTGCTGCTGAATAACCGTTGCATAATAAATTACCTGACAATTTTCACTTTAGATCGGTTGCGCAGTGTCTCAAATCCTTTGATTACCAGCCGATCACCTGCATTTATACCTTCCAGTACCTCTACCTGATCGGCATTTTCAAGACCGGTACTGATGACACGTTCGAATGCAGCACCCTTATCCACTATAAAAACAGTTCTACCCTGACGTTTGGAAAGAATCACATCTTTTGGTATAACAATGGCGCTGTCCTTTCTCGCGACGATGGTTTCTACCTTTACAAACATTCCCGGCCGGAGCAGTTTTTGCTGATTGTTTATCAATACGGCAGCCTCAAACGAGCGTGTGTCGGGATTCAACGCAGGCGCAACCTGGCTGATCTTCCCTGGCAGCGTATCACTGCTCAGGCTGTAATGTGTGACCCGGATAAGTTGCCCGGTTTTAATCCGGTTTGAGCTCACTGGCCGGATAAAACACCTCAGCATACAGCTCGGTGTAATCCATCATTTCAATCATTTTTTGATTTATTGGAACTTTGGTCCCCGGTGTAAAATAAGACAGGTCGATGATAACGCCGTCGAAAGGGAGCTTTTATCTTCATTTTTTGAAGTTGGATCTCAGCGTTTTTATAAGTATAATCTGCCTCAATAAATACCCGCTCGGCATTGATCAGTTCGCGCAGCGTAACACCACCTTTTTCGTACAATGATTTCTGTTTTTCGAATTCACGTTTCGATATCTCCAGATTCAGCTTTTGTGATTCGATCTTGATATTATTCTCATATTCCGGATTATCGAGATAGATAATAACCTCATTCGTGCGTACATCATCTCCTACACTGAACCGTTTCTGGCTGCGGGGGTTCTTTCCGAGCCGGTATGTCCCCTCGAGTTCTGAATATAGAATGGTGTTTTTAATGGCGTTGACCGTAGCGGTTGTGGTGACAAATTGTTCGATCGGTCCGGCTTTGACCTCCTGAACACTCACCGGTATACTGATATCCAGATCACTATCTAAATCCGATTGCTGACAACCTGGAATCACCATTATGAGGCAAAGAAAAAATGCATGTCGTTTCACAGTTTGACTCCTTGAAAGATAGAACCACAAACTCTATTGGTTTCGGTCCCAGCTCTATGGCCGGCCGGTTTTTCTCGAAATCCCATAGGGATTCAATCTTGAGGTTTAACAAATCCAGTTTATAACTTATCATGGAATTTACCAGCCCGATTTTTTTCTGAGACAGCTGGTTCTGAAACAGATTAAGATCCATGCTGGTCAGATCACCGTTTTTATACCGTTCAAGATTGATATCATAGGTTAATTGTGCACTCTCCACATTACGTTTTGCCAGCTCGATCTGTAAAGCTTGATTTTGCAGATTACGATAAGCTCTCCTGATCCCGATGAGAATCTGCTTTTTCTGTTGATCCAGATTTAATTCGCTCTGTTGGACAGATGCCTCAGCGGCCTTTATTCGCGATTTCTGCTCACCCCAGTCGTAAATGGGTACCTCAAATGTGAGGCTGGCACGCTGGTTATTGGTCGGTGCATCCAAGACGTTTTTTAAGGTTTCATCGGCACCGATTAAACCGTATGATAATGAAATATTCCCCAAAAATTCATTTGTGGCCGCTGCCCGGGTGACATTATTCATGCTGAGGGTGAGATCGATATCCCGCTGGCGCAGTTCCATCCGGTGTTTTAATCCATGCTCAAGCGCCTGATCGAGATCGACCTTAACCGATTCCTGGGTAACTGCTGCTGCGACGGTAATCTCATCGATAATTTCCAAACCGAGCAATCGTTTAAGTTCATCCAGCGCGTTTTCAAGCGTCACCTGCTCATTCTGCACCTGTGATTCACTGCTTGTCCGATCGAGTTCGGCCTGATATAAGCTCCTCTTGGGCTGCCAGACCAGCATCAACTTTATTTTTGATGATGTCATAACTCATCTGCCGGTTCTGATACTCTTCCTTCGCTACCTGAAGACTCATTTTATTCTGATAGGCGGTATAAAAAGCCTGTGCGATGGTCGTCTCTAATTGCAATTCACGTACCTGGTAATTCAGCAAGGAGTTTTCCAGATCAAGTTTAACTTCATCCAGGGCCAGCATCGTTCTGTTATATGTAAAGATCGGCTGGTCATATGAGATAAAAAGATTGTTACTAAATGTTTCACTCTGTGTCTCCAGGAATTCGCTATTCGAATCCCGCCATCCAAATTGGTTACGCAGGGCAATCAGGCCGTCCGTCCAGACAATTGGTTGGGTTATACTGAAGGTACCGGAATAACTTTTTAGTTCGGTTGTATTCCATATCGAAAAAAACGTATTGAATTCACTGGCGCGGCTATAAAAGAAAGGTTCGAGACTCAGACTAAAACGCGATTTTAATGAGGCTTCCTGGGCATTTAAAAGTTCCTGGCCCCGATTAAGAGAAAACCGCGCCTGTTGGATTTCAGGGCTGTTTTGTTTGGCAATCTCAAAGGCCTCTTCAAAGGTTATCGATTTGGAACTTTGTGCCATCAGAAAGGATGCAGGCAGGATCGTTAAACAAATAAATTTTAGCGTTATCCTTAAAAAGGCTCTAATTTCTCGCATAATCTGATCCTTGTCGTTAATTTTTGACCCACTTTATGGCATCGGCAATTACTACGCGACCATCGGTTTCATCGCTTAGTGTAATTTTTGCCAAACCGAAGGATAAATACCAAGAACCCAGAAAATTCCACCCTTCCGGAGCCGATTCCGCTGTAAAACGGACTTCTTCAATGCCACCTGTATGATGAACGGAAAAATTGAAATCCTGAAACATCTTGGTGCGGCGCTCCCTCCTACCGCGGGTGAAATTTTCCTGATCAAACATATATATATAGATATCATAAATCCCTTCAGCGGGAATATCCGCTGACCAGGAAACATATTTTTGACCATCACCCGGCCGAATATAATAGGCCGAATGAATATAGGTCCCGAAGAAAGCGGCATTTTTAATGAGCCGCCACTGGTGCGGAGGATCCCACCATTGAAACCGGTCGTATGAAATCAGTTGCTCATCCACGGTACCATGGATAAGCCGTTTCAAAATGCTGTTAAAAGGTGGATTGAAAACTTCGAATCCTTTACCTTCATTATCTACAATCCATTCATTTGGTTGCACGGATAAGCCGGATTCCGTGATAGTCATTTCACCTTTGAAGGGCAATTTTCGCTCATCCAATTCAACTTTTTCAAAACGCCTGGTAAAGACCAGGGGCAGATTTCCGGCGATCAAAAAATTAATATTTACCGCACGCGGCTCTTCATCGAGCAGGATGCCTATTTGCTTGGTTTCCCCTGCGCCGAGTCGCAGGATATTTGGCGGATCATCCTCGCCCGATGTTTCCATATTGAATCCCATCCCCCGCCGGTTGTAATCAAAAGACACTTCGAACAGACCAGTTGTTGTACTTGTGTTGGATATATTTAAAACCAACTGGGTTCGTATGCGATCGTTATCATAAACCTTGAATACCCGGATATCATTGATCAGATAGGTTGGGAGAGCCGAGCCCTCGTACCATGTCTGAAGATATTGTTCAATATCAAAATCGGGCGGTATTTCGATCTGATCGATAAAAGTATCAAAACCGATTGTGTTGAACCGCGATGAATTGATCAATCGGGTCAGGTGCCGATTGAACGTGTCCCGGCCCAGCTCATTCTGAAGCAATTTAATTAAAAAGGCACCTTTTTGTTTGATCATTTCTGGTCTTAACAGTCTTGTTTTCACCTGCTGTTAAATATTCCGACAGGCTTTTTTTTGTGAGGACCTGACTAACTTGCTCGGCAGATGTAAGACCTTCAACAAACCACACTGGCCGGTTCTCTGTCTGCGAGTGCACCCGATCGAATAAAAATGCCTCCAAGGCGGCGTTCAGGATCGGCCATTTTGCAGACTGAAGCGAGACAATATACGTGTAAAAATTTGCGAACAGATTGTAGTCCGGTTGGTAATCAACTGTGGGTCCTCCAAAGCGCAGGCCGCGCAGATCTTCCCCAAGGAAGGTTGTGTTAAAGAAGACTCTGTAATACAGAAATTTGTGATTCGGCCTCAGTCAGCGTCTGGTTTGACCGGTCCAAACGCCTTCCGATCGATTCCTTGAGACGTCTGAAATCGGCTCCGGCAATGGAAGCGGCATTCTCCTGAAACCATACCTGTTCGGGCAGCACAACTTCCTGAGATACGGTCCAGATACGCGGATATACATAATACTGTACCGGGACCTCAATCAGGGATAACCGGTTATACGGGTAGGGTAGTCCCAATTTTACTTCATAGCCCAGCATGCCTTCCCGGATGATCGATTCCAATGTATCGCTGACTTCAGTAAAATAGGTTTTATAAAAGTCGTGATCCGCAAGTCTGTAAAGCCGATATACAACCGAGTCTACCTGTAATGCCTCCATCTCATACTTTCCAATAACAAGTGAGATGTCGGGAACCGGATGATCGGTTAAAAAACGATAATGTCCCGGTTCGATCTGTTCAGAGTTTCCCTGGGACAGGGCAACCAGGTTAGGGTCTGTTTGCAGATCCAGCTCAAAGTCGATAAAATAGTCGGATTTTTGATTTGGGAAGCCGGTACCCGGAGGCAGACCCGGCCGCGGATACCATAGACAGCCGGGAGGAAGCAGAACGTAGCTCCCGGTAAGAAACGCGTGTTTTTTCCGGATTTTATACAACCAGATCGAGAAGTCGTTATTCTGGGTATAATCTTCAATATCCAGATAGCAAATAAAGTCTTTAATTCCACCGGTATATTGGATGAGCAGCGAATCTGTCTGTCCGGAAAATAGTCGGGTCTTTAAGCCGATTTTGATCAGGTGATCGATTTGCTCGAATGGAACCGTTGTATTACCGTGATAAATTGAATTTACCCTCATTCCGGGATTTATCGAAAAAATAAGTGTATCCAAATCAACTGCAGTTTGGTTGGTAAAACGATAAAATGTCTCACCGTCTAGTGAAGATCCGCGATGTTTTACATCGATTCTACAGACCAGGGGTGTTATGGCCGGATGATTGAGATAGTGTTGATTGTTTTCAATCATTCGGGCACGCAATCCATCGATATTTGAAAACCATTGCAGGTAATAATAACCAAGCAGAAAGCCGGTAACGACAAATACAAACGACATAAATACCAGCAACCGTCTTAAAAGTACCGACTGATGAAGACGCTTAAACAACAGGATAGAGACCATCAGAAACAGGACGCCGAGGACCATATATAGGCCGCGTTGTGCCAGAATCAGATGTAAATCAGCAAATCCGACGAAATCGGAGTAATTGAGCGGCAATTTAATAGCGGCCAGATCAAAAACAGCATACCATTTATCGAAAAGGTAAAATACAACCACGGCGTAATATCCCAAGAGCAAAAGGACAACGACCGCCTGATTTTTAATCAATTGCATCAGCAGGAATGAAAATCCGATCATAAAAATAAACGCCGGAAAAACGATAAGCAGAGGATAGAACAAATATGGTTCCCAGTTAAAATGGAGTTCGCTGAAAAGCAGATGGATGGTAGCGGCGATCATCAGGATCAATAAATTCAGCGCCGCAAAAAGAATAAAAACCCCGAGTGCTTTGCCGGTAAGATAGGATGCATTAGACATCGATCGGATATAGAAAACCTCAGATGTATTGAATTTCCGGTCGCGTTTAAAAAAATCACTCGCCATAAATATAATAATCGCAATCTGAGCCACGTTCAACATGATCATATTTGCATATGGTATACCCGATGGCAGTCCATGGAATATGCGTGGCACAGGGGCTACGCCACTAAAGAATATAATATTGATAAAGATAAAAATTCCAAGGGCAGAACCGGCAAATATGCGGAAAAACCAGTCTACGCAGCAGGGTTATCATCTCATACCGGGCGTTAGCCCAGATTTTACTTAATTCATTCATTCGGCCAGGACTTCATTTTTGATTTCCGCCCCAAAATGACGATCGATAAATCGTACATAGGCATGTTCCAGATTTGGATCGATGGTTTTTGCTTTGTAATTACCGGTATTCTCGGCCACGATTTCTACTTTCCAGCCGGTTTCAGTTGGAATGGTGGATATAACCGCAAATTTTTCCTGGATATCATTTAGTCTGGTGATCTCTGGCATCTATTTCGAACACGTATCCTGCGGCCTGTCGGATCAGTTCTTCCGGTGAACCCTTAAATCCTACGCGACCGTCCACCAGCAGTGCCATATCGTGGCAGGTACTTGAAATATCTGCGACAATATGCGTTGAGAGTATAATAATACGTTCCTCCTGGGCCATTTCCGTGAGTAAATTCCTGAAACGGATCCGTTCTTCCGGGTCGAGACCGGTTGTCGGTTCATCGACGATCAGAATTTTTGGGTCCCCGATCAAAGCCTGTGCGATGCCAAGCCGGCGTTTCATCCCACCGGACAGGTTGGCTGCCAGTCGATCACGCGCATCAAAAAGGCCTACCTTCTCCAGAAAACCATCGACCTGTGTATTCCGCTGCGATTTTGAATTGATACCCGCCAATCTGGCACTATAATCCAGAAATTCCCAGGTTCGAATTTTCGGAAAAGTAGAGAACTCCTGCGGGAGATAACCCAGCATACGGCGAATCATTTTGCGATCACGCTGGATATCCAGCTGGTCAATCCGGACATTTCCACGTGATGGTTTGAGCAATGTGACCAGGATGCGCATCAGTGTGGTTTTACCGGCCCCGTTGGGTCCGAGCAAACCAAATAATCCATCGGTAATTTCCAGGCTGATATCGTCCAGGGCTTTCTTACCCGGGGAATAAATTTTTGAAAGATTTTCTATCGAAATTTTCATCTTTACCGATCTGCGTTTTTCCCACACCTTGATTAAAAGGGTTGTGTAAAGATATAGAATCAGCGATGGAGGTACACGGATTATGAATAATTTAAATTAATAGTGTTTAATAATGCCGACTAAATTTGTTGACTTCAATGTAATTTTCCGTGTAAATCTGTGGATAACCAGGATTTTCATACGGTTCCTGATATCCCGGGGCGAATCATCGCTTCTTCGCCCAGACAGATTTTTCCATTTAATCATTCTGCCGGTTTTCTCTGTTTCGTTGCCGCATACTCTCCCGGCGTTGTTCATTGTACTCACGGTATTTTTCAATCTGGTCTTCGAACAGCACCGCCTCGATGGCATTATCGGTTTCTTCCCGGAGCGCACGCATATTTTCACGCATGGCTTCCCTGTCACCGGAAGACTGATCTCTGAGATCCGCCATTTTTTTGTCCATGTCGGTGAAAATCTTTTCGATAGAGGTCGTTTGTTCGTCGGTCAGATCGAGCTGTTCCTTCAGCTGTTTTGCCCGTTCCTCCGGCGACCGCCGGCGGGAGAATTGATCTTCCGATGAGCATGCGCTCAGTATGAGTACAAGCACAATTAGATAGGCGTAAAATTTTAAAAAATGTTTCATATCTTCCTCCTGATTTTTTTATACTGAAAAAAATGCTTTTCACTCCAACCGGAATTGCAGGAGAGGATGTCTTTTAACTGTCGCAGGCAAGTTAAAGAAAAAGGTTTTCAGAAAAAATAATTATTCAAAGAACATTCAAAGTTTATCCGGACCGAGGTGTATTTTAAAACGGATCACGCAGCAGAATTGCTCAGCATATTTGGACGATAAATTAATTTATTTCTTGCGTAAAATGAACCAATGGCAGAACGATAGGAGCCTGTTATTGATCATGATAAGAAATACAAACTGAACGCTGCGAAACGGGCGGCAGAATGAATCTATTTTAGCAATAGTGTCTTCATTGTCCGGTGATAACTTCCTGAACTCAATCTGATATAATATGTGCCGCTTGAAAAGGAACCGGCATTCCATTGAAAAATATGTGTTCCGGCTGCGGAATGACCGCGAAAGAGGGTCTGTAAAAATCTGCCCTGTGTATCATAGATGATAATTTCGACCTCAGCTGGTTCCCGCAGGGTATACGGGATGTTCGTTGTACTATTGAAGGGATTCGGGTAATTCTGATTGAGTTCAATATTATCGGGGATCTTGGTGGCGAGGACCCCAGGCTGCAGCGCAGAAAACTGACTGTCCGCAGGAAAGAAGGTATAGGCTATTCCACCTTTTTCGAACCAGGAATGGGCCAGATCATCCTTATTATAAACATAGGCATATCCGTTGGATCTGGCCGGATCATGCACGATGGGATTTCCGTTTGCGGTAAATCCCGCCAGCATCATCAGGTGACCGGTATAGAGTGGCAGACCAACGGACATGACGACCCGGCCGCCCTGTGCCAGGACCTGACGGGCTTCACTCCAGGTGCGGAAGCGGGTAACCGCACCATCAAGGCCATATTCAGACGCATTCTGAACAACCCTTGGCCAGATCCCGAATATTCCCCAATAGGGATCACGGGTATCCCGGGCAAACTGCAAGGGGTCAACCGTGATATCATAACTTTTAAGAACCATGGATACGGATGTCGGAGAGCAGATACTGGGGCCAATTTCATCATCAATCGCATACTGGTAAAGAAAATCGGTCGGAATCATGATCGCTTCGGGATTATCGTTAAGCAGCATATTATAATCGGTGGTTTCTGTCGTGCGGGTATCACTGACAAAAAAACTCAATTTGGTCAGTGTTGGCGATTCCAATACGGATGATGTGCGCGCCATGATGATTTTGAATTGCCACTTTTGCTGATAACTGTAAAGTTTTACATAGTCGTAGTGGATAAAACCGCCGCTATAACTGGTTGTGCCGTAAGATGTCCAGATATACGCCTTCCAGAAACCGACGGTAAGCCACGGTGACCATCCGTTGCCGGAGGGAAACCGCATCTGTACCATAAATCCACTGTTTTCGTCCGGAGCGGTGCCATTCCATGAAGGCAAACCCCGGTTAAACGGGTAATCCGCAGAATCGGGGTCAAAAATAATATACCCTATCGTCTGATCATCTTCCAGACAAACCGACCTGCCGTCATCACTCAGCCGGATTCCGGATATCGTTTCGGCATTAATAATCAGATTTTCATAATTTCTTACATAGTGCTGATCGGGATAACTCTCTGCCAGCAGAAGGGCTGACAGTATGACGATCCATAACGCCGTGTAGTCTATTCGCAATATTATTTTTCCTCTTAAAGGTTTTGAAATATACAAAAAAATATAAAATTATGCATGATCATGACAAATGATTTAAATCACAGGTACCCCGTCCGGAAAAAATCAATGCCATACCTTTCCCGGATGTAAAACAGAATTCCGGATAATTGGAATATATCGGTTAACAGTTTTAAACTTGGTAGAGTGGAAATAAAAATATAATCCTTTAATCGGGTTTTGCATGATGTGCACTATGGTAAATCTGGCTTTACCCTTCCTGATCCTGTTGCTGCGGTCAGGGGAAGGGGCCGATTTTCGGGTGGCATTTGTGGTGACGGACTGCAACCTGCCAGGGACCGAACGGATCTATGTGTCCGGCAATGTGCCGGAACTCGGAGAATGGTCCCCGGATGGATTCCCACTGAAATTTGGTACGAACGGCACCTGGCGGGGCGACATTTCCATAACCGGTGGAACCATCCTGGAATTTAAAATCACCCGCGGAAGCTGGGAGACCGAAGCGGTGGATCATGATGGTCTGGAATTTCCGAACTTTATATTCAAGGTCCGGAATGACACCACTGTGCTGATCACTGTTCCGGGATGGCGTGACCACTCCCGGGTGCCCACGATCCTTTCGGCAGAAAGATTTGCCAACAAGGCAAACCAGATCGAACTCTTCGAGAACTGGAAATATCATGCGGGAGACGATGCCGCGTGGGCCGATCCGGGATTTGATGACCGGGACTGGTCGGAGGTGTCTTCTTTGCTGCCAGCCGAAATGGCGGAAAATTTGGGGTGGCCGGTCACCTGTTGGTTCCGTCTGCGGGTGCGGGTGGATACTTCATTATGGCAGAAAACTCTGGGGATGAGTCTGCGGCAGGCCGGAGCATCGGAGATCTACCTGAACGGAAGGCTGCTCTACCGGACCGGGATCATCGGAACCGACTCCACGGATGAGGTGGCGGCCTTCAACCGCAACCCGCTGTATCTTGCATTTCCCGGTCAGGAATCGAGTGTACTGGCGGTCCGCTACTCAAATATGCAGCGTAATCCTTTGTTTGGTGAAGCAGGATTTCTGGGCTTCCGGATTGTAATATTTCACAATCTGGATGACCTGATCAGCGGTCGCCTATACGATGTGCGTATATTTTCCATTTATCAGTTTATCTTCACCATCATCCCACTTACTCTGGCATTTTTTCATCTGATGATCTTTATTTTCAATCCTCAGGAGCGGGCCAATCTTTATTATTCCCTGAGTATGGCCGGTTTTGCCCTGATCGCCTATACCGATTATGGGTTCGGATTTACCGGTTCCATGGCTGAAGCGGAGCGGCTCGGCCAGGTCAGTTTTATTGCGGTGTTCGTCGCGGTCCTGTTCGGGCTTCTTACAATATACAGCGAGCGGTACAAATCCACTCCCAGGCAATTCTATTTCTTTCTGCTGTTTTCGTGTGCGCTGGTCATGTGGTTCTTTATCAGCCCGGGCAAGCTGCTGCAATCGGCGTTTTATATAATGCTGGCACTAATCGCGATCGAATTGTTCCGTCAGGGCCTCCGCCCGATCAGGGAGCGTAATTTTATTATCGGCATCGGTATGGTTATTCTGGGTTTGTCGGTCATCCTGCAGATTCTGGACAATCTGGGGCTGATCGAACCCATCGGCGAAAACCGAAGCGTTTACCTGTATGGTGTCCTGGCCCTCGGCATCACCGTGTCACTGAACCTGGCCAGAAACGTTGCCGATATCAACAAAACCATCATACGTCAGGAACAAGAAAAGCACGAAGTTGAGATCCAGCAGCGGCTTTTGGAAGCTGACAATCAGCGTAAAACGGTGGAATTGGAAGAAGCACGGAAGGCTGCAATTATCGATGCTGCCGTCTGAAATCCCGGTTCATCCTGAGTATGAGGTTGCCATGTATATGCGAACAGCAAGTGAAGTCGGTGGGGACTATTATGATTTTCAGATCACTGCTGATGGAATACTGACCATAGCATTGGGTGACGCCACGGGACATGGAATTAAGGCCGGTATCATGGTGGCGTTGGTCAAGAGTCTGTTCAACTCCTCTGCCAATACGTTTTATCTTCCGGATTTTTTCAAACTCTGCACCGGCATGATTAGACAGATGAATCTCGGCAACCTGTATATGGCCTTGATGCTGGTTCGTCTGCGGCAGAATAAAATGGTAATCTCGATCGCCGGCATGCCGCCGGTTTACATTTATCGCGCCGGGCAGAATATCATTGAGGAGGTAATTCAGAAGGCAATGCCGCTCGGGGGACCGACCGGGGCAACTTATACGCAGCAGAACATCGAATTGGCTCCGGGCGACACCATTCTTATGATGACTGACGGTTTCTATGAGTTATTTAATCCGGCAAGTGAAATGCTGGACCTGGAGCGGGTAAGATCTTACTTTATGACATGTGTGCACCAATCACCTCAAGAGATCATTGACCATTTGATGGCTCAGGCCGATCATTGGCGGCAGGATAAACCGCAAGAAGATGATATAAGCTTCGTGGTGATAAGAAAAAAGTAATTATCCCGGTCAAATTTATCTTTGCTCCCGACCACTAAAAATATTTGGTCAGCACAAGCATGTGGGTACCCACATTCCTCGGCATCGCCAGAAAGGCTCAGGGTATAACTGATTTCGAAATCCTGAAGAAAATATAAATCGGGCGGAACTTCCGGGCGAAATCCGACATTGCCGCTGATGTTCTGCATGGTCGCCTCGGTCCCGTTGAAAAATGAAGTCAATTGGACCCGCGAAATCAGACGGTGCTCCATGAAACTTTGCTGGGCGGCAATGTTGATGCCAAAATCCGATCCTGCATAGGTGCTGCTGTTCAATCCCTGGAACGCGATTACGAACCCCGATGGTGACCTGTACCTGGTGCAGATGCTGAATGTACGGGCATATGAAAGATCGGTGTTACCCAGCCGGGGGGAATTGATATTGATCGAGGTGAGCTCAAATGTCAGGTATTGCCAGGAAATGTGAATGCCGAGATCCACGCCGATCGCATCTCCGCCAAAGGTTACATTCTGCACATCGGTAAGCCGGTCAGCGAGCCTCTTTACAGAGATACCAAACGCCAGGGCCATATTACTGAGTTTGTACCCAAGATCATCATTGGAAATTCCAAAACTGAATTTTAACATTTCCTTTTTATATTCCCGGTATGTGGAATCATCGAGATTTGATAAATGCCTGGCACTGCTTATGCTTATATTTGGCGCGGTCCAGGAGAGCATATAGCCATTGCCGAGGTCCGATGCGTTTCCGCCAATAGTGATCCGGTTGTCTGTTACCAACGCCACACCGGCAGGATTGAGAAAGATCGGTTCATTTCCTAGAGCACTAAAAACCGATCCCAAGCTAGCCGGTTCTTTCCGACCAAAGATCATATAATCGGTATTTATGATTCCTTCCTGACCAAAGCATAATCCAATCCATGGTAAAAAGATCAATAATGATATATTGCGTTTCATAGGACCTCCAATAAATTATTGCCAGAAATAGTCCAGGCCGATCCCCATGCGGGTGATCGGTCCATCGCTGGTTATCTCGCTATCCTGCATAAGCGGTTGATTGTCGTATCGGACGAAAGTGGTGATGTATAATGAACTTGTCCAGGCATGTCGGAAGGACAGCGAAATAAAGGATTCTTCTTTTTTATCAATTTGCTTTAACGAGCCGCCCCAGGCGGCCTCGAGTAGCATTTCCAGATTGAAATCACGGTTAATCTTTCCACGCCGGTTGCCAAAAGTCCCGGTAATACCGGCAAATACATGATAAGTGGTCAGTTTAGTACCCACACCGGTGTGAACGGTCAGATCAAAAAAACTGACCGGAAAAAACTTATCGACCACATAATACCCGCCATAAGGAAGGGCAAACCCGATAGCCATAGCGACATTGAAATTGTCCTCATCCATGGGCATTCACTGATATTTAACCGAGGGGAAAACGGGAAGTATGAGTTCCAGTTCTCCGACGCCGTGGCTCAGGGATACCCCCTGATAGATTCGTTCGCTGGCGTAGAAGGGGGTATTGGTTGTGGCGATCTCCATCCTCTCGATGGGTACGCCATATCCCAATCGAACCGAATAGGGAACCAGATTGATTTCAGACCCGGTGCACGGTTTTGAGGAATAACTAATTCCAAATTGTCCGGGTGTTAAAATCTGGGCGTTTGGCAGAAACGTCAGTCCGGAAAATCCGTAATAGGACTGGGTCCGGAAACTCGAGCCACTATAGGTTTGACTAAAACCGGTCATGATCGCACAACCGATGAGCATAATAATCAGTATGGTTTTCATGATAATACCTCTAGTTGGTAAGCAACTGTAAAACAAGGATTATGGCCCCGATGGAGGTCATTGGAATGATATAGTCTTTTGACTTCTTAAAGCTCTGATCTATCAAGGCTTCCTGATTAGGTTTAACCGAGATGGTTTTTTCTGCCGCTGCGAAGGGCAGGCTCAAACTGACATTATAATCACCTTTGGGAATGGTTTTCAGGCGCAGGGGGGATCGCCCCTTAAACTGTCCGTCCAGAAAAATGCGTACGTTCTGGGGGCTGGTGGAGACGAGCATGCTACCCGGTTTTTCCTCAAGTTCAACACCTACATCGGAAAGCTGGTTATGCAGGATTAATACATTCTGCTGCCTTGTAAAAAAATTTTCTTTTTCCACTTCAATGGTGTATTCGCCAATGTTCACGGGATAATTGGCTATCGGGGCAACACCGATAAAGTCTCCTGTGCGGATCATTCGGCCTGATCAGATAAACCATCGCCGAATCCGGTTTTGATGAAACCGTGAAGGTACCCTTTTTTTCGACCAGGGTAATATCGAGCTGTTCCTGACTGCTGGGGGCAATCAAGACTGAGGTGGTCCAGGGCTCAAACCCTTCCTTCTCAACCTGCAGAACGATCTCGCCGGGCGAGATATTGCTCATGGTATGGGGTGTTTTGGCAACAAATTTTCCTTTGAAATAGATTGATGCACCTGACGGAAATGAATTGACGGTCAGAATACCCGGACTGACTTCAAGGGTTGCTTTTACATCGGTAGGCTGAAAACTCCGGACCACTACACGCTGGGTCCATTCTTTAAAGTTTTTCTTAACGAGGCGGATTTCATGTTCACCCTCGGCTACTTTTTTTAGCGACATGGGGGTAATTCCAATAAAGTTATTATCAACAAATATTTCCGCACCGTCTGGTGCCGAATAGATGTTCATCGATCCGGGTTTGGCTATCAGGGATACTTTTACTGATCGGTCCATTTTTGCCAGCACCGAGATTTCACCCTGCCAATCATAATACCCACCGCGGATAAACTTCAGGTGATATTTTCCTTCAAGCATATTTTCAATCTGGAGCGGGGCATCTTCATTGGTTACGCCGATAAATTTCTCATTTAAGTAAACTTCTGCGCCGCCCGGCTGGGAATTAATACTGATGCTTCCCATCCATTGCCTGAGGTAGGTTTGTTCCAGCTGCATGGCAAGACTTTCCACCACCGCCCGCATATTTTTAAGATCCTGGCAGGTGGAGTATAATGCGACCACGATCTTTGAAGAGGTTGTCTCGATCAGCCGGGCATCGATATGAAGCGTCGTGTTTATCAGAGAAACATCCCCGGTAAGAATAACCTCGATATCATACAGTGTGTTGAAAGAGCGGGTAACATCGCGCGTCAGGCCGGATATACCCAGCGACTCTTCGGTCACGAGCTGATTGAGCCTCACTGCGTTCAAGAACGATAAAATTGGTATTGCTGCGTAAAGCGGTCGCCAGCATGGCGGAGACGGTACGACCGAATTCCACTTCCTTTGCCTGCGCATTGGCATCGTAAAATGGTAATACGGCGATGTTCGGTCTGCCCCTGAAAACATAGTCTGCCTCCAGGAGAGAATCGGCTGCTGCCAGCGATATGACCTGCTCCTGGGCCAGAAGTGTACCCACCGCAAATCCGGTAATAAATATGGTGATAATTTTCTTATACATGACATGCTCTCCCATTTTCACATGATGTGTTTTTTCTGTGATCAGATTACGAAATGAGAATCGCAGATTGTCACGGAAATGTAAAAGTACAGTCAAATGATTTTTTTATTTCAAATGTAGGGGTGAAGGCAAAACCAGTCGGCAGATCGTAGGGGCATGGCGTGCCATGCCCGGCAAATAAGCGGTGATGTAGGGGCGTATCGTAATACGCCCGGTACCAGAGCAACAAAGCGGTGATGTAGGGGCGTATCGTGATACGCCCGGTGCCGGAGCAACAAAGCGGTGATGTAGGGGCGTATCGTAATACGCCCGGTACCAGAGCAACAAAGCGGTGACGTAGGGGCGTATCGTAATACGCCCGGTGCCAGAGCAACAAAGCGGTGATGTAGGGGCGTATCGTAATACGCCGGTACCAGAGCAACAAAGCGGTGATGTAGGGGCGTATCGTGATACGCCCGGTAACAGAGCAACAATGCGACAAAGGCGATCCCGAAATAATCGTTATCCTCCGGATAACAAACCGGGATGAAATCTTCCATGATTTCAAAGGCAAAAGGAAAAACGAGGAAAGGCGGAACATGGTGATCAGCAACCGGGGTAAAGGATTTAACCAGAAGCGGATCACCATATAAAATTAAACGTGTTTAATGGAAAGCCATCCGTTTTTTCCATTTGGGCATCTGAAAATCGGCAACGACACCACCATGGTCGGAAGGCCAGAGATTATATGTATTGAATACAGCTAATTCATCACCGATCACCCAGGCGCTGACCGGACCAAGATAATAGGGCCGGACCTTATTTCGGATGAAGACATAGTCGATCCGTTCGGTAAAAAAGTCACCCGGATTGCGCAGATCGTAATCATGCCCATAGGTGTATCCAGCAGGATCATCGGTTATCGTATTCACCATCCAGACATCGGTAAATTTTTCCGAGAGCAGATATTGATAGGTCATTCCGTCCGGGGCCACGCTGTTAAAATCGCCAACCATAATTACCGGATGGGCCTGATTTGATACCATTTTGACTAGTTCCTGTGCCTGAGCCAATTGCAGATATTCAAGTTCCGGATTCAGACTGGGATCTTCAAGATGTGTATTGACAAACCGGTATTTTTGCTCATGGAATTTGACATCAACTATGACATAACCTCGTTTAATCTCAATGGTCACGTTTTCATCAACCGGCACTTCAAACATTGCCTTAAAGTTGCCCGTTTTTACCCGGAAAGTCTTTAAATCACGCCGCACCAATACGACATCAAAATCGGTAAGACGGACATCATCAAATAGCGGGGCCGGATCCACGACCATGGGCAGTTCGACATCCACATTCTGTACCTTGCCGGCAACCCTATAATGCAGACCCCTTTGTTCCAGCGCGTTCGTCAACAATGCCAGATAATCAAATAGAACATCTGCAGCAGGGGTGTTCGAGCCGGTGAGGAAATCACCCGGAGATTGGTAACGGATCAGCGAAACCTCCTGCAGACCGACCATGTGGGGATCATAGGCGGCTATTTCATCGGCCAGCAGTTGCACACGGAATTCAATTTGGGTGGACAAAATTTCATTAAAAACGTCGAGTACAAGCAAGGGAATCTCATTCGGATCAGACGCTGTCAGTATTTTGTCAACATTACCGCCGACATACATGTTACGGGTCATCACTGTCAGCATTTTATCGCCATGAGAATGTTTGGCACCAATTTTGGAAATAGAACCGGTTGCATCCATGTCCGGACTGAGCGGTGAGGATGGCTGCTGTTCGCAGCCGGTGAGAATCAATTCAATAAAGACCAGTGCAAAGAATAAAAATTTGAGTTTCATAAAACCTCCTTATTGAATGTTAATTGGGTTGATAAAGAAGAGAAATATTACATTCCAGATTTTAGGGAATTGCACGCCATATCCCTTTAAAAAAAAATGTGTACAATGTTCTTCGTTGTTGTAAATGGGTGAAATTATTTCAACATCTGGTCAATAAATTTTCAGATTCAGGAGGTGGCGGAGGATATTTTTAAACTAAATCATAATGGCGCAGAAATCAATAATTTTGTGAAATTTCTAAAAAAAATCTGAATGGAAACAGGGCAACCGCTCCCGATGTTTGGTTAATTGTTTCTGATCACCCGTTATACATCTTAACGCTTCGTGGAAGATACGACTCTGCTTATATATCCTGCTATCCTGTTCACAGTTTGGAATTAAGCCAGGGGAAAAGATTTACTCTTCGATAATAAATAACGACTCCAGGCTTTTTGACATCAATTCCCTGCCGGCGGCCTCGACCCCGCGGGTGTTAACCATTTCACGCACCTGACCAGGAATCTCCGGCCGTAGTCGGATCTTAACAACTTTTCCATCCTTTGAGGTAAATAAAGCCCAGGCAGCCCCGGTTTCGGCCTCAACCAGGATATTCCGTTTGCCTAACGTACAGCCGGTACCCAGCTGAATGCCATCGATGAAACATGAAAAAGGTGGTTTTAAGATCGAATGGACTTCCGTATGCAAATCGAAATGTCCGTCCGAATTGAGTATATCCAGTGCCTGGCGGCCCATGCGGTATCCGAGGACCACATAGGGACCGAGGTGTCCATGAAAGGTACTCAGATATATTTCGGGTGATATCTTTGGATTCCGCATACTGAGATGCCCGCTTACCGGTCCTTTTTGCCACAGGTCAGCCAGTAAAGTTGCCGGCTGGCCGGGATCCTTGAATGAAGCCAGATGGATATTACCATTCTCATGAGTCTCGATTGTGAGGGTGCCATCCCCAGCGACCCTGGCTGCATAGCGTTGATTGCTGGTACGAAGCGATTCCGGATCGATCAGCGCTGCTGCCACAAATTCATCGAAAAATATCGAATGATCGGGAGAATTATCCGCTGATACCGTGACCTCGTTTATCCAGCGTGCGGCCGGGGAAGCAGGCCGGATGCCCGAGAAAAAAATAGTGGCGTCTTCCGGAGAAATTTCAGGAATCTCAATAAGATATATGTTTCTGGTTTTCAAAAAAATATTTGCCGTTGCCTCCGGATTATAAGCAAGATTCCACCCGGTTACTTTATTTTCTTTCCTGGTAACCGGAATCCAGATCCGGCAGTCGCCCTTTACCAGACAGGATGATTGGTCTATTCGGGCGGCGATGGTCGTAAGGGGACCGAGGGCAAGAATGTCGGTAATTGTTTGACCGGTCAGCCAGTTTTCCGGCAGTGGACTTGAATCCATCTCACGGGGCGGAGGGAATTTCACCCCATTCAGTGTATTCGCCGACTTGCGCCAGGCGGGAATCACTTTTTCCGGTAAATCAATGCCTTTGAAAACCGGAATTGTCTCGATATGATGGGCTTCGAGCATACCGATCAGGTTATCAGCCCCCACGCCCTGGTTTGCGGAACCGGTATTGACAACGATACCCCGGACTGTCACACTGGTGTCTGCCAGAAGAGCCATAATTGACCGCATGTCATCAAGTCCCATATCGGTATCGACCACGACTGTCCTTTTACCGGGATTATGACCGAATTTAATACCCACCGATGCAGTGCAAGGGAAAAAATGAATCATAGAGAGGATTATTATATAAAAGAAGTAAATAATTATTTTCATTTGATTTTAAATTCCTTTATAAAATATTCTACCTGGTTGTCCTTTATCATACTGATGCCAGACCCGTCCCCCCCTTAAACGATTTGACGATTAAGCAATTTAAAGATTCAACAGGGGCATGGCACGTCATGCCCCTATAATCCCCACCTTACACCGGCCAATAAATGACGACCCGGGGCCGGATACTCATATGTATCTGTGATATATACATAGTATTTCCGGTTCAGCAGATTTTGCAATTTTAAATATATTTCGAATCCATGGATCTCGGCCGAACCCGAAAGGTTCATCAGAAAATAATCCGGCAGCGGCATCACATGATTATTGTCTCCATACAAGTTGTTAATATACTTGCCGGAGAGGGTAGCATCAAATATACCATACCGGTACGAGGCAACAAATTTATACTGATTTTTCGGGTTGTATGCCGTAATCTCATCCGGATCAAGATAACTGTAAGACAGTTGAAGCCCCAGATATGTAAAAGGCACCAGATTGATCTGCATTTCGACACCCTGCTGCTTTGCTTTGCCGCTATTGCTGTAGCGTACCGGAGGCGGCGGGGCCGGATTTGGGATCTGCTGAATGATATTATCGACATCGTTATAATAATAACTTACTCGCAACGAATTGCTGGCAGACCAATAGTACAAGATCCCGCCTTCGATGCTGCGGATCTCTTCATTTTTAAGATCCGGGTTCGCAGGCGGAAACAGATACAGTTCATTCAGGGTCGGGTATCTGAAACCGTACTGGTAATTGCCGAAGAGATGCAGATTCGGCGCCAGACCGTAAGTTAATCCAATAACCGGGGCAAGGTTATTGTGCAGCAAAGAGTGGTATTGATAGCGCAGCCCGAACCTGACCGTCGTGTTGGCAAGACCGCTATAAAATCCGAGCGCATAAATGCCAAACGAATTAAATGTATGTTGTTTGTTGTTTACGATACCCGGTGGTACCAGATCATTTTCCGCTTTACCGCCATAATGGATCAGATCACCGCCGACAGACAGACTGAATATCCCGGAGGCATTCCACTGCTGGTAACTGGAGAATCCGTAGGTAAAATCACGGCTTTCAAAACCATCATAGAACCGGTGATGTCCCCAGTTCCCATAGATTTGGGTGGAGCCGCGTATTTTGCTGGCCTCATTTTCAAGAATAATTTCTCCGGTTCCGCGCCTGATTTTAGCATACGTACCCAATCCGGCCGGATCGTTGTTGCCGCGCGCAGGGTCATCGAATTCATAGGGTACATAACGGCCATGGGTTGAAAGACGCCAGGTTTCGTTAAAAGAATATTCCATACCCCCCTGGAGACGGATAGATTTAAAACCGGTGTGATCAATATGGCCATCGGTCTGTTGATAACGGCCGCTCAGAAATGCGCCACCGCTGTCAAAGGGAAAGGCAAGATTGAGACCCGTGTCCCTTGTGCCGAACGATCCCCCTCCGGCTGAAACCCGCAACATTTTCTTATAATCGGGATGTGTGCTGATGTTGATAACACCGCCCATGGCCTGGCTGCCAAAAACAGTGGATGCCGGTCCGGACAGAATTTCAACCTGTTGAATATCGTCCGTGCCATACACATCGGGAAGCGGGTGACCGAAAATGCCCATAAAATCGGGGTGGCCGTTTATAAGGACCAGCAAGCCGGTGTTGGGCTTCCCCCCCTGGCCACGGATATTGATGCTACCGCCCCCATCCGGACCGACTCCGTAGCCGATTATTTTTTTGTCGACGGTATAGGCGGAAGGATATACGAAATCGACAACCTCAAGGGCAGAATGGGTGCTCAGAGCCAGCATCTCTGCCCGGTCAACAACCTGGCGGGTATAGGTCAGTTGTCTCAGAGGTAATTCAAACCGGTTCGCCACAACGACGATTGTATCTTCCAGATTGTAGATCTTCAGACTATCGGCAACCGATACCAGAGGTTCGATTCCGGAACCAACAGTCCAGATTGCCGGTAATAGTAATACGGTCATAACAAATCGATTCATAGAGGTAATTTCTCCTTGTACCAAATGATATTGAGCCAATTGAACTTGCTTGTCAAGATGGATGTTCGTTTCCCACATCTCGCAAATGGATATACCTATCCCGCATGAGAAATGGGAATTCCAATCATTGTTCCAAAATAAAACCAGGTTCTTTTTAATTTTTCGAATTAAAGATCGCTAATAGTTACTTTGGAGGCGGAGAAAGAGGTTGTGGGGTATAGTTTGAATTAAGTGTTTTTATCCGTAAAAGATAATCGCCCTCATGGGCAAAATTTTCTTCTAAATCTATGGTAGCCGAATTGATATGCTCCATCAGCATCACCGCCAATAATGCATGCTCGTGACCGGATTCTTCAGAAGTTACTATTTTTTGAAGAAATTTATCCAGTATCTCACCGTGGGTATGGTCGTGTAATCCGGCCAGAGAACTTTCGCTGTATTGACCATGTTCATGTTCGTAGAGGGTATGTTCAACGAGATGATGCAGATAATGGGTCAGATTGATCAGGCTGCTGCTCAGTATACAGGCTGAGTAAATGATAAAAATAAAAACGGTAATCTTTTTCTTAAATCGTTCGAATTGAAGACAGTTCAAAATATTACGATATGTTAATATTCTGAAATAAACATTTAACTTTTGAAGGATCTCTATATATCAAACATAAGTAATTAATGCATCAAATTCATTGTTTTTTTTGATTAAGGGGCGTAAAATAATTTTTAAACGGGATTATCAGACATTCTATGAAAATCATAGATATGAATGAGAAAGAATTAGACCAGGGGTTTGCCATGAAAAAGACGACGTTTTTCCGATGGCCATATCTTGGATTGGTACTGGCCATCGTATTTGCGCTGGAGGTAAAAGCAGATTTAACTATTGCCCATATCTTCAGCGATCATATGGTACTGCAGCGTGATCAGAAACTACCGGTCTGGGGTTGGACTTCACCTGCGGAGCAGGTTACACTTTCACTGGCTGGACAATCCGGTCACGTGGTGGCAGACGAAGAGGGATCATGGATGTTTCAGTTCGAACCTATACCCGCCGGAGGGCCATATCAACTGGTCGTAAAAAACAACGTGGATAAAATCTTGATCAAAGATATCCTCATAGGTGATATTTGGCTATGTTCGGGACAATCGAATATGGACTGGCCGTTGGAACGCAGTCTCGAGGGAGAAAAGGAGGTTGCCGGAGCCCGCTATGACAAGATTCGTCTGTTCAAGGTCCTGCGGTCAGCTGATCCGGATCCCCGGACAGACCTGGGTGAAGAGAAATGGATGCCCTGTACACCCGAAAATGCGCACGGTATCACTGCAGTGGGGTACTTCTTTGCACGTGAACTTCAGGAAGACCTTGGCATACCTGTCGGGGTGCTCCAATCCGCATGGGGTGGTACCCGTGCCGAAGCCTGGACCGAAATCAGTTTCCTCGAAAAAGAGCCGGAATTGCAGCCCCTGGTAAACCAATATTTGGAAAATAAAAATATGCCTGTTGAGCAACAGCAGATCATGATCGACCGGTATGAGGCCTGGCGAAAAGCCAGTGCCTACAAGGATCCGGGTACCCGGATGGATTTGCTCGGCTGGGCTGACTTCCAGTTTAATGATCAGGATTGGCCTCAGATGGAGCTGCCGGGATTGTGGGAAGGTCAGGGGCTTGAACTGGACGGTTCGGTCTGGTTCCGGAGGAAGGTTACCATTCCCGTTTCCTTGGCAGGAAAAGATCTTATTTTTCATGCCGGTTTGATCGATGATTTTGATATCACCTATTTCAATGGGATTAAAATCGGTGAAACCAACGCGGAAACCCGGAAATCAAGTTATGAAGAAAGAAAATACAGGATTCCTTCAAATCTGGTAAAGGTCGGAGAAGTGAATGTACTGGCCATTCGTGTTTTTGATGGTTACCGCAGGGGAGGCATCGGGGGGGATGCGACCGCATTTTACCTCAAGCCTGCAGATGAGGAACAGGGTATTCTGCTCTCTCTGGGCGGAACCTGGCGTTATCAGATCGAACACCGCCTGTATCCGATTTCGGATGGCGGGCCGGCTGAGCCGGTTTTACCGGGTTGGCGGCATTCGCCCTCAAATCTGTACAATGGCATGATTGCTCCGCTCTTATCGTTTGCCATAAAGGGTGTGATCTGGTATCAGGGGGAGAGCAACGCGGAACGGCCCGAGCAGTATAAGAGGCTCTTCCCGACCATGATCAATAGCTGGCGGAACGCCTGGAAGAAACACGATCTTCCTTTTTACTGGGTCCAGCTGGCCAATTATAAGGCCCCACAAACAGAACCTTATGAGGGAGGATGGGCATATATCCGGGAAGCGCAAACATCGGCTTTAACTCTGGATTATACCGGCATGGCGGTGATTACCGATGTTGGCGATGCGGGCGACATACACCCGCGTGACAAACAGACCGTTGGTCACAGGCTGGCATTGATAGCGAAGGCCAAAACATATGGCAGGAAAATCAATTTCTCAGGACCGCAATTCAGGTTTGCTGAGCAAAAAGACAACCGGCTGATTTTACATTTTGATCATAGTACGGGTGGTCTCCAAACCAGCAATGGGAATCCGCTGCAGGGATTTGGTATTTGTGATACGACCGGGAAATGGTATTGGGCTGAAGCAAAGATAGAGGATACGCACGTAATCCTGTCCCACCCGGAGGTTAAAAACCCATCGGGCGCCTGCTATAACTGGGCTGATAATCCAATCGGAAATTTGGTAAATGATGAAGGATTACCGGCAAATTCGTTCCGGGTAGATTTATAAATCCAAAATCCAAAATCCAAAATCTAAAATCTCCCGATGGTCGAATGGATTCACCAAACGTGTCCTTCAGACAAAATCTATTGAAACAGTAGTAAAAACATCCTGGAAAAATTGCGAATCATTTTTGAAAATCATAGACTGGTGAGGTATAAGCCATTCGATTTTTGGACATTGGTTGTAAGTAAACGGATTAAATATGGGTAACATGCGTTGCATATTAAAAAGAATAGTAATTGATATTTTACGGTTTCGTGATAATTCTGTGATAGTTGATGTTTATCTTTAGTGCAGAATTTATTATGAAAGGAAAAAAGATATGAAGCATACAAAATTATTCTGGCGCAATGCAGCGGTTGTTCTGAGTACGTTGGTCTTTCTTGTGAATTGTATTGGCGGCAATGTGGAAAAGGACCAGGCAATGCCAAGAAAAATTTCCCAGACCACAGAACTGGATACCGCAACTTTTGCCGGCGGTTGTTTCTGGTGTGTGGAGGCGCCATACGAAAAGCTGGATGGAATAGTATCGGTTGTTTCCGGCTATGCGGGTGGGACAGAAAATAATCCGACATACAAACAGGTTTCTGCCGGGGAGACCGGCCATGCCGAATCCGTTCAGATCATTTATGATCCATATATCATCAGTTACTGGCAATTGCTGTCGGTTTTCTGGCAAAATATCGATCCTACCGATGCAGGGGGATCATTTTATGATCGTGGCAGCCAATACAGATCGGTTATTTTTTACCACAATACGGAACAAAAAAAGCTGGCTGAACAGTCAAAACAGCATCTGGAAACATTGGAAATATTCGGTAAACCGATCGTCACAAAAATACAACCTTTTGATAAATTTTATATGGCAGAAGATTATCATCAGGATTATTGCCGGGTAAATCCGGATCAATACAACCGTTACCGCAAAGGATCAGGCAGAGATGCTTATATCGAAAGTGTCTGGGGTAATGATAAATGGCGGTTGAAATTTAAAAAACCGGGTCCGGATGATCTGAAACGTAGGCTCACACCGCTGCAATATGAAGTGACGCAGAAGGACGGCACTGAAATCGCGTTTCAGAATTTATATTGGGATAATAAAAAAGAGGGTATTTATGTCGATATAGTTTCAGGTGAGCCGCTTTTCAGTTCGCGTGATAAATATGAATCCGGGTCAGGTTGGCCAAGTTTTACCCGTCCTCTGGAGCCGAAGAACCTTGCCGAAAACCGGGATAACAGCCTGCTGATGGAAAGAACTGAATTGCGCAGCCGGATCGCCGGTTCGCATCTCGGGCATGTTTTTGATGACGGCCCTCCGCCTACCGGCTTGAGATATTGCATCAATTCTGCCGCCCTTCGGTTTATTCCGAAAAAAGATCTGGAAAAACTGGGGTATGGAAAATATGACTGGTAGATCGTTTAATACATGAACTGCCCCTAGAAGTCCATCGGCAGTTCTGATGTCTTATAACCCCCACGTTTTATGTATTTTATTCCCGGGGGTTTCTTCTTTTGAGCCCATGATAAAAAGTTATACTTTTGTGATAATCTTTGCCAGGGAATTTTATATATTATGAATTACCGGCCTAAATAATAAACCACCCGACATAGCCGGGCAGGCGGAGAAGCACGGATAAATGCATTATTTTATTCTATTTATATATGAACAATCTGTATAGTTTTAATATTTGAGACTTCTGAAAAATGCATTCACAATAAGAAAATTTGTCACCCTGAATCCTGACCTGTCGTCAGGACAGGTTTATTTCAGGGTCTATTTAAGGGATTCTGAAACAAGTTCAGAATGACATTTTAGCACATATTAACATTTTTCAGAAGTCTCAATTTTTTTTTATTTGATTAGTTTAGCCTACGTACTTTAATTTTAATCGTCTTGATGCATTCGTTCAAATCCGACTAACCAGTTGGACACCGGTGGTGAATTATTCAGCATAGTATAAGAGGTACGAAATACAGGGCTATATGTAATGGAAAAACATGTATTGATCATTGAAGATGACAGAGATCTCGTCGACTTGATCGGCATTCACCTGAAGGATCTTGGTATTAGCTTTGAAAAAGCATACGATGGGATTTCGGGCCAGGATCTGGCGAAGGCAAAAGCCTTTGATCTTATTATCCTTGATATCATGCTGCCAAAACTTGACGGATTCGAGGTTTGCAGGGGTATCAGAGAGAAAAATAAAACCGTGCCCATCCTAATGTTAACTTCCAAATCAGAAGAACTGGATAAAATACTTGGACTCGAATTGGGGGCCAATGATTATATAACCAAACCATTCAGTATTCGTGAATTGATGGCGCGGATCAAGGCAAATTTGCGCACCATGGAGGCGGTTAAACGGGAAGTCAGTGGTCTTGAAACAATGGGGGAAATCAGAATTGGTGACCTGTATATCAATTTTGAAAAACGAAAGGTTCTGATCGGGGAAAACACGGTCGATCTGACGGCAAAAGAATTCGAGCTTCTCTCCTATTTTGTGCGCCACCCGGGGAGGAGTTTCAGTCGTGAGCAGCTGCTGAATGAAGTCTGGGGATATCAGTTCAGCGGTTATGATCATACGGTTAACTCTCACATCAACAGGTTGCGCAGCAAGATAGAGCTAAATCCGGCTGAACCGCGCTTTATAAAAACGGTCTGGGGTGTGGGATATCGATTTATCGAACCTGAGGAACTTGAAATATGAAAAATATTTTCGGGACCATTTATGGAAAAATATCATTGATATTTATGTTGCTGTTGATTGTGCTTGGTATGGTCCAGATCGGATTATTTATCCATTATGCCTCCGTCTTTTTCACGGAATCAGATCAGAAACTTAACCGTCATCTCGCCAGGGATCTTGCAGTCAAATTTAAGCCATTTTTGCAGGATACGCTGAATTATGGTGAGATTGAGCATTCGTTTCATGAAATGATGGTGATGAATCCGCGTGTGGAATTCTATTTACTCGATGCCGGGGGTAAAGTTCTGGCATATTTCGCTGATCCAGAAAAGATAAAACGTATGCAGGTTGATATCGATCCGATCCGGAAATTTTTGGAGACTCCGGAGGATCTTCAGATGCCAATCTACGGCGATGATCCGCGCAGTCCGGATCGAAAGAAGACTTTTTCGGTAACCCCGATAAAAATCGGCCGGTTCGAGCAAGGGTATTTATATGTCATTCTGGGTGGGGAACAATATGATTCGGCGTTGTCCATGGTCGAAGACAGGCTATATTATACGGACGAGTACGGCAGCACTATTGGTAAATTTTATCGTCACAGCTTTGATCGGTCTGGTTCTGTTTTTCCTGCTCACACGACGACTCGCCCGTGTAACCAGGGCTGTCAGACATTTTGAACAGGGTATACTTACCACAAGAATAGCAACGGAATCCGGAGACGAAATCGGGCAATTATCAAAAGCTTTTAACCTAATGGCACAAACGATTGATGCCAACATTGAGGAGATCAAAAGGAATGATCAACTGCGACGGGATCTGATTGCCAATATATCTCATGATCTGAGAAGTCCCCTTGCGTCGGTGCAAGGATATCTGGAGACGATCATGATTAAGGACGACCAATTGAGTTCGGAGCAAAGACACAGCTACCTCCAAACAGCCTATAAAAATATCCAGCGATTGAATCGGCTGGTGAGTGATTTACTTGAGTTGTCAAGACTGGACGCAAAGCAAATCAAACCGCAACCGGAAAATTTTTCCATTGCGGAACTGGCCCAGGATGTGATTCAAAAGTTACATCCCCAGGCAGTAAAAAAGAATATTGAACTCAAATCAAAATGGTCAACGGGTATCCCGTTTGTTTCCGCAGACATCGGCATGATCGAACGGGCACTTTCCAATCTAATCGAGAATGCGCTTACCTACACACCCGAGAAAGGTAAGGTGTGGGTTGAGTTGCACAATATTTCCGACAGCGTGAGCGTGAGCATCAAAGATACCGGTAAAGGAGTCACTCCGGAAGATCTGCCCCATATTTTTGAACGCTTTTACCGGGGGGATAAAAGCCGTACCACAGAGGGTACCGGCCTCGGTCTTGCCATAACAAAAAAGATAATCGAAGTTCACGACAGCGTAATCAAAGTCTCCAGCACAATAAACCAGGGTACCACGTTTACTTTTGCAATTAAAAAAGCCTCTGTTCCGGACCGTGCGTAGCCACGGTCCGGGAGGCACCCGATTGTACTTTTTGCTCAGGTCTACTTATTTTTTCATTATACAAATCCTGTTATTTTAAGTTACTTCATATATTATTAGCCTATAAAAATAACCACAGCGGCTATGGAGAGTTTATAAACTTTAAAATAATAGACATATACAAGCACAAGTGTCCGGTTTAAAAAGTATACACATCTTCCAGAACTTTATATGAAAACATTTTAACAGGACCGGAAAAAAATGGAGATTCGAGTTGAGATTCCTGGTTTAATAACAATAGAATCAATAAGATATCCTCTGTGTCCTCTGTGGTTTATGAATAGCTCAGGTTGGTAACGTCCATCTGATCACCTTCATTATAACTTCTTTCCCGCGGTTTAAAATCATCGTATTTCCGGTAGGTTAAAACTTTGGCCTGAAAATGATAGCCGATAGAAATTATAGAAGAAAAATTTCGGGTGATGATCTGAATTCTTCATATTTTCTTCATTTTGACTATTTATGTTTTGTCCGAAAGTTGAACAGATAATTAAGGGGAAGTACAATGGATATACCTAAAAACACGAACAGACAAATACAAGAAGCAAAGGAGAAACACAACATGAGAAAATCAAAATTTTTTACCCGGGGGTGGATGCTGTTAATAGCCGGTGTTGTAACAGGTGTCGTACTGGTGACCGGGTTTGGATGGACACACACAAGCCAGGCGCAGGTAATTCCAATGGGATCGGCCGCACCCCCGCAAATTTCTGTCAGCGCAACCGATCAGGATTATGCCACGGTCAAGGCGATGAGCAATGTCTTTGCCGATGTTGCCGCCAAGGTTAATCCATCTGTGGTAACCGTCTTTACCGAAACCAGCATCAAGATGTCCGGTTCGCCATTTGCCGGATCGCCTTTTGAACAATTCTTTGGCGGAGATGATTTCTTCAACAAACATTTTCAACAACCGTCACCACAAAAGGAATATAAGCAAATGGGGCTTGGATCAGGTGTAATCGTTGATGCTGACGGCATTATTCTAACGAATAACCATGTCGTTGATGATGCGGATAATATCAGGGTCCGTTTAATGGATGGCCGGGAGTTTGAAGGCAAAGTAAAAGGTAAAGATCCACAAACAGATCTGGCCGTGGTTATGATCGACACAAAAGATCTCATCCCGATGCCACTGGGTGATTCTGATAATATACGTGTCGGTGAAATGGTGCTTGCCATTGGTTCTCCGTTAAATCCGCAACTGGAGCACACGGTTACTTCAGGGATCATCAGTGCAAAAGGGAGAAGTGGTGTTGGACTATCCCAGTATGAAGACTATATTCAGACCGATGCAGCGATCAATCCGGGCAATTCCGGCGGTGCCCTTGTCGATTTGAACGGAAACCTGGTTGGTATCAACACCGCTATTGCATCCCAGAACGGAGGGTTTATGGGTATTGGATTTGCCATTCCCGTTAACCTGGCCGGTAAGGTAATGCATGACATTATTGATAATGGAAAGGTCATTCGTGGGTGGCTTGGGGTTTATATACAGAATATCACACCGGAACTGGCAAAAGCTTTAAAACTTGAATCGACCAAGGGCGTCCTGGTCAGCAAAGTTCAGGAAGACAGTCCGGCTGAAAAAGCAGGCATCAAAGCTGAGGATGTCATTCTGGCATACAATGGAAAATCGCTGAATAATAGTACTGAACTCAGTACCTGGGTAGCCAGTACCTCGCCTGATACCAAAGTTATCTTTACTGTTCTGCGTGATGGTGGTGAAAAGAATATTACCGTTGCACTGGGAGAGCTCGATACCCAAAAGCAGACCCTTGCACAGGGCCAGGGTGATTATCATGATATCGGAATTCAGGTAACCAATCTGGGACCGGAAACGATCGGAAAGTATCATCTTTCAAAGGATGAAAAGGGTGTGGTGGTTTCAGCCGTAAATCCTTCCGGAGTTGCCGCCGGGGTTGGCATTCATGAAGGCGATGTAATAATGAGTGTCAATCGTAATCCGGTTGCATCGGTTGAAGATTTTGATAAAGAGGTTTCCAAACTCAAAGCAGGTGATGATATTCTTTTCTATCTCAGACGTGGTCCAGCCAACCTCTTTGTGGCCTTTACGCTGCCAGAAAACAAATGATTCTCTCAGGCGGGTCGTCAGGAAAGACATGCTTTGCATGTCTTTCCTTTTTTTTGTTGGATACGGTATAAAACAAACGATACTGTATCCAAATCATAGTGCAAACGTAATTGGTATTATATCGTGAGTTGGCGTAAAAAATTTTACAATTTTAGATGAAAATCTCGTAATATTATGAGGCAAATTTACCAAATATAAAGACAGGACTAACAAATGCGGATTCTTATTGTCGAAGATGAAGAAGCTTTGGCATTACGGATAAAAAATTTGCTGGAAAGTGAAAAGTACACAGCGGATGCGGTTTTTGACGGTGAAGACGGTTTAGAAAAAGCGCTGGTTGAAGAATATGATCTGATTATTCTTGATATTCTTTTACCCCGGCTGAACGGATTGGAAATTCTCAAAGAACTCCGTGGTCACGGTTTAAAAATACCGGTCTTGCTGCTCACAGTGAAAGATGGCGTGGAAGATAAGGTCAGCGGCCTGGATGCCGGAGCCGATGATTATCTGAGCAAGCCGTTTGCGATACCCGAGCTGCTTGCACGGGTCCGGTCGCTGATGAGAAGAAAGAGCGATGTAAAATCTGCCGTCATTCGTCTTGCGGATCTCGAGATCAATACAAATACCCATCATGTTACCAGAAATAGTGGTCCGATAAATTTGACTTCAAAGGAGTATGCCATCCTTGAATTTTTAATTTATAATAAAAACCGCGTTTTGTCCCGGTTGTCAATTGCCGAACATGTCTGGGGTGATAATTTTGATATGTTCAGCATGACCAATTTTGTTGATGTACACATCAAGAACCTGCGAAAAAAAATCGAGACAAAGGATTCGGGCAGTATTATTCAAACCATCCGTGGTGTTGGCTACATCATAAAGGATTCAGATTGAAAATCCGGAAACGACTGACTATTTGGTTTTTTTCGATCAGCATGATAATTCTGTTGTTCTTTAGTCTTGCCACGTACTGGGGCATGCAGCGGGTAATGTTTCAGGCAATGGATAAAGAACTGGGCGTCGTCGCAAATGCAATTGAAAGAAGTTATGATCCGTTTTTTGAGCGGTTTGAGGAACTGGATATGTTCCATGAAAATGTAAATCGGTTTTTAGAATATTATCTGATCGTATACGATAAAAATGCCCGGCAGGTTTTTACATCTCCGCTGACAAAAATTATTCAACTCGATATTCCCTTGGACCAGCAGAATCAGGAGACAGGCTATATAAGAGAGACCAGGGTCTCGGAGCAAATATCCTTTCTAAATCCCGGGCCGAACGGTGAAACCAGTTTTCGGCTGATCAATCGTCAATTGATGTATCGCGGTCAGCGGGTTGGCTGGATCACGATAGGTCTGTCGATCGGACGAATTGAGCGGTCGATGGAAAGTCTGTTAAAAGTAATCCTGGGAACGGCTCTTATCAGTTTGATCCTCTTAGCCAGTGGTAGTTATTTCCTGACACGAAAAGCGCTGGATCCGGTAAATATGATTACCAGAAAAGCGAATCAGATCAGCCAGGATAATCTTGATCAAAGAATCATGGTGCCGGTTGAGAAAGATGAACTTGGTCAATTGGCGCTGGTTTTGAACAATTTATTGGATCGTCTACAAAAAGCTTTTATATCACAGCAACAATTTCTGGCCGATGCAGCCCATGAGTTAAAGACGCCGCTCTCGGTGCTGCGTTCACACTGGGAAAGTGAATTGAATAATTCAGATTTATCAAATGAGATCAAGGAGAAACTGGTCCAGGATATTGAAACTATCACACGCTTAAATCATCTGATCAGTAACCTCCTTCTGCTTGCTCAGACAGAGGAGGTCAGATCGCGCTTTGAATTTAAGCCGGTGAAGCTTGATGAGTTGCTTGGTGAAGTACTTTCTGATGCAAAAATCCTTGCAGAGATGAAATCGCAGATAATTGAAATTATCGAAATACAACCTGCACGGATCATGGGCGATAAAATGCGTCTGTATCAGTTATTTTTTAATTTATTCGATAATGCGATCAAGTATACACCTGAATCCGGAAAGATCTGGATCACCCTTCGGACTGACCAGGAAATGGGCATCATTGAGATTCGCGATAATGGGCAAGGCATTGCAAAAGAAGATCTGCCATATATATTCAACCGATTCTACCGGGTTCAGAAGGACCGTGCCCGAAAGACCGGTGGCAGCGGCCTTGGATTATCCATTTGCAGACTGATTGTCGAAACCCATCAAGGGGATATTAAAGTGGAAAGCAAAGCAGGTACCGGTTCAACTTTCCGGATTAAACTGCCAATTCTGAGTTAACTTGTCTGAAGATTACATGAACGGAGACAAAAGAACCACCAGTTGTAAAGGGTAATAAAATTTCTAAAATAGTAATTCCGAATTTTGTTCGGAATTACTTTACCCTGGAATCTGAAACTGATTCAAAGTATGATGGTTGCATAAATTAGCAAGGTTTAGGAAATCCTTCTCAATTTCCCATCTCTGATCCTATTTGATTCTTCATTTAATCTTCATAATCTTCCGGTATACTATTAATAAATTACACCAGGCTTATTAGTATAGTCACATATCAGGTTGAAAGGTGCTTACCATGATCGCATTTTTGTTAAAGCCTGAAATAATCGATCTCATTGAGAGCCATGATTGGGCCAGCTTAAAGGAGGCTATTTCAGACTGGCCGGTTCCGGATATCGCGGATATCTTTGCCTATCTCGATGCCAAAGAATCCGTTATCATGTTTCGTTTGTTGCCAAAACAAATTGCATCCGAGGTTTTTAGTAAACTTGATCATCACAAACAGGAAGAGCTGGTTTCCGGTATCGGGAATGCCGAGCTGGAGAGCCTGATTATCAATACGGCTTATGACGATCGGACCGATTTATTCGAAGATTTGCCGGGCACGATCACGCAAAAAATTCTGAATATCCTGCCGCTAAAAGAACGTACAAAATCGCTGGAGCTCCTCGGGTATCCGGATATGAGTGTTGGTCGTTTAATGACACCCGATTATGTGGCTGTGCGGGCCGATTGGCCCATCGGGCAGGCCATTGAACACATCCGTAAAAGGGGAAAAGACGCTGAAACGGTAGATATCGTATTTGTTGTTGACGATAGCTGGAGACTTCTTGATGATATCCCTCTGAGAAAATTTATTCTGGCGAACCCAAATCAGACGGTCGATGCAATAATGGATCATAATATCATATCAATTGAGGCCAGGCAGGATCGGGAGGAGGCATACCAGCTGATCAGGCGATATGATATGAATGTCCTTCCGGTAGTGGATTCTGAAGGGGTGTTATTGGGGATAGTCACGGTAGATGATGTGATCGATGTTCTTGAGGAGGAGATCACGGAAGACTTCCACAAAACATCAGCCATCAGCCCGGTCTCGGAAAATTATGCTTTGGCAAAACCATTTCTTCTGTACAAAAAACGAATCGGCTGGCTGGCTTTGCTGCTTCTGGCGGATTTTCTGTCCTCCAGTGTAATTGCACATTATGAGTATGCGTTAAAAGCGGTGATCGCACTTGCTTTTTTTATTCCGGTTCTGATTGACAGCGGAGGGAACACAGCCGCACAGGCATCAACACTGGTCATTCGCGCATTGGCGACTGGTGAACTTACTTTGCAAATGTGGTTAAAGGTCATGCGCAAGGAATTTCTGGTTGGACTGATGCTCGGTCTTTCACTGGCGGTTATTTTATTTATGCGCAGTTTTATCTGGAAAGGCGGGCCGGAAGTTGGGCTTGTCGCGGGGATATCCATGTTTGCCATCATCATTTGGGCAAACTTTTTGGGAAGTTTACTACCGATTATTCTCACAAAGTTCAGGATGGATCCGGCGGTCACCAGCAGCCCGATGTTGACCACCATAGTCGATTCGTCAGGTCTCATGATCTATTTTCTGGTCGCACAATACATTCTGGATCCGCTGTGAGGTTGTTCATGATTGGAACAAAAATGCAGTATAAGTGTTAATGTTGGTATTAAAAATATATTCAGCAAGGGTAAATATTTTAATAAAAAATTACAATAGATCGAACAAGCCAGGCAAGAAATATATTTTGCATCTGGTTTTATGCTGTGATTAATTTGTTTATGCTTTTGGTTTAGGAGAATTAATGAAGACAAAAAACCTGATTGCTATATTTATGATACTTATAATCTTCTTAACTTCGGGTTGTAATCAGCAGACAACCGCACCACAGGAAGAGGTCACAGGTAGTGGGAGGTTGCGGTTTATTCAGTGTGCGTCGAGTGCAGATGAACTTGATCTTGCCTATCAGGATCTGAACGATAATAATTTTTATCTGGCTGAGGAAAATGTAAGCTATGGATATCAGTATGGGTATTATAACCTGAAAACGGGGGACCGGGTCTTCCGGCTTTATCCAACGACAGACAACATATTTGTATCCGAGGGAAGCGTTACACTTGAGAATGGGAAAAGCTACACAATGCTGGCCTATGATCGTGAGGACACGATAAATACTTCCATGTTGGTGTTCGAAGACACCCTGGTATCACCGGATTCAGGGAAAACGTTTGTGAGATTTATAAATCTCAATGCGGATCTTACCGACATCCGGATTATGGAAAGCGGAGATAGCACCGCGGCTGCTGTGCTTCCCTGGGCGGAAGCCGTAAAATATATGGAGTTAATTGCCGGAACATACCGCTTTGATGTGTTCGATTCGGGCACGCAGGATACACTGCTTCAGACGAATCCAATTACGTTTTTATCCGGCTACACATATAGTGTTGTCTTTTCCGGTACGTTAACCGATCTGACACCGTTTGGTTTCAATGCCAAAGTTTTTCCGGAAACGGTTTTATAACTGCCAATTTCAGCGGCATTCGGAAAATAAACGGGAACACGGTATAGGCCTGCTCCTCACAAATCAACCGGGTTCTGCCATCAGGGTTGCAAAAACCAGTTCACGGCGAGGCCATATTCCAGGCCGGTCATATTGTAGGGTGCCGATGCATCCAGTACATGCGAGTTGTATTTTCCGGATACTTCGATTTCCAGATTATGGGTTAACCCTATAGCAAGACCTGCACCGACCTGGAAATGCAGTTTTCCTGATGTTCTGTCGGTTACTTTTCCATCAAACGTATACTTCTCGGTAATGACATTGATTCCGGTCATGGCCATTAAGTACGGTTGAAGCAAATCCCGCACAATATAATACCTGCCGCCAATTGCTAAGGGAATGACCGTGTATGAGGGATCACCGCTGAAGTCTGCTTCCTCATTATGTTTAAAACTGAAATAGCCGGTTTGATAAACAAGCGCCCAATCGGAAGCATAAATTTTTCCGTATCCGATATAAAACCCGGTGGCCGATTTCCAGGTCTCTTCAAAATGACCGATACTGTTGATGGCATATCCCTGAAGTGTGATAAACCGCTGAGGTTCATCCGGCATGCTGTTTATATCGCCTGCCATCTGGGCGAACAAGCCTGAGTATGTGAAAATTATTATGACAATAAAAAACAGGTTTTTCATAATTTTCCTCCGCCTGCGCTAAAAATGATAGCCAATGGCTAACCGCTGTTCATTGTTCCGGTAATCCCGGTCCGGGAAATCATCATAGACGCCCTGCCGGTGATATAGCAAATATTCAAGACCGAGAGACCAGTGTGATGAAAGAAAAATCCGGAGCCGCGGTGTCCACATCCCGATAAATTCATCACCTGGTGCGCCATCCCAGGTATGGATCCACCAGAAACCGTAACCCAGCTGAAACATACCCCAGGACCAGACCAGAGCCGCATCCAGCTTGGCATGCATGCCGGGCCCCATATTGTAGGTCCGCGCTGAATCGAGGAATGAAACCTTATATTCCGAGGCATAGTCGGAGTTGGCTGCTCCCATCAGCAACAAAGCGGCATGCATGGTTCCGGCAAATTTTATATCCTCTTTGGGTGAAGTTCTGAAACCAATACCCGGTCCGATGCTGGTACCGCCGATCTGGTATACATTATTTTCCAGATAGTCGAAATGCTGGAAAATGCCAATGAGGAATTTGCCGTCTTCACCTACCTTGCTCGATCGTCCGGCTAAAATTCCATAGATGCGGAATTGCCCGATAGCCGGTTGTCCGGAATACACGATATTCCCCTCGGCATCTTTACTTTCCGACCGTTTTCCGAAATTGATCGCAGTATAAAAACGGAAGAAATCAAACGGTTTTAATGTTTTTTTGTAGAAAAGCCGGCCGTAGGTATATTCCAGCGTGAACATCAGATTTTTTTTGCCATCCTTGAAATTAGTTCCCTCGGCGACATTGTTCATGCCCAGGGTTGCCCAGCCGGTATTACGCTGTGTTTCATAGAGTATGGCCGTGGTGACCCGTGAGGTACGTCCGTAAATAAGCCGGTTAAATAACCGACCGGGATTGAAAATACCGGCACCGAGCTCGCGCCAGAATCGTTCGGAACCATGCGTACTTTCATCGAGGATCAGGTTTGAAAAACGGTAAAACATTTCACCCAGCATCGATCCGCCGACCGAGGTCATAACCCAGTCGTTCAGTGCCGGTGGCTCATTCTCCATAGTAAATTCCCATTGGAAGCTACCCGCGGCTGCCACTCCCATCGATGTCCAGTAGTTATAACCGCTCGACCGGGCAAAATTGAAGTAGATCGATCCATGGAAAGGATGCGCCCACATGTTGGTGATAAGTCCGTCCGCATCGGTGGTCCAGCCGGTTTCAAAATTGTGTCGTATTGTTTTAAAACTGATCTTGGCAAATTCCGAATTCACAACGTAGCTGTTGAAAGCACCTAAGGCAAGGTTCATACCAATGGCCTCACCAAGTGGAATTAAGAGAGACTTCCGGGGATTAAGGCTGTCAACCTGTGCCTTATCCGGTGTGAAACCGGTATCCGATTCGATTGACGTAAATTCGTCATCATCGGGGAGGTCCTGTGCCAAGCCTGTTTGTATTGCCAGAAAAATAAGAACAAAGAGGGGTAAAATTTTTTTCATGGAATCCTCTATTATCGAAAACTAACCTGGGCAAACAATCTAAAAATTAAAAGTATATACTTTGTAATTTTCATGCAATATTATTTTAATCGAGACATATGCATATACATTATAATTATATCTATCAGGTGTCCCTATTATTACGATTTAATTTTTGATTTAACGGTTCAAAGATTTGGCAGGCTTGTTTGTATCAGGTCCCTCAACCAACCGTTACAAGCTGCCAACTGCCTACTGCATTCTGTCTACTCCTGCCCAAATTCTTCGCGCAGCGAGGTGGTATCCCACCCGAGATCACGGGTTTCACCAAATATTTCCAGCTCATCACGCAGGGTTTTCTCCAGATCCTGAATATGCTGCCGGGCCCTGCTGATATAAGCTTTCCGGTCATGACGCATTTCCGCAAGAATGCGTAAACCTTCCTCATCCTGATGTCTGAACAAACGGGAAGCGCGCACAGCTTGATAGGACCGGAAGCCGAGCAATCTGAGTACTTCAACCCCCATCCGCAAGGAGGTATCCAGCGAATCACGAAATATGTAATCGACACCGGCATCAAGCAGTTCATAGGCATGGATCCTTCCGGTCGCCCGTGCCAGTATTTTCAAGTGGGGAAAATGTTTTTTTACCGTTTCCACGATCTCCAGTATTTTACCGGAATCTCCGAGGGCCAGAATCAAAAGGCGGGCTTTTTCGGCACCGGCTGCATGGAGAAGATCATATCGGGAAGCGTCACCATAAAAGACTTTTATACCCAGTTTTCTGAGCAGATCAACATGATTCGAGTCCACATCAAGGACCGTTGTACCGACACTGTTCGCGCGTAATAACCTTCCGATCACACTCCCAAAATCGCCAAATCCGGCAATGATCACCGGATTTTCTTCATCGATTTTATCCGGTTCTTTCTCAGGCTTTTCAGTGGTACCGAATCTTGGCTGAATCAATTTTTCATTGAACAGCATGAGCAGTGGTGTCAGTGCCATCGAAACCGCGACGACGGCAATCATTTGATTGGCCAGATTTGCCGGAAGCACACCATTTTGCGTGGCAAATGAGAAGAGTACGAATGCAAACTCTCCCCCCTGGGCAAGCGATACGGCAAAAAGTAAATTTTGATCTAAGCGTAATCGAAAGACTCTACCGAGAATGAGTAATAGCAAAAATTTTACGATTATCAATAGGGAGACCAGGATAGCGATACGTGCCGGTTGTTCGGCAATCATGCCGAAATCGACTGAGGCCCCCACGGCGATAAAGAACAATCCGAGGAGCAACCCTTTAAAAGGTTCGATGTCGCCTTCCAATTCGTGCCGGTATTCACTCGTAGCCAGAACCACACCGGCAAGAAACGTTCCCAGGGCCGGGCTAAGGCCGACGCTGCTCATCAGCAGGGCAATACCGATGACCAGTAGAAGTGCAGCAGCGGTAAACAGTTCGCGCAACCGTGTCTGAGCGATGATCCGGAAAAGCGGCCCGATCAAAAATTTACCCAGGATTACAATCCCCGCCATGATCCCAAGAACAACGATGGTCTGGGCCCAGGCAGGGAGTAAATCCACCCAGATGATGGCGTATTCTGCCGGAAGATTTGCGGTAAGGTCTTTTGCGGCATCGGTTGCCAGAAGGGGTAAAAACGCCAGAATTGGAATGACCGCAATATCCTGAAAGAGAAGCACCGCAAAGGCGTTCTGCCCCGCCTCCGTTTTTATTAATCCTTTTTCGTTGAGCGACTGCAGAACGATCGCTGTGGATGAAAGTGAAAAAGTGATTCCGATGGCCAGAGAGAATTGCCAGGAAAGACCAGCGATCATCCCAATGGTTGTCCCGGCAACGGCAGCGGTGCTCACCTGCAGCCCACCCAATCCAAGGATCGGTCCGCGCATCTGCCAGAGGATTTTTGGCTGTAGTTCCAGCCCGATCAGGAATAACATCATCACGACGCCGAATTCGGCAAAATGCATGACATCCTGTCCTTCTTTACCAATCAGTTCGAAACCAAATGGGCCAATGACGATACCTGCTAGTAAATAGCCAAGAACCGATCCCAATCCGAGCCTTTTTGCAATGGGTACGGCTATAACAGCCGCCGTAAGATATACAAATGCCTGGAAAAAGAATCCTTCACTCTGCATATCAGCTTCCTGTCTTATTAATAATAGCGTCTAGATTTTTATTCATCCTATCCAACTTTTTGAGTTGAATGTAGTCTATATTTTCTGCGACCATCGCGGTCAGTAACCGGTGATAATCCGCGCGATGCCGGCTAACATCATCGGGGGACATACGGTGGGTGCCATGAACCACGAAAGGGGGCAGATACTCCATCCCGCACAGATAAGCGGTCTGCCCGATCGGACAGAGCAGATCACGGATGGTATGGCGGTTGTATCCCTCTTTTTGGTAGGCATCCTCACCACCACCGGTGGAGATGACATTGAACATTTTTTTACCATGGAGTGCAATGCCCTGGGCGCCATAGGCCCATCCGTGTTCCAGAACAAGATCCTGCCATTCCTTTAAAATGGCCGGTGTACTGTACCAAAAAAACGGATGCTGAAACACGATAATATCATGTGCCATAAGTGCTGATTGTTCAGCTTTGATATCAATATCGAAATCGGGATACAACTCATACAGGTCCCGGAAAGTGACGCCTTCTATTTTATCGATATTTTCGATCAGTCCGCGGTTTACCCTGGATTTTTGCAAAGCGGGGTGTGCAAAAAGAATCAGAACACGTTTCATGGATTATTCCCAAAGCCCTTTTAAATAAATTAAAAAATACGGAACAAACATAATATGAATAAACTACCTTTTATTTCATATGGAATCCGTCCTATGAAAAACAAAAATGAGGTAAATTATTCCTGGGGAATATTACCCGGAAGATATGCCGTGCCAAAAACCTTGGATTTTATATGAAATGAGTATAAAATATCAAAAAAAATACGGATATTTTTAATATGATGGATAAGGATAATTTGTAAATGCTTTGGAGCTTGTGTAATATCTTGGATTAGAATAGCAATAATAAATTCAGGAATAAAATTAATGATTAAATCTGACACAAACCTGCCTGATTTCCAGAGGCTGGAACTCTGCCCACAGGTATTAAAAGCACTTGCCCAAGTCGGATATGAATCGCCGACACCGATCCAGGAAAAAATAATTCCGCATATGATGCAAGGGGTTGATGTGATCGGTCAGGCCCAGACCGGTACTGGTAAAACAGCAGCCTTTGCGCTTCCACTTCTCTGCCGTCTGGATCTCTCACTCAAGACACCCCAGGTGCTTGTATTGACACCGACCCGGGAACTTGCGATTCAGGTGGCCGAAGCCTTCCAACGTTATGCAGCGAATATACCCGGATTTCATGTGCTGCCAATCTATGGTGGCCAGGATTACAAAGGGCAATTTATGCGCCTCAAACAAGGGGTGCATGTCGTGGTCGGAACACCGGGAAGGGTGATGGATCATATCCGTCGGGAGACCCTGAATCTGAAAAGTGTAAAGTGTCTGGTCCTCGATGAAGCCGATGAAATGTTGCGCATGGGTTTTATTGATGATGTGGAATGGGTCCTGACCCAGCTTCCGGAGAAACGTCAGATCGCACTTTTTTCAGCGACTATGCCGGCGCCGATCCGTAAAATCGCACAAAAGTATCAAAAAGAGCCGGTTGAGATTATGATCAAAACCCGGACCTCGACTGTCGAGGCTACACGGCAGCGATACTGGATGGTGAGTGGGATGCACAAACTAGATGCATTGACCCGGATCCTGGAAGCCGAGCCATTTGACGGTATGTTGATATTTGTAAGGACAAAAACAGCAACGGTTGAATTGGCAGAAAAACTAAAGGCGCGTGGATATGCCTGCGCCCCCTTGAATGGTGATATTGCCCAGAGGCAACGTGAGCGCACTGTTGAGACGCTGAAAGCGGGAAAATTGAATATTCTCGTGGCAACGGATGTCACTGCCCGCGGACTGGATCTTGACCGTATCAGTCATGTGGTCAATTACGATATCCCTTCCGATACAGAAGACTATGTACACCGTATTGGACGAACCGGAAGAGCTGGGCGCAGTGGTGAGGCAATCCTTTTTGTCGCACCGCGCGAGAGATATCTGCTACAGGCAATTGAAAAATCCACCAGGCAGAAAGTCGAATTGATGGATCTGCCCTCTACTGAAATGATCAATGATCAGCGGATCGCCCGGTTCAAGCAGAGGATAACCGATATGCTGGCGGCGGAAGGTCTGGAATTATTTAATCAAATCGTTGACCAGTATCGTCAGGAGCACAATGTGCCGGCAATCGAAATCGCTGCCGCTCTGGCGAAAATGGTTCAGGGTGAGATCCCACTATTATTAAAACGACAAGCTGTAAAGGCGCGGCAAGAGCCGGTCGACAAAAAAATAAAACGAAAAGGTGTACAAGAATCTAATCGCAAACCGGTCATGCCTGAGGATGGTATGGAGCGTTATCGGATCGAGGTGGGACATCAGCACGGGGTAAATCCGGGTAATATCGTAGGTGCCATTGCCAATGAAGCCGGTATCAGTAGTGAATTTATCGGTCGTATTTCGATTTTTACAGAATTTCGACTATGTCGACCTGCCGGAAGGTTTGCCGCAAGATATCATTCGGATCATAAAAAAAGCCAGGGTATCGGGCAGGCCTTTAAATATATCAAAAATGGAATCGGACAGACCAGTCAAAATGATCAAAAAAAGGTCTAAATTTATCCATAAATCAAAAAAAGAACGTATCCGGAGAAAAAAACGTTGATCCGCCCGGCAGATTTTGAAAAAAAATAAATTAAACGGATTTAAAAAAAAACAGAATCAGATCCGAAATATCGACAAAATAATGCTGCCCGATTTTTAGAGAAAATTGTTTGCATCAGGTGGATTGTTGCAATACATTTCAGGGTATCCGACGACCTAATCGGGTAAAATCACCCAGAATTCTTCGCCAGGAAACACATTACTTATTTATACGTAGAATGGTTGTAATGACACCCGGCATCGAGTGAAAAACTTTAATGAATTGCCTCGTATGATCCAGGCAAAGGTTGACATGATAGAATTAATAATCTTGCCTTAATAATATATTTATACGGAAAAGAGACGATATGAAGTTTAATGAAACATTCCAAGGCGATATCTGTGTACTCAGCATTCAGGGTAAAATGAAGGGATGTCAGGAAGCCGAGGAATTGTATGAAGAATTCAAGATTTGCAGTCAAAAACATGTTTCAAAGTTTGTGATGGATCTTCAAAAATTGGATTGGTCGGGAAGCCTGGGTATCGGGGCGTTGATCGGCTGTCTTACGGCAGCGCGAAGCGCTGGTGGGGATCTGCGCCTCTCAGGCCTGAATCCAAAGATTATGCAGTTATTACATATCACCAAACTTGATGGTGTGTTTAAAATATACGAAAATGTCGAGCAGGCCGTGAACAGTTTTGATCAGGAAGCCAATTGACTATAGCCGTTCAAATTTATTGTCTATAAGCTAGATAACCCGGTTTCTAAAATCATCCCATTTATTGAATATTAAACCAAAAATATTTCGATTTCAATTCTTCAATACAAGAACCTCTCTCGCAAGCAGGGGTTTGATTCCGGAAGGTAAGTTTTTACTGTTTCTATAAAATTTTTTGAGATATATATCTTGTTGTTAGCCCGGAAAAAGAGGAAATATGACCGAAACAGGACCGGTCGGGAGTGAGCTCGAACGCTTAAAATCTGCCGTCAGCGAACTTACGGTTCTTAATGATCTCGCTCTGGCGGCAAGTTCATCACTGCATGTGGAGAAGGTTCTCGATATCATTGTCGAAAAGGCAAGAAGAGCGATTAATGCAGAGCAGGGTTCAATCATGCTGGTCACGTCCCAACCAGACACGCCTTTACAAACACTTATCCGTCAGGCAGATCGGAGTCAGATCATATCAGGCTATAAAATTGGTATTCCGATAAGCGGCTGGGTGTTGAAATACCGGCAGCCGCTGATGATTGAGGATTTATCGGCAGATGAACGGTTTAAGGTAAGTCCGGAGGAAGCCCGGAGCATCAGGACGGTATTATGTGTACCGATCATGTTTAAAAGCGAGTTACTCGGTGTGCTGATCATGGCCAACAAAAAATCAGGCGGCCCGTTCTCAAAAGATGACCTCCGCCTACTGACTATTATGGCTGCGCAGTCCGGACAATTAATCCGCAATTCGCAGTTGCAGGGAGAGGTGCTCGAAAAAAAACGACTTGAGTATGAACTGGAACTGGCCATGGAAATTCAGAAAAAACTACTTCCGAATGCACCGCCCCGCTATCCGGGAATTGAAATCGCCAGTTATTTCCGGCCACATGAATCGGTGAGTGGCGATTATTATGATTTCTTTCTGCTCGGAGACGACCGTATCGGTGTTATCGCTGCTGATGTTTCCGGCCATGGGCCTTCGGCGGCACTCGTGATGACGCTAGTAAAAGGGATCTCGCATACCGTCATCGCCGAACATGAATCACCGGCAGAGGCCCTGAGCAAAATAAATTATATATGCTCAAAAATTATTCCGTCCGACATGTTTGTGACCATGCTGTTTTGTGTAATCGATGTGAGCCGGAAAACCGTTGCCCTGGCTAACGCAGGGCATAATCCACTGCTGTACTTTGATCACCAGAAGGAAAAATACCGGTTGGAAGAAGCGACCGGCTGTGCACTGAATTTACTGCCTGATATTCAATATGAGGAGAAACATCTGGATGTCACAGCAGGGGATATTTTGTTCCTGTATACAGATGGCTTGACTGAAGCATCTGATTCGACGCAACAGATGTTCGGTATAGATCGTGTCATTGAATTGGTCCGTTCACACCGAACGCAGTCTGCAGATATAATTATTGAAAAAATCCGAGACGCACTCGTGGCACATGAAGGTGGCGGCAGAACCTCGGATGATGTCCTGATGATCGCCATGCGTTTTCCGGTCTGAGAGTGGTATATCTTTTCAGTTGCGGAATTACTGACTAATAATTCAGGTTTAAAAGAAATAATTCTGGAAGGCTATCTGTCGGTATGCGGAGTTCAAAAAAAAATTTTAATCGATCTATAGATGAACTTAAATATATTTTTGGTTTCATTGACGGATTTACCCGACAATATAAAGTTCCGAAAGCCATCGTTCATGATGTCACTTTAGCTGTCGAGGAAATTTTTACCAATATGGTTAAATATAATCCCCAAGGCCCCGATCAGGTGAAGATGTCTATGCAAATCGTAAACAATTCGCTCAGAATTGAAATGACCGATATAGAAGAACACCCGTTTGACATTACAATGACGAACGTTTATGACCTGAATCAGTCGGTAGAGGAACGACCGATAGGCCGGCTCGGTATCCATTTTGTAAAAAAAGTTATGGACCACCTCGAATATCAACATCAAAATAAGCAAACGGTTATCACGATGATAAAGAACCTGGGAGAAACCAATGTTTAGTGTCACCCTGAATGCAGACAATTTGATAATTTTAACCGGACGATTTGATGCTTCTCAAACAGATAACGCCAAGAAAGAGTTCGGTAAAATTGAGCAGTCTGCCATTGTCGATTTTTCTAGTTTGGACTATATAAGCAGTGCCGGTTTAGGCGTATTACTTATGACTCAGAAGCGCTTGATGGAGAAGGGGCATAAATTAAAACTGATAAATATGAACAATCATGTACGTGAAGTTTTTAAATACGCCCGGTTTGATTTTTTATTTGAAATTGAATAATAACATGCTCAGGAAAAGATTTTATAAAACTCTACCACCCGGTCAGAAGGTGACACGAATATCCATCAATACGCTTTTGTTATCATTTGCTTAGTCTGGATAATTCGCACCCGACAATGCCGGGTAGGCATAGAATGCCGATTTGACTAAGTTTAATAATATCTTATAGTTATAAGTTTTATGACGATCGATTTAAATTGTGCTGACATTCTGTTTGTTTTTTAGCTAAACTTCATATAATTAATTTATTGTCTCTATGACCTTTGTGGCTTATGTATAGGTCAGGTTAGCTAAAAATAAAAATTTATCCAACTTTCCTTCAGGTTATCTGTAATTATGAATGAGAACGAAGATATCGTTCTGGTTAAAAGATGTCTGCAGGGTGAACACGGTGCATTCGAAGCCCTGGTCAGGAAATACCAAAAGACCCTATTCAATGTATTATACCAGATCGTCCGGGATTATTCGGATGCAGAAGACTTAACCCAGACCGTGCTTGTAAAAGTGTATGAAAATCTAAAAAAATACAATGATAAATATAAATTTTACAGCTGGATATATCGCATCGCAATCAATGAAGGATTGAATTTTGTTCAGCAGAAAAAAGCGGTTTATGAGATACCCGAAGAATATGAATCAACGGAAAAGTCCCCTGACAGGGTGCTGAATGAAGCCGAGGTCGTTGAACAGATCGATCAGGCTCTTGCGGCCCTGGATCCAAACTACCGGGTACTGATTGTGATGCGGCATTTTTTGGATTTTTCATACAAGGAAATCAGTGAGGTCGTTAAATTGCCTGAAAAAACAGTAAAATCAAGGATATATATGGCCAGGCAAAATATGGCCCGGCATATGCTAGCGAAGGGAATTGATGTCGATGAACAGTCCTGAATATTTGAAATTAATCCATCAACAGTTGGATGGAGAGTTAGATGAATTACAGAAACAACATCTGAATAAAATACTGCGTGAGGATGTAACTGCAAGAAAAACATATGAACATTTGGTTAGTGCGATGGAAGCCGTCAAGCGTCTACCGCATCATGACCCACCTGCAGATCTTGTCAAAAATGTGATGCATCGTATTGACCCGTCCCGTTATGCCGTCCGACGTTTCAATCTACTGGAACCAATTTTGGCGTTTATGGAACCGCGCCGGGGCTGGGTGGCCGCTTTTGCTTCAATTATATTTATTGGTGTGGTTTTACTATCCGTTGTAAGCTATCATGAACCCGAAAATGTTTCGGATCTGACCGGAACTATCGGTGCCAACTTCCCGGGGACAACCATGTTTTCCCTTTCAGGTAAAAAATTTAATGGTACTTTCAAATTTTACTCGGATGATCAAAAATACATTTTAGAAAGTGGTGTTGAGCAGGGCGGTGATTATATGATCCGGATTCAATTTTACCCTGGGGGAAGTGCCCGGCTTGTTGACTCAAAGACCGAAAGCAGTACCTGCGCGATTGAGGAAAAACAGAATACGATTCTACTTCAGGACAGAGGGAAAAATAATTTTGTATTGACGTTTTCCAAAACACGGGTCATGGCATCTTCGGTAACCATTAATATCGATGCACCCGGGGAATCCCCTTTGAGCAAAAAAATAATATTAAATTAATTCCAACTTTTTGCAAATTCGTTTGTACTTTAAGTGTAGGGAAGAAGAAAACCAATTAAACATTTAATAGTTGAGGAGGCTGTAAAGATGAGTAAGCAACGCAATGGTATTTTAATTACTCTTTTAACCGTAATGGTCATCGTGGTTGTATATTTTACTTTCATGTATCCGCCACAAGACGATACGGCATTAACCGGTACAATCGGTGGGGTTGAAAAAGCCGATCGTTATCGTGCGTCACAGATCAGCGATGAAGATATCGTCCTGGAAAATCCTGAAATTCAGGCATTATTACAGAATGATGAGTTTCAGCGCATGATCGAAAATGATCAATTTGATGAGGTGTTGGATAATCCTGAGGTCCGTGCCGCTTTACTTGACAATGCTCAAATTCGCGCTGCCCTGCTCGACGATGCGGCCATACGCGCCGCTTTGATGGAAGATGCAGGTACTCGTTCCGCCATGCTGGATGATGCACAGGCACGCGCTGCGCTGGCAGATAATGCCGCGGTCAAAGCCGCTTTATCAGCAAATGCGGCAACCCGTGCCGCATTGAATGACAATGCACAGGCACGCGCCGCTTTCGCAGATAATGCCGCCGTTAAGGCAGCATTAATGGATGATGCAAAGTTTCGTGGCGCCATGCAGGATAATGCGCAGGTTAAAGAAGCCATGTCAGCCAACGCCCAGAGTTTTGCTGCCATGATCAACGATGCCAATATCAAAGCCGCTTTAACATCCGATGCACAGGCACGTAATGCTGCTCTGGATAATGCGGCGACCCGTGCGGCTCTGCTGGATAATGCTCAGGTTAGAAGCGCATTATTGGATAACGCGGCCGTGCGCAATGCCATTTTAGATAATGCAGCAGCGCGTTCGGCTTTATTGGATAACGCTGCTACACGTGCCGCCTTACTTGATGATGCTCAGGTTCGTCGCGCGCTGTTGGCTGATGCCAGTTTAAAAGCCGCATTGATCAATGACGCCAGTTTCAGAAACGCCATGATGGATGATGCACAATTCAGATCTGCTTTGAGTGCCAGCGCACAGATGAAAGCAGCCCTGTCGGCAAATGCTCAAATTAAATCAGCTATGGCAAAAAGCGCCCAAATCAAAGGTGCCTTAAGCCGCGCTGCCCAACTGGCTTATTGATCAGACAACTTTTCGTCCGACCTATCAGGTCAGCATGAAATTTCCGGGGAGATATCAAAATAGATATCTCCCTTTTTTTTGGTTAAAACCAAAGATTTTATTCTGAATGATGCATGAACTTTTGGAATAAAGCCACAGGATTATTAATATCAATACCTTGAACTTGAGTACGATTCCAGAGTTGGTTTGAAATCCCTTTTTTATTAAACCCGGGACATAGGATATCCGGGTTCGTATATTTTAATTTTTTTTCAAACACAAAATATTTTTAACCAGTAACTCGTTAAACAGAAAAATTGACCGGATTATAACTTGCGCCATAAGAACAAGTTAGCATCTGACCAACATCGTAGCATATATTTTCCCATCCGGAAATTTTATTTATGAAAAAATTTGATTTTAAGTTGTTTATTGTTCTTGGACTTTTGATGACTTCCATGGCTTATGCACAGACTGGAAGTGCTCGAAACAAAGAATTTGAGTTTGATATATTATAGCAAGGGACACGAATATATCGTTCCGCATCTCGCAAGATCCTTTGAGAATGCCCTGCAGTCTCATGAGAAACGATTTGACTATAAATCCGCCGAAAAGATAACCATCCTGCTTGAAGACTTCGGTGACTTTGGTAATGCGGGTGCCATTAGTATTCCAAATAATTATATCAAGGTTTCGCTCGCGCCATTCAGTTTTGTTTATGAAATACGACCGGCCAATGAGCGGATGAACTGGATGATGAACCATGAACTGGTGCATATTGTCGCCAGCGATAAAGCGGCGGCTTCAGATCGTTTCTTTCGAAAATTATTTGCCGGAAAAATTATTCCGACACCGGAGGATCCACTCTCCATTTATTATAGTTATCTGACAAATCCCCGGGAATATGCACCACGTTGGTATCATGAAGGTGCGGCCGTGTTTATGGAAACCTGGATGGCTGGTGGCCTTGGGCGTGCCATCGGTCCTTATGACGAAATGGTTTTCAGATCAAAAGTAAAAGATTCAACCCGTATTTATGATATGATCGGACTTGAATCTGAAGGCACGACCATCGATTTCCAGGTTGGTGCCAATTCTTATCTCTACGGAACCCGGTTTATCAGTTATCTAGGATATCGGTATGGCCCGGATACGCTGCTAAACTGGCTGTCACGTTCTGAGGGAAGTGACCGCTATTTTGCGGCTCAGTTCAAAAAAATCTACGGTATCCCGATCAACCGGGAATGGGATAACTGGATTGCGTGGGAGCATTCCTGGCAACAATCAAACCTTGACTCCATCCGTGTATTTCCTGTAACCATTGGGCGTAAAATTTCAAAAACCGCCCTCGGATCGGTTTCCCGCGCATTTTATCTGCCGGAGAAGAAAAAAATTCTGACTGCTATACGTTATCCCGGACAGGTTTCGCAAATTGCTGAAATTGACCTGGCTACGGGCGAAATCGATGAAATACAGGGTATCACAGGACCGGCCCTCTATTTTGTTACTTCACTGATCTATGATCCGGCTGAAAATGTGATTTTTTATACGACCAATAATTACGGCTGGCGGAGTTTGAACAGACTGGATCTCAAAACCGGAAAAATGGAGCGGTTGATGAAAGAAGCTCGTATCGGAGATCTGGCACTCAACCCGAAAGACCATGCCCTCTGGGGTGTCAGGCATTTTAACGGTATTTCGACACTGATACGGATCATTGCGCCATACAACGAATGGGATCAGGTTTACTCTTTCCCTTACGGCAGTGATCTGTATGATCTGGATATTTCGCCTGAAGGTAACCGTTTGACGGCGGCGCTCGCACAAAATGACGGCACACAGAAGCTAATCATCATGAATCCTGAAAAACTGATGGCCGGCGAAAAATCATATGAGATTCTATTTGACTTTGATGTCAGCAGCCCGGCTAATTTTGTGTTTTCCGGAGATGGAAGATACAGCTACGGTTCATCCTATTATTCCGGCGTATCAAATATTTTCAGATACGATTATACAAAATCTGAAATGGAAATCCTCAGCAATGCTGAATCAGGACTGTTCCGGCCGATTCCTTTTACGGCCGATTCGCTTATCGTGTTCGAATACAGCGGAGATGGATTTGTCCCTGTCATGATTGCTGATACGATACAGGAAAGGGTTGGTGCCATTGAATATCTGGGAAATCATATCGTTGAAAAATACCCGGAGCTCCGAGACTGGACCCTTGGATCACCGCGATCGATAAATCTCGATTCTCTGCAAACCTACCGCGGAGAATATAATACCTTTAGCAATATGCGGATGAATTCAATTTATCCGATAGTCCAGGGGTATAAAAATTATGCGGCTTTTGGGCTGCGTACCGATTTTTCCGATGGCCTCGGATTAAGCGGTTTTAATCTGACCGCCTCCTATACCCCGAATGTCCGTCTCCCGATGGAAGAAAAATTTCATGCCGGTCTTCAGTTTAACCATTGGAATTGGAAAATCTATTCGGGCTACAATCAGGCCGATTTTTATGATGTTTTTGGACCGACAAAAACAAGTCGAAAGGGGTATTCCCTGGGCGTTGAGTATACCGAGTCACTGATATATGATGAACCTAAAACACTAAATCTTATTGCTCTGATCGAAGGTCATGCCGGGCTTGAACGTTTGCCGGACTATCAGAATGTCGTTGCCACATCGAAAGAACTTGTCAGCGCGCGGATTGCCCTGGAATATGAATTTGCACAAAAATCGCTTGGCGCCGTGGATGAAGAACGTGGGGTCAGATGGGAACTGGTCAGTCATAACGATTTTGTCAATCAAAAGTATATTTTTATGTTTTACAACAATTTTGACTTTGGACTCTCTTTGCCCATCGATCATTCCTCTGTCTGGCTGCGCAGTTCATTGGGCTATTCTTTTGGAGAACGCGAGGATCCATTTGCCAATTTTTTCTTTGGCGGTTTTGGCAATAATTGGATCGATCATCGTTCTGAGAAGCGTTATCGATCCGCCTACACCTTTCCGGGAAGCGAGATCAATGCATTTGGTGGGAAAAATTATGCAAAATTCTTAATTGAATGGAATCTGCCACCCATTCGTTTCCGACACCTGGGATTTCCGGCACTGTACGCGAATTGGGTGCGAACGGCATTATTTACCTCTGTCATCCGGACAAATATTGATGGGGATCCGGCAACAGAACCGCTTCCGCAATATGGCTTCCGCAGGACATTATTCAATGTTGGCGCACAGGTTGATTTTCGTTTGGTCCTTTTTTCAAATCTTAGTTCATTTCTGTCGCTTGGTTACGCGCGGGCATTAGAAGAAGATGTAAAAGTTACCGATGAAATCATGATATCTTTGAAAATTATGTGATTCATGCAGACGCTATTTGAAATTTTGACCAGTATTCTTCCCGTATTCCTTTTCCTTGGTTTATTATTGCTGCTCGACAGCTTTAAACTGGTAAAATGGCGCCAGGTTCTCCTGACTATCGGTATCGGATCTGCCGTGGCCCTGTTCTGTTTTTTGATCAACCGTGTATTGATGACAACGTTTGATCTGCCCGGTACTATTTTTACACGTTATTTTGCTCCCCTCATCGAAGAAACCGCTAAGGCCGGTTTTATCGTCTATTTACTCCGGCATAAGAAAATTGGATTTATGGTGGATGGCGCAATTTATGGGTTCGCATTGGGCGCGGGATTCGCTTTTATTGAGAATATCTACTATCTGCATTCTCTGGAACAGAAGCAACTGATTGTATGGATAATTCGTGGTCTTGGCACTGCGGTCATGCATGGCGGCACAACGGCTCTTTTCGCTATAGTTTCTAAAAACCTCCAGGACCGGTTCAAACAAGCGTCGTTTTTCTATGTCCTCCCGGGTCTCATCGCGGCTGTGATTTTACATTCATTTTTTAACCACTTTTTTTTCAGACCCCTGATCATGACTCTCGGACAACTGATTCTGCTGCCGACAGTTGTCATGTTTGTCTATATACAAAGCGAAAAACATCTGCGGGATTGGCTGGAAGTTGGGCTTGATACCGATGTGACCATTCTTGAATATATTACTTCCGGCCGCCTTTCTGAAACGAAGATCGGGATTTACCTGCAGTCTATTATGAATCAATTTCCGGGTGAAATCATGGCCGATATGCTCTGCTATCTGAGAATCTATCTCGAATTATCAATCTGTGCCAAAGGAGCGTTACTGATGCAGGAAAGTGGTTTTAAGATTCCAAAAGATCGCGAAATAGAAGATAAAATAGCGGAATTAAATTTTCTCGAGAAAAGTATCGGTCAGACCGGAAAAAGAGCCATAGCACCTCTCGTCCAGAAGAGTGCGCGGGACATGTGGCAGTTGTATCTCTTATCGTGATCGGAGCGCCTTGCGGAAAAATATCTGTTGAATCGTTTAATTGTTTCTAATTGTTTCACACGAAATTTAGACATTCATCATTTTTTTTGTTTAGAGGCTTTGAATAAATGTTTGTTTTAAATTCGTGTTTATTCCGTGGTTTATTTCAGGTAAGCCGTTAATTCAATATTCAATCCGGATGTACGCCATGACCGGTGCGGGAAGATCGGCAGAAGGCGTTACCTGGACGGCATAAGTTGACTTATTCTCAATGTTCATATTTACCTCAAATCCGTAAGTATAATGACCGGAAAGGATACTACCTTCATAAACCACATGCGCACTGGACAGTGTAGGATTGGTACTGCTGATATTTACGGAATCGGTAGTGATTGTGAAATAAAGGTTCTGATCACATCGTTGGGGAAAGTTAAACCAGATGCTGTCGATCCGGCCGGCAATAGAAACCGCGCTGCCGGAATAGACAACATCACCATCGCCGCTTGTATCTACCCACGTAAAAGAAAGCACCAGACTTTTACCACTTTCCCAATCGGGTATGTAAAAACTGGGGCTCTCCTCAGCCACCGGTTCGGTTGGGCTCTGGGAGCATGCCATGAGAAACATGGTAAGCAGAAAGATTGTGATTGAACCATATAATTTGCGCATAATGACACCCTGTCTTAAATACCTCATTTCCGTGCTCTGAAATCTACAATCGTCAACAAATATGTAAATATGAGAATAAATATGTATTTTGTTCAGGTCTTGACCGATGCCCGTGCAGGATTTATCGTGAAAATCTTAGAGACATCCCGTTTTATTTGTATTTTACCGGGGTGAAGGGTGAAATATAACCGGAAAATGCGGTGTTATACCTCAAAATGAATGGGAAGTTCTTATGAAGAAATCACTTTTGTACCTGATCCTGATTCTTAGCATGACTGTGCACGCCCAGAGTCCTTGGGTCCGGCCGGCAGAAGGGTTTTACGGGCAATTTTCGGTTTCAATAATTCCGGAATATGATCAACTCTACCTAAACAATGAAGGACCATTGAAGCTAGGCCGTAAAATCACCGATATTACGCTGCAGGGCTGGTTTGAATACGGTGTTTCTGAAAATTCGACGATCCAGGTTGTCCTGCCCGTTAAGCTTTTAAAATCGGGGGCCGAATTATCGGTATCTGATATTCCACCGGCCACTGCATCTGGTCATATGCACGGCCTGGGAAACATCCAGCTCGCCTGGCGGCAGAAACTGTATGAGCAATCAATGATTATCTCCGGGCAGTTGGGGGTAGATCTGCCAGCCAGCAGTTACCAGGCAGAAACCGGCTTGAGACCAGGATATGATGCCTTTAGTGTCCGGCCGTCGCTGAGTATTGGACGAGGGTATGGTTCGGCTTATCTCTTCGGAAATTTGGGTATAGCCTGGCGTAGCAATGGGTATAGTGACCTTATCAATATTGGTCTGGAGGGGGGATATAAGGTCAGTAGGATGATCTGGATCAGTGGTGTCGTGGATATTCTTCAATCGTTGAGCAACGGATCGCGCGTTGATCCTGACAATAATTATCGAACAGGTCTTTATCTTAACGATCAAGAGTATTTCGCGTGGGGTATAAAAGCGTTTGCAGATGAGGTGGTCTCCCGTATTGGATTCTCAGCCGCTCTTTTTGGGGCTTTTGCCGGAAATTTTGTCGCCCGCGCCCCTGCACTCAATTTTGGTATAAATTATAAGCTCTGAACAGAGTAAATAAATATATCCTTATTAAAAGTATATGATACCTGTCAAAAAAATTGGCATCGGATGGATTTTATATAGTAACTTTGATCTTTGTCCGCCGGGCGGAATTTTTAGAATTAAATGAATATAACGGTTAATCGTGTGTATCAAAAATTCAATGAACAGTAATCAGGATATCAGGAGGGAATATGAAAAAAGGTTGGATCATACTCGCCGTGGTTGTCGTTCTTCTTATTGTCGCTTATAGTTCTATCAAAGGCGCCTATAATAATTTCGTAACCCTGGAAGAAGGGGTCAATCAGAAATGGTCGCAGGTGGAAAATGTCTATCAACGTCGTGCCGATCTGATTCCAAATCTTGTCGAAGTGGTCAAGGGGTATGCCAGTCATGAGCGGGAAACCCTTGAGGCTGTGACCAATGCCCGTGCGAAGGTGGGTGGTCAGGTCAATATCGGTAGTGAAATATTGAATAATCCGAATGCTTTTGCCAAATTTCAGGAAGCCCAGGGTGCACTGACTTCAGCGTTACAACGCCTCATGGTGGTTGTGGAACGTTATCCTGATCTTAAAGCCGACCAGCGTTTTGCGGATTTACAGACCCAGCTGGAGGGTACTGAAAACCGGATCAGTGTTGAGCGGGGCAGGTTTAATGAATCGGTTCAGCAGTATAACACAGCCATACGTGTCTTCCCGGCAAATATCATGGCGGGTATATTTGGTTTTGCTCAAAAGACCTATTTCCAGGCTGAAGCCGGAAGCGAAAAAGTCCCGCAGGTTAAATTTTAATAAATCATTTAGGGATAGAACCTATTGTTAAAATCTAAAAAAATATGGCATTACTGCGGCAAAATAATATTAATGGGAAGCCTTGTTTTATTGTCATTTGTACCCTTATGGGGTCAGGATAGTCTACCCGAGAAACCCGGATCATGGGTGAATGACTATGCCGGCATACTTTCGCCCGATGAAGTCCGTTCGCTGGAAAACGAACTGTCCGGTTTGGAACAGCGCTCTTCGAATCAGATATTTATTGCCTTGTTTGACCGTCTGCCGGAAGACAGTTATCTGGAGGATTTTGCGGTTAAACTATACACAAAATGGCGCCCCGGCCTGGCAGATAAGGACAACGGGATTCTGATTGTCGTTTTTATTCAGGACCGGAAGATCCGCATCGAAGTGGGTTATGGACTGGAAGATGTCATTACCGATGCCCAATCTGGCATGATTATACGGAATTATATCGCGCCTGAATTCAAAAAGGGGAATTATTACGGTGGTCTTGAGGCGGCCCTCAAGGTCATGATACCGGCTGTGGAAGGGAAATATAAACTCCCGCAACCGGAGCAGGGTAAAGAGAAAAAGGGATTTTCACTCAGTACACTGATTATCGGACTGATCATTTTGATGATCCTTTCGCGCATTTTTCGTGGCCCCGGGTCAACCGGATTTGGTACGCGTTCCCGGGGCGGTGCATTTATGGGGCCCACGATCTTTGGCGGTTTTGGCGGCGGCCGGTCCGGTGGTGGCTTTAGCGGTGGCGGGTTTGGTGGTGGATTTGGCGGTATGTCCGGTGGCGGCGGTGCCAGCGGCAGTCTGGTAAGATATTTCAGCACGACAGAACAGGAAGAGAAATCATTCTGGGTTTTTATGAATATTAAGAAGTTTCTAACGGAATCTGAAAAACAGCGCATTCTGCAAGCGATCAAAGAAGCAGAAACAGAAACCTCCGGTGAAATACGCTTGCACCTGGAAACCCGCTGCAAAGGGGATGCACTGGACCGTGCGGTGTCGGTATTTAAAAAATTGAAAATGCATGAAACGCATCTGCGCAACGGAACATTGATCTATCTGGCGGTTGCGGACCGGAAATTTGCAATCTTTGGGGATGAAGGCATAAATGAAATTGTTCCGGAAAATTTTTGGCAGGATGTTAAGAATGATATGGGAATGTATTTCAAAGAAGGTAAATTTGTGGATGGTATCGTAGCCGGAATCGGTCAGGTCGGTCAGAAATTGAAAGAATTTTTTCCCTATAAGGATGATGATATCAACGAACTGCCGGATGATATATCGACCGGAGAATAAGTTTTCCTGCCATGCCATCTCACCCATAATCTGTGTGAAAAACACGCAGAGGTATTTCACAATGAAATTTCAAAATCAATATTTGAGCATATTACTTACTTTTGTGCTTACCGGCATTGGCTGTATCACAACTTCCCCCCAAAAGTCAGCCCTGATGGTCCAAGGTACACCCGATATTAAAGTCTACCGCCTACCAGCTGCGTCTTAATCTCGATATGTTCGCAGATTATTTTTCACTTGAGATTGAACGTGCGGCCGATGACATCATAGCCAATACCGATGATTATGCCATCAAACAAAATGCTTTAGTATGGAAAATGTATGCCATTCCTGCAGGATATAACGCGATCTTTCTTAAAGATCCGCTGGCAGCCAATTTAGATCTGTGGGTATTCTGTGTTCAGATGACCGATTATTTCGAGTCCGGTTTGGGTAAAGATCTGTTCGGCCCGATGCAATACCGTGCCTTGCAGGTCTCAGAACAGTTTGAAACAGGGATGGTTAATTTTGCAAAATCGGTGTCTCATGATACCACACTGATCGACGCAAAGGATTTTGTATATAAGTTTGCCAAAGAGAATCCCCTTGAGGATCGTTATTTTGCCCGTGCTTCCGGAATGGAATTATTTGCTGAAGTCATTGGCGCAAATGAAAGCGGCCTGGCGGAATCTGTTGGAAATATGGAGCAAATTCTGGGTTTAGTCAATAAAAAAATGTCGGTTTATCTGGAATTCTTGCCAAAACAGGCGCGATGGCAGGCGGAATATTTGCTCAACCAGATGATGATTGATCAGAAACTTGATCAGGCGACAAATGATTTTACGCTATTGCGTCAGGATGTCGACCAGGTAACACAGCTGCTCAATCTGGCGCCTGCTTATGTGGACTCGCTTAGTCGTGGCACCTTGCTTGATATTAATCGTCAGCGTATCGAAACCCTGGCATATATCCGGCTGGAAAGGGAAAATGTCCTGAAAGAGTTGAGGGCAATAATTCTCACTGAGATCGATCAAGAGAGAAAATTGGCACTGGATCAAATCGATCAGATTGCCGATAGGGCAATCGAACGAATTACAGATCGGGCTGAAGATATAATCGACAGACTCTTAATAAAGGTGTTTTTTGGTCTGCTCATTCTCGGGGCAGGTTTCATTGTTGCCCAGCGATATTTATTTAAGAAGTAAAAATCTCTCAGGATTCTCATCTTTCCGAATTGGTCTGCGGATCGCCAGGCAGAATACCCAATCATATTTTACCCTTTAGGCGGGGATCTATACTCTGGAATATAGACACCAACCTAATCGTTTAGAACATCACATTAAAAGACATCAAATGATCAAAATACTTGTAATCAGTGCACAGGCAGAATTGCAATCCTATCTATCGGGTGCGCGTTCCGGATTCGAAGATATTGCGGTTGATTATTGCCAAAATCTTGAATCAGTCATGAAAAAGATCCCTCGGACGGGGAGTTACGATAATTATCGCTTAAATCTCTTAACAGGTTATCGTTTTTTTGCAAACCTCTGAAGCGACGAAATCGGAATAGACCGATAGAACATTTAGTATATTCGTTATTGCTTATAGTTAAAGATTGTTTTATGTTGTAACATATAAAATCCGCTGTATGCGGGATATTCTATATAACGAGTGCATCTTTAACCATCAAAATCTAAAACACTGGGACTAGGCATCTTTGAAAAACGATTTATTATACACACAAATATCAGAAGGCATACAAAATTACGGATCTGAATCAATCAATGAAAAGGTCGGTTTCTTAGTACAATATGTGGACGAATTTGAAAGCAGTTTTGGCAATCTGATACAGGACCGCCCAAAAAATATTAACGGCGCCTGGTCCGCATTATCTGATATATTATCGCAAACACATCAACGATTAAATGATTCCAGTGAACTGGAGACATTACTTCCGCCTGAATCTCAGGTCGAAAAATGGCGCGAACCGTACCATCCGATTTTAACTAAAAGTGACACAAAGATTTCCCTGCCAATAGACGATTCCTTTTGGCGTTTGAAAGCATCAAAATCCACTGCTGATAAATTAAAAAAAATCATCTATTACGCCGTTCACCCGATAGACTTCATACGGTCATACGGGTATTTTAACACCCCGGGTAAAAAGCCGGAAAGGACACTCAGCCCAAATCTTTTTAATGAGGTATTTGTTTTACAACCAATTCTTGAGTATCAATGGCAGGAGTTACATCAGCTGCTGCTGTTCCATTCAAAAGAGTTAATCCGCATGCAATCAGCTTCAAAAAAGCTGAAAGACAATATCCTCCAAACCGTTGAATTAGATATCCCGAATACATATTGGGACTCTCTCAACAATCTATCATATGACAAATATCTGGATCAGTTCAAGACCGGGATCGGACAAATCAGGGATTCCATTAAACAATATAAAGAAGATGCGGAGAGCCGTTTATCCCTATTTCGGGAATCTCATGCAAATTCTTATCGGCTTTACTGGCGCATGGCAGGAACCACGTTGCTTCCAAGACGCAGATTTGCAGAACGAAAAGCAGCCAATCTCCGGTTTGTTGCAGAAAAACGTATGAAGCTTTTCCGGGAGGGGTGGATTAAGCATCTTGAATCGGTCAAGGATGAGTGGCAGAAAGATCTGGAACTTGGAACATTACAGTTAAACATCGCGATATTACGCGGCGAAACCGGTCAAATCATTAATCAGAAATCAGAAACTAAGATCCTGCCTGTCCTGAATCAACTACACACCCGTTTAGAAAAAGCCAGGCATGAAATCGATGGATTCAAGCAAATTTCCAAAGATGAATTGCATGAGAAATTACTGCAATTCAACCGAAATCTTCTTCGCGGTATCAGGGAAAAAGAGTTGACAGGTGCCGTGGAAACACTGACGAATGCGCATATCTCGAATACATTTCGTGGCTTCATTACCAGAGTATCTGATCTGGTGGAAAATCTGACGGAAAGTCATGTCATTATTAAAGATTATAACACGGACAGGTTCCCGCCAAATACAACCATCGATGAGGTCATGATCAAAGAAATCGCACAGGAAGAGATTGTCTTGCTTTCAGAGCGATCTAACGAAGAACAGATCACCCAGCTGACCGCAAGTCTTGATTCTATTACACGTACCGTTTCCTCGCTGGATCAGGTTATTGAGTTTAACTTTAATGCGGCAATAGATCTTATTCGTCAGGATGCGGCTGATCCCGACCCGGAAATGGCGCTTCAAACTGTATCGGAAGGGATTGATCGTGCTCTTGGATTATTAAATGATGCGAAAAATCGCTATCAGCAGCAGGTGGCGGAAGGGTTGCAACGCATTGACATTCTGGCCGTCGAGTGGGAAAAAGGGGTGCAGGATCTTGGTGATAATGAGCGCATTTTAGAACTCAAATTAAGGCTGGCCCGCGCCAGAACACGCGAAAATTTACGAAAATGGTGGAACGATACCTGGCAAATCATTATTACATTTTTGCCGAAAGCAGTGAAAATTGCCCGAAATTATATCAGCCGGTTAAGTATCGGCTATCGCAAGGTCCGAAAGATTTCCGGATTGAGTCCGGAGGCCGGAAAGGATCGCGTCGACCTTTCCAGATATCTTCGACATGAAGAACAAAAGATCACCCAATTGCCGTTTATTTATCAGCGGTTGTTTCAAATACTACCGCTGGAAGAAGAAAGATTTTTCCTTGGTCGAATTTCAGAAATGAATACGATTAAAGAACAATTTGAAGCATTTAATAGCGGCCAGATAACGCTAACCGCAATTATCGGGGAAAAAGGTAATGGTAAAACCACCTTGTTGAACTTTGCCAATAAATCCATCTTCAAGGGATACCCGATCATCAGGTTGGCAACTGGCCACACCATTTGGACCCTACCTGAATTTTGGCATTTATTGCAAACCGGTCTGCAAATAGAAACTAATGATGTCCCCGATAACATCGAACAAGCATTGCTCACCGGACCAAAGCGAATTTTTATTCTGGAAGATGTACATAATCTTTTTCTACGAACCATCGATGGCTTTTCGGTTATGGGCGCCCTCATGCAATTGATCGCCGCAACCCAGGAAAAAGTTTTCTGGATTCTGACATCCGGTATATATGGGTGGAATTTTCTCGAGTATATGGTTCATATCTCAGATTTTTTTACCGACGTCATTGAATTGAGCAATCTTGACAGTGGTGAACTTGAACAGTTGATCATGAGCCGTCACAACATGAGTGGTTTCCGTCTTGAATTTGCAGCTCCGGATGATATTGTCGGTACCCGTGCATACAAAAAATTAAAAACAGACGATGAGCGTCAGGATTTTTTACGCCAACGTTTCTTTGAGCATCTCAGAGAGGTCTCATTCGGTAATATAAAAACCGCTTTATTGTACTGGGTTGGCAGTGTTACTTATAGCAAGCCGGATGAACCAATGCAGGTCCTGGACAATATCGATCTCGATCAATCTTTTATATATCAGATTGGAGCCGATGATTTGTATTATCTGGCGGCCTATATTCAGCATGAATTTCTCACTGTGGAAGAATTTGCGTTGATATTCGGGATTGAGCCTTCGCAGGGAAAGTATATCATTGACCGTATGCTGCGCCGGGGGTATCTGAAACGAGCCGGGGCAAATTACTTTATATCAGCCCTTTTGTACCGGCCAATTGTCTATATTTTAAAATTAAAAAATATTATTTATTAGGAGGCTTGATGCACGGTCGTAATATATTGGTTGTTTTGATTTTTGTGATTGTGCTTCTGGTAATCAGCGGATTTGCCCAGGACAGCAGCCAGGTCAAGGTTCCCGCTGACACCCTGCATTCCTCAAATGTGATGGGGATAGAAAAAATTGCGGATAAAGAATGGAAAGTATCGGCTAACCGAATCTTCTGGAGTATTGTTATTTTCCTGATCGGATTTCTGGGTATTAAATATATTGTAAAACTTTTTGAGGCCATCGGAGAGCGCTGGAATAATCTGCGATTATTGATCAAGCGTCTGATACCGTTTTTTCGCATCGGCAGCTGGACAATTGTCTTATACATCATTATCGCCTGGATTCTTGCCCCGCCAATCGAAACGTTGATTGCGGTTACCGCGTCAGCCGGTATTGCCATCGGTTTCGCCTCGCAGGATATCCTGAAAAATATCTTTGGCGGAATCATGATCATCTTTGACCGGCCGTTCCAGGTCGGGGATAAAATTCAGACGGGTAATTATTATGGGGAGGTTGTGCAGATTGGCCTGCGAACCGTTCGCGTGGTGACTGCTGATGATTCACTGGTCTCTATCCCGAATGGTGATCTGGTCAATCAGTCGGTATCCAATTCGAATTCCGGAGAGTTCAACTGTCAGGTGGTTGCTGAATTCTACCTGCCCCCGGATATCGATCTGGTTAAATTGAAACAGATTGCGTATCGGGCAGCAGCGGTATCACGTTATGTATATCTTAAAAAACCTATCGCGGTGATTATAAAAAACGAGATCCATCAGGGACGCTCTCTGCTCAAAGTCAGACTCAAGGCTTATGTTCAGGATTTGCGTTTTGAATTTGCCTTCGCCAGTGAAATGACCGAGTCTGGTGATGCGCTACCTTCTGGCAAATGGACTGGTGACAGCAGAGGCGCTAGCGGGGAGCAATGCCACGTCAGAGCGTTGATTTTACCGGACCAAAATATTTATCCAGCCAGGCCCAACTCCATGATCTTAATCTGACCTGTTTCTGTAACCATGATATTGGTAGACTTGATATCCCGATGAATAATCCCTTTTTCGTGGGCGGCCTGCAGACCGGCGGCGATCTGAATTGCATAATCGATGAGTTTATCCATTGACAGAAACCCGATAGATTGCGTCTCTATCAATTTTTTAATTCCCTGCCCTCACTTATTTTTTACTTATTTTGTAATGTAGTTTTTCTGTTCCTATCATAATCTGAGCTCATTATCTTTATTTATTAACCGATATCATGAGTGTCCGGTTTAAAATTAACACGATGTATTTTAAAAAATTCATCTTTTCATGTGCATCAGTTAACCCTCCCCTGGCGCTTAAATAGCGGGTTTTTCCCTCCCTAATGGCATTCGGGAGGGTCACGCCAGCTGGCGGATCCGCCTATCGGCGGAAATTAAGGGGTGGGTAATTTCCAGGTATTGCAGATCAAGTCCTTCTTTTTCCAGTTCAGAGAAAATATTTTTAGATTAAGATCTTCCGTAACCTTTTTTTACCGGACACGCATGAATCGATATAGCTGTTTTACTTGGCGCCAGCATAAATTTTACAAAACGCGAGTAATTATAACCCTTCGACAAAAAAACGTGCAGACTTTTTGTTTGAACTGAAAAAAGACAAATTGAATTTCCATATCACGCCATTTTATTGTGACTCAAGTCTATCAAAATCTACTCATGGCTTTAAATTAAATTTAATGTCAGGGAATGGATTTTTGTATATTCTAAGGCAATAATGATAATCTGAGATAAAAAATGAATGTATTGAAGTTCATCCTGTATATTTCTTGCATTTCATTGACGAATCTGTACGCGTCTGAGAATCTGGTTATTATAGTAATTGACGGGGCGCGTTACAGCGAAACTTTTGGCGATCCGGCACATACCTATATTCCCCGAATGACCGCCATGGCCGGTGAGGGAACCATGATCGGCACATTTTATAACGACTCGCTGACCTATACCTCGCGTGCAGTTCCGGCACTGTGGTGCGGGAGCTGGACGACAACAAGAGACACGGTTTATGACGGTATTGCCACACAGTATGCGGTCAAACCGACCATTTTTGAATATTTTCGCAAACAAAAGGGCGTACCGGAAACCAATTGTGTATATGTCCTGAAATATATTTCCAGTCTCTGGCTGCCGAGTTTCGATGCATCGTATGGACCGGCCTATTGGCCATATTTCCACAGCCAGGGCAGCACAGATTCTGATGTGGCAACCGAGGCTCAATATATTATGGATATGTATTCCCCAAATTTACTGCTGATATATCTGGCGGACGTGGATGGCGCAGGTCATAGCGGTGATTGGTACGAATACACCCGTGCCATCGGCCGGGCCGACAGCATTGTCGGATTGCTCTGGGATAAAATTCAATCCGACCCGCAGTACAGGGACAAAACCACTCTGATTGTGACCAATGATCACGGGCGTCATGATGATCAGCATGGTGGATTCAGCGGGCATGGGGATGACTGCGATGGTTGTCGTCATATCATGTTCCTGGCCATCGGACCGGCAATCAAAAAAAATTATGTCTCAAATACCTATCGCAGGATTCCGGATATGGCTGTTACAGCCTCCTGCCTTCTGGGAATTGATCCTGAGCAGGCAACCGGAGAGATTATGCATGAGCTCGTCAGCTCCGGCAGGCATGGCCGGGATGGAAAAGGTAAGGTCCGAATTTCAGTCTGGAGACCAACTATCCCAATCCGTTTAATATTCGGACCGTAATAGCCTATATCATTCCGCGTTTGTCCCACCTCGAATTGACCATATTCAACGCTTCCGGGCAAAAACTGACAACATTGATCGATGCGCACCAGCCGCCGGGACGGTATCGTGTTAGCTGGAATGCCGCGGGTTTACCTTCCGGTATCTATTTCTGCCGAATGAATGCCTCAGGCGTAATCAGAACCCGCAAAATGCTGCTGATCAAATAGACGTTTCGGGAATGTTCATTATTTGACCGCATATCATCATACCCTTCAAAACCAGGTAGATTAAATTCCATATCTCAAAATGTAGGTAACAAATAAGATCCAACTTCCAATCGCCGACACAATACCCATATACCAAATTGCCATTTGATTACCACTGGTATTTGAGCATTATTTGCAATTTCATAAATTTAATTCCTAATTCCTAATTCCTAATTCCTAATTCCTAATTCCTAATTCCTAATGATACACCTGACCTATGCAGCAAAAAGGCAAGCAAAATAATCCCTATTTAATATTTGAAATAATAACGGTAAATTATGCCGAATTTTTGAAACGAAACGAACTTTTCTCTTTAACGGAAAACCGGTCATGCCTGATCAATTCAAACATATATTTGCGGATAAATGGCGCAGTTACTTCGGCAGAGCCGAATGGCCGCTGGCATTCTATTACACCGATAAACCTGCTCCGGAAGATCTGGAGGAATCGCATCATATCACGCGCTGTCTGATCGGAAATCTGAATCGCGTCAGACAGGGATTTACGTATGTATATAATGTCGATACACCCGGATGTACCGGAGGGAAACGCTATACTGGCCTGACAAACAACATGCGTCCCGATATCGAATTTTTTTTGTCCTGCGGGATTCCGGGGAAAGTGGAAGGGGAACGGTACAAAAAAACGCCGGAACTTGTCAGAGCCCATCTTGAAAAACATCCCGAATTTGAGGCCCCTGCAGCAAATCTGGTGTTTAAACGCTGGGATAAGCTGCGGGAGGATGAGAAGCCTCTTGCAGCGATATTTTTTGCCACCCCCGATGTCCTTTCCGGACTGTTCACTCTGGCCAACTATGACTGGCCCGATTCCGACGCAGTCACCGCACCGATGGGTGCGGGGTGTGCCTCGATTATCAGTTATGTATTCGAAGAGAATCAAAAAGCACAGCCTCGATGTATACTTGGCATGTTTGATGTTTCCGCCCGACCTTATGTACCCTCCGGTACACTGACCTTCACGGTACCGATCAACCGTCTCAAACAGCTGGTGAATAATATGGACAGCAGTTTTCTGATCACTTCAACCTGGGAAAAGGTTGTCCAGCGGATCACACCCTGAACGATCGATCGTCACAAAAGGTATCGATTCATGCATTTGATCAAAGAATTTCCGGAAATACACACCGAGCGATTGGTAATGCGGGAACTTCAGATTAAGGACGCAAATCAGGTAAAAGTACTTGCCGGTGCATATGAGATCGCGGATACGACGCTCAGAATTCCGCACCCGTATCGGTTGTCGGATGCCAAAACCTGGATACATGATTCCCGGTCACAATGGCAGGCAGGGAAAGCATGTCAATGGGCCATTACGCTGAAAAGTGAATCAACTCTGATTGGCTCCATTGGATTGGTCGGAATTGATACCACCCACCGGCATGGGGAACTCGGATATTGGGTTGGAAAACCCTGGTGGAATAAAGGATTCGCCACTGAAGCCGGCAGGGCGGTTATAAAATATTCGTTTGAGCGACTTCATTTACACAGGATTCATGCACATCACTTTGCACGTAATAAAGCCTCCGGTAAAGTGTTGCAAAAACTTGGTATGATGTACGAAGGTAAACTGAAGGAGCACGCACATAAATGGGATCGGTACGAGGACATTGAGTTGTATGGCATCTTAAATCCCGGTGCCGATTAGCCATAATTAAATTTGTCATCTGCTATACGTTTCTGAATAAAAAAAAATCGAATGTGTATACAAAAGTGTGTAGATAAAACGTCTAAATATTTATACGTGATGAAATTTCAGAAATGTATACATCGTAAACACTAATTGTATACGATGTATGCAGATTGAACTTTATTGCCAATTGTGTTTATAAGGAATATACTGACATCTCAATTCCGATAACTCCGGCATAAAAATTGTACTGATATATTTCATCGCAAGCATTTTGCAACATTTTTGTCGTCTGATTGTCTGATGGGAGGTAGACCTTTCGGGGTAGGATGATGCAGAAACTAACACGGGAAGAAGCCGATGCCCTTATCGACCGCAGCGAGGTTTTAGAGAGTCTGGTCGCAAGGGAGCCAAGTCAGTTAGTGGTACAATTCAATTTGTCCAACCACCGGGCACTGAGGGTTTGTTATGACCTGAGGGAACGGGTGAAGAGCTATTTTCTCGATGAACCTGCGGATGTGAATCAACCGATAAAGATCGGTCAGTGAATGCTTCTAACAATATGACGATACTTTCAAAAACTCAAATCACAAATTCCATACAATATACAAATCCCAAATTCCAAAAATATGCACATACAATCGTATATACCCTGATTAATGGAATTTGGGACTTGGTATTTGTGATTTGTGATTTCTCCATTACAGTTTGAGTTCTGCTGTACCTGTGCCTGTGCTAATGAAATAACGGGGTGATTTTCTCTCACGCGTAAAGGATTTGCGCTGGTATTCATGATCTTCCCGGCCGCCTTTCTCTTCCTCGTCGAATTCAACGGGACATTCGATGTCTCCCCTTTGTGCCTGTGCTTTGAATTCGAAATAACCTACCAGCGGCAGACCATTAAGATCCAATATGGCATCGCCGGTGCCGGAATTAATGTTCAAATCGAAATCATCTCCTATGGGTCTCTCTACCAATACATTGCCGGTACCTGAGTTGAACTCTCCGTCGTGTAAGATCATAATGTCATTTGCCTGACATCTTCCGGTGCCACTGTTTGCTCTGAAATCACCTTTGGCTTCGGAAATTTTCACAGAGCCTGTCCCTGAGTTAAGGTCAAACTCTCCGGAAGATGCTCTGATGATAACATCTCCGGTGCCGCTATTCAGGTCAAATTCACCTTCGGCTTTCTCGACCTCGATGTCACCGGTACCTGAATTTCCATCCAATTCCCCACTGAAACTCTTGACATTTAAATCACCAGTGGCGGTATTAAATTCAACTTCGGTTCCCGGCGGAACCGATATTTTCCAATATGCATCGCCGCTATTTTCATTCTCGTAGAATTTTTCCTCAAGAATAAGCCGATCACCTTTCTCTTCCATAATGGCTTTATAACGTTCAGGATCATAAGTGGATTCATGATGCACCTGGATCTTTCCGTTGGTGCTTGTTGTAAGCTCACACCCGCTTAACACCAGCTTGATCCGTACTTCCTTTTTTGCCTCAAATTCCCTGTCGGTTGGTGCTGGTGCTGCTGGCAAAAGAGTCGCTGTCAGGAAACTTATTATAACAGCATAGATGGGAAATATCCTTATATTTTTCATATTTCTACCTTTCTCTTATAATATTTATTTTTTTAGCGATACTCTTCCTGATGAGGTGTGGAGGATTATGCGTGGTGTATCGCCATCGCGTTTGAACGATTTCTTTTCATAAGTTTGTCCGTTTCTTTCATACTCCTCTTCCTGATCAAAGGGATAGGGGGCAGAAATACTGCCGGAGTATTTACGCGCCTCGAGTTCAAAATACCCCTTTAACGGTTGACCGTTGTAATCCAGGGTGACGTCTCCGGAAGCCGCTGACAATTCCAGATCAAATTTACTGCTTTCTGCCAACCGGACGTCCACATCTCCGGAAGCAGCAAAAAAAGTACTGTATTCGTTAATCGTCAGACGTGTGCCTTTTATATCACCGCTCGCGGTACTGATGTCAAATATGCCGGCTGAATTTTTCAATTCAACATCGCCGGATGCTGTGTTGAGTTCAAGATCACCGGAAAGTCCATCGGCATCGATATCTCCGCTTGCAGCCGATATTTCAATATCACCTTTGCATTCATTTATGCGGATATCCCCACTGGCTGTTTTGATTTCCAGCTTTCCTTCCATTTTTCCAGCACGGATATCGCCGGAAGCGGCATGCACCTCAACCTCATTTTGTAAACCGGATATCTCCAGGTCGCCGGAAGCACAGGAAAAGTAAACTTCGGTGTTCGGAGGAAGGGTAATCGTCCAATACACTTTTCCGGAAGAACGACCGTGCCATTCCTCGGAAATCTTCAGACTGTTTGTGGATTCATAAATCTCCGGTTTGAAAGCGTCAGCCGGATTTACAGTATACTTCACATCCACCCTGATGGTATTATCCGTGCTGGTCTCAATCACACAATCACCGCTGGAAATTTTAACCGATACCGACGTTTTGGCGGGATAGGTTTGCGTGAAATGTTGTTCTTCCTGTGCAAACGAAAATGCGGTGAAAAGAAATAACAATAAAAAGACTGGGATTAATTGTCTCATATCTGACTCCTTAGTTTGAAAAAAATTTGTGTCATAGGATGGCATCATTTTTGTGAAAATATAATTGCAGAAATAGAGCTATGTCGTCCTGTATTGTAATTCAGAACCAATTTCAGGGCAATCGGTGCTGCGGATCATATTGTAAACATCCGGCGACGATATGCCGATGGTGTGACGCCTGAGAATTTTTTAAATGCGGTATTAAAAACGGATTTTGAATAAAAGCCGGTATCATACATGATTTCCAGAATAGTCTTATACCTGTTTTCAGGATCTGCCAGGCGTTCTTTGACCGTTTCGATACGCAGCCGGTTGATAAAATCATTATATCCAAGGCCGTAATGTTCGTTGATAATTCTGGACAGATGATTTGTATGTATATTCATTTTTCGTGCCAGATCACCAATGTTCAGGTCCGGATTCAGAAAAGGCCGCTCCTGCTGCATGATCCTGTCTAATTTCTGAATGATATCGGCCGTCCGTCCTGGATCGATACTCAGGGTGCGGTATTTATTCTCCCTGCGAAGACGTGCCAGTCGCTTTCGGTATAACCAGCCACCTGTGAGTATAAGTGACAGAAAGGCGGCAACGCTTGCAAGGGATAATGGCTTCCGATACCAGGGCATGGGAATGGAAAGGGATAGTACAAGGGGTGGATTCTGCCAATCACTGTGGTTTCCGGCGGTCTGCACGATAAGACGGTAATCCCCTGGATTAAGATTGTTATACCTGATTTTTCTGCTTTGTCCAGGCGGCAGATAATGATAGACACTGTCAGAAAGATCAAGTCTGTGGCGGAAATGTAATTTACCCGGTGCCAGATAATCGAATGCCGTAATCTGAATATCCAGAAGGTCCTCCGTTATCGGATACATATTTTCAATAACCGGTTCGACTTTTTGATCATGTTCGGGCTTAAAGGGATCTAGCATTGCGATGCCATCCATGGTGGCAAAATACAATTTACCGCTTTGATCCTTGGTGATTCCCGGAATCGCATGTGCCGTGCATTGACGGGTTTTCATCCCATCAGATTCATCAAACCAAACGGTTCTGACGTACCCGGATCGACCGGAAAGGTAACCCCTCATCTCAAGCCTGGGAATACCTATAATCCCCTTGAAGGTACCCAACCAGATGTTTTCAGAATCATCGCAGGCAATACTTAAGATGTGATCATCAGGCAGGCCGTTACGAGTCGTGAGGTTATGCAGTGAATCGTCTTGCAGGTAAAACAGACCGCGACTATGACTTCCGATCAAAAGGGTGCCATCCGGTTTCAAATGCAGGGCCGATACATTGATCTCCCGTGTCAAAGATATCAATGAAAATGCCGTGTCCTGAAACCGATCGGATTTCCAGACACCGGAAGATGTTCCGGCAAAAAGTAGTCCATCCCCGGCCGCGAGCAGCACACGTATCTGCAACTCAGACAGAAACGGCCCGGACAGATCGGTCCCGGATAGTCGATAAAATCCTCTGTCGGTCCCGACCCAGAATTCTCCGGATGTATCCTGGGTAAAACTGGTGATATTCGGTGAAGCCAGGATATGCGGTGAGACGATCGTCGAGAAGCGAGAACCTTCCATACAGATCAAACCGGCATCTTCGGTAATGATCCAGAGACGGTTCTTCCGGTCCTGATAAAGCGCTTTGATACGTTCCCCGGGGAGCCCGGTTTTCTGGTCAAATATATCATGTACCCGATTCCCGATAATCCGAAAGACGCCATCGTTACGCGTACCAATCCACAGACCTTCCTCATGATCACGAAGGACGGCGGTAATCACTTTGTCTGGTGAGGGGATCATTGAAACCGGGGTGTCGAGCCATTGAAATAGGCCCTGGCTGCCGGTACCGATCCACATAGAAGAGTCCTGGTCAAAAAATAACGTATGAACATATTCATCGGGAAATCCGCCATCCGGTGTAAAACTTATCGCAGATTCACCTTGTAACTTCTTGATACCATCGGCCATAGTGGCAATCCAGATATGTCCATCAGGGCTTTCGGTTATCTTCGTGATCGGTGACGAGACGGTACCGGGGATCGGCCGGATCAGCTCTTCCCTTGGATCCAGTGCAAACAAACCATCCCGGCTGCCGATCCAGATCATCCCCCGTTTATCTGTAAAGAGTGAAGTGATGGTAGAAACAGACAGTCCTTCCCGATATCCAAATGGTTGGATCATATTCTCATCGTAATAGGCCAGACCGCCGCGTAACGTGCCGATCCATAACCTCCCGGTCAGATCCACAGTTAAAGCGGTAATAATATTGTCCGCGAGTCCGTCATCCCGTGTAAAAATGCGGATACCCTCCGGACCGATACGATTAAGACCATAGGAGGTACCTACCCAGATAAAACCGTGCCAATCCTGGGTAATTGCCCGAACCTGATTGAAAGATAAACCGTTCTCGGTACTAAAGCTTGTCCAATGGTTTTGCCGCAGAACAGCGACGCCGCCAGCATCGGTTCCAATCCACAAATCATCGTCAATTCCTTCATACAATACCGTGATATGATCATTATCCAGACCCGAATTGGTGACATTAAAATTCTCAATTCGACACCCGTCGAAGCGGCAAAGTCCGGAAGGGGTGCCCAGCCAAATATAGCCTGAAGTTGTTTGTAACGCCGTAAGGATGGTGTTATGTGGCAAACCATCTGAGTTTGACCACCGACGCAGATGCTTTTCTCCGGGAAATTGCACCGATCCGGCAAATACTTCAGCGGTGGAGAGTAAAACCAATACACAGATAATGTAATATTTTATCTTTACCATCTTCAATATATTGTTCCGGTTTCGATATACGTAAGCCCTAATTTAATTGTTTCCGGTTTAAAATATAATTTTCACGAAGAATCTCCAAGAAATTTCAGAGGGCCCGAAGATAGCAGAAAGAATGACATCCCCGCCCGGAATGGGGATCAATGCGATACTCTTCTGGGGTATCATCTGCATCGTGATCGGTTTTATGGCTCATTTTTTGGGACTTTATCAGGCTACACGCGCAATCTCGCAAGCCACGGATATTTCACCTGCCGTGGTCGCCATGGGATACGCCCAATCTCTGGTGACCATTCTGTTTGGGATGCTGATCTTTATGATTGCCGCTATTCTTTGGTTTATCATGCGCTGGCAGCATAAACGGCTGATTGCACAAGGGTAGACGAGCAATAAAAAAAGCCATCCGGAAGGATGGCTTTTTTTATTGTGAGCTAGGTTTAATGCGGAAAATTATGTCCGCCTCTGCCATGGTGCGGCATGTGTTCCCGTGCCTGCCGATGATGCTGTTCAATTAAAGCATCGTAAAGTGCAATTTGATCATCGTTTAGCACGCCGATTACCGCCTGGTGTAATTCATCCATGATTTTTTTTGTCTCGGTATGTATCGTGCGCATATCTTCATTTGATGTACGCAGCGCCAATATCCTTGCCCCATAATCAGCAAAAATTTGTTTTAACGCCTGCTGCTGCGCTTCTTCGAGATTAAGCACTTCCGTGAGACGGGCAATCCTTTTTTCGATCAGGATCTCAGGATAAACTCCCTGAGCCAGTTGGGCTTCAATTTCAGCCAGGGTCAGCTTTTTGCTCTTCGGTTAACACAGATCTCATTTCCTCATACATCTCCTGACGTAAGGCCATATGTTTTTCATGCGCGGCCTGGCGGGACAGACCACTCTGCCGGATGTCCAACCAGAGATCCTCCAGTTTCTCACGATAACTTAAAGCGATCTCCTTGAGCTGGGCTGTCTGCTCATCTGTCAGGTCCAGCGCCTGGAATAGAAATGGTCCCGGTCCTTCCTGAATACAGATCGGACCTGCGGGAAAACCGATTGGTGGATCTTCTGATTCAGCCAGTGGAAAAGCGCTGGTCACACCGGCAAGATTTATGTCGCTGTTCATACTCGGATCCGTGGCATTCTTCTCCGAACAACCGACAATTATCAGCAGGAACATCGTAAGCATCGAGGTGAATAAAGTTTTTCTGATCATAAGTAAAACTCCTGTATTCAATGTTTAATTATTTGATTAAAATCTCTGGCGACGGTTGCACTTTAGCTGATAGGCCATTCCTCTTTTAGCGTTGCCAGTTAAATATTATCTTATCTTCTAATTTTACGATGCTCGGGACGTCCTCCCCTGATCTCAGGCCGGATTTGTATCATAACATCACGCATGAGATCTTTTAGCTTGATGCGTTGTTCGGGTTTACATATCGCACGTACCTGGTTAACATGGCTGAACATCGTAAGTTCCCGCTTTTTCTCCAATTCGGCGATCTGGTTGATCAATCCACGAACCTGCGCTTCATCCTGATTCTCGGCAAATATGGCATCGGTCAATCCAATCCGCAGATTATGAATTTCCTTGACAATAGGTTGCATCTCACTGAAAAACGCCTGACGCAGCGTGTCATATTTTGCAGCCTGATCGTCGGTCAGTTCCAACTCACGCTGGAAAAACCCGATCATACGTTCAGGCCGGTCTTTTCTGGGCAAATCCCTTAAAGCAAAGGCAGGGTGCCGGAATTCCCGAAGCCAGAACATGGTGATCAGGACGATATTTAGTACCACAAGTAAAATGATGATTGTACCGGCAACTTTGTTTTTCTTAAAGAAATCCATGGCAGTATCCTAATTGTTTTGTTCAAATGGATCGATATATGATTGATTTATGGTCAGATCCGAGGCGACTTCCTGCAAATACAATTCGCGTGTCGTGGCACTTTCTCTATTATCCGACCAAAACACGATTATCGAGACTAAATTTATTAAAATCAGTGCGGTAACCCAGACCGATTGCAAGGCACCTTTAAAAACAGTGCGAGATTCCGGGCCGGCATCGAGTCTGGCTTCAAGACGGGTAAAAAAATACGGATTCGGTTCAATCCTGTCCAACAGGTCAAAATAGGCGGTGGTTTTTTCGATTTCTTTCTGAATCTCTGGTTTTTTACTTTTCATGGTTACTTATCCTGTTTCAATTATTTCGACGATATCCTGCTAAAAATCTTGCTGTTGTATATAAAATTTATATAATTTTTTTTCCAGGTTTTTTTTGGCACGGTGTAAGAGAGATTCGACGGAGGAAAGAGAAAGGCCCATAATATCACAAATCTCATTATATGGCAATCCCTGATAGCGATGCAGCGTTAGAGCAATCCGTTGATTTTCCGGCAGTGTATCGACGGCACCTTTTAATATCCGGGCCCGCTCTTTGTTTTCAAGCAACTGATGGGGATTAGTTGCATCGATCGGTTCGGCCGAAACGCCTCTCTCTTTCCCAAATATTTGAACCAAAACCGCTGCCCGTTTCTTACGTTTCATTCTGCGCAACAGATCGAGTGATTTGGTGATCGCTATCCGGTAGATCCATGTTCCCAGACGTGAAGATTCGTGAAAAGAACGGATTGATCTGAAAATCTCGAGAAAGACTTCCTGAGCGGTATCTTCCGCGTCCTGCCGGTTGTGGAGAAAACCATAACAGGTATTCAGAACTTTCTGCTGATATTCATGCACCAGGACGCGAAAGGCATTACGGTCCCCGTTTTTAAGTGCTGTAATCAGGGTATTTTCCGAGTATTCCATAATCAATTAGACGATGTTTAACAGATAACCTTGCGTCCTGGTTTAAGTTTTACACATTGATCGGTATCAACGAAAGACCTGTTTAAAAAGTTCAAATCCTCAGATCCGGCTCAAATGGGAATGATCGCAATATTGGAAATATATTTTAGCGATAATAATAACTTATTGATTGAGATCATCGGGTTTGAACGTTTTGGTCTAAAAATGGATTCGCGTGCTTAACATTATGGGTTCGGTATGTGTTAACGGTGGGGAGATAGTCAATTCAAATCGACGTTCCTGTACCGATGTGTCGGTAAAAAAGAGCAGATCAACCTGTGTGTATAGCCAGACTGCGCCAAACAAGACCCATGCCGCATTACGTATTTGATAAGCCTGATTGTAGTCATCGTACCTTGCGGATATTTCGGCTTTGTCGATGGCATTTAAATAATCCTTTTCACGCTTATTGGCTTCTACGGTATAATAAACAGCCGTGCCAAGTGAAAATACCGAGAGTCCCGATAGGATCCATCCTTTTGTTTTTTCACCTACCAGTCTGTGCCCGGCTCCCGGAAAAAGCATGGAATAAGCGATAAAGTGATTTGTCACAGCCGGGGACACCAGGACGGTGTCGATGGTTTTCTCCTGCCTGATCCCTTCCGCTATCGATGCTGGTGATTTGTAATTACGCTTTATTTCATTGAAGAAGTCGATAATTCTGGGAGAATTTTCGCGTTTATCCAGTTCATACGAAGGATCGATCTTGAGCAGTTCGATAAAACCCAAAAGTGCGCTGTCCATCCGGGTGGTTGAAAAATAGGCAACGGCAGAAAGCCGGTGTAACTCCAATATATCAGCCGTATCAAGATCGGCTGTATTACGCAGTAAAACATTTGAGGAATCAATCACCGAGCGGTAATCAAAATTTTTAAAATTTTGACGGATCTTTATAATATCGGGATGAAAATCCTGTCCCGCCACCCCCTTATTTGAAAACAGGCACAGGAACAGGCACATAAAACCGATCATTTTGTTGGTTTTTCTCTTCAAAAAGAAATTTCCAATCAATGTTGACTGTATCCGGTATATAGAATAAAAATATCAAAGGCCTGAAAAGCCTAGCGCAACAAAATCATTTTCATCTGCTGAGATTGGTCTTTATTGGAAATTCGACATACATAGACACCGCTTGATACATAACGGTTCGTGCTATCCCTTCCATCCCAGTAGATTTTATGAATGCCAACCGGATAATCCCGGATTACAAGTGTACGAATATGGGCGCCGGTTATGGAATAAATATCGATCTTAACGGCTTCCGGTGTATCCAGTTTAAATTCTATGGTCGTGCCTGTATTAAACGGATTGGGATAGTTGCCGATCAGTTTAAATATACCGGGATTGATCCCGGACTTGTTTCGTATATTCGAAATCAGATCTAATTTTTCAACGGCAGGTATACTGTTCCCCTGACGATCAGATCCTCCAAATACATAAATCGTATTTTTATAAACGGCCGCCATCGGCTCTTTGCGGCCATAGTTTAACTGTGATACTTTTTCACTGCTATTTTTATTTGGTCTGAAAATCTCAACGTCATTTATCGGTTGCGGGGACTCGGAATATCCACCAATAATGTAAATTGATTTTTCGTATACTACGGATACTGCACCGGCACGAACACCCAACATCCTTCCAGCGGGTCTGAGACGATTGGTCATGACATTCAGCGCATTGATCCGGCCGGAAACACCAAAATTCACTCCGCCAAACATATATATCGTGGTATCCAAAAGTACGGATGTATGGTGATATGTGATATATTCATTTTGATTGATACTATCCGGTGCATTTGTGTCGGGGCTGTCTCCAATATCAAAAATCAGGATAAATGGATTTGCGAGAGACGTATTTGCCATTGTGGATGATAGGCCACCGATCAGATAATATTTTTTATTGTAAATATGTCCGGTGGCGTAAATCCGGTTCAACCGGGTGTCGCGGGTTAAAATTTCCGCCGGGCTCCCGGAAGTATTGAACGTATTCCAGAGCTCTGCACTGGTAATGATCTGAGTTTCGTTCCATATCCCGCCAACGGACATAATCCTGTGTTCGTCAAGCTGGTTCAGGATAAATCCATACCGGGGTTCGAGCAGATGCCCCCCGGTTTTCCACTGGTCGTTGACAGGATTATAAATCTGGATCAGATCAGCCGGTCCCCGAAGGGAATCCGAATATCCGCCAAATATATAGATCAGAGAATCGATGGTCACCGCCTGACCGCCATACACCGGGTGAGGCATTTTCCCGATAACCTGCCAGGTATTTCCATCCCGGGCGCCACAAAGACCGACCCACACTATAATTACCGATATGATTATTTTGAGCAGATTCATCTGATAAAAGAAACTCCCCATACACTCATGGTATTAAAGTTTCAAGATTAATTCTTACCCTGGTTGTCTCATCCCGGCTTATCGTTACGGAATCATGATACAGAGGAAAATCAGGATTTTCAATGACGATATCGTAGCGACCCGGCGGAAAACGTACCGGCTCAAGGATCGGTGTGTCACCCTGATGTTTCCCGGCAAGATAAACTGTTCCCCAGGGGTAAGCTTCACAAGTATAATATCCAAAAAGTGAATCGAGCCGCACCTCAATGTTAAGGGTGTCTCCGGTGGTAATCTCAATAAGTTTCTGATACTCCGGGAAAACTCCTCGACGCAAGACCATCCGATGTGTCCCCTCCGCCAATTCAAACACACCCTTTGACAAGAGCGAACCATATGCCTGCTCATCGATCCACAGATCTGACGGTGGGAAAGATCTGACGAGCAGGAAACCGGATGATATGGCTGGTATTCGCGCAGGCGGTTCTGTTTGAGCCTTATGTGCTGGTTCGGTTGCAACGACTACTTTATCTGCTATTGTATCTGTGGAACTTATCGCCGTACGCTTATCGACAGAATCAGCTGCTCCAGGTTGTGTCTGAGTTTCCTTCTCTGATTGAAAATAAATCAATGCAGCAATAACAAGAATAAGGATTCCCGGTGCTAAATAGTAGATTATTCTGTGGGAAGGATTCACATCGGTGTTTTTTATGGCACCAGGCAGATCTTCGGTATGATCAAGTAAGTCCATCGCCGATGAAGGTTGATCTGAGTTATCAAAACGGAGCAGTTTTTTTACGATATCTGCAAGTCTCAGGTAAATTCTGGTCGATTTTACTGCCCAGCTGGTCATATACCGGATTTAAGATATGATTTATTGTGTTGTTTATATCGGTCCCCAGGAAAGGATTATATCCACAAAACATTTCAAATGCCAAGATACCGAGTGAGAAAAGGTCCGATTTAGGGGTCAGTTTTTCGCCCCTGATCTGTTCCGGCGACATATAGGCCGGCGTTCCGACGATTGAAGATTTTGCCGTCAGAAGGTTCTCATCAGCCGTGATGGCAAGCCCGAAATCGGCTATTTTCAGCTGATAAAGTGAATTGACCAGAATATTTTCCGGTTTGATATCCCGGTGAACGATACCGGATTTATGGGCCACCGCAAGGCCACTGATCAGTCTGTTTAAACAGTTGGATTTTTTCTGTTTTTGTCAGCGATTTCTGATTGAGTATTTCACGCAGATTTGAGCTCTCGAAGTATTCAAAGGAAATATAGAAATCGTTATGGTTGCTGCCAAAGTCCAGAACCCGGATCACATTGGGGTGATCAAGTTTTGCCAGGATCTTGGCTTCCCGCTTAAATCTTTCCAGCCAGACAGGATCCTGAAGATCCTGCTTACTGAGCGTCTTCAATAGAATTTTTTTTGCAAGGAAAATGTGGTTGGCCAGATAAACACAGCTGAAACGGTCTTTTTTTAGACATTCCAAAATTTCGAATTTATCGAATAATATTTGTGTTTGTGAAGCCAAATTACTTCCCATCCAATTCTTTTAATTTGAGCTGTACCCAGCGAACCGATACGCCAAGTGATTTTGCGGCAAGCGTTCGGTTGCCAGCGAATTCATGCAGACGTTTTTTCAACAAAAGATGTTCATAGTCTTTTAGCGTGCCTTTAAAATCCGAGAGGTTATCATCCTCTTCAAAAAGTATTTGATCAACCGCGATAAGGTCACCGTCGGAGAGAATCAAGGCACGCTGCAGGACATTCTGTAATTGCCGGATATTTCCCGGCCAGTGAAAGGCTTCGAGTTTCCGGATGGCGTCAGGTGTCAGACGTATCCGCGTTTTGTAACTATTTTCGAGAAAATTTCGTGCCAGCAACGGTATATCACCCTTCCGCTCACGCAAAGGCGGGAGCGTGACCGGAAAAACATTCAACCGGTAAAATAAATCTTCGCGAAACCGGCCTTTTTTGACCAGATCCGGCAGATCCTGATTGGTGGCAGCGATGATACGGACATTGACTTTTTTTACCTGTGTATCTCCCAGGCGGATAATTTCGCGGTTCTCGAGCACACGCAATAATTTCGCCTGCAGGGCGAGCGAAATATCACCGATTTCATCCAGAAAGAAACTGCCCTGATCGGCGGCTTCGAACAACCCTTTTTTGTCGGTGTAAGCGCCAGAGAATGCCCCCTTTTTATAACCAAACAGTTCGCTCTCCAACAGGGTATCCGGAATTGAACCGCAAAATTGCGCGAGGAATGGTTTTTCCCGGCGCGGGCTTAGATCATGTATGGCACGAGCCGCCAGTTCTTTTCCGGTACCGCTTTCCCCAAGCAATAATACTGAAGCCTCGGTCTCAGCCACACGGTGAATTAGCTTTACCATGGCCCGCATTGCGGGGCTCTCACCGATCATGGCCGGAATTGCGGGGATGATCTCAAGCTGATTTCTGAGGCGGATATTTTCTGCCTGTAACGCTTCCAAACGTGAGATTTTGTCAAGAACAAGGGACACAAGGCGGGCAAAGAATTCGAGAAAAAACAAATTGTCATTTGTGAATTCCTGGCGATTCTCCCGGCTGTCCACCAGAATGACACCCCATATTTTTTCCTGTTGGTAGACCGGAACGCCAATGACCGATTTTATTGACTGAATCTGAACACTTTCGAACTGTGAGGTGGTTGGATCCTGCTGCGCATCATGAAAGAGGCAGGCCTTTTGCTGTTCGATCACCCGGTGAAGTATCCCCGAAGAGAAGGTATTAAGATCGGAGATTGAATTTTGCTGGATATGCCTGGCCGCGATAATGGAAAATGTATGCAGGTCATCATTATAACGGGCAAAAACTCCCCGTTCGGCTTTCAGGAAATCGATGGCCTGATCAAGCACCTGTTCGATAAGATGATCGGACAGGGCGACCACGTTCAGCATTTCACTGATGCGATAGAGCACCTCCAACTGGCCTTTTGGTATATCACGTATTTGGGAAAGATATGTACTGTCCATATAATCCTCAATCCGCAGTCTTGTTCCACCGTGAACGATGCGGGCTTTGAACGGGTGCGGTTGCCAAAGCTGTCTACCGCCCAGATCACCCAATAATAGGGTCCATCGGGAAGCGGTGTATCCACGGTAAACGAAAAAGCCGACATTTCGATCTGATCTGCACGCCACTGTAATTGCGGTGTAATATCGGCCGTAAATATTTCCAATATGTAGGTAAAGTTGAATCCGGGAGTAAAGATATCCCAGACAAGTGTCGGATTGGGACCGGTAATTTCGTTGCCGGAAGGAGTCCGGAAATGCACTTCATCCCTGATAACGCGTGTTATGCTTCCGATATCAAATATACTGAAATGGTCAAAATTATCCTTTACCGATAGTTGAAAGGAAACTCCCACCAGATCTTCCAGCCGGTCAACACCGATATCAAATATTGAAAACGTTCTTTCGTATAATTTTAGTGTAGTGTTATACGGAACTGAAATCGTTATTTCTGTAGATGGTAGAAGAACCTGAACCGAATCGATATCATTATCAGGATCTGATATCCATGCCTCAGCGACCACCTGTTCCGTCTGCAGCGAAGGATAACGATTGAGAATAACACTATAAAGATTCAGGCTATCCAACGACGGGCGGGTATTGAGGTACATATCGGCATGGAGGGTTTTTTGATTTTCCCAGATGATAAAGCTCGAATCGGGGAAGTACCCGGCTTTTTCAAAGAACACCCAGTTATCCTGAGCGCCTATCGTTTCAATACTGTACATCCCATCGGTGTTTGTATAGACAGTCATCTCCATCTCCGACCAGATTACGCTTACATTTTCCAAAGGTACCCGTGGCAGACTGAACGTCTGAACCTGTCCGTTAATCTGGTGGTAATGATTTGCCGGATTCTCGGGATCCAGAGGATTAATACGTGGCGCATTACAACTAACCAGGTTCAGAAAAAGCCATATGATACATAAGATCCGTGCAGCCGCTAGGCCAAATCCAGAAAAATTATCATTTGTGTCAATCTTGTTTATCATAACAGGCTCTCGGATACCGGGGGTAAAATGCTTTTCCCCTACATATTAATAGACTTTTTTCTTTTCAGACTAAAAAAGTAACACCAAAGGTCCATAATCGCAATATATTTATGGTTGGCAAAGAAACGAAGTAACAAAGGGAATTTTCATTAGTCTAGGGAAGATAAAGATTCGTTTGGGTGGCGGGCGAATCTTATATTGTTGATGGGAAGGTTATCACCGGCAAAAAGAATCCGGTGGTAATAATATCTATTCAAATAACCCGCAACGAAAGACCCCGATAGTTGTCAATGGCTTTGTGCAGGCAGGAATTGGCGATCTCGGCGCATTCGTATTTCTGTTTTGGGATACCTTCCAACCAGTGTATGATCTGATGTGCATCCAATTTATCAGCCTCCTCCAGAGTTTTCCCTTTAATCATCGTCGTCATGGCCGAAGCACAGGACTGTAAACCGGCACAACCGATATATTCATACTTTGCATCGGAAATAAGATTGTTTTCGATATGTAATGAAAGGAACAGGATGTCTCCGCAGGTACCCTGGTGCTGTACACTGACGGTTGGATTTTGCATAACTTCCATATTAAGATTCTGGTCAAGAATAGTGATGGCCTTTTGTGAAAAACCCATATCGCTTAATAGTTTATGGCGTATTTCTTCCATGAGTTATTTCCTTTCGAATACTTATTTAAATCTTTGAAAATAATTACAATCCGGTTCCTCTGAGATCCGGAAGTGGTAAAAAGATAATATGGAGGATGCCCGGATTCAAGTCCCGGTATTAATTATTGACACTTTATTTACAGGTCAAAAAGGAAAATAAAGGGATATTGATCCTGATTCATGCCTTTAAGGGACTTAAAGCGCGCTGTATGATCCGCCGCACCCAGGTGCGCATGTCATCGAGCAGAATATAAATCGTCGGTAAGATCAATAACGTAACCAGTGTCGAGAAGGTCAAACCGCCGACAATTGCCCGGGCCATAGGATAATATGGCGGACCGTTGCCGCCGACCTGCGTGGTAACCATGGTCAGGGGCAGCAGACTGAAAATCGTTGTCGCCGCGGTCATGATAATAGGTCTTAAACGATCCCGGCCGGCCTGTAAAATCGCCTCATCGCGGTCCAGGCCCCGATTCCGCAATTGGATGATATGGTCAATCAGTACAATGCCGTTATTTACCACAACGCCAATCAGAATCAGGATACCGATCAGAGCCATCAGTGACATTACCGTGTCGGTTATCAGGAAAAACCAGTATACGCCGACAATGGCAAATAAAATCGAGGACCAGATGCCAGCGGGAAAAACCAATGATTCAAAGAGCGAAGCCATAACAAAATAAATCAGAGCCAGTGCCAGCAACATATTGATCAGCATGTTTTGCGCCAGCTCGTCCTCATAACTGAAACGCTCACCATAATTCCAGCTGTATCCGGGAGGAAACTGATAACTACCGAGAACTTTGGAGATTTTTTCACGCGCCTCGTTAACGGTGATATCATTAAGACGGGCTGTTACACCCAGGCTGGTGACCCGGTCCTGGCGAAAAATTTGCTGGGGCCCCTGGGTTACGCGGAGATCTGCCAATGAAGTTAATTTGAACATACGATCACTTCCACCGGCGATAAGGGGCAGATTTTGTAAATTCTCCAGATTCTGGCGGTCCTTTTCCTGGAATTCGAGACGGACGTTTACTTCACCTTCACGTGTTTTGAATTTCCGCAGCCTGATGCCACGCATAGCTGCCGAAACGGTCCGGGCAATCTGCTCTGACTGAATCCGTATTGTTTACTCAGGGACCGGTCTACGACTACCTGAACCTCCTTATTACCGGTTTCTGCTTCCGAACGCACGTCTTTCAGTTCCGGAATCTGGGCGAGAGTCCAGGCCACATCACGGGAAAGTTTCACTAATTTTTCACTGGATTTTCCGATCAGTTGAACCCGGATACCTCCTTCGCGGCCGGTATCATGACTGTGCTCGAATGAAGGCTTGCCGATGGCGATTTGCGGGAGATCTTTGCGGATCAGTTCCATTATTTCGTCCTGATGTTTTCCGATCTCATTATCGGTGGTCAGCAGAATAGTCGACATGGCATATTCTGGTTGATAATAGGAGTAGACGGATCGAATTTCAAATAACTCTTTGTTTTCGTATAAATAATCTTCAATAAGATCGACGGTTTTTTCTACCTCCTCCAGGGTATAGGAATCGTTGACATTATAGTGCAGACGTAATTTTCTGTCGGAGTCATTATCCGGAAACATATCAAATTTTACGAATGATCCCGGCAAAATAATGGACACGAGGATCAGGATAATACCGGCAACGGTTAGGAGCCGATGCTTTAACGTCCACCCCAGAATTTTCTGATAGCGGATCATCAGCCGGTCAACCAAAGTCTTCTTAGGAGCGTTTACCGGCAGACGCAATCGAGATGTCAACAACGGAACAATCGTCTGTGCTATGATGAGTGAAGCGACGAGGGAAATACACAGGGCAATAGAAATATGCCGGAGGTACAGGGCGATTTCGTCACTGGTGCTTACGATCTGAGGTAAAAAAACGATAATTGTGGTCAGGGTTCCGGCGGTGATGGCGAGCGCGATCTCGCGCACACCGCCAATGGTGGCCTGGCGGCTGTCGGAGCCTGAAAGTTGATGCCGGTTGATACTTTCGGTGGCGACGACGGCATTATCGACAAGCATTCCAACAGCCAGTAAAAGTCCCATCATGGATAGTATGTTCAGCGAAATATCAAGGAAATACATGAAAGCCAGCGCTACAAGCAGGGATACGGGTACGGCAAGTGTTACGATTATCGTAGGCGCCCACCGTCTCAGGAAGAAAAACAGTACACAAACCGCTAAAAATGCCCCCAGCATGCCCGATTTAAAAAGTTCATTCAACGAACTGACAATACCTTCAGCCTGGTTCTCCATCTCATACAGCTGGATCCCGGCCATTTCGGGATTGTCCTTTATTTTTTCCAGTTCAGCAAGAATCCGTTCGGTAACGGCCACCGTATTGGCACCGGATTCTTTGAATATATCTATCCCTACGGCATATTTCCTATCGAGATGACGGCCATATTCAAGTTCCGGGTGCTCGAATTTTACCTCTGCGACATCCGCCAGCCGAAGATTATGCCTGGCGATGATCAGATCGCTGTAATCCTTGAGGGCAGTAAATTCACCGACCGGGCGCACGGCAAGACGACGTCTGCCTTCGGTAATCCGTCCGGCTGTCAGTGAAAAATTGCTGGTCATAAGCGTCTCAACCAACCGGTTGATATCCACCTGATGGGCCATAATCCTGTCCACATCCAGTTGGATGGATATCTCCTTCGGTTCGACACCATACAGGGTTACTCTTGATACGCCGTCAATACGTTCCAGCCGCCGGATGAGATTCCGGTTGAGAATGTCATAGGCATTTGAAAGATCACGATTGCTGGAAAGACGCAGATTTAAAATGGCTTCATCAGAGCTGCTCCAACGGTGGATCAATACGCGCTCGACATCGGCAGGGAGTTCATTGCGAATACCGTCGATTTTTTCACGTGCGGTCAGCGCCTTTACATCAATATCCACTCCCCAGTGAAATATCACAAGGACATTACCTTCATTACTCCCCGACCAGGAACGCATTTCGCGTATGTCTCCGATCATGGCAAGTACCTCTTCGATCGGCCGTGTGATCTGGCGTTCATTTTCTTCCGGAGTAGAATTGGGATAGGGAACCTCTACGAAGAGGAAAGGTGCATCGATATCGGGAAAAAATTCGATCGGCAGTAATTGGAGTGATATCAATCCGATCAAAAAAATCGAGATAAAAACCATAATCGTTGTAATCGGACGTCGCAGCGCAGCTACCGTCAGATTCATGACGCCACTCCTTCCGGGGATAATGTCGTGAATTGCTTGCGATCGAGCATATCATAGACAACCGGGATAACAACCAGGGTGAGCATTGTTGATACCAGAAGTCCGCCGATAACGGTTATCGCCATCGGCGAACGTAATTCCGCGCCTTCACCAAAGCCCAAAGCCAGCGGTAACAAACCCAGGGTTGTCGTCAATGTCGTCATCAAGATCGGTCTCAGACGGGCATGGCCGGCTTCCATAATGGCCGCTGTTTTATCAACTCCCCGTGCGCGTAATTTATTGATCAGATCGATAAGGACAATGGCGTTGTTTACGACGATACCTGCAAGTAAAATCAAACCGATAAATACAACCACGCTGATTGTGGATCCGGTAATCCAGATAGCGAGAACAGCTCCAATGAGGGCCAGCGGGATGGTAAAAATAATTACCAACGGATGGATCAAGGATTCAAATTGTGATGCCATAACGAGATACACAAGAAATACGGCAAGTAACAAGGCAAGTCGCAATGAATTAAAGGACAGCGCCATTTCCTCATTTTGACCGGCAAGCCGGATATCGATATCAGGTGGTCTCGGGATGCCTGCTATGATCGTCTGTAATTCTTCCGCAGCAGAGCCCAAATCGCCGAAGTTAAGATTCGCCGAGATAATGGCCACCCTCTCCTGTCCGACACGGTTGATTTCTCCGGGACCGATGTCCTCCACGATGGTGGCAATTTCATCCAGGGTGACCGGACATGCACTTTCAGGATTAATAATCAGTCGTCGGATATCGGCGATTGAGGTGCGGTCTTCCTCCCGGCATCGAACCAGAATGTCTATTTTACGATCATGCCAGGAATATTTGGTTGCTACGGTACCACGGACTTTACTTACAATCCTTTCAGCAGCGCGGTATACCGGCAGCCCAAGTGCAGCTGCACGTTCCCGATCAAACAGGATTCTGATCTCGGGATGCCCGCTTTCCACGGTGGATTTTATGTCTGCAAATCGCGGCTGTTTTTCCAGGTGCGCAACAACCCGCCTGCTTATGTCGCGAAGCTGTTCAAGATCATATCCAACAATTTCTAATTCAACAGGTGTTTTAAACGTGAACAAAGCCGGTCGCGCAAATTTATAGGCCGTTCCCGGAATGGTTGCCAGGTGACCGCGCATTTCTGACATGATCGCTTCTTCCTGCTCACGTGTCGCACCTGGTAACATTTTAAAATTGATTTCACCCCAGTTTTCACCTTCCTGTTCAGGATTTGCATCAAGCCGGTTGCCGGATCCCGATACCGCAAACGACATGCTGATATTATTATATTCTGCTGTTTCCTGATGCACCATTCGGAGAAGATCATCGGTGCGTTCAAGTGGCGTACCGGGGGGTAATTTGAACTCAATATTAAATTCGCCCTGTGACATTTGTGGAATTAGTTCAACACCCAATCCGGGTATCAGTAACAGTGAAAATATAAAAAGCGATATTGCTGTAGTCAGGACAGTCCTCCGATGTACGAGGGCCCACTTTAAAACCGGTACATAACGTTTCTCCAGAAATGAATATCCCATCTGGAAAAGACCGACAACCGGTTTAATCAGGAATAATAAAATTCTGCCGAATCCGAAGACCACGCTCAATAATTGGCGGAGAATAAATGAAGGAAAGCGGGTGAAAACGGTGAATCCGAAACGCTTCAGACGCGTCGTTTGCAATTCTTCTTTTTCAGTGGCAATCCTGCGTGAGCGCCAGCCCCATGCTGCCAGCATCGGGATAATGGTAAGGGCAACCCAGAGCGAGGCAAGCAAAGCAAAAGTCACGGTAAGGGCCTGATCTTTAAAGAGCTGCCCGGCGATTCCCTGCACAAATACGAGCGGGAAAAATACCGCTACGGTTGTAAATGTGGAGGCTGTCACTGCCGTTCCGACCTCACTGGCCCCAACCCTGGCCGCCGTATCTCCATCCGCACCCTGTTCGCGGTGCCGGGAGATGTTTTCCAGAACGACGATGGAGTTATCTACAAGAAGGCCAATCCCAAGAGCAATGCCACCCAAGGACATGATGTTCAGGGTAATATCCAGTCCATGCATGAGATTAAACGTTGTGATGACCGATATCGGAATCGAAAATGATATTATGATTGTTGTCCAAAGATTTCGCAGAAATAAATAGAGAATAATGATTGCCAGCAATCCACCAATAATCCCCGCCTTTAGCACCTCATCAACGGCATGTTCGATAAATACCGACTGATCGGCAACCGTTTCGAGCGTCAGGTTATCGGGAAGAATTTGGGCCAGACGGTGCATGCGTTGTTCCAGTTGCCGGGCGACCGTTACAGTATTTGCATCCCCTTCTTTATAAATGGCAATCTCTACGGCCTCTTCTCCATTCAGGCGTGTGATGGCGGTTCGTTCCTTAAATCCTTCCCGGACTTCGGCAATGTCTCTTAAATAAACGGGTTTACCGTCCTGTGTTGTCAGGATCACCTGATCAATTTCCATCACGGAACGAAATTCGTTTAGCGTGCGGACGAGATAAGTGTGTTTGCCCTCCTCCAGACGGCCGCCGGCAAGATTTACATTTTCCGCCGACAAAACCTCGATTACATCTTCGATCGGTATGTTCAATTTTGCCAGTCTGGCCTGATCGACAAAAATCTGGATTTCATCCTCCAGTCCGCCGCTGATTTTTACGGCTGCCACACCCGGAACCGATTCAAGTTCTTTTTTGATCTGCTCATCCCCAAGTCGGCGGAGGTACTTCAGGGTATACTCCCGGTTTTTTGTTATAACTGCCGGATTGAGTGAGGCATAGTATGCCCGTTCTGTTTCATCCTCTTTATTCTGAAAAAGCGCCAACCTGATAATCGGATCCAATGAAGGGTCGAAGCGAAGAATGACCGGTTTTGCAGCCTCCAGGGGCAGTTGCAGGGCATCAAGTTTTTCACGCACGTCAAGACTGGCAAAATCCATATCGGTTCCCCAGGAAAACTCGAGCAGCACATCAGATTGACCTGAGCGTGAAACAGAACGAACTTCCTGAACATTTTTTACGATACCCAGAGCTTCTTCAATCGGCTTGGAAATCAGATTTTCGACTTCGGCGGGTGCAGCGCCGCGATATTCAGTCCGGATGGTAAGCGTCGGGTAGGAAAGGTCGGGTAGGAGATTGACCTTAAGCCGATCAAAGGAAACGAGTCCAAAGAGCAGAACGGCAATGGTGAACATCGCTACAGTGACCCGGCGTCGGACAGACAGCTCAACAATTTTCATGGAGATACTCCTTTGAATTGATTGCGGATTAGTAGTTTGCTGTCAGGCCGCCGATAATATCAACCCGCGAACTGTCTTTTAAACTGGCCTGGCCGATAGTAACCACCGTATCCCCTTCGTTCAGACCATCGAGAATCTCCACATGTGTTCCGTTAACATAGCCACAATTCACAATCTTGCGGCAGGCGATTGAATCCCGAACAACAAAGAGGGCGCTCTCCCTGTCCTCTGACATAATCGCTTCCTTGGGAACCAGCAACGTTTGGTGATGGGTGTCATAAATAATATTGACCCGGCCGAACATGCCCGGTTTTAGACGATTTTGCTGATCTTCTACCTCAATGGTTACCTTACATGTCCCGGATTGTGGGTCCACAACCGGGCTGATCCGCTTTACAAATCCCTTGAAATTATTTTCAGGAACCGCATCTACCGTAATCGATACGGACTGCCGGAATTCAAGTTTACGCATATGACGTTCAGGGATATACAGCAAGGCATTGAGCGGTTCGAAATCGGTTATTTTAAAGGTCTGTTCATTGGTGTTGACCATATTTCCGGTTTTGATAAAACGAGCGGCAACAATACCATCGATTGGCGCCCGGATCGATGCGTAGTTTAATTCGAGTCTTGCCAGATCAAGTGAGGCCTTCTTTGCCTCAAATTCAAATCTGATCTTGTCGAAAGCGTCTGCACTGATCAGATTTTTCCGAAACAGTTCCTCGTTACGTTCGTTTTCCTTGGCAAGCTTGTTATAATCCGCTTCGGCCTGGTTTAACCGAAAGCGCATCTGCTCATCGTCAAGTCGAGCAAGAATCTGGCCCTTTTTTACACGTTGTCCTTCTTCCGCCAGTATTTCCTTGACAACACCGGCGACACGTGCAACGACAATAGCTTCCTCCTCTGCTTCAAGAGTTGCGGTGCCCGAAAAATAAGCCGAAACATCATCGATTACGACCCGGCTGACTTCTACCGGGACAGCAGCCGGTTTATCCTTTTCAGCGGTTTTTGATTCGGCATCGGATCCGCACCTGTAGATAAAAATGCAGAGCACGATGACAAAGAAAAGCAGATACATGTTTTTCATGATCCCACCCCGTCTAAATTTTACTTTTTATTATCAGACAATTGAAAAAGTTAAAGGTTGCAGCGAAAGAGAAAATTGATACCGAGCGTGCCAGATCGACACACAAATCGTCGTTGTCCTGATGCAGATTGGTCGTTGAATACATATTCATGCCTGCGAAACCTTTTTCTGCCTTCTCCGGTCTACGGATAAAGTGATAGCTGGTTGCATGATTCCTGGATATATTCTATAATTCTTCTGAAACGGTTACGGAGCAATGATGGGGTGGAGTCATACTTTACGTAAAATATCGATTATATTGGACAGGCTCAGGGAACAAGGCGCAAGGTTCAAGGCCAGGCCCAAATTATAGTTATTGACTAATTTAGTATTGTCATGCCGCAGGCAGCTTCCTGTGTATAAAATCCGATTCAGGGGAAGGTAGATCCTTTCAGGATGACAGACTGAAAATGGTTGCAAAGTTGAACAATTAACCTTCAACAGGCCTTACACTTACTGCTCACCGGTTCATGCCTCATCTATCATGCCTTGTGCCATTCTCGCCATAAAACAAAAAATCCCTCCCGGGAGGGGGGAGGGATTTTCTGACATTCACCAACCGGTTTGATCAATTATTATCGATTGAGAACCAGTTTACCTGCCAATCTTTGTCCGGGTGTTTCCAACACATAAAAGTAAACACCGGATGAGACAGGACGATTATTGGTGTCCGAACCGTTCCAGGTTACGGAATACCTGCCGGGGGGCAGGGCTTCCTGAACCAGTGTTTTGATTTTCCGGCCCAGGATGTCGAAGATCGACAAATCTACAGTCCGCGCCTCGGGTAATGTAAAATCAATTTTTGTGCTCGGATTGAATGGATTGGGATAATTTGGCAGGAGCGCAAACTGTGTGGGCAGGCTGGCCTGAGATGGATCGTACTCAGGTACGGATGTCAGATTTTCTGATAAACTGAAATCATACAGGTTTACATCGGATTTTTCGCTGTTGATTTCGATCAAGGCTGTTTCGCTGGCAAAATTTACTTTGGTGATGGTGGCTTCATAGGAGCCATCGGACAAACCCTCAATCTGATAGGCGCCGAACGGGTCAGTCATTCCATACCCGACCAGGATCCGGGCCTGGTTTCTTACCGTGATCAAAGCACCTTCCACCGGATTACCGTTTTGATTCATGACTCTGCCGGCAAGCATACAATGGAGCGAATCAAATGGCAATGGAACGCGGAAGGGGGTAAGTTCGGCGTCGATGTGCATGACTGCACCATCTGCAAGCACCGGTGTGGCATCTTCCCAGATTGTGGCATCATCATAAAATTCCGGGATATAACCCTGAGCCAGATATAATATGTAATAAGACTTGTTTTCCAGATTATTCAGCGTATACATACCCTTCTCATCCGTCAGGGTCATGGATAATTCACCCTTCCTCGCCGGAATGCCGACAACAAAAGCGTTGGCCAGCGGTAAATCATCTGCGCCGGTAACCTGTCCACTGATGGAGTTGACCGCCTGCACCGGCTCAAGGGTAAAATTGACATCGGTAAAAACCGTATCAGACATTGCCCAGAAAATATCGGCCTCATAAATACTGGGCTTCTCCTCGAAGAACTCGATCATATATCCTTCCTTATTGGCGGCCGAGATGAACGCATGCACCGGCCAGGGGGCAAAAGACTGATCCAGATTCAGATTGATGAGAATTTTGTATTCGCCGTTCTCGTTCGTATAGGCGCTGTATGTATTTGTGTGTATAGAAGCACGCATGGTTGGCAGCATTAATTCCCAAACACGAACAAGCGCGCGCGCAAGCGGCTGACCGGCGTCATCGGTCACCCGGCCGGTAAAAGCGATCTCGGTTAGCGTGAACGGGCCGGGAATACCGAAATCGATACCGTCGATTGTTTCGTTGGCGATAACGGGAACCGGTGTCGCTTCATCTAACGCATGAACGTTGTCATAATATTCATGGTAAACATAGAGGTTCTCATTATATTGATACCTGCAGGAAACGATATATCTGCCCGGCGGTAGGTTCGCTTTATACAATCCACGTTCGTTTGTGTATGTCCGGTAGAGATCACTGTTTGCATCCAGATGATTGGATTGTGTGCTGAGCATCGGCATAAAGTGGATCTGCGCTCGGTATACCGGTGCTGAAGTTTTGTCAAAATATACTTTTCCGGAAATCGTTCCCAACTGCGGGAGAATTTTCGGTGTCATTCTAAAATCGAATGGTACTTCCGGTTCAAAAAGCGGAATTCTGTAGAAAATCTCGGTTTCATAATTGCGGGCAGAGCATTTGAGCATGTAATAGCCGGGCAGGATTTCCGGGATTTTATAGCTGCCGTCGGGATTTGAGTAAGTGTGGTAGTACCGGGAATCACCGTTTGTATTATAGCCAATTACCTCAATATGGGCGGGATACACTGGGATCCGGTCGGTTCCGGCCTCCCAGACGTGGCCCCACAGGGTGACCTGATCACTGGGCGGATAGGCCTTCATTTTGATGTCAAAATCGGTTATCCAGGTGTTATCGGTAATCTCCAGGGTATCGAGAAAGGGCTGATATCCGCGCTTCAGGGCAGTCAGCCGATACTTCCCGGCCTGGATATCATGGAATTGATAATATCCTTCCCGGTCGCTGCGTGTCTGGTAAAGAAATTCGGGACGATCCAGTTCCGGACCGATCAGACTTGACAGCGTCAATTGTACCTCGGGCAGGACATCTCCAGTTTCGCCGTCATATACTGTTCCGGCAAGCAGATTGCTATAAGGCGGGATAATCGGTTTCAGATAAAAATCCAAGATCTGATCGGCCGCGGTAAAATCGACCTGCGGCACAACCATTTTTCCGTATCCTCTCGCCGTACACATCACGTCAAATATCCCTGCGGGAATATTTTTAATTAAATAGGTTCCGTCTTCGTTGTTGCGAACCGTTATACTGATGATTTCCGGAATCATAATCGCCGGATCCAATATCAGATTATTCAGCACCACGGTAATATAGGCCGGGTAGACCGGCAGTTTTGTTTCATGGTCGTATACGGTCCCCGACAGACTGATAATGTTGCACCGGTTCGAGCGGGATCAGATAAATATCCAGATGCTCGATATGGGTATCCGGTTCGACCTCAAATTTTTCCACATCGATGGCGGATTCGTGCCCCTCTGCCGCTGCAGAGACGGTATACACGCCGGGAGTAATATTGTAAAACGCGTATTTGCCCTCGTTGTCAGTGCGGGTCATGAGGGTTGTCCCATTTTCACCGGTAAGCCATACTTTTGCGCCGGCGAGCGGGATAAATGCCGGGAGCAAGGGGGGTGTGCTGTATACATGTCCCGAAATATGATTTCTCGTATCGGAGGTCCGCATGGTCAGTTCGAAATTCAGTTTAAATGGTTCATTCTCTGATAATTGCACCGTTGAAGACGGGCTTTTAAAATAGTCCGGGTGCTGGCACCAGATGTTGTATACCCCGGTCGGCATACCATCGAGCAGATAATAGCCGTCTTTCCCGGTACAGGCATCAAACATGATGGAATCGCCGGATGCGGAATAGCCAAGGGCAAAAATTTTAGCATTTGACACCGGCAGATTGGTGTTCACATCGGTGACCAGGCCGTTTACCTGCGCAGCCTGTGTTGACGTAGCCAGGGCGAGACATACCAATAGCAGAATAGAAATCTGTAGAAAGGTTTTCATAATTCCTCCTTTAGAGAAGTAAACATGCGGGTAATATTTAATCGATCAAATTGAATGCCAGAAATTTAAATCTTCAGATAATACGGGTGTTTTATCTTTTAACATCATTGTTTCGACCCTGAAACCACGAAAAATATTCGTATCCAGCGAAAAATATGCGTAGTTGCGTGATATGATTTATCAAAGATTGCTCAACGCATTAAAATCATTTTACCGGTTTGTTTTTCTAATCCGTTGGTCAAGCGATAAAAATAGGTGCCGCTCGGTACCGGGTGCTGATTCTCATCCAGCCCCTGCCAGAAAATTGTATGCACACCCGGCTGCACGGTACCTTTATGTATAGTATATACTTCTTCCCCGAGTATATTATAAATTTCCAGCCTGATATTTCCCGCTTCGGACAGTTGGAAAGGAATTACCGTGCTGCCGTTGAAGGGATTCGGGTAATTCTGTCCCAGCTCAAACTTGTCCGGATATTCAGCCAGAGCATCCGGCCGCTCTATACTAACGGGTATCATATCCGTACTGATCCGTTCGATTGCCGCCACCACCGAATCAGTCTCATTCCAGCCGCCGAACACATAGATGGAATCGCCGTAGACCACCGCCATCGGCTCCCGTCTGGCATAATGCAGGGCCGGCCCTTCCCGGGTTTCAAAACTTGAGCGGGAAATCAGATCGGTACCCGCCAGTGAACTGTTCCTTTCAGTATAGCCCCCCAGAACACAGATATATTCCGGCAGCGCAACCGCCCGCCCGCCTGCGCGGGCACTACTCAAACGGCCAACCTCGGTAAATGTCGGATCGGTTGGACCAATATTATCCAAATTATAGGCGAGGATGGATGTGGAAATTCCGTTATATACGCCGCCGATAATGTATACCGTACGGTCTATACGAACCGATGCATGGTGGTACGGGAGCATGTGTATATTTATCATGGTATCCGAATTATATATGATCCGGTTACCGGTCAGATCGAGAATAATCAGTTCCGGGAAACGAACCGATATATCGGTTGCCGGGGACCGCATGCCACCGAACAGATAAAACCGGCTTTTATAAGCGTGACCGGTAAAGTAAATACGGTTGCAAATATCATTCTGATATATGACCTCTGAATTGACGGCGGTCGGACTGGTGTAGCGCCATTTTTCGATGGTATAGGTACCCAGGTCGTTTTTCCAGGAGCCACCGCAGATCAGCAAACCGTTTTTGCCGGCGGTATCGGCGGCAAACCCGTAGCGTGGCACGATCAGGGTGTCCAGGATATGCCATGCATGGCGTTTTGGGTCATAGGCCTGGATCAATCCGGTTGGTCTGACCCGGCTGATCTGGTCGGGAGGGGTTTGGGTACCGCCCAGAATCAGAATCAGCGAATCCATGACAACCGCTTCGCCGCCGTAAACCGGATAGGGCATTCGTCCGGCCACTTCCCAGCCGTTCTGGGCAAAAATGGCCGGTGTGAATAATATGATCAGACACAACAGGTTTCTAAGCATTTTATTTCCACATAAACGATACCATATTATATCGGTACAAATACTGTACCAGTTTTAATGATCCATTCTGTCGGACTCGGGTGAAGTAATAAAATATCACAATTACCAGCCCCAATTTCCAAAAAAATTCCAAATATTAAAGAACAAATTCCATACAGATCCCAGAAGACGATTTAAAAATAGTATGGATATAAAAATTGAACAGTCCTAAATTTGGATTCGGTCATTTGTAATAACCATCACTTGATGCTTTGATATCTGTGATTTATTTGGGATTTGGAAATTAATATGTGGAATTTTTTAACACGATACGTCGCTGGGATTTGATGTAAGTTAAATTACAGCTTGCCCTCTAACTTTTGCAGCATGTAATGCGCGTTCTGATTGTCCGGATCCAATAATAGGGAATGTTGGTAATTTTTTCTGGAGTTTTCTGTGTCGCCGGTCCGGTAATATGCCTCACCGAGACTGTCAAAGGCATTGGCGGAATCGGGAAAACGACCGGTATTATAAGTGAAAAGGGCAATCGCCAGGGGAAAATATTTTTGGCTCAGATAATGATACCCCAGGGTACCGATGGTCCATTCGTCGATCAGATTTTGTGCCGCCAGCCGGTCGAGTACGCTGTCCAGCGTTGCCGGGTCAACACGTGTACTATCGTCACGCAGCCGCTCGAGCAACTCCGATAACCGGAACAATTCATCGGCGAGCTTTTTTATCGATCAGATTCTGATGGGTTCGTGCTTCCGTGCCGGCCTGCTTAAGCGCCAGATTCAGCGCCTTTTCCGGATCGACCCGGATGTCAGGAATCACGCCGGTTCCTTCCCAATTTGTACCGCTCACCGGATTAACCGCACGGCCGGTGGGAATAAATAGGCTGAACCTCGGTGAGAGCTCAAATGTGTAACCGGGATTTGCGCCGCCGCCTGTGCGCCCGCCGATTAGCAGCGCCCGCTTTTGCATCTGCATGCTGTAGGCAAATTCCTCGGCGGCGGAAAAGGAAGCGGGTCCGGTCAAAATGAATATGGGGACTTCCGGGCGCCGGTAGCCCGGGATGGTGTCCGAAACATGATAATTTTCAGTATAATCCCCCCGGCGCCAGTAATAGGAAAACAACAGTTTGGGCGGATTCAGAAAATAACTGCTGATAAACTGAACGGTATTGAGGTTGCCGCCCCCGTTCTGACGAAGATCGATGATCATGGCGGCGGTATTTTCAAGCAATTTCATTGCCGCAACCAGATAGGCCTGCGACATTTCAAGCGGTTCAAAGGCGGTTAAATTCAGATAACCGATGTTTTCCGGATAAATCTTTACTTCCCTGATACCGTAATTTTCACGTTTGCGGTCCAGGGATCGCGTGAGCAGGGCAAGATCGGGCTGGGATTCTTCAAAGCGCTGGGCCTCCGGCAGAACAAAGGACAGCCGGAGATGGCGGTCATGATGTATTTTGGCCAGATCCGCGTTGACCCGCTTTACAAAAGCCCGGGGATGTGTCAGCGCATCATAAACTCCCTCATCGATCTGCTGCTGAATATATCGGATGCATTTTTCAGCAGTGTCGGCAAAAACATAATTTTCCGCCAGAAGACGCTGTATTTTCTGTAAAGTCTCTGTGCGCTCTTCGGTCGTCAGGCGCAAATCAACTTCCTGGCTGTGGCCCCATCCTATGAGTATCCAAAAAAGTAGCAGGGTGTATCGGAGGTACATGATCTGTCCGTTGGATGTGGTACTCCCGATAATATAGATGATGATTTATAAAAAATCCAAAATTTGAATTATGCATTATTATTCCTCGATACTATCCCTCATTTTCTGAACTTGTCCCTGTCATCCTGAACTCGTTTCAGGATCTCAAGAGATTCCGAAATAAGCCTGCCCTGAGGTATCTCAGGGTTCGGAATGACACTTTTAGCGTTCGGGATGACATTCACCGATTTCGGAATGACATAAATGTAGGTCAAATCCAGTAACCCACAACATTGTCATCCTGAACTCGTTTCAGGATCTCAAGAGATCCCGACCCGCCTCCGGGGCGGGCGGAATGACACTTTTGGGGTCCTGATTGGCAATGGTGGTACACTACTTGCCGCTCTAAAAAGAGAAAATTATAAACGGGCCCAGACATGAAAAATACTTATGTTTACATCATGACCAATAAAAGCCGGTCTACCTTTTACATCGGTGTCACCAATGATCTGTGGCGAAAGGTAGCGGAACATAACAATGGAATTGGTTCAAAATTTGTTCAAAAATATAATTTATTTGATCTGGTCTATTATGAACACTTCTTTGATATCCGATATGCAATCAGAAGAGAAAAACAACTGAAAAACTGGCATCGTGAATGGAAACTGAACCTGATAAAAACGATGAATCCGGACATGAAAGATTTGAAGAAGGATTTACATTTAAACAGAGGTTCCGAAATAAGCCTACCCTGAGGTATCTCAGGGTTCGGAATGACATAAATGCATGTCAAATCCAGTAACTCACAAAATTGTCATCCTGAGTTTATCTCAGGATCCCAGTGGATCCCGAAACAAGCCTGCCCTGAGGTATCTCAAGGTTCGGAATGACATAAATGCATGTCAAATCCAGTAACCCACAAAACTGTCATCCTGAACTCGTTTCAGGATCTCAAGAGATTCCGAAATAAATTCGGAATGACAGTTTGGTTTAGATCTGTGGTTATACAGATCTTTTAAGCCGCCTAAACACCGCTGAATTGAATATCATCAAACAAAAGACTGGGCATCCGGACCGATGAGTAGGGATAGGGATCATTCCCAACGGCACGCAGTTGGTTCCAGAAATCTTTCCCGTTGCCACTGATATTCATTTCATTCACGGCTTTTACGATTTTTCCTTTTTCAACCAAGATCCCGACAATGCCGTATGAAAAATCACCGGTCGTGCTGTTAAAATTGCCGCCGATAAAACCGTTGACCAGAATGCCTTTTTCCACCTGTGCGATCATCCCCTCCAGGGAAAGATCGCCGCCAGCAAAAACCGTGTTTGACCGGGAGCCTGAATTGGGTTCCATGCCCAGTTTTCTGCCGTAATAGTTATCAATATAATAGGCGCGCAGGATACCGTCCTCTATCAGAATCCGTTTTTTGGCAGCGATACCGTCATCATCAAAATACCGTGACCCAATCCCTTTATTGAGAAAGGGATCGTCGATCATGGTCAGGATCTCGGATGCGATTTTCTTGTCCAGCATGCCGTCAAGGTAAGATCTTTTTTGCTGGAGTGACCGGGCACTCATCGGTCCGGTCAACATGCCCAGTAATCTCCGGCCGGACCGGTTTTCAACGATCATGGTATACTGGCCCGATTCGATTTTTGATTGACCGATTTTCTGCAAGGCACGTTGGGCAGCCTGTTTTCCAAGATCTGCAGGTGTTGGCAGATCCTGAAAGTGGCGGGTGGTGGCATAGAACCAGTCCGATGGACGGCCATTCTCTCCGTCACGTACGGTAACTTCGGCACCGGCAGAAAAAAAGGTTCCCTGAATCTGCCCGGAAAAACCGTTGCTGTGAACACGTGCAGTTTCATAGAGCGTATCCGAATATCCGGCTGTGGTCGAAATAATCCGATCACTTTCCGTCATACTTTGCGCCTCGATCTCGGCCGCCAGTTTTTTGCGGTTTTGGGGATTGATTGAATCGTATGAATCATCCCGGATATTTAATTGAGGTTGTGTGGTCATCTGATAATATTTTGGATCGGTTAAAGTCCGGTATTCGTCTTCATTGAGATATTTTGTCGCCGCAACGGCTTCCCCGATCAATTTTGCCAGTGATTCACGGCGCAAATCGTTGGTCGAATGGCTCGAATATCTTTTTTGGGCATATATGTCCAGCGAGAGTCCGTTCTGAGTTGACTCTTTCAGATTTTTCGAGTTTTTTATCGCGGTACTGAAATTCGACGTCCCGCTGATTCGTTATGGAAACCGCAGCCTCATCGGCACCGCTCCTGGTCGCCTGTTCAATCACCCACTGGGCGAGGTCAAGTTTATTTATTGTACTCATTTTTTATCCTCTGGTTTTACGGTACGATCGTTATGGTTAACTGACGCCACCAACTGTTATTTTTGATACTTTGACCGTTGGCAGACCAAGTGAGACCGGCACACCCTGACCGTCTTTACCGCAGGTCCAGCTGCCGCCGTCGAGTTTAAAATCATCCGCCACCATCACGATATCCTTTAGTACCCGTGGACCATTGCCGATGATATTGATATCTTTGATCGGGCTGGTAATTTTACCGTCCTCAATCAGGTAGCCGGATTTTACATAAAAAGTAAAATCACCGGCGCCGATAAAAACCTGACCATTGGTAAACGATTCCGCATAAATGCCTTTTTTAACGCTTCGAACAATTTCTTCTTTCTTATGCGGGCCGGGCAGCATATAGGTATTGCGCATGCGGGGTATCGGCGCAAAGCGAAAAGATTCCCGTCTCCCGCTGCCGGTTGGTTTAACCTTATAATAATTGGCACTGATCCGGTCATGGAGATAACTGCGCAGAATACCGTCTTCAACCAGGTAGGTACGTTCGGAGTCGTTGCCTTCATCATCGATATTTATTGAACCGCGGACATTTTCATCACGTCCGTCGTCAACAATTGTGACAAAATTTTCAGCAACCGGTTTATTTATCTTATCGCTGAAAATGGATACTTCTTTCCGGTTGAAATCCGCTTCCATGCCGTGACCGATGGCTTCATGCAGGAGAATCCCCGAACTTCCCGCGGCCAGGACCACTTCCATTTCACCACCAGCAGGCTTTACCGCCTTAAATAGTTCGACGGTTTTTGAAACGGCTTCGTTGGCCAGCATATCTATATTCGCAGGTGTGAAGAACTCAATTCCCTGACGTCCAGCAAGAACCGAATAATTTTCTTCCCGCTTGCCATTCTCTTCGGCGGTTGCAAAGGCATAAATACTGGTCATGGGTTGGTAATCATAGGTAATCCGACCTTCGGAATTGGCAAAGAGGATATAGGAAGTATAGTCAGCGAATCTGATACTGGATTTCAATATCCGGGGATCGCGTGCGAACATTTTGTCGTTGATCGATTGAAGATAGGGTATCTTTTGATCGATACCAACCGTTTCCCAGGGTGTCTCAATCGGATAGTAATTTGGATGCTCATGCAACTGCAGGGCCACCGGCTCAACCTGCCGGCTGCCATCAGCAATCGTCGCAGCAGTACCTGCAGCCAGTTTCATGGCTTCGGGCGTAACCTCTTCGGTAAAGGAAAAACCGGTCTGATCACCTTTTAGAACACGAATGCCGACGCCGAAGTCCACATTCGTATAAGCCCGGTTCACCGCCTTGTCCTCCAGTCCGACATTGTTGGCGATGGAATGCTGAAAAAACAGATCGCAATAGTCGCCCCCTTTTGACAAGGCCAGAGACATTACTTCACGAATTGTCTCTTCACTGACACCAAAATGATTGAGATAATCCGTCAGATTCATTTCTTGTGGTGAAGGGGGAGAAAAAGCACGGCTCATATCAACTTTTAAGACATAGGGAGCCACTCCGATCACTGCAAGACCCTGTGGGCTCTTTTTTAAAAATGAGCGACGTGAAATCCGCATGTTCATAGGCGTACCTTCCTTTCTGAAGTAATAAAAACAAACGTAATGTATATTTTAATGAAGGAATCAACTGGCTAACCTGACCGATCATAAACCACACAGGGTTTGAAAATTAGAAATTTGTAATTAGAAATTAGGAATTGTGCTAATTTGATCATATGTTGTCCAGGTTTTTCTTTTTTCCTTAGAGATCCCCGTTTTCACGGGGACCGCATTCGCGGCCTTTTTCCTTAAATTTCCTGTCCGCTGAGACATCTCTCATCCTTCATCTCTAATCTAAATATGGGTGTCCTGCGCCTGCCCGACTTTGCCAGGTGATGACTCAATGATTTTCCGGTGCACTGATGATTAAACCTTGTCTCAAGGACGCTAAAAGCATAAATACGTACCGGTAATGATATTAGTTTCACAAAGATACAATATTATAAAAGACAATGCAGCTGTAAAATCTTTGCTCCGGTGATTTGATGAAATTGAAACATAATGTGTCTCTGGCAAATATAAATATTATATTTACCATAAAAGTATGCTAGCCTGAGCTATTTATATACCACAGAGCGCACAGAGTTAACATTATGAAATTATTATAGTTACATTTCAAACAAGAATTAAATCTTATGGAAGTGGATATATTTCAAAGATTCTTATAACAATATGATTAAATATACTCTGTGTCCTCTGAGGTGAATTATTACGGCCAGATATGTCATGACGGTGAATATCAAAATTTTTGTTTTGGAAGTGATGCTTTTGCAAACAATGATGCTCACAGCAGGTAGCTCACAGAATTTGATCGTCACGACTGATAATATGAATTATGCTATTCTGGAACGCCAGGAAGCGGCTGCAGCTGGTTCACAGGGGAATATAATTTCTGCACGCGAGCACATTGCGGATGCGCTGCAATTCGATCCTGATCAGCTCGAATCAATCTTCATGAAGAAAATACTTGATGATTTTGATGCTGGATTGAGTACAAAATCGATGGTGATGATGATTTTCTCGGGGATTGAACAGATCTATTTTCAAAATCCTGAAAAATCGGCACAATCCGTGTCCGCCCTGCAGTCGGGAGCAGAGAATAACTTTGCCGTACGTCTTGTACTGGGAAGGCTATCAGCCCTTTCGGGTAATACAGATGATGCGCTTCAGCAATATGATATGGGGATCTCGATCCAACCCGGGTTTCCCTTAACGTATTTGTGGCGGGCGGATCTGATGCGTGAACAGGGCAATCTGGAAGGTGCGCTGCGTGATCTGGAAACCTGTATAAAACTGGTTCCGGCAAATTATCAGGCTAATTTTGCACTTGGCAGTGTCTGGCTTGCTAAGGATAAATGCAACGAAGCCGTCGCTTGTTTTGAGAAAACCCTGATGATTGCTCCCGGTTATGCTTATTTTCTGCAGCCGAATCTGGAAATATGTGCCGCGTATAACGGGAGAGGTCTGCTGGCGCTGAATGGGGGGGACTTTTCCGGTGCGTTGTCTGATTTTACCCGTGCGATTCAGCTGAATCCCCGTTTTGGCGAATTTTATCTCAACCGCGGCATTACCTATCGCCATATGGGTAGTATTAATGCAGCTATCCGGGATTTTGACCGGGCGGTACTGCTCGACAGAAAATATATTGAAGCCTATTTTAACCGCGGCCTGCTTTTTCTCCAAATGAAATATTATACCCAGGCCCTGAAAGATCTGGAGCGTGTCCTGGCGCTGGATAAATTTCATATTGGTGCACGTTACCAGATCGGTGCTATCTATCTGGCAACTCAGGAATATATGTATGCCGTATCTGCCTTTGACAGTCTGCTCGTATACCGTCCGGACCATTACCGTGCGATCTACTCCAAAGCGCTTGCGCTGGATGAACTCAAACATTACCGTCAGGCCGCTCAGGCCTATGAAACATTTTTCGATCTGGGGCCCGATTCACTTTATGAACATAAATTAAAGGCCTGGGAAAGAGCCCGGTTGATTCGCAGGGTATTGCATGAAAAATATGGAGATTAAATAATCTAAAATCCAAAATCCAAAATTCTTGATCCCCAACTCATAATTACTAATCTCTATTTCCTCATCCCTAATGTCCCGGGGCGTCACCAGGGCTGGCCCTTACTGCCGACTGACTGCTGTTAAATTCCCAATTCTCACACTTTGTGCAGCGAAAGAAAATCCTCTCCAGGGGGAGGCGAAATGCCCTGGAGCGGAACGCCTGATCAATAATGGAGGACCACGTTGTGGAATTGCCTGATCAGGGTCAGCTTGCGCGACCGGGTATAGATCCCTGCCTTAAGACACGCAACATATACAACGGCTGCCAGGTGACCAGCCTGCCCGGTGTATTTTATATATAACCAATATTCTCGTTTTGCCACGGTTACAGGATAAATATAAGGAAGTGAAATCGGGGATTTCTAACACCTTTGTTGCCTTCTATATCACATTTGTTGTAAAATCATTCTTTTTTTTTTGATTTTTCAGCGAGAATCACTGCTGATATTTGGAAAAACAGAAAATTTAAAAAAATAGTTTGCTTTTAAATCCTGGTGTAATTATACTTGGATAAGTGTTTCTATGCATAGTAACAGTTATGGAAAGTATTAAAGAGATCGCTCACTATCTGGCCCGGGTCGATAAACCGAAAGTCGTCGAGGAATTCCTGTCAAGCCTTTTTACGCCGGCGGAACTGGAAACACTATCCTCCCGCTGGGAACTCGTAAAACTGCTCGACCAGGGGGTCAGCCAGCGAACGATCGCCAGACAGTTGCATCTGAGCCTATGCAAGATCACCCGCGGATCGAAGGAATTAAAAAAGAAAAATTCAGTTTTAAAAAAAGCCTTAAAAACGATTAAATGATCTTAAAAAGGAGTGTTAAATGCCCGTGAAAGTAATGCTGACCGAAGACGAGATTCCACGCCAATGGTATAATCTGGCTGCCGATTTACCGACACCCATGCAACCACCGCTGGGTCCCGACGGTAATCCCATTTCCCCCGATATGTTGGCACCTGTATTTCCGATGAATCTGATTGAGCAGGAAGTAAGCCAGGAACGATGGATTGATATTCCGGAAGAGGTTCTGGAAATTCTGTATCGGTGGCGGCCGTCACCCCTTCACCGGGCATATGCATTGGAGAAATATCTGGATACACCGGCAAGGATCTATTACAAAAATGAGAGTATCTCGCCTCCAGGCAGTCATAAGCCAAATACCGCGGTACCACAAGCCTGGTATAATAAACAATTCGGTATAAAAAAACTGACCACGGAAACCGGAGCCGGACAGTGGGGCAGTGCGCTTTCATTTGCATGCGCGCTGATGGGGCTCGAATGTAAAGTATTTATGGTCAGGATCAGTTTTGACCAGAAACCGTTTCGGAAAATTATGATGGAAACATGGGGTGGGACCTGTATTCCAAGTCCGAGCGATCAAACGGAAGCCGGACGCCGGATTCTGGCGAAAGATCCCGAAACACCCGGAAGTCTTGGTATTGCCATAAGTGAAGCCATCGAGGCAGCGGTAACAGACCCCACCGGACAGACCCGCTATTCGCTGGGCAGCGTACTCAACCATGTCATGCTCCATCAGACGATCATTGGGCTTGAAACCAAGAAACAGCTGGCCAAGATCGGAGAGAATAAGGTGGATGTTATTATCGGATGCGCTGGCGGCGGCAGTAATTTTGCCGGACTCGCTTTTCCCTTTGCCTACGATAAAATAAACGGTGCTGAGATTGATATCGTCCCTGTTGAACCGGCTTCGTGCCCGACCATGACCCGCGCGCCTTTTGTCTATGATTTTGGCGATACGGCGGAAATGACCCCTCTGATGCCGATGCATTCCCTGGGCCATGAATTTATCCCGCCCCCGATTCACGCGGGAGGACTGCGCTATCATGGTATTTCGCCACTGATCAGTCAATCGATTATAGAAGGGTTAATGACTCCCCGTTCCGTTCAACAGCTGGAATGTTATAGTTCGGCGGTTATTTTTGCCCGTACGGAAGGTATTATCGTAGCGCCGGAAACCAGTCATGCCGTGGCGGCTACCATCCAGGAGGCCAAAAAAGCACGGGAAGAAGGCAAAGAAAAAGTGATCATCTTTTCCTTAAGCGGTCATGGATTAATGGATTTGACCGGCTATGATAAATATTTTGCCGGTCTTCTGGAGGATCATGAACTCCCTCAGGCGGAAATTGAAAAGTCGCTGGGAAATTTATCAGGCCTGCCAAAGCCGGCGATGAACCGCACAGGAAAATGGTAAAACATCATGCAAAAAACAACCGAGATATACTGCCGTAAACTGGGACATTACCTGCAGTTCAGCTATTGCTGTCAGGAACAGGGGGTTCTCCCCTGTCAGCAGATCCTCAATTGCTGGCAAAAATACGGATTGCGTGCAGAGCACCTCGCGCATCTGGGCTCCTATAATTCTTCGGCTCCACCCCCCGCTAAAATGAGTTATCTGGTCAGACTCGTTTCAGAAATAAGATCGTCTATTGAATCGTAGATCACAGACGGGGGTTGCCTCAACCCCGTCTGAATTTATGACAGATCCCTTTCTTCAAAAAAAACATCGATAAAATTGGCAGAAAGACATGAATTTTTGTCGATTTATCAGTATACTATTGGTATCTTTAGGTTTTTGTTTGATTATACCGGTGGTGTAAAAAGTTACATGGAATAATGAAATAAACTTTGCTAGACCAATCACGGAGAGCGCAGAAAATTGCTCGCTGAACGCTAAAGGGATATGTTATAATTTTATTGTGCTGTCTTGACTACGTGTTTATACATGAAGAAATATTAGTTGTCATGCTGTCCCAAAACGGGATCTGCGATAAGCATCTTCCTTGTTGCCGAAATAAGACTTAAAACCAGGAAGATTCTTATCTAAAGTTCCTCCGAAGGAGTCCTTCGGATCGTCTCGGAACAGAATGACATGGTTCATTGATTCAATAAATTGGATTACCGTTCAGTCAAAAAGTGTAAACATGTGGTTAAGACAGTACAATTTAGTCTTGGACAAATGAAATGAACTTATACTTTTATCCGTGTTACTCCGCCTGCCCGCGCCAGGGACGGGCGGTGGTTTATAAATACGTCAGGTCAGGCACCTATAAGATCGATTACATTTAAGCATGGCATATGCAGTCTTTAGAGTACACGAAGGGGAGAAAGAATAAACTCGGCTAACTCAGTAAATATCATATGCATACTCTGTGTGCTCTATGGTTATCATTTAAACTATATTTATATTAAAGAGGATCACTCATGAGAAAGGTCATCGTTTTGTCACTTTTTACCGTACTACTTATTTCCGCCTGCAGACAAAGTGCACAGGAAAATCCGTTCTTTTCGGAATTTAATACCCCGTTTGGTGTACCCCCTTTTGACAAAATCACCGAAGAACATTATCTCCCCGCATTTAATGAAGGGGTCAAAAGGCAGAAGCTGGAGATTGACGCCATTGCCAATAACCCGGCCGAACCGACTTTTGATAATACCGTTGCGGCCATGGACTTGAGCGGCGAAATGTTAACGCGGGTGAGTAATGTTTTTTATGCACTCAATTCAGCCAATACAAATGAGAACATGCAGACGATTGCCAGAGAAATCGCACCTATGCTTTCCAAGCATGAGGATGACATATATCTTAACGAAAAACTGTTTCAACGCATCAAGAAAATTTATGCCGAAAAAGACAAGAAGGATCTGACCGCCGAACAAAAAATGGTACTGGAAAAATATTATAAGGACTTTGTCCGGGGTGGGGCCAATCTGGAGCCGGAGAAAAAGGATCAGTTTCGTAAAATCAACGAAAAACTATCCCTGCTCAGTATCAGGTTTGGTGAAAACGTACTGAAAGAAAATAACGCTTTTTATCTGACCATTTCCGATTCCGGCGAATTATCCGGTCTGTCCGAAAATATTATCAGTGCTGCGGCGGAGGCTGCCAAAGAACGCGGGATGGAGGGAGCGTGGGTATTCACGTTACACAAACCAAGTTTAATCCCATTTCTACAATATTCCGACCAGCGTGAATACCGTGAAAAATTATTTAAAGCCTACATAAACCGCGGTGATTATGATAATGAATTAGATAACAAAACCAAAGCCGACAGCCTGGTCAACCTCAGAATAGAACGTGCGCAGCTCCTCGGTTACAGGACCCATGCCGATTATGTCTTAGAAAATAATATGGCGAAAACGCCGGTAAATGTTTATTCACTGCTTGATAAAATATGGCAACCTGCTTTAAAAAAGGCAAAGGCTGAGGCAAAAGACTTACAAACGATGATTGAGAAAGAAGGCAATAATTTCAAACTTGAACCGTGGGACTGGTGGTATTATGCGGAGAAAGTAAAGAAAGCCAAATACGATCTCGACGAATCCGAATTACGGCCCTATTTCAAGCTGGAAAATGTAATTGAAGGTGTGTTTACCGTGGCAAAAAAATTGTACGGGATTCAACTGATAGAACGAAAGGATCTGCCGAAATACCATCCCGATGTAAAAATTTTTGAAGTAAAAGAGGCCGATGGAGCGCACATCGGCATTCTATACACCGACTATTATCCCCGGGCAAGCAAACGTGGTGGCGCCTGGATGACCTCCTTTCGGAAACAATATCGTGAAGCCGGTAAACAGATTACGCCGATCATCTGCAATGTCGGTAATTTCACCAAACCGACCGGCGACAAACCAGCGCTGATCAGTCTTGATGAAATGAATACGCTTTTCCATGAATTCGGACATGCCTTGCACGGCCTGCTTTCAAATGCCACGTACAAAAGGATTTCCGGAACATCCGTTCCACGGGATTTTGTCGAATTACCTTCTCAAATTATGGAAAATTGGGCCACACATCCCGAGGTGATGAAAGTGTACGCCCGGCATTTTGAAACTAATGAGCCGATCCTGGATGCGCTGATCACGAAAATAAGAAAAACAAGTTATTTTAATCAGGGATTTATCACGGTCGAATTGTTATCTGCGGCCTATCTGGATATGGATTGGCATACGCTGGATAATATAAAAAGACACGACATCCATGAATTTGAGAACGCTGCCCTCAACCGTATCGGACTTATTCCGGAAATTGTCGTACGGTATCGTACACCCTATTTTTCACATATCTTTTCCGGCGGGTATTCAGCCGGATATTATAGCCTATATCTGGGCCGAAGTACTTGATGCCGATGCCTTTGAGGCATTTAAGGAGAATGGCATATTTGATCGTAAAACAGCTGATTCTTTCCGAAAAAATATTCTTGCGGCAGGCGGATCGGAAGATCCGATGATCCTTTATAAACGTTTTCGCGGTAAGGAGCCGGATATAAAACCTCTGCTGACGAGACGCGGTCTAAATTAACCGATCGTAAGCCCCGTGAATTGCTTCGACACGGGGCTTTTTTAATATGTGATAAAGTCTCCGGACGAAAATGCCGAATCTATATATTAAAAATGGATTCAGAGTAAATCAAATGGCCAGATATTTATCGGTTATTTTCATCCTGCTCTTATGTACAACCCTGTCCGCCCGGCAGGAAAGCGATGAAACCTTTGCCATCCGGCCGGTTATCCTCCGCTTTGACGGCAAAGATCAGTATATCATGCTCAGCCCCATGCGTATCTATTCACCCTATAATGGTTTGTATTTTGCCCTGAATCTTACCTATACACCGGCAATTATGGATTTAAAAATAAATACGGGAGACCGGCTTGAAGTCGATCTCGATCATGGAAAATTTGAGCTCATCGCCTATGAGGTTAAATATGATCAGGAGGAATATAATGCGTATTACCATATCGATAAATGGGATCTGGTAGATATCGGCAATTCCGGCAAGGCATCGGTCACGATCTATGACCAGACTGGCCAGGAAAGGATTGTGCTTGACCGGCAGGATTTAAACGATTACCGGTTGTTTGCCTCGGGCTATGTGCTGGGCACAATTTTTATTCCGGAGGATGGACCGTATCACAAAAAACAGTGGGGTTTTTTTTGTGCCGGATATGGAAATGTTTTTAATGTGTGGCTTGCAAAATACTTTAATTTTCTGGTTCCGAAAACAGACCTGGTGGCAGGTGAGTTTTTTTCTGCAGGGGGTGGTTTTGCCCCGTTCAGCTATTACACTTACGAAGTTGTTCGTACGCCTGCATTCGATGAGGATACCGGCTGGTATCTCGATTACAGTCTATCGTTTGCCCGAAGAGAAGTCAGATCCGGTATATCATGTTGGTTTGATGTATGGTCTCGTGAACCGCAGTCTGCTCAACGGCGCTTCGGTTGAACTTGGCCTGTCGGTACAGTATTTTATCCATCAAACGGGTTATGATGAAAACTATATTATTCATAAGACCCCATTAACGCCTGATTCGCCAGATAAAGTTTACCGGGTATTCGGCGGCCGATCATATCATGGATTTGCAGGGGGCGTCTTTTTACAGGCGGGTATTCTCTGGTTACATGTCAACACATTAAAAGCCTGGAGTGCAGGGCTTGCGGCACCTATCCCGTGGTGGTGACAAAAATAAAAATGATCAATGCTCATTTGATGTTTCGCATCCGTTCTGTTAGATTGACCTGTTCATAAACCACCGCCCGCTTCTGGCGGGGGCAGGCGGAGTAACACGGATATGAGTACGAATTTATCAAGGATGTTTACGATTAAGTTGCAGTTAATTAATATTTTAAGTTTATTTTGACCTAAGAACTTTAATTTCAATAATCTGCATTGTTCCGAGTACTTCCGCCTGCCCGGACTTGTCGGGTGGGGAACCATTCAGGTAAGATAAAACCGAAAAGAAATATGATGCGAATTATTTTAATCCTTCTCGTGGCAATCTGTACACTGTAGCGGGAACCACGGATGGCAAAGGTTTATATCAAAAAACCATTTCAGAACTTTTCTCAATGCATGCGTTGGAAAGTAAAACCGCTGAGGTTGAGAATCTCAGTATTGAACGAGATCATGCGCGGTTTGATTTGCACAAAGGGAAGATTCAACTGCTCTCAGAGGTAAATGAAAGATCGGTTGCCGTGCTCTTTAAAGGCGAAGGCACATGGCATTTTTCACCGCCGACGGCGATCGAACGGAATCAACTTCTGCGCTTTTATGATACAGATTCGCTGGTCAAATCGTTTAATACCCTTCTGATTCTGTTTAACGATTCCACCCTTGCCGAACTGCAAAAAAAGATCTGCCTTTGGAAATGGAACAGAAATTGAGTCTCAGGAAAAAATAATCGAAGATATACTTGCGTATCTAAGTGACGAAGACGCGCTCTATTTTAAAAGTTCCATTTTAAAGTTCTTACTCGATGGGTCGCATGATCCCTATTTTTATGCCCATTTTTATATGGAGCGCGGTACGCCGCTCATGTTTGAGATCAATCCCTATGAGTTTGAGTCAATTCGGTTCATGCATCGCGCTGAGCTGGGCCATGTTTACAAGTACCCTGAAATCATTTGTCAGTATCCAGCCCGGGGGCAAAAGCCGGACGATCCGAATGATTTGATCAGGATCAGGCAATTTGTGATCGATTCAAAAATAGCCGGCAATCTCGACTATTCCGGTATCACCCGAATGTCTCTGACACCCGTAAAAGCCGGGCAGCAATGGTTATATTTTAACATCTATCAAATGATGAAAATCGATTCTGTTTTTCTGGATGATTCAATTCGAATTGATTTTTTTAAGCCGGAGGAAGCGGCCGTCTTCTGGGTAGACTGCGGCAAGAAACTTGGTCCGGAAGATGAGGTAAATCTAACGATATATTATCATAGTGACAAACTCCTCGACCGCGATACACGTTCCTGGATATATCTTAAATCGCCTTTATACTGGTATCCCAGATATAATTTATGGGAACCGGCCCTTTACAAGCTCAGTTTTCAATATCCCACGGATTATACCCTCCTGAGCATTGGTGACCGGGTGGATTCGTCAGGAACGTCCGAAACGATACATACTGTCTGGCACTCAAAAGGTACATCAACCCATGCGATATTTAATATGGGATATTTTGAACGCTACCGGATTAGCCGGGATAATCTGCCGGCGGTTGATATTCTAAAAACCCGGCAGGGATTGATGTTCCGCAGCCGGGATATTGAGGATGAGATTGCGGAAGATATTCTGCGCAGCATTGCTTTTTATCAACGAAATTTCGGTGAAATACCATTCACGCATCTCTATGTCAGTGAAATCCCTTACAGCCTCGGTATGGCATTTCCCGGCTTGCTCAATCTCTCCTGGAACACCTTCTACGAAACCGGTATAAGAGGTTACGATCAGATCTTCAGGGCTCATGAGGTTGCGCATCAATGGTGGGGAATTGAGGTTGGATTTGACACCTATCACGATCAGTGGTTGAGTGAGGCTTTTGCCGAGTTCTCAGCACTTGCCTATTTAAAATCGGTATCTGAAGATGATGACCGGTATATGGATGTAATAAAAGAAATATTTGAGAACGTAATATCAAACCGGAAATACGTTTTGAGTGACGGTCAAGAGGCGGGTCCCATATGGCTGGGTACACGGACGTCCTCCACACGCACCGCCGGTGATTACAGTTTGATCATCTATAAAAAAGGTGCCATGGTCTTACGTATGATTCAGATCCTGATGAGTGATCCTTTATCGGGAAATGATTTACCGTTTAAAACCATGATGCGGGATTATTACAACCGTTATCGCGGGAAGCGGGCAAGTACGGAAGACTTTATCCGGGTTGTGTCGGAACATATGAACCAGGATATGCACTGGTTTTTTAACCAATGGATATATGGAACCGAAATTCCTGAATATGAATACGGATATCGGGTAACAGAAAATCCGGATGGCCGGTTTACGCTCACCCTGCGGGTCAGGCAGGATCAGGTATCGGATACGTTCCGGATGCCGGTGCCAATCGAGATCATTTTTGATCAGGAAAATCTACCGGTATATCGCGACATCATAATGATTGATCGTCCTGTAACGGAAAAAGCCATTATTTTAACTGACGAACCCGGTGAACTCATTTTTAATGCCGATCATGCGGTACTGGCGGAATGGCAGGAATCGGATTTCGAAGATATCATTGAATAAATTCCAAATCACAAATTCCAATTTCCAGACAAATATCAAACTTCAAATTCCAAAAGGTTATGATATGGAATTTATTTCAGAATCTTGTATAGAGACCCTGAAATAAATTCAGGTTGAAAATCCTGTGTTTCGGGAGTGACAAATTGTCTTATTATAAATTAATTTTTTAGAAGATTCTTATATTGTAATTTGTGATGTTGTATAAAAAATATTTTGTTTTTCAGAGGTGCAATAAAAAAGGGGCATGGCACGCCATGCCCCAACACCATTTATCAGAACATAAAATTTTTAATGGTGAGTGTTTCAGGATTACCGATCAGGACAAACTGCAGATTTTTGATATTTTCCTGGCAAATTTTCTGAATATCTGCCGGGCTTACCTTCTTCATATCCTCAATAAATTTTTCTGCTGCCTGATAGCCGATTCCGGAAAGTTCAAATGAGGCCAGACGATCGGCCTGGGCCGCATTGGTTTCCATGGCCATATACACTCGCGTAATAAACTGGCTGACCTTGTCTTTGAGATCTTTTTCCGTTACCGATTCGGTCTGGATTTTTTTCAACTCATTGATCATGACTTTGATGGTTGAATCGGCATCGACCGCGGTTACATATATGTAACCGTAACTGGAAAAACGACTGCTGGTCCCGGCAGAAGGTGCATAGGACAGGCCGCGTTTGGTACGCACCTCATCCCACATACGGTCGCGCAGGATCGCACCGGCCAGGAGTGCTGCATAGCGATTTGGCTGCCCGATTCCCGGGGTCGGATACATACCACGGATATAGTTGGTCGGTATGTCACGTTGAACGATCATTAATGACGGCTCCTGGTAGCTGACCTCAGGCAGAGATACCGCTTTAAAATCACCTTTCGGAAGTTTCCCAAAACTGCCCTTTACCAGTGTCTCGATCTCTTCCCTGGTCGTGTTGCCGACAACTACCAGCAATAACCGGGACGTCTCCAACCGGGAAGCCAGATAGTCTTTAAGATCTTCAGCCGAGAACGAAGAAACCGAATGAACCGTTCCATCCACCGGAATCGCATATGGCTGACCAGCATAAAATGTCTGATCTGCCAATTCCGCCTGATAGGCATCCGGGTTATCCTTAGTTTGCTCAATTGCCGATATGATCTTTTTACGCTCAAGCTCCACATCTTCTTTGTCGAATAAAGGATTCATCAATATATCGGCAAAGATCTCCCAGGTAGACTTGAAATTCTGCTTTACCGACATCATATCCAGACTCGAATAATCTTTTCCGGCGGAAGAGGATATTCTGCTGTTCATTCGTTCGAGACGGCTGTTGAGTTTATCTTTGGGAATGTTCCTGGTGGCTTTCTGCGCTGTGATCAGAGCAAAATTTTCAATTCCGGCCTGATCCTGGGTCAGGTTAGCGACTCCGCCACGAAAATACATGCCCGCAGCCACAATATCGCTGGCTGTATTCTGTTTAAAAATAATTTTCAGACCGTTTACTTCAAAAGAAACGGCGTCAGTCTGCTGAAACAGAGGTGGCAATCACCAAGACCAGCAGCATAAATAATACGAATATATTTTTCATGATTATTATCCTCCTTACACCTTAAATGCCAAGTTTTGCACGCTGATCCGGTGCAACGAGCACGCCGGTTATATGATTTTTATCGAGTACATAGGTGTTCAGGTATCGTTTGATATCTTCACGGGTAACCTGATTCAAATTATCAATATAGTTATAGTAATAATCAAGACCGGCTACGGCCCACCAGAATCCAACCGTATGGGCAAAATCAGAAGGTTTTTCCCTGCTGTATTGCTCATCAATTGCCAGAATGTTCTTGGCATTTGCCAGCTGATCGTCGCTAAAATAATCGTCACCGGCCATTAGTTTGAGTTCAGCATAAACCGCCTTTACCAGATCCTGATATTTTTCCGGAGATGTCTGTGCGAAAAAGGAGATCGGTCCCGTGTGATTCAAGGTATAATATCCGAAATTAGCACCGTATGCCAGGCCGCTTTCGATCAGGTTTTTATGGAACTTCGAAGTCTGCTGGCGGCTTATAAAAGAAAGTACATCTGCTGCATAGGTGGCTTTTGGATCTTTTGTAACGCTGGGGCCCTGCCATACGATCATCAGACCCACCGCATTGACCGGTTTCTCCACCACGACTGTTTCGGTTTTCTGGATTGGTGGATGCTCCGGGATCGGAAATTCGACAAAAGGATCTTTACCACGCTTCCAGCTGCTGTAATATTTTTGGGCAAACGCAAAGCCATCCTCGGCGGGGATATCACCGGCAAGAATCAAAGCCGAATTATTGGGAATATAGTAACGGTTCTGAATGATGCGCATTTTTTCGGGAGTCGTGGTCATGATGATTTCCCGGTCGCCGATGGTATTCTTATGGCTGAAATATTTCCACCATACTTTCTGATTTACCGCTTGGTTGAGATGAAAGTAAGGATTTGCCTCGTTACGGTCATATTCCCCATTCACCACCGGACGTTCATTGATCAGTTCCGCTTCTAAAAACAAGGGGCTGGTAATGGCATCGTACATAAATTTCAGTCCCTCCTCCAGGTTCTCGCGCGGCAGCGTGATAAAATAATTGACCCGTTCATCACTTGTCGTACCATTAAAACTGGCTCCCATTTCCCTGATCCGTTCCATATACCGCTCCTGATTTGGGATCACCGTATTTGCTTTGAAAAACATGTGTTCATAAAGATGTGAGAGCCCGTCATATTCAGGCGGCTCAGTATACGCGCCGTTTTTTACGTCAAGCTCAATCGTTACCAATGGAACGGTTGGATTGTGAATAACGATTACATCCAGACCGTTATCCAATTCTTTTGTATAAATTTCATACTTTTGAGCCACGGTGGCCGTACTGAAGACGATCATCAATAGATAAATAACAGGCCAGCGTAAAGAGTTTTGCATTTTTCCCTCCTCTGTTGCTTTTGTTGGTTTATTCCTTTTGATATATAAATGTTGCCCCAGTGCCGACTGGGAATAGCACATAATTTAAGAAGATTTCGTGCCAAATGCTCACAATCTATTTCCTTTATGCAGAGTAGACAAAAAATCTATAACCGATCTCTACGTTAAATCATTCCGTCACCCGGCAGGGAACCATATTTTCTGGCCCGGCTGTAAACAAAGTAGGCAAAGTATGTGTATGAAGTGGTCATCCCGGGATCCAGAAAAATTTGAATAGAATGATGTAAGTAATTATAAATACTGTATTTAAAAAAACAGGCACAGCCTTTGCACCAATTTTATCTAGAGGGTGAAAAGGGAAACTGGAGGCATAAAGACGTCAGGAGGGAATATGAAGCTTGTACTTTTAGTGTTTGTTATCATGGGGTCCTGGTTATGGCAGCCGGCAGTTGCGCAAACCCGAACGGAGGAGAAACGTCAGACGATCCAAAAAGGAAGTGGAGATACGCTTATCACTGAATCGCTGATCGTATCAAGGAGCGAGGACATCACACCCAGGGAGAACCTGATCCTGATCAACCCGCTTAAATTTTTTCTGTTTTACAATATTTCGTATTTACATCAGATTTCAGAGGGAGTAGTTTTTGGCGGCGGGTTTCAGATGCCGACGGTCACCGGTATCGACGGGTTTGGATTAAATGCCGAAATACGCTTTCATCCGTCGGGTAAAAACCTGCGGGGATTTTATGTTGCCCCAAATTTTTCCTATAACCGGCTTCTCGGTGAGAGCAATGAACGGTTAAACGTTTTTTCGGTTGGCGGTCTGGTTGGGTGGCAGTGGTTTCCGGGTGATGAATTCGCCATCGGAATGGGGATCGGTGTTGATTATTACACCGGTTCGGGAACAGATAATACGGGACTTTCAGAGAATTACAGTGGTACTGTGCCAGCCATACGTTTTGATATCGGATACGCATGGTAACCAGATTTAAAGAACCTTATAATGGAATTTTATCGTATTTCGTCCGGAGGACGACATATATGAAGCCCGGGATTTTAATCCCGGGTTTGCAGTAGGCAGGAAATTTAAGGTAAATGGAAAAACCTTGACGGCTCGTAGTCAAATCCATAAAATTCCTTATTCCTACACACTCTGTATTTTCCAGCAACCTGGAAATATCAGGTGACAATTGAACCGAACACCTTAACAACCGATTGCATTTATGATACTTTTTGGACATATTCATGGCTACCGTAAAAAAGGGGTAACCATGATTGATAAAACACGTGCTGTTCTTCTGAAAAGCAGACCTTCCGGAGCACTGACCCGGGAAAATTTTACCTTTTCAGAGGTCGCCATTCAGTCGCCCGCGGCAGAACAGGTACTCGTGGAGATCAGATATTTTTCGGTCGATCCCTATATGCGCAACCGGATGAATGATGTAAAATCCTATGTTGAGCCTTATGCATTGGAGCAACCGGTAAACGGAGATGCCATTGGCCAGGTCCTTGAGAGCCGTTCATCGGATTTTAAGCCGGGTGACTGGGTTACCGGGATCATGCCCTGGCAGGAATATGCGTTGATAGAGGTACGCCATCTGCACAAAATCGAATACGAAGATGTCTCTTGCACAGCTTATCTCAGTATACTTGGCCTCACCGGTCTGACCGCCTATTTTGGCCTGCTTGATATCGGGAAACCGGTATCCGGGGAAACGGTTGTCATATCAGGTGCCGCGGGTGCCGTCGGTTCGGTTGCCGGCCAGATCGCACGGATTAAAGGCTGCCATGCCATCGGTATCGCCGGAAGCGATGAAAAATGCGATTACCTTACCGGGACCCTCGGTTTTAGTGAGGCGATAAATTATCGGTCCCGTCCAAATATCCGAAAACCCCTGCGTGCTGCCTGTCCTGCCGGTGTGGATGTCTATTTCGACAATGTGGGGGGTGAAATTTCCGATAGTGTCATGTTTTTTCTCAATGACCATGCCCGGATTGTCTTATGCGGTCAGATATCACTTTATAACAGTAATAGGCTGCCGGTCGGACCTCGCCTTCTGGCACAGATGATCATCCACCGTGTGCAGATGCAGGGATTCATTGTCTATGACTACCGTGACCGGTATAATGATGCCCGCAGGCAACTGTATCAGTGGCTGCAGGCAGGAAAACTGATCGATCGGGAAACCATCGTCGAAGGCTTTGATAAATTACCGGATGCGCTGATCGGTCTGTTTTCCGGTGATAATATCGGGAAACAGATTGTAAAAATTTAATTTTACCAACCTTTCAACTTCCACAGGTCATCGCTTTAAGTATCTGAACATTTTAATATTCTTTGATTGAAGATGACAAATTTCATTTAAACAAAATTCATTTTTCATACGTCTTTAAATATATAGGAAGAAATTGCATAAGATATGTCGGTGACGGATATTGAAATAAGCGACTATTGGATTGGCAGGGAGAAAGTATCCGGGGAGCGGATGGCTGAAATATCATTCGATCAGATTTATAAAATATATAGAGACAGAATATTCAATTACCTTTTATACCTGACCGATGATCCGGACCGGGCAGCAGATTTATATCAGGAATGTATGCTAAAAATTTACAGGAATCTGAAGCATCAATCGGAAGAGCAGGCGTTGAAGGCCTGGATATATGCCATCGCACGGAATACCTATCTGGATGACCAGCGAAAACGCAACCGGCGCCATCGATTATTTCTGTTGCACGACAATTATTCAGAGGAATTTTCTGAACCTGAAGCGGGAAAAAATGAAATACCGGCAATCGCCACTGAGGAGAAGGATGCCAATGACAGATTAAAAAAAATAATCGGCAAACTACCTGAGGCCCAACGTGAAGTTATCATCATGCATTATATATTGGAATTATCATTCAGGGAGGTGGCCGAACATCTGAACCTTTCGGTCAATACCGTAGCGGCCCGTGCGCGGTATGGTTTGCAAAAAATCCGAACATATTTAGGAGAGGCTGTAATGAAATGTGTAAACGTGCAGGATAGATTTTTATTATATATAAATGATGAACTCGGTATGACAGATCACAAAGCAATCACTGAACATTTAAAATTATGCAGCACCTGTACTGACGAATTGGCACAGCTAAAAGAGATGAATGATTTGCTCATTGAAAATTTATCTGTCAAATCGGCACCGGTGTTTAAAATTACCTATCGAAAGCAGATCTATCGGATGGTTGCCGCAGCTGTGATAGCGGCTTTGCTCTTGTCGGTAATGGTTTTTTACCCGGCCGAGGAACAGAACAATTCACTGGTCTGGGAGAACGGCCAGTTTGAACAACTGCTGTCACTATCCCGTGATTTGGAGCGGATTGATAATACCGGTGGTGATTATTTGACTGGCAGTAAATATCTGGAGGAACTGCGGAAAGTCAACGACAGGGTTTCGTTTCTTGAAAATATTGATCAAAAATAACAGATACCAGAAGGAGAACAGTATGGGGAAAAAGTATATTATTACAATAGTTCTCATTGTCTTATCTCAAGGAGCCCAATCACTGATGGCTCAGGAGAAACTTATCTTAAAAGAGGAAACCCCTAAAGCCGAAGCTATTATTGTCGACGAACTGGAAGTACCGCTACCACCGCCACCAGCCGGTGTAAAACTGAGTGAAGATGAACTTGAAACGCTCATGGAATTTTATCAGCAGATCGATCCTGATATCAGAACAAAACTGGCGAAATTAAAGCTGGAGGAAGCGTATTTGTATCAGCATAAAATTGCACATCTTTATCATGAACAGGAATATCTTTCGCGTTTGGAAAAGGAAGTACCTGAACGTTACAAAGAGGCAATTGAAATGCGTCGTTTAGAGGCCGGTACTGAGAAAATGGCTGAATTATATCATCGGTCAGATAATGAGTCTGAACAGAAAAAGATTGAGTCAGATCTGCGGGCAACATTAGGTCAATTATTTGACCTGCGAGAAAAAGAAAAAGTACAGGAAATCGAGCGTATCAGAGGGAGATTGGAAAGACTGGAACAGGAAATGAAAGAACGCCGGAAGAACCGGGATATGATCATAACCAATCGTCTGAACGAACTGACCGGGAAACGGTCGTATTATGAATGGTAATTAAACTAAAGTGACAAAGTAACAGAGTGACAAAGCGACAAAGAAAGAACGGAATGCCTTTGTCGCTTTGTGGCTAAAGCTGCTGGGTATTCACCCTGCAACGATAGTAACAGGCAGGGATATTTTTAAATCCTCTTCAGGGGTGACTTTCAGATTGGTGACCCTGAAATTCAGCTTAATGGGCCACTCCCCGGGGATTTCTTTTGCGGTCCGTTTGAGATCTAAAAGAACGGTTTTTCCAGCATAAAGGGTGACCTCGGCAGGAATCTTTACTCCTTCGAGCCGATCAGAAAAAACAAGAAGAAAGTCCACCGCCGCCGAGTTGTGAATCTGAAGATAGACCGATTCGCCTTCCTTTAGCATCACAATGGGATTTTTCAGGTGAACTGTGCTTTGAAAAATAGCCTGCAGCCATGGTTCCGCTCCCACCACAAGATCATTAAACACAACGACAGTCCGCCGGTCGAAAAGGGCTTCTTTGATCGCCTCGGCAGAATTATCCCTTGTGAAAACCAGGGTATAAGCCCGGTTATCGTTGTGATCAGGATCGTAATCCATAAAAACCGGATCATGAACATCCGAATTACTCAGCATGGTGAGATTTTTTTCCAGACACCAGCGATGTGCTTCCGGATAATATTCGCGTTCATTGACAACTTCAATGCCATGAAGACTTCCCTCTTCCAGTAGTTCGGTGTGCTCCGGATACCACTTCGCCACGCCATCCGGCTGCTGTCCCTTCCAGCCGGGATGGTTCCAGAAGATGAACGCATCCTGGCCGGCAGCTGCCTGCAAAGCTTCCCGCCAGGTTTCCTGTATCAAAAGTGCTGCATCCCGGATAAATATGGCATTCAGATGACCGGGTGGCATTTTGCGGGTGATCTCCGATCCTTTGATTACGGTTATACCCAGTTTTTCCCCCTCAATCCTGGCGATTTCAAATGAACGATTATGATCCGGATTTACATCGGCTTTATGCGGTTGATATTCGATATGATCGGTAATCGCAATCGCATCCAGTCCGTTGCGCCAGGCCTCTTCGGCACGTACAGTCGGCCATACGTTACCGTCGGAGAACACCGTATGCATATGAAAATCGCATTTCAGGGTGCGGTAGCCGAGAATATCGGGGAAGTTGATCGGGGTACGCACACGGGCAGGAGAGAGTAAAAAAATACCGGCCATAACAAGCGGCAGCAGACGAAAAATGCGCTTAATAAATTTCAATGGATAACCTCCTATTAAATCATAATTCCAAAATCCAAAATCCGCAAGGAAAATTGTCTGATCCTGGTAAGTTTAGATTTTTATTATGATAATTTACGACCAGCTGGATATATTCATAAAAATTTATGCAAAGTCGTCAACCTGAATCCCGACCTATCCCTAAGCCATGCTTGTTTCACTGTTGTCTGTTCAATGTCATCCTGAGCTTGTCTCAGGATCTCGGTTGATCATCATTTCGGGATGCCAACCTGTCTGCATATAATTCTTCACTATTTCGATAACAGTATTTATATTTTGATAGGATCATGTCTCATCCAAACCCTCAATCATTTGTAACCAAATATCCGGTCCTGAAATTTGAATTTTATTCAGATTTTGGAATTTGGAGTTTGGATTTTGGATTTTGCTTTTGGTCCGGCCAGTCTGCTGGATCCGGGATCCCCGTCCGCCCGCCTGCAAAGCGACTGACCATGGCTGCTGCCCAGGATGCATACTTCAGAGCCTGGGGAATGGTCCAGGATTTCAGCAGACCATAGGTAAATCCGGCATGAAAAATATCACCACATCCGGTCGTATCGATAACTTTTACCTGATATGCGGGTTCTGCGATATATGAGTCATGGCAAAAGGCAGCATATCCCTGGCTACCGAGTGTTACGGCGGCCAGCATTGGCCCTCTGGCATGCAGGGCTTTACAGACTTCCTGAATACCCGCACCGGGCATAAATGCCCTGGCAAATGTCTCAGAGGCGATAAAATAATCGCTTAAACCCAGTATTTCAATCATTCCCGGCCTGAGCGAACCGGCATCAACAATGACAGGGATCCGGCTTTTCGTGCAATTTTGCAGGTTTCAATGGTCGCGTCCGGAAAAATGCCATCGGTCAGCAAGACGCCTGACCGACGCAGCAGGGAAAGATCAATTTCATCTGGTTGCAATTCAGAACCGGTCGGTCTGCGCCAGAAAATGGTCCGCTGACCATTTGCAGGTTCGGCAACACTAAAGGCGAACTGTGATGAACTCTCCGGGCGAATTTTGACGGTGCTCACATCGACCTGCTCCCGTTTCAGATCTTCAAGAATATGATCGCCAAAAGCATCCTCCCCCAGAACACCGCAAAAAGCACACCGGAATCCCCAGCGCTGAAGCGCGACGAGAGCTGTCGCAACCGGGCCACCCCCCTGGATCACGAGGTCATGAAACTCGCATTTTGCATCGGATTTTGGAAATTGTTCAATAATGCCGATATAATCGAGTGCACATTGTCCGAGTCCGAAAACATCTATTGATTTATGGATCATACTTTTTGACATCGTTTTCTAAACCATAGAGGACACAGAAACGGTTCATTTGATTTCAATATACAGAAACTTTTTTTTAATGTGAATTTTTACAGAGGTGTCATTCAATCCTTGAGGAAGGATGACGGGAATGGTTTATATGCATAAATGATACAAATAGTCTCATTACATACATCTAAAATGTCATTCCGAACTTGGTTCGGAATCTAAAAGGAGATCCTGAGACAAGCTCAGGATGACAACGGAACTTTGGCGTCGCTTGGTTATTATATCTGTCTTCCCGACTCTCAAAATGTCATTCTCCCGAACTATCTTGGGGATCTCTGGAGATCCTGAGACAAGCTCAGGATGACAACGGAACTTTGGCGTCGCCTGGTTATTATATCTGTCTTCCCGACTCTCAAAATGTCATTCTCCCTAACTATGTTCGGGATTTCAGTATTCCTGGCAATTGAATAAAAGTTTTGTGTTTTATAAATTTCCACTTCTTACCGGGGTGGGGTGATTTGGAAAACGAATTAAGTTTTGTCTTATCGGGTGTCATCTTCGGGTTGAGCGGTGGATTTACCCCCGGTCCGCTGATGACATTGATGATTTCGGAAACCCTGAAACATGGCACAAAGGAAGGCCTCAAAATTGCCATAGTTCCGGTGATCTCCGATTTCCCGATCGTCGCCGGTTCATTAATGATTCTTTCACGCCTGACGGATATGGATGTGTTTCTCGGGATACTTGCGCTGGCCGGCGCCGCCTATCTGATCTATCTTGGTTTAGAAAGCCTGAGATTCCGGGGTAAGATTTCTGTAGGAGAGCAGGTCAGACCACAGTCTTTTAAAAAGGGAATTATAACCAATTTTCTAAATCCCAATCCCTATATCTTCTGGATCACCGTCGGTGCACCCACAGTTTTGCGGGCATACGAGATAAATCTGATCTCGGCGGTTTTGTTTATTTTCTCAATGTATTTATGTCTGGTCGGATCCAAAATATTCACCGCTATTATCACCGGAAAATCGCGCAATTTTTTACAGAGCCGGGGCTATGTGTTTACGATCAGAGTGCTTGGGGCAATATTGATGCTGTTTGCTCTGATATTTGTCGACCAGGGATTGACCAGTTTGGATCTGTACTAGAGAATTGTTCTAATAATATATTAAGGTGTATTATCAGGCTTAAAAATTGTCTTCTTTTTCAGGAGGGGCTGATGGAAAAATCTATGACCACAACTACTTTTGAAATCAATGGTTATCAGGTTAAGCGCAATCTGGGAGTTGTGCGTGGGATTGTTGTCAGATCGCGATCACTTTTGGGCACTATTGGCGGAATGCTTCATACACTCATTGGAGGTAATATTACCCTCTTTACGGAATTATGCGAAAAAACCAGAGATGAGGCTTTTGATATGATGCTTTCACATGCTGAAGAAATCGGGGCAAATGCTATATTGGGTGTCAGATACGACGCGACAGAATTGATGGGCGGTGTGAGCGAAGTATTGTGTTACGGTACTGCTGTTGTTGTCGCTCAAAAAAAATAATGCGTTTCAATATCAGGTGATACCTTCAGTATGACACCTTCTTACTGATTATGAATTTGATTATTCGATTATGACAACATAACGTATCCATTCGGCAATTGAGCCGTATAAAAAATTCCAAATTCTGATCCGTAAATTATACTTACTTTAACCAAAGAGAACATTGTGAAACCAAGAATAAAAATATGCTGCATCAGAAATACAGAGGAAGCAAAAGCGGCAATTGAATTCGGTGCCTCAGCACTCGGTTTGGTAGGCAAAATGCCCGGTGGCCCGGGCGTGATTCCGGATGAATTAATATATCAAATAGCCAGGTCAGTTCCGCCTCCCGTCGCCACTTTTTTATTAACAAGTGAAACTTCTGCGGACGGAATTATTCGACATCAGCAAGCTGTTCAGACAAATACGATTCAAATCGTGGACAGAATATTAAAGGGATCATACCACCAGATACGGGAATCTTTGCCCGCCGTAAAATTGGTTCAGGTTGTGCATGTTATCGATGAACAATCAATTGAGGAGGCGATTACGGCTTCGGAAGAAGTGGATGCAATTCTTCTGGACAGTGGTAATCCCAATTTAATCATAAAAGAACTTGGTGGAACCGGTAGGATTCATAATTGGGCACTTAGCCGAAAAATACGGGAGAACATAAGGAAACCCATATTTCTCGCCGGTGGGATCAGTGCAGATAATGTGCGGCAAGCAATAGAGGAAGTAAATCCATACGGTATTGATTTGTGCAGCAGCGTGCGCACAAATGGAAATTTGGATATGGAGAAACTGGAACGTTTTTTTATAGCAGCGTTAAATTGAGCAAAAATATAATTTGAATATGATCGATGCATCAAAAATAATATATCCCGCCTGGCCTATTTAAAAACCACGGAATTACACGAATAGATGGCTGATATTAAATAAGTTGTTAATGATTAGCCTGCATAATTCATGAATTCTGGAAATAATGTTATTAACCTATTATTATTTTGAATATTAAGCAGTTCGTGTCATTCCGAATTTATTTCGGAATCTCGTATGAATTATGTTTAGAGAACCTGAAATGAGCCTGTCCTGGCGACAGGCCAGGGTTCAGGTTGACAACTTTGCATTAATTTTTATGAATACATCAAGTTAGGTAGATGTAGTTATTTATTTCTGGTTTATTTGAAATGATTAACTCAACTCCTTTGATCTGAGAAATTTGTGTTCTTTGGTGTAATTACGTCTGCTCCCTGAATATATAAACATTTGGCATTTAGTAATTGTAAATAAAGCTTTCAGGGGGTTAGAGCAAAATCCTAAATCAATGGGAATTCAAAATTGAGCGATACGGACACAGATGGGGTAAAGCAGACCTGACGGCAGGTTCTTTCAGCCGGCTAACTTCACCGGATGATAGAAATGTATCTTTGACCCGGCGTTGACGTATGATTTATGAAAAAACTTGGACTTTATCTTTATTTTGATTTTAAATTTCATTACCATAATTTCCATTTTTTGTTTAACTTTAGACAATAACTATATGAATGGGTGTTTTATTCCACGTTATACCCAATAAAAATACCAAAAATGAGGTATACAGGATGAAAGTATTTTGTATCATATCGATTTTATTGCTGTCTTCTATCGGGTTTTCACAGGTTAGCCACCAGATGGATACCAGCTGGGAAGTACCGGAATTATGGGATTTTCATGAGGTGATCTATCAACTCTGGCATGAAGCCTGGCCGGAAAAAGACACGAAGATGCTCAGGTCACTTATACCTGATATTGAGTCTGGCTATGCAAAACTGGTGGAAGCAAAATTGCCCGGTATTCTGCGTGATAAATCCGAAAAGTGGCAGGCCGGTATCAAGCATATGGGAGAAATCATTGATGGCTATAAAAAATCTTCGGAAAAAGAAGAGGCTCAGCCGCTGCTTGATGCTGCCGAAGCATTACACACCCAGTTTGAGGAACTGGTCCGTTTGATTCGTCCGGTATCCAAGGAGGTCGATCTTTTTCATCAGGAACTCTACAAGATTTACCATTACTATATGCCAGAATATGATTATGAAAAGATAAAAGTTTCGGTGGCCAATTTGAGGGATCTGGCAAATAATTTAGAGAATGCAAAACTTCCCGGTCGACTGAAAGATAAGGAGGAGGAATTTACAAAAGACTGTTAAAGCGCTGCGTGAAAAGGTCGAATCACTGGCAAAAATTGTGACGCAGGGTAACGACAAGCCACAAATAGAAAAAGCAGTTGAAGTCATGCATACGGCTTACCAGGATCTAGAAGGTGTTTTTAATTGATCATAATAACAGTGCAACATTTATGGAGAAATATATATTGAAAAGAATAATTTTCCTCCTGGCCATCCCACTGGTTCTTCTGGCTCAGGATAAGGGGCCAAAAATGATCTTTGATCATGAAGAGGCAAATGCCGGTGAGATTGAGCAAGGTAAAATAGCCGAGCATGTATACCCGTTTGTGAACGAAGGAACGGATACACTTCGCATATCGAATGTTTACAGCAGTTGAGGCTGCACCGCATCACTTCTGAGTTCAGAAGTCGTCGCCCCCGCTGATTCCGGGGAAATAAAGGTCTCCTTTGACAGTAAATACCGTAAAGGAAAATATAACAAGGTTATTACAGTATATTCAAATGATCCCGCATCTCCAGTGAAACGTTTGGTATTTTCGGTAACCGTTCTCAAATCCAAGGAGGATTGAACCCTTTGCCGAGATTCCATTTCATGCTATAATCCTCTTGACAAAACTTTGACATTTCTTTTGCACTATTGTGACACAGACCTGCCAAGTGAATGGTAGTTTTAATCGTAACCACTCATAAAAAGGAGGTCTGTATGAAGCATTTTATCTTATCTTTATTTACAACAACATGTCTGCTCTTTTTGTGCCAGCTGTGACATGGCGAATGTCAGTCCGGTAGAGCCCGGATTACAAGTTGCTCAACTCAAGACCGGCAACGATTCTGAAACATCAGGACAACTGACCGTTATGACACAAAATGTTTACGTAGGTACTGATGTGGATCAGATTTTGATGGCAGCTCCGGAAGAAGTCCCCTTCATTGCAGCGGAGCTGTTTCAGCCTGCTCCAGGCCACGAATTTTCCGGAACGGGCCGATGCCCTGGCAAAGCAGATCAAGAAGGCCCATCCGCATCTGATCGGCCTCCAGGAAATCTCCACGATTCGATTTGAACTACCGGGAGATTATCTGGAAAATTATCAGGTTGATGCAGAAGATGTGCTCTATGATTATCTGGATCTTCTGCTACAGGCACTGCGTGACCAGCACCTGCGGTATAATGTTGCGGGCATAATCCGGAATGTCGATGTGGAAATACCGATGTTCTGGGGTATGGACGGTGAAATACCTGTATTTGCAGATATCCGGTTGACCGATTTTGATGTGATCCTGGTACGCGAGGATGTGATTTATACAAATGTATTTGCCGAGAATTACGAGTATGGCATTGATCTTCCGGAACTTGGACTTTATATCCCCCGGGGATATGTGGCGATCGATGCCGAAGTGCATGGCAAGGTCTATCGTTTTGTAAATACGCATCTGGAGGACCCGACAAATAATCCGGATTTGATCGAATTACAGCTGGCCCAGACCTACGAACTTACTATGGTTCTGTCACAGGAAGAAAATCCGGTGATCGTTGTCGGAGATTTTAATTCACCCGCACTTGATGGACCCGCCTACAATTTTATGCTTTCGCAGGGATATCAGGATGCCTGGAACTACAACCGGAAGGTATCGGAAGAGTCCGGTTATACGTTTGGCCATGCCCCGGATCTGCTCAATCCGGCCGCAGAATTTTATGAGCGGATTGATTTTGTTTTTCTGAAATACGGGGATAAAACCATCAGCGGACCTGTTCATGCAACGGTTGTCGGCGATAAAAATCGCGATCGGACCGTCAACGGCCTCTGGCCTTCAGATCATGGTGGCGTAGTCGTGAAATTTCCATTATCCCCATTATTTGCAGAAACCGGTATTGAATGAACATATCTGTAAAAAAACCAGCCCTTCAGCGGGCTGGTTTTTTTTATTTGGTGCATATATGAAGCATTTTGTAATGGCACCATCACAGCATATATAGCAGGAAAACGATATAGAATATAAGTGATCTGCGATTCAAAAAAATAGGTTAGCTGGCAAGTTTTAACGCGGCCAAGGATACCACTTTTGTTTCGGTATTTTCTTTTATCGTGTAGAAGGACTTTGACTTTATTTTTACTTTAATCTTCAGTTTCATCATGTCATCCTTTCAATTTAATGACCACTTACGCCTTGCCTGTTCATTTGTTTCAAGAATAGCAAATATAACCGAATAGTGCTGTGCCGGAGATCACCGAATCTGCATGATCTTTATCACATATTTTGACGAAAGATCATGTACCATATGTATCTTTACCTATAACTCTTGCCGGTAATCTAAAAATTTTTATTGTAAAAGAACGTATGATCTGTTATAATCCTAACAATCCGAGATTGAATAATCGGTGAAAAGAAGTAATTCGCCGCGATGCGATATTATTGTTTCCAGTTAGTAATATTAAGCAAGTTTAAATCGGGTCAGATTTAAGCGCCAAATCAAAAGGGGAGATGATTACATGGATCGAAGAACTTTTATCAAAACCACAATTGGCGGAACGACCGGGCTGGTCGGCAGTGGGGCCATTTATGCCCGTACACAGGGACCGGAGCGTGAAATTATTTACCGGACTCTGGGAAAGACCGGTATACGTATCCCGGTGGTCAGTATGGGTGTGATGAATGCCGAAAATCCTAATCTGGTTAAGGCGGCCCTCGATGCCGGAATCCTGCACCTGGATACGGCTCACAAATATCAAAGAGGACGGAATGAAAAGATGATCGGAGAAGTATTAAAAGGCCGCGCAAGGGATTCATTTGTAATCGCGACAAAAGTTCCGGGTGGTGACACAGATAAAAAGACGGGTGCATATACCGATGAAGATGCTCCGGAAGAATTCCTTGAAAATCTTGACATTAGTTTGGAGCGACTGGGCCTTAAATATGTGGATATATTGTATCTGCATAGTGTTAAAAGCAGGGTTGGTACCCTTCATGAACCCCTGATGGAAGCATTACTAAAAGCCAAAAAGATAGGTAAAACACGTTTTATAGGGCTTTCAACCCATAGCCATGAACCCGAAGTGATTCGGGCCGCCATCGAAAGCGAGGTATATGAAGTTGTGCTTACGGCATATAATTTTAAGCAGGATCATCACGAAGAAGTTGGACGTGCCATTGAAGAAGCCGGTAAAGCCGGACTGGGCATCGTCGCAATGAAAACTATACCGGGTGGCGGCTATATGGATAAGGAAAAACAAAAACCATTGAATGCTCAGGCTGCGCTAAAATGGGTTCTGCAAAACGAGCATGTACATACGACAATTCCCGGATTTACAACCTTTGATCAATTGAAAACCGATATCGAGGTAATGCACGATATGGTACTGAATGAAAATGAAGGAAAAGACCTGGAAGAAGCCATGTCCCTGCAGGGAATGTATTGCCAGGGGTGTGAGTCCTGTCTGCCCCAATGCCCGAGGAACATGCCGGTATCTGAACTTATGCGTGCTTATATGTATGCTTATGGCTATAAAAACCGCAGCGCGGCCTATGATCTGGTAACCAGTCTAAAAATTCCTGCAGGAGGCTGCGATGACTGTAGCGATTGCAAAGTGAACTGTGCAAAATCGTTCAATGTGCAGGATAATATGCGGAATATCATCAAATTGGCCAATGTTCCGCGTGAATTTGTTGCCTGAAGGAGAAGTGGCGTGCGTTTACTCCCGATAATTGCACTGATCATGGTGTCTGTTTCTCTCTCTGCATTTGAGTTTCCTGAAATCGTAGGCTGGCAGCGTGTGGGGGAAGAGGAAAGATACACCCCCGATAACCTGTTTGAGTATATCAACGGCGCCGCTGAATCCTATCTGGCTTTTGAATTTCAGGATCTGAACATTGCAGAATATCAGGCGGGGGAAGCGTCGGTATTGGTGGAGGTATATCAACACGCCTCAGCGGCGGAGGCTTTCGGGATTTATGCACAGGAAAGGCCCCGCGAAGGCCCCTTTAAAAAAATCGGGTATCAGGGGTATCAATCCGGCGAAATATTTTGTCTGGTTGCGGACCATTTTTATATAAAACTGATCGGCAATCGACTCGGGGATACACAGTCCAATATCCTGGATCATTTTGCCCGACAGATCACTGCACGGATACCCGATGCAGCAAAGACGCCAGCTCTCCTGAAAGTATTCCCGCAAGATAGTCTTGAGCAGAACTCCGAAACTTATATAGCCCAAAATTTTCTGGGATATCCTTTCTTTAACGGTGCATTTACTGCGGACTATCCGGGTATCCGTTTATTCGTAATGGATGCGGGTTCGCATCTGAAAGTTAAAGAAATATTACACACCTATGCGATAGAATTGAATAAGATAATGCCTGCCGGGGAAATGGGAACAGTGCAGCTTGATGATCCATATCATGGCCGGATCATAATCAGCTGGCAAAATAATTTTATATGGGGCGGATTCGAGATGACGCGTGAATCAGCAAAAGATTTTATCATACAGCTTCGCGATAATATCCAGTCAAATTATTTCGGACCGGAACAATGATCCGCATCGGGTTAGCCCAAATTTCGATGTCGACAAATCCGGAAGAGAATCTCATCAAGAGTATCGGTTATCTTAAGAATGCAGCAGAACAGGGCGTCAGGGTGATCTGCTTTCCGGAACTGCAATTCAGTCCATTCTTCCCAAGATATCCTCAACGGGATATGAGCAGATATCTGATGCCATTGAATGATCCGATCTTTACCCGTTTCAGGGAGGCTGCTGCTGCCGAAAAACTCGTCACCATTGCTAATTTTTATCTGAAGGCAAAAAACGGGAATTTTGACGCTTCACCGGTCCTCGATTCTGATGGAAAATTGCTCGGTATTTCCAAAATGGTTCACATTGTTCAGATACCCAAATTCTATGAACAGGATTATTATACGCCCTCTGATGAAGGATTTAAAGTATATCATTCGGCCGTCGGAAAGATCGGTGTGGTCATCTGCTTTGACCGTCATTTTCCTGAAAGTATCCGCAGCTGTGCGCTGCTTGGAGCGGAGTTGATTGTGATTCCAACAGCGGTTCTCTCAGAGGAACCCAAGAAGAAATATATCTGGGAAATGCGCGTGGCAGCTGATGCAAAACCGGGTTTTTATTGCCATGTGCAACCGCACCGGTCCGGAAGGGGATGTCAGCTTCTGCGGTCATTCTTTTATTGTCAATCCTGAAGGGGACTGCCTGAAGGAAGCGGGTAATGATGAAGAACTGCTGATAGCAGACATCGACCTGAAGATTGCCCGCACCGGAAAAGATCACCCTTATTTGCGTTTACGCCGGCCTGAAAAATATATCAATCGGTAAATAAAAAATATCATAAAGGTCAATACAATATGAAAAAGTTTTTCCTGATTTTCTTTTGTCTTATCCTTTTCAGTCGTCTTGGCTATTCACTTGAATTGAGGATCCAGTATCCCGCAAAAGGGGATACGGTGGACCAGGTCAAAATTCGTCTGGCCGGATGGGTCAGCGATACAACCGCCGTTTTATCGGTTAATGGTGAGCCGAACCGGGTATACCCCAGTGGCGCCTTTGTAGACCTTTTAATCCTTCGCCCCGGTTGGAATGATTTTATTATCAAAGCGGTCGCAGCCGAGGCGGAGATAGCAGATACATTACGTATTTACCGGCAACCGCCATTACAAGCCCTGCCTGAAAGTCCGGTTTCATTTGCCTCAGATAACCTTTTGCCAGCATCGGAAATGATATACCATGCACCTGATATGATTATCCTGCAGTTTCGGGGTAGTCCGGGTGGAAGCGCCTTTTTTGAAATTGACGATCTGACCGATGATCCGTTGCCCATGGAAGAGATGCAACCCGGAGCAGCAGGCGGTATGCACGGAATTTATCGCGGTATTTATATGATCCGGGAGAATGACTATTGCGAACACGAACCGGTGATCTTTACTTTGGTTGATAAAAATGGTGATGACGCAGAGTGGGAAACAGATCGTTATATTACAGTAGGTATGAATGGCCAACCGGTTATCGCTGAGACCAGATCTGAAAACAATATCATCTTCAATGGACCCTGGTCGGAGATTATAATGGAACTCCCGGCAGAGATCAGATTTCCGGTTATAGCCGAAATGGACCGTTGGGTGAAAATTCAAATCTCTTCAAATCTCACGGGATTGATCAGCCGCAGAGATGTTGAAATCCTTCCGGCAGGAGCTCTATGCATGCCGGTCCGTATTAACGGTTTTTCAAGTCAGATTACCGATAATTGGCTGACTTTTTCTTTCCGAACCGGTGAGCGTATCCCGTTCGACATCCGTCAGGATGGAAGTAATCGGCTGGTTGTGGATCTTTATCGCACCACCATGCATGATGAATGGACCACAGTGGCGGAGGACGATGCCCCCTGGCAACCGGACAGTTCCTTTCTCGAGTCCTTCACCTGGGAGCAGATCACCGACGAAAATTTACGGTTTTGTTTCAATCTGAGGACGGCGCAGTCTATGGGGTTTTAAAGGCTGGTATGAAGGGAAAACATTCAAACTCGCAATTCGCCGCCCTCCGGAGATTGATCCGGAATCGCCATTCCATAATCTCATTATTGCCCTCGATGCCGGTCATGGAGGGGAGCATCGGGGTGCTGTCGGCGCCACCGGCTATATGGAAAAGGAGGCGAATCTGATCTATACCCGTGAATTGGCTGAAATATTGCGTGAAGCGGGGGCGCAGGTAGTTCTTACCCGCGATTCTGATACGACGATGTGGCTGAAGGCGCGGGCAGATACAGCCCGAAAATACAATGCACATATGTTGATCTGGTTGCACAATAATTCTATCGGAAGCACGAGTGATCCGGCTGCTGTCCGTGGTACCAGCACCTACTATACCCATCTTCAGGGAATGCCGTTTGCCCTCTATGTTTATCCTGAATTGCTGAATCTCGGGCTCAAGCCGTTTGGCCGGGTACACCGGTCCTATTATATCACCCGCCAAACCGATATGGTGATTTTTCTGGTAGAAGGGGCATTTTTATCCCATCCGGAAGATGAGATGTTTCTCATGGATCGAGCAAATCTGAAAAATCTCGCTCAGGCTGTGTTCAATGGCGTGAAGCGTTATCTGTTGGTTCTGGCGGGAAATGGTCAAGCGACAAAGCAACAAAGCCACTAAGTGATAAAGAAAAAACAATAATAGGTAATCACGATATATTACATCTGCTTCATCGCTTTGTTGCTCTGTCACCTTAAGTTTACCATAATTGCCCGTTCTAACGCAGCAAAACCATCTTCCGGGATTGTGTCAATCCTTCACTTTGCAGACGATAGATATAGATACCGCTGCTGACGACACGGCCGAGGTCGTCATCCCCGCTCCAGATGAAGCGATGAGTACCGGCAGGCAACCTTCCCGAATGGACCGTTCTGACCGCCCGGCCGTCGATGCTGAATATGGTAAGACGGATGTTCGCGCTTTTTTGTAATTCAAATTCCAGTGTTGTTTGCGGATTGAAAGGATTTGGAAAGTTGCGCTTTAGTATTCTATCAGTCGGAATGGTCGCTTTTTCAGACTTGGCGATATAATCGACCACACCCAGAAGATTCATGATGTCCTCGATCAACGCGTTCTGTGCCTCCGCACCAACCAACTGGTCGATCGGAAACGCAAGGTAAACCAATTGAGCATCAGCGCTGCCACCGGGAAAAATCCCCTGGTAAAATATACCGGCCGAACCGCCGTTGCCATACCGTAAGATGACTTCGGACCCGGCTGGTGACAATAGATCCGGTCGTACTTCCGCCCGTAGCTGGCCGTTAAAACCTGACAATAAACTACCGTCAGCACCGAGGATGTTTAGTGATCCTGAAGAATCTGATAGGGTAGTCGCTTTCAGGTAATTGGTATAAAAAACACTGTCATCCGGGCTGCCTTGCAGAAACAGGTCAGCGCCAATTTCTGATCCGCATAGAATCAGGGAACCTCCGGTTTGTAAATAGGACCGGATCAATGGCTGCTCCTGGTCGGTCAGGGCAGGGTTTTCCCCGAGATCGTCGCCGGTAAAGTAAATGACCGTCGGATAATCAGACAGGTCAACCCGCCCCAGAACCAGTGCCTCGGCGGAACAACTGTTAAAAGATATATCCAATTTGGTTAATGCCTGACCATAATTGATGACAAATGGGTTAGATATTTGCTTCCAATAACCATTTCTGCCGGTAAATCCATTGACGATCAGCACTTCCGGTCCGCTTTCTGCCAAACGGACACCATAGACATCGGAAGAATCGCTGTAATTTATTGCTGCGGCATTATCATAAGCGATCAGGCGAAAATAGGCCGTGAAGTGATTATTGAAATTTTCATACACCAATGTGGTATCATCCGCGGCTGTCTGATCTGATAAGGCACTCTGCAATGTCCATATGTCTCCCCTGATGCTGAAATATACTTTATATCCGGCAATGTCGGATTGGGTATTGGGCAGCCATGACAACTGCCAGCGTTTTGTATCATCCCCTTCAAAAGCCATCAATGCAGGTCTGTCCGGCGGCGTTATGTCCGATTCAACCACTTCCACATCCGTCCAAACTTCTGCCTCGTTGAGATAGGTATCTGTGGTAAAGACGCGTACTTTATATTTTCCGGGCAAAAATCCTCGGGTATCCCAGTAAGCATCGGCGGTGATTTTATTGGTTACCGTATAATAATAATTGCTGAGATCAGATCCGGTAAAGTAGACATTGGTTACGTAAGCATCTGATGGTGGAATCTGATAGAAGACGAAATTCTGGATGAATTCGGTCAAAGCAGTCGTACCGGTTGAATCGAAAATCTGATAACCGATGCCATATATCCCATTGTTATCTCCCAAAGGCCCGTTATCGGTTCTGTCCCTGGCTTTGACAACGATCTCCACAAGTCCGCTGACACGCTTCTCGGTAAACGGTGTGGTGGAACCGTTCACATAAAAATTTACGGCGTCGATAGCGGGGGGATAGGGGTCATTAAAAGGGGAAAAACCACCGCTATTTCGTAACGCATTTATTTCCTGCCCCGGATTGCCGTCCTTAAAATGGATATGGTTCCAGGAGTTTGTCTTCCCGATAACCGTTTCATAGGCTTTTACCACACTCTCCACCTGGATACCCGGGCTGGCGTCAACATGGACATAGGCATATCGTCCGACCCGCACATAGGCGTTTATTCCATAAACAGTCTGCTGTCCCAATACCGGTTACGGTCCCGTCAATTACTGAATAGACATTGTTGCCCTGGTCCAGATCAATATCCACCCCATCATGAAAGTGATGAATAAGGATGCTACCGCTATTCCTGTTCTCACAAAACGTTCCGTTAATATGGTGCTGCTGTTGAAACGGTTGACAGGGCCAGTTATAAGAAACCTGAGCGTTAAGCGAATTATTGATGAAAAAAAGGACCAATAGTAAAATATTGATTTTAATTATTCTATTCATACCATCAACCTAATTATTGATCTGATAGATGATCCATCCCGAGCTATGACCGAAAAACAGCTGATCATTCTGAGGATCGTATTTAAGAATCGGCTGGTATACCGTCAGGTTCTCGAGCAAAATCGTATCTCCGATCTTGAATTCCTGATCAAAGGTTTTTAGAACGATCTCATCGTAATACCAGTCGCGCGCATCCTCCCGCAGACGTCCTTCTTCAAGGATGAAGAGGTTCTGATCTTCGATATAATCTGCGGTCATAAGAATACGATCAGGATCGACCAGTGTATAAGTTCCGGTAATTTGTCCCCGTCTGAGGTCATAGATCAGCGCCTTATTTTTATTGAGCAAAAGGATATTATCCTGACCGCCAAAGACAAGGTTCCTGAAGGAAGCACCGACCTCATCTTTAGTGTTACCATTGCCGTCAAGCATTAATATATTGAATGAGATTTTATTCTCGACCGGATCATACCGGTAAAGGGAAACGGCATGTAAATTACCGTCGCTCCGGCTTTCAAGGGCATTGATCTGCCATCCCTCCACGTTAAGTTCAAATCGCGTATTGCCTTCCAGATCGAAATATTTCAAAGTTGTTCTGAACGCCGGTAAATCTGCTTTGTCCGGGTAAACCTGAGTTAATCCGGCCAGGATATGCCTATCGGATTCTATAAATAAAGTATACATGCTGTTTTCTGAATTGTAACGATAATCCGAAAATATTTCATCTTCCGATACGGTCGTACCATCGGTACTGAAAATACGCACCCGGTTCATCATATCGGTACTGAGCAGATACTGGTTTGCCTGATCGATCATGTAGCGGGGCAGGGCCATGTCGAAGGGCCAGGTTTCCCTGATTTGACCGACCGGATCGCCCTCCGGATCGAACCACCGGAATCCGACTTCCTCATTGTTATGTGTTTGCAGGCCAAAATAGCCATCTCCCAGATTTTTAAATGACATTTTTGGTCCGATAGGAATACGATTATTACCGATAACGATTTCATCGGTCATGACAGCCACGGCCGATCCGGTAACAGGCAGCCAGACCTTTGCCACTTTATTCGTCGAGAATATGTTATGGCGTTTAAAGAGGCCCGGGCCGGCATGAAGCGGATATAAAAGCAGAGTCACAAACATCATAATTAAAATAAAATTTGCGTGCATCAGGGTCCTCATTGTTTATATATAAGTTGTATTGTCGTTAACCATGTGTTTACACTTTTTGCCAGAACGGTAATCCAATTGATTGAATCAACGAACCATGTCATTCTGTCCCGAGACGGTCCGAAGGACTCCTTGGGAGGACCTTAGATAAGAATCTTCCTGGTTTTTAAGTTGGTTTCGGCAACAAGGAAGATGCTTACAGCATGACAATTAATATTTCTTCATGTGTAAACACGTGGTCAAAACAATACATATAAGATAATAGAAATAATACTTGGAACCAAAATCTGAAACGAATTGGCGATACAAAAATTTTGATTGCAATCACGTTAATAATTATCAATATTAGATAAACATTTCCTTCATACCGGAACGCATGGGTAACAGTAATTACAATAAGGTTTGGTTATAATGAACCCCTCGTACCTGGGAATCGATATCGGATCCGTCTCGATCTCATATGTGCTGATCGATCAGAAGGCAAAGATGATAAAATCGGCTTATCTGTTACATGGAGGAAGTATCGATGAAGCGCTATCAGATATTCTTCATCAAATACCGCTGGAAGATATTTCCCACATTGCATACAATCAGAAATCAGCTGATTTTTTCTCCGCTGGACTTGTCATCAATGATCAGGTCGCACTGATTGAAGGGTTACATAATAATTATGCGAATGTGGGCAGCATAATCTCCATCGGTGCAGAATCCTTTGGCTTGATATTATTTGACCGAAAGAACCGTTATCATAAATATATTTCTAATTCCGCCTGTGCTGCGGGAACAGGTGCATTTCTCGATCAGCAGGCAGCCCGGCTGGGTTTGACGGATAGCGCGGCATTAAGTGAACTGGCCCTTGCTTATCAGGCCGAGCCTCCGAAAATCGCCACACGGTGTGCTGTTTTTGCCAAAACGGATCTGATCCATTGTCAGCAACAGGGCTATAGTCTGGAAGCGATCTGCGCAGGATTATGCAAGGGATTGGCCCATAATATTGGCGATACATTGCTCAGCGGTATAAAAATCCGGGGACCGGTTTATATCACCGGTGGCGTCAGTCAGAACCAGTCGGTCATTTTAAATCTTAAAAAGATCGTTGGTCAGGATTTATATGTACCCGAAAACGCACTGCTGATTGAAGCACTCGGCTGTGCATTAGCCGCCCGCCGTGCCGGCCCCGAAGAAATAGCCGAATCAAAACCGATCGATATCCTGAAACATGAAAAAAAGGAGCGCATTTATTTTTATCCCCCCTTGCTTTCAACCGATCTTGTATATCCTGATTTCAATGCACATCAAAGCTGGATAAAAGATGAGATTGAGATCGATCTCTATGAACAACCCGTTAAAGGGAGGGTATACAGGGTATACCTTGGCGTTGATATCGGTTCAACAAGTTCCAAAATGATTTTAATTGAAAACGATCAGGTATTGCTCGGCCTCTATACCCGGACCAGGGGACAACCTGTTACAGCCGTACAAAGGTTGCTCAAGGCTATTCGTGATATCGGTGAGAGTTACCAGGTAGAATACGCGTTCGTTGCTGCGGGGACTACCGGCTCCGGCCGCAAATTTATCAAAAATGTTTTACGGGCAGATACTGCGGTGGATGAGATAACCGCACATGCAAAAGCCGCTTATTTTCTGAATCCCGCGATCGACACAATTATTGAAATCGGCGGACAGGATTCCAAGTTTACGGTAATGAAAAATGGCAATATTACGTTCTCGGTGATGAACTATGTGTGCGCGGCAGGAACGGGTAGTTTTATCGAAGAACAGGCCAAGCGTCTGGGCGTTCCCCTGTCTGAATATGCGAACCGTGCTGCTAAGTCATATGCTCCGCTGACCAGTGATCGCTGTACCGTCTTTATGGAGCGTGATCTGAACCACCTTTTAAATCAGGGTTATACGAAAGACGAATTGCTGGCAGCGGCCTTACATTCGGTGCGGGATAATTATCTTGCCAAGGTGGCGCATCTGAATATGATTGGTGAGAATATTTGTTTTCAGGGTGCAACCGCGAAGAACCGGTCACTCGTTGCCGCATTTTCTCAGAAACTTAGACAACCGGTTCATGTATCGAAATATTGTCACCTTACCGGTGCACTCGGTGTTTGCCTGATATTACAGGAAGAATTTTTGCGGCGTTCCTCTTTCCGTGGATTGGATTTCTGTGATGAAAAAGTCGAAATCCATGAAAAAATCTGCGACGAATGTAAAAACCACTGCAAACTGAATCAGCTAATCCTTGATAATGAATTATTAACCTGGGGATATCTGTGTGGAAGAGATGAGACCGGCAAAATCAGGCACTCACTGCGTCAAAGGCAATTCGATTTACTACGGGACCGTCGACGGGTATTTAAGAGTCCCTTATTAAAGGTACAGAGTGATCGGGATCAGGTTATACAAGTTACCGAGGCGGTCACGCGTTTGAAACAGGAAATGGATATAAACCTGCTTACCTTAAGGCATGCACTTTTTCGTCTCACTAAATTTCCCCAAACAAAGTCTAAACCGCAATTACATATAAAAATTGGCATTCCGGATACGTTATACTTGCATGAATTTTTACCGTTCTGGGAAATGTTCCTTAAAAAACTCGGATTCACGATCATACCTTCCAAGAAAAATAAGGAATACGTAAAACTTGGCAAGCAGGCCGAGGGTGCTGAATTCTGTGCACCGATTGCACGCTGGCATGGAACGATTGTTTATTTGATAGATAAGGCCGACTATATTTTTCTGCCGCAAATGTTTGATGAGGGCTATGACCGGTATTGTTATTATTCCAGTTATGCGGTTGCCATGGCCCGTAATAATTTTATCGAACTGAATACAAAAGCGATTTGTCCTACCGTTGATTTTGCAAAAACACCGCTGGAAAATATCCGGGCGATTCATGAATCGCTGCCTTTGCAAATCCGGTTGGTCCTCAATCCGGCGGTACTTCTGAATGCATTTAATGAAAGTTGGAAATGGTTTCTGGTTCACCGCCAATCATTGGTGCAACTTTTTGAACAACAAGTTTCTAAAACAGCGGGAATTAAAATTGTACTCCTGGGCCGGCCCTATATCGCGCTGGATGAAGAAATGAACCAGGGAATTCCGGCAAAATTAAGCCGGATGGCTATTCCCACATACTTTCAGGATATGGTCCCTGCACCAAACATAAATGTAAATTCGCCTGCTTCAGAGATTTTGGCATGGAACCACTGGCGTTTTGGACGTTCGATTCTGCAGACTGCCGAATATATTGCCCAATCTGAAGATCTTTACCCGATTTATTTGACAGCATTCAAATGTTCACCGGATTCATTTGTCGTTCAGTATTTTAAAGAAATTATGGAAACCTATGGAAAACCGTATTTGATATTGCAAATGGATGAGCATGGCTCGGATGTCGGTTATGAAACCCGCCTTGAGGCAGCCATCCGTTCTTTCAAAAATCATTTTCAATTCGCTGAAAAGAAAAAACCATCCCAGCCACCGGAAATTTTAAAATCATATCAGGTCGGGGAGCAAACGGTGCTGGTTCCGAATTATGATGCCTTCAGCTGTCATCTGATCTGTGCATCTTTCGAACGCGCCGGCTACAGAACGGAATTGATCGAAGAAACACCGGTAACGATTATGAAGAGTCTACGGGTAAATGATGGGCAATGCCTGCCGATAAGCGCCATCGTACAATCAGCCGTGGAAACCATTAAGCAAAAGAACCTAGATCCACAGAATACGACAATATTTCTGAATAGTATCAGTCGTCTCGCATGTAATCTTCCCCAGTATCCCCTGATGGCGAAAAAAATACTCCACAGTCTTGGTGAAGGGTTTGAAAAGGTAGATATATTCGCGACCGACTTTGATCTGAGTGGTCTGCCATTTGAAGTCGTTGTAGATGTTTACTTTCAGCTATCTTATCGGGGGGTTATTACGCCGTCTGGGTTGCCGTTTGCGTCCCTATGAGCTGATCGATGGTATGACCAATAATTTGCTGAAAGCAGGATTAAATGAGATGTATCAGACCATCGCAAACGGCAGATCAAAGGAGGATGCGTTTAAAAAAATAATCTCGGACCTGGAAAAGATTCCGGTTTCCGGTAAATTGGGTGAACGGCCGAAGGTAAGCATAATCGGAGATTTATATGTGCGGGACAACGAGGTCTTTAATCAATCGCTGATCCCTGACCTGGAAAGATACGGTGCAGAAGTGCTTACGACGCCCTATACCTATCTGCTCAGAATTATGGCTATTAAGCACTCACGAATTCTATGGGATGAAAAACAGTACATGAAATTACTCCGACACAAAGTACTGATTGAAATTCTTGAAAAACTGGAGCGCAAAATCTATCGCATCGCCCAGGCGGTATTGAATGAAGGGTTCCCCGAAATGGACGAGGATCTGATGGATCGGCTGGCGCAGTATAGTCTTACCATAGATCACGGCGGGGAAACATCACAAAATATTTTGAAAATATACAGCCTTATCAAGCATTACCCTGATATTAAATTATTTATCAATGCAAATCCGATTTTTTGTTGTCCCGGGCTCGTAAGCGAGGCGATTTTCAGAAAGGTGGAGCGTGATATTGGCATCCCGATCGTATCGATTAACTATGATGGTACCCGGACCCCGCATAACGACATCCTGGCACCGTATATCCATTATTTTCAGGATGTTGTCGTGTAATCCGCAGGTCGCTGACAATGGTCAATCACTGCGGAAGATTGGCGTCATGATAATATGTTCCATTATGGTCATCCTGAAAGGATCTTCCTGTTATTTATCCGCGTCAGCATGAAGGAAGATGCTTACAGCATGACTTTTTGATTCTCAGTCTGCTGTCTTGACGGCGATATTAAATCCCAAAATTTTCCTACCTACTGCTTGCCCCCGCCCCAGGCGGGTGGCCTGCTGCCATGAAACCCCTTCGCAATCAGGAGGAAAATAATATTTAAATTTAATCCGGCTATTGACAATTAATATCAAATACGTTTATCTTTATTTCACGATGCAATCAAAAATTTGTTTTATTAGATACAATACCTGGCGCAAGATCAATTGGGAATGGTGGCTATTCCTATATCCGTATTGGCTTGTGTGAAAAATAGAAGACTGTTTTAATGAACCCTTCTCGCGTTTCACCGGGAAGGGTTTTTTTTTGGAGTAAAAAATATGGATCTGTTGCGATTCCGTGAACTTGCCCAAAAGTACAAAGTGATTCCGGTTTATGAAATCATAACCGCCGATCTGCTTACACCGGTATTGGCCTATCTAAAACTTCGGAAACCGGATAACTATTGCTTTCTGCTTGAGTCGGTTGAGGGTATTGGACGCCTGGCACGCTATTCTTTTATCGGCCGGGATCCGCTTAAAATCATCCGTAACCGGGGTCCAGAAATTACCATTTCTGCTGACGGGAAAACGCAGATCCTGCAGGAAAATTTATTTACCTATCTGAAAAACGAGATCAGCCGGTTCAGCCATCCACCTGTGGAGGAACTGCCTGATTTTATGGGTGGCATTGTGGGCTATCTGGGATATGAAAATATTGCGCTTATTGAGGATGTCATTAAGTTTAAACGCGCCCATGAAATCCATTCAGCCGATGCCATTTTCGGCCTTTATGATACCATCGTGGCATTTGACCATTATAAACATCGCCTGATATTAATAAAAAATGTATTTACCGAGAATATACATGATCCGGACAAGTCATATGGAGAAGCCCGGAGAACTCTTAAAGACCTGCGCCGGGAACTGGCAGAACCGTTGCAATATCGCTCGGATTTCAGGTTTGAATCACAGAAAAAAGATCAGGATGATGCCGGATTTGGTGATCTTGTCAACCAGGCCATAGATAATATCCGTGCCGGGGAAATATTTCAGATTGTGCTGTCCCGCAGATTTGGGGCAAAATATCATGGTGATCTCCTGAATGTATACCGGGCGCTGCGGATTATTAATCCTTCACCTTATATGTATTATATGGAGTTTGGAGGCAAGTTTACCGTCATCGGGACATCTCCGGAAGATCTGCTCAAGGTTCGCAACCGGAAAGCAACCATTCTTCCGATTGCCGGTACAAGACGTCGCGGTCGTGACGAACAGGAGGATCAGGCCCTGGCAGAAGAATTACTGGCTGATCCCAAAGAACAAGCTGAACATACCATGCTTGTCGATCTGGCTCGCAATGATCTGGGCCGGATCTGTAAATATGATTCGATTTCTATTTTAGAAGAAATGAAAATACAACGCTATTCCCATGTTATGCATATTGTCTCCCGTGTTGAAGGCGAACTGAGGGACGACCGGGATTGCATCGATGCCCTGATGGCAGGATTCCCGGCCGGAACACTGACTGGCGCTCCAAAGATCCGGGCCATCCAATTGATTGAAAGTTATGAGCAGATTACCCGGAATGTTTATGGTGGCGCCGTAGGTTATATTGATTTCAGCGGCAACCTGGATATGTGTATCGCGATAAGGACGCTCTTTGCTGATGATAAACAAATTTTCTGGCAGGCCGGGGCCGGGATTGTCGCCGATAGCATACCAGAATTGGAAAAAAAGGAAATAGATAACAAATCAGCCGTCATGCTGAGTGCACTGAAATATGCAGAGGTGATCGATGAAGATCCTGGTGATTGATAACTATGATTCATTTACGTATAACCTGGTGCAGTTGGTCGGACGGTTTACCAGTGAGATCATTGTCAGGCGGAACGACCGTGTAACAATGGAACAGATACGGAAGATTGCTCCGGATAAAATCATCATATCACCCGGACCTGGCCGGCCGGAAGCATCAAATATATCGCTCACGGTGATTACCGAACTCGGAAAAGAAATACCTGTTCTGGGGGTTTGTCTGGGACATCAGAGCATCGGAATATCATTTGGGGCGAAGGTCGTTCGCGCGCCCTATCTGATGCATGGCAAGGTTTCGACCATCCGGCACGATGGCAAAACCATTTTTTATAATCTGCCACAAAATTTTAAAGCCACGCGATATCATTCTTTGATCATCGACAGAAAAACACTCAACGGTGAACTGGAGATCAGTGCTGAAACCCGGGATGGTTTGATTATGGGCGTTCGGCATAAAGAATACCCGATTGAAGGTATTCAGTTTCATCCTGAATCATTTCTCACCCTGGAGGGGGCTGATATCATTAAAAACTGGATGGGGGATATATGAAAGAATTCCTGGATAAAATTACAGCGGGAAACGATCTTAGTTTTGAAGAGTCAAAAAACGCCCTGGGATATTTGATGGACGGACATGCCAGTCATGTCGAAATCGGTGCCTTTCTGATGGGTTTGAAATCCAAAGGGGAGACACCTTCTGAAATTGCCGGTGCCGCCCAGGCGATGCGTGAGCGTAGTATAAAAATCGATACCCGGGGAAACAATGTGATTGATGTCTGTGGCACCGGTGGAGATAATTCAGGGTCGTTTAATATATCAACCACGACCGCGTTTGTTGTAGCTGCCGCAGGTGTCCGCGTCGCCAAACACGGTAACCGGTCGATATCGAGTAAGAGCGGGAGTGCAGATGTGCTCAATGCCCTCGGAGTGAATATAAATCTGGCACCTGATCGCGCCACCCAGGCTCTTGATGATATTGGTATTACCTTTCTGTTTGCGCCTGATTATCATCCGGCCATGAAACATGTGGCGCCTGTGCGAAAGGCTCTCGGAACGAAAACAATCTTTAATATGCTGGGTCCATTGACCAATCCGGCTGGTACCAGAAGGCAGTTTATCGGCACTTACAGCCGAAATGCTGCGAAATTGATGCATGATGCAGCCGGTATGCTCGATATGGAAAATGTCTGTTTTGTTTGTACCGGCGATCGATTTGATGAGGTAATCCTGAGTGAACCATCGGATGTTTTCGAATTCAAAAAAGGGGAAACATCAAAAGTATATAAGGTCGATCATCATACCTTTGGCTATCCTCACATCGATCTTTCGGAAATCATCGGCGATACACCGGAGCAGAATGCCGCTATTCTGCTCAATCTCTTTATCGAAAAGGAAAAGAATGCTGTATTTTTTATAACCGCGGCCAATGCGGCAATGGCATTGAAGGCCTCCGGCTTTGATAATGATATCAATGTCTGTGTCCGTGCAGCGGAGGAAGCAATTTTATCCGGAAAAGCGCTGGAAAAAGTTCAGCAATTAAAGGCATATGCGTGAATCTTCTGGATCAAATCATAGAAGTTAAAAAAGTGGAAGTGCAAAAACTGCGGGCGCATTACCGGCTGAGTAATTTCCGTGATTCGGAATTCTTTGAAAAACCCGGGAAAAGTTTCCAGGCATCATTATCGGCAGACAAGGTGCTTGCGGTTATTGCCGAGGTTAAAAAAGCAAGCCCTTCGGCCGGGGTGATCAGAAATGATTTCGATCCGGTAAAGATCGCTCATCTGTATGAAGATAATGGGGCGGCGGCCATCTCCGTTCTGACCGATAAAACTTTTTTTCAGGGCGATATGGGATATCTATCATCCATCGCCCGTTTTTGCTCCCGTCCTTTGCTCAGGAAAGATTTTATTCTCGATGAATATCAGGTTTTTGAATCCCGCTGGGCAGGCGCCGATGCTATTCTGCTGATCGCCGAAATACTTTCAGCCACCCAGATCAAAGAGCTTACCGATGCGGCTTCCGAGGCCGGTTTGGAAGTGTTGCTGGAAGTACATGAAAAAGATCAACTACAAAAAGTTAGCCTGATCCAAAATCGGATCATTGGTATAAACAACCGAAATCTGAAAGATTTTAAAGTGGATCTGAAGGCCGGTCTGGAAGTAAAGGCTCATCTGCCGGATAATATGACAACCGTTGCAGAAAGCGGCATAAAAAGTAAAAAAGATGTTGCGACCGTTAGACAAGCAGGTATAAATGGTATTCTCGTTGGTGAACATTTGATGCGTGCAGAGGATCCCGGTATAGCATTGACGGAATTGATCGGCTGGTGCAGCGATGAGAATTAAAATCTGCGGAATAACAAATCTTGTTGATGCCCGGATGTGCGTCGATGAAGGTGCTGACGCACTGGGTTTTATTTTCTATGAAAATAGCCCGCGGTATATAGATTCGGATGACGCCGTTGAGATTATCCGGCATTTGCCGTCCCTCATCATGAAAATCGGTGTTTTTGTAAATGCCCCGGGCCCGATGGTTAACCGAATAGCGAAAAAATGCCGATTGAATACGGTACAACTGCATGGAGATGAATCACCAGAATATATCAGGCTTGTTAATTATCCCGTTATCAAAGCTTTCAGGGTAAATCAGGCCTTTGATTTTCGGCAAACAGAGGCCTATAAAGATCATGGTATCCTGTTGGACGCCCACTCCCGGCATGCATTTGGCGGGACAGGAAAAACGTTTAACTGGGAAAACATTCCCAAAGATCTGGTAGATACGTGCATCCTCGCCGGGGGGATAAACAGCGATAATATTGGTAAAATTATCAACGAAATAAGACCGGCAGGTATTGATCTGTCCAGCAGCCTGGAGAAAAAACCGGGGGAGAAGGATAGGGAGAAAGTCAGAATCTTTTTCAACCGGTTGAAAGACTATATGTGAAAGAGCCCGGTGGAATGCTGATATCTGAAAATAAGGGGCAGAACGGAATAATCAATTAAATTGCAGGAAAAATTATGAATTCCAGGTATTCCTGGCCGGATCATAAAGGAAAATTTAACGGTTTCGGTGGCAAATATGTTCCCGAGACTTTGATTGCCGCCTTAGCCGAGCTTGAGGGTATATATCAAAAAGCGTGTACGGATCCGGACTTTATTGCCGAATTAGAATACCTTCAATCCACGTACAATGGGCGACCGACACCGCTCACCTTCGCGGATCGCCTGACCAGACATTATGGCCGGGCGAAAATATATCTGAAACGGGAAGATCTTTGTCATACCGGGGCCCACAAGTTGAACAATACACTCGGACAGATTCTCCTTGCCCGGCGGACAGAGAAAAAACGGATCATTGCGGAAACCGGCGCCGGACAGCATGGTGTTGCAACGGCAACGGTTTGTGCGAAGTTTGGCCTGGAATGTGTGGTGTACATGGGCGAGGTTGATGTCGAACGCCAGGCCCTGAATGTTTTCCGGATGAAAATGCTCGGGGCAGAAGTTAGACCAGTCAGCTCGGGGACCCGCACGCTCAAAGATGCAACCAATGAAGCGATCCGGGATTGGGTGACCAATGTAAACGATACCCATTATATAATCGGATCGGTTGTCGGGCCGCATCCTTATCCGAAAATCGTACGTGATTTTCAATCGGTTATCGGCCGGGAAACCCGTGAACAGATCCTGCAGGTTGAAAATAGATTACCGGATTATGTTTTGGCCTGTGTCGGTGGTGGCTCAAATGCGATAGGCATTTTTTATCCATTTATAGCGGATAAGAGTGTGCATCTGATCGGTGTTGAAGCCGCCGGAGAAGGGCTTGATACCGATCGGCACTGCGCTACACTGCTGAGCGGAAAACCCGGAATTTTTCAGGGGATGAAGTCCTATCTGTTGCAGACAGAGCAGGGCCAGGTTGCGGAAGTTCATTCCATCTCCGCCGGACTTGATTACCCCGGCGTCGGTCCCGAACATTCGGCACTGCATGATTCAGGCAGAGCCCGGTATGCGGCGGTGAGTGATGACCGTGCGTTGACTGCCACCCGGATGCTCGCCCGGTGTGAAGGGATTCTGCCTGCCCTTGAAACAGCTCATGCGGTCGCTTACCTGGATGAACTGATGCCGGCAACTTCGAATGATGAAGTTGTGGTTGTCAATATCAGCGGTCGTGGAGACAAGGATCTGAATACCATATTGAGCAGCTTAGGTGATCAGGCAAAATAGATGTTGAATCGTTTAATTGTTGAATTGTTGAACCGGAAAGAAGGAACATAGCGACAAAGAGATAAAGAGATAGAGCAACAGAGCAACAAAGCAACAAAGCAACAAAGCAACAAAGCAACAAAGAATTTAACTAGCTAATTACGTTAATATTTATAAGTAATTCAACTTAAATATATGTAAATATTAAAATTATTCTTAAATTACCAATTACCAATTACCAATTACCAATTACCAATTACCAATTACCAATTACCAATTACCAATTCTCGGTTCCTGATTTCTGATTTACTTATGGTAATCAAGGTAATGGCCATAAAACGATACGGTTCTTAAAATGAACAACATCGCTGCATACATCGATCGGCTCAATAAAAAAAACCGTAAAGCTTTGTCCGTATTCCTGACAGCCGGGTATCCGCGCGCAGATGATTTCGTCAGGTTGGCGCTCGATGTACTCGAAAAAGGTGCCGACCTGCTGGAGATCGGGATTCCTTTCAGTGATCCGATAGCCGACGGTCCGGTGATCCAATTTGCCTCACAAAAAGCTCTGGCGTCGGGAATTACAATAGACCGGATCTTCAGTTATGTAGAGGAAATCAGGAAATCTTCCGATAAACCGGTGATCCTGATGGGCTATGCCAATCCGGTACTGCGTTATGGTATTGAACCTTTTCTCCGGACGAGCCGGAACAGCGGGGTAAACGGTATCATTGTTCCGGACATTCCGCTGGAGGAGTATGCGTCTTTCTGGGGCTCACCGCCGGATGACATCGATATCATTCAATTGACCACACCGACTTCGCCCGAATCGAGGATCAAAGCAATCGATCAGCGTAGCCGGGGATTTGTTTATTGCGTCAGCGTGGCGGGAACGACAGGTGTAAAAAATAAATTTGATGAACATGCCGTGGCCCATGTCAGACGCACTTACAGTCTACTGAAAAAAAATAAAATGCTGATCGGTTTCGGCATATCCGGGGCGGAGGATGTGAGAGAATTTTCACCCTACTGTGATGGCGTAATTGTCGGCAGCGCTGTGCTCAGATGTCTGGAAAATGTCGGGGATGAACGGGAATTTTCCAGTGCGCTGAATCTGGTTTCGGAGTTAAGCAGCGCTTGTCAGCTGGCATGATCAGCATTCTAAATCGGTTTAACCGGTATATCAAAAAAAATCAGATTGTCATTACCTTCTACCCTTGAATCAGGTATTGGTTATGTGTATAATAATATCCGTTTCCATTCGGATTTTGGAACAGAAAAAGTCAAGAAACATGAAAATGAGCAAAGAGGTTGACTTATGCATATTTTTTTATATTTGATCATCGGAGGTCTTGCCGGTTGGCTTGCGGGTGAAGTTCTGAAAGGAAAGGGCTTCGGTCTGCTGGGCAATATCGTCATTGGGGTGATCGGAGGATTTGTGGGTGGATTCCTGTTTGATTTGATCGGGATCCAAACGGGAGGTCTGTTCGGTGCTCTCATCACGGCCTTTACAGGTGCCGTGGTATTTACTTATGTCATTGGACTGATGAGTAAATAGCGATATGCTTTCCGGTATATGGATTCAATCCGAAAGACAAAAGAGGCATCGGGTTTATTTGCTTCCATTTGTATTTAATTTTTAGTATTATATCGCCACACCACTTAATATTGTACTGCTTTTACTCCAAACATACTCAACTAAACAGGAGGATGGTTATGGATTTTTTATGGTTTTTGATCATTGGCGGTCTGGCCGGATGGCTTGCTGGTACGGTCATGAAAGGCAAGGGCTTTGGACTCCTGGGTAATATTATCGTCGGCATCATCGGTGGATTGATCGGAGGATTTTTGTTTGGCCTGTTAGGGATCACTACCGGAGGACTTATCGGTGCATTGATAACGGCCCTGGTTGGTGCTATTGTGCTGATCTATATAGTTGGACTCATCAAAAAATAGAATATAATTCCGGTTTTGGGAACAGAGAAGATTTTTTCTTAATAGAAATATTTTCTTCGTTTAATGGTAAATATTTTATGAAAGCCTGAAGGGTGCGGGTTGGAAGCGGATTTCATTTTTGAATTATTCAAGACCAATCCCCGGCAGGGACCCGGATCAGTCGAATCTACCCTGAAAGCACTGTCTTATATACACCTGCCCGAAAATCCAAGGGTCCTCGATCTGGGCTGTGGTACCGGATCTCAAACCCTGACCCTGGCAAAATCTTTATCCGCTGAGATCACTGCGGTTGATATTCATCAGCCTTATCTGGACATTCTCTGGCATCTCGCTTATCATCTGGATCCGCCGTCGAAAATTTCGACCAGTTGCCAGTCTATGGCAGATCCCGATTTACCCAAAAATAATTATGATCTGATCTGGTCTGAAGGAGCGATCTACATTGTCGGGTTTGAAGACGGATTGAAGAGTGGAACAAATTTCTCCGGCCCGGAGGCCATATGGCGGTTACGGAGGTTTCCTGGTTCAGGGATGATCCACCAGCGGAGGTGGCCGGTTTCTGGAAACGAGAGTATCCGGATATCCGAACGGTCCATGAAAATCTGGAAATCATAGAAAATCTCGGATATAAACTTGTTGGACATTTTTCAATACCCGAGGCGGATTGGTGGGAGGGCTTTTATACGCCGCTTCTGAAGAGAACAGACCGGTTGAAAAGCGTGCACGTAAATAACCTGGAAATCATGGAGCTGCTCGAACAGACCACATATGAGATAGATCTGTACCGTAAATATGCCGCTTATTACGGCTATGAATTCTACATTATGGAAAAACCTATTTACAGGGTAAAAACCGGATCGTAGAGGCCATTTCGCCTAATACATTTTTTAAGACGTTGAGTGTCGCATCAATTTCCTCTGATTTGTTGAAATCTGAAAGTGAGAATCGTACGGAACAATGGGCTTGCTCTTCGGTGCGCCCCATTGCGATCAGGACATGTGTCGGTTCCGGTGATCCTGCCTTGCAGGCTGAACCGGATGAAAGCATAATCCCCTGCTGATCCAGTGCAATCACCAGTGACTCACCACGAATACGCGGTATAGTAAGGTTCAGTGTGTTGGGTAACCGATTTGTTTTATGACCGTTAAGCAAAGCTTCCGGAATCAGCTGCAATATTCCGGTTTCCAGTTTGTCCCGCAGCCGCTTTGTCATATGCTGACGCCCAAGAGAATTGCCCGCTAACTCTGCAGCAGTACCTAATCCGACAATTCCTGCAATATTTTCAGTTCCGGCACGCAACCCGGCTTCCTGCTTGCCCCCGTGAATAAGAGGTTCAATCTTTATCCCCTCTCCGACATAAAGGGCGCCAATGCCTTTTGGGCCATGAAATTTGTGGCCTGAAATGGTCAACAGATCAACATCAAGAGATGCCACATCGATGGGAATTTTTCCGGCTGCCTGGACAGCATCGGTGTGGAAAAGTACATCTGCTTTATGAGCAATCCGGCACAATTCAGCAACCGCTTGTATGGTACCGACCTCGTTATTTGCCATCATTATAGACACGAGAATGGTGTCAGATCTGATGGCAGACGCCAGCGAAGCAGGAGATATAATTCCATCGGTATCAGCCGGAAGATAGGTCACTTCAAATCCTATCCGTTCAAGAAATTCTGATGCCTTCAGGATTGCTGGATGCTCGATGCGGCTGGTAATGATATGTTTTCCCTTTTCAGCCTGTGAAAACGCCACGCCTTTCAATGCCAGGTTATCGGCTTCCGATCCGCCGCCGGTAAATATGATCCGCCTGGGTCTTGCATTGATCAGGGCGGCAACCTGCCGTCGGGCGTGTTCAATGTCCCGATGGACCTCCACCCCCCGGGTATGGATCGCTGAGGCATTACCAAATTTATCTTCAAAATAAGGCAGCATGGCTTCAAGGACTTCCTTTGCGACGGGTGTGGTCGCGTTGTTGTCCAGGTAGATCTGCCGCCCGGGTCGTTTTGTTTCTTTAAACCAATATATCTTCTCAGGCTCTTCCTGAGAATCGGTAACATCTTTGGGTTTGACACTTTTGCCCTGAGTTTTCTCTACTTCGCATAAGAGGGATTTGTAGACCGGAAATCCTGAGATCTCATCGAAATTTCCGAGATCCGTCAGTTCATTCACATTCCGCTCCTGCCATGCTTTCGGTCCAACCGGTGTTCCACCGCCCATATTGCATTCTATGGCACCCTGAACGATTCGCGAAGTTACGTTTGTGCGAAAGATAACGCTTCCACGCGGAGTTTTCACGTTTACAAGATCGCCTGTTCTGATTCCGCGGTCCCGGGCGTCAATGGTATTCATATGCATCTGGGGTTCGGGATTTTCTTTCAGAAGCGCTTTGACACCATGATGCTGCGAGCGGAAATCTGTATGGGGGCGGGCGCCTGAATTGAATACCAGCGGGTACTGTTTAGCGATCTCCGGGCTGGCCACCGGTCCTTCGGTAGGCTCCGTATATTTTGGTAAGGATTCGTATCCATACTCTTCCAGAATAGTCGACCGGATTTCAAATTTCCCGGTCGGGGTATCGAACCCGGGTCTGCCGTCAGATCTGAGTTTACTCTTTTCCCACTTTTTGTACTCCATCACGGGCGTATCGATCTGGACTGAACCACCCGCCGCCCTTACGTCTGCCAGCGAAAAGCCGGATCCTTCCAGTGCCCGGCGGATCATTTCTTCCTCGCTCTGTGGGTACAGATGACCGTACCCCAATCGGTTTGCCAGTTCGGCCATGATCAGATAATCATTCCGGGCCTCTCCGATCGGTTCGATCATACGTTCGCGCAAGCGGAAAATGGGACCGTAGGTCATATACGAATTAATTTCAAACATAGTCGTTGCCGGCAGGAGGATATCGGCATAAGCAGCGTCTGCGGTCATTTGCCGGTCTATACATACTTGAAAATCAAGTTTTGATAGTGCTTTTCGCCACAATGGGGTCTGGGGCCATGAAGTGAGCAGAGATGCGCCATGAACGATCAGACCGCGTATCCTGTATGGTTTCCCGGTCAATGCTGATGTAACCAGGCCGCTGGCATGGGATTCCCCCCGATAATGGCTGTAAAGTGGAAATTTATCGCGTGCCAGGGCTTTTGCAAGATTGGGATTAGGTTGATTACAGGTACGGTTGATCGGAAAATGACTTCCATGCATAGCCAGTCCGATTCCGCCCGGCACATCCAGCTGTCCTGCCAGTGCAAAGGCTGTCAGCACAGCGCGGATTGCCTGTATCCCGCTATTGGAGTATTCCAGGCCTGTATACATAACCGGGCAGGCACCGTTTGCCAGGCAGATATCCCTTGCCAGGTTGGTAATTGTTTCTTCCGGGATTCCGGTAATTCCGGATACTATAGCCGGTGAAAAATGGCCGGTATAGGTCCTGAGTCTCCGGCAATCCATGGCACCAGTTCCCGGCGAAATGCTCGTCATAGTAGTCTTCTTCAAGCATCACATGGATCAGGCCAAGAGCCAATGCCCCGTCGGTCCCGGGACGGATTGGTACCCACTGTGCACCGGTACGCTCCACGGTTTCGGTTTTGCGCGGATCAATGACAAAAATTCGTGCACCACGCCGGGCAGTCCGCTTCCAGTCGGTACATATCGAGCGGGGGGGAGTCGGTGGCCGGATTGGCCCCCCAAACGACTAGCAGATCGGCATTTTCGATGTCCGTAAACATATTGATCAGCATACGTCCCATGGTAACGTGGGGAGCGATCATTGCGAAGGAGACATAACAAAGCGCACCCACCCCCATGGTATTCGGGGAGCCAAAAGGAAAAAGAATATTAGATGCTGATGAGACGGCCACACCCCTGGGCTGGAACATATCGCACAATGATAATTCGAATGCGCCGCGACCGGTGTAGATGGCAACCGACTCCGGTCCGCTGTCGGCTTTCAAAAAATTCAGACGCTCGGTTATAATATCATAAGCCTCATTCCAGTCTGATCCGCTTGAAGTCATAGTTTCCCTTCGGGCCGCTTCTCTTAAGCGGATTATTCAGGCGGTGTTTCGAATAAACGATCTCGGGTGCATGTTCGCCCCGCCGGCAGATCATTCCGAGCGGATGTCCGGTGTCCGCCTCAATCGCCACCATCCGCCCGTTCTGCATCCCGATGTTGACCCAGCATCCGGCAGGACATATACCGCAAATCCCTTTCTTCCACCGTAGATCTCTGGTTCGGCTTTTTCCCAAAATATCCTTCTCTGTCATGTCGAAGTGCTCCCGCATTTTATGCTCTGTTGAAAAGTCAATTACACTTCTGCCATCGTTATCATGCATAAAATATTAAATTGGAAAAGATGAATCACTATGAATACGGTGCGGACAGGTCCTGCTATTAGATTATAAATACTAAATTTAGAGAAGGAAATCAAAAATATTTACAGCATCGCGGCTGATGTCTGTAAGCAATCATAGAAGATCGAGAAATTTGATCTGAGGATGGAATAATTTGTAAATAAAAAGGAAATCGATTATTTTAATTTATAAAAGTGATCAAAATCAGGGGGTCTTTTATGAAATACCTTTTACATTTTATCTGTCCACTATTGTTTTTTGCCTGCAGCAATAACGGGACCAGTTCGGATGGCGATGATACGTCGAATATTCCGGTTCCGCCCGGCTATGAACTGGTGTGGAATGATGAATTTAACGGGACCAATATTGCCACCTTGCGCTGGGAACACGAGGTTAATGGATGGGGCGGCGGAAACAACGAATTGCAGTATTACACGGACCGACCTGAAAATTCATATGTGGAAAATGGTTTGCTCAATGTCGTCGCCCTGGAAGAAGAATATACCGGTCCCGACGGAACCCGGCAGTATACATCAGCCCGTTTGCGCACGCTCAATAAAGGTGACTGGAAGTACGGTCGTTTTGATATTCGGGCCAAAATGCCGGTAGGCCAGGGACTCTGGCCGGCAATCTGGATGCTGCCCACCGACTGGGAGTACGGGGGGTGGGCCGCAAGCGGTGAGATCGACATTATGGAATATCTGGGCCATGAACAAAACAAGGTCTATGGGACGCTGCATTATGGCGGCTCCCCTCCGGATAATGTTCACAGCGGAACCTTTTATACGTTACCCAATGGTACCTTCTCTGCCGATTTTCATCTGTTTACGGTTGAGTGGGATACAACTGAATTCCGCTGGTATGTCGATGGTGTCCTCTACCAGACCCAGAAAGACTGGTATACCACAAATCAACTTTATCCCGCACCGTTTGATCAGAAATTTCATATCTTGCTTAATATTGCTGTCGGAGGTAATTGGCCCGGAAATCCAGATGCCACGACGGTTTTTCCTCAAATGATGGTCGTTGACTATGTGCGGGTTTTCAGAAAGGTTGCCAACAAATAAGTTTATTTATCGTACTAACCCGACCGGTTCAAAAACCACGGATTGACACAGATAAATAAATGGATTTATTTAATTTATATTAGAAAACATCTGTATAATTAACTTTCCTGTCATCTTGACCCGCCGAAGCGGGGAAGGAATTGCATTATTTCAATGATCTGTGTTTGAAGGGCAGTTCCGCCTGCCCCGTTGGACGTGGGTGGTGAGGTATTCAGACTGATCATACATTTGGCGCTTACAACATTGGATCGGAGGCTTAAAAATGCAAAGACGTAAATTTCTCAAAACGACAATTGCGTTTGGTGTAGGTGGTGCCGGAATGGGATTGATCAGTTCCTGCTCAAAACAACCCAACCTATTTGAGATCTCACTGGCACAATGGTCTTTACATCCT